>NZ_CP152002.1:912500-2112500 GCF_038595055.1 Paenibacillus sp. FSL R7-0345
TACTTACATCATTATCCTTTACATCATTATCCTCACTAATCAAGGAGCACAGCAATGACGGACAAAGTCATACGGATTTTCAAAATCATTAACGCCATTCAGTCTAACCCCGGGATCACAGCAGCAGACTTGGCATTCAGATGTGATGTGAACATCAGGACAATTTACAGGGATCTGGATGTGATCAGCCATTTTGCGCCGGTTGCGAATGAGGGGAGAGGGACCGGGTACAGGTTCCTGGGGAATTTTTTTCAATATCCGCTTGATTTCTCGGAACAGGAAGCACTGGCCTTTTCACTGCTGCCGTCGGTGCTGCATGAGGACAAAATCCCTCCGGGCTTTCACACCGCCTACGACAAAGTAATGGGGACGCATCTGAAGGAGAAGTCGAAACTAAATGGAGTGCTTGAGAACATTGCCGGTATTATTCAAATGGGCACGCCGGCGTACCGGAAAGAGAGCCCTAATTTTCTGCAGCCGATTATAGGAGCGATTCTGGAGCAGCAGAGCATCCGGGCGATTTATCATTCACAGGGGCGCAATGCTATAACGGAACGTGAGATCGATCCGTATTATCTGGTTCCGCGTGACCAGCGCTTTTATCTGATCGGGTACTGTCATCTCAAGCAGGATATCCGTACCTTCCGGATCAGCCGGTTTCAGCAGGTGGAGGCTACGGGGGGCGCTTTTACCAAAAACGGGTTCAACATCAAGCATTATCTTAAAAATACATGGTCCATCGACCGCGGCAGTAAAAATATCAGGTTTAAGGTACGCTTTTCCCCGGAAGTGGCACGATATATTAAGGAGGAGGAGCTGTTCGTGCATCCGCGGATGAGCGATGAGCCGGGCGGCAGCCTGCTGTTTGAAGTGACCGTCAATAACGCCAAGGAATTTATGAAATGGATTCTGCAGTACGGTCCGGATGCGGAAATTCTGGAGCCGGCGTCCGCCAGACTGGAGATGAAGCAGAAGCTGGAGCGGTGGATCAAAATGTATCAGTAGAAAAAAAGCACAACTGCCCGAATCAGATAGCATCAGGGAGTTGTGCCTTATAAGCTAATTTACATATTTGAGAAAATAATTATTCGGCCTGCGCAGCATCAGCTGGAGCAGGCAATCCGAGGCCGGCGGCAATACGCTGACCGAATTCAGGATCTGCTTTGTAGAAGTGCCCGATCTGGCGGATTTTGATCTCGTTGTATTCTACCGGTGTCATAGCACCAACGATGTTCTCCACAAGACGGGCGCGCTCCTCCTCACTCAGCAGACGGTACAGATCACCGGCTTGGGTGTAGTGATCATTATGATCGTAAGCAACACTGTCAGCCTGGCCGGAAACATGGAACGGAGCCGGCTTATCCTGTGGTGACTCTTTGGCTCCGCCAAAGCTGTTAGGCTCATAGTACACAGAACCGCCGCCATTGCGGGTAGCGTTCATTGCGCCGTCACGCTGGTTATTGTTCACTTCGGCAACCGGACGGTTAATTGGCAGCTGATTGTGGTTAGCTCCTACCCGGTAGCGGTGGGCGTCGGCGTAAGCGAACAGACGGCCCTGGAGCATTTTGTCGGGGGAAGCTTCAATGCCGGGTACGAACGAACCTGGAGAGAAGGTAGCCTGCTCAACCTCGGCAAAATAGTTCTCCGGGTTACGGTCCAGCACCATGCGGCCGACTTCGATCAGCGGGTAATCTTTTTGTGACCAGACCTTCGTTACATCGAACGGGTCGAACCGGTACGTATCGGCATCCTCTTCTGGCATTATCTGCACACAAAGTTTCCAGGCCGGGAAATCTCCTTTATCGATCGCATTAAACAAATCCTCTGTATGGTAATCCGGGTTCTCTCCGGCCAGCTGTGCCGCCAGTTTGACATCCAGATTTTTAACGCCCTGTTCTGTTTTAAAATGATATTTCACCCACACAGCTTTACCCTCAGCATTAACCCACTTGAAAGTATGGCTTCCGAACCCGTGCATATGACGGAGAGTTGCCGGTATGCCGCGGTCGGACATCAGGATCGTAACCTGGTGCAGCGATTCAGGCGATAAAGACCAGAAATCCCAAACCGCGTTCGGGTTCTTCAGGTGAGTCTGCGGATGGCGCTTCTGCGTATGAATGAAGTCCGGAAACTTAATGGCATCGCGGATGAAGAAGACCGGAGTGTTATTGCCGACCAGATCATAATTGCCTTCCTCTGTATAAAATTTAACGGCAAAACCGCGCGGATCACGCACAGTATCGGCAGAACCAAGCTCACCTGCTACAGTCGAGAAACGGATGAACATTGGGGTGCGCTTGCCTACCTCAGATAAAAAGGCTGCTTTGGTATATTGGGACAAATCCTGTGTAACCTCAAAATATCCATGAGCTCCAGCTCCCTTGGCATGAACAACCCGTTCAGGAACACGTTCTCTGTTAAAATGGGCCAGCTTCTCCAGCAGATGAACATCCTGCAGCAAAGTAGGTCCGCGTGAGCCTGCTGTCATTGAATTCTGGTTGTCGCCGACGGGTGCGCCCCAGCTTGTGGTTAGTTTATTATTGCTCTGACTCATGAATACAATCACCTCGGTATAGGATTTGATTTTAGATTTAGTATAAGTTCTATATTAACAAAAATTTTAGAGAAATCAATCTTTTTTTATAATAATTATAATTAACAATATGCGGAAAGAGCGTTGAATATGAGCTGAGCCAGGCTGCTGGTGAAAGACAGGGGCGGGGTGATGTTGGCTAAAGAAAAGGGTAAACGGGAGGAGTCGGCGAGAGGCGGATTGAGCGAATTGAAGTGAATTGAAGTGAATTGGAGTGAATTGAAGTGAATTGGAGTGAATTGAAGTGTATTGAAATGTGCTGAAGTGAATTAGTGAATTGTATGTATTGATTGTTCTGATTAAATGTTCTGATTAGATGAAGGGGAGGGGAATTATGGTATAACTGCACTCTGTACAACTAAAATGGCTGTTTTTCTTCGTGAAAACCATTTAACTGCAGTTCGTGCAGTTAAAATCCCGGAAATAGGCTGGTTTACGCATATCTGCTCATTATAGCTGCACAAAGTACACTTATATCGCTATTGATCGTTCCCAGACTGGTTTTAGTTGTATAAAGTGCAGTTATGTTGATCTGTCCTTCATAAAAAAAGCCCCCGTCCGCGGGAAGCAGACAGGAGCTTAATAATGTTACACCATAATGCAGGGAGAGCCTGACAGGCTACTCCCTAATATACATTCTGCTGTAATACTCATCCAGCATCCGTTTGGTGGCGAACTCGGTGCGGGTGGTCTCGATGCTCTTGCGCATCATTTCAACCCACTTTGCGTGGTCATCATAGAAGGTAGGCAGCACACGGTTCAGCAGTGTATCATACAGCGCGTCACTGTCATGCTTATCAAGCACGGCAAAGTCAGTAGTCTCGAAGCCTTCCCCAATCTGCCAGCCGTTCTCCCCGTCAATGCAGGCTTCCGGCCACCAGCCGTCGAGGATGGAGCAGTTCAGCACGCCGTTCATCGCAGCTTTCATACCGGAGGTGCCGCTCGCTTCCAGCGGACGGCGTGGGTTGTTCAGCCAGATGTCGGAGCCGCGGGTCAGCTGTGCGCCGATGGTCATATCGTAGTTTTCCAGGAAAACTACGCTCTTCGGATATTTTTTCATCATGGCGACGAGATTACTAACGATCATTTTGCCGTTGTCATCCAGCGGATGGGCTTTGCCGGAGAAGACGATCTGGATTTTGCCGTCCTTCAGGTAAGGCTCAATGATCTCCGGCTGGGAAAAAATCAGGTCACTGCGCTTGTATGGAGCCGCGCGGCGGGAGAAGCCAATTAGCAGATTGTCGGGATTCAACGCGATGCCGGAACGCTCCTCGATAAAGCCGATCAGCTCATTCTTGATCTCCTTATGTGTTGTCCACAGGTCGCCGTCTTCCTCAAAAGCACGCGTAATCCGCTCGTCCACCCAGGTTGGGGTATGAATCGCATTGGTAATGCCGATGATCTGCGATCTGCCGGCAACTTCCTTCCACATTTTATTGGCAGTATCGGCATGCAGCTGGGCCACGCCGTTGGAAATCCGGGACAGGCGCAGACCTGCTACAGTCATGTTGAACGGCTCGCCGCCGATCCGCTCCATCTGCGCACGGGTCAGGCCGTTAAAGGCACCCATGTACTCCAGACGGTCGAGCGGATGGGTTTCATTGCCTTCTTTTATCGGAGTATGGGTGGTAAATACCACTTCTTCGCGCGTAGCCTTCCAGGCCTCTTCAAAGGTGCTGCCGCCGGACATCTTTTCGCGGATCAGCTCAACGGCTGCCAGGGCCGCATGGCCTTCATTGAAATGGTAGACGTCGATTGGAATCTCCAGCGCACGCATTGCTTTTACCCCGCCGATTCCAAGCACGATCTCCTGGGCAATCCGTTCTTCACCGAACCAGCCGTACAGCTGGCCGGTAATCCAGGCATCACTATTCTCCGGAATGTCCGTATCGAGCAGGTAGAGGGGGTTATTGCCGAATTTATCTGTTTTCCATACTTTGCAGACCACATCGGTTTTTCTAACTTTTACAGTTACCTTAACGCCTGTATCTTCAAGGAAATCGTAAACATAGTTGTGGTATGAGTCATAAGGGTTGCCGTTGTTATCGATCTTTTGATCCGTATAGCCCTGCTTCCATTTCAGCCCGATGGGGATGATGGGGGCACCGATGTCCTTTGCACCTTTGATGTAATCTCCAGCAAGAATGCCTAAGCCGCCGGCGTACATTTTGAAGTCGGAATGCAGGCCATACTCCATGCTGAAATAAGCGACAGACGGTAATTTGTTCTGGTTCACTTGATAAGCCTCCTAAATACGAATTGGATTAAAATCAGGTGCTGCTGCAGGCTACATCTAAGGTGCAAACGTTTGCTCAAAAAGGCAAAAACTTCTCTGGAAGCGATTGCACACTTATTCTAGCACATTTACCTGTAAAAAGCACAACGAAGATTTCGTGAAGGATTCACGGGATAAACCATTAAAGTCATGAATGAAAATAGGCTCGGTAATGAGGAATGTGCATAAGCATGCAGAATAGTTTGATTAACATGGCTTAAGGCCATAAGATATAGAGAAGATCAATTTTGCATTGAGGGTGAAGCATTACGCTTAGAGGGCCAAGCTGTACCCGGAACTGGAACGTAAAGCAGTATAAAAAAATTAGTGGTGGTGTCAAAGCTTGAGTATAGTTGTGATTGGAAGCTTGAATATGGATATGGTTGTGCGGACAAAACGTGCGCCGGAGGCTGGAGAAACGTTGTTTGGACAGGATTTTGCCTTATCTCCCGGCGGAAAAGGGGCCAATCAGGCAGTAGCGGCAGCGCGGCTTGGGGCTGAGGTAGTGATGATCGGCAGCGTCGGGCAGGACGGGTTCGGCAATGAGCTGCTGGAGATTATGCGCGGGGAAGGCATTGATACGGAGCATCTTGCACAAAGTGCGAATCGGGGCACAGGAGTTGCTTCAATCGTCGTTGACGGTGAGGGCGAAAACCGGATTATCGTGGTGCCGGGCGCTAATCTTGAGCTTGGTGTGGAGGATATTCAAGCACTGGAGACCGTTATTGCCGGTGCGGATATAATTGTTATGCAGCTCGAGACAGATCTGGCGATGTGTGCAGAGGCAGCGCGGATCGCCGGCCGCCATCAGATCCCGGTGATTCTCAATCCGGCGCCTGCGCGTGAGCTGAGCAATGAAATGCTGAGTCATGTCACTTACCTCACTCCAAATGAGACTGAGGCGGGTGTTCTCTCCGGCGTTGAAGTAAGCAGCACAGAGTCGGCAGAGCAGGCGGCACGTATTTTGCTGCAAAAGGGTGTGCAAAACGTCGTCATTACCCTCGGCTCAAAAGGGGCGCTGATTGTAAATGAAACCGGCAGCATGCATGTTCCAGGGTTTCCGGTGAAGGCTGTGGATACGGTGGCTGCGGGGGATTCTTTTAACGGGGCGCTGGCTTATCAGCTGACTTCCGGGAAGACGACGGCGGAAGCCGTCCGGTTCGCCAATGCGGTTGGTGCGCTGGCAGTCGGCAGACAGGGGGCTATACCTTCTTTGCCGAAGCTGGCAGAGGTGGAGCAGTTCCTTAAGGAAGCCGCAGAAGCTTAATGAGATTAAGCAAATCCAGATACATAGGGGGTTGAAGATAGATGAGCGGCACAGTAACCGTAAAAAATGTAACATTAGGCGAAGGCATGCCCAAAATATGCGTACCTCTGGTCAGTACAACGCTGCTGGAGCTTGAGGCAGAGGCAGAGGCGCTGAAGGGGCTGGCGCCGGATGTGGTGGAGTGGCGCAGTGATTTTTTTGAAGGAGTCGAAGATATTGCTGCGGTTCAGGCTGCACTGGAAGTGATTCAGGGCATTCTGCCGGATATTCCGCTGATCTTTACATTCCGCAGTGCCAGAGAGGGCGGAGAAAAGGAGATCTCTGCGGAGTATTACGTACAGCTCAATAAGGCTGCCGCCGAGAGCGGGTGGGTTGATATTATTGATGTGGAGCTGTCGGGTGAGGAGCCGAAGGTCCGGGAATTGATCGCAGCGGCGCATGCCTGCGGCGTGTTCGTTATTGTGTCCAACCACGATTTCGCGGGAACGCCATCCGAAGAGGAAATTGTATCCCGGCTGCGCAGAGCGCAGGAGCTGGGCGGCGACCTGCCGAAGATCGCGGTTATGCCGGGCAGTCCGGGCGATGTGCTGACCCTGCTGGCGGCTACTAACAAAATGCAGGAGCTGTACGCAGACCGTCCGATTATTACGATGTCGATGGGCGGGGAGGGCGTGGTCAGCCGGCTGGCCGGGGAGATTTTTGGATCGGCGCTGACCTTCGGTGCGGCACATAAGCCGTCGGCCCCGGGGCAGGTGGCGGCTGCTGAGCTGCGCAAGGTGCTGGAGCTGCTGCATAAGAGCTTGTAGGCAGTATAAGTATAGGTACTTTCTAGAGAGGCGTTCCGGACAATGTCGGGGGCGCTTTTTATGTTGAAAAAGCTAATCTAAAGGGAATAGTGGCTGATTGAAGATTCGGTGGAATGCTATTTTGACCGGACGGTTTGAATCTGTACCTGCAGATATCCTACAATGTAGGCAGACATACATGAAAGGAAGGAACCCCGTGACGGAATCCATTCTGGTCGTTGAGGATGAGGAAAAAATCGCCCGCCTGCTGCAAATTGAGCTGGAGTGCGAAGGATATCGTGTAGCTATCGCCGGCAGCGGCCCGCGCGGGCTCGAATTGTATCAGGAAGAGCAGCCCCAGCTGCTGCTGCTGGATGTGATGCTGCCCGGCTTCAGCGGAATTGAGCTGCTGCGGCGTATCCGTGTGAGCGATGCCTATACTCCTGTTTTGCTGCTGACCGCCAAAAGCTCAGTCGAGGATAAGGTGTCCGGCCTTGACCTGGGCGCAAATGATTATATTACAAAGCCTTTTCAGATTGAGGAGGTGCTGGCGCGTGTACGCGCTGCACTGAGACTTGCGGACAGCCGCCGGACAGCTGAAGCAGATACAAAGACGGACGCCTGGCTGCGGGCAGAGGATCTGGAGCTGAACGAAACCACCCGGGAGGTGATTCGCGCAGGCCGGAGCATTGAGCTGACTCCCCGGGAGTTCGACCTGCTCGTCTACCTGCTGAAGAATAAGCGCCAGGTACTGAACAGGGAGCAGATGATGTCAGCCGTATGGGGCTATGATTATTACGGTGATACCAATGTGGTGGATGTCTATATCCGCTATGTCCGAAAAAAGATTACTCTGGAGAACGAGAACGAACTGATTCATACGGTACGGGGCATCGGTTACGTATTGAAGGATACCCCATGAAGCTGCGCACCAAAATCTACCTCTACTCGAGCGTGCTATTCGCCGTGCTTCTCGTAATCATCAACCTGTTCATCTACGCGGTGTTCAGCCGGCTGCTGACCGACAATGAACTGGATCAGGCAGCGGCCGAGACAGCTAAAATCGCCGCCGATATGCGCAGAACGGCCGGCGAGGTTCAGCCGGCCGAGCTTCTCCGGGCTTATGTCCCGGTTGAGGGGATGCTGCGGCTGGTGGCCGAGGGCGGGAGCGGCCCTGCTCCTGTAACCTCGGCGTCGGAGCAGGAGCTTAGCCGGCTGAAGCCGGAATATCATCAGGAGCGGCAGACCAGCCTGATCAAGTCAGCCGGGCATTCTTACGCTTTTGTAACCGTTCCGGTAATCTGGACCGACGGAACGGTAATGAGTGTGCAGATGACAAAAAGCCTGGAGAGCACGATGAGTACACTTAGGGTGCTGCGGATTGTACTTGCCGGAGCTACTGCTGTGGCCCTGATTCCGCTGCTCCTCTCCAGCCGGCTGCTGTCCGGGCTAATTATGCGCCCGATTGTCCAAATGACCGCCACGATGCGGGAGATAAAGGACAGCGGGAAATTCCGCCGGCTGACGCTGCAGGACGAGGCCAAGGATGAACTGGTGGAGATGGGGCATACCTTCAACGGGATGATTGACCTCCTGGAAAGCAATTATCTCAAGCAGGAAAAGTTTGTGTCCGATGCCTCACATGAGCTGCGTACGCCGCTTACCGTTATAGAGAGTTATGCAAGTCTGCTGAAGCGCAGGGGATTGGCTCACCCGGAGCTGTTTCATGAATCGGTTGAGGCCATTCACTCCGAAGCCATCCGGATGAAGGAGCTGACGGAGCAGCTGCTGCTGCTGGCGAAGCATCAGGAGCAGTGGGTACTCTCCATGAAGCCAATGGATCTGGGGGAGCTGGTGCAGGCATCGGCCAAAGCCTTTTACAATGCGTATGGCAGGGACGTGCTGGTCCGCTCACAGGGAACTGTCCAAGGGTACACGGATGAAGCCAAGCTGCGGCAGCTGCTGTTTATTTTCCTGGATAATGCCCGTAAATACAGCGATGAAGCCATTACAATCAGTCTTGAAGCTGCCGGCCGGGAGAGCACTATAGTGATTACGGACCGGGGGATCGGGATTCCGCCGGAGGAGCTGCCCAAAATATTTGACCGCTTTTACCGGGTGGATACGGCAAGAAGCCGTCAGGGCGGCGGGGCAGGCCTGGGTCTGTCGCTTGCTGCCGAGATAGCCGGGGCCATCGGTGCGGAGCTGTCCATGGACAGTGCTCCCGGCCGGGGAACCTCGGTTACTATCCGGATTGCCGCTGAGAGCAGGAGAAAACCATGAGCAGACAACAAATGAACAAACGCAGGCTGTACAGGACAAGCCTTATAGTGATTGCTGTACTGCTGCTGGCAGCTGCCTGCTGGCAGCTTTTCAGGGGCGATTCCGGGCAGCTGCTTGGCAGGGAGGCGGCAGAACAGAAACTGCTGCAGGAGTATCCCGGAACGATACAGAAGCTAAACCAGGAAGCGGGCGGCTATGTCGCCGAGCTGCAAACCGCGCAGGGACTGTATGAGCTGAAGCTGGACGGGATTACAGGTGAGATCATCTCCATAAAACAGCTGCAGGCTGTTTCTACACCAGAGCCGCAGCCTACTCCAGCGGTGTCAGCAGTTCCATCGGCAGGAGCTGCTTCAGCTTCTCCCGCTGCACCGTCGCCATCTCCGCCGCAGCGTGTAGTGTCCGAAGCGGAGGCTATAAGACTGGCGCTGCAGGAGGTGCCGGGGGTGGCAGATGATGTGGACACCGGCATCAACGAGTCTGGAGCCTTTTATCTGGTGGAGGTTAATACCCCTGACGACCGTGAGGCTGTAGTACAGGTTGATGCGATATCGGGAAATATCCGCTCTGTGACCTGGGAAGAGCCGGATGATGATAACGGATGATAAGAAATATTTCTCATCGAATTCTAATCTTGCTGCCGCGGTTCTCTCATGTTGAAGCCTTATATTAAATACATGAGCAGGACAGATTGAACTTAGGAGGCGGCAATGATGAAAAAACAGTTACTAAGCAGTGTAGCAGCGGCGGCGATTATTCTCGGAGGTGCCTACGGCATCAGCGAGTTCCGGAGCGGAACCGCGGACGCAGCAGCAACGGTGCAGCAGAGTCAGAGCAAGACGCTGATCGGTGTGGCCAAAGCCGAAGAGATTGCCCTGAAATCAGCACCGGGTCAGGTGGAGAGCATTGAGCTGGAGAAGAAGCTGAGCAGCACTTATTACGACATCGATATTCAACAGAAAAACCAGGAGGTCGATGTCCGGGTCGATGCTTATACCGGTAAGGTTGTGAGTGTGCGGAAAGAAGCCGACAACGATGATGACGACTATAGCTACACATCAGCCGGAGCAGCATCGGACGCCAAGCTGATTACCGCAGCCAAGGCAGCAGCAGCGGCAAATGCGGCAATAAAGGGTAAAGTAACCGATGTAGACCTTGACCGGGATGACGGAACGGCTGTCTATGAGGTGGAGATCAGAAACGGACGGATTTCAACTGAAGTCGGCGTTGATGCCTACACAGGCAAGGTGCTGTACACGGATGTGGATTCCGGTGACGATGATGACGATAACGATGGATATGATAATTAAATTAGCATAAGAGAGGCAGCCGGAAACCGGCTGCCTCTCTTATGCGTGTATCCTACTGCTTCGCCCCTGTATAGACATGGACTGCATCCCGCAGGAAGGCGGCCAGACCGGGACGGCGCTTGTCATAATAGGCGGTGAAGCGCTCATCATCCACATACATTTGCGCGACTCCGGCATGGGCTTCTTTGGTATAGGTATCCCAGTAGAAGCTGAGCCACTGACGGTGCAGATCGGCAGCTTTTTGCGCAAGCGTACTGGCAGAATCACCTTCCTCCATCGCCTGCTCAAGTGCGGCGAACATGTCGGCCTCCAGCTGCTGAAGGGCGGCATACTGCTCCTCCGTCAACTTATTGACCATACGGTTCGACTTCTCCACTGCCTTCTCGCCGTATTTCTCACGAATCTCCTGTCCGTATTTCTGCTCGTTATCCTCAATCAGCTTCTGCTTAAAGCCCGTGAATTTCTGTTCATTGCTCATTGTGATTCTCCCTTCGGACTCAGCCAGTGTGTGTTCGACGTTTGCGATCAGCTCATCCAGCTGTTTGCGGCGCTGAAGCAGCTTCTCATGGTGTTCGCGCAGCGCATGGGCGCTATCAAAGGATGGGGAGGTCACGATGTCGCGGATTGCTTCCAGTGTCAGACCGAGCTCGCGGTAAAAGAGAATCTGCTGCAGCAGATCAACCTCAGCCTGGCTGTAAATGCGGTATCCCGAGGAATTGATTCTCGCCGGCTTCAGAAGACCAAACTCATCGTAATAACGCAGCGTCCGCGTGCTGATTCCCGCCATCGCCCCCAGCTTCTGCACGGTATATTCCATGTAAGCCACCTCCATGATCGTTCTTTCGGATGCCTGTGCATTCCTGCTTACAAAACCAACTGTACACCTTGACGTAACGGCAATGTCAAACGCTATTTTTATTGTATCCTGCTGCATTAAAAAGAAACAAAAAAGCGGCAATCTCCCACAGGAAGCCCTATGGAAAATTGCCGAAGCCGGTGACAGCCTTATTATTTTTTGCCGAGCTGGGCTTCAAAATAAGCCTGCAGCTCCGCTGCCTTACGCGGATCAGCTAAAGCACCCTCGCTTTTGAAGTAATGCTCGGCTACCAGCTCCCAGGTAGGCACGATTTTTTGCGAGGTCATCGCTTTGATGGCGATTTTGACCGTTTTACGTTCTCTGGCATTGGAGAAGGTGTCCACGAAATGCTGGGACCGCGAAAAGTCCAGCTCCTCAAAGACTGCACAGAAAATCTCCGCCGTCATCCGCGCATCATCAAGCGCCCGGTGGGCTGAGCCGGAAGGCTCAAGTCCAAGGAGCGCCATCGCGCCTTCCACGCTGATATCGTTGGTGAGACCGCGGGCGCGCAGCAGCCCTTTCAGCAGATCGAAGTAAGTGGCTTCCATCCAGTAGGACTCGTCCATTTTGTGCATGCGCACGTCCTGGATGATACGCTTCATATCCTCGCCGCCCCAGGTCAGCAGCAGCACGCCGTCAGGGCTCTGGTCAAGCCAGCTCCGGAAGGCGGTAATGACTTTGGGAAAACGGGCGGCAACGTCGATATCCTCTTGCGGGATACCGGTTTTTTTCTTAATGAATGAATTGAGGGTAGAGAAATATATAGGTTTGATTAAGGCCGTGAACTCATCCTTAAACTGCAGCGAAGCGTCTAACCGGACGGCTCCGATTTCAATGACCTCCATAGGATGCTCGCTGGCAAATTTGCGGCCGTTGAATTCGATGTCCAGAATAATATAATCCACAGGTAATGCCTCCGTTTTCGTTGACTGGCGCTTATAAGGTGAAGAATGCGCCGACCTTTCTATTTTAACAAAAAATGCAGATAAAAGGGAGAATGCCGCAGAACTCCGCCGTGGAGCAGGAGCGGGCAGGCAAACCGGGTCATTTGGGTCATACCGGCCGGACAATTCCAACCGCAGCACTATGGCAAGCGGCCACAGATTAAGGTATTCTGCAGAGGATGGATAAACCGGAACAAGTGTTCCGGAAATGAACAGGACAGCCGTTTAGTTGCCTGAGCTTTTCTGGGTAGGACTGGTGTAATTTGGGTAATGAATTGAAATGCTCTGCTTAGCGGAGCTGCTGCTTACGAACAGGGGAGAGATGCGTATGCTGCTGTATGTCACAGTGAAAAGCGTGGGAAAACGTAAGCCGGTGCTGGGACGCCGTGAATGGGTCCTTGAGCAGACCCCGGGCAATCTGGAGGAGCTGATCACTGCCGTTGTGGCTTTACAGGTGAAGGAGCTTACTGATAAGCAGGGGCGCGGCGAGCTGATTCCTTTTTTGACGGGGAATGCCATTAACAACCAGAGAGTCAGCGGTAAAATCGGCTTCGGAACGGTTTATAACGACAATCTGCCTGACCTGGACAAAGCGGTGGAGGCTGCGCTGCTGGCGTTTGAGGACGGGCTGTATAAGGTATTTTTGCATGAGGAAGCATGTGAGCGGCTGCAGGAGCCGCTGGTGCTGAATGAGGGGGATGAGCTCGTATTCATCCGGTTCACCATGCTGGCGGGAAGTCTATGGTAAAAAAGGAGGCGGAATCATGGGAATGTTGAACGCGGAAGAGCGGGAGAAGCAGTGGTATGCCGAGCTGCAGGCGAAGGCGCAGAAAATGGATGCTGAAACATCCGGGCTGGCTTCGCTCATTATCAGGATAAGCAAAATACAGTACATAGGCGGGGAAGAAGAGGAGTGCCGGGAATGCTTGAATGTGCTTAAAAAGCTTGCCGGTGACGCACAGCAGTCATTATTTGAGCCGCTGGTTAGAGCGGTCCGGAAATTGTTCAGTCCATACACGGCTGATGTTATGCAATATATCGTAGAACACTGTACGGAGTATCCCTACAGCAAAGGTTATGCCCGCAGGCCGTTCCGGTCGGGTAATCCTGAGCTTCACGTAACCACAATTCTCAGCAAAATGGGCTCACTCATTCTGATGGACCGGGAAGGGCTGCCGCTCAGCTCATATATGCAGAATGTTGAGGTTCTGGGTGCAGATTATAGCCGGAAGCACCGGATTTCCCTAGTGCTGAGCGATGCCATCGCGTATGAGCTGGACCGCCCGGACGGCGATATGCTGGAGATCATCCGGGACATCGTCTACGGGGATAATCAGGGGGCTCTGCTGAGCTACGAGATTATCAAGGGCGTATTCATGAGTCACCGGCAGGAGGCAGCAGCCATGATGGGTGAGCTGCTGATTGCCGCCCGTCTGCAGGAAGGCCTGCGCCAGTCCCTGGTTGAACGGATGGATGAAGGGACACTGGCGAACAATCTGTACATGCTGCAGGTTATTATTGAGAATGATTTTATCCGCTACAGCTCTGTAGTACGGGCACTTGGCGTCTGGACGGGCATGGGGCTTGAGGCGCAGAACCAGCGGGTGGCCAAAGGCTTGATCGAAGATGCTTATCAGGCCTTGCAGGATGAAAAGCTGCGGGAGCAGTGGCTGTCAGAGGCTAACGCAAACCGTGTGTATATCAGTCTGTGGGCAACAGCGGTGCATGAGGAAGCAGGGCTGTACGAAAGAATTAAGGAACTGATGGCAACCGGCCAGATATACCAGAAGATTATCGCCCAGTACCTGCTGGCTAACAGCCAGGAGAAGGAGCTGCGGCTGCAGCTTGCCAGGGAAAACCTGCAGGAGCAGGACAATGAGCTGCAATTCTGGGTTCTGCTAAATTACTGCTACGGCTATAACCGGCTGTGGAGGCCGGAAAAGAATGAACCCAAAATCAGCCTTGACCGCAGTCCGCAGCTGGAGGACAAGGAGGAGCGCAGACGGGATTTTGCTCTGCTTAAGGCAATGCTCCTGAACCCGTCCCGCCGTGAAATAGCAGGGCCGTCCAAGGTACTGGAGTTCATCCAGGTGAACTACACCTCTGACCTTCCTGTCCGCAAAATGCTCTATCTGATTGCTTATGATATGGACAAGGATTGGATTAACGAAGTCATTGAGCTGAAGGATCAGCTAAGCAGTGATCTGCGCAGCGAGCTGCTATCCTGCTTCCTGGAGCATCCGTTAAGGGAAGCCCAGCGGGAGTTCCTGTTCGCTAGCCTCTCTGATAAGAGCATGAAGAACCGGGAGCTGGCGCTGAGCGAAGCAATGGAATTAACGCTCACTCCGCAGGAGCTGCTGCTGGCAGAGGGATTACTGAAGCTGAAGACCGGCTCACTGCGCCAGAGCGTAACACTGCTGCTGCTCAGCCAGCCGGATTCCTCGCTGCAGGAATCTGTTGCACGGCTGCTGCAGGAGAAGAACAGCCTGCAGCGGCTGGCCGGGCTGGAGATGGCTACCGTGCTGTTCGAGGATGAGCAGCGCAATGCCATTGTAGAGCAGGTGAAGCCGCTGATTGAGGCGATGGACAGCCCGTCGGCTAAGGAACGGGAGCTGCTGGCCAAGCTGGAACGCCGGAATGAATATACGGCAGCGAACGGGTTCAGCTTGTTTAATCCTGCTGAAACCGAAGAATGGCTGACTCAAGGGCCGCAGCCGGGTGATTTTACGTGGGATGAAGTATTCGGCAGCAGCCTTGAGGAGATAGAAGCTTTTCTGCAGGGGCTGGATCAGCTGATTCATGAGCATAGAGATACGGAATACGAGCATGAGGATTATTCGGACCGGAAGGAAACGCTGCTGCTCGGAACTGTACTGCAGCCGTTGAAATGGAACAGCCTGTGGGAGCAGGAAGAGAACGCATCGCAGCTGGAGCAGTATCCGCTGCATGAGGTCTGGTCTGCTTATTTAAAGGAACAGGGCTGGGATGCCATGCGTCTGCTGGAGCTCCACTTCTATCTGCAGCTGGAGGATCTGAACAAGACGCTGAATGATTATCACGGGTTTTACAGCAATAATATGGATTACAACGAGTTAAGGAAGCATAAGCTGCTGGACGGCTGGAGAGGTGAATTTGCCGCCTCCGTTTATCCGCTGCAGCGGATCAGTGAAGTGGACCGGCTGCTGAAGAAACTGAAATACGGCCAGCATGTGGACACGCTGATTCGTGCCTTTTTTGCCGACAGTGCCAAGAAAGAGGTCTTCAGGATCGTTGACCGGGCACTGAATGCGCTGCTGGCTGCGATGCCGGAGGAAAGAATGGCAAGCGAAGCTCCGCTGCTGAATGTCCTGGCCGAGCCCTGGCTGCTGATGATCAGGGGCAGAGTGGCGGATCAGGAGGATTTTAAGGAAATGTTCCGCACCCTGTATACATTCGACAAGATAACGCCGCCGGCGCAGAACTGGTGGAACGGCAAGTTGTCGCTTGATGATTATCTGCGGGCGTTTGAAGCAGACTGGATCGGCGAGAACGAGCTTTACAAGGAGCTGCTTACCGGCCAGAGTAATGTGCAGCATATGCAGAATCTGACGTCCACCCACCGGAATACGGCCTGGATCGAGGACAGTGTTAAAATTACGGCGCTCCGCAGCCGGCTGATTGACCGACTGATGGAGATTGAGCTGGCCCGCGGTGACCTGCCGACTGAAGTGACACCGCTCGTAATGGGATTGCAGCGCATAGAAGGCATGGAGTATTTTATCCGGATTCTGGATGGGCTCGACAAGGAAACCTTTGTCCGCGGTTATATTTACGGCTACGGGCGGAGTATCACCAAGAAGGAAACCTTCAGCCATTTACTGAAAAATTGCCATCCGCGTGAAGGTGAAGATACGGCGATGCTGGGCAAGATGCTGAAAGAGGGCGATATTTCGGAAAAAAGGCTGCTGGAAGCGGCGATGTATGCCCCGCAGTGGCTTGAGCTTGTGGCTGAGCATCTCGGCTGGGAGGGGCTGCGCAGTGCTGCCTGGTACTTCCATGCTCATATTAATGAAAGCTTCTCGGCTGAAAAGGAAACGGTGGTCGCCCATTATTCGCCAATTACGCCGCAGGACTTTAATGATGGGGCTTTTGACGGAAACTGGTTCCTGTCGGCTTATAACACACTTGGGGAAAGGCGCTTTGCGCTGCTCTACGATTGCGCCAAATATATCTCAGCCGGCTCCAATCACCGCCGGTCCCAGCTGTTCGCCGATGCCGCACTCGGCAAGCTGAAGCTCACGGATATGAAGACGTCGGTTACCGAAAAGCGGAATAAGGATCACCTGCTGAGCTATAGCCTGATTCCGCTCGGCGAAGACCGGGATCAGGATGTCCGGGAGCGGTATGAGCTGATTCAGCGCTTCCTGGCCGAGAGTAAAGCATTCGGTGCACAGCGCCGGGCCAGCGAAGGGCTGGCTGCCCGGATTGCCCTCGGCAATCTGGCCCGTACGGCAGGATATGCGGATGTGACCCGGCTGATGTGGGATATTGAAGCCCGCAAGCTGGATGAGCTGGGCGCCTATTTCGAGCGTCATATGCTGGATGAAGACACCTCCGTCCGGCTGGTCATCGACGATCAGGGGCAAAGCGAGCTGGAAGTCATAAGTAAAGGCAAGCAGCTGAAGTCCGTGCCAACCCGGTTCAAGAAGCATGAGTATATCGAAGCGCTGAGGGAAACGCGCAGCGAGCTGACCGGCCAGTACCGGCGTGCCCGGGTGGAGCTGGAGCGGTCGATGGAAGCCGGCAGCAGCTTCACACTGCAGGAGATCAGCTCGCTAAGCTGTAATCCGGTGCTGGCACCGCTGCTGCGGACACTGGTCCTGCGCAGCGGGACGGCGCTTGGCTACTTTAAGCCGGATGCGGGTACGCTTGCTGCTCCTTCAGGAGAAGAAGCGGTGATTGCTCCCGATGCGGAGCTGTATATTGCGCATCCGCTGGATCTTTATAACAGCGGGCAGTGGAGCGCGTACCAGAAGGATCTGTTCGACCGGCAGATCAGACAGCCGTTCAAACAGGTATTCCGTGAGCTGTACCTGCCGAACGCGGATGAGCTGGCCAGTGCGACAGTGTCTCAGCGTTATGCCGGCCATCAGGTGCAGCCGCGCAAGACTGTTGCGCTGCTCCGCGAACGCCAGTGGACAGTCAGCTACGAAGAAGGGCTGCAGAAGGTTTATTATGCCGCCAATCTAATCGTGCGGCTGTACGCTATGGCGGACTGGTTCTCACCGGCGGATACCGAAGCGCCGGCGCTGGAAAGTGTGGAATTCATCGACCGCAAGACGTATAAAAATGTCCCGCTGGACCAGGTGCCGCCGCTGATCTTCTCCGAAGTAATGCGCGATGTAGATCTGGTGGTCAGCGTTGCCCATGTTGGCGGAGTAGATCCGGAAGCCAGCCTGACCACAGTGGAAATGCGCCGCGTCATTGTCAATGAGTCGCTGCGTCTCCTGAAGATCGGGAATGTGCGTCTTGACGGGAATTACGCGCGGATTGACGGTAAGCTGGGCGAATATGCCGTTCATCTGGGCAGCGGCCAGGTCTACAAGCAGGCTAGCGGCGCGCTGCATATCATTCCGGTGCATTCCCAGCACCGCGGCCGGCTATTCCTGCCGTTCCTGGACGAGGACCCGCGGACCGCGGAAATTCTGTCCAAGGTAATGCTGCTGGCGGAAGACACGAAGATCAAGGATCCGTCGATTCTGTCGCAGCTGCGGGGATAGTGCGAGGTAAGGAGAGTTAGTTTAGGGATTGGTTTTAGAGCTTAGGATTAAGGTTATGAGGATAGGATTAAAGTTAGAGTTAGAAGATTGGATTTGGAATGACTCCCGGATGGCCGGGAGTCATTTTTCTGGTTTCGGCGTGGGTGAAGGTGCAACTGGAGGAAAGGGCGCGCGGCAGCAGGGTGAAGGAGTGGAAAGAGTAAAGTAAAGTGCCTCCGATTCCGCCGATGGCGGGCGGAATGGGCGAATCAAGGGCAAAAGTGCCTCTGATTCCGCCGAAAGTGGGCAGAATGGGCAAATCAAGGGCAAAAGTGCCTCTGATTCCGCCGAAAGTGGGCAGAATGGGCAAATTAAGGGCAAAAGTGCCTCTGATTCCGCCGAAAGTGGGCAAAATGGGCAAATCAAGGGCAAAATGGACCTCCGTCAAGAAAGTAGACGTAACTTTAAAAGAATTAAGCTGCCTTCTGCTTAAATTTCGCTGCAAATTGAACCGGCGAAAGATAGCCTAGTGCACCATGGATTCGTTTGCGGTTATAAAAAAACTCAATGTACTGGTAGATCGCGTCATAGGCTTGTTTCTTCGTTTTGAATCGGGTGCAGTACACAAACTCTTTCTTAAGTAAGCTGTGGAAAGATTCAATACAGGCATTGTCATAACAGTTACCTTTACGACTCATACTGGCTTTCATACGGTACTTCTTCAAACGCTCACGGTACTCCTTGGAGGCGTATTGTGAGCCACGATCGGAATGGTGGATTAGGCCTTTCTTCGGGCGTTTCGCCTTGTGAGCGTCGTCCAGGGCATCTAAGACGAGGTCGGTAGTCATTCGATCGCCAAGCCTCCAGCCTACGATTTCTCGGGTGCAAAGGTCGAGCACGCTGGCCAGGTACAGCCGTCCCTCACGGCAGGGGATGTAGGTAATGTCTGCAACCCAGGTCTTGTTGGGTTTTTTTGTCTTAAATTGCTGATTTAGCAGGTTCGGTGCAATGGGTAACTCGTGATTAGAATCGGTCGTATGCACACGAAACTTCTTGGCGACACAGGAGCGCAGGCCGAGTTCTCTCATGTATTTTCCAACGGTACGTTCGCTGACCTTTTGCCCTTCACGCTGCAGGAGGATAGTGATTTTAGGGCTGCCATAGCGACCATGGGTATCGTGAAAATGATAAGTAATCCGCTGGCATAGCAACGCTTTTCGGGCTGCTTGCGGACCTGGCTTGGCCGTTCTCCACTTGTAATAGCCGCTCCTTGACACCTGTAGTACGCTGCACATCCTCTCCACACAGAACCGGGAGCGATGATCTTCGATAAACTGGAATCTTAGTTCTTTGGATTGCTGAAGATGTGCACTGCTTTTTTTAGGATTTCCATCTCTTCTGCCATTCTAGCGATGGTTTGATCTTTTTCCTCCAGTTGCCGTTTGAACTCACTCGTTTGCTCTGGGCTGGAAACGGGTTCGTTCTGGAACTGCCGGTATTTCCCTAACCATTGATGTATGGTTTTTGCAGGGATATCCAGCTCCTGGGCTAACTCCGCCACCGTCTTGGTCTGCTCCTGGATATACTTTACCGTCTGTCGTTTAAATTCCTCGTTGTAGCTTTTTCGTGTTCCACTCATGTGGACACCTCCTCGTTAATTGTATTTTCTCTCATTCTCTTAACGAGTGTCCACTATTTATACTAACAGCAAAAGTGCCTCTGATTCTGCCGAAAGTGGGCAGAATGGGCAAATCAAGGGCAAAAGTGCCTCTGATTCCGCCGAAAGTGGGCAGAATGGGCAAATCAAGGGCAAAAGTGCCTCTGATTCTGCCGAAAGTGAGCAGAATGGGCAAATCAAAGGCAAAAGTGCCTCTGATTCCGCCGAAAGTGAGCGGGAGGAACAAATGAAAGGCAAACGTTCCGCTAGTCTGGGACTCCCCAACGAGGCCAGCCGGCAGATCTGGCACCTGAACGTTCCTCCTGCAGCCCGCCCCTCAGTCCCAAATCACATGCCCCTGGCCAAGGGTGACCGGGATGAAGCCGGCCAGGTGGCGGGCCTGATAGGTGATCGGGCGGCCGCTGCCCATCATGATGATGTTGCGGACATCCGCAGCGCCCTCTGCGGGCAGGGCGAAGGCTTCAACATAGGGGTAATGTTCGCTGAGCGTGGTGTGGATGGCGTTCATCAGGCGGTCGTTTTCGCTTTTGCCCATCAGGTTCATGAGGATGGAGCCGCCGGAATGGAGCTTGGAGCGGGTCAGCCGGAAAAACTCATGGGAGATCAGATGCTGCGGCGTACCGGAGGCGGTAAAGGCGTCCAGCAGAATGTAATCGTACTGGCCGTCCCGTTCCGACTCCAGCAGGCTGCGGCCGTCGCCGGTCATGACGTTGTCCTGCGTGTAGCCGAAATGGGACCGGCTGTAACGGACGACCTCCGCATTCACCTCGGCCACCTTGAAGTGTTTATCCGCAAAATAACCGGCGATCGTGCCTATCCCGTGCCCGATCAGGAAGACATCCTGAAATAGCGGCCGGTTATACTCCATCAAGTGAATCATCGCCCGCGGGTATTCAAACACAATCCGCTTCGGCTGCTCCAGATCAAGCGCTCCCTGGATAGCATCTCCGGAAAACTGGAGGACGCGGAAGCGTCCTTTTTCCCCATATAACTCTGTAGTTTCATACACCAGGATTTCATCATTGTTATTCTGTGGCTGCAAATCAAGGACTCCTATACGTGGGAAATTCGTTTGTATTCATTCGGCGTGACGCCGACGATTTTTTTGAACAGCTTGTTGAAGTAGGCAGGATCAGGATAGCCGACCTCGGTGCCGATTTCGTGTACCTTCAGATCCGGGCTGCTCTTCAGCAGCTGCTTGGCTGTCCGGATGCGGATTTCAATGACATAATCGGTCAGGGTCAGTCCCGTCTCCTGCTTGAACAGCTTGCTTAAATAGCTTGGCGTCAAAAAAACCATTCCGGCCAGCATATTCAGATCCGCATGCTGCTTATAGTGGGCAGATACCCAGCGCTTCACCGTTTCGACCGCCGTACCGGACATCTCCAGCCGGTGGGTGCGAATATCATCCAGCACAGCAATTAGAATGGAAGTGAACAGTTCTTCAATCTCGCCGAGGCTCATGCAGGACCGGATGCTCTCTTCCAGTCTCGGACGGTTCTCCTGCCAGTGGGCCGCCTCAAATTCCTTGAGCTCATTACGTACCGTTTCCTCCACCTGCTGCAGGCAGCGGATAATAAGCTCCGGATCGGCCTGTTGTGCCTCGAAGGTGCAGAACAGCCTGTGAATCCATTCCCGGACTCCGGGTATGTTGAGAATCTGCAGCTCATGAATGAGCTGCTCCCGAAGCGGAAGGAAGGGATCGGCAGCGGTTTCGTGACCGGCAGGCCTCAATTCCTCAATAGTAGCATAATGCAGCGGCTGCGGGTTATAGATTCCCGCATCGCAGGCTAGCTTGGCTTCGAGATAGGCGGTCCGCAGCTGTGCCGGATCGTCATAAGAGCGGCTGACCCCGAGGTGGAGCCGCTGCTGCGGGCAAGCCATCCCGACTTCACTGGCTGGCTCCCGCCGCTCGGCAAGGGTAAGCGGCTCCCGGGAATAGCGGACCCAGGCCAGCAGCCCTTTATAAACCTCAAGCAGATCAGAGATAATCCTCTGATCTTCCCGGAGGCGGTCTGCATAGGCTATGGCTCCTTCCAGACGTCCGCCTTTCACAACAGTGACTGTGAAACAGGGAAGGGGCAGGAGAATGCCGCTGATCAGCGCAGCCGAGGGCTCTGCGATCTGCAGCAGCGAGAGCAGCAGGCCGGAGCGCTGGCGTTCTTCCTTGTCCCGCTGCAGCTTCCGCTCCTGCTCAAGCGAATGGAGCACCTCAAAGAGCTGCTCCTTGTTAATCGGCTTCAACAGGTAGTCCACAGCAGAGCTGCGGATCGCCTCCCTGGCATAATTAAATTCGGTGAACCCGCTCATCAGCAGTGTCCGGATCTGCGGATACCCGGCCTTTAGCCGTTTGATCAGCTCCAGTCCGTCGATCTGCGGCATGCGGATATCGGTAATGACAACATCTACCTGCAGGGCGGGCAGCTCATCCAGCAGCTGCTTGCCGTCCGGATAGGTGCCAATGACACAAAAGGTGCTGCTCTCTTTGCTGATCATCCGGGCCAGGCCTTCGCGGATCAGTACCTCATCATCTACAATTACTATGCGCAGCAATGCCGGTTCCCCCTTTCCTGGATCTCTTTCTCCCACCGCAGCTTTCGCCTTCTTGCAGCACTCCAGTTCAGCCAAGCAGTCTTATTCTTCGTCCGGTGCATCTCCGAGATCGTCGATCCGCAGAATGACACGGGTGCCGCGGCCAGGCTCGCTGAACACCTGCAGCCCGCAGGAGCTGCCGTAGTGCAGCCGCAGCCGCTCATTGACATTGCGCAGCCCGATGCCAAACATTTCGCTGTCGGTGCTGTTCAGCAGGTTGCTGTTCAGCAGGCGCAGCGTGCTCCCGTCCATGCCGACACCGTCATCGGCAACACAAAATACGGTTTTGCCATCCTCACTCCACGCGGTGATGCTGAGGGTACCCGGGCCCTCTTTTGGCTCCAGACCGTGGAATACAGCGTTCTCGACAACCGGCTGGAATACCAGCTTAAGTACCGGCAGCGGGAGGAATTGTTCAGGCACATTAATATCCAGCCTGAATTTATCCGGGAAGCGGATCTGCAGCAGGTTGAGATAGTTGCGCACATGATCCAGCTCATGGCGGATTGTTACCATTTCCTCGCTGCGGACAATGCCGTAGCGCATCTGCAGCCCAAGCAGGTAGGTCAGCTCCGCTACACGCGGATCATCACTGCCCTCCGCCAGCATACGGATGGATTCCAGCGTATTGTAAATGAAATGCGGGTTGATTTGGTTCTGCAAAGCCCGCATATCGGCCTTCTGCTTGCGTTTTTCGGTCAGCGCCACTTCCTGGAGCAGGTCCTTGACCCGGATGATCATCCGGTTGAAGTGGCTGCCGATCATTCCAATCTCATCATTATATTTGGGGGAGAGCCACACATCCAGATTGCCGTGCTGCACCTGCTTCATCAGCCGGACCAGTGATTTGAGCGGCTTGGTCAGCGCATAGGACATAAAGGTGGCTACCACCAAAGCAATGGCGACAATCGCCAGTGTTGTCAAAATCAGCGTGTTGCGGGTTTTCTGCACCGGGGTAAGGATACGTTCCAGCGGGATTGTAACCATTGTCGTCCAGCCGGTTTTCTGCGATACGGTGTATACGGCCAGATAGTCCTGATCTTCCAGCCTGATCTGAAAATGTCCTTCAGGGCCCGTCGTCTGCTGCAGCAGCAGAGCCAGAGCGTTATCTTGTTTATCGGTATCCACGCCCTGCGAATCTTTAGCCTCACCGCCATAAACCAGCCCGCCATGCTCATCCGCTATGATCGTATTACCTTGGGTGACGGCGTTTACAGGATCGGCGATGCCTTTGAACAGCTTGATGTCGATGTCGAATACGATCATCCCGATCGGCTTCAGCATGCTGACGGAAGAGACTGTCCGCATCACGCTGAACACCTCGCGGTGCTGAGTGGCGTTCACCCGGATGGTGTGCCGGCCCTGCACAACGGGAGCTACCCCGGCCTCTTCCGTCAGATCCCGCCACTGCGTTATCCGTTCTGCCGGGAACAGCTCATTAATCCCGGGAGACCGGTCATAGAACACGTAACCGTATTTATCCACTAAGTATACGGCAGTCATCTCTTCTTTGGTATGGATCAAATAGCTCAGGAACATCGACATGCCGGTGTTCTTTTCCCAGTCGGCGTTCTGCTGCTCCAGATAGGATTGTACATCAGTGTTGTATAGCGGCAATGCGGTGTATCTTTTCAGGTCGGCGATATATCTGTCGATGGTATCCGAGGCATTGCCCGCCATCTGCCCGGCACTCTTCGTGGAGCTCTGCAGCACCGAATTGAAGGTAGAGCGCGAGGACAGGTAGCTGACATAGGTGATCGGCAGGGAGAGCACAAAGACGAATACGACAATCAGCTTGCGCTCCATGGGCAGGTTGGCCAGGAACAGCCAGAGTCTGCGCGGAATGCTCAGGATATAGGAAACCACTAAGTTGTTCCTTTCCGTACACCCCTATTTTACCGCGCCGCTGGTAACTCCTTCAAAAATATAACGCTGCAGGAAGAAGTACAGAATGACCGTCGGCAGCAAAATCAGCAAAATCGCCGCACAGATCAGATTCCATTCGCCCGAGTTGACCCCCTGGAACCGCATCAGGATCGTGGTCACCACGCCAAGGCTTTGTTTGGGCATATAAAGGTAAGGGATGTACATGTCATTGTAAATGCTGATCGTCTTCAGGATCACCAGCGTAGCGGTTGCCGGGGTAAGGAGCGGGAAGATGATCGAACGGTAGATTTTGAACAGGGAAGCCCCTTCCACCATGGCACTCTCGTCGAGATCAAACGGAATATTGCGGATAAACTGCAGATACAGAATGATCTGGATCACGTCAGCACCGATGTAGAGCACAATGGGAGCGCCGAGTGTGTTATAGAGCCCCAGGCTTTTGATAATACCGAAGGTGGCGACCTGGGTGGTGATGCTCGGAATGATGGTAGCGACCAGGTAAGCTCCGAATACAAGCGGTTTCAGTTTAAAATTGAAGCGGCCCAGCACGTATGCCACCATTGTGCCAAACAGAATGTTCAGGGTCAATGTAATTATGATGATCACCAGCACGTTGCCGAAGCCGCTGAGCAGACCTCCGCGCTGGAACACGGCGATAAAGTTGTCAAAGTTCAGGAAGCTTTTCGGGAGAGCCATAGAGCTGCTGGTGTTGAATTCATCCGTAGATTTGAAGGCATTGACGATAACCACGTAAGGCGGGAAAAGGACGACAAACACCCCGATCAGGAGCGAAACGTATTTGAGAAAATCAACAGTGCGGAATTTGCTGTGGGTCATGTTATTTGTCTCCTCCCCGGCTAAGTACTAACTGCTGCACCAGCAGCACAATGACAACAAAGAAGAGCAGGATAATGCTCATGGCCGAGGCCAGGCCATAGTTATTAAAAGCGAATGCCGTATCGACGACCTTCTGCACATAAGTCTCACTGGCGCCGGCCGGGCCGCCTTTGGTCAGCACGAACGGCAGATCGAATACTTCGAGCGCGCCGGTAACAGTCAGGAACAGGTTGAGCTGAATGACCGGCTTCATGTTAGGCAGGGTGATTCTCCATAATGTCTGGAAGGAGCCTGCACCGTCTATTTTGGCCGCTTCATAGATATCCTTTGGAATAGCCTGCAAAGAAGCGATATAGATTACCATGTTATAGCCCATGAACCGCCAGAAGCCGGTCGAAGCGAGCGAGTAGTTAACCAGCCCTTCGGTACCGAGCCAGCTGGTCTGGCCGAGTCCGGTAAGCCCGATGCTGTTCAGGAACAGGTTCAGGGAGCCGTTGGTGGTGTCAAAAACATAACCGAACATAAAAGCCACCGCGACACCGTTCATAATATAAGGCAGGAAGAGCATAATGCGGAAGGCGTTTTTGCCGCGCAGCTTACTGCTCAGTACGACAGCGAAGTAGATGGCGACGATGTTCTGGACAATCCCCATGACGAAGTAGGCAAAGTTATGTGTGAACACCTTGAAAATATCCGGATTGCCGAACACCTCGCGGTAATTGTCCAGGCCGACCCAAGGTTTCTCCGGGCTGTAGCCGTCCCAGTTGGTGAAGCTGTAATAGATGAGCTTAAGGGCAGGGTAGTAGGTGAACGTTGCCAGCAGCAGCAGCGGAATGGTCAGAAAGGAAATGATGATAATTAACTTTTGTTTGTTATAGGATAATGTGCCGAACATGTCTTCAACCTTCTTTCCGTAAAAGCGTTTCTTTGGCATGACGACAAAATGGATTATCCAGAGAAGGCATAATCCATTTTGCGCCGGAGTTTATGCGGAGCTAAGCTGCAGCGTGTCTACAGGATCAATAGCCGAGGTCTTTTTTGGCTTTGGCCCATGCTTTATTCCATTTGTCGAAGACAGTTTGCGGATCTTTAGCCAGGACGAATTCCTGAGCCATAGCCGGCAGGTCGAGCTGGGCTTTGTTGGTGATTTCAGTAACCTGTGCGTCATCCACAGTACCTTCCTGCAGGACTACACCGGTAGCCTGGAATTCTTTCAGCTGAGTCAGGTTGGATTCTTTGCCCTTGAGCGGAGAGATGAAGCCGGCAAAATCCTCATAACCGGATTCTTCAATCATCCATTTAACAAAAGCTTTAGCAGCGTCAACATTTTTGCTGTTTTTGGCTACTGCGTAGAAGAAGTCAGGGCTCAGGGGAGCCGTAATTGTGCCCGAGTTGTCATAAGGGAGCGGGAAAAAGCCTACATTGTCGGAAGTTGTGCCTGCGCCGATAACCTGGTTGATGACCCAGTTGCCCAGGTAGTACATGGCGAATTTGCCGGATGCAATGTCTTTCTTCGATTGTTCCCAGTTGGTGGAGTTGATGTCTTTTTCCAGATAGCCCTTCTCATTCAGCTCTCTAAGCAGGCTCAGCGATTTGCCGTAGCCGTTGTCCATGGTAAAAGGAGTATCGGAAGTCAGCTTCTCGTTCGGGAAATTAGGGTCGCCGTCGATAATCCGGGGAACGGAGTACACCCAGTCGTTCAGCGGCCATTTGTCTTTAAAGTTGGAAGCGAGCGGCACAACGCCGGCAGCCTTCAGCTTTTCACAGGCAGCGAGGAATTCGTCCCAGGTCTTAGGAATTTCAGTGATGCCGGCATCGGCAAAGGCTTTCTTGTTATAGACAATCCCGGTGGTGGAGTTACCGGTGGTGATGCCGTACAGCTGGCCTTCATAGGATTTGAAATCTTTAAAGGTAATCTGGTCGGTCAGACCGAGGTCGTCGAGTGAAGCAAAATATTTAGGCAGATCGGAGTTAGGAATGGTAGGGATGAACATTACGTCAGGAAGCTCGCCGCTGGCCATTCTGACTTTTGCCTGCTGGTTGTAGTCGGTCTGGGAGGCTTCGAATTCAACCTTGATATTCGGATACTTTTCATTAAAGCGCTTAACATATTCGTCATACTCTTTGCCGATCATGTCGGTTCTGTTGGTGAGGAAGGTGATTTTGCCGCTGATGTCCGCGCCGCTTGGGGCTGCCGGTTCAGTGGTTGCCGCTGTATCTCCGCCGGTGTTAGCAGGAGCAGCGGTTGCTGCAGGTTCGTCTGTGGCGGTGGCTGTGTTGTTATTGTTGTTTGAACCACAGCCAGTTAAGGATAGAGATAGAGCCATAATGATAACAAAAGATAACGAAAATAACTTATTTCTCATTGCGTTGTCCCCTTTTCGTTTATTGTTAGCGTTTACATTGATATTATAGCGCGATTCATCCGCTGGATAAATGTATTGAATTATTATTTATTGTCTTTATTTGTTTTCTTTCTGGGATTATAATTAGATTGTTGCTAACAATATAATAACAAAATACAATGGTTATCGGATGGTATTAGAAAAAGCAGGTATATAAAGGCTAACAAAACTTCAGTGTATGCTGGCAAAACTTTTGCCTATGCTTCCGAAGCGAGTTTTGTACGAAGCAGATCAGGAAGTATACGCTCACAAAACTTAAGCGTATGCTTCCGAAGCGAGTTTTGTACGAAGCAAAATCAATGGAGCATAGGCTCACAAAACTTAAGCGTATGCTTCCGAAGCGAGTTTTGTACGAAGCAAAATCAATGGAGCATAGGCTCACAAAACTTTTAGGAGGACTCATGACACACAAACAGCATGTTTTGGACAATTGGGAATTCAGGGCCGTTGGAGATGAGGCGTGGCTTCCGGCAGTGGTGCCGGGTACGGTGCATACGGATTTGCTGCGTAACGGGCTGATTGATCAGCCTTTTTATGGAACGAACGAGCACGGTCTGCAATGGATTGATAAGAAGGATTGGGAGTACAGAACCACGCTGCAGCTGGATGAGGATTGGCAGAGCCTGGCGGTTACGGAGCTGAATTTTGCCGGACTGGATACATATGCCGATGTTTATGTGAATAATGTGCATGCGCTTTCGGCGGATAATATGTTCCTGGCGTGGACGATGGATGTCAAGGATCTGCTGCGGACAGGTGCAAATGAGATTGTGGTGAGATTCCGTTCTGCCGTAAAAGAGGATCTGCCGAAGCTCGAACAGCTGGGCTATGACCTGCCTGCCCCGAACGACCAGTCCGAGCTGGGTGGTCTCGGGGAGAAACGGATCAGCGTTTTTGCGCGCAAAGCACCCTATCATTATGGATGGGACTGGGGCCCGCGTTTTCTGACCAGCGGGATCTGGCGTGAAGCCGTGCTTACCGGACGGAATGCTGCGGCAATTAAGGATTTGTACATCCGTCAGGATGTTATTAAGAAGGAAGAGGCGCGTCTGACGGCAATTGTGGAAGTGGATGCACCGGAGGCGTGGGAAGGGACGCTGCGGATTACTGCGGAGGGGCAGGAGTGGACTCGGGCAGTTACATTGGAGCCGGGTATGGGCACAGTGGAGCTGGAGCTGGTAATGGATCAGCCTCGCCTGTGGTGGTGTAACGGGCTGGGAGCGCCGGAGTTAACCCTGTTCCGGGCGGGGCTGCTGGAGAACGGGGCTGTGCTGGCTGAAGCTGAGGTGAAGACAGGTCTGCGGGAAATCAAGCTGATCCGCAAACCGGATGCAAAAGGCGCCTCATTCAAATTCGAGCTGAACGGTGTGCCGGTGTTTGCAAAGGGTGCCAACCATATACCGAATGACAGCTTTATTACAGAAGTAACGGAAGAACGCTACCGGCATGAGATCGCATCAGCGGCAGAGTCGAATATGAACATGCTGCGTGTATGGGGCGGCGGCTTTTATGAAGAGGAAGTATTTTACCGTCTGTGTGATGAGTACGGCTTGCTGGTGTGGCAGGACTTTATGTTTGCCTGCAGCATGTATCCGGGAGACGGGGCATTCCTGGCAAATGTGCAAAAGGAAGCAGAGTACAATGTGAAGCGGCTGCGCAATCATCCATCTATCGCGCTGTGGTGCGGTAACAATGAGATTGACTCCGCCTGGGCACAGTTTGAAGAAAACATGGGCTGGGGCTGGAAAGAGAAGCTGAGTGCTGAGATCCGGGAGACGCTGTGGGCTGCTTATGAGGAAATCTTCCACCGGATTCTGCCGGAAGCGGTAGCAGCGAATCATCCGGGGATTGATTACTGGCCGTCGTCTCCACTGCGTGAGCTTACCAATGATATCGATCAGCACGCTGTGCGCATCGCGGGAGACGGGGATATTCATTATTGGGGCGTATGGCACGGGATCGAGCCGTTCGAGAACTACAACGTTAAAGTCGGCCGCTTCATGAGTGAATACGGCTTCCAGTCCTTCCCCGAGCTGAAATCGGTGCTGACCTACGCGGAAGAGAAGGACATGGAGCTGGAATCGGAAGTGATGCTGGCTCACCAGAAAAACGGCCGCGGTAATCAAATTATCAAGGAATATATGGATATCTATCTGCCAGAGGCAAAGGACTTTAAGTCATTCCTGTACATGAGCCAGATTCTTCAGGCAGAGGCGATGCGGATGGCGATTGAGAGCCACCGCCGGAACAAGCCGTATTGCATGGGAACGCTGTACTGGCAGATGAACGACTGCTGGCCGGTAGCTTCCTGGGCGGGCATGGATTACTACGGCCGCTGGAAGGCGCTGCAGTATACCGCGCGCCGGAGCTTCAAGGATGTTCTCCTTTCTGTGGAGGTAACTGACGGGGAGAAGGTGCAGGTTTATGCGGTTTCCGATCTGCGGGAAGCGCTCAGCGGGGAGCTGGCGGTGCGGCTGCATGACTTCAGCGGAGCGGTGCTGAAGGAATGGAAGCAGCCTGTGCAGCTTGAAGCTGATTCGTCGGCGGTTGTGTTCTCGGTGCCGGTGGCGGAGCTGCTTGGGGGCTATGCTGCGGAACAAGTCGTGCTGGTAGCTGCTCTGGAGGCTGCGGATGGTTCGCTGCTTGAGCGTAAGGAGCATTACTTTGCAGCGGCTAAGGAGCTGAAGCTGGACCAGCCGGTTCTTACACTGGCTGAGGTGCCGGGCAGCGGCGGCTTAAGCTTCACCGTCAGCACTGACGTGCTGGCCAGAGGCGTATACCTGACAGCGGAGCAGGAAGGTATCTTCTCGGATAACTATTTTGACCTGCTTCCGGGCGAGGTGAAGACTGTGCAGTTCTCACAGCGGCGCGGGGCTGGAGCGGGAGTGGAAACCGGAAGAGCCGCCGGGGCGGCGAGTAGAGTGAAAGCACAGGATAAAGCAGGTGCTGGTGCACCGGACTTTGTTCCGGCTGCCCCGCAAGGACTCGAAATCCGCTCTATGGCGGATTATGTGAAGTAAGGCGAGCGGGCGGCTTATCCGTGATGATGCGCAAGGTTCAAACCTTCTTGCGCAGAGAAGTGAATAGAGGGGAAAATCCACTAAATGCGGCTGAAGGGTGCTGCCAAGGCTGAATTAGAGGGAAAAATCCCACTAAATGCGACTGAAGGGTGCCGCCAGGGCTGAATTAGAGGGAAAAATCCCACTAAATGCGGCTGAAGGGTGCTGCCAAGGCTGAATTAGAGGGAAAAATCCCACTAAATGCGGCTGAAGGGAGCTGCCAGAGCTGAATTAGAGGGAAAAATCCCACTAGATGCGGCTGAAGGGTGCTGCCAAGGCTGAATTAGATGGAAAAATCCCACTAAATGCGGCTGAAGGGTGCCGCCAGAGCTGAATTAGAGGGAAAAATCCCACTAAATGCGGCTGAAGGGTGCTGCCAGAGCTGAATTAAAGGGAAAAATCCCACTAAATGCGACTGAAGGGTGCTGCCAGGGCTGAATTAGAGGGAAAAATCCCACTAAATTCACCCGGCGTGGACAAACTGGCGGAGTGAGATAAAACATACCTAACTATTAGGGAGAAGGAGCCGGAAAATGGCCATTTGGGTACAGGAAGACAAAGGAATATTTCATTTGCAGAGCAAGGATATGAGCTATATTATCGGTCTTTATAACAACTATCCTGTGCACGTATATTGGGGCAAAAAGCTGCGTCATGACGGCAATCTGGACGGACTGCCGCATCTGGGCGTGGGTACTGCCCTTGACCGGCTTCCGCAGGAATACCCGCAGTACGGCACCGGAGATTACCGGGTGCCGGCTTACCAGGTCAAGCTGGAGGATGGCACGCGGATCACAGAGCTGCAGTACACCGGATACCGGGTGCTGGCAGGCAAGCCGCAGCTTGCCGGACTTCCATCCGTGTATGTAGAGTCGCCGGAAGAAGCGGATACACTGGAAATTACGCTGCGTGATGATTACACAGCGCTAAATGTAATCTTGCGGTACACGGTATACCGCGACACAGATGTCATTGCCCGCTCGGTAGAGCTGGTCAATGACGGGCAGGCTCCGCTGGACCTGCTCCGTGCGCTGAGCGCTTCCGTCGATTTCCCGGAAGACGGCCAGTTTGACCTGATCTATCTGTCCGGCGGCTGGTCGCGGGAAGGAAATCTCACCCGCAGACGGCTGGAGCAGGGCACGACGGCACTGCAGTCCCGCCGTGGTATGAGCAGCCATCAGCACAATCCGTTTGCTGCGCTGGCGAAGCCGGGAACCGACGAGCATCAGGGAGAAGTATATGGCTTCTCCCTGGTCTATAGCGGCGGCTTCGCCATTGAAGCCGAAGTGGACGCGTTCAGTCATACCCGGCTGGGTATCGGGCTGAACCCGTTTGATTTTTCCTGGCGGCTGGCACCGGGAGAGAGCTTCCAGACCCCGGAAGCAGTGATGGTTTACTCGGCTGAAGGCCTCGGCGGCATGTCACGGACTTATCACCGCCTGTACCGCACACGTCTGGTAAGGGGAACCTTCCGTGATAAAGAGCGTCCGATTCTCGTGAATAACTGGGAAGCAACCTACTTCAATTTTAATGCCGACAAGCTGGTGGATATTGCTGCCGAAGGTTCCAAGCTGGGCATCGAGCTGTTTGTGCTCGATGACGGCTGGTTCGGTAAACGCGATGCCGACAACTCCTCACTCGGCGATTGGACCGAGGATCTGCGCAAGCTGCCGGGTGGACTGGCAGATGTGGCAAAGCGGGTCAATGACTTGGGAATGCAATTCGGCCTGTGGGTCGAGCCGGAGATGATCTCGCCGGACAGCGATCTGTACCGCGCGCATCCGGACTGGTGTCTCCATGTGCCAGGACGCCGGCGGACTGAAGCACGCTGGCAGCTGGTGCTTGATCTGACGCGTGCGGAGGTACGGGATTACGTTTATAATGCGCTTAGCAAAATTTTCTCCAGCGTACCTATCGCCTATGTGAAATGGGACATGAACCGTAACCTGACGGAGATCGGCTCGGCTGAACTGCCGGCTGAGCGCCAGGCCGAAACGGCCCACCGCTATGTGCTTGGATTGTATGAGCTGATCGACCGCCTGACAGGTGATTTCCCGCATATTCTGTTCGAGAGCTGCTCCAGCGGCGGCGGCCGGTTTGACCCGGGTATGCTCTATTACATGCCACAGACCTGGACCAGTGATGATACGGATGCGGCTGAACGCCTGAAGATCCAGTACGGCACCAGTTTGGTCTATCCAATAAGTGCGATGGGGGCGCATGTCTCGGCAGTGCCGAACCACCAGGTCGGCCGGGTTACACCGCTGTCGTTCCGCGGGGATGTCGCAATGTCCGGTAACTTTGGCTACGAGCTTGACCTGACCAAGTTCACAGAAGAAGAAAAGGAACTAGTGAAGCAGCAGGTAGCGAATTATAAAGAAATCCGCAGCCTCGTACAGCAGGGCAACCTGTACCGCCTGCAGAGTCCGTTCGAGGGTAACGAAACGGCGTGGATGTTTGTTTCCGATGATCAACGGGAGGCGCTTGTATACTACTTCCGTGTAATGGCTGTGCCGTACCCGGCACGCCGGACGCTGAAGGTCCGCGGTTTGAATCCGGATCTTGACTACACAGTGCTGGATAGCGGTGAAGTCTTTGGCGGTGACCGGCTGATGCAGGCCGGACTGGCGCTGCCGGACATCCAGCGCGATTATGTGAGCGGCTGCTTCCATTTGAAGGCGCAGGATTAATGAGGTTGATTAAACAACATAATTAATTAAATGCATAGCTTTGAGTAAGCCAGGGAAACCTGGCTTTTTTAAATTTACTTGGGAAGAATAAAAGAATGAGAGGTAAAAATGCCTCTGATTCCAGCGCCGCCGGGCGAAACAGCGGAATCAAAGGCAAAAACGCCTCTGATTCCAGCGCCGCCGGGTGAAACAGCGGAATCAAGGGCGAAAATGCCTCTGATTCCTGCGCCGCCGGCCGAAACGGCGGAATCAAGGGCAAAAATGCCTCTGATTCCAGCGCCGCCGGGCGAAACGGCGGAATCAAGGGCAAAAATGCCCTTGATCCCTGCGCCGCCGGGCGAAACGGCGGAATCAAGGGCAAAAATGCCCTTGATCCCTGCGCCGCCGGCTGAAATGGCGGAATCAAGGGCAAAAATGCCCTTGATCCCTGCGCCGCCGGCCCGCCCTTGATTGCTGCGCACGCGGTCTCAGCACTTGCCTTCATATGCTTACGACCTCACACACGCACCAGCCGCCATAGATTCATGGCCTCAGATTCAGCACCTGCCGCCATATGCTCATAGCCTCACATTCAGTGCCCGCCGCCATATGCTCAGACCTTACACTCAGCCCCCCCAAACACGGAACCAAACGGTTAAAGGGCTGTTTTCACCAGGTATACCCCTGCTATTTCCTTATCATTCCCCGTTCACTTAACGTTCAACGTTCGGGTTTAGCGTGCTTTTCATGTCAGTTTTAGATTTTTTGTTGCCGAAAACACATTAACTATGTATAATAGCAATTAATCTCGATGTGATTGTACGATATTCTGGTTTTCAAAGGTGGTTCCATGGCAGAACTGGAGAACAGCGAGCAGAAGAAGAAGATGTGCCAGATCTACAATGAGATCTCCAAGGAATTGTTTGGTTTCGGGACGACCTTGCTCCGCGTATCTGTCGATCAGCGGGTCATTACCTTTCACGCCAAGCACCGCAGATCTCCACGGTCGACCGCCCTGGAAGGGGAGGCGCCGGAGCTTAAGCAGGAAGTGGACTTCCGGATGTCGCTGCTGTTTAAGAAAAGATTTAAAGAACGGCTTGAAGAAGAGATGGGCTTAACGATTGAGGTTCTGCTCAGAGATTACGATGCACCGACCCAGTGGGCTTTTACGAATATGATACTGGCCGGGGAATGACAGCTTCATCTTAATATCCGCGGATTTTTGCTTTTGATCTATCTTAAGCGAAGACCGTCCTTCTATAACGGGTAGCTCTTAACTTTGTTTACACAAAGGAAAGTGTTCTTGTTCCTACAAGAATGCTTTCTTTTTTTTATGGAAAAATAGATTACAACTATATTCTCAGGAGGTTTTTTACTAATGAAAAAGATCATGACTACCGGCCTTGCCCTGGCCCTGACTTCAATGCTGGCGGCTTGCGGTTCCAACAATGCGGCAACGAACAACACAGGTACTGACAATGCAGCAACAGGAAATACAGCGTCCGGAGAGCCGGCAGAACTGGTCATTTCCACTTGGGGCTTCTCGGAGGATTTCTTCAAGGAAGCGGTATATGCGCCTTTTGAGAAAGAGCATAATGTCAAAATTGTCGTGGAAATCGGCAACAACGCCGAGCGCCTGAACAAAATCCGTCAAGGCAGCTCTGATGTCGATGTGGTCTACCTGTCCGACTATTACGCGCAGCAGGCGATTAATGAAGGTTTGTTCGAAATGATCGACAGCAAAAACATTCCGAATATCCAGAATATCTATGATATTGCAAAAGCACCGCTTGGTGCAGAATACGGTCCCGCGTACACGATCGGACGTCTGGGCATTGCCTACAACCCTGCTCTGACTTCAGGTGAAGTAACCGCATGGAGCGATTTGTGGACCAAGTTTGATAAAAACCTGGCGATGCCAGCGATTACCGCTACAGCAGGCCCGATGATCGTTGATGCGGCATCTCTTGCAGCTGGCAACGCGGACTTCAACGAAGATACAGCGTTCACGAAGCTGAAAGAGCTGGACAGCAATGTTGTGAAATACTACGGTCAGACCTCGGAGTATGTAAACATGTTCGGCCAGGAGGAAATCGCCGGCGGCCCGATCATGGAAATGTACTTTAAGGATCTGCAGGCTGCTGTGCCGGATGCCAAATTCGTGGCACCATCTGAAGGCGCGTATGCCGTAATGAACACCGTTAACGTAGTTAAAGGCAGTGACAATAAAGAGCTGGCTGAAGAATTCATCAACTGGCAGCTGAGCGATGAAGTACAGGCGGCATCCGCCAAAGCAAAAGTGGATTCTCCGGTTAACATGAACGTCATGCTGACACCGGAAGAAGCGGTAGGCGTGACTTACGGTGCAGATGTTATCGGACAGCTGCGCAAGCTGGACATGTCGTTTGTGAACCAGCACATCACTGAGTGGACTGACCGTTTCAACCGTGAGATCGGCGGCTAAGGATGACAGCGCGTAAAAAAATCATTCTGGATGTAGATACAGGAGTGGACGATGCGCTGGCCATTATGCTGGCCGTCACAAGCGGAGAACTCGATATTCTCGGGATTACCACGGTCAGCGGCAATGTCTCGCTGAACCAGGCGACCCTGAATACCTGCAAAATTCTGGAGCTGCTCGGCGTGTCCGGGCAGATTCCGGTCTTCCGCGGGGCGGACCAGCCGTTGGTCCGGGATAGCGTGTTCGAGCACCGTGTACACGGCTCGGACGGAATCGGCGGGGCACTTGCCGATATGGCCGTAACGAAGCAGGCGGAAGCAGAGCGGGCGGAGGATTTCATCATCCGCCAGGTGCTGGCGCAGCCCGGTGAGGTCACGCTGATTATGACCGCGCCGCTGACCAACCTGGCGCGTGCGCTGCATAAATGCCCGGAGCTTACGCAGCATGCCGCCGAGGTCATTGTGATGGGCGGCGTGGTGCAGGGCTTCGGCAATATTACGCCCACGGCGGAATACAACATATATGTCGATCCGGAGGCGGCCAAGCTGGTGCTTGCGGCCGGGTTCCCCCGGCTGACGCTGGTCGGACTGGACGTAACCCGCAAGGCGCTGCTGAGCGCAGACGATATAGCGAGGCTGCAGAATCCGGTCATCCGCGATTATGTGGAGAAGAGTACGGCGGATTACCGCACGCGATATTGGGAACGGAATGGTGTGCAGGCCTGTGCGCTGCATGATCCGCTGGCGGTAGGTGTGGCACTGAACCGCTCGTTCGTTACTGTGCACGATTATTATGTGGATGTTGAGACAAGAAGTGACCTGTGCGACGGGCAGACCGTCTGCGATTTTCAGAACCGATTGGGCAAACCGGTGAATGCCGGTGTCTGCCTGGAGGTGGATGCGCCCGCTTTTCTGGAGTGCTTCATTAACAGCTTGAACAGCAATAGCTTTAACAGCCTGAACCAATAGCAGAAGAAGGACGGGAGTCATTAGAATGAACAAAAAAGCACTGTACCTGCTGCTGCCGGGCCTGTTATTCCTGGCGGCCTTCATGCTGGTCCCGATTACGCTGACCATTGCCTCCACGTTTGTGCAGGACGGGAAGCTGACGCTCGAAGGGTATCTGCATTTTTTCCGGGACGGGTACTTTAACCGCATCCTGCTGACTACGCTCCGGGTGAGTGTGGTGACGACGCTGGTCTGCATGCTGCTCGGCTATCCGGCGGCTTATTATATCTCCCGGGCAAGCGCCCGCAAAAAGAGCATTCTGCTGGCACTGTCGATTTTTCCGCTGCTGACGAGCCCTGTTGTACGGTCCTTTAGCTGGATGATTATCCTCGGCAAAAAAGGGCTGATCAACTCCTTCCTGGTCAACATCGGACTGATCGAGAAACCGCTCGATATCCTCTATACACCGACAGCGATGATGATCGGGCTTATACATCTGTTCCTGCCGCTGATCATTATCACCCTGCTCGGGGTTATGGAGAATCTGGATCACGAGCTGGTGCGGGCGGCGCGCAGTCTGGGGGCTTCCCCGTTTGCCGCGTTCCGCAAAATCACCTTCCCGCTGACGGTGCCGGGCCTGATTATCGGCGGCATTCTCGTCTTTGTCGGCAGCCTTACGGCGTATACAACGCCTGCGCTGCTCGGCGGTAAGGAACGGGTGGTATCTACCTTTCTGTACCAGAACGCCATGACGCTGAATGACTGGCAGGCGGCCTCGGTCATCGCGGTCATTATGATTGTCATTACATTTGTGGTGGTCGGGCTGATGAATGCCTGGGCCAACCGCTTGAATCCGAAGGGGTGAGAACATGAAGGAAGGTAACCGCGCGCTGTCCTTGTACACGCTGCTGGTCTTTATATTTTTGCTGGGTCCGCTCGTAATCATCTCGATTACTTCCTTTGAGCCGGGCACGGTCCTGAAATTCCCCCCTGAGGGCTTTTCGCTGAAATGGTACCGGAATATTTTTGAGGTCAGCGCCTTTATGGACACCTTCAAAACCTCCATTATCATCTCGCTGCTCGGCAATCTGCTGGCGCTGCTGCTGGGTGTGCCTGCGGCCTATGCGCTGAGTCGTTACCGGTTCTGCGGGCGGGATACGCTGAATGCGATTTTCCTGTCGCCGGTGCTGATTCCCGGGATCGTGCTGGGCTTCACGCTGCTGCGCTACCTGATTGTGGTATATGGCCTGCCGATTTACGCCGGGCTGCTGATTGGACATACCGTGATTATGCTGCCGTTTATTATCCGGGTTATTGCTTCAAGTCTGGAGAATTTCGATTTTGCGGTGGAGGAGGCGGCGCAGAGTCTTGGTGCTTCAAGAATCTATACCTTCTTCAAAATCGTACTGCCCAACATCCGTTCCGGGATTCTGGCGGCGATTCTGATCGCTTTTCTGGAGTCGTTCAACAACGTGGATATTTCCGTCTTCATGACCGGTCCGGGGATCAGTACCCTGCCGATTCAAATGCTGACCTATGTGCAAAATTACTTCGATCCTACAATTGCCGCGATCTCCGTCATTCTGATGGTGCTGACGGCGGCGCTGATGTTCGTCATCGAGCGGCTGATGGGATTCGCTTATTTTACCAAAAGATAGCCAATTAAAGGATAACGGAGGCATAACGCAATGTCACTTTTAAGTCTTGAGCAGGTATCGGTTGCTTATGACAACCGTCTGATACTGGAGGATTTCAATCTGTCGCTGGCAAAAGGGCAACTGCTTTCCCTGCTCGGCCCGAGCGGCTGCGGCAAAACAACGACCCTGCGCCTGATCGCCGGGTTTCTGAATGCGGAAGCGGGAGCTTTCATGTTCGGCGGTAAGGACTACACCAAGGTTCCGGTCGAAAAGCGTAATTTCGGCTTCGTGTTCCAGAGCTATGCGCTGTTCCCGCATCTGTCGGTCTTTGATAACGTGGCGTTCGGCCTGCGGCTGCGCAAGCTGAAGGAGGCGGAAGTGAAGAAGCGGGTAACCCGGATGCTGGAGATTGTCAGTCTGGGCGGCTTTGAGAAAAGACTTCCCGCAGCCCTGTCCGGCGGACAGCGCCAGCGGGTAGCGATTGCCCGGGCGCTCGTCATTGAGCCGGATCTGCTGCTGTTCGACGAACCGCTGAGTAACCTTGACGCTAACCTGCGGGTGAACATGCGTGTGGAAATCCGCCGCATCCAGCAGGAGCTGGGGATCACGACCGTCTATGTCTCGCATGACCAGGAGGAATGCTTCTCGATCTCCGATCAGGTGGCGGTCATGAACAATGGCAAAATCGAGCAGCTCGACAAGCCGTCAGCCATCTTCAAATATCCGGCGAGCGAGTTCGTGGCCCGGTTTATCGGGTTCGGGAACTTTATCGCTTTTGACGGACGGAATGATACGGGTTCAGATATTGAGCTTAGCAGAGGAGAGCTGAAGTTCCAGGCGGCCAAACGGCCGGAGGGACTCGGTAACACGGGATTGCTCGGGGCGATTCGTCCTGATGATCTGCAGCTGTTTGCAGCCAGCCCGGAGCCGGGCACGGCCAGTAACATTTTGCCGGGAACGGTGCAGATCAGTACTTATCTTGGACGCAGCTACCAGTATCAGGTGGAGACGGAGCTGGGTGTATTCACGGTGAATCAGGAGATGGAGCAGCCATTTGTGCAGGGACAGCAGGTTACGGTTTATTTTCCAAAAGAGAAGCTGGTGCTGGTGCAGTAGCGCTTCATAAGGAGCAGACATGATGATTACAGATCAACTTATACTGAACGCTAAAGTGTACAACAGTTACTATAAACGGTTCGAGACGGCGAATGTTGCGGTAAAAGACGGGCGTTTTCTCTATGTCGGCCAGCTTGGTGCGGAAACGTTCGAGGCTGCGGAGACAATTGATGCTAAGGGGCAGTATCTGGTGCCCGGGCTGATTGATATCCACCTGCATATTGAGAGCACGATGATTACACCGGAGACGTTCTCCTACGGTATTCTACAGCATGGCGTAACGACGATTGTTCCCGAGCCGCATGAGATGGCCAATGTGTTCGGCGTTGAAGGTGTGCATGAGATGATCCGGGCCAGCGAGGACTGCCTGGTGGATATGTTCTATGCGATTCCAAGCTCGGTGCCGGCAACGCCGCTGGAAACGACGGGCGGCTCGATTGAGATTGCCGATATCGATGAGCTGATGGAGACGGAGCAGATGATCTGCCTCGGCGAGGTCATGAATTTCGTCGATGTGATCCGTGATCCTGATTGTAAAAGCAACCAGATTCTCCAGCACGTCCGCAGCAAGTATCCCGGTCTGGTTATCGAGGGGCATACGCCGAAGCTGCTCGACCTTGATCTGCATCAGCTGATCTTTGCCGGGATTGATTCGGATCACACCCATCAGAGCATTGAGGGCCTGACCGCGCGGATTGCTGCCGGAATGTTCATCGAAATTCAGGAGAAGTCGATGACCCCGGAGGTGGTTGACTACCTGATCCAGCATCCGGTCAGCGAGCATTTCTGCTTCGTGACCGATGATGTGATGACCGACTCGCTGGCAGCGACCGGCCATCTGGATCATCTCGTCCGCAAGGCCATCGCCATGGGCATGGCGCCGGAGGCTGCTGTCTATGCGGCCACCTACACCCCGGCCCGGCGGATGAAGCTGGACGACCGCGGCGTGATCGCGCCGAACAAAACCGCCGACTACCTGCTGCTGTCTGACCTCAGCAGCTTCACGATTGAGGCGGTTTACAAGCGGGGCGCGCAGGTCTGGGACCGCAGCCGGCCGCAGGCACAGCCTGCGCCTGCGCCGCGCTTCCCGGCGCATTTTTACCGGAGCGTGCAGCTCGCGCCGCTTAGCGCCGGTGACTTTGCGGTGCGCCCGGAGCTGCCTGACGGCCGCTACGGCGCCCGCGTGATGACGGTCAACAACGTGTCCACGTTTACCGAAGAAAAGCATGTGGAGGCCGAAGTGAAGGACGGCCTGCTGCAATGGCAGGACACCGGCTGCGGCCTGATTGCCACCTTTGAGCGGTACGGCAAAACCGGCGGGCGCGCCTACGGCCTGATCGGCGGCGACACGATCAAGCGCGGTGCGATTGCCACGACGTATTCGCACGACAACCACAACCTGCTCGTCGTCGGCCACAACGCCGAGGACATGGCGCTTGCCGCCAATACGGTCATTGCCGAGCAGGGCGGCTTCTGCGTCGTCTGTGACGGCGTAGTGCTGGCCCTGCTGGCGCTGCCGGTCGGCGGCATCCTGACCGAGGCGCCGCTCGCCGAGACGGCGGAGCGCGTGCTGGGACTGCGCACAGCGATGGAGTCGCTGGGCTACAACCATTACAACCCGATCATGTCGATCAGCACGCATTCGCTGCCGGTAAGTCCGGCGCTGAAGATTACGGACTTCGGGCTGATTGATGTTGTCGCGGGCAAGGTAGTGCCGCTGCTGTTCCCGCTGGGTGAAGCGTGAGGGAGCCGCTGCTGGCTTTCCGCTGTGTGAAGTGTGAGGTGGCAGTTGCTGGCGTTCCGCTGGGTGAGGAGTGAGGAAGACGTGCTTCCGCTCCGCTGGGTGAAACGTGAGCATAAGGCGCTGCCGTTGATTAGGGCGAAGCGATAAAGGAGGGGCGTCCCAGATGGGATGCCCCTTTTTGCAATACAGTAACTATAGCACGATAGAGGCTCCATGCCCGTTGCCGGGTCTGTGCTGCTAAGTAGTAACTTGGCGTAATTTGTGTGAATGGTGGATTAGCAATGGTGAGTGTTGGTGGCTGGGCTGGCAGTGCTAATTTTAGATGCTGAGTTACTAATGCTGAGCAGCTGATGTTGAGTAGCTAATAGTGAGCTCCTGACGCTGAGTAGCTGAAGTTGAGGCGCTGATAGTGAGCTCTCGATGCTGAGTTGCTGATGCCTCGCCACTGATACTGAGCCGCTAATGCCGGCCTGCCAACGCTGATCCACCAATACGACGCATTCTGCCCGGCACATTCGCCGTCAAACTAAATAAGTGTACTTTCTGCAGCTATATGGAGGAGAAAACCTCTGTTTTCCGGAATAGCTGCACTTTGTACACTTAAAAAAACGAAAAAGTCCTATTTTCTCTAAAATGGCCCTGTTTAGTTGCACAGAGTGCAGTTATTCTGAGAATAGCGCCGAAAATCGCTATTTTTAGTTGTACAAAGTGCAGTTATCCTGAGTGTGTGGTGTAGGACAATGATCTACAGGGGAGCGCAGACCGGGCTAAGTGGAAATTCGGCACCTATTTATCGACTAACTACCCAATATGAGGATGCTAAATGGAAAAACGTCACTTAATTTCACTGTTTCCGCGTCAAAAGGGGAATACGGTCAAATATAGATGGCCTTTTTCCACCTAATGATCTCCAATGGAGAAAAAAGGCTGGATTAAGTGACAAAAATCCACCTTAGGTAGATTGAAATTAGAAATAAGTTAAGTGAAGGGCAGCGGAGAGGGAGTGGGTAACGGGAGAAGTGAGAGTGCCACCTCCCACGCAACTTTCTCCCCCACCGATTGACTAACGTATGGCCTGCCCCTATGATGATAAATAATATAAAATACCGTACAGCGCATGGAGGAGAGAGACAGCATGTCTATGGAGATTGAACGCAAGTTTCTGCTGCCGGAATATCCGGAGCAGCTGATTGAGGGCGGAGAGCTCAAAGTGATTACACGGCACAGTATTGACCAGACGTATCTGGCGATTGAGGACGGGCAGGAGCTGCGGGTGCGCAAGATTACCGATCTTGATTCAGGCGAGGTTACGTTTACGCATACGTTTAAGGACGGCAAGGGCATCAGCCGCAAGGAGATTGAATATAACATCTCGGAAGGCCTGTATAACCAGATGATGGAGGCCGTCAAGGCCATTCCCCTGGTCAAAACACGCACCACAGCCGTATGGAACGGCATCACCGTAGAGATTGACGTCTACACCCAGCTTCAGCTCACAGTAATTGAGGTGGAGTTCGACTCACTGGAGGAAGCGGAGAGCTTTAACGCCCCGGAATGGTTCGGAGAAGACGTAAGCGTAGAGAAAAAATACAGCAACAAAACCGTCTGGAAAGAGCTGCAGAAGAAGTAGGGGCGGCATCCGCATTTTTTCAAAATATCAGAAAGTATAAGTCAAGGGACTTATACAGGTCTGAAATTTCTCGCAGAAACGGGTGTCGCCTTCCCTGAAGGACGACGAAGCCGTTTCTACTTGCAAAAGTTAACACAGAAGTAACGGACTTTAACGCTTAAACGTGTTAATATATAGGGTAGTTCTATATAGGTTAAATAAAGAGGGGTCCCAGGAGGATGAGACAGGTATGGAGTATATAAGCACAAGAGGAAAAGTGGAAGCTAGAGGCTTTATTGATACAGTTCTGATGGGACTTGCGGATGACGGCGGACTGATGGTGCCGGACCAGATCCCGGTGATCTCTGCGGATAAGCTGGAGGAATGGCGCAAGCTCAGCTTCCAGGATCTGTTCCTGGAGATTTTCTCCTACTATACCAATGATGAAATTCCTTATAATGATCTCAAAGAAATGGTCTACACCAGCTATGGCAATTTCCGCGCGCCGGAAGTGACGCCTCTCCATAAAGTGAATGATTCCCTGTACGTGCTGGAGCTGTTCCACGGGCCGACGTTTGCGTTCAAGGATGTAGCGCTGCAGTTTATGGGTGAGCTGTATTCTTATATTGCGAAGGTGCGCGGTGAAATTATCCACATTCTCGGGGCAACCTCGGGGGATACCGGTGCAGCGGCGATTCAAGGCGTACGCGGCAAAGAAGGCATCAAAATCTGTATTTTGCATCCGCATAACAAAGTAAGCAAGGTGCAGGAGCTGCAGATGACCACCGTGAATGACAGCAATGTGCTGAATTTGTCTGTGGAAGGTAACTTCGATGACTGCCAGAAGGTGATTAAAGAGCTGTTCGCCGACCTGGATTTCAAAGGAAAATACCACCTGCGTGCAATTAACTCGATTAACTTTGTGCGCATTCTGGCCCAGACGGTTTATTACTTCTATGCTTACCTGCAGATTGAGAACAGCGGTGACAAGAAGATTAATATCAGTGTGCCTTCGGGCAACTTCGGTAATATTTTCTCCGGCTTCCTGGCTCAGAAGATGGGCCTGCCAATCAACAAGCTGATCATCGCCACCAACGAAAACAACATTCTCGAGCGTTTCGTCCTGACAGGCGAATACAAACCGGGCGGCTTTACGAGCACCTACAGCCCTTCAATGGATATTCAGGTGGCGAGCAACTTTGAGCGTTATCTGTATTACCTGCTGGATGAGGATGCCGTGAAGCTGTCGGAGTATATGGCAGGGCTTGCGGCAGACGGTAAAATTACGGTGGACGGCGAGCTGTTTGCACAGGTGCAGGCCGATTTTGCGGCGCTGGGCGTGAAGAATCAGCAGTGCCTCGACATTATCAGCAAATACCAGCAGGAGCACGATTATCTGCTTGATCCGCATACCGCCTGCGGAATTGCCGCTTATGAGGCGTTCAGCGGACCGGATGAGGCTACCGTTACGTTCGCTACGGCTCATCCGGCGAAGTTCGACGAGGCGATTGCCCTGACCGGCATTAAGCAGGAGTTCCCGTCACAGATTTCCGCATTGTTCGATATGCCGCAGCATATGACGGTTGTGGAGCATGACAAGGCGGAGATTGTGCGCGAGCTGCAGGATTTTTTCGGCTAAAAAGTTAACAGGTATACCCCAAGGTCCGTTCTTGAAAAAGAGCGGGCTTTTTTATTGTCCGGGGGTCCCGAGAGTCTGGTTGAATAGAGGTGGCAAATGATGGGTATTCTGCTGACAGCCGCTTTTTAGGGGACGAATGTCAGGCAAAATACTGATGTTCCACAGGTGCTTTTTTTCACATGAAAAATCTATCGGAAATTGTCGGAAATTAACCTTCAAAAAGTGGACATCCCTGACATGGAATGAGAAAATAGCAGTTATAGATTAAAAAGACAAAGGACGGGATCACTCATGACAATTCGTTTCGGGGTCATTGGCACCAACTGGATTACAGACCGTTTTATTCAGGCTGGACTGGAAAATGAGGATTTTATTCTGACTGCGGTTTATTCCCGTACAGAGGAAAAAGGCCAGGCTTTTGCCGCCAAATACGCGGGAGCTGCGATTTATACGAATCTGGAGGATATGGTGTCCAGCCCGGAAGTGGACGCTGTGTACATAGCCAGTCCTAACTCCATGCACGCCGAGCAGGCGATCATCTGCATGAATCACGGCAAGCATGTTCTCTGTGAGAAGCCGGCCGCTTCCAACAGCAAAGAGCTGAAGCTTATGATTGAAGCTGCCCGTACCAATGATGTGCTGCTGATGGAAGCAATGAAATCGACGATGATGCCTAACTTCACCGTAATTAAAGACAATCTTTATAAGCTTGGCACAGTGCGGCGTTATTTCGCCAGCTATTGTCAATACTCATCCAGATACGACGCGTACCTGCAGGGGACTGTGCTGAATGCGTTCAACCCGGAATATTCCAACGGCTCGCTGATGGATCTGGGCATTTACTGTCTGTATCCGATGGTGACGCTGTTCGGTAAGCCGGATGGGGTCAAGGCAACCGGCTACATGCTGTCCTCCGGGGTGGATGGCGAAGGGAGCATGGTCATGAGCTATCCTGATATGGATGCCATTGTTATGCACTCCAAAATTACCGATTCCTATCTGCCTGCTGAAATTCAGGGGGAGAACGGAACGATGGTCATCGATAAAATCAACCAGCCGTACCAGGTCAAAATCCATTACCGCGACGGGACGGTTGAGGAGCTTACAGTCCCTCAGGTGTTCGAGGCGATGTATTATGAGGCGCATGAATTTATTGAGCTGCTGAAAAACGGCCAGCGCGAGAGCAGCATCAACAGCCATGAAAGTTCGCTGGCGGTAGCGGAAGTTATGGAGGAAGCGAGACGGCAGATCGGCCTCCGCTATGCGGGTGATTTATAGTGAGATGGAAATGGGGAGCAGCACTTGAAGACATTTAAAAAGGTATACATCGAGATTACAAGCGTCTGCAACCTGGCCTGCAGCTTTTGCCCGCCGACGGAGCGGACGAAAAACTTCATGAAGCTGGACACCTTTAACAAAATTCTGGATGAGATCAAGCCGCACAGCAATCATATCTATCTTCATGTTAAGGGAGAGCCGCTGCTGCATCCGAAGATCGGCGAGCTGCTGGATGCTGCGCATGCCAAAGGCTTTAAGGTCAATATAACGACTAACGGAACGCTGATCCACAAAGCCGGCCCGAAGATTATCGGCAAGCCGGCGCTGCGGCAGATGAACTTCTCCCTGCACAGCTTCGACGGGCATGAGGGCTCCGAGAACCGCGAGGGCTATCTGCGGGAGATTATTTCGTTTGTCCGCGAAGCCTCGGCACAGGGCGTGATCATCTCCTTCCGGCTGTGGAATCTGACGGAGGACAATCAGACCAACGTGACGCGGATGCGCAACCGCGAGACGTTAGCGGTGCTGGAGGAGGCCTTCGATCTCGATTACCGGATTGAAGAAAAGGTGGTTCCCGGCAGCGGCGTCAAGATTGCGCCGCGCGTCTATCTGAACCAGGACCACGAGTTCAGATGGCCGGCCCTGCATGAGCCGGAGGATGACGGCAAAGGCTTTTGCCATGCGCTGCGCAGCCAGGCAGCGGTGCTGGTCGACGGCACGGTGGTGCCGTGCTGTCTGGATGGCGAGGGCGTCATCAACCTCGGCAACCTGCATGAACAGCCGTTCTCCGAGATTATCGAGGGCGAGCGGGCGAATAATCTGTTCTACGGCTTCTCCCGCAGGGAAGCGGTTGAGGAGCTGTGCCGCAAATGCGGGTACCGGCAGCGGTTCGGGACCTGATAAGAAGTCTGTCTACAACAAAACCTCTCTTTTAGTGAAATGGAGTGTAAACTTCCATTTTGCTAAAGAGAGGTTTTTTAGTTTTGATGCGTGCCGGAAACCGATTCAGAGGTCAGCCTTTGATGATCAAATCTGCCTGAATCAGGATTTTTTCGAAGCTGGTACCGGGATTGAGGATTCTCCACAGCATCTGGTCCACGGCCCGCATGCCAAGCAGACCCTTATCGACATCAACGGTTGCGAGCAGAGGCAGTGCAGGATATGTGTTATCAAAGCCGGTGAAGGCCAGATTGGCGGGAACAGGAATGCCCATGTATTCCAGCGTTTCAAGCGCGAACAGCGCGTACGTATCGTTGGCGCAGATGAAAATATCAGGCAGGCCATGCTCGGTAACTGCAGCGGCAAAGGTCTCCCTGAACTTGTCGATCTCAGGCCCGATCAGGGCAGGAATCTGGCTAAGTCCAATCCCTTTATCCTCCAGTGCCGCGCGGAAGACAAGGAAGCGTTCGTAGAAGCTTTCAGCATCGCGGATGTTGCCGATGAACTGGAAATTTGTATATCCCTTCCCGATGGCCAGGCTCATCAGTTCCTTCATGACAGTCATGTTATCGGTAAAGATGGAATCACTCCTGAACCCGGGGGCAGCGTGATCCACCATCATCACCGGAATCCCGAGGCTCCTGATCTCCAGCAGAATGGGGGTAGAAATCGAGCCGACCGTAATCACACCCATTATGGCTTCGGGATGCAGAAGGGAGAACAGGGAGTCTCCTCGGGGTTCGGTTAAGGTCACTACATTGATGCCCCGCTGGTCCAGCCGGGAGGAGATGCCGTTAAACACAGGACCCCAGTATAAGGATTCCGGATTCTGGTAGCGGACGTTGGGAAACAGAATCACAATGGTCCCGGACCATTTACGCGAATCCAGATCCACTGGCCCGCCCGGAGCTTTTGCCGGCAGAGAGTCCTTGAAATAACCAAGCTGGCCGGCGGCTTTGAGGATCGTGTCCCGGGTCTGGGTGCTGACTCCCGGTTTGTTCGATAAGGCCCGTGAGACCGCAAATTTGGATAGTCCCGTGAAATCCGCTATAGATTGAATCGTTACTTTGCGTCGCATAAAATCATCCTACTCTAGTGAGATTGGTCAACATATCAAAAGGGGCCGTATTACAATTCTACATGAAGAAGGGCGGACTCACACATCTTTTTTGAATGAAAAGTAAAAATAAAAAACTTTAAATAAGAGACTGTTCATAAATATTGTGCAATATATTGTTTTGTATTTTGTTATTTTTGTTATTTATTAAGTGATAAAACGTTGAAAAAACGTTCATTAAATTAGGTTTTGATACATAAATTAGAAAATAAAAGCGTGTTAATACTAAAAAACGTCAAAATAGGATTGACCGTTTGCCTAACGGGTGGTAATATTTGTTATGCAAAATAAAAACAAAAATAATAACAAATGAAAAGGTGGTATGCCGAAAAGAACGGGTTTTCTGCAAAGTTGTTATTTTTTTATACACGTCTGTAAGCGCTTTAATTAAATTACGGGAGGTTATACGAATGAAAAGAGTGAAGGGGTATTCCGTGTTATTGCTGTGCCTGGTCTTTCTGCTTACAGCCTGCAGCGGCGGGAATAATGCAGCGAACAGTCCGAAAAATAACCCGACTGCGGAGCCGGCCGCAACAGAGGCGGTTGCAGAAGCCACGGCAAAGCCAACAGCAGCACCTGTGGATATGGGCGGACGCGTTATTAAGGTAGCTGCCTGGTGGGACCTCAAGCCGGCGGGGAACTCCGCTTCCGAGAAGGAACGGCTGGCCAAGATTGCCGAAGTGGAAAAGAAATACAACTGCAAATTTGAATTCGTGAATGTGCCGTTTGAAGAGTTTATGCCGAAGTTTACAGCTACTGCGCTTACAGGAGAACCCTTTGCCGACATCGTGATTATGGAGTACAACTCGGCATGGCCGGCCATTCTCAAGGGACAGCTGATGAAGGTCAGCGAGTTCACAACGGCGGAATCCAATATTAACAACGAAGCGACACTGCTGGTCAAAGCCCCGCAGATCGCCAATGAATATTACGCTTTTGCGGAGCCGGGAACCGGCGGCGCAGGCCTGCATTACAACCGCGACCTATTCAAGAAGCTGGGCCTGCCTGATCTGCAGGAGGTATATGCTAGCGGACAATGGAACTGGGATAAGTTCATTGAAATCGCCAAGCAGGCCACCAAGGATACCGATAATGACGGCAAGATCGACACCTACGGTTTCTCGGGCTGGGCTATCGACATCCTCCGCAATTTCTCCGCAGCCAACGGAGGCAAAATTGTTGACGAAGCTACAGGCACCCAAGGCCTGACTGATCCTAAGGTCATTGAAACCGCTGAATTTATTAACCGTCTCTACAATGTGGAAAATGTCATGAAGATCAAGGGCACTGACAAAATCGGCTATGACGAGTTTAACACCTTCAAAGACGGCGATGTGGCCATGTTCCCTGCTCCGGTGTGGAATCTGGGCGATCTGACCTTTGATTTCGGTGTTGTGCCGTTCCCTAACGGCCCGTCGGGATCACCGGAGGTGACGTATGCGGATAACGGAAAAAATGCCTTCTTTATTCCTAAAGGTGTAAAAGATCCGTCGGCTGTGTACCAGGCGTTCGAGGAGACGTATGACATTACCCAAACCGGCGATTTCCCGAGCCAGGAATGGCTGGAAAGCATCTATGCCCATGAAGAGGATGTAGCCATGCTGCATGATCATATCAACAACACAGGCCAGATTCTGCTGGAAACGGCTTATCCCGAGTTCCCGACCAGCGGCTACATGAGAGATATTATCGTAGATAACCAGTCGGTTACAGCGACTGCCGAGAAGTATAAACCGGAAGCAGAAGCTTCCATTGCCAAGCTGGGCAAGTAACAGGAGCGGCCCGGGCCGCTTTTGCGGCGGGGGAGCCTGCGGGCTCCTCCTGCTGCATACAGGTAAGATTTCACCACAGTAAGTTGAGCCTTCCCGTACAAGGGGAACTGCTGCTTCTGCTGTAAGGAGGACTTCTGGTGACCGGTAAAACTAGCCGTTTTCAACTGGCCAAGAATATAACGCTTGCCGCTTTAGCCTTGTTGCTTATGCTTCCGGCAGGCTTGAACGTACAGGCAAATGCAAGTGATCAGGCAGTACCGGCAACAAAGAATGCGCAGGCGGCAGCTGCTGCCGGGGAGATTCCGGACGGTGCAGCCCTTGCAGAAGGAACAGCAGCCTTTAACCAGGATAAGTACGCAGCTTATCTCGAGGGGTATAAGGATGCCGCCAGACCGGAGCATGAGATCATTATTGAGGCAGCGGATTACAGCCTGGCCGAGGACAGCGGAATCAGCAGGCTGTCTGATTACGAGGGGATGGCCGGAGAGTCCTTACTCACCAGTGAGTCGGGCAAAGTGGAGTGGACGGTCAGCGTCGCTGAAGCCGGTCTCTACAATCTGTCCATGCTGTATTATCCGGTAGCAGGCAAAAGCTCGGCAATCGAGCGTGCGCTGTACATCGATGGAGAGCTGCCTTTCCGCGAAGCTGCCTTTCTGCAGTTTGACCGCATCTGGGTGAATCAGCTGGACCAGCTGGAAACGGATAATCAGGGCAATGACCTGAGACCCAGACAGCTTGAGCAGCCGCGCTGGAGCGAGAAGCCGTTTCAGGATTCTGACGGGTATGAGAATGAGCCCTTTTTATTTTATTTTTCCAAAGGCACACATACGCTGGGACTGGAATCTTCCAGAGAGCCGGTTATCATCAGGCAGCTGAAGCTGTACAAGCAGCCTGAGCCGCTGTCCTATGAGGAGCTGAAAAAGCAGCTGGATGCCGCCGGTGCCCAGCCTGCGGATAATCAGCTGCTGGTTATTGAGGGAGAAGCGGCAGCAGCCAAATCATCTCCGACGCTATACCCGCTCAGCGAGCGTTCCAGCTCTGCTGTTCATCCCTACAGCTCTTCCAAAATAAAAATAAACACCATTGGCGGATTTAACTGGCGGATACCCGGCCAGTGGATTGAATGGGAAATCGATGTTCCTGAGACCGGGCTATATAAGATGGCCTTTAAGACACAGCAAAATTTCGTAAGGGGAATTTACTCCACCCGCCGGCTGACCATTGATGGCGTGGTACCCTTTGCGGAAATGGCCATGGTCCCTTTCCGCTATAAAAGCGGCTACCGGCTGGATGTTATGGGCGGAGATGAACCCTATCTGTACAATCTTGAAAAAGGAAAGCATGTGGTACGGCTTGAGGCCAGTCTGGGCGAGTTCGCTCCGCTGATCCGCGAGGTGGAGGAGAGCCTGTACAACCTCAATTCGATGTACCGCAAGATTCTGATGATTACCGGTACAAAGCCGGATGAATACCGCGATTACCAGCTGGATAAGAAGGTGCCGGATATGCTGGAGGTATTCGGGTCCGAGCATGACCGGCTGAGAAGCGTCGCCAAACAGCTGGCCCGGCTGTCGGGACAGTCCAGCGACCAGGAAGCGCTGCTTAAGACGATGGCGCAGCAGCTCAGCGAGCTGATCGAGGATCCGGATACCATCCCGAGAAGACTTACCGCCTACAAGACGAATACCGGCGGCCTCGGCACATGGGTTCAGCAGGCCAGAGAGCAGCCGCTGGAGATTGACGCGCTGTATGTGGCTTCGCCGGATAGGAAGCTTCCGAAGAAAGGGATGGGCTTTGGCTCGAAAATCAAACACGAGACAGCTACCTTCCTGGCCTCCTTCTTCACGGATTACAACCAGATCGGGAATGTATCCGATGAGGATGACCAGAAGTCTGTCACCGTATGGATCGGCAGCGGACGCGATCAGGCGAATACGATGAAGGCGATGATCGATGAGACCTTTACCTCAGAAACCGGCATCAATGTGAATCTGAAGCTGGTGAATATGTCCACACTGCTGCCGGCGACACTGGCCGGACAAGGTCCCGATGTTGCGATGCAGATCGGCACAGATCTTCCTGTTAACTTTGCCATGCGTAATGCGGCAACAGATCTCACGCAGTTCGCAGACTACAGCGAAGTGGAGAGCCGCTTCCGCGACAGTGCGATGGTGCCGTTCCGGTATGACGGCGGAGCTTATGCCCTGCCGGAGACCCAGACATTCAATATGCTGTTCTACCGTAAGGACATTCTGGAGGAGCTTCATCTTGAGGTGCCCCAGACGTGGGAGGATGTATCCACGCTGCTGGCTGTGCTCAGCAAGAACCATATGCAGTTCGGTCTTCCTGTTGTAATCCAGTCTGCTATTCAAGGGCAGAATATTCCGCCCAACTCGATGTATGCGGCACTGCTGTTCCAGAACGGCGGACAATTCTACCGTAACGGCGGGGAGGAGTCGGATCTCGATTCCCGGACCGGTATTGAAACGTTCAAGCAGTGGACGGAGTTCTACACCGATTACAAGCTTGAAAAGGAGTATGACTTCGCCAACCGGTTCCGGACCGGGGAAATGCCTTTTGGCATAGCGGATTATACCGTCTACAACCAGCTGTCTGTATTCGCTCCGGAGATCCGGGGCATGTGGGGCTTTGTGCCGATCCCCGGAACCTTGAAGGAGGACGGCACTATCGACCGTACGGTCTCGAGCGGCGGAAGCGGCGTCATTATGATGGAGAAGGCGGAAGATAAGGACTCGGCCTGGGAGTTCATGAAATGGTGGACCAGCGAGGAGACGCAAACTGTGTTTGGACGCGAAATGGAAGGCCTGATGGGGGCTGCCGCGCGTTATCCGACCGCCAACATCAAGGCGCTGGACAGTCTGCCCTGGCCGGTTGACGACTACGATAATCTGAAGGCCCAATTTGAGTGGGCTGAGGGTGTGCCTGAGGTGCCTGGGGGATATTTTACAGGCCGGCATTTATTCAATGCCTTCTACAAGACGGTAGTCGGCAATGTGGAAGCCCGGGAATCCATCATGGACTACGTTCAATATATCCAGGATGAGATCAGCACCAAGCGCAGAGAGTTTGGCCTATAGCAGCAAGGGGGAGGAGCAAGCCGTGCAGAATTGGTGGAGCCTGAAATGGCATGAGATAAGAGCCAATAAGCATTCGTACTTTTTAATGGCACCGTATATGATCCTGTTCGCCGTATTTACGGTGTTGCCTGTCCTGGTGTCGATTGTGCTCAGCTTCACATATTTCAACATGTTAGAATTTCCGAAGTTTATCGGCTGGCAGAACTATACCCGCCTGTTCCTGGAGGATGATGTTTTCCTGATTGCCCTCAAAAATACGCTGCTGTTCGCAGTGATTACAGGGCCCATCAGCTACATTGCCTGTTTTGTATTCGCGTGGATCATCAACGAGCTGTCACCCAAGCTTAGGGCGGTAATGACACTTGTCTTCTATGCGCCTTCCATTTCAGGCAACGTCTACTTCATCTGGCTGATGATCTTCTCCGGTGACCGGTACGGCATTATGAACGGCCTGCTGCTGCGCTTCGGCTTCATTCTGGAGCCGATCCTGTGGCTGAAGACGGAAGGCTATATTATGCCGATTATCATCCTGGTGCAGCTGTGGCTCAGTCTGGGAACCGGCTTCCTGGCGTTCATCGCCGGCCTGCAGACGGTAGACGGTACTTTATATGAAGCCGGAGCTGTCGACGGAATCAAAAACCGCTGGCAGGAGCTATGGTACATCACACTGCCGTCGATGCGGCCGCAGTTAATGTTCGGCGCCGTAATCCAGATTACGACCGCTTTTGCCGTAGCCGATGTCTCGATTGCCCTGGCCGGGTTCCCGAGTGTGAACTATGCGGCGGAGACGATCGTCACGCATCTGATTGATTTTGGCACCACAAGATTTGAAATGGGATACGCGTCAGCAATTGCTACTGTGCTGTTCCTGATCATGGTCGCCTCGAACCTTATTGTACAAAAGCTCCTTAGAAAGGTGGGTGAATAATCATGAATATCCCCTTTCAGGTTAATGCCAGAAGGCGGATCGGACACGCGGTCCGGATGCCCAAAAAACGGGTGAACCGTTCAGCCTGGGGCACGTTTTCCTTATTCGCCCTGCTGACACTCTTCGGGGCCTTTATGATTCTGCCGCTTGTTTATGCCATTAATAATGCATTCAAGCCGCTGGATGAAATTTTTATTTTCCCGCCGACCCTGTTTGTCCGCCATCCCACGCTGAATAATTTTGTTGATCTGTTTAACCTGCTCGGCAATTCGTGGGTGCCGTTCTCAAGGTATATTTTCAACACGGTGTTCATTACGGGTGCAGGCATTATCGGACACGTCATATTCGCCTCTGCGGCGGCATATCCGCTGGCCAAGCATCATTTTCCCGGCAAAAAAGTGCTGTTCACCATCGTCGTCCTGTCGCTGATGTTCACGCCGGCTGTAACGGCTATGCCTAACTACATGATTATGTCCTGGCTGGGGCTGATCGACACGTACTGGGCCGTCATTATACCGGCATTCGCCTATTCTCTGGGCCTGTATCTGATGAAACAGTTTATGGAGCAGATTCCGGATGTGCTGCTGGAGGCCGCCAAAATCGACGGTGCCAGCGAATACCGCATCTTCTGGACAATCGTTATGCCTAACGTTAAGCCGGCCTGGCTGACCCTGATTATTCTGCTGTTTCAGATCCTGTGGGGCAGCGACGGCAACGGCTTCATCTACAGCGAACAGCTGAAATCGCTTCATTTCGCGGCTGGCCAGGTGGTAGCTGGAGGTATTGCCCGATCCGGTGCGGCGGCGGCGGTAGCGCTGATCCTGATGAGCGTGCCGATTACGCTGTTTGTTTTTTCACAGAGCCGGATTATCGAGACAATGGCTACTTCAGGAATGAAGGACTAGGGGGGAAGGCAGTTGATTGCAAAAAAGTGGCTGCTTGCGGGGACAGTGGCATCCCTGCTGCTGAGTTGTGCGGCTCCCGCGCCGGTGCATGCCGAGGCCGTGCCATATGAGAGCTATAACTACAATTACTGGGAGGAAGCCGTGCCTGCTCCGGCAGCGTACATTCCCGACCGCACCCTTACAGGCAAGGATCTTGGAGTGGGGGATTTCCTTGACCCCGCCGACATGGTCGTTGCGGACAGCGGGCTGATCTATATCGTGGACACCGGGAATGCCCGGATTATCTGCCTGGACAGCAGCTGGAGGGTCGATAAGGTCATCACCGGCTTTGACAACGCCGGGAAGGAAGAGACCTTTAAGAATCCGTCGGGCCTTTATGTGAATGACGAGGGCAATCTGTTCGTGGCCGATACGGACAACGGGCGCATCGTCGTGCTGTCCCCGGACGGGGAGCTGCTGCGGATGATTGAGCAGCCCGAATCGGATATTCTGCCGGCGGACTTCAAGTTTATCCCCGTTAAGGTAACGGTGGACCAGGCGGAACGGGTCTATGTCATTGCCAAGGGTATTTTCGAGGGCATTATGCAGTTTGACGAGAACGGCGTGTTCATTGGCTACGTCGGCACGAACAAGGTCAAGCGCGACTACACCGAATACATCTGGCGGATGTTCTCCACCAAGGCGCAGAAGGCGCAGATGGCACTGTTCGTCCCTACGGAATTCTCCAATATTGATGTGGATGACAAAGGCTTCCTGTATGCAACGAATATTGATCCGGGCTCCAAAGAGCCGGTCAAGCGGCTTAACCCTTCCGGCGAGGATGTACTGAAACGGTTCGGCTACTTCGATGTTCTCGGGGATATCCGCTACCGCATGTCGGTGGGACCGTCCAAGTTCACGGATATCAAGGTGCTGCCGGACGGCAGGTACAGTGCGCTTGATGCCAATCAGGGTAAGGTGTTCACTTATAACGATGAAGGCGACCTTCTGTATGTATACGGCGGCAAGGGCAACCAGACCGGGACGTTCAAAATACCGGCAGCCATCGAGTACGCCGCCGGCAGCCAGCTCGTGCTGGACCGGGGGAAGGGCAATATCGTGGTTTTCAAGCCGACCCGGTTCGGCAGTATTGTGAATGAGGCGGTCGGCTATCATTACAACGGCGAGGATGCACAGGCGGTTCCTGTCTGGAAGGAAGTCCTGAAGCTGAATGCCAACTATGATATCGCGTATATCGGCATAGGCAAGTCGCTGCTGATGGAGAAGAACAACAAGGAGGCAATGAAATATTTCAAGCTCGGGTTGGACCGGGACGGTTATTCCGTAGCCTTCAAACGGTACCGCAGAGAAGTGATGCAGGAGCATTTCGGAACCTTCCTGACCTCGGTAATGCTGCTGGCTGCCGTATGGATTGCCTACCGGATCTTCGGTTTCTGGAGAAGAAAGCGGCAATCCCGGGCTTCCAGGCAGGCTCCGCACAACCTTAAGGAGGGGAACGCCCATGAGGCAGGATTTCATTAAATTCCCGCTGCACCTCATTGTGCATCCGTTTGACAGCTTTTGGGATATGAAATATGAGGGCAAAGGAAAGCTGCGGGTAACACTGACCATTCTGCTGCTTGTGGTGATTTCCATGATCCTGAAGGATCAGTTCGCAGGCTTCCTGGTCAATTATAATGACCCGCGCCATTTAAACAGCATTGTACAGCTGTTTACCGTAGTTTTTCCGTTTTTCCTGTGGTGCCTGTCCAACTGGGCCATTACAACGCTGATGGACGGCGAGGGGAAATTCAAAGAGATCATGATGGCTACAGGCTATGCGCTTGTTCCCATTGTCATTATTTATACTCCGATGGTGGTGGCCAGCCGGTTCATGGCGGAGGAAGAAACGGCCTTCTACTATCTGATGATGTCAGTGGCATCCATCTGGTTCATCGGGCTGCTGTTCGTCGGCATTATGACCGTGCACCAGTACACCGTGCTCAAAACGGTTGTCACGATGCTGCTTACGGTAGTCGTTATGGGCATCGTTGTATTCCTGGGAACACTTGTCCTGAGCATGCTTCAGCAGATTACCGAGTTTTTTATCAACATCTACCGTGAATTGATTTTCCGTACATGAAGGAGGCCGCATCTGTGAAAAACCGAAAATTACCGGCTGCGGTGCTCGCCTGTGCCGCAGTCCTCTGTATCATCGCCGCAGCTATTCTGTACTTCAGCTCCCGCGGAGCGGAAGCTGTTGAGGCCTCCGCCTACATGGAGGTGACGGCTGAGCTTGAAGCGGGAAGCGAGCTGGCTGCACTGCCCGATTCCTCCGGCGGTGTGCCCGGTATGCTGCTGGCAGCGGATGATGCAGAGCTGTCCCTGTACTATAACGCTGAAACGGCCGAGATAGCGGTGAAGGATAAGCGGACAGGTCAGATCTGGTACAGCAATCCGGCAGGCCGCAATGAGGATACGCTGGCCTCTGGCTTTGAGAAGGAGCTGCTGTCCTCGCAGCTGACCGTACTGTTCCGCGACGCTGTAGGGACACTGGAATCGTACACCAACTTTGCCCAGAGCATCAGCAGCAAGCAGTTTACGGCCGAGAGCCTGAAGAACGGGCTGCGGATTACTTATACCATCGGGGATACGTCGGCAGGCATTGATGCGCTACCCCAATATATCAGTCAGGCCCGGCTGGAGGAGGCAGTGCTCTCCAAGCTGGATGCAGCGACCGCAAAATATGTTGCAACCCGCTACTATCCGAAGGACGGCAGCCCTGAAATCATGGAGCGGATCGATGCCCAGGTTTCCAAGCCGCTGGTACTCAAGAAAATGACCGCTGCCTTTGCGCTGGCGGGCTATTCTGCCGAGGATCTGGCGCAGGATAATGCGGAGAACGGAATCGGCGGGGGAGCGGGAACGTCCAAGCCCAATTTCATTATTCCGCTGGAATACCGGCTTGAGGAAGGCTCGCTGGTCGTGAAGGTTCCTGTGAGCCAGGTCAAGGAGAGCGGGCAATATCAGATCCGCAGTCTGGAGCTGCTTAATATGTTCGGCGCTGCGGACCAGCTGACGGACGGTTATATGCTGGTTCCTGACGGCTCCGGCAGCCTGATCCGTCTGAACAACGGCAAAGTGAAGGAAGAGCAGTATGTGCAGCGCGTGTACGGGCCGGACCCCAATGACAACAGCTACCGGCGCGGCCAGGTCAGCCAGAATGCCCGGATGCCGGTATTCGGCATGAAAGCCGGGGATGGCGCATGGTTTGCTGTCATTGAGAAGGGTGATGCGATCGCCAGTATCGCCGCCGATATCAGCGGCAAAAAGAATTCCTACAATTTCATTCACAGCAGCTATTCCTTGCGCGGCGAGGATGAGCTTGAGCTGTACACGGGAGCGACCATTCAGGAAATACAGCTGCTTAGCGAAGAAATTTACAAGGGCGATATTCAGGTCCGCTACAGCTTCCTGAATGGGGATAAAGCCAGCTATTCGGGGATGGCAGAGCTGTACCGGGATAAGCTGGTTGCGGAGAAGTCGCTCACGCCTCTGGCAGAGGAGCAGAGCATTCCGTTCTATCTGGATATGCTGGGCGCTGTCGACAAGCAGAAATCGCTGCTCGGCGTGCCTTACCGCTCCGAGATTTCCATGACCTCCTTCCGGCAGGCCGCACTGATTGCCGGGGAATTGAAGCAGGACGGCATCGGACGGCTGCTGATGCGGTACACCGGCTGGTCCGGCAAAGGCGTGAATCACTCCACGCCCGATAAGCTGAAGACCGAAAGCGTGCTTGGCAGCAAGTCGGAGCTGACCGCGCTGAGGGATCAGCTGGCACAGGCCGGCGGAACCCTGTTCCCGGATGTGGCTTTCCAGCAGATTTATCACAACGACGGCGGGTTCACACCCTCTTCCGATGCGGCAAGGTTTGTCACGCGGGAGGAAGCGGAGCTGTATCCTTACAACCGGGCGCTGAACCGGATGGATATGACGCTTGGAAGCTACTATTTGTTATCACCAGCCAAGCTGCCCTATTATGTGGACGCTTTTATGGATAAGTATGCCGGCTTTGGGATGGAAGGCGTGTCTCTGCGGGATCTCGGCAATGTGCTGAGCTCCGATTTCCGGGCCAGCCGGGTGATTCAGCGGGAAACGGCTAAAGCCATCGTGAAGGAGCAGCTGGACAGGATCAGCCAGGATGTCGGGCAGACCATGGTTTCAGGCGGCAACGCCTATGCCTGGCCTTATGCCGACCATCTGATTAATGTTCCTGAATCCTCAAGCGGGTTTGCGCTTACGGATGAAACGGTACCCTTTTACCAGATGGTGGTCCATGGCTTCATCAGCTATACCGGGGCACCGGTCAACCTGAGCGATGAGCAGGATATGCACACGCAGCTGCTCAGCTCTATTGAGCTGGGGTCAGCGCCTTATTTTTCATGGTCCTATGAGCCGTCTTCGAAGCTGAAGTTCACGCATTTTGACAGTATGTATGCGACCTCCTATAAGGACTGGTATGATCAGGCGGTTTCCATGTACAAGGAAGTGAATGAGGTGCTTGCCCCGGTACAGCGCGCGCAGATCGTAAACCATATACGCCATCAGGAGGGTGTTGTGGAGGTGCAGTACAGCAACGGGATATCTATCTATGTCAACTACACCGGCAAGGATGTCTCTGTGCAGGGAACAGCAGTCGGTGCCGGACAATATGTGATTGAAGGTGAACCGTCATGAACGGAAACAAGCTGAGCCTGCAGCATAAACGCTCTTTGCTGGGAATTGCTTTTATAACACCATGGCTGCTCGGATTTATATTCCTGTTCGCAGCACCGCTGCTGCGGTCCATCCAATTCAGCTTCAGTAAATTAACCGTTGATCCTTCGGGCTTTACGCTGGACGGAGTGGGCTGGGCTAATTTCAACAATGCTCTGTTTGTCGATGCAACCTTCAACCGCGTCCTGACCGAATCGGTCTGGGATATGGTGCTGAATGTGCCAATGATCCTGTTCTTCAGCCTGTTCTCCGCAACGCTGCTGAACCAGAAGTTCAGGGGAAGAATCGTCGCCCGGGCCATCTTTTTTCTGCCGGTTATTCTGGCCTCCAATGCCATATCGGCAGCAGAAGCTTCGGGGCTGATCAATCTGGTCGGTGATGCAACCGCGGTGAATGAACTGGGCCAATCAGGCTCCCAGTACAATGTCATGTCCATGGTGATGATTCTGAGCGATATCGGTCTGCCGCTGTCGTTCGTGGACTACATTGTGGATGCCATTCTGCGGATCTATGAGATTATAACCAGCTCGGGTGTGCAGATTCTGATTTTCCTTGCTGCACTGCAGTCCGTTCCCGGAGCGATGTATGAGGTTGCGAAGATTGAAGGGGCGACCGCCTATGAATCCTTTTGGAAAATCACGTTCCCGCTCGTGAGTCCGCTTATCCTGACTAATGTAATCTATACAATCATCGACTCCTTCTCGGGCAGTGCGGTAACGAAAATGATCTTCACAACGGCGTTCACCACCCAGAACTTCGGGCTGAGTGCGGCGATGTCCTGGATCTATACGGTGATCATAAGCATCATCCTGGTCATAGTGGGCTATGTGCTGTCCAAACGGGTGCATTACAACTGATTCATGCAAAGGAGGATACGGCATGCAGTCCCCGCAAGCTGTCCGTAAAGAAGCTCAGCATTACAGAATCCAGAAGGTGAGAGGCAGGGCAGTCGATATCCTGTACGCATTGTTCCGTTATGCGCTGGTAATAGGGATATCCTTCATCATTATTTATCCGCTGCTGATGAAGTTCTCCATTGCCTTCAAGGATAAGGCGGATATATATAACCCGACGATTTATATGATTCCCGTCCATTTCACGATGGACAATATCCGGATGGCAATGCAGATCCTGGATTACTTCCCGCTGCTCGGCAATACGCTGCTGTTCGTTGTCGTGACGACCCTGCTGACCACGGCCTCCTGTGCCCTGGCGGGGTACGGCTTTGCCAGATTTAACTTTCCGGGAAGCAACCTTCTGTTCGCACTGGTCATTCTGACATTGCTGGTGCCGACCAGCACACTGATGGTGCCGATGTACCTGCATTTCAGAAGCTTCGACATTCTGGGGATCATTCATCTGATCACCGGCAAGTCCGGGCTTAACCTGCTTAATACGTACTGGCCTTCCATTATTACCTCGGCAACCGCGATCGGTCTGAAGGCCGGCCTCTTTATCTATATCTTCCGCCAGTTTTTCAAGGGGATGCCGAAGGAGATTGAAGAAGCAGCCCTGATCGACGGCGCGGGCGGCGTAAAAACGTTCCTGCGGATCATGCTGCCCAATGCGGTCTCGCCGATGATCACAGTCATCCTGTTCTGCTTCGTGTGGCAATATAATGATACCTTTTTTACTTCGCTCTTTATGAGTGAGCTGGCGCTGATGCCTACCAAGGTAAGCTCGCTGGCGGCTCAGGCCAATGCCCTGATTCCGGGTATGCTGGGGGCAGGCGGGGGCGGGTCGGCGGTTAAGGCTGATCCAAACCACGTAGCCATGATTATTGACACCGGCATTCTGCTGGCCATTATTCCGCTGATTCTGCTGTATCTGGTTGTACAGCGGTATTTTGTGGAGAGTGTGGAGCGGAGCGGCATTATCGGATAAAACGGCTTCATGAAAAGAATGCTGGAGAGCTGCTTCGCTGCCTCCGGCATTTTTTTAAATATACAGAAACGGATCCTGTCCTGTTTAGGACGGCGTAGCCGTTTCTACTTGCAGGAAAGGGTGCGTACAATGAAAAATAAACATCTTTTCAGTCTGATCGTCCTGCTGCTGGCGGCTGCTCTGGCCTTGCCAGCACCGCTTGTTCACGCCAAGGCAGGGGATACTCCGCTGCAGGCTTATGTGGAAGCGTTGGGTCCCGGCTGGAACATGGGTAACACCTTTGAAGCCAGCGGGGATGAGACCTCCTGGGGCAACCCGCCTGTAACCAAGGCTTTTATTGAGCAGCTTGCCGCCGAGGGCTACAAGACGATCCGCCTTCCCATTACCTGGAGGCACCGGATGGGGGATGCCCCGGACTATGCCATTGATCCGGCCTTCATGGCGCGTATTCAGGAGGTGGTTGACTGGTCGCTGGAAGCGAAAATGCATGTGATGATCAACCTCCACCACGATTCCAACTGGATTATGAACATGGCGTCAGAGCATGATGAAGTGATGGCCAGATTTAATGCCGCCTGGACGCAGATTGCCGGCCATTTCAAGGCATATCCGGATACGCTGATGTTCGAGAGCGTCAACGAACCGCGTTACTCGGATGACTGGAGCAAGGATGAGCCTGAATATTTCACGATGCTGGATGAGCTGAACGTCTCCTTCCACAGCATTGTCCGCAGCTCCGGCGGCAACAACGGCAAGCGTCCGCTCGTGCTCTCTACACTGACTGCCGCCCCGACCGAGGCCAGGCTGCTGGAGCTGTCCAAGACGATAACGAAGCTTCAGGACAAGCGGCTGATTGCAACATTCCATTACTACGGCTATTATCCGTTCAGTGTAAACACAGCAGGCACTACAACCTTTGATGATACCGCCAGGCAGGATTTGATTCAGGCCTTCGACCGGGCGTACGACATCTTTACGTCCAAAGGCATTCCCGTTATCGTCGGCGAATACGGCCTGCTGGGCTTTGATAAATCACTGGAGACGGTGCAGCATGGCGAGATTCTGAAGTTTTTTGAGTACATCGGCTATTATGCCAGGGAGAAAAAAATGCCGCTGCTGCTGTGGGACAACGGACAGCACTTCGACAGACGAACCTTCAAATGGGTGGATGAGGAGCTGCATCAGGTGATGGTGCAGGGCTGGAAGGGGCGTTCCTCCAATGCGCAAAGCGATTCGGTTTACATTAAAAAAGACTCGACGCCGCAGGATACCGCGCTGGAGTTGAACCTGAACGGCAATGTCTTCAAAGAGCTGCTGGCCGGTGACAAGGTGCTTACGGAGGGTACGGACTATAGGCTAGAGGGAGAGCGGTTAATCCTTACCTCTGAACTGCTGAAGAGCCTGCTCACAGAGGAATACGGAGTGAATGCGGTATTGACCGCAAAATTTAGTAGCGGAGCTGACTGGCCCATAAAGCTGATTCGCTATGACACTCCTGTTCTGCGAAGCTCGCAGGGGCCGCAAGGAATCTATTCCCTGCCGGTCCTGTTTAACGGGGACAGCCTGGCTACCCTTGAAGCAGTCTATACCGCAGGCGGCAATGCCGGCCCGGATGAGTGGACCCCGTTCAAAGAATATATCCGCCATTTCTATCCGGACTACAAAACTGGCGAAATCAAGTTCACGGATGACTTCTGGGGCGGGGTGAAGGACGGGGAGATGCAGCTGCGGATGCATTTCCGCAGCGGCGAAATTGTTCCTTATACGATAACCAAGGAAGGCTTCTCGATTATCGGTGTGTCTGCTGAGGATGCATTGGCCGGGGTGGCAGTACAGCCGGCAGGACAACCGTCAGAGGCTCCTGAGATTTCTGCTAAGCCGGAGGAGTCAGCCGTTCCCGCACTTTCACCTGCCGGAGAGGAAGGTGGTTCTTCGCCTGGAATCGGTGGCAGCAAGCTGACCATGATAATAGTAGTTATAACGGGTCTGGTTGTCCTGGCAGCGGCTGGGATCTATTGGGGTAGAAGAGGAAAACGGAAGCGCGGCAGATGATACGACGGAGTTTTGTTACGGGGACGGAGTATGCCCTTTGGGCTATGCCTGATTCAAACGGCTTGAAGCGGGGCTATGGTATAGTAAGTACTAACTTATATCTTACATAGGAGGCCTCCCATGCTGAAATCATTGCAAGCCATTGAAGCTTACCGCGAAGGCCGGCTGCAGCCTTCGGCCGGACCGGCATGGCTGAATCTTATTGTGTCAGCCGAGATGCCGATCGTTAACCTGGAGCGGGTGGAATCGCTGCAGGAGCTGGATCAGCGCAATCCCGTGCTGGACTATGTGGAACGGAGTCTCAGTCTGCTTGACAGCCTGCAATTGTCTTACTGGATTAAGGAGCTGGCCGAGGAGACGCTGATCTGGTCGGAGACGGCCAAGGGCGGCACCCCGCGCCAGCGCCGGAAATGGCAGGAGGAGGGCATCAACTGCTTTGCCCATAATATAGGCTCCGCCCAGCTATACTGGCAGCACAACGCAGGGGAGACGTTTGATGTAACCGGAAGGCCGCAGGCATCTGCTCTCAGGGCGGCGGGTGTAGCGCAGGCGGAAACGCTGGTCATTGTACACCGGCTGATCGAGACGCACGGGCTGCTCGGCCAGCAGATCCGCGGCGAGGTTCCGCCGGAGGTCAACCAGCCGCTGGCTGCCATTGCCGAGGAAGGGCTGCTGACCGCAGATGAGCTGGAACGGCTGCTGTTTGCGCTGAACCACTGCATCATCGGTGCAGTCTCGCCGGTGCTGTGGCAGGATGTGCGCAGCGAGATCATGGAGCTGATCGCGGTCGTCGCATCCGGCGAGCCGGCTGAGCCGCTGCCGATGAAGGAGCGGCTGCGGCGCATGCGGTCCGGCCCGATCCTCCGCGGGGAGGATTTTGCAGCGGAATGGGGCCGTCTGGAGCAGGAGGGGCTGCCTGCAGAAATGCTTGAAGAGCTGCAGCCGGCTACCTTCTGGTATGCGGAATCCGCACTGCAGACCTTCTCGCTGGAGCAGTTTCTGAAGGTGCTGGCGCTGGCTGCCCGCGGCAGCGGTGGCGGCGACAGCAATGGCAACGGGAATGGCTTAGGTCATCTCAGCTTTGAAGCGGTGATGAATTCGATTTATTACGATTACAAGGGCACCAAGAAGATCAACGTATATAAGAAGCGGATTATCGAAAAGTATCTGTCCGGGCTAAGCTGGAGAGAGATTGCAGAGGGCAAGCTTACGCCAGGCAATCCGCATCTGCTGCACAGGCTGCGGCGGCAGGGGCATCTGCCGGATACGGTGTTTTTCGACTTCGAGTTCTCGCCTGCTGCAGAGAAGCTGATCGAGTTCTGTATGGAAGCCGAGAAGTCGGTGCTGTATGAGCGGGCCGTGCTCATGCTGTTCGATTTGTTTGAGCTGCGGCGTGACGCCTTTGACCGGTTCCATAATGAGGACAGCTACCTGAGCCAGATGAATGACACGGCCGATTATAAGTCCGTTATTCTTGATTATATTACCGGCAGCACCGTGCTGGACATTGGACCCGGCGGCGGTGTGCTGCTGGACCTGATCGAAGAGCGGATGCCCGGAGTCACACCGGTCGGTATTGATATCTCGAGCAATGTAATTGAAGCATTGCAGCAGCGCAAGGCACGGGAAGGGCGGCGCTGGGAGGTGCTGCAGGGCGATGCGCTGAACCTGAAGAAATATGTGGGCGCGGGCAGGGTGGACACGGTTATTTTCTCATCGATTCTGCATGAGCTGTACTCCTATGTGCCGATGGATGGTCAAAAATTTAATCACCGGACCGTTGCGGCAGCGCTGGTGAGCGCTTTTGAAGTATTGGCTGAAGGCGGAGTGATCATTATCCGTGACGGGATTATGACGGAGCCGGAGACGCAGCAGCGGAGAATCCGCTTCCTGGAGGAGAACGGGCTGGAGTGGCTGAAGCGGTATGCAGAGGATTTTGCCGGACGTGAGATTCAGTACCAGGTGCTTTCGGAACAGGAAGTACAGATGCCGGTGAACGATGCGATGGAGTTTTTGTATACGTACACCTGGGGAGCGGAAGCTTACGTTCACGAGGTCCAGGAGCAGTTCGGCTACTTTACCCCGTCACAGTATGAAGCTTTTATCCGCGAGCATTTAGGCAGCCGGGCGCAGATTGAGGTATCCCGCCACTATTTGCAGGAGGGTTACACCGAGGCGCTGCGCGAGCGGGTTAGCGTGATGGAAGAAGACGGAATAGAGGTGCCTCTGCCTGACAGCACGTGTTTTATTGTGATCCGTAAGGGGCAGGCGGCAGACTGAGCTTAGAAGGTAGTGGTATAAATCAGGCCTGAGACTGTATTGGCATAACGCCGAGCAGTTTCGGGCCTGTTGCATGCCCGGTATCTGGCGCGCCAGATACTCCGTCTACCCGTTCAGCTCATCGTCCACCGCAGTCGTTCCGCTGCACAGCTCAAGGAATGACCCGGCTATAACAATAGAATCGTCATAGCCGAGACTGCCGGAGTGGGACACCAGAATCGGATACTCCCCCTCGCTGTTCGCAGGACTGCGCATATTCCAGATATAATGATTGCCGCTCCCGTCCATCGCAAACGGCACTGCTCCCGGCATATACTCCGGAAACTCATAAGCGAGCATCATGGAGCGCAGCTCTCCGGCGCTGAAAAACTGGAAATACCGGCCGCCGTTTCCGAACTCGCCGCCATTAGAATACTGCAGAAAGTTCAGATAGCCTACCGGAAGCGGCATTTGTGGTATGGACCACAAGCCGGGATCAAACGGTGTGTACTGGGCATGCAGCGGATGCGTTGCCGGGAAGGGATTGCGCTGCCGCTTTATAATCTCCTGCTGCTCAATCTCTGTCAGCGGCTGATGCCAGCCGGCTGTGAAAGACTCCAGCTCCGCTGCGGAGATACCCGGCTGCTTCTGGTAGCTGCTGCTGAATACGTTGCTCCAATTCATATAAGGGGCCTCCTTATTAGTTTACCTGCTGAATGGATAATAACATTAAGCTTAATCAAGCAGCCGGGCTAATGCAATTACAGGCGGGAGAGCACCGCCTGCGGGAATGTAACTTTGGCAGGGGAATAGCAAAAAGGAGCCGCAAACGCGGCTCCAACGTGGCATCCATCTATTTTAGCGTAACATCCAGCGAACTGATTTTACCTTTACGAATCTTGAAGTCATGTCTGAACAGCTGCGGGGCGGGCACCCGGTTCCGGTTAAATTCGCCTTCCATCTCTGCCGTTACAGCGATCCTGTCTCCGGACTCCTCGATTTCATTAATGGTGAAGCGGACCTTGGCCGAGAACAGCTCTGCTTCGCCCCAGGCCTGAATGGCCTCCCTGCCCTGAATCTGCTTTCCGTTATCCCTGACTACGGCTTCTTCAGCGAACAAATCGATAAAAGCCTCCTGCTGATATTGATTGATGGTATTATAATATTCCTGTACTTCACTCGGCATAGTGACATGTTGGTTCATGGGATCTGCCTCCTGTAAGTAAATTTACCGGACGGGGAGACCCGTCCTTACAGGTACTTAACCGTATCGGGGAAGCGGTAAGCAGAGAAGACGCTGAATCGGAAGACAGGAATCCTGCTGACCCCCCCGGCCTCACGTCCCCACGCGGTACGTATAGACATTTTCAAATTGTAATTTTTTGAAATCATCCGCTTTGATAAAAAAGTGCAATAAACCCGACAAGTCCCATTCCATCCCGAGCGCATCGTCGGAGTCAGCCTGGAATAATTGAATCTCCCCGCTGGGATGGCCCCCGTATTGCAGCGCTGACATATGGCCCAGGAAACGGAATCCGATCCCGCGGTCGTAAATACTCATAAAATCCGGTTTGAATTCCAGTGAATAGCGGTCCAGGTCCGCTTTGTTGTTCATCAATTTGTTCGCTTCCAGATAATCTGAATCGGGAAGTGTTAATTCAAGCTTTTTTTCGAGCAGCGCGGACTTGAATATCTGCTCTTCCGATAGTGCTGCCGGCGGCTTCCTCCGGACCAGTTCAGCAGTTTCCGGTGCATAGTACACAACATTATTGTTCATCTTATCTTCATCATAATCCTCGTCGGTATACCATAACTCATAATCATACACATAGAAGAAGTAGAGAATCCCGGTGGACGGGTACTCCGGATTAACCAGATTCATAGGGAACTCTTCAAGATTAATCTGAGCGACAAACGACATGGGATGATTCTTCCACGAAGGCCACTGAAAGGAAGAGGGCAGATCGGGATATCCGCCGATTTTGCTGGTGCCCAGTTGGATGTCCGTGTCCGCTGTTATTGTTGGAACCATGTAGAATCCGGGCAGAATCTGATATTTTAACATGTCCCAATACTGTCCCAGCTCTGCTTCTTCCAGCATCTTGCGGATCTCATGTATCGAGGGGTCTGTAATCTGGTCAGAGGCCAGCGGGTGCTTGTATACGGGAGTATCAATGCCTGCTGCATTACCTGTAATTAAGAGGCGTAGTAACAAGATAACTGCAGTTAGTATCTTCAATATGTTCATAGTTTTCCCTGCCCTTCTAAATTGTTATTTTATAAGGACAGGTTAAATTTGTCAGCTTAAATTATTCTCCCTTTGACCTTATGGATGCAGCTGCCCCACACCCGTACCCTGCACAGCATCTTTACGGAATTCCGAAGGCGAGCAGCTCATTGCTTTACGGAACACTTTTATAAAATAGCTGACGTTATCAAAGCCGACCTCCAGCGCAATGTCGGAGATTTTGCGTTCAGTCTGCTGCAGCAGGGCGGCCGCCTGGCGGATGCGGTAGGAGTTGATGTAATCCACCGGCGTCTTGCGGGTCATGGCCTTGAAGAACCGGCAGAACTGGCCCTCGCTCATCGGAATCAGATCCGACAGGTCGCGGGTGCGGATCGGCTCCTGATAGTTCTCCTGGATATAAAGGATGACCTTTTTGAGCCGGTTGACCTTGGTGGTATCTGCGCTTTGCGATAAGCTATGGTTCACGGACCTGTCCGGTGCGGCGATCTGCGACAGCATAATTAACAGGGTTCCTTTCATAAAGGCCTCAAATCCGGGCATTTTATTAGCATATGCGTCCATCATCCGCTCCAGCTGGTGCAGGAGCTCCTGCTGCCAGGGAACGTCCGGCGTAAGATGCCGGGGAAAGCTCTGGCGCTTCTCCTGAAGCGGCAGGATGACCGTCTGCTGAATCGTATCGTACTGGGCACTGGCCAGCAGATCGGGATGGAAGACCAGCGCGCAGAAACGGCAAGGTCCTTCTTTCAGGACATGGGCGGCATGAATATCCCCAGACTCGATGAACACAGCTTCACCGACGCGGAGCGGGAAATAATCGGTATCCACCTGGAACAGAATCTCTCCTTCCAGCAGCATAAAAAACTCCGCTTCCTCATGCCAGTGTGTATCCAGAATGTGAGTTCCGGCCGGCAGCTCGATCCAGTAGGCAGCCAGCGGAAACATAACATCGCCGTGTACACGGTCTTCTTTTAACAATCGTTGGGATGTGCGGTCCATTAATAGGCCTCCTCGGCAGAAAAACATCAGAATAGTGTTATAAATAAGCTATATTATATTAGTTTTGTTGTTTTTTTATCGTTATAATGCAACTATAAACAGCAAATTGAAGGGTGGCAAGCACACACATGAAATTTACAGACGGCCTTTGGCTGGTTCGCGAAGGGATCAATATCAACGGCGCAGTGCAGAATTATGTAGTGGAAAAGACTGCTGAAGGTCTGACTGCAATTGCACAAACAACTCCAATTACAGGACGTGCGGCAACGCTGAACTCCACGCTCCTTACTGTTAAATTCCATTCCCCGCTTCCTGGTGTGGTAGGCGTGAAGATCATTCACAATGACGGCGTTATTGACCGCGGACCGGCTTTTGAGCTGACCAAGGGAACTGGCGATCACGTACAAATCGAAGAAACCGAAACACAAACCGTGCTGATCAGCGGCGGACTCCGTGTTGTCATCAACAAAGGCACACATTGGTCCGTAGACTTCTACCGCGGTGAAGAGCGCATTACCGGCAGCGGTTTCAAATCCATGGCTTACATTACCGATCAGGACGGCAACACGTTCATGCGTGAAGAGCTGGATATCGGCGTAGGCGAATATGTATACGGGCTGGGCGAGCGCTTCACTCCTTTTGTGAAGAACGGACAAGTTGTTGATCTCTGGAACAAAGATGGTGGTACCAGCTCGGAGCAGGCCTACAAGAACATTCCGTTCTATGTAACCAGCAAAGGCTACGGCGTATTTGTTAACCATCCTGAGCTGGTTTCGTATGAAATCGCTTCGGAAAAAGTGAAAAAAGCCCAATTCAGCGTAGCTGGAGAGAGCCTCGAATATTTCGTAATTGAAGGACCTTCGATTAAAGAGGTTATCAGCAAATATACTTCCCTGACCGGTAAGCCTGCGCTTCCGCCGGCATGGACCTTCGGCCTCTGGCTGACGACTTCGTTCACAACCGACTACGATGAAGCTACTGTTAACTCCTTCGTAGAAGGTATGGCTGAGCGTGATCTGCCGCTGCATGTGTTCCACTTTGACTGCTTCTGGATGCGTGAATACCAATGGACCGACTTCCAGTGGGACCCGCGCGTATTCCCGGACCCTGTCGGCATGCTGAAACGCCTGAAGGAGAAGGGGCTGAAGATCTGTGTCTGGATCAACTCCTATATCGGACAGCGTTCGCCGCTGTTTGAAGAAGGCAAGAAGAACGGCTATCTGATCAAAAAAGCGAACGGCGACGTGTACCAGACTGACCTGTGGCAAGCAGGAATGGGTCTTGTGGACTTCACCAACCCTGCAGCCTGTGAATGGTATGCCGGTTACCTGCGTGACCTGGTTGACATGGGCGTGGACAGCTTCAAAACAGACTTCGGCGAGCGTATCCCTACGGATGTTGTGTACTTCGACGGATCTGACCCGCAGAAGATGCACAACTACTACACCCAAATGTACAACAAGGTTGTGTTTGACGTACTGGAAGAGAAGCTTGGCAAAAATGAAGCAGCAGTGTTCGCACGTTCGGCTACAGCCGGCGGACAGATGTTCCCGGTTCACTGGGGCGGCGACTGCTATGCAGACTACGAGTCGATGGCAGAAAGCCTGCGCGGCGGCTTGTCGCTCGGTCTGTCCGGCTTCGGCTTCTGGAGCCATGATATCGGCGGCTTCGAGAATACGGCTCCGGCGCATGTATTCAAGCGCTGGCTGGCCTTCGGCCTGCTCTCCAGCCACAGCCGTCTGCACGGCAGCACCTCGTACCGTGTGCCTTGGGCTTACGATGACGAAGCGGTGGATGTTACCCGTTTCTTCACCAAGCTCAAATGCAGCCTGATGCCTTACCTGTATGATGTTGCCGGGCAGGCGCATGAGCAGGGCTGGGCTTCGATGCGGGCAATGGTAATGGAGTTCCCTGAAGATCCGACCTGTGAAGTGCTGGACCGCCAGTACATGCTTGGTGACAAGCTGCTGGTTGCTCCGATCTTCCAGGAGAACGGCGAAGTGAAATACTATCTGCCGGCCGGCCGCTGGACGCACCTGCTGAGCGGCGAAACCGTAACAGGCGGAGCATGGCGCAAAGAGAAGCATGACTTCTTCAGCCTGCCGCTGTTCGTCCGCCAGAACTCGCTGCTTGCTACAGGCAGTGAAGATACCCGTCCGGACTATGATTTTGCCGATGGCGTGAAGTTCGGCCTGTACTCGCTGGAAGACGGCGCTGCTACAACTGCGGTTGTCCGCGACATCAAGGGTGCGCCTGAGCTGACTGTTAAGGCTGAGCGCCAGGGCAGCAAGGTAACTGTAACTGCTGAAGGCAGCGGCAAAGCGTTCTCGCTGGCTGTGAAGGACCTGGGTGCCATCGCATCTGTAGAAGGCGCTGAGCAGGCGGATGAAACTACTGTGAATGTGGCTGCGGGAGATAAGTCTGTCTCCTTCACCATTACATTGAAATAGGTTAATACCAGCTCTCTAATGGCCGGGAACAGATTGTTCCCGGTTTATTAGGGAGTTTTTTTGGAGCATATAAAAGAACCTCTGAGAATAGGCGGATTCTATGTGATGATTGTGATTTTTCAGAGTTTTGCTTTAAGCTAAGTGGAATTATGCCATCTAATTGTCAGCCAACCGCTGCTTAGAGGGATACTAGGTGGAAAAACAACACTTAATTGTGCAGTATTCGCTGTATATGGGGTGTAAGGGCTAAAATAAGTGACGATTTTCCACTTAGTGATTAAAAAAGATGAAAAATAGTGAAATTAGATGGCGAAAATCCAACTAAACATTGGAGCCCGGCCTGGTTAGAGGGTACCGGATTGCCAGCGTAACAGAACAGGAGAAATGACTATGACCATTAAAGACAACAACGGAGTGCTCAGCCAGACTGAGTACTCATCGGCAACAGCAGTATCTGCTGCAGCGAATCAAATAATGATTTCTGCGGAGCCGTTCACTCATACATACCGGACTTATATACGTTTGCGGGAGAACGGCAGCCTGACACTGAAGTTCTGGCACAGCAACAGCGTGGATTCCACCTGGGATCTGGGGCAGGAAGCAAAAGGCGGCGAGCCAGGCGGGGAATGGGTGATTGAAGCCGCTTTTATCGCTGACGGCGGGCTGGTGCCGGACGGCACGGTAACGTCCGGGTCGCAGGTGACAGTCAGCTTTGCCGGAGCAGACTCCCGGCAGGTCGCTCCCGGCGAATGCTTCTGGAGCGATGAGGCGCAGCTTGAGCTGCCTGAGGGACATTATCTGGCGTTCACCTGGACGATCAGAACGCTGGCAGCAGGCAAGTCCTTCCCGTACAACGTGGAAGGGATGCTGGTCAGCGGATTCGATGCCCCGGGAAACCTGGCGGGCAGTGAGGCGGCCGCGGGATTCTCGGAGTCGGATAAGCTGCTGGTAGCACCAAGCTATATCGGCTACAAGAAGCAGGTAGCCAGGAAGCTTGTATTCCTGGGTGATTCCATTACCCAGGGCGTGCGCACAGAGAAGGATGCTTACACCTATTGGGCAGCACGTATAGCTGAAGGGCTGGGTACGGAGTATGGACTGTGGAATATCGGCTCAGGCTGGGGCAGAGCCTATGATGTGGCTGCAGACGGGCCATGGCTGAATAAGGCGAAGCAGGGCGATGAAGTACTGATGGTGCTTGGCGTCAACGACCTGGATATCGGCAAACGCACAGCAGAGGAGCTTATAAGCGACTTGACCGGGATTATCGCCAAGATCAAGGAGGCCAATCCGGCGTCCAAAATCATACTCAGCACCGTACCGCCGTTCAACTTCGCGGATGAGCGGGAGACCTACTGGCGCACAGTAAATTTGGCGATCCGCAATAATCCTCCTGCCGGCGTAGACCGGGTATTCGATATAGCCGCTGTATTGGCAGAGCCTGCACCGCAGGAGCACCGGATCCGTCCGGAGTACATGAGCAACGAATTTGATCCGCATCCGAACGGTCAGGCCGGCAAGGCGGTGGCTGAGGCCTTTTTGGCCTGGTACGGACAGGCCGAATAAAGAACCCTTGAAGCTCATTAGGCATACTATGGAGTACTTTAGATGAGGAAGGTAGTGTGCTAACAATGGGGATTCAGGCGGGGATGCAGCAAAAAGTGCTGTATCAGGCGGATAATCAGGCTGTCCAGAATTTGAAATCAGTCAGACATCATGTGCACAATGTGTGCAGACAGCATGTTAATCAGATTGTTCAGGTGCAGACGATGGACGGACAGATTGTAGTTGGCAGATTATTGGGCTGTGACAAGGGCTTCTTTTATATGGGAGTCCAGCAGCAGGGAGGACAGCGCGCCTTCTTCGGCGGCAGCGATGAAGCCCTTCTTACCCTTGTGCTGTATGAGCTGCTGGTTATTACACTTCTGTATACTTAATTTCTCTGGACCGGCACTAGCGGAGCCAGGCAGCCGGATTGCGGCTGCCTGGCTTCTTGCTGCATAGCTTCGATTATTTAGAATGTTCTAAGGATGATTACCAGCAGAATGTAGAGTACCAGGATTGTAGTAGTGGAAGTGAACATACCGCCGACATTTGCACAACCGCTCATTGTATTACCTCCTCCGCAAGATCATCTTACAGACCCATATTATGCATCATCCGCCTCTGGTGCATAGACATTTGACCTGCTTGATTATAATTTGGAGGTTCAAATAATGAACAGTCGTCATTCCGGCCTGCCGGACCTCAGAGAGCAACCTGAGCCCGGTAATCCTTCGGCGTAACTCCGGTCTGCTTCTTGAACACCTTGCTGAAATATTTCACATCATGGAAGCCGACCATTTCCGAAATCTGCAACAGCTTCAGGCTGGGGTTCTGCAGCAGAAGCTTGGCCTTTTCAATCCGCACGCTGACAATGTAGTCGGAGAAATTAATGCCGTACTCCTGCTTGAACTTGCGGGAGATATACTCACGGCTGACAAAGAATTTGCCGGCAACCTCCTGCAGCGAGAGGTCGGACTGGTAGTTCTGGTCGATATATTTAACGATCTCTGTCAGCGGATTGCGCTCCTTGATCTGTCTGGCCGACAACACCCGGGACAGGCTCTGCATCAGGGCATAGGACCAGTCCCGCCAGGCGAACAATGAGAAGGAGTAGCCGGTGGCGTAAGGAGCAGGATTATCGCGGTCGGCCAGCTCCAGCTCGGCCAGCGCGCTCTCGGCCTGGCTGCCCAGCGCTTCGCGGACGAGCCGGGAGCGGAACAGCAGGGCATCCGCTTTCCAGGAGCCGAGCATCTCCGGTGTGATAACGCCGCCGCGGCTGAGCTCCTCGGTCCAGTGCTGTGCGGCGGCGGACAGGGCGTCCGGGTTACCGCTGACGACTGCCATCTTCCAGTCCTCCTGGACATCGGCAAAGATCGGTCTCGCTCCGGCTGCGCCCGCATCCTGCCGGTATTCTGCCGAAGTTACACTGAAGTGGCTGTAATCCTCATGCCGCAGCAGATTGCGGCGCAGCAGGGCTTCAGCAGCCTCTGTGCGCTGTGCGGCCAGCCGGCCCGGCAAACTGCCGGCTGAGCTGATGCCGAAGTGCATCCGCAGCTGAAGGGTATGGAACAGGCCCTGGTTGATTTTGCCGATCAGCTCGGTAACGGATTCCTGCATATCCCACAGCAGGATGCCTATTTCCGGCGGACCGCCCCAATAGCGGAAGGCAATTCCCTTTTCCTGCGGCTGCAGAAATTCATTGCAGATATTAACGATGGCATAGTAGAGCAGCTCGCTGTCTCCGCCGAAACGCCGCAGCAGCGGGTTGTTGCCGGCATCCGTCTGCACCAGCAGCAGACGGGCGGCTCCGGCACTGCCGGGGATAACGCCTTCGGCAACCAGCCGGCGCAGCGTAGTCTCCGCGGTGACCGGATCATCAATCAGCGCCGACAGCAGCCGCTCGCCGTAGATCGGCTTGATCTCGTTCAGCCGGATGCTCTGCCGCTGCCGCTGTGTGCGTTCTTCGGCCTCCGAGCGCCAAGCGGAAACAGCCTTGGCAACGGCTGTATTAATCGCCTCGGGCTCAATCGGCTTGAGGATATAATCAATTCCCCCATGCCGGACTGTTTCGCGTACAAAGTCGAAATCATTGTGTCCGCTGACGACAATAAACTTGGTGCTTCCGGCGAATTCATTAACCCAGGTCATCAGCTCAATGCCGCTGCCGGATTCCATCATCATATCCATAATGACCAGCCCGGGCTTGTGCTCACGGATCAGCTCTATCGCCTCATTGCCGCTTCCGGCCTCCATAATCTCCCTAATCTGATGACCTTCCCAGTCGACCAGCAGCCGGACCGCCTTCCTGACTCTTGCCTCATCATCCACAATCAGCGCCTTCATATCCGTTCACTCTCCGTTAGTATGTCAATTTCCAGTCTGACCATTACGCCGCCTGCCGGCAGGTTGTCCACAGTAAGTGCAGCATCTTCCCCGCATACCAGCCGCAGACGGGCCAGCACGTTGCCGAGACCGATGCCTGCGCCGGGCGCGTCCCGTCTTTCTTCACTGTTTTTTAGCACAGAAACATCAAGCGGATCAGGCCGGGTAAGCTCCTGGCGCAGCCTTTCCAGCTTGGCAGCGGGGATGGAGGTCCCGTTGTTCAGGATCGTCATTTCCATTCGTCCATCGTCCAGCCTGGCTGCCGTAATCTCGATGAATCCGTCTGTCCGGGACAGATTAAAGCCGTGCTTGAAGTAATTTTCCACAATCGGCTGGAGAATCATCTTCGGCATAAATGCGCCAAGCAGCGCCTCTTCCATATCGTAGCGGAAAGTGAACTTATTTTCAAAACGCTCCCGCTGCAGCTCGATGTAAGCCTTGACATGCTCGAGCTCATCCTTGACCGTGACAATTTTCTCATCGTTATGCATGCTGTACCGCATCATCTTGGCCAGTGCCGAGAGCAGGGAGTAAATCTGCGGAACCTTCATTTCAAGAGCCAGCGTACCGATAATCTGCAGCGTATTGTTCAGAAAATGCGGGTTAATCTGCGACTGCAGCGCCCTCAGCTCATTGGTTTTATTGGATAGCTCCAGCCGGTATTCCCGCAAAATCAGATTGTTGATCGTGTCCATCATGCTGCGGAAATGCTCAGTCAGCACACCGATCTCATCATTGCCGGCCGGGCGGATATCCACCTCCAGATTACCTGTCCGCACCTGGTTCATATAACGGGTCAGCTGCTTGATCGGAGCCGTGATCCGGAACGAAATCAGCACCGTCAGGGCGATGATCATGCTCATCAGCAGGAACAGCAGCATAATGTTGATGCCTGCGGCTTCTTTGGCTTCACGGAACAGGTAGGAGACCGGAATCTGCTTAATCAGCGTCCAGCTGAGGCCGGTGCTTTGTATTTTTTGATAAATAAAAACAGATCCGCCCTCCTCAAAATACCCCTGAGGCTCAGTGTTCGCGGCAATCTGCCTGCTGTACCACCGTGCATTTAGCGGCTTGCCGAGAGCGGCTTCATCCCGGTCATAGACGACTGTTCCGTCACTGTCCACCAGATAAATGTTCTCCTGGTCCTGCTCGTACAGCTGTTCCACAATTTCAGTGAGCGCCGCCAGCTTGACATCAACGGACAGATAGCCGAGGGCTTGTGAGGAAGGGATGCGTTCAATCCTGCGGTGAAACGTGAACACCGGCTCGGGGACGAACTGGGTCAGCGGCAGGGTCAGCCCGTAGACATTACTGATATGCGTACTCTGCACCTTAACCGGTGAGGTGTCCGTCAGATTGGATTCTTCATAGGGAGTGCTCCCCAGCCAGCGCTTGGGCGTGGTGTTGTCGGTAATCAATGTAGCTTTGCCATCCTTGACCCCGTACAGATACACCTGCGAGATATTGGGCAGTGAAGTGGAGATGTAGCTAAGCGAATTATAAATAGCGATATCGGAGGAAAGATCGTCATATCCGGCCTCAAGCAGGCGGTAAAAATCAGAGTCGGAATATACGCTCAGCGACAGCCGGTTAATCTCCTGAATCAGACTGTCTATATTTTTGTAGCCTTGATAGAGCAGGTTTTTGTTCTCGTCGACAGCCCGTGTCCGCAACGACTGGGTTGTATAAGAATAGCTGATATACATAGTCGCCATAATACAGACAAGGGTCGGGAGGAGTAGAAAAACGATCAGTTTGGTGCGGATATTGTTCCATTTCATCGATTTGTGTCACATCCGATCAATATTTTACACCTGAAAGATCACTTGCGTAGGTGTAAGCGGCCCGTAAAAAAACGGATAATATGAATAGATCATAAACAAGTAAGTGAGTAAAAGAAAGGGGGGGCCAATATATGCGCGGCAATAAGTTGTCCCAACTCGGTCAACAGCTTTTTTTCGTTGGCCCGGCATTATTGTTTTTTACGATCGTCATGATTATCCCGTTTGTGATGGGAATGTATTATTCCTTCACTGACTGGAACGGTGTATCCGGGAATGTCGCCTGGGTAGGCTTTGACAATTTTAAAATGATTTTTACAAATGATTCTGATTTCTGGTCATCCTTCTGGTTTACCGTGCGGTTTACGCTGCTGGGGGTTGTACTGACTAACGTAGTGGGCTTTTTCCTGGCTTACTTCCTGACCAAAGCGCTAAAGACACGCAACATGCTGCGGACCATCTTTTTTATGCCTAACGTAATCGGCGGCCTGTTGCTTGGATTTATATGGCAGTTTATCTTCATCAAAGGTTTCTCCACTATGGGCGATCTTACCGGCTGGTCCTTCTTCAATCTTCCGTGGCTCGGCGATGCGACAACCGGCTTCTGGGCTATCGTCATCGTGTTCGTCTGGCAGTCCTCCGGTTATCTGATGGTTATCTACATTGCATCGCTTAACAATGTATCCAAAGAGGTACTGGAAGCAGCTCAAATCGACGGTGCCTCCCGCAGCCAGACCCTGCGCAACATCATCGTTCCGCTGATTATGCCTGCTGTAACAGTCGGACTGTTCCTGGCCATATCCTGGTCCTTTAAAATGTTCGACCTCAACCTGTCCCTGACCAAGGGCGGACCGTTCAAATCTACAGAGTCTGTAGCGATGAACATCTATAACGAAGCCTTCCTGAACAACCGATATGGACTTGGTACGGCAAAAGCATTGCTGTTCTTCCTGATCGTTGCCATCATTACGGTCATTCAGGTACGGATTACGAAGAGCAAGGAGGTTGAAGCGTAATGAAAACCGAAGGCAAAGGCAAGTGGAATTACGGCCTGGAAGTCATTATGATTCTCCTTGCGCTGCTGTTCCTGTCACCGTTCTATTTCCTGCTGGCTAACTCGGTGAAATCGTTCGGGGAAATTCTTAGCAATGCGGCGGCCTGGCCGTCCGAATTCGTCTGGTCCAACTACTCGCAGGCCTGGAAGCTGGCCCGTTTCTCGGAAGCCTTCCGGAACTCGATTATCATTACAGTGATCTGTGTAATCCTGATCGCCCTGTTCGCTGCTATGGCGGCCTACCGGATGGTCCGTGCAGATTCGAAGTTCAACCGGGTTCTGCTTCTGCTGTTCGTAGCAGCAATGGTCGTGCCATTCCAGACCATTATGATTCCAATCCTGCAGGTGGTTAACTTCTTGGGGGTTAACAATTCTATTCCCGGCCTGGTGATGGCCCAATTGGGTCTCAGCATTCCGATGGCGATCTTCCTGTTCCACGGGTTCATCAAATCCGTACCGCTGGAGATCGAAGAAGCGGCAACTGTAGACGGCTGCAATCCGCTGACAGTGTTCTTCCGGATCGTGCTTCCGCTGCTCAAGCCGATGCTGATGACCATCATCGTACTGAATGCACTGGGCATCTGGAATGACTATTTGCTTCCGTCCCTGATTCTTCAGGCACCTGAGCTGCGGACCATTCCGCTGGCAACGTTCTCGTTCTTCGGCCAGTATACGAAGCAATGGGATATGGCGCTTCCGGCGCTGACGCTTGGCGTAGCCCCAATTGTTGTGTTCTACCTGTTCATGCAGCGTTACATTGTTGAGGGAATCGCGGCGGGTTCGGTGAAGGGTTAATCCCTTCCCGAATCCTTCGTTCCATAGATTTATCAAGCATTTAATTTTATCAAGGGGGAAAATAGAATGAATAAGAAACGTACTGCAGTGATGATGTCCAGCGTAATGCTGATGTCTGTTGTGCTCGCGGCCTGCGGCGGCAATAACAATACCGCTTCCAATAACGCACAAAATGGAAGCGCTGGCAACTCCGCTTCCGGAGAAGTGAAAACGGTTAAAATCTTCCAGTTCAAAACGGAAATCGTAGAAGGCCTGAACGAGCTGAAGGTTGAATTTGAAAAAGAATATCCGAACATCAAGCTGGACATCCAGACTGTCGGCGGCGGTGCTGACTATGCTGCAGCCCTGAAGACGAAATTCGCTTCCGGCGATGCGCCTGATATTTTCTCAAACGGCGGTTATGCGGAAATGGAACTTTGGGGAGACAAGCTCGAAGACCTGTCCGACCAGCCTTGGGTTAAGGATCTGATTCCTTTGGCAGCTGAGCCAATGACCAAGGACGGCAAAACCTACGGTATGCCAATGAACCTTGAAGGTATCGGTTATGTCTACAACAAGGACCTGTTCGAAAAAGCAGGCATCACTGAAACGCCTAAAACCATCACTGAGCTGGAAGAAGCGGCTAAAAAGCTGCAGGCGATCGACGTTATTCCATTCGGTAACGCTTATCAGGAATGGTGGCTGCTGGGTAACCAGGGGATTAGCGTAGCTTTTGCACAGCAGGATAATGTAGATGAATTCATCGCCGGTCTGAACGGCGGAACAGCTTCGATCGTCGGCAACCAGGTGTTCAAGGACTGGAGCAACCTGCTGAACCTGACTGTTAAATACGGTCAAAAGAACCCGCTGACTACCGACGCTAACACTCACCTGGCTATGTTCGCTAACGGCGAAATCGCTATGATGCAGGAAGGTAACTGGGCACAGACGCTGGTGGACAATATCACTCCGGACATGAACATCGGTATGTTCCCTATGCCAATCAATGATGATGCCGAGAAGAATGACAAGATGACTGTCGGTATCCCGGCTAACCTGGTTGTGAACAAGGATTCCGCATCCAAAGAAGAAGCTAAGACGTTCCTGAACTGGCTCGTAACTTCCGACTTGGGTAAAGAATATATCACGAAAAAATGGAAGTTCATCCCTGCCCTGTCGACTATCGAAGCAACACCTGAAGATATCGGCGACCTTGGTTCTGACGTATTCAAATACGTGCAGGAAGGCAAAGTCTACGGACTGCAATCCTCCAAGTTCCCTGACGGTGTAACTCAGGAGTTCGCAAGCGTAATCCAGCAGCTGATCGCAGGCAAGGTTGATCAGGCAGGCTGGGAAACAGCTATGCAGGGTGCTTGGGACAAGCTGAAGAAGTAAGGATTTGATTTTGGGCCAGAGATATAGAGTCCTATAAAGGACCGTTAAAGTTGGATTTAGTGGACTTGCCGGGGGCGTTCCCGTCTTTCGCATCAGTGATGTGAGGCGGGGGCGCCTTTTTGGTAAGATGGAACCATGCAGGAAAGGAGAGGGAGCAAATGGGGATGAACGGTAACAGTAAAGAAGAGAGCGGTTACAGTATGGGGGACAGTGATTACAGCAAGGATAAGATTGATTACAGTGGGGAAAAGAGTGATTACAGCAACGTGCAGATCGGCGTTGACTATTATCCTGAGCATTGGGATGAATCCCTGTGGGAAGAAGATATGCAGTTAATGAAGGAAACGGGTGTCCGGGTGGTCAGGGTGGCTGAGTTTGCCTGGAGCAGACTGGAGCCGACAGAAGGGGAGTTTGACTTCGCCTGGCTCGACCGGGCAATTGATCTGCTGCACAGCTATGGTATGCAGGTAGTAATTGGAACGCCTACGGCAACACCGCCGCGCTGGCTGACAACGGGGTATCCCGATGTGCTGCCGGTATTTGCTGACGGGCAGATCTATCATCCGGGCGTGCGCGGGCACCGCTGCTACAACAGCACGTCACTGCGCATGTACGGCACGCACATCGTTGAGAAGCTGGCCCGCCATTACAGCGGGCATCCGGCTGTAATCGGCTGGCAGACCGACAATGAGTTCGGGATGATCGACTGTCACTGTGATGCCTGCAATGTGGCGTTCCGCAGCTGGGTTCAGGACAAGTACGGCAGCCTGGAACGGGTAAATGCCGAGTGGGGAACGGTGGTGTGGAGCGGAGAATACAGTGACTGGAAGGAGCTGACGGTGCCTTATGGGGGATCAAAGTTCCAGAATCCCTCGCTGCTGCTGGATTTCCAGCGCTTCCAGTGGGACGCGGTAGTGAAGTTTCAACAGACCCAGCTTGAGGTGCTGCGCGCCGAATGTCCGGGACATTTCGTCACGCATAACTTCCACAGCTATCCGCAGCGGCTGGATATGTATGCTGTCGGCGCTGATCTGGATGTGGCTTCCTTTGACTACTATCCGAATACCTCGCCGGATAAGCAGGCGACGACTCCTTACAGCGGGGCGCTGTCGCTGGATGTGACCCGCGGAATCAAGCGGAGTAACTTCTGGATTATGGAGCAGCTTAGCGGACCTCCAGGGTGCTGGATGCCGATGTGGCGTACGCCGCATCCCGGATTTATCCGTGCCTACGCCTGGCAGAGCATTGCCAGAGGGGCGGACACGGTTGTCCATTTTCGCTGGAGAAGCGCAGTTGCCGGTGCGGAGCAGTATTGGCATGGGCTGATTGACCACAGCAATGTGCCGGGACGCCGGTTTACCGAATTTGCACAGCTGTGCAGTGAGGTAAATCAGCTTAGCGGTAAGCTGAAAGGAACAGTGCTCAAGCATGAAGTGGCTATTCTGCATTCTCACGAGCAGAAGGCAGCACTGGATATCCAGCCGCAGGCTGAGGGGTTCGATTACTATGAGAACATCAAGCTGATCCACCGCGCCCTAACCAAGCTGGGCATCGGCTGCGATGTGATCCGCGCAGGCGAGCCGCTGGGCGGCTATAAGCTGGTCATTGCGCCAAGCCTGTACCTGCTTGGCGAGGAACTGGCCGGGCAGCTGGAGGACTTCGCAATTGCCGGCGGCACGCTGATCCTGACGAACCGTACCGGGGTGAAGAATCTGGACAATGTGTGCGTCATGCAGCCGCTGCCAGGTCTTCTGAGCCGCGCTGCCGGAGTCTGGGTACATGAATATGATCCGGTCGGCGGTGATTTTCATATGATCAGGGATCAGGAAAGTGACACTTTTGCCTGCAGCCAGTGGTGTGATCTGCTGACCCTGGTGACCGCAGAGCCTGTCGCCTGGTATAGCGACGATTTCTATGCCGGTACTCCGGCAATCACGGTCAACCGTTTCGGCAAAGGCGAGGTGTATTACTTCGGCACCCATGCCGAGGAACGTTACTGGTCAGGACTGCTTGGCAGTCTGGCCGCTGCTCACGGGATTAAGCGCTTCGCCGGTCTTCCGGACGGCGTTCAGGCTTCTGTACGCACAGGGGAGAACGGCAGCTTCCTGTTCCTGCTGAACCTCAGCCGGACGGAGCAGGCCGTGCCGCTGGCCCAGGATTACCGCAGTGCGTTTAGCGGAGAGGCGCGCTCCGGCCTGCTGCTGCTCGCGCCTTACGGGGTGGAGATTCTGGAGATGGAGGGCTAGCGGCCAGCCAGAAGCTAACGGACTGAGCAGCTCTTATTTGGGGCAAATCATACTTTTTTGCAGGCTGAAGGGGTGCTCATTGCTTAAGCTGAAGGATGCCGTCTTCTGCCTTTGCTGCTGAGGCGCCGTGAAAAGGGAACAGGGGCAGTTAGCGGTTTTCTTTCAGAACCGGGCTCCTGAGCTTCATCCACGCCGCGCACAATAGCGAGCAACTCATGCACACTGGTGATCCGGCTGATATCAATCGTCTTTTCGCTGCCATCCTGCCCTCCCGGTACTTTAAAGCTCCAGCGTTTGGTATCCATCTGATTCACTCCTTAAAAGTTTTGCAGGGTAGCCTTCACTCATATGACTTCCTAAACTGCCTGATATTGATTTTGCGGAATAGCTGGGGTGTGACAGCGCCGTCATCTTTTATAATTCCATCATATTCCTTGCAGCTTATCTTGTATAATGAAGGGAAATGATGGAGGGCATCACTGCAAGTGATGGCTGCTTGCGGAGGGGAGTAACGGAATATGGATATAGGACTTCTTAAGGTATTTCAGGCAGTGGCTGAGGAAGGGAGTATTTCCAAAGCGGCGCAAAGCCTTAACTATGTGCAATCGAATGTGACTGCGCGGATTCAGCAGCTGGAGCAGGAGCTGAAAACGCCGTTATTCTACCGGCATAGCCGTGGCATCACACTAACCTCAGCCGGGCAGACCCTGCTTGAATATACAGTCCGTATCTTCAAGCTGATGGACGAAGCGCAGCAGGCGGTTCTGGATTCACCGGTTCCCAAAGGCTCCATTATGGTCGGGTCCGATACAACCGCTGCTGTCCGGCTGCCTGTCATACTCTCCGCCTACCGGAGCTGTTATCCGGACGTTGAGGTCCAGCTGCAGATCTGCAGGCCCTCTGAACTGATCGACGCTGTTCTGCAGCATACTGTCCAGGGCGCCTTCCTGGACGGACCGGTCGAGCATCCGGAGATTGTACAGGAACTGGTTATTAATGAGCAGCTGGGGCTGATTATTCCGGATAGTATGGGCTACGAGGGCCTGCAATCCATTCACGGCCAGACCCTGCTCATGCTGAATGCAGAGTGTCTGTACCGGATGAGGCTTGACGCCTGGCTTAAAGAAGAAGGGATGCGGCTCGTCAAGGTGATGGAGTTCGGGACGATGGAAGGTCTGATGGCCTGCGTCAGGGCGGGGATTGGCTTCGCGGTGCTGCCAATTTCGTATTTCAGGCAGCTGAATATTACGCAGGGAATCTCCTGCTACCCGTTCCCGGACCGCTACGCCGAGGTGCCGACGGTATTTATCCGGCGGCGTGACCTGTATATGACAAGCGCCTTCCGCGAGTTCATTGAAGTGCTCAAGGTGCATCTGCCGGAAGTAGTCTTCAGCGAAGGGCTTCCTTCTGCCGGTGGCAGGCCGGTAGATGCCTGAGGCGGGCAGTCAGATACTGATAAATAAAGTAGGCTGCTGCTTTACGCCAGCCGTGAAAGCCTGAGATAAAGGAACAGGGCACCAGCCCCCGGGGAATATCCGGGAAGGCGGTGCCCTGTTTTATTGTGTTTGCAGTGCCCGTTACAATGCTCATACTTAACGCAAACGTCCAATGCTCAAGCCCAATGCTCAAGCCCAATGCTCAAGCCCAATGCTCAAGCCCAATGCTCAAGCCCAATGCTCAAGCTGGACTTAAGAGGGGAACTGCTTAATGCTCATACCAGCGCTCAAGTGATAGTCATAAGCTCAATGTTCTTGTCAATGCTCAAAGGCTCAAGCTAATCCGAATGCTCCAGCTCACAATCAGTGCAAATCGAATGTATAACGCTTAAGCTGAATATCTCCACGCAAAGCCATTGTTCACATGTGCTCCCTTAAACCAAGTGGATTTTCGCCTCTTGAATTCTCTGCAAAGGCTTCAGATGAGGAAACGAGTTGGACAAAGCACTCTTAATAGTAGCTTTGAAATTAGGGGATATGTCAGCATTAGCAGGTGTACGATCCGCCGAAATCAGAGGCAATTATGCCTCTGAATCCGCTCCAAAGCCTGGAACCGCCGAAATCAGAGGCATTTATGCCTCTGAATCCGCTCCAAAGCCCGGAACCGCCGAAATCAGAGGCAATTATGCCTCTGAATCCGCTCCAAAGCCTGGAACCGCTGAAATCAGAGGCAATTATGCCTCTGAATCTCCACAACAACAGTCTGCCTAACGCCATTCCAGATGTTAGAGGGCCATCTGCTCTTTTCCGCAGAAAACACAGCTTGCCACAAGGATCAATCTACATTGCTCCGGTCAGTGCTATCGCTGGATCTGATCCCTGTACTCTTCAGTGCAGCCGCCGGAACTGATCCGGCGTTGTGCCGGACTGCTTGCGGAAGGTGGCCACGAAGTGGCTGACATCGCGGAAGCCGACCAGCTGGGAGATGCTTTTGACGGTCATAGCCGGCTTGCTTACCAGCAATTCCTTGCTCTTGCGGATCCGCAGACGTACGAAATAAGCGTAAGGGGAGAGTCCGAAGGTCTGCAGAAACAGGCTGTTAAGATACCGGCCGGACACATCCAGCTGTGAAGCGAGGTCGTACAGGCCGATGGAAGGATCACCATAGTGGCTGTCCATCCACTTCAGAAGCGGCTGCAGCTTGTCGACATTACGCGAGATGGAGGTGTTATTGTGCAGATGCCCGTATTTGTTAAGCGTCAGCAGAAACCGGTAGGCATCCGTGGATACGCCCAGGCTGAACATGTCAGCAGCTGCATCATGCCGGTCGAGTATGTCCTGCAGCATGCCGGTCAGCGGTGATTCACTCTCCCAGCGGTAAAAGGAGTTCGAGTGCATGCCCGCAGATTCCAGAATATGCCGCGAAGAGCTGCCGCCGAAGGTGAGATAGTAGGTGCACCAGTTCTCTGACGAGAGAGCTTCATATCTGTGCGGAGTGCCGGGCAGCAGCAGCACGCCGCTGCCTTCGGGCAGCGTCAGCTTTTTGTCCTCAAAGTGGATGATCCCTTCCCCGGAGGCTGTCTGCAGCCAGTGGTAGACATAATAGCCGTCCGGGCGCGACACTTTCTCCTGGTCAGGATTATAGCCCATACTGTCCAGTGTAATCGGCAGATGCTCGCCGCCTTCACGGGCGAATACAATTCTGCGCGGGGGTGAAGCTAACAATAGAAGTCACCTCGATGTAATGCCATATTGTTATATGTTATGGCGTAAATTTTATATTTATAGCAGTAAGTTTAAAGGTTAAACTAAGTATATATTTATACTATAAAGGAAGTGCGTGAAGTGATCAATAATAAATTACCGAAAATATGGTACGGCGGTGACTATAATCCTGAGCAGTGGGATGCCCCGGTATGGGCAGAGGATGAGCGGATGTTCAAGCTGGCGGGAATTGATGTAGCGACAATTAACGTCTTTTCCTGGGCGATGATTCAGCCTTCTGAAGATACCTATGATTTCTCGGAGCTGGATCAGCTGATGGACCGGTTATACAAAAATGGAACCTATGTCTGTCTGGCTACCGGTACTGGAGCACATCCGGCATGGATGGCACACCGCTATCCTGAGGTGACCCGGGTCGATGTCCAGGGCCGAAAGCGCAAATTCGGCGGCCGGCATAACTCCAATCCGAACAGTCAGGTATACCGTAAGTTTTCAGCCAAGCTGGCCGGCAAGCTGGCCGAGCGCTATAAGGACCATCCGGCGCTTCTGATCTGGCATATCTCCAACGAATACGGCGGCTATGATTATTCCGAGGAGTCTGCAGCGGCTTTCCGGGTCTGGCTTAAGGACCGTTACGGCTCCCTTGAAGTGTTGAACAAAGCCTGGAACACGAAGTTCTGGGGGCATGTCTTCTATGACTGGGAAGAAATCGTAGTGCCGAATGAGCTTAGTGAGGAATGGAACGGCAACCGCACCAACTTCCAGGGGATTTCACTGGATTACCGGAGGTTCATGTCCCACAGCCTGCTGGAATGCTACAAGCTGGAGAAGGAAGCAATCCGGGAGCACAGCACTAATATTCCGGTGACCACCAACCTGATGGGCTTCTATCCTGAGCTGGATTATTTTGAGTGGGCCAAGCATATGGATGTGATCTCCTGGGATAACTATCCGGCGCTGGATACTCCGGTCAGCTTTACGGCGATGACGCATGATCTGATGCGCGGCCTGAAGCACGGCCAGCCGTTCATGCTGATGGAGCAAACGCCGGCCCAGCAGAACTGGATGCCATACAACTCAGTGAAACGCCCGGGTGTGATGCGCCTGTGGAGTTACCAGGCGGTAGCGCGCGGAGCGGACACTGTGCTGTTCTTCCAGCTGCGCCGTTCGATCGGTGCCTGCGAGAAGTACCACGGCGCGGTTATTGAGCATGTCGGCCACGAGCATACCCGCGTCTTCCGCGAATGCGCAGAGCTGGGCCGGGAGCTGGAGCTGCTTGGCGATGAGCTGCTGGATGCTCGCAGTGCGGCGCAGATCGGGATCATCTATGACTGGGAGAACCGCTGGGCTCTTGACCTGTCGAGCGGGCCGACAGTAGCGCTTGATTATGTAAAAGAAGTACACAAATATTATGATGCATGCTATCAGCAGAATATTGAGGCTGACATCATCGGTGTGGAAGAAGACCTGTTCAAGTATAAGGTGGTAATCGCACCGGTAATATACATGATCAAGCCGGGCTTTGCCGCCAAGGTTGAAGCTTATGTCAAGGCAGGCGGTACGTTTGTAACCACCTTCTTCAGCGGAATCGTTAATGAAAATGACCTGGTTACGTTAGGCGGCTACCCGGGGGAGCTGCGTAAAGTACTCGGCATCTGGGCCGAAGAAATCGACGCGCTGCTGCCGGAGATGAGCAACGAAATCGTAATGAACAGTGACTGGGGTGCGCTGAGCGGCTCATACACATGCAACCTGCTCTGCGATCTGATTCACGCTGAGGGCGCAGAAGTATTGGCAAGCTATGGCTCTGACTTCTACAAGGGTATGCCGGTATTGACCGCCAACAGCTTCGGGAAAGGTAAAGCCTATTATGTGGCTTCCAGCCCGGAAGCAGGCTTCCTGCATGGCTTCATCACAAACCTGTGTGACGAAAATGGCATCAAGGCGCTGGTTAAAGCGCCGGCAGGCGTGGAATCGGTACAGCGTGTGAAGGACGGTGTCTCCTATCTGTTCCTGCTCAACCACAATGAACAGGAGAGCACTGCAGATATCGGCGAAGTAGAGCGCACGGATCTGCTTACCGGCAGTATTTATAGCGGTACAGCGATTGTTCCGGGCCGCGGTGTGCTGATTTTGTCAGACAAGAAATAAGGGCGATTCCGGAATTTGAATATGACACAAAAAACCGGCAGGCTTCCGTATCAGGAGGCTTGCCGGTTTTCTTCTATATAAACTGGTATCGAATCTTGAACACATACTACTCAGTAAAAGAACCGAAATCTGTAATTTTCAGGTCGTATTTGAAGCTGATCCGGGAGCGGCTGAACGTTTCGTCCCAATGATCCTTGACCTTATTCCATGCCCGGGGCTGCTGGATGCTGAGCGCTTTTGAAAATTCGGCCACATCCGCTTTGTAATCCTGCTGCAGCTTGCCGATCATATGCTCCATCATCTGCTTCAGCTTGTCTTGGAAAATCTTACTTGCCCTTTTCGAATTATCATCTGCAGACAGGAGGATTGAAGTGTTCCATGTTTCAATCAGCCGGCCCTCTGTCTCAATCGACACATCAAACAGAATCTCATCCCCCTCAGTACGGGCCTTGATTTTGCTTTTCAACGCTTTCATCTCGTAGGTCATCGGCTCATTGTCCCAGTCATAGGCCTTGATGGCGCCGGTCCCAGCCTTGCCTGTCAGCCAGGTGAGGCACTCGGCATCTTCCTGGCTCAGGTTGCCGACCCACCGTCCCGAGTCTCCCTTGACAACCGCTGCTCCGGCAAACTCGGTCTCGCCTTCTGCAGTAACCAGATTCTGCAGCGCAAAGCTCCGCTTGGCGTGTATGAGCGCATCCAGCTTGGACAAAATGACCGGACTCATCACTTTACTTGTTCTGCCCTGATTGACGTGCATCTGCTGGATGTGAAAGGAGGGGATTACATCATTGCGTTTGGAGACCATCGTCTCATCTGCCCGGCCCTGACTGACAAACACCATGGTGCTGGGGCGGATATCATTATCACGGAGCACAAAATCCGTCAGCTGCTCTATCGACTGCTGCTTCAGCAGTTCAGCTGAGAAAACGATGACTTTTAGATGATGGCCGACGATCGGGCGCTCGTTCCGGATGGAGAACTGACGGAAAATCTCAAGCACGGAATCCCCGGTGCCTGAGACGTTCTGGTAATGCGCGGCTTGCTGGCCCCCTTGTTTGTCTATATTTCCTATAGTTTTGACTGGTACAATCTGGACCGTTGCTGTAACCTTGTTTCGTTTGGAATAGGAAATGCCCTTTTCCTCCAGCTCCTGCTCAGCCTTGGTCAGTTCTCCCGTATCAAGGGCCAGGCCGGTATAAAGCGCGACATCCTCGATTTCCTTGCTGCTCCAGCATCCGGTCTGGGTGGCAGTAAGTAGGGAAAGACAGAGGATAATCGGCAGTAACCGTCTATACATGCTGCTTCAGTCCTTTCGTGCGGATAAGCCAGATGATGGAGAGCAGCACGGGCAGCAGCAGAAACAGTACGAGCCCCATCCTGCCAATGAAATCCCCCAGACTGAACACATCATTAACGGTTTTAGGAATCATCGCCGAGATGAAAATGACCGGAACCAGCATATAGATCACCGGATGCACCTTTATCCTTAAGACCTGGGAAATGCCCAACGAGGCCTGAAAAAAGAAGCTGCAGAAGTTGCAGAACATTTGCATCAGCCAGATGACCATCAGCGGAAATTCCAAGCGCTCGAACAGAAAGCCGGTAATTTCAAAGCTGCGGATCAGGTCAAGCGTTGGCCAGGTGCTTGTAATAACGGAATCAATGGAGAGCCCGCCAATGACCATGACTACCGTCAAAAGATACAGTCCGACCGGAATGCCGATGCCGATCAGCATTGTTTTTACTGCTTGCTCCGGCCTCTGCATAAATGCCACAAGCGTTAGGATAACTTCACAGCCGCTGTACACGAGGACGGTTGCTTTCAGACCGTGAATGACAGGCAAAATGCCGCTTCCGAGGACAGGGCGCAGATTGTCGATATCGAACAGCCGGAAGCTGAGCGCGTAACAGATCAGCAGGATCATGATGCTGATCGGGAAGACGATCTGAAACACTCTGGCGATGGAATTGATGCCGCCGTAGACAAGATAGGTTCCCGCCCAGATAAAAGGCAGAACTATCGCCCATATGGGCGTACCCTCCAGAAGGAAGAATAGCGTAACTTCCGCCAGTGAACGGATTTCAAAGCCGGCCACGAGCAGAAAATAAAGAATCAGCAGCAGACAAAGCGCCGCACCGGGCACCCGGCCGATGATTTTGCCTGCATACTGGAAAATGGTTTTGCCGGGAAACTGCTGGCTGATCTTTACCATCAGGGTAACCACAGCCATCACGATGATCCCGCCCAGCATGACAGACAGCCAGGAGTCCGGGGTCTTTACAGCTTGGCTTACGCCCCGCGGCAGGGTCAGAATCCCGGCGCCAAGCACGGTGTTGTTAAGGAAGACTGCTGCTTGTGTAGTGGTGATTTTGTCGTCTGTACGAGTAAACATCATGCGGCCTCCTTTCAAGGCTAAGGTCAGGACTTGCGCCTGCTGTCCTGTGTTTTCATCATAGCCGGCCTGCGCTTCATGAGGCTGAGCGGTGAACGGAAGAACAGATCCTTCCAGTCACTGAGCCGGAAAGGGGATACTGGTGTAAGGTAGGGCACTCCAAAGCTTTTCAGCCTGGTGAGATGGCTGCAGAGCAGCAGGAAGAACAGAATCGTGCCGAACATCCCCAGAATGGCTGCGAAGCCCATGCCGACAAAGCGGAGCAGCCGCAGTGTAAGCCCTGTGCTGTACATCGGGATGGAGAACGAGGAGATGGCAGTGACCGCGACGACAATAACCAGAAAAGGGCTGACGATTCCTGCATTGACGGCGGCGTCGCCGATAATCAGACCGCCGACGATGCCCATCGCCGGTCCGACCGGCTTGGGCAGCCGGATGCCGGCCTCGCGCAGAATCTCGATGGAAATTTCCAGAATCAGCACCTCGATGACGGACGGAAAGGGAACACCCTGCCGGGTCTCTATTATCGACAAGGCGAGCTCGGTCGGAATCAGCCCGGGATGAAAGGAAATGAATGAAATATACAGGGCCGGAGCCATGAGTGCCATAAACGAGGCTGCGAAGCGCAGCATCCGGATCAGGGAACTGGGCAGCCAGCGCTCATAATAATCCTCGGGTGACTGAAGCAGCATGCTGAAGGTTACCGGAACAATCAGCGCGAAAGGCGTTCCGTCCAACAGAATAGCAATCCTGCCCTCCAGCAGGGCATTGATTACCCGGTCAGGACGTTCCGTATTCTGCACCTGCTGAAACGGGCTCAGGTAATTATCTTCAATCAGTTGCTCGATATATCCCGATTCCGCCAGAAAATCGATATCCAGCTTACTGATCCGGGTCTCCACTTCCTTGAGCAGCTCAGGATTCACAATGTCCTTCATGTAGGCTAGGACAATATCCTTCTGAATCCGGGTGCCTGCCCGGTATGAGATCATCTCCAGCTGATCATTGAGGCCCTGGCGGCGCAGGATGGAGGTATTCACACTGAGAACCTCCGAGAAGCCGAGCCTTGGCCCGCGCAGCAGCGCTTCCGAGACAGGCTCGCCAAGTGTACGGTCGGTGCTGCCTGGCGGCTCGATCAGCAGGCCCTGCGGCAGGCCTTCAACCAGCAGCCCGGCATGTCCAAACAGGACGGACTGGTTGAACGTGGTCAGATCGCTGGCCTCAGTGAGCTGGCTGAAGGGCAGCCCCGACCCGGACATCCCTTGGCCCGACAGGGACTCGGCGGTCGCTTCGGACATCAGATACTGCAGAATCTTCAGGTTTAGCTGCCTGTCGTCCTGCATACCGTCCACGAAGATAAACATGGCCTGCTTCTGCAGCCGGCCCATGGTAAATTCTTTGAAATGAAGATCGGAGTTTTTGCCTATGGTATCCTTGATATATTTGAGATCGGAGGCATAGTCGCCGCTGAAGCCTTTGTGAGCCGGAGTGGAATCACCGCCAGCCTTAGCGGCAGACGGCCCTTTGGGCGGTTTGCCTTTTTTGGTACCCGGAGATTCCACGGCTCTCCCGCTGCCTGTCAGCGAGTACAGTCCTTTATAAAAAAGATGACCCAGGAGCGGAAACAGCAGGGCAATGCCTGCCTGGCCAAAGATTGTCCAGTCCGGGATATAGGATATGATGGTAGCAAGCAATGAGATCACCCGACTTTTCTGGAGTAGACAGCTGTGTATATGAAGTTTTCCAAAGACTGCTTCAATTTAGTCATTTCTGCCTAAAAATAGTTTTAACGTAAAAAAAAAGAGGATGGCTCCCCTTCCGGGTTCCATCCTCTTACTGTGCTTAATTGCTGCCGGAGCCGGCTGCAGCTGAACCGCCGGCTGCGCTCTGACCGTTCCCGGCTCCGGGAGCACCGCCCCGGCCGCCTCCGCCGAAGCCGCCGGTACCAACGGTGATTTTTTCTGCAGTGGCCGTATCAGTCTGCAGGGTATATTGAATGATATCATCGGCTTCGAGATCTGCAAGGCTCAGCGCAATTTCCGTCTGCTCCCCGTTCCCAAAGGTAACAGAGACATACTCAGTATCCGCGGTGACGGTAATATCCGTCGTTTCCTCCGAGAAATTTTGCATCATGCCGCCCATACCGCCCATGCCGCCCTGACGTCCGCCGCCCTGCTGGCCAGCTTCACTGCTTTCTGTGCTGCCTTCCGGGGGAGTGCCTTGCTGGCCGTCAGCCGGTTTTCCGCCTTGTCCGCCTTCACCGTTATTTTGCGGCCGTCCTTCCGGCATTTGTGCGGTGTAGAGGGTGATGGTGCTGCCGCTGATGCTCTTGATTTTGCCGATATTCATGCCGGCTCTGTTCATGCCGCCCGGTCCCTGCTCACCGGCTGCGGGCTGAGCGGCGGCACTGTCTGCACCGGTCCCGGCATTTTGAGTATTCGCGGCCGATGAGACTGCGCTATTGTTGCCGGAGCTGCAGCCTGCCAGCAGAACGGCTGCGATCAGGCCGCTGGCCAGCATATAAGGCACATGCTTTTTCATATTAGATTCTCCTTTAAATGGAAGGCTCAACTGAATTTCGAAGTTACTATAGCAGATGTTCCTGAAAGCTGGCTTAAAGTCGGGATACAGTAATCTCCGGGGGGAAGCAGGGAAACAATTGTTATATAATGAAGGGAAGAGCACGAAAACACACAGAGAACGATTTTAGAAAAGAGGAGCACATGACAACCTTACTGGTAACAGGCTACCGTGCGCATGAGCTCGGGATTTTTGACAATAAGCATCAAGGCATTCCCTATATCAAAAAAGCGCTGGAACACCGGCTCACTCCGCTGATTGAAGACGGGGTGGACTGGGTGATTACGCCCGGACAATACGGTGTGGATCTCTGGGCCTGCGAGGTTGTACTGGAGCTGAAAAGGCAGTATCCGCAGCTGAAGCTGGGGATCATAACGGCCCATGCCAACCCGGAAGAGAAGTGGAAGGAGGACAAGCAGAACGAGTACCGGCGGATCGTGGCGGGGGCGGATTACTATGGTGCAGTCAGCAATGCCCCTTATGACGGAAGCTGGCAGTTCCGGGCCAGAGATGATCTTCTGTTTCGCAAAAGCGATGCGATTCTCCTGTTCTACGACGAGGAAGCGGCGGAAGGCAGCGCAAAATTTATGAAGGAGCGGGCGCTGAAGCTGCATGCCGAGAGTGACTACGGGTTCCATCTGATGCTGGCAGAGGAAATCCAGAATATTGCCGATGAGGAAAGCCGGAGTGATTATGAGTAGCAATATTTAGCGGGAAAAGAGGGGGGAGGTTGAGTATGGAAGCAGCGGAGATGCAGGAGGATATTTGTTATGTGATTCTGCTTAGTCCTACGGAGCAGGACCGCAGGGATATGGGGATTATCCGCGCCCATGTTGGGCATCTGCAGGAGCTGGAGCGCAGCGGCCAGCTGGTGCTGTGCGGCCCGTTCAGCGACTGCCCGGGAGGCATGGTCATTATCCGGGCGGCTTCACGGGAAGAAGCCGTCCGGATTGCTGAACGTGATCCGTATGTTCTGACCGGCATCCGCAGCTATGAGCTGCGCACCTGGGGGCTGTCACACGCAGGCAACAGGCACATGGGCATAGCTGCGGAATAACAGGCGGACCATTGCCGGGCCGTTTAGATGAAGCTGCGGAGCGAAGGCGCTTTGCGTACCTTGTAATGCTGCTCATAGGCATATGCCAGCTTGATCAGCAGCGGCTCTTGATAGGCTTGTGCAGAGAACGTGACTCCGAACGGAGCCCCGGCCGAGGTATAGCCGGAAGGTACAACGATGGACGGGTAGCCGGATCTGGAAGTGATTCTCGCGCCAAAATCGGCCGGGAACAGCAGCGCATCCAGCTGGTGCTCTTTCATGGCGGCATCAATCCCCTGTTCCTTGCAGAGCCGCAGATCAGTAGCCCGGTCGCGCAGATACTGCGGTTCGGTCAATGTGCCGGAGGAGGTGTACTCAGCATCTATCAATGTAGTTTGTCCATAACGCAGCGTCTCCTGCGGATGGGCATGGTTAAAGTCGATGATGTCCTTCAGCGTCCGCATTTTTGCCCCGGGTCCGAGCTTGGCCAGGTAAGCATTAAGAGAAGTCTTGAACTCGTTCAGCACAACGGAGGAATATTTGATCTCCCGTGCGGTGCGGATATCAGCCGGATCAATAATGACAGCCCCCAGCCCGCGCATCTTTTCTACAGAAGCATTGAACAGCGCCAGCTGTTCCTCCGTTAACTCTTCAAAATAATAATCCCGCGGAATCCCGATCCGCGCCCCCTTGAGCCCGTCCTGGTCAAGAAAAGCGGTATAGTCCTCATGCACCCTGCCGGTGCTTGTCCCCATTGCGGCATCGCTGTCATCCCGTCCCAGCATGGCGTTCAGCAGCAGTACAGCATCGCGCACGGTTCTGCCCATCGGGCCGGCCGTATCCTGTGTGTTCGACAGCGGCAGAATGCCGGAACGGCTGAGCAGGCCTACGGTCGGCTTGATGCCAACAATTGAGCCAAGATTACCGGGATTAAGGATTGATCCGGAGGTTTCGGTGCCTACTGAGACTGTGCAGAAGTTGCAGGCAACGGAGACAGCGGAGCCGGCGCTGGAGCCGCCGGTCGGCGTTGAAATATTGTAAGGATTCAGCACCTGTCCGCCGCGTGAGCTGTAGCCTGAGGGCATGCCGTTTGTCATAAAGTTGGCGAACTCCGTCATGTTCGCTTTGCCCATAATAATAGCTCCGGCTTCACGCAGCTTCTGCACAATGAAGGCATCTTCCCCGGCAAAAGAATCCGCAAGCGCCAGCGACCCCGCACTGGTATGCATTTTATCCCCTGTATTGATATTGTCCTTGAGCAAGACCGGAATGCCGTGCATCGGCCCCCGCGGACCCTGCAGCGTACGCTCGTGATCCAAAGCTTCGGCGATGAAAAGCGCATCGGGATTGATCTCCAGTACGGAGTTAATCGTCAGGCCGTTTTTGTCATGCTCGGCAATGCGTTCGTAATACATGAGCACCAGCTGCCGGGAAGTGATATCTCCGGCGTCAAGTGCAGCTTGAATCTCCGGAATAGTAGCCTCTACAATCTCAAAACTCATGCGGGTTCACGCTTCTTTCTCTCTTTGGATTTGGAGTGGTCCTGCGGTCTTCTTCTTCATCTAACCATAGTTTCAGGTGTGTTGATAGAGCGGTCTCCGGATTTTTTTGACGGCGGGCATTCCACTTTTGGTGTATAATCCCACATAAAGTTTATACGGGAGGACTATATTGGTGAATAAATGGGGAAAAGGTGTGCTGGCTGCGCTGATTACGTTTAGTCTGGCGGGATGTGCTGGTAGCGAAAGCCGGGATGCAAAGCTTCCGGATGCAGAAGAATTAATGGATAGAATCACTGAAGCAGGCAGCGGGCTGAACAGCTATGTCCAGGAGTCACAGTCCAAGATTACAACCGAAATATCGGCCGACATTGGGGTTAAAGAGATTATCTCAGAAACGGCGACAACATCAGAGTATATTTTAAACCCGCTGCAGTTGCACCAGACAGGCTCCACAATTGTAGACGATAAGCAACCGATGGATGCAGAGTCTTATTTGACGGACAGCGGCTACTATATGTATTACAACGGCTTTTGGCGGAAATTGCCGGATACTATGCTGGAAGACTTGAAATTTGCTGCGGAGGTACAATCCAGCCCGGTGCGGCGAATGGAGCAGCTGAAGACAATCCTTCCTTATGTGACCGTGTCCGAGGAAGGGGACGAATATGTTCTGAGCGCTCAGCTGTCCGGTGAGGAGACCAAGGATTTGGAGAGCTTTTATAAGCTTCAGTATAGCAATGACAATTTAGCCGGTGAGCAGCTTGCGGTGGTCAAGAGCATGAGTGTTGAATACCGCGTGAATAAGCAGACGTATTGGCCAACCGGGACAGTCGAAGAGCTTGTAACGGATGAGCTGTCGGAAGAAGAGGCCACTTACAGGGAAGTTAGGCAGACGGCCTCAATCGGACAGTATAACACCGTTAAGGAAATCATCATTCCTAAGGAAGCGCTGCAGGCGGCGGAATAGGCGGCATGACTGGCTGCCTTTGAATGAGCGGCCGCGCGGCCGCAACAAAAAAACCTGTACCCGCAGCATCTGCTGCAGTGTACAGGTTTTTGGCATATTACGGCAGGGAGCTAATTCCCCGCCGGACGGAAACCTTCTTCCGCCAGGTATTCCTCAGCTTCTTCGATGGTTTCAAAAGCCATCTCCAGCTGCAGCCCGGCGTAGAGGTACCACAGGTCCTCTTCAAATCTCAGGCTCAGCGTGTTGCCGTCAGCATTCGTCCAAAGGGTCTCTGCACCGGCAGCAGCAGCTTTTTTCTTGCGTTTGCTTGGTGCCGGAGCATCCGGAATGTACATCGATAAGGAGGCGATGGAAGCCTCAATCAGCTCGCGCAGCTCGGCTTCTGAATATTCGCGGATATTCACCAGCCCTTTACCGTCCGTTTCGTAGCCCCGCAGCAGACCGGCAAAAACAAAGCCATTCCCGTTCGGATGCAGATGGGAGGCGACAGTTTTTTTCTCATGCCGGCTTCCCTCAAAATGGTAATTTACCCGGCCAAGCGAGACATTTTTCCGCTCAAGTTCAGGGTAAGAATCAAAGATCGCTAATTTTTGTTCAAAAGTAAGCATAAACAGCCTCCGGTTCACGGTTCATCTTATTGTATTGCTCGTGCAAGTGATTATACCATGCGCGCAGGCTGCGGCACTACTGCCTCTACGTCTGCAGCGGCAGGGTGAGCAGAAATGTACAGCCCTCAGCCTGGTTATCCCCGAGTACAAGGCTGCCGCCCATCGCTTCCGCCAGCAGACGGCTGAAGGTCAGGCCAAGCCCCAGGCCGCGCAGCTGGCTCTGCTTGCTGCTGCTGCGGAAGAACGCTTCGAATACTCTGTCCCGGATTTCCGGGGCGATGCCCGGACCGTCATCAGCGATGCAAATCTCCGCGTATCCCCGTGAAACCCGGCGCAGCTGAACTGTCAGCTGCAGCGGCCTGCCCGCCGGCGCTGCCTGCACGCTGTTGTTCAGCAGATTAACGATAATCTGCTGGATGCGCAGCGGGTCGCCCCGCACAAAGAGCGGCTTCTCCGGCAGCTCAAGCACCGGCTCATTCACCTCTTCAGCCTGTGTCAGCCTCCACTGGTAAATGATTTCCGACAGAAGCGGCACCGCGTCCAGCCGGTCATGACGGACAGCGATAATGCCTGCGGTCAGCGCGTTATAATCCAGCAGATCGGCGACCATACGCTGCAGCCGGCCTGCTTCCTGCAGGGCGATGTCGAGAAACTCATCCGCTTCTTCGCCTTCAACTACACCCTCGCGGACGGCATGTACCAATCCTTTAATGGAAGTGACCGGCGTCTTCAGCTCATGGGATACCCCGGCCAGCATAACGGCCCGGGACTGCTCGAACTGCTGCAGCTTGCCGGACATCTCCTGAAAGGAGACAAGCAGCTCATGAATCTCCCGCTCTTTGGCTCCTGTATCCAGGATGATATTGTATTCACCCCCGCTGATCTGTGAAGCCGCTGCAGCCACCCGCTGGATCGGCTTGGCCAGCTTGCTGGATAACAGATAAATGGTCAGCCAGCTAAGAATAATCAGAAACAGGATCAGGATGGAGAAGAAGATAATCTCCTCCTGCGGAATATGCCTCAGCGAGCGTTTGGACTGGAGCACGATAACCTGCCCCAGGGTCTCGCCGTCTTCCTGGATCTGGGCCACAGCGGCTTTGAATTCCGGACTGCGGGAATCAGTCAGTGTATCGTTGAGCTTATAGCCCATCTCTTCCTGCGTCAGGGGCGGATCGGAAAACAGCAGCTTTCCGGCCGGGTCTGTAACAATGACACACATCTCCAGCGATACCTTGAAAAACCGTTTGCGGTCTTCAACCAGCTTGGCCAGCGTCGGGCTGATCTGCATCGTTCCGTCCCTGGCCAGGCTGCGGTCGGCAATCTCCTGGGCCAGCAGGCCGGTGGTCTGCATCCTATTGTTCATAGCCTCCTGCTGTATCCACCAGAAGGTCAGCAGGGCTGTCAGCAGCAGCCCGCTGCTGATAATGATGATGTAGCGGAGCGTCCAGTAGGTGAGAATGGAGGTGCGCCTCCGCGGTCTGCTTATTCGGTCCATAGCTGATACCCCGTACCGCGCAGTGTGCGGATCTCTCCTTCCCCGGCAGGCCAGTGCGAGAGCGCCTGACGCAGCCGCTTGATCGACAGATCGACAGCGCGGTCACTGCCGTCATAGTCCATCTCCCAGACCTGCTCGATCAGCTGATCTCTGGTGCAGATCTGGTTCGGCCGTTCCGCCAGGAACAGCAGTACTGACATATCGCGCGGGCTGAGGCTGACCTCTGCGCCGTTCAGAAAAATGCTGCGTGCACTGAAATCAACGAACAGGCTGCCGAAATGGCGCTTGCCGCTGCCGTCAGACCACTGGGAGGGACGGCGCAGCACCGCATTTACGCGGGCGACAACCTCCTCGGGAATAAACGGCTTGGACATATAGTCATCGGCACCGCCGTCAAGACCGGCCAGCCGGTCCTTGATGCCGTCCCTGGCGGTCAGCATGATGACAGGGCAGCTGCTGATTTTGCGGATCTGGCCAAGCAGCTCAAAGCCGTCCATTTCCGGCAGCATAATGTCGAGCAGTATAAGGGAAGGAGGCGACGCTCCGAAGCTCTCAAGTGCAGTTCGTCCATCGGCGGCACGGGTGACCTGGTAGCCCGCTTTTTTCAGATAGGCACTGAGCACGCGGGCAATGGCTTCCTCATCTTCAACAATCAGAACGGATTTCATCATAGCCCTCCTTTTGCGGACTGTGGTGTAGACAACACTTAAAATCACGACAATTTTACCACATTCCACCGGGAGGTGCTTTGACTTATTCCCGACATATTGCTTTGTTAGAATGGGGTCAAGCCGGACAAGGCGGAGAGAAAATCAGTTGGATGGAGGGAATAATGATGAATAAAAAAACATGGATATGGACAGCCGCTGGTGTCGTTGCCGCAGGAGCGATTGCAGCCTTTGTGCTTTTGAACAACAGCTTGGGCAATAACGTGGAAATCGAGTCGGTTATTCCTGCACAGGAACAGACAACAGCTAATTCGGGAACCGCTGCCGCGAATGCAGCAGAAACAGCAGGTGCTGCGGTTACCGCAGAGCAGCTGAACGGAGCATGGAGCATAGCCGATACTTCGAAAGTGTACTGGTCAGTCACAACCTCTAAAGAAACGGTCAACTTCGTAAACCCTACCGTTCAAGGGACATGGAATGTTAATCTGGATGACGCAGCCGCTATGACAGGAGAAGGCTCTGTTGAGATGAGCGCGCTGGATTCCGGAACCGCACAACGGGATGATCATGTAAAAGGAGCCGATTTCCTGGACGTTGAACAATTTCCGCAGTCGACCTTCGTTGTAAGCTCATTCTCCGAGCTGCCAACGGAATGGACTGAAGATAAAGCCGTGCCTGTGCAGATGCAGGGGACGCTGACTGTCAAGGGAGTCGATAAGGATGTTACCTTTGACTCGCAGGTGGTGTACAGCGGAGGACAGCTGATGCTGTCAGGAACAACAACCGTTACTTTTGCCGACTTCGGCCTGAGCAATCCGCACTCCATCGTGCTGGAAACCGAGAATGAGCTTGAGGTACGTCTGGAGCTTGTGCTGAATAAGTAACATTAATATATGTTCTTTATTATTGGAAAAATAGCGCATAACGAACAAGCCCGTTCCGTTTCCGGAATGGGCTTGTTCGTTATGCTTGATATCGTTCGCGGCTTAGTCCGTCTGCTCCTGCTCTGCCTCAGCTCCGTCGCCTGCTGCCCCGTCAGCAGAGCTTTCTGCTTGGGGGAGGTTTTTCTTAGGTACGCCGTTCAGGCCGTATTCCCAGTCATAGGCATCAAAAATCTTGCGGGCCACCGGAGCGGCACTGTTCGAGCCGAATCCCCCCTCAGGGATGACTACGGCTACGGCCAGCTTGGGCTTATCGCGCGGGGCGAAGGCGATGAATACGCCGTTATCGGCCAGGTGGCTGCTTTTATTTTCATAATACTGTTGCTGGGAAGTACCCGTCTTACGGGCGAAGTCATAAGGGAAATCCTTGAATGCAGGGACGCTTGTATTCATTCCCTTGATGATTTCGTTCCAATAGGCGTTGTCAAAAGTGACTTCACTCAGCACCTCACGGCCAAACGCCTTTACGGTCTTTCCCGCTTGATCGGTAATTTTACTCACCAGCTGCGGTTTAATCCGTACTCCCCGGTTAGCTAGCGTAGATGCGTACTGAGCAAGCTGCAACACTGTGTACTGGCCCTGCTGTCCGAAAGACGCATAGACCAGTGCGGACTGTGCGCTTCCTTTTTCCGCCTCTTTTTTATAGTTAATCAGTCCTTTGTGCTCTCCGGGAAGTCCGCTCTCCGGCAGCTCACCGAGTCCGAACTCTCTCATATATTTATCCCAGACATTTACTCCTTCAGAGCCATACTTTTCGTAAAGCCTCTTTCCTACTTTTTCAATCATAAAAACGTTGGAAGACTTCTCTATAGCCATTGCCGGCGTTTTGAAGTAACCGTACGCATGACCGCCTGCATTACGGACGGTAGTCTCGTGCCCGGCTCTGCCGAAGGTGGTGCTGCCTGTATCGGTATAGCTCGTGCTTGTTGTAATAAATCCTTCATTAAGGCCGATCAAAACGGTTAGCGGTTTAATGACCGAACCAAGGAAAACGGTAGAACTGAAGTTATGCCCTGACCGCCCCGAGGAAATTGGCGTCACCGCACCATTCTGATAGTTCAGCATCAGATCGTTCCACACCTCAGCAGGCATCGTACCTGTAGTCCACAGGTTGGTGTCATAGTCCTCCATACTGGCCATCGCCACAATATTGCCGGTATCCACTTCCATGGCTACCGCATAGCCGGTTTTGGCTTCCCGATGAACCTTGCCCTGCACCGGATTGCTGTGGACCCACTTGATCTGATCGAGGATAGCCTGCTCTGCTTTGAGCTGGATGCTTTTGTCGATGGTGGTCCACAGGTCATTGCCTTTGACAGGCGGGACGGTAGCTTCGATGCCTTCGGCCATATTCTTGGCATTCACACCCATGGTAAGATAGCCGTTGCGACCGCGGAGCTCCCTCTGATACTGCAGCTCAAGCCCGTCGAAGCCGACAAACTCGTCGTCCCGGTAGGCCAGGCCCGGATCGGCATCGTTTCTCATAGCAGCCTGGATGTTCAGATATATATCCAGACTCTCTTTCGACTTTTTGAAAGGCTTGATGTATCCCACCGTCTGCACAGCAACCGTATCCGGGTCATAATGGCGTTCATCCTCTTCACTGACTGTGAGATTCGGGTACTTGTCTCTGTGCTCCATAAAATAAGCGATTTCTTCCTTAACCAGACCGCGTTTGATCGGCCGCAGCATAAATCCGGAGTAGACCTTGGAATCGAGGTCCATCGCTTTGAGGATCACCCCTTTAGTCAGAACCTGATCCTCAGGTACTTTAGCGCCGTATTTGGCAAAATCAGCAGCAAGCTCAGCGGCCAGCAAATCTGCTTTGGCAACGGCTTCTGGAGTCCGTGCGGTAATTCCCGTATCTTTATCGGTAGCAGTCTGGGCATATTCACTTGTCAGCGAAAAATACAGCGTTTGCACCGGAGTAGAGTAAGCCAGCTTTTCTCCGCCCTTGGCATAGATGGTCCCGCGGATGGAGGCGAGCGGTACATTTTTGGTATCACGGTTCGCTTCAGCCTCGGAGAGCGTCGGGCCTTCGACAAACTGAAGGATAGCCAGCCGGACAATAATAATGCAGAATATAATAAATGTGCTGAAGAAAAATATATTGATGCGCAGACTGAGTGACTGGTTCGGCTTGGGTTCGTCCTTCATAACATTGGGCCTGAATATATCTTTCACATTTAGCCTCCTTGCAGAATGCATCTGCTCTATAAATCTATCAACCTTTAAAATTGTATACAGATCATATTTTACCATAATAAGCCACTATTTGGCATATTGCTTTAGTGCCGGGTATTGGGACAAAAGGAGCAAAAAACGATGATTGAAGTGGCTGCGGCGATTATCCATAATAAAGAAGGGAAGCTGCTGATCGCCCGCAGGAAGCCGGGCAAAACGCAGGCCGGACTGTGGGAATTTCCCGGCGGCAAGCTGGAGCCGGGCGAGGATGCTGACCGGTGCCTGCGCAGAGAGCTAATGGAAGAGCTAAATATCAGCATCCGGCCTTATGAGGCTTTTGGCAGCCATGAGCATGATTACGGTAGCATACAGATCAGGCTGATTGCCTGGAAGGCGGAGTATACCGGCGGAGAGCTCCGGATGAGCGATCATGATGCCTGGAGCTGGGTGGAGAAGCATAAGCTCGCGGAATACGACTTTGCGCCGGCCGATCTGCCCTTTGTGAAGCGGCTGGTGCAGGAAACAAGGAGTAGTTGAAGAGCTGCCGTATCGTTTTTTTTCTAGAGTGGGGGTGTTCGGGTGTTCAAGAACAAAATGACAATTTCCATCAGTTTTATTGCTGCTACTGTACCTATCATTTTGTATATGGTCCTATACCGGCGGATGCCGGATTTTGTCCCGGTACATTACGACGGTGCTGTAGCGGACAGATTCGTTGTGAAGGACAGCTATGAGGTTATTCTGATTAGTCTGCTCGGCTGGCTCAGCTTCGGAATGATCCGGCTGCTTCAGCTGCTGCTGCGCCGGCTGTTTTTGCGCAGTTACATCGAGAATCTGGCGCAGGTTCACCGGATCTGGAATGCGGCGGTGCTGCTGGTGACGATCTTATTCTCCGTACTGAGTGTATTTGCGCTGCTGGCGATGGTCTGAGCCGGCGGTAATCTTTTACACATGAAGCGCAGTTTGATAGAATCAATAGGAATCACAAGAACCCGGCAGGAGGGGAAACAATGACTAACGATAACGCTTACAAGGTGAAATGGGGGATTCTCAGCACCGGCTGGATTGCCCATAAGTTTGCAACCGATCTGGCTCATGCCAGTAATGGCATCGCTTATGCCGTCGGATCACGCACACAGGAAAGTGCCGATGAATTTGCCCGGAACCACGGTATCCCGGTGGCCTATGCTACTTATGAGGAGCTTGTCAGCGATCCGGAAGTGGACGCCATCTATATCGGGACACCGCATCCGTTCCATAAAGAAAATGCGCTGCTGGCACTACGCGCCGGCAAGGCTGTGCTCTGCGAGAAGCCGTTCACGGTGAACAGCTCAGAGCTCGAAGAGGTTGTGGCTTACGCCCGTGAACACAAGCTGTTCCTGATGGAAGCCATGTGGAGCCGCTATATTCCGGCGAATGTGAAGGTGCGTGAATGGATCGCGGCAGGAAAAATCGGGGATGTCCGTCTGGTCAAGGCCGACCTCGGCTTCCGCTCCGACTGGAATCCGCAGGGACGGCTGCTGAATCCTGAGCTGGGCGGCGGCGCGCTGCTGGATGTCGGCATTTATCCGGTATCCTTCGCTTCGATGATCCTTGGTCCGCACCCGGAGTCGGTATCCAGTTCTGTACATATCGGAGAAACGGGAGTAGACGAGCATTTCTCACTGCTGCTATCCTATGCGGACGGCAAAAGCGCCACACTGAACGGCGGAATCCGGCTCAAGCTGACCGAGGAGGCCCATGTCTTCGGAACCGAAGGTCACATTGTCGTCAAAGACACCCTGGTGAATCCGCGGGCAGCTGAGCTGTATATCGGCGGGGAGCTGGCAGAGACCTTTGAGGAGAACCGGACTGCATACGGCTATTACTTTGAAGCCGAGGAAGTGGGCCGCTGCCTGCAGGCTGGCCTGACGGAAAGTCCGGTCATGACGCTTGATGAGTCGGTAGCTATTATGAAGCTGCTGGATCAGGTCCGGGCCCAGTGGGGCCTTAGATATCCCGGCGAAGAATAATTTAATGCTATTTATTAATTAGTTAATCAACGGCCCCCAGAGAATGCAGTGAACAGCTCTGGGGGCTGTTATGCATTGCGGCAGCTGAGATGGGATGAGGGTATAAAGTGCTTAGAGTGCTTATTCAGGCTATACGCTGCTCAACTCAAGTGGAAGTATCTTTTAATGAGGCTGGTGCAGGATGACGCTAGATGGTACGAATGGGGCTCACTGACGCTGAATAGGTTGCTGGCTGGTGCTGACTGATACTGGCTGGTGCTCTGGAGTAATGCTAGTCAAGCTAAGTGGAAATTTGCCATCTATTTTGTAGTCCAGCGCTTGAAAGAGGGGTACTAGATGGAAAAACGTTACTTAATTCTACGATTTTTGCCCTAAATCGGGTTTGCGGGTAATAATAAGTGTTAAATTTCCAACTAATGTTTAAAAAAGCTAAGATAGAGTGAGATGAAGTAGCGAAAATCCAACTAAATACCGAAACGTCAACTAAATACCGGGAGACATATTTCCGGCGATTATCGATCTACCGCCAACTAGTTCATGCAACCGCCAAACATCTAAATGTCCATTATCCGCGACCATAAGGAGGATGAATTCATGGCATTAAATAAAGACCGCTACCGTGGCTGCCTGCACGGGCTGGCCGCGGGTGATGCACTTGGAACAACAGTGGAGTTCAAGGCCCCGGGCACCTTTGCGCCGATGGACGATATTATCGGAGGCGGAGTGTTTGAGCTGCAGCCTGGCCAATGGACAGACGATACGTCGATGGCCCTTTGCCTTGCGGAAAGCCTGCTGGAACAGCAGGGTTTTGATCCCGCTGACCAGATGCAGCGGTACCTGAAGTGGTTCCGCGAGGGCTATCTGAGCAGCACCGGTGAATGCTTTGACATCGGCAATGCCACGCGGGCTGCGCTGGTGAAATACGAAGAGGGCGGCGAGGCCTACAGCGGTTCCGCTGATCCGCTGGCCGCCGGGAACGGCTCCATTATGCGGCTGGCGCCTGTTGTCATGTATTATGCAGCTAATCCGCCGGAGGCAATCCGCTATGCGGCGCTCAGCTCCCGGACAACACACGGCGCAGCGGAATGTCTCAGCGCCTGCCGCCTGATGGCTGCTTATATTCTGGCCGGCCTGCACGGCTGGAGCAAGCAGGAGATGCTGGCTCCGGAAGCCTTCGCGGGCTGGCTGACAGATGATGAGTTGACACCGCACATTCTGGATATCAAGCACGGCTCGTATAAACATAAGGAACCTCCGGAAATTCAGGGCAGCGGGTATGTTGTTGAATCCCTGGAAGCCGCCCTTTGGGCCTTCCACCGGTCCACTACTTTTGCCGAAGGCGCGCTGCTGGCCGTTAATCTCGGCAATGACGCCGATACCACCGGAGCTGTCTACGGCCAGATTGCCGGAGCCTATTACGGTCTGGGCGGCATTCCGGAGGGCTGGATTTCCAAGCTGGCCATGCGCAGTCTGATTGATGATTACTCCTTGCGGCTCTGTACAGAACCATGAATTACCGGCTAGGGCAGCCGCTGTGATGGGATGAGAAACCGACTCTCCGGAGAAAATAGGGGAAATAACCTAAGGAGAGTGGATTAGGATGGCAAGAAGAAACCGTAAATATGCGGTACCAGGCGCAGCGCAGGGGATGCAGAACTTCAAAGCGGAAGTAATGCGGCGTGAAGGCTACACGGTAGATCCGAATCATCCGGATGATGTGAAGTTTGAGGTAGCCAAGGAGCTTGGCATCCCGCTGCAGTACGGTAACAACGGCAACCTGACAACCGAAGAGGCCGGGCATATCGGCGGCAGAATCGGCGGCTCCATGGTCAGGGAAATGATCCGTCTGGCTCAGCAGCAGCTGGCTGAGAAGGGGCAATCCTAATCCGCACTAATACTTGAATTTCCGAATCTGTCCGACAGCTGAGATCAACCCTGATCTCCCGGATTTCTTTGATTCTGGGATATACGTCTAATCTCCCGTAATAAGAGGCAAAAATGCTCTTGATTCTGTATATATGATCGGCTAATTAAAACGGACAGCTGCATTAAGGCCCTGCACTCGCGGGGCTTTTTTTGTTCGTTCCCGGAGCTACCTGCAGCAAACGTCCGGATATCACGCCCAACAGGTCCGGATAACGGCTGCAAAAGGTTTTATTATAAAGTTGCTTCTAAAATAAACCGTCCAGGTCCTAATGCAGCAAATGCAGCACAAGATTGTTACACACGGGAGGGGAAAGTAATGTTGAGAAAATCAGGCACCAGCAGGCTTCTGATCTATCTTCTGGTTTTGGCAATGGTAATTCTTCAATTTCCTGGTGCCCCAAAAGCACTGGCGGCGGCGCAGACGTATGAAGCGGAATCCGCCATACTGACGGGAGGAGCTGCGGCAGCTTCTGATCATGCGGGATACACCGGTACGGGGTTTGCAGGCGGGTTCACGGACAGCAACAAGGGAAATGCTTCAGTGAAGTTTAATGTAAACGCTTCCTCCGAAGGGGGCTACACGGCTGCCCTAAGATACGCGAACGGCACGGGGGCGGCAAAAACCTTGAGCCTGTACGTTAACGGGGCGAAGCTGAAGCAAATTTCGCTACCGGCAACAGCAGACTGGAACAGCTGGGGAGTTGCTGCAGAGACGGTAGCCCTGAATGCTGGCAGCAGCACTATCACGTACAAGTTTGATACAGCGGACAGCGGCAATGTAAATTTGGACAATCTGGCGCTGGAGCTCTCGTTAGGTGCGAATCTCGCCCTGAACAAAAGTGTCACCGCAAACAACGCCTTCTCCGGTTTCCCTGCCGGTAATGCGGTGGATGGGAATGCGTCCACCTACTACGAGGGGGCGGCCAACAGCTACCCCAATACATTGACTGTTGATCTGGGCAGTACGCAGACGGTTCATACCGTTCAGCTCAAGCTTCCGGCCGGCTGGGGCACAAGAACGCAGACTTTGTCTGTACAGGGCAGCACGAATAACACCTCATACAGCACGCTTGCCGCTTCGCAGGCCTATACCTTTAATCCGGCTGCGAACAATACGGTATCCGTTACCTTTGCAGCAGCATCGGCGAGATATGTGAGAGTGAACTTCACAGCCAACAGCGGGGCAACAGGCGGCCAGGCTGCAGAGCTTGAGGTTTACGGCTCAGGTTCAGTTACCCCGACCCCGGCACCGACGGCGACAGCCACACCTGCCCCAACGGCCGTACCTACAGCGACACCGGTGCCGACCGCAACGCCAGTACCTACAGCCTCACCGGTTCCTACACCAGCGCCATCCGCGGGAGCTTTTGGAGCAAATATGCCGTATGACACCTACGAAGCTGAAAATGCTGCCTACACCGGAGCGCTCATCGGCCCGTCAACAACAGCCGGAGAGCTTGCATCTGAAGCCTCAGGCCGAAAAGCGGTCAAGCTGACCACAGCAGGCCAGTATGTGCAGATCACGCTCGCCAAGCCTGCACAGGGCGTAACGATCCGCTATGCCATCCCGGATAATGCGGCCGGAACGGGGATGGAGTCGGCGGTCAGCATGTACGTTGGCGGAACGCTTTTCAAAGACATTAATCTCACTTCCAAATACAGCTGGAACTACGGGGAATGGGGGACAGAGGGCGGAGAGGTCCGGTGGTCCAATAATCCGAATGCGGCTTCCACTACACCTGCACATATGTATGATGAAGTATCTGTCCTGCTCGATAAATCCTATCCGGCCGGAACGGTAATCAAGCTGCAGCGGAATGCGTCCAATTTGAATTTTGGCTCAAACGCTTATGTCACAGTAGATTTGCTTGAAACAGAAGCCGTTCCTGCCGCGCTCACTATGCCGTCCAACTACGTAGCTGTTACCTCATATGGAGCTGTGGCAAACGACGGTGCAGATGATACGGCCGCTTTTAACAACGCAATTGCGGCTGTCAAAAACTCTGGCGGTACCTACAAGGGTGTATGGATTCCGGCGGGAACCTTTCATCTGAACAACGGCAGCAAAGGCGCCGGCTATGACGGCAGCGGAACAAGACTGTACCTCGACAGCGCTGTATCCGTAAAAGGGGCAGGCGTCTGGCATTCCACTCTGTCCGGCCATTATGCGGGCTTTTACCTGAGGGGCGGAAATGTAACCTTATCGGACTTTAAAATCAGCGGCAGCGACATCATCCGTGACGATTATAACGGGCTCACTGCGGTGGAGGGCAACGGCACGAATTCGGTAATTAACAATCTGTGGATCGAGCATGTAAAAGTGGGCTTCTGGTTCACGAATCAGACAGATAATGTTACAGCCTCCAACTCCAGAATCCGCAATGTCTGGGCGGACGGCGTCAACCTGCACCGGGGCACTTCGAACTCTACCGTTACGAACAACTCGGTCCGGAACAGCGGTGACGACGGCATGGCTATGTGGTCCGATACGTTCCTTAATACCAATAATACGTTCAGCTACAATACCGTGCAGATTCCGACTTTGGCCAACAACATCGCCATTTACGGCGGCAAGGACAACAAGGTGATCGGCAACCTGCTTACGGACACTGTGCGGACAGGCGGCGGGATTTCTTTTGGCACCAATTTCAATCCTCCGTCCATGACCGGTACGCTGACCATTCAGGGGAATAAGCTGCTGCGTACAGGCTCGGCCCATCGTGACTACGGCTATCAGATCGGGGCCATCTGGGCGTACTGGCTGAATAACAGCGGCAAGGCGCAGAACCTGACGGTTAACGTATCCGGCAACACGATCCAGGACAGCACGTACTCGGGGATTTTTGTAGAAGAACCGGCTCCGAATATTTCGGTTACTTATGCCGGCAATACCATCCAGAATTCCGGCACCTACGGCGTATATATCAATGGATCGGCTACGGGCAGCTCGGTGTTCAATAGTAATACGGTTACTGGTGCGCCTTCGGGTAAATTTGTGAATGCTTCTAACAGTTTTACCGTTTCGGGTACGGGGAACAACTGGTAGAAGGCGGACGAAATAACACTGGCAGACAAGGCCATCCATGTGCGGGTGGTCTTTTTACGTTCGGGATAACACTGGGAGAGCTAACATAGACGGATTCTTCCGGTGGATGGTATGTTATTACATATTAGGAAAAAGGTTTAGCGCTGCCAAAAGAGAGGAGTGAGCATCGTTGAATGTCCGAATACAGCGAATGTCCGCCGCAACAGCCTTCTTAGTAACTGCCGTTCTATTTTTTACGGACCTGTATTTGGTTTTTTATGACCACCCGCTCGATGGCATAGGTATCCTCAGTACCTTTATTTTGCCGCCGGCCGGGATGTTTATGGGATTCCTTGCTTATAGAAAAACTCATTCGCGCACTGATGGAATTCTGATCCTGCTTAACGCAGCTGCGCTGCTTAGTTTTTTTGCTTATATGTTCCTTGGGACTTTGATTCTTGGACCGTAAGCTTTTAATCAAACTCTAATTTGTCTGCAAAGCCTTTCTCATCCTTTCTGTTATACCATTAAGCCGAACAATCACAAGGGATGGGGAGGAAGAAAGCTTATGCAAAAAATGATGAAAATTGCAGTGACAGGATTCGCGGCAGCGGCGCTGCTGTATGCTGGCTCAGGATTCGGCAGAGAGGTGCTTGCCCGTAATCTGAATGAAGCTGATTTTGAGGTGAAACAGGCAGAGCAGGCGAAGATACCGGTTGCGGTTGAGCAGACGGGGGCGGGATTTTCTTTTGACAAAGGGACAACCAGCATTAATCCGGATACTGACCCAGACATGATCGCGGTTACCGGCGTGAACGGTTCAATTGAACTGGAGCAGGGCAGCGGCAAGCAGATAGAGGTGCACACAACGGTAGTGGTCGATCATGCATCCCGTACTGAAGCAGAGGCAATCGCGGCCAAAAGCGGAATCAAAGTGCAAAGCGGCAAAGAGCTCAGCATCAGGACCTACAGTGAACCGGCCAGGGCCGGCAGCCGCTACAGCACCAGTATTCATCTGACGGTTAAGCTTCCTAAGACAGTCAAAGGCAGCATCAAGGCAGCACTTAATAATGGAAATGTGCTTTTATCCAAAGTGACAGCGGGCGGCTCAATTACATTAGGATCGGATAACGGCAATGTTGTAGCAAAAGACAGCGGAAGCGATCTGATCCTTCATACGGACAACGGGGGCGTTGTAATAACAGGCGTCAAAAAGAGTGCAGCTGCCTCTGTAATAAACGGAAATATTGAGGCAGTTAAGGTTACAGGGCCGCTGGATATCCGGACTGTAAACGGGAATCTGTCGGTTGAGGATGCGTACTCTTCCATCAAGGCAGAGAGCGTTGCAGGCAATATCCATATTGAGTCTTCAAAGGTCGGCGGTCACTGGAATGTGTCCAATACGGCAGGTAATATTGGTCTGGCCTGGCCGAAAAAAGCGGATGTGCAGGTGGAAGCCAGTGTAACGTTCGGAAAGCCGGAAACGGAATTCCCGTTAACAGTAAAGGGCGGAAGGGTCAGCGGAACAATCGGCGCCGGAACGTATCGTATCGAGGTTTCTTCGCTGGCTGGTTTATCTCTTAGGTATAGCAATGACTAAACTGATAGTGTGAGAAGGGGAAGTGACGTTTGAGCTTGAAGGAACATGTCCTGATTATTGAAGATGAGGTTGCCATGGTCCGGCTGCTGGAGCTGGAGCTGGCTTATGAAGGTTATGATATTACCGTTGCCAGAGACGGTCTGGCCGGTGCCGAGCAGGCATTGCAGGGCAGCTATGATCTTATTCTGCTGGATCTGAACCTGCCGGGAATTAACGGAATTGAAGTCTGCAAAAGAATCCGCGCCGTCAAGCAGACACCGATCATTATGATTACCGCCAGGGATACCGTAAGTGAGCGGGTGCGGGGACTGGATACCGGAGCGGATGATTATGTGCCTAAGCCGTTCGCCATTGAGGAGCTGCTGGCACGCATGCGTTCCCTGCAGCGGCGGATGCAGCAGAGCCGGGAGCCGGAGGATCTGCTTGAAGCCAAAGACCTGTCACTCAGCGCAGCTGCACACCGGGTTATGCGTGGCGGCAGAGACATTGAGCTGTCGCAGCGTGAATTTGAGCTGCTCCGCTGCCTGCTGCAGAACAAGAACCGGCTGATGAACCGGGAGGCGCTGCTGAATCTCGTCTGGGGTTATTCCTATGAGGGCGAAACCAATGTGGTGGATGTTTATATCCGCTATCTGCGGTTGAAGGTGGATGAGGGTTACGCAGAGAAGCTGATTCATACCGTCCGCGGCAGCGGCTACATCCTGAGGGACTAAGGGAAGGTGAACGGACATGAAGGCTTGGACATTTTCCCGTAAGATCAGTGCGTCCATAGCGCTGGCTTCCCTGATTGTGGCCGCTGTACTCGGCGGCTTTGTATATATTAGCTTCAGTGAATGGACACAAAAGCAGGAGAAGGAGCTGCTGGCCGAAAAGCTGAAGCAGTTCGAGCTGCAGATAAAAGAGGTTACCTTCCTGCCGTCTCTGCTCAGGCCCGGCTTAGGTAAAGGGAGCGGGGCGGCTGCGGTGCTGAAGCCGGATCTGTCCTCTTTTGCCGCTGATCTGGATGAAGGCCAGACGCTGCAGATGCTGGATGCCAAAGGGCGCGTGCTCGCGGAAGAAGGCGCGGCGTTGGGAGTCGGTGCAGAGACAGGGAAGGGAGCAGCGATACAGGACGGTGCACAGACAGAGCAGAGCACTGGGGAATTGGGCAATGCAGAGGCAGAACGGGCCGGGCAGTATGAGGCGCTAAGCAGCCTGGCGCTGCCGGCATTCGGCACGGTCACCCTGCGGCTCATCGACAGCGGGTTCTCCGCAGCGGCCGCAGCCTCGCGCGAAGTCGGCCGGCTGCTGCTGCTGGGTCTGCTGCTGGCTGCCGGAGCAGCAGCGCTGGCCGGGTGGCTGGTCGCCCGCTGGGCCCTGAAGCCGATCCGCAGCATGATCGGCGAGGTGCAGGATATCGGAGCAGACAATCTGTCGCGCCGGCTGCCGTTGCCTGCAGCGCAGGATGAGCTGTATCAGCTGGGGGCGACCTTTAACACACTGCTGCAGAAGCTGAATGTATCGTTTGAGCAGCAACGGCGTTTTGTGGCGGATGCTTCCCATGAGCTGAAGACGCCGCTGGCTATCATTGAAGGGCATACGCATATGATCCAGCGCTGGGGCAAGCAGTCGCCGGAGGTGCTGGAGGAGTCGCTGGGCTTCATGATAGATGAGGCGGGCCGGATGAAAGAGCTGATCGCACAGCTGCTGCTGCTCGCCGAGACAGAGGAGCCGCTGCAGGAAGCCGCCGGGGAGGAATGTGATGTGCAGCAGGTATTACATGAACTGCTGCCCCAGACAGTACATTTAGGTCCGGGTGTTACTTTGAGCACAGATAACGATGGTAGCAACGGGCCGCTGCCGGTCCGGATGCCGGCCAGTGCGTGTTATCAGGTGCTGCGCAATATTGTAGAGAATGCGCTGAAATACACGCCCGGAGGCGGCAGTGTGCGTATTGCGCATACAATCGGCCCTCATCGGATCATTGTATCTGTAACAGATACAGGGATCGGGATTTCTTCTGAGCAGCTTCCGCATATATTTGAGCGGTTTTACCGGGCTGAAGGGTCGCGAAACCGGGCAAAAGGGGGCTCGGGCCTGGGCTTGGCCATTGCCAAGGCAATCCTGGAGCGATACGGCGGTTCAATCGCTATTGAGAGCATAGAAGGGGCGGGCACCAGAGTGCTGCTGACGTTCGTGCGGGGAGCAGGCGGTGATTGAACAACCACATTGCCCATTCCGGGGGCTGTTGCAGAGTCCGCAGCATAGATTACAGCGATCTGACAGAATGATTGGCGACTCCGCAAGGGGATAGGATCAAGAAGAGCATCTCAGCTTACCGAGGGAATTAGGGGTGGCCGACAGGCCAAGACCAGCTGATGATTGTAGGTGAGAGGAGTACATGCTGAGATTGTAACTAAAGCGGGACTGTAACTGATGCGAGAATACACCTGTTGCCGGATTCTAACGGACCCGGATGACGCTATTCGTTCGATTTCCGGCGCTTTAAGCTTCTAACGGACTCAGCCGCTGTTATTTCAATGAAGGAGCTCCGTTTGCTGCCGGTTTAGGCCAAATAACGCCCGTGGGGTCCGTTAGCTTGCGCAAATGCCGGTAAACGGCAGAATAAGGTCATCTCAGTCCGTTAGCGCTGCACAGACTGATTAGCCACAACAAAAAGGGCGACATACCAGCCATATCCCGGCTGTTATGTCGCCCTTTTGTAAGCTGCCGCGTAGCTTAGCGCGGGTTCAGCTGTACCTTTGCGCCTTTGCCGCCGCTCTGGATGCCGGTGTCCTTGACTCCGGATTCCTTCAGATCAGCGACGAGGCGGTCAATCACTGTCTTGGCTGCAGCGGCTTCCTTGGCGCCGGAAGCCTGGACATTCAGCAGCACCGGCTTGCCGGAGCGCAGGTGCTTGTCCGCCTGGCGCAGCTTCGTGTCATAATCGTGCTCCTCGATATGGGCGGTGAAGCGCAGCTCCTTGACTTTGACCTTGTCTTTGCCGCCGCTCCGCCCGGCGGCCTGGCCGGAACCGGACTTACGTGCGGATGCTGATTCCTTCTGGGCCGCTGCCTTTGCCTTGCCTTTAGGCATCAGGGTGCAGGGCGGGGGACTGCTCATCAGCGAGGTGCAGACCAGATCGGCCCCTTGGGACCGGGCCATCCCCAGCGCTTCCTCTCTGGAGACAACGCCGAGCTTCTCGCCCCGCAGTCCCGTAAGTACAACCTCGGACGCTCTTATTTGTTCGTTCATGAATACTGCCATTGATAGGTGACCTCCTGCAAACATAGATACTGTTATCATAACGGGAAGTTGTCCGCCGTTCAATCAGCAGAGCACGCCCCCGCCGTTAACCTTTTCTGAAAAGCCCTGCCTGAGAGCCCCGGCTAAATCCCCCGCAGAATAAAAAAGAACCCGGCAGCATCTGCCGGGTTCCCATCTATAAATCCGTTGCACGGTAAAATCCATTGTGATATAGTAGAACAGTGTCACTATATTTTTAAAAATAAGACATAAGTATTACATCTTATTTACACTATAATCTTACCATGCAGATTGCAGCTTTGTCAAACCTGATTTTTTGCAGAAGGGTGACCAGATTAAAAAGGAGCGTGTTCAGCGGATGATTAATGCGGACGATTGGCGGCAGGAGCAGGAACGGCTGGATTTGGTAACGGAAGAGCTGCAGGCAGCGGTTGCCGGGCTTGAACCGGAAGTAGCCGGACTGCATGAGCAGGTAACGGAGATCCGCAAGCGGTTCTGGGAGGAAGTTACGGTTAATACCAGTACTGATGAGGACTTTGAAGAGACCTTTTACAGCATCAAGCAGCAGGAGGCGCTGCTGTCTGAGCGGGAGCGCAGCCACCGGGTTCGGATGCAGCGTTATAAAAGCATGAAGCGGCTGCTGCCGTCCCCATACTTCGGGCGCATTGATTTTCAAGAGGAAGGGCAGGGGCACGGTGAGCAAATTTATATCGGCGTAGCTTCTTTTGCTACTGAAGACGGCCTGGACTTTCTGGTCTATGACTGGCGGACCCCTGTTGCAAGCATGTATTACGATCATTCCCCGGGAGCCGCAGCTTATGAGACACCAGGCGGAGAAATAGCAGGTATGATGACGCTGAAGCGGCAGTATCAGATCCGCAGCGGCGAGCTTCAGAATGTATTTGATACTAGCCTGACTATCGGCGACGAGCTGCTGCAGCAGGTGCTTGGCAAAGGTGCTGATTCACAGATGAGAAGCATTGTGGCGACGATCCAGAAGGAACAGAACACCATTATCCGTGATGACAAAAGCCGCATGCTCATCGTGCAAGGAGCAGCTGGCAGCGGCAAAACCTCCGCAGCGCTGCAGCGGGTAGCCTACCTGCTGTATAAGCACCGGGGACGGATAAGTGCGGATCAGATTGTGCTTTTTTCGCCGAATCCGATGTTTAACAGCTACGTGGCCACTGTTCTTCCCGAGCTCGGGGAGGAAAATATGCAGCAGACCACCTTTCAGGAATATCTGGAGTACTGGCTGGGTGCGGAGTTCCGGCTGGAGGACTCGTTCGGGCAGATCGAATATGCGATGAGTCCGGAGACGGAATCCGGGTTTGAGGCGCGGATGAGCGGAATGAAATATAAGGCCTCCGGTGATTTTTTGCAGGCGCTCCGGAATTATGCGCTGTGGCTGGGAACGGAGGGGATGTTATTCCGCAGCATCCGCTTCCGGGACCGTGAGCTGATTACGGCAGCACGGATAAAATCGCAGTTTTACAGCTATGCTCCTTCCATCCGCCTGGCTAACCGGATCGTTTTGCTGCGGGATTGGCTGCTGCGGGAGCTGGCGGCGCTTGAAGTAAAGGAACTGGAAGCAGACTGGGCCCGGGATGAGCTGGATTATCTCGACACGGAGCAATATGCCGAAGCCTACAGCACCCTGCTCAAAAAAGTGCAGCGGCAGTCGGCAGTCTTCGATTTTGCTGAGCAATACGAGGAAATCTACGGCGAGCTGCGCGGAAAAGAGCAGGGTGAGGAGAATGTATTCGACTATGCCGAGCAGGAGGAGGGGCTGCTGCTGCGCCTGATCGTGAAGGAGAGCTTCAAGCCGCTGCGCCGGGAGGTCAGACGCCTGAAATTTATTGATGTAACCGGGCTTTACGGCCAATTGTTTACGGACAATGCGGATAGTTACCGGCAAATGACCGATGCTGCGGCTGTACCGGAGCTATGGCCGGAGATTTGCGGGCAGACAAAGGAAAAGCTGGACCGTTCTGAGCTGTTCTACGAGGATGCAACCCCGTATCTGTACCTGAAAGAGCTCATTGAGGGGACCCGGACAAATACCATCGTCAGACATCTCTTTATAGATGAGGGCCAGGATTACTCGCCTTTCCAGTATGCGTTCCTAAAGCAGCTGTTTCCAAGGGCGCGGATGACGGTGCTCGGCGATTTCGGGCAGGCGGTTTTTCCGCAGGCGACCAATTTGGCCGCCAACGATTCGTCATTAACCGGGCTTTACGGTGAAGAAGAGACCTCTTTGATCACTCTTGTCCGCAGCTACCGTTCCACCCGCCAGATCGTGGAGTTCACTAAATCGCTGCTGCCTGAGCAGGAGATCGTCCCCTTTGAGCGAAACGGCGCGGAGCCTTGCCTAACGAAGCTGGGCAGTGCAGGTGAGCGTGCGGTACGTATTAAAGCGGATATCGCAGCACTCCGGGCAGAAGGCCTGGATTCCATCGCTGTCATTACCAAAACAGCCGCCGAAAGCCGTGAAGCCTATAATGCACTCTCGTCAGAAGGCTGTGAGGAGTTGAGGCTTGTTACGAAAGAGACGCTCACTTTTGAAAAAGGCATACTGGTCCTCCCCGTCTATCTCGCCAAAGGTGTCGAGTTCGACGCCGTGCTGATCTACGATGCTTCTGCGCAGGTGTATCACCGGGAGAGCGAGCGGAAGCTTTTTTATACGGCATGTACGCGCGCGATGCACCAGCTGATGCTCTATACGGCAGGGGACTGGACGCCATACATCTTGGGCATTGACGAGACTTTATATAATGCAAAAAGCTGAAGGGTGATCGGCCCAACTCAATTATAATTAAAGTCTGCGTTGCTGCACGCCCCTGCTCCAGGTTATGCTTATTTCAAACCATCTGGAGGACCACACTATGATAAAAGCTTTATCAGAAATGCACCTGGAAACGGAGCGTCTCATCATCCGTCCGTATACCCACAGCGATCTGCAGGAATCGTTTGAGCTTATGCAGAACCCGGAAGTGCTGACGTATATGCATATGGATGTCTTTTCCCGGGAGGAGTATCAGGGTGTGTTCGATTGGCTGATCAGCAGCTACAATACCCCTTTTGACGGGGATTTTAAATATTCATTTGGAATCCGTGAAAAAAATTCCGGGACCTTTGTCGGCTGGTGCGGTGTAGGCACACTCGATTTTAGCGCTCCTGACAAAGAGCTGTATTACCTGATTGGCCGCCAGTATTGGGGCCGGGGTTTTGCTGCTGAAGCGGCTGCGGCAATGGCGGCGTATGCGTTCGGGACGATCGGGCTGGACCGGTTATACGCCAAGGCGGACCCGCGGAATACAGCTTCGGTCAAGGTTCTTGGCAAGCTGGGCTTCACGTTTGAACATGTGCTTGAAGGGCTAGGCGGCGATTTCGCAGATTGTAATGGTGAAAAGATGTTTGTGCTGAACAGGGAATAATTCAAATATGACAACGTATTTAGAAAGACATCCCTGAGTAATAATGTGACACTCCTGCCGCCTGAAGCGGGGGTGTTTTTTTGTGCCTGCCCGTCTGGTGGAAGCTGAACGGTGGAGACGGGGAAATCCGCCCGGCTGTGCATCCGTTTACGAATACTTTATCTGGGTGTAGCTTTTTTAGCTTATCCGCAGGGGGAGGTCGTGGTATAATTTTCCTGTGTGTTCGTATCCGGGAAAGTGAGTGATCTATGCATGCGGCTCAGGCAGATGGCGGCAGCTTTTTTGTTTAATGAAGATAAAGAGATACTGCTTCTGCAAAAAAAGGCCAACAGCCGATTTCTCGGCGGACATTTGGTTCCTGTTGGAGGGCATATTGAGGACGGGGAATTTAGTGATCCGCAGCGGGCCTGCTTAAGGGAAATTGAGGAAGAAACGGGACTGGCGGAGCAGGATCTAGGCGGATTGACGCTCAGGTACATCGTTAACCGGCTCAAGGCCGGACAGGAGATCCGCATACAATACATATTCATGGGCATTGTTGCACCTGGAAGCCGTATTGCTTCCGGTGAAGAAGGTGAGCTGCTGTGGAAGGATACCGGCAGACTTGACGGCGCTCATATAACGGCGTCAACAAGCGCAGTGCTACAGCATTATTTTGAAACAGGAATACATAATAATCACATTTATATGGGCACCATGCATTCGCTGCAGGGGGAGCCTGCGGTGAGCTGGAGCATACTGGATGATTGGGAGGAGTAAGGGATGAACGGTTGTGTATCGATTCTGGGTGTGCCGTTTTCCAGGCTGACGCTTGACGAGACGGTGGTATATCTGGCTGAGCAGATTGACAAGGAGCGCTCCGGACTGTTTCATCTGATTACAGCCAATCCGGAGATTACGCTGGCGAGCCAATCTGATCAGCTGCTGCAGGAGATTATCCTTCGTGCAGATCTGGTCGTGCCCGATGGCATCGGGATTGTGCTGGCTGCCAAAAGAAAAGGCGAACCTGTCCCGGAACGTGTCACCGGCTATGATCTGCTGCTCCGGCTGCTTGAACAGGGAAATAGGCAGGGCTGGAGCTTTTATTTTCTGGGGACGGATGAAGAGACAAGCCTTCAGGCGGTGGAGCAGATTAACGTCAGATATCCGCAGGTGAAGCTTGCCGGCAGGCATCACGGATTTTTCAGCACTGAGGACGAGCCGGGGATTATAGCAGAGATTCAGAGAAGCAAGCCGGATGTTCTGATTCTGGCTATGGGGGCACCTTATTCAGACAAGTGGCTGCATAAGCACCGTCATGGGCTTACGGGAGGGAAGCTTGCTTTTGGAGTCGGCGGCAGTCTGGATGTTATCTCGGGAAAAGTGAAGCCGGCTCCGCCGATCTGGAAAAAGCTCAATCTGGAGTGGGCCCACCGCTTGCTTTTCGCTCCGGTAGCCAAAGGCCAGAAGTCCCGCTGGCGCAGACAGGCTGCGCTGCCCAAATTCGTCTATCGGACGATGATCCGGAAAGGGAATTGAAATGATACATTGAAAGATAAAAACAAGCTTCAGAGAATAAGAGATTATTGGCAGCAAGACAATGTTCTTTATAAATGAAGACGATCAGATCCAGGCTGAAATCAGCTATCAAAATCCTGTTATCCGGTTTGACAGCCGGAACCAGTAAGTGTAACTGTAAGCCCATCATAATTAAGGAATGAGTGCCATATGGAATTGATCGACAGCAGCAGAAGGATTGACCTGATTAAGGATACCGTTTATTGCTTTATCTCGCCCGAAGCTGAAGTCCTGGATATCGAGAGTACGCCGATGAAAATGGGGTCACAGGCTGTAGAGCTGATGCGTAATAAAGTCTGGCTGCAGCCCGCGACAGGAATACAGGGCGGAGCAGCTGAAAAAGAGGAGATCTCGCTAATAACGAAGCAGGCTACTTTTGTGGAACGTTCGGCACTTTCCAGACTCTATTCGCAGGGGGCCAAGGTTCCGTTCAGCCTCTCGGGCCAGCCGCTGCATGAAGGGCGCAGCCTGCTGTGCATTGAGGATATAGACTACAGGACAGATTACAGCAGACTGGATATTCCCGCGCTTCAGCGTAAGGAGATCGAGGCGCTGGCTTATATTCATCATGTTAATTTAGGCTGCAAATGCGATCTGCCTTGGCTGCCGCCGGTGAATGAGGCCTACATTGCAGTAATGATTAATGAAAATTGGAAAATGGCCTGGGAACACGCCAAACAGAATCCGGCCTTTGCCGAAACCTTCGGGCCGGAGACTCTTACGGGAATTGAGAGAATTGCCGGGCGGATTGTGGAGGACATGGTGCCGGTAATCTACGATACAGACACCTATACAATGGTTCATAATGATCTGAATCCGGGCAATGTTCTGGTTTATAACAATGATAAGATTCGTTTCATTGACTGGGAAGAAGCCCGCTATGGCTCGCTGTTCATGGATATTCCCATGCGCTGCGAGACTTTGCAGCAGGCAGAGGAATACCGGAGACATCTTAACACCTTAGGCTGTCATATACCGCAGCAGCATTTTGCAGAGCTGTTCCGGGCGGCTTCCCGTTACCTTGGCCTGCGGTTTATGTGCTGGAATCTGGAAGTATGGCAGCAGAACGAACAGGCCAGAACGGATTTGGTCAAATATATGAAGATGGTGACGGCTCCGCTTTATAGTTAAAGGGGCTGTTGCATATGCGCTGCGTTGTTACTGAAGGAAAAAGGAGGAGAAGTTATGTCCCGGAGTTTCGAGGTTGTACTGAAAAAGGTAGTCGATCACTCTTATGCCATTGAAATCGGTGAAAAGCTGTTCCCGTCGCTCATCCGCGACCTGCAGCAGGGACTTGTCCCCGGCGTAAGCAAGTACGCTGTGATTACAGATTCTTCCGTTGAGCGGCTGTACGGGCGTCCGCTGCTTGAGCTGCTGCGGCAGCATGGCTTTGCGGCAGAGCTGTTTGCCTTTCCGGCCGGCGAGAAATCCAAGACCCGCGAGACCAAAGCGCGGCTGGAAGATGAGCTGCTGAGCCGCTCCTACGGGCGGGACTGCTGCATTATCGCCGTCGGCGGCGGTGCAGTAACGGATCTGGCCGGTTTTTTGGCCGGCACATTCGGCCGCGGGGTGCCGAGCCTGAACTATGCGACTACGCTGCTGGCAGCAGCCGACGCATCGGTCGGCGGCAAAACCGGCGTAAACACCCCGGTCGCCACGAATCTGATCGGCGTATTCCATCAGCCGCGCAAGGTGTACGTTGATCTTGCCGCCTGGCATACACTGCCGGTGCGTGAGTTCCGGAGCGGTCTCGCAGAGACGATTAAGCATGCCTGTCTGGCCGATGCCGGATTTTTCCGTTATCTGGAGGAAAATATCGGCAAAGTCGTTACGCCGGACGGTGAGCTGATCCTTGATCCTGAGACCTGTGAACAGATTGCCTTGCACAACTGCCGGATCAAATATGAGGTGGTTCAGCAGGACGAGCATGAAAGCAACCTGCGGCAGATTCTGAACCTCGGCCATACAGCCGGAAGGGCGCTGGAAGCGGTCAGCGGGTATGCGCTGCTGCATGGAGAAGCTATAGCCGTGGGACTCGTAATCCAGGCAAGACTCGGAGTGAAGCTCGGTTATATGACCTGTGATGAGGCCGACCGGGTCGAAGCCCTGCTGCGGAGAGCGGGCCTGCCGACAGAGGTGCCGGCTTCCATTACGAACCCGATGCTGGTGGACAAAATGTACACGGACAAGAAGGTGCGCAGCGGACAAATCCGTTTTGTTTTCCAGGATGGAATCGGAGCGATGAAGAGGTTTGCGGACGGCTCCTATTCTGTTCCGGTGGCAGAGGACACGATTACGGCACTGCTGCAGGAACTGCGGGGGTAACGGGCCTCCCATTATCCGGTGAAAGCATCTCAGCTTATCGGGGTAAGTAATAGTAAAGGATAAGCAGGAGGCGATTGAAATGGGTAACCCGATTAAGGAATTTAAGAACAGCATCGACGGTCTAAAACAGTCACTGGATGGTGTGAAGCAGTCGGTAGACCGTCTCAAAAAGCCGGTAGACGAAGTAAAAGCAAATGTACAGGAAACACTGGACGAGGCGAAAAGCCGGACGGACGGTGTGAAATCGGAGCTTGGCCGGATGAAGGTCTGTGTGCAGGAGACGAAAGAGGTGCTGGGTGAGGTCAAGAATACCCTATCCGCAGCCTCGGAAATACTGTATACGCAGAAGCGTCATAAACGGCTGTTAAGCCGCAGGAAAAAAGCGGATATGGCCGGCTCGGCAGGGTAATGAAGTTTTTGGAGTAATCAGGTAAGCGGGAACAGGCTGGATTACGCGGAGACTGCGGATTGGTGAGAGGCGGATTTTTTCCTGCGGAAAGAGTAAACAGGATGAATACGAAGGATACCGCGGTGTATAATTAGCTGTTTGGCGGACAAGAAGAGGCCTGCTGCCGATCTAACGGACTGAGATGACGTTATTTGCCTGATTTGAGGTATAGCACAATTCTAACGGACTCCGCAGCCCTTATTGTCCATCTATTCGTGCAAAACTCGGATTGTTGGCTTAAATAAGGATTTCTGAGTCCGTTAAAAGGAAAAACCACTGCCAAACCGGCATTTTACGTCATCTGTGTCCGTTAGGAGTTTCCAGGCCTCTCGGGGACGCGGGGTTTGTGACAGCATCACCCAATCAACTATCATCCGCCAACAAACAGAGCAGTGGTCCTCAGGTAAACGGAAGTCTGAGGCTCGCTGCTCTGTATGGTTTACCGGCTGTCATTCGGTATGCCTCTGAAGGAGGAATACCCGAAGCAAGCAGTTGTTGTATGTTTTTTACCGGTGATTGTGTATGGCTGATACTGTTTAATTTGAGCCAGCCTCTTCATTGGCGTTGGTACCTGTCTCCGCACCTGTGTCCTCCGGCGTCAGATTCAGTTCACCCTCTGCACCCGGGTTCATATTCTGGTGGAAGTCCGTATTCATGTCTGTGCCCGCATCTGCATCGTTTGACCCGGCACTCTCGAGCGAGTCAACCACGAATACGGGGACATACTGCTCTCCGGTTTCCGTCTGCACATAATCATAGCCGCCCTGGTACTGGCCGGTGACTACAGCAGATCCTGTAGCAGAACCAGCTCCGCCTTGCAGGGAAAGGTAACGTCCGTCAGAGAGGCCGACACTCCGGCCGTTATTGTCCCTATAGATGTCAACACTCAGCTTAACGTTCTCATATTGGTGAAGCTCCAGATCGTAAGCGGAGATAAAAAGCGGCTCTGTCACTACCGGGCGAATTCCGGTGAACTGATAGCTGCCGTTGCTTAAAGTGTACACCCCAATCTCACCGGACACGCCGTTGCCAGTATCTGCATTAGCGACCAGAATTGAGGCGTCCTCAGCCTGTAGCTCATAGCTGTCACCGGAAAAGGAGAACAGCACGGAAATACCCTCAGGCTTGATCTGATAACCGGTGTAAGCGGTGCGGCCGTCATCCAGGCTTGCCTCGGCTACCACAACAGGCACTTCGGCCACAGCAGCCAGCTGGCCGGCAAAGGAAATGCCGCTCAGCCGCGCGAAGTCCGGGATAATGTCGCCTGTGCGCGTAGAGATGATTCCATCTTCTTGCAGATCGGCATAATACAACCGGCCGCTGGTATCTATCCCGGCTACGGCGATTTTAGCTCCATCCTGCCCGGAAACAGAAGTGACCAAAGTATATTTCCCTGTCTCATCACCGCCCGGCAGCAGCCGGACGGGCTCGGCGATGTTCCAGGCCAGCTGCGCTGCAGCAATGTCTGCCGAAGTATCCTGCAGCGTAGTGAGGCTGCTGTACAGCTGAATTGCCTCAGCGAACTGCCCGTTCCGTACAAGCCGGGCAGCGCTGGACAACAGCTTTGACGTGCTGCGCTTAATGGAGGCCAGCAGCTTGGACGAGTCGGCATCAAGTCCGGCCGATGCAGCGTAATTACTGTACATCACAGCATGACCTGCAAAAGCTGGTACGTTATCTCCATCAAGATCTTTGTCGAGGATAAGCTGCGCGCTTTCCTCGGCCTGCTCCTGTACCCATGGAGCTGTATAACTGTGACTGCTGTAAGCCTGAGCCATGGATAAGGCACTGTCGAGCATGGGCTGAAAGCTGCCGGCTGCCGCCAGAGCCTTAAGCCCGGCGATATCATGTGCTTCAAACTCAGCTGCCAGCAGCGCCGTCTTGTCGTCTGCTCCTCCATAATAAGCATCCGGAATCAGCAGGAGGTTCCATTTATACGTCTCGCCCGTATCTCCGCCACTGCCGCCGGCTGCAAGCTCGGCCAGGAACTGTTCCTTGAACTGCCGGAATCCCTCCGTCAGCTGCACGGAAATGCCCGACTCCTCCGAGAGCTGGCGGTAAAAGGCTTCATACGGTCCGCCGCTGATGAAATATTTGGCCTTCAGGCTGAGCAGAGAAGCGTAGCTCTCCATGAAGCCGGCGAAATCCTTCGTAACGAGCTGATCCGCAGATGTGCGGACCAGTGTATCAAGGCTGCTGCGGATTGCCGTAATCGGCGCCAGCTCCGTGAGCCGTCCGGCAATTTGTTCCTCTTTATAATGGATAGAAAAATTATCCGCCGCCTGGCGGTACAGCCGCTCGGCGGCAATCAGATCCCCGGCGGTATACATCTGCTCAGCCTCCTGCACCACGCGGATCTTGTCCCCGATCAACAGCACCTTTGAGCCGAGCAGCCCCAACATACATATACACAGAATGATCATAATATTCCGCAGGGTTATGGCTTGTTTGAACGTCATAGTATAGTAGCCCCTTTTTTTCGAAAATAAAGCCTGCCTGAAATCTCCGGCACGCTATTCAAAAATCGGGGTCCCAGCGGTATTTCGCTTCCCTGACTTCGGCTACCTTCTGGTCCAGTCCGTTCCAGGCCTCATACGGGCTGGCGGAGATCAGCCTGGATAAGCGCAGAAAGCGGTCCTTGGGCAGCTCGTGGATATATCTTCCGATCATTCCGGAATAGAGCAGCACATAACGCTTGAGGCGTACGGACGCTCCGGCAACGCCGGCCAGAATGTCTCTGCCCTTATCCATTTCAAGAATTTGCGCCTCATAATTTTTGACATAGCGGAGCGTGCGGTCCTTAATCAGCTCGGGCCGGACCCGGGCAATCTCGCCGATATATTCGGCAAGCAGCGGCTCGAAATCTCGCAGCAGCAGCTGCTCCAGCTCCAGATTCATATCCTTGCGCAGCTGGAAGCCGTGCAGCAGGGCAACACGCTGGCGGGCGATCCGGTCACCGCGCAGCAGGATGGAGATTTCGCGCAGCTTCTCATAGGCCAGCACATCATCTTCACGTAATACAGCAACGGCCTCCTGGCGGTTCAGCTCCAGCCCTTCCCGGATGCGGTCGATATTCCGGCCTAACAGCTCGTTGAGGGAGACGAGATTTTCATTCTGCCGGACTTTCCGCTGCATATAGTAGAGAGCTGCGGTCAGCACAGCTCCACCGGCGCCGCTGAGCGCCATCTGCTGCAGGCTCTGGCCAAAGTAGACTGCCGCCAGTGTGAGCAGCACGACAAGCAGCAGGCGGGTCTGCATTTTGCGCCCGGCCAGCGATGCGGCCTGCTGCTCAACCGGTCTGAGCGCGGCGCGGCCGCATTTGAGACAGCGTTCTTCGCCGAGCGCGGTATAATTGCCGCAGTGCCGGCAGATCCGCAGCTTGCTGTAGGTGTAGCGCGGAGCCTTGAACGGCCGGAAGGTGACAGGTCTTTTCTTAGTCACGGGATGAAGTCCCTCCATTCAGTGCGGCGAGCAGACGCTCATCGATATCATCACGGGTAAGCGGCTTGCGCCGCCTTGAGGCATACAGTGAAATTTGAATGACGGCATAAAGAAACGCAATGCCGAGTATGACGTATGAAATCATGGAACTCTCCCTTTCATGCAGGCGTAAAGTTGAAGTTTACAATGTTTAATTATATCATAATGGCATGCTATTGACAGATTTTAGCTAAGTGCCGCAACGTCCCTATTACCGAATATAACACAAGAGGAGCCATCTTTATGCTTCGTACACAGCTTTGCCCCAGAACAACCAAGAATATGCTGCAGAGGCTGATCCCGGCACTGCTGCTGATTTTGTGCCTCATGACATCACCCTTTGCAACACTTCGGGCTTCGGCAGCCCCGGCTGTATCAGCGGCCGGCCCGTCCCGGATTGATGCGGTGCTGCTGATCGATGTCAGCAACTCCATGAATAAGAGTGACAAGAGTAATATCGCCGGCGAGGCGATGAAGATGTTTATAGATATGCTGTCGACGCAGGGTGACAAGGTGGGAATCGTAGCCTACACCGACAAGGTACAACGCGAAAAGGCTTTGCTTGAAATCGGCTCGGCTGATGACAAGCAGGACCTGAAGGATTTCATCGACGGGCTGAACCGCGGACCTTACACGGACATTGCTGTCGGTATGGAAGAAGCGGTTAAAGTGCTGCAGAACGGCAGTGATCCAAGCCATGAGCCAATGATCGTCATGCTGGCTGACGGCAACAATGACCTCGACGAGGCCAGCGGCCGGACCCAAAGCCAGTCTGACAAGGAGCTGTCCGCTGCAGTAGACGCTGCCAAGCAGAAGGGCTACCCGGTTTATACTATAGGGCTCAATGCTGATGGCAAGCTGAATAAAGACATTCTGGCCGGGCTGTCTGATGATACAGGCGGCAAATCGTTTACAACGAACTCCGCGGACGATCTGCCGCAGATTCTGAGCGAGATTTTTGCCAGCCATCTGAAGCTGAAGATTGTTCCGGTCCAGTCGATCACGGCAGACGGCAGCTTCCAGGAGGTTACGGTCAACGTTCCGAACAGCAGCGTGCTGGAAGCGAACATTTCGATTATGTCTGCACAGCCGGTAACCGCGAAGCTGACCGATCCGTCGGGCAAGGAAGTCGCGATCCCGTCAGATGATGTGCTGCTGTCCAAGTCGTCCACTTATAGCCTGATCAAGCTGCTGTCGCCGGAGCAGGGGGACTGGAAGCTGCAGGTGAAGGGCGTTCCCAAGGACAAAATCGACATCAATCTCGTATTCAACTATGATCTCGAGCTCAAGATCGATGCGCTGCCGTCAGCAGCGTACAAGAAGGGCGACACCATCGACATCATCTCCCATCTGTACAGCAACGGTGCTCAGGTAACACTCAGCAATTTATATCAAGATATGAATGCTGTGCTGCTCGCTACGGACCTTGATACAGGGACTGTGGAGGAAATCCCGCTGGACAATTCCGGGGCGGAATTTAAGGGCGCTTTTAAAATTAAAGAGAGTCATAACTATGAGCTCAAGGTCCGCGCGGAGGAGAGCAGCTTTTACCGTGAAAGTGATGTGCTCAAGATCGATGCCAAGACGGGGGCTGTAAGCACGGCGCCTGCAACCGGCAGCGGAACAACCGGGGAAGAGCCGCTTCAGGAAAAAGAGTCCTCGAACACCCTGTACTTTATCATCGGCGGCATACTCCTGCTGCTCATCGCGGCGGCTGCGGTATGGATGCTGCGCAAGCAGGCGAACCGCGGCTTTGTCGGTCAGATGGTTGTAGAGGTGCTGGACGGCAACACAGGTGAAAAGACGTATCCGCAGTATAAGAAGCTGTCCGGCTTCCGCGGCAAATTCACGCTTCATCAGCTGCTCCAGCTGGCTCCTGAACTGAAGGAGAGCGAGAAGGTTGTATTCACACCGGGCAAAAATGACCGGCTGCTCCTGCGCAGCAGCGAAGGCATCACAGTAGAAAGATCCGGACGGGCGGCTGACGCCTCGCGCGGGCTGGAGCTAAAGAGCGGGGACCGCGTTTCGGTACCGCTGCAGACAGTAGACAAGACCATTCTGTTGGAGTTTTTAATATAGAGGGGGAGAACCTATGAAACCGGTAGTAAGAGAGCATATTCAGCAGCTTGACGTATCGCTTGGCGGGGGAATCGTCAGCGACAAGATCAGAGTAGATACGATTGATAACCCGATTCTGATCATCGGCCTGGGGGGCACGGGGATAGATGCCCTGCTGCGCCTGAAATACCAGATTAACCGCCGCTTTAAGCTGCCTGAGGACCCGATTTCCAAGAAGAAGCGCGATAAGCCGGACAATGTGGAGTTTCTGGCTTTTGAAACGAACGAACAGGACCGCGGCAAAAAATACAAAGGCATCGGCCTTGATCCGCAGAACGAATTCGTGCTGCTGGCGAACGCGGAAATCGGCGGCCTGCTGCAAAACAGAAGCATCCTCGATCCGTATATCACGGAATGGCTGTCGCCGGAGCTGAGTATCACCGATGGCATGAACGGGGCTGCCGGTGTGCGCCAGGCCGGACGCCTGCTGCTGTTCACCAAGATCAACCAGGTCGTCGGTGCGATCGACAAGAAGATTAAGACACTGTCCGTCGGCACTAACAAAAAGCTGATGGTATTTCTGCTTACCGGCCTTTCCGGCGGTACAGGCAGCGGTTCTTTTCTCGATATCGCTTATATTGTGCGCGGGATTATTGAACGTGACTATGGCGCGGCAGGCATCGACCGGGTTAACACCCTAGGCTACCTGTTCACACCGGATGTCAATCTGTCCAACAAAAGTCTGAGCGAGCACACCCGCGAGTATATCCGCAAGAACGGTTATGCTGCGCTCAAAGAGCTGGATTACTGGATGAACGTGGATAGCCGGGGTGAGCGGTTCCGCCAGCAGTACGGCAATATTTTGACGGTTAATTCGCCGTTGCCGCCGTTTAACCTTTGCCATCTGATCTCCGCAACGAATACCGAAGGCAAGCTGCTGGAGAATGCTTACGACTACTGCATGAACGTAACAGCGGAGAATATCACGAACTTTATGGCCAGCGAGGAAAAAGCCTCCGGCGAGGAATTCGCCATCCATGACTATATCAGCAACATCAACACGAACATTGCCCAGATGAACAAAACGTATCCGGCCAACTATCAGTACAACATTATCGGGGCTTCATCGGCCGTGCTGCCGATTGAGGAGATGACCACCTATCTGGCCTACCGCCTGTTCGATAAAATGGACAAGATGTTCCAGCAGGCTCCGGGCCAGGAGGATGTCGAGAAATTTGCCCGCAAGCTGGGCATCGACCTCGATACGATGATCAAAACCTTTGAATCCCGCGTACCAGAACCGCTGCCGGGCTATCAGAACAGCGAGCGGCTGAGCCACGCCAATGTCATCAAGAACCAGGTTGTCGACATGGATACTGAGCTCGAACAGAGCTTCCTGTCCCGTGCGCGCGAGGAATATATCAAGGCGAAGAAACAGCTGCCGGGCGAAATCACCGGACGGTTCGGCGAGGAGCTGGAGCGGATTTTCCTGCATCCGGAGCAGGGTCCGTTCTATGTGTCCCGCCTGCTCTATACCGAGAAGGGCTTCTGCATTCTGAAGCTGATCCAGTCCTATATCGAAGCGCTGCGCGAGAGCCTGCTGCGTCTGCCGCGTGATATCGAGACGGCTCAGGACAGTGCGGAGGAGAAGCTGGGCGATGCGCGGAGCGCTTTTGTATCCAAAGAGAAGAAGAAGAATGCCTATATCGAAGCCAAAATCAATGAGTACTGGCTGCATGCCGATGTGGAGCGTACGGAGCAGATGATTCAGTTCTACGAGGATCTGTTTGAGCTGCTGAATGAAGAGAACAGCCGGATTTACGGGGTGTTTACGGAGATTCTGAGCGCGCTCAGCACGATTTTTGAGAAGAACGGCAATATTCTGCTGAACGGTGATGAGCAGACCGACCACCGCGGCAACAAAACCTACTACTGGAATATCGTCAATGTGCCGGATATTGCGGCGAACATCTCCAAGCTGATGGACCAGAAGGACGGCGACGACCTGATCCGTGATTTTGCCCGCGAAATGCTGAAGCATTCCGGCCGCTGGGTGAGAGAGCAGGAGATTGATATCGTCCGTTCGATTTCCGAGTTCCTGACCGACAAGTTCGGCGATCTGATTACCCGTTCGATGGAAGACTTCCTTGTGATGAAGTACGGCCGCGAGGAGCCGCTGGACAAATTTGTGGAGCGGATTATTGCCGGAAGGCTGGATGAGGATGCAGTGCCGATTTTCCATCTCAGCAACAGCTCGGGCAGCCTGCACTTCCCGTCATGGGGCTTCGTCTCCGTGCCGGTTAAAGCACCGGGTATCCTGAAGGGGATCCGGAATTACCAGAACAATGCGCTCGGCAAATCGCAGTTTACGATTAAAGAGAGCGAGGTTAAGAACCGGATTTTCTGGCTTAACACCCGGAACGGCGTGCCGCTCTTTGTCTATACTCCGCTAAGAGTATATGAAGAAAACTACGAACGCACCATCCTGGATAAGGAAGGGATCGGCCGCCATCTGGTGATGACCGACAAGAACAACTGGACCTATCTGCCGTCTCCGATTCCAGAGAAGTCCTGGGGCGATACCTATATGAATGCCCGTGTGCGTGAGTACAATGCCAGAGTCCGGGCTGATTTTGAGCGGGCGTTGGCGTCCGGGGTTATTATCGAAAAAGGTCTGGATGAAAATACGAGCAGCCGCTACTCGGTGATATTCACCAAACCGTTTGATATCGATAAGCTGCTGAGCGGCTATGATCTGCAGCTTGGGTCTTCCCGTCCGAACCTTGGTGAAGTGAAGAAGGCGGCTGATGAGCTGCGGTCGCTGCGCGAGAACGGACTGGAGCGCGAAAGCGTGAAGGATATTTTCGGCAGCATTAACAAAGAGATGGCTCAGGAAAACCTGATCCGTTCGCCGCAGCTGATTGCCCGTGTGCGTGAAGAGCTGGTTAAATATGATTCACTGGCAGCCAAGGCTGCCGAGCTGGATGCGCTGCTGCGTCAGTACCTTGATGAAGATAAATGGCTGGACCAGTTCATTGAAGCCCTCTACACCGACACCATTGTCAAAAAAGGTGCACTTTACGTCTACGACCGCGACGAGGAAGAAGATGCCTGGGAGCCGTTCGCTAATTTAATGAAGGAACGCAGCTATGTGGAATATGCCGTATACCGTCATTTCCGTGCGCTGGATGAGAAGAGCCGCAGTGTGCTGCTGCGCAAAGCGGCCCGCCGTTCCGGAGAAATGACCGCAGCTGAAGATGTAACCCCGCTGCTCTATAAGCTGGAAGGGCTGTATGTCTCCTTCCTGGAAGCGCGTGACAGTCTGGAATATGAGCGGGTAGAGCATGCCGACGGCGATGAAATGTACGGCTTCTACAAGAGTCTGACCGGCAAGCTGGCCAGCATCCGCAGAAAGCTGAAGTAAGCCTATGATTAGAACAGAAGCACTGGTCTATGCAGAACGATATGCGGCGCAGGAAGAGGCGCTGCACAGCAAGGGGGATGGACGCAGCAGCATCCATTACCCCGCCCTGTTTCTGTTCCTTGGTGACAAGGTATCGGCAGCGATTGAGCCGGTGCTTATGCGCTGTGAGCGGAAATGGGATAATGCCGCAGGAGTGCTGGCGCTGCATGCCGGCGCAGGCCGGGATAGTAAAGAGCAGCGGCCGTCTGGGAGTACAGATTGGGAGCATAAAGAACAGCAGCCGTCTGGCAGTGCGGGCCGGGATCATAAAGAGCAGCAGTCCGCCGGCGGCAGCCGGGAACGGGTGATGACGATGGCCCTGCCGGATGCGGCAGGGCGTGATCCCCGTACAGTGCGCAAGGACGTCTACCGGGAATTTCATGAGGACGGCCGTTATCTGGCGGGGATGAACCGGACGCTCCGGCGGATCACCAACAGCATAGCAGACTATGGACGGCTGTATTCTTCTTTTGACGTAATCCATCTCACTATCATTACGCGGGTCGATGACCCGCTTAATGTGCTGCTGCCGGAGGTTGCCCTGCTGGCCCGGGCGGTGCTTAGCCAGTCGTTCAAATCGGTGCAGACTGACCTGTACACGTTGATCAACGAGCGGGAGCAGGGGGATAACTTCGGATATTCCAGCTCGGCCGGGCTGGCTTTTCTGCGTGAGCTGGACGGAATGCAGCTGCCGGACTATACGTTTAAAGCGCCGCTCCTCGTTACGGAGGACGGATTATCTATTCCTGTGTCCCACGGCCCTTCCGCCCTGTTTGATCTGGTTTACCTGCTCTCGGATAAAAATGAGCGGGGGATGAGCCCGGTGAACGGCATGGAGGATAACTATGAGATTATTGCGCACATCAGTCTGCTCAAGAACCGGGTGCGTCCTTCTTCCGATCAGGCTTCCGGTCACGGCGGCTACAACAATATGACGTTCAAAAGCGGCATCCGCGGCAGTACCGGCCGGCAGGGCTATGCCTCCGCCGGATTCTCGGCGGTGCGCAGGCCGAGCAAGCCGATTGCCATGGCGGTGCTGTACCATGCTTTTCATGTTCTGGCCGCGAAGCTGCAGACCGGCGGCGGCTGGAGCCTGCGCGACCGCCAGGCGCTGCTTGGCCTGACGCCGGAGGCACTGCGCGAGCGTGCTGCGGGTTTACTGCCCGATGAGGCGGGCATCGCCGAAATGACCGGTCTGATGAGCCACGGCCGTCCGTCCTACAGCGAGCTGAAGCCGCTCTCGCTGCGCGAGGCGGAAGCTTTGCTGTTCGGCGACGGCGGCGAGGCGTATTTCCGCAGCAACTTTGCGGATGGTTCCGCTGCGCGTGCTGCGGCCCTTGACCCTGCGCGCGAGTGGGCCACCGTACTGGCGGCTCAGGAGCAGGCAACTCCGCCGGTGACGTTCTACCAGCTGGCGGAGTGGACGGCCGAGCAGGGCGAGGCCGGGGGCAGTGTGCTGAACGCGCTGCGTCAGCACATGAATGGTTTGCGCTCGGCGCTGGCGGGCGCCGAGGAGGAGCTGGAGCAGTTCTACGCGCAGAGCGTGGAGCGCCAGCCGTTCCAGCGGGTGCCGCTGCTGGACAAGCGGACCGTGCGCAATTTCATTCATTATTTGTTTGAGAGTATATATAGTAGGAAATACGAGATTCTCAGGCTGAAGCTGGAGCTGGACATTGCGCTCCGCTATGATGCTGCACTGGAACAGCTGCATGCCGAGAGCAGAGCCAAAGTGCAGACGATGCAGGCGCTGGAAGAAGAGCTGCGCAGCCTTGCGCTGGCAAGCATTGGGCGGTCCGGCGAAGCAGTAGACCAGAATATCATGGAATACTACCGCACTGTGACCGCCGAGGTCATGCTGGACATTGAGACCCGGCGTGGGGCGGGCATTTTCTTCAGCGACCGTTTCATGGGCAGCATCTCGGAGCTGCTGCGCCAGGGCGGAGCGGCTGTTGTCCGCCGCCTGATCGACGTATGCCAGAGAGAGCTGCTGACAGCGGGGGCGTTCACCCTTCCCTTCGAAGAAGAGCTGCTGCGGCGGGCCAATGTTGCAGCGGCGTACGAGAACCGGGAGATTGTGTCCAGGGAGGAGCTGTTCAAGCAGCTCTATCTGGGTCTTGAAGACAGCGCGGCGATCAACGTCCGCCTGTTCGAATACACGCAGGAGCACCGCCATGAGGAAAAATATTTCTTCGGCGACAGCGGCTCCGAATTTCTGCGGTACGCACTGAATGCAGACGGAACAACCAGGATCTACCGCCTGGGCGTTGTCCACGAGCAGCGCCGGAGCGGAGTCGAGAAGCTTAACCTGATGGGCGGCTTCCATCTGGAGGACCTGCTCTATTACCGCAACGGCAAGGTATACTACGAAACCTATGTACAGAACGGTTATAGGCTGCACGGTGTAGATGAGGAGCAGTTGCCTGAGCTTAGGTAAGCAAGGAGTGCCGGAGGTTAAAGTGTGGTAATAATATTAATAAAATACTAGGAGAACTGAGGGGGCTGAGGTGCTTAGGAGTTGATGAACTAGGTGCTGATGTGCTGCGGAGCTAAGGTAACTAAGATGCTAGGTGCTGAGATGTTAAGGTGCCAAGGTGCTAGGGTGCTAAGGTGCTAGGGTGCTAAGGAGCTAAGGTGCTGAGTTACTGAGGTGCTAGGTTAGGTAAGTAAGTGTCTATAGTATTAAGTATAAAGCGTATTAGCATAGCACGTATTCCCGCCTCTGAAATCATCGAATGCTGGTAAACAGCTCAGATGAAAGGCAAAAATGCCTTTGATTTCAGCCAATGCAGGCAAACGGCCCGAATGAGAGGCAAAAATGCCCTTGAATTCGGCCGATGGGAGCAAACGGCTCAAATGAAGGGCAAAAATGCCCTTGAATTCGCCCGATGGGAGCTAACGGTCCAAATGAAGGGCAAAAGTGCCCTTCAATTCGGCCGATGCGGGCAAACAGCCCGAATGAGAGGCAAAAATGCTTCTCATTCCAGTTGATTCGCCAGCTGTGAGCAGCAAGGGAGTTTTTCCGCCGCCTATTTCGCCAGGGAACACACGTCCACGAGGATTACAGGCTGGCTGTGCTCCGGCAGCAGTATGAGTATAAATATTAGTTTGTTTCTGAAAGGATGAGGATGGATGCAGCGGAAAATCAATCTGCTCTTATTGTGTTTCAGCCTGCTTGGCGGCGGAGTGGCGTATGTGCTCGGGGAGCTGCTGCTTGGCCGCAGGCCGTATGATCTGCCGTCGATTATTATTGTCGGCCTTTATTTTGCCATTGTAGCATTTGGCATCCTGGTCGGTGCACTGCTGGCTGAGATGATCTCGCCGCGGCTGAACGGGCTGTCGTGGAAGCAGCGTTATCTGGGACTGTCATGGAAGCTGCTGCCGCTAGTGGTAGTCATGCTGTTTGGTCTCGGCACACTGATGGAGTTTGTATACGAGCTGAATTTTGGCGGCATTAAAGCGGTCAAAAATGTCGTTATGGTCATCGATGACTCCGGCAGCATGCAGCAGAGCGATCCGGCCAACAGCCGATATACCGCAGCCGAAGCGCTGGTACAGCAGATGGACAAAGATAATCAGGTGGCTGTAGTCACCTTCAGTCAGGAGGCTGCGGTGGTACAGCCGCTGATTTCACTTGAAAATACCGAAAGCCGTACCAAGGTATCGGAGGTCATTCGCAATCTGCAGACAACCGAAGGCGGCACGAACATCAGCGGTGCTCTGACCGAGGCTATGAATGTGATCAGCAGTGATGGAGAAGCCGGCCGGGGAGCCATGGTTATCCTGCTGTCCGACGGCTTCAGCGAATTTAACACAGCTACTGAGCTGAATGAATATAAAAGCCGGGGAATCGCCGTCAACACCATCGGGCTTGCGCTGGATGACCAGTCCGGCCCGCTTCTGCTGCAGGATATTGCTACGGCAACAGGCGGGCAATACTACGATGTTACCGATGCAGGACGCCTGGGTGAAGTGTTCCAGCAGATCTATGACCGGCTGGGCGACCGTACCCTGCTGACTGAGCGCAGCGATGCGACAGCAGACAGCCCTTATTATGCTGTTGTGCGGATTCTGGCACTGATACTGATCGGCACCGCACTTGGTATCGGGCTTGGCGTTGTGTTCGACAACCGTCATCTGGCCAAAAGCTTCGGCATCGGCGGCTGGGTAGCCGGTCTCTGCGCCGGTCTGATTCTCGAATTCGGGCTTAGCGGCCAGTCGTTCAGCGATGCATTGATCCGGCTAAGCGCAGTTCTGTTGCTGGCAGCTATTCTGTCACTCTTTACTTATGTGGTACCGGTTGGTGAAGGACGTCTGACCCGCCGCGGGAGAAGAGATGCAGCGGCTGCAGCGCCGGCATCGGGTGAATTCCATTCCCCACGCAGAAACAGGAACAGCAAGGGCTTTTAGAGCCCGGCAGCACAGCAAATGTTAATGTGAAGGGAGTAGACAGTCATGAGGTACGCCGAAGTAAATCCCTCTGCACCGGCAATCAGTGAAGTAACTGCCCGGGTAGAGGACCGGTTTTGTACGCTGAGATGGCGCTGGCCGGACGGCGTGCAGGCGGTCTGCATCCACAAAGAAACAGCAGAGGGGCTGGACCGCGGGGAGCTTCCGCCTTCCGGCATGAAGCTGTACACCCGTGAGGAATACAAAGCGAACAACGGATACCGGGACCGGATGGAAGACATCGGACTGGTGGTTTATACCGTATATGCACGGATCAACGAAAATGGCGAGACGCTGCTTATCAGGCAGCCGGACGGCTCAAACCGGATTACAGTCAGCGCCGGCAAGGCGAGAATTTATTTTTCCATCCAGCACAAAAAAGCGATATTTGCCAAGCAAAAAACAGTACATATGACGATTACCGCTGAAGTGCCGGTGCCGAAGGATGTACTCTGCTATGTCAAAAAGAGAGGCGGGTACCCGGCTTCCCGGGAGGACGGCGTGCTATTCCCGTTTGTGCAGGATTTTGCCGCCGGACGGAACATACTGCCGCCAATCGAGATCGGCAAAGAGGATTTTGTGCGGATTTTTTTCACCGATGGGCGTAAATACGGACAGTATTACGAGCTGGTACCGGAATAAGTGACCAACAGAAAGTAACGCTCAGACAACGAAGAAACGTTTGGGAGGGAAAAGAAAATGTCTTTTTTCAGCCGGTTTATGAAGAAAAGCCAGCCGCAGCCGCGGCCGCTTTTTTATGATATTGTGTGCCCTTACTGCTTCACGAAATTCCAGCCGGAGGAAGTGGTTTTCCGGGCTATGCACAGCCGTGAAGATGATGAAAATTACGCGCTGGGCGAAGATGATGCCTTGAACAAGTATCGTGAGCGCTTCGGGCTCGATACGGTGGATGATATGGAAGCGATACTGAATCCGGCAGATATTCCGGAAGAGTACCACCACTATACGGATCATGTGCTGACCGGGCTCACCGACCGCTACGGGGTGCTGACGCGCAGACGGCTCTGCCCGGCCTGCCATAACGAGCTGCCTGTAACCGCCGGCAAGGTGCCGAGCAACATCATTTCGATCATCGGGGCTTCCCAGGTCGGGAAGTCGGTGTATATGACCTCGCTGATTCATACGCTGCAGCATACGACGGCGGGACATTTTGACGCAGCCTGTATGCCGCTGAATGCCGAGATCAGCCGCAAGTTCCGCACGCTGTACGAAGAGCCTTTGTTTGAGCGCGGCGATCTGCTGGCTTCGACCCAGAAGGAAAAAATGCAGGAGCCGTTCATCTTCCAGTTCGTCTTCAAAGATGAGAGCAAGCCGCCGCTGACGCTGGTGTTCTTCGATGTCGCCGGTGAAGGCATGGTCGACCAGGATTATCTCGGCCTGCACGGCCAGCATATCAAAAACTCCGCCGGCATCCTGTTCATGGTCGATCCGCTGCAGATCCGCTCCGTCCGCGAGAAAATCCGCATCAACTACGGCGACAAGCCAGGTGAGTGGGTATCGCAGTATGATGAGCCGCGCGATGTGGTGCTGACGATGTTCGGCGATTTTATCGCTTATCAGGAGAAGAGTAAAACCGATATTCCGACAGCGGTTGTCCTGGCTAAAAGCGATATGCTGCATTCGCTCAAGGATGAAGACGGGGATTATATCAAGGCGAACAGCAATGTATTCAACAACTACGTGCACCGAAAAACGCTGAATCTGGATGAGTTCCACAATATTGACGGAGAAATCCGCCGGTTTATTGAGAAGGTGGACCGCCCGTTCAAGGATACGATGGATGTTTATTTTGCCAATACAGGATATTTCGCCGTGTCTGCGCTGGGCAGCAATCCGGTCAATCAGAAAATCGAAGGTGTGGTCAGCCCGATCCGCGTAGACGAGCCGTTTATCTGGCTGCTGCACAAGCTGAAATATATTGAGGGGAGCGACGGGCCGTGAACAGATTTTCAGGGTCCGGGATCACCCAGCAGATGTATACCCGACAGCGGCGCGGGGTTTACCGGTCAACCGAGGGCTTCGATACGGTAGCGAAATCGGAAAGCTTAGATAATAATTTTGTCAAAAAAATCCTCCATCCCTTCTGCCTCTACGATGCTCCGGCTGAGCTTAGCGCACGCGGTGAGAAGAATGAGGAGGTTTACCCGGCTGCACTGCACCTGTTCCATACGGAGACGAACGATACGGTGATCGGGCAGAGCCGCTATCTGGCGGCTGATTTTACGGGGCAGCGGAGCGCTTTTTTTGCCCATAACTTTATTGTGCCGCCGATCCGCTCTGAAGAGATTGTGGAGCAATACGGGGACTGGCTGCATGCGGATTTTGCGGTCAGCTATGAAGGCGAGCTTGGCGGGACCTTACCGGAGCTGGACCATATTCCTGTACAGCAGCGAGAAAGCCGGCCTGATCCGCTGACTGTGCTGCGTACGCTCGGTTTTAACGAAGAAACGTTCAAGGCCCTGCTGCAGGCGGTCATGCTCTCCGTAGCCGGGAAGAAAAAAATCTATATTGCGCTCGATGTGCCGATCAGCGAGATATCGCGGCATGCCGCCGGCCTGACAGAGGTCCTTTTCAGCGTGCTGCCTAACGATTTTCGCCGCAGACTGGGCGTGATTACGTATGCTAATGAGCCGCAGAGCCGCAAATACATTCATCTGACCTTTGTGGAAAAAGGCTCGCTGCGTCCCGGGGACCGCAATATCGAAAAGGATTATGTGTTCGATCTGGCTTCCGGCCGGATGCTGAATACTGATTTTGGCGGGACCCGGCAGCCCTTTGCCGAGCTGGTCTGGAAGACGCTTAACCGGAAGGGCAGCATGGAGGATTATGCCCGGTTTGCCGATTCCCTGCTGACAGGGGAAGGGGTGGAGCGTAAGCTGCAGCTGGCTGTTTACAATGAGCTGGCAGTCTTTTATGAGATTGAGCAGGGCGATGAGCAGTTATATACGGACAATAAAATCGCTGTGCTCAGCGGTTTGTTGTCCTACCTGAAGCCCCAGGGAGCGCTGGAGTCACGGGTGCGGCTGAATGATCTGTTTCTGGAACGGTTCGACCGCGAGTATGATGCCATCCGGCAGCGCGGGATTCCACAGCCTGAGGTGCTGGAGCAGTTTAAGGAATATTTTGAGCTGGAAGGACATAACTACCGCGGTAAAATCGTCGATTATTACATCAACGGCATGCTGAATGGTACAGCTGCGGGGCGCGGGGATGTGCTGGCTGCGGCTTATGGCATTATTGAGAGCAATGACGGGCTGAGTGCAGCTTTTTTCAAAAAAGTGCTGGGCCAGCCCGTATTCCGCAGACAGCTGCTGGAGCCCTATATGGAATCCCGGCTGGCTGCTTCGGTTGATTCAAAAGATGTGATGCGCTTCGTGTTCCATTGGGGACGCTTTTTACCGGAGGTGCTGCAGCAGGACTTTGCCCGGGACATGGTCAAGGAGTATCTGCTTGAGAGGCTGGCCGGGGATAACAATCCTGTGGCTGCCGTAGCGGCTGCCCATGATTTTGTCGAGAAGGCGGAAAAAGAGCGGCGCAGAGGCAGCGGCCTCTATCCGGAGGCGATGTCGCTGCTGCTGGAGCTGGCGAATGCGGCGGACCGCTTTTTGCTGAGCCGTGTGGATTTGGACGAGCTGACGCTGGAGCAGCTGCTGGATATTTCGTTCCTGCGCTACCGCGACTCCGAGGACTGGCAGCCGCCGCTCGATTCGATCAGCAGACGCAAGGCGAATGCCCTGCGGGCGGCCTACCGCTGGTTTGGCGAGGAGAAGCCGGATGAGGGGATTTTTGCCGGACTTGCTCCGCGTGAGCTGGACGATGTGCAGCTGCTCGGACGGCGCTGGCTGAAGGATATGCGCGGAGCAGAGCCGTTTGAGCGTCTGCCGCTGGCGTTCTATCATATCAGTGAGCGCGAAGACGGGCCACTGGATTATGATGCACTGCTGGAGCTGGTTATGCGCAAGGCGGGCGGAGATAAAGAAACGGTGTACCGCTTCTTTGACTGGTCGCAGGGCAGCAGGCTGTTCACGGTTTCTAATAAAAAGCTGTGGCCGGGATATAAGCGGGCCATTCTGAAGTACTTCATGAACAAAGACCGTGAAGCCTTCAAAAACCGGGATTTCCGCAAAAGCTATGTAGCTGCCGCAGGACCGGCACTGCAGAATGTTTATAACGAAGCCCGCAGCAAGCTGGCTTCACCGCTGGCGCGGTGGGTCAGTCGCAGCCGATTTCAACTCCTGATCAGCGGCACCATTCTGGGGCTTGTGATCATCGGGGTGATTATTGCAGTCAGCCTGCTGCGCCCGGACCCTGCCGATACAGCGCAGCCGGAGAATAGCTCCGGAACCGGCGCGGTTACCGTTGCGCTTGGCAGCGGCGGTACAGCCGGCACCCGGTTGGTGTTCACCTTTGCCGGTGCCGCAGAGTGCTCCGCCTTTAAGCCGGCGGAGATTGGAATCGTGTCCGGGGATAAGGTGACGGACACGTACGATGTTGTTGCGACGACAGGCAGCTGCCTGACGGCGTTGCCGGAACCGGGAGCCGCGGGTGACAGCGGCTCTGGTGAGGACGGCGCAGCGGCGGGCAACGCCGGCGGCGGAACGGGCGGCAACGCGTCCGGGAACGCGGGAGCCGGGACAGACGACGCAGGGGCGGGCAACGCCGGCGGCGGAACGGGCGGCAACGCGTCCGGGAACGCGGGAGCCGGGACAGACGACGCAGCGGCGGGCAACGCTGGCGGCGGAACGGACGGCACTGCGTCCGGGAACGCGGGAGCCGGGACAGACGACGCAGCTGCGGGTAATGCTGGCGGCGGAACGGACGGCACTGCAGGCGTTGGGGCAGGAGACGGGGACGTGTCCGTCTCTTCTCCGCCGTCAACCGGCCAGCAGGGCGCCGGGGCTTACCAGGTCACAGTTGACCTGAAAGCGGGTGCCGTAATTGCAGCCGGAAGTATGATTACAGCCGGTGAGTACAAGCTGATTGTTCAGCCTGACCCGGCAGCGGGGGCCATCGCTTCACCGGCGGTGCAGCCTTCCGCTACAGCTGGAGCAACGCCTGACGATTCTGCTGGTGCGGGTGGCAACGGTGGAAATGATGCCGTTGGCAACAATACGGTTGATGGGGATAATACAAACAAAGCGGGCTCTAATGATGCTGATGCTGAGAGGACTCCCGGGGCGGAGTAGCCCTGTTTTGCATAACTAATTAATGTACAAATTAACTTGATCCTGAACAGTACCGGTGGCCGGATGGCGGCGCGGGTACGTTCAGGATTTTTTTCTGCGGATGGGGAGGAGTATTACTAAATGTGAGTTACATTGAACCTTGAACTTTGAATCTTGAACAGCTGAACCGTTCACAGATATTCGCAACAGCTCGCAACAATGCGCAGACAGCTGGGCAGGTGCGTTCCTGATAGCGTTCCTAATGATTTTGCAGCGAACGAGCTGGAACTAAGTGGATTTTAGACAACTAGTTTCTGCTAAAATCAGCGAAGGACAGAACTAAGTGGAAATTCGCTACTTATTTGAGGAGAATTCTCCTAAAAGTGCTAAAACCTGGTGAATTAAGTGTCCATTTTCCACTTAGTTACACTGAAATGGGGATTTCGGCGGAATTAAATTGCTTTTTTCCAACTAGCTCGCGTGTCCCCTTATATTTGAGGGTGAAGCAGCCTCAGGATAGGTTAGTTTGAAGGCGGGAACTTGGTGGCGGATCAACGTGCGGTTGGATAGGCCAGAGTAAGAGTAAGTGTAAGAGTAGAGTAGAGTAGTCTGCAAGATGGGATAGTTTGCTGAAGTGGTAGTGTGAGTAATCCGAACAGCACAATCGTCCGGTGATGGCTGGGCGGGTGCATTCCTGATGGCGTTCCTGATGATTTTACAGCGAACGAGCTGAAACTAAGTGGATTTTAGACAACTAATTCCTGCTGAAATCAGCGATGGACAGAACTAAGTGGAAATTCGCTACTTATTTGAAGAGATTTCTCCGAAAAGTGCTCAAACCTGGTGAATTAAGTGTCCATTTTCCACTTAGTTACACTGAAATGGGGATTTCGGCGGAATTAAGTTGCTTTTTTCCAACTAGCCCGCGTGTCCCCTTCTATTTGAGGGTGAAGCAGCTTCAGGATAGGTTAGTTTGAAGGCAGGAACTTGGTGGCGGATCAACGTGCGGTTGGAGAGGCCTGAGTAAGAGTAGAGTAGAGTAGAGTAGAGTAAAGTAGTTTGATAGAAAAGTTGTTTTTGCGCGGCAGGTGTTTGTGGCAATTAAATGTGTGGTTGGAGCGGGCAGGTAGGAGCAGGGAGTCTGTATGTTTAGAGAGCCAGCGTGGTTGAGGTAGCTTTCCTATTAAGAGTATTAAGAGTAGTCTGCGTAGACGACGCCCTCCCCGTATAAGCCAATTGGTTAGAAGGAATAACGCCTAATCGTTTCCGGGCTTATCTAGCTGACATGGGATGGAAAGAGATTGTATCAGCTTTTCCTATGGACATAGAGGGGAATAGTAGATATTATTATGAATAATAAAATTTAATAAGCTATTGAAAAAGGTGCGCGTTCTATCCAGATAGAATCCGCTTAATAGGGAAGGCCGGTGCAAGTCCGGCGCGGTCCCGCCACTGTAAATGCTGAGCGACTCCTGATAAAGGTGCCACTGTCTGGCTGTTTAAGCCGACGGGAAGGTAGGGGGAAGCGATGAGGCATAAGCCAGGAGACCTGCCTTTTTCATGGACGTTTCACTTCTTCGTGGGGTAAGAATGCGGAACACATGCAGATGAACTGCGGCTAAAAAAAGGGTGTATTATGCGTTAGTGTGCCTTTTTGGAATATGAACTTGCTGATAACGGTCTTACTATCCGCAGGCTCCAATGACAGCCGATTAATTTGTATTCTTCCCGGCCGCCCTTAACAGGGGCGGTTTTTATGTTGCAATGGGGGAGCCCAGGCTTCCGGCTCTAATTCTCCCCCTGCTCCGGCAGAGACGGATACTTTCCCCAGAGGATGCAAATCCGGATTCTGCTGTCTGCTGTGCTGTAAAGCAAGTTCATTCTATTAACGGAAAAGAGGTTAACAATGAAGAAGAAATTTTCTGCCCGGTTTCTGAGACTTGGCCTGGCTTTATTGCTGGTTATCTCGATTATAGGAGGCGCAGTCGTTCCTTCCGGGCAAAGCTATGCTGCAGCGGACGCTTCGGCGGTTACAGGAACGGAAAGTGTAACGGAGTCTGTGTACGCAGCGGACGATTCCTCCGCTCAACTGCTGAGTACGCTGGCGGCAGCGGCGGTGAACGAACAGGTTACTGTAAAAGAGGCCACTTACCAAACTGCCGAGTATATTCTTGGCAGCGGTATAAAGTCGGACTGGCAGGCCATTGCCCTGGCTCAGGCAGGCTATCAAATACCGGATAGCTACGCCCAGAACCTTAAGCTCGATGTGCAGAAGGCAGGAGGCAGCTTTGCCAATGTCACTGATTATGCACGTACTGTGCTTGCGGTGAAGGCAGCAGGTCTTAATCCGGAGAATTTTGCCGGGGAAGGATCGTCTGCAGGCTACAACCTGATTGAAAAGATTTATAACAGCGATAGAATCAGCGGACAGACGCTAAATGCTCCAGTGTACGCGCTGCTTGCGCTGGATTCCGGTCATTACACCATTCCGGGCGATGCCAAATGGACCAAGTCTGCGCTGTTAAGCGAGATTTTGGCCAAGCAGAATGCGGACGGCGGCTTTACCCTGTCATCTGGTGCAAGCGACCCGGATATGACAGCGATGGCTCTGGCAGCCCTGGCTGCACACAAGAATGAGCCGGTCGTAGCGACAGCCGGACAAAAAGCCGTAGCCTGGCTCGCTGCCGCCCAGGACAGCAAAGGCGGATATGGCGACAACAGTGAGAGTGCCGCCCAGGCTATCATTGGCCTGACTTCTTTTGGCGTAGACCCGGCAGGGGCTGAGTTTGCTAAAACAGAAGGCGACCTGATCTCAAGACTGCTGAGCTTCTTTAAAGCGGGCGGCGGTTTTTCCCATAATGAAGCAGGCAATGTAAATGCTTATGCAACCGAACAAGGGCTGCAGGCACTGGTCGCCTACAACCTGTTCAGCGGTGGCAACAACGGAAAGCTGTATGACTTTACTAAACCGGCAGCCCAGAATCCGCTGGTATATGTACCGCTTGTAATTGAAGGGCCACAGGGAACGCTGGGTCAAGGCAATGCCTATGCGGGTACTGCCCTCGAAGCGCTGGAGAAGGTTGCAGCCCAGAACGGGCTGGCGCTTACGAACCCATCCGGAAACTACGTTACAGCAATCGGCAATGTAGCGGCGGGAATGTTCGGCGGCTGGGACGGCTGGAGCTATGCCGTAGTCCGCAGCGGGCAGTGGCTGTATCCGGATGTAGGTATGAAGGACTTCAGCCTCAAGAGCTCGGACCGGATTGTTGTATATTACGGCGGGGCTGATACACAGCTGATTGAATCGGTAACCTTGTCCAAGGCGCAGCCCGAGGAATATGAGCCGTTCACGGTTACTGTTAATCAGATCCAGTGGGTTTGGGACAATGCAACCAGTACTTCCAGTCCAGTAGTCTCCAAGGCAGCAGGTGTTGAGGTTGCAATCGGCAGCCAGACTGCGAAGACTGACCAGGATGGCAAAGCCGAGTTCAGTGAAGGTCTGGCGGAAGGCGACTATACGCTGGCTGTTAGCGGTTATGCAGCAAATCAGGCGCCGGCAGTTGTCAAACACACTCAGACACTCAGCGTTGTTTCTCAAAATGTATCCATCCAGCTGTCTGTGGAAGGACCGGAAGGCAATATTGCAGAAGGTACGCTGAAGGCAGCCAATGTTCTGGCGGCGCTTAAAAAGCTGACCGCTTCGAACAATATCCCGCTGCAGATTACTGAGTCCACGTTCGGCAGCTATGTATCCGGTATTGCCGGATATCCGGGTGAAGACTACAACGGGTACTGGAGTTTTGTTGTCCAGCGTGACGGGAAATGGACTTATCCTAGCGTCGGCATGGGCGATTTCGAATTGCAGGCTTCTGATAAAGTATTGGTCTACTTCGGCGGTGCAGGTACGCAGGTTGTTCAAACAGTCCAGGTAACCCCGGAGCATCCTAAGCCGGAGGAACCGTTTACGGTAAAGGTTACCCAAGTAAAGTGGGTATGGAATAATGCAACATTTACAAGTGATCCGGTAGAATCAGCGGCAGCCGGTGTGCAGGTAACGATTAACGGCACAACGGTAACCACGGACGATAAGGGCACGGCTTCTTTTGAAAAAGGACTGTCTGCCAAAGTCTACACGCTGGCTGTAACCGGCTACGTTAAAGGGGCTGCCCCTACAATTGTAAGGCACACGCAGGCCTTCAAGGTGGCTCCCGGAAATGTGACAGCCTCTCTGGCAATTGAAGGACCGCAGGGTCCTCTAGCGGAGGGATCACTTGAGGCATTTAATGCTTATGATGCTCTGCAGCAGCTGACGGCTTCCAAGAACATTGCGCTGCAGGCTACAGAATCCCAGTATGGTATTTTCGTTCAGGGAATCGGCGGAATCGAAGGCGGAGTCTACCATAAGGACGGCTATTGGGGCTTTGTTGTATCCCGGGCCGGTAAATGGATATTCCCTGATACCGGGATGAACGATTTTGTGCTGCAGGCCTCCGACAAGGTGCTTGTCTACTACGGCGGCGGCAGTACACAGCTTGTTGATTCAATGGCGGTTACGCCTGCACAGCCTAAGCAGGGTGAGGCATTCACGGTTAAGGTTATGCAGGTTGCACAGGTCTGGGATGCAAACTATGTACCGGAACTGGTTGTGTCTGCAGCTGCAGGGGTTCAGGTTAGTGCCGGCGGAGTTACAGTTACAACAAACTCAGACGGAACAGCAACCTTTGGGCAAGGCCTTACGGCCGGTACACATACTCTGGCTGTAACGGGATATGCGGAAGGCCAGCTGCCAAGCATTGCCCGTTATACACAGGCATTAACTATTGCGTCTACAGACACGGTTCCACAGCCGGCGACGGCGACGATTTCTGTCACAGGCGACAGTATAAAAGGCACTATTCTCTCTAGTACTACTGTAACGCTGAACGAGGGTGAGACAGCTTACAGCCTGCTGGTCCGCCAGCTTGGAAGCAAGGTAGTGAGCGAAGGCAGCGGCGACAGCGTCTATATTAAATCCATTGACGGTCTCGCGCAGCTGGACCGCGGTAAAGACAGCGGCTGGATGTATTCCGTTAACGGCAGCTTCCCGAATACAAGCGCGGGCAGCTATAAGTTAAGCCGCGGCGATGTACTGGCCTGGCGTTATACAACCAACGGCGGAGCTGATATCGGTAATCCGCCAAATGGCCCGGGAAATACAGGAACAGCGGGATCCGGAAGTCTTGCCGGGGTCACCATTACTGCAGGCAATACGCTTCCGCTCCAGCAGGTTGGCCAGACAACAGCCGTGATCGGCGATCTGATGTCTGCGATAGAAGCAGCCAAGCTTAAAGAGCGTCTGGCGGCCAATGTGGCCAGCTTCCAACAGAATGTAACTCCGGGTACAGCGTCCGTACTGAAGGACAGCGGCGGTGAAGTGCAGCTGCAGATTCCGGCAGGTGCGGTGCTGAGTCCAGTGGACATTATTGTCCAGGAGTTACCTGCGAACCGCCCTGAAGTGGTTTCGGGAATGTATGATTTCCAGCCTGACGGTACGAATTTCCTGCAAACAGTAGATCTGCAGATTGTACTACCGGTTACCACTTCTAATCAGGCCAATCTGGCACTGGCCTGGCTGAACGAGAATTCAGGCAACTGGATTCCGGTTCCGGCGGTGCTTGATATCAGTACCGGGACCATTACCGGTAAGATCAGCCACTTTACTACGTATGCGGTTGTAGACCGCAGCAAGCTTGAGCCGCAGCAGGCCAAGCTGAAAACGGACATCGCGGCTACAGCCAAGACCGTAGCGGCATCCGGAGAGCTGAGCGACTGGCAGGCAATCGGTCTTGCCCGCAGCGGTCATACTGTTCCGGCAAGCTATTTAAATACGGTAAGAGAGCAGCTTGCTGCAAACAATGGTGAATTCCGCAAAGTGACGGACTACGAACGTCTGGCACTGGCCGTAGCGGCTGCCGGAGCAGACCCGCAGAATACCGGCGGCTATAATCTGATTGAGAAAATTTACAATAACAGCAACATGGCTGGACAAGGCAGCAATGGTCTTATTTTTGGCTTGATTGCTCTGGACAGCGGCTCTTATGCAGTACCTGCAAATGCGCTGTGGACCAAAGAACGTCTAATTGCTTCGATTCTGGAGCTGCAGAGCAAGGACGGAGGCTTCCCGCTGACTGCCGGAGGGACCGATGATGTGGATCTGACGGCGATGGCTGTCACCGCACTTTCCTCACATACCGGCCAGACAGCAGTACAGACAGCACTCGACAAGGCGGTTACATGGCTGTCCGGACAGCAGCAGGAGAATGGCGGCTATATGGTGTCGGGTACCGAGAACAGTGAAAGTACCGCCCAAGTCATCATTGCTCTTAGCAGTGCCGGCATTGGACCGGGAGATATCCGCTTTGTAAAAGAAAAAGGCGGACTGCTCAGCCATCTGGCTTCGTTCAGACAGGCTGACGGCAGTTATGCCCATACTGCAGGACAGCAAGGCAATGGTCTGGCTACCGAGCAGGCGCTGCTTGCACTTACTGCCTATGACCGCTACCTGACAGGTGCTGACAAGCTGTTCAGCATTACGCCAGGGACAGTCAGCACTGCTAAGTTTACCGATGAGAACCAAATCTCTGCCTGGGCACTGGCTTCCGTGCAAGAGGCCTTTAATAAGGGCTTGATGAAGGGCGTCAGTGAAACGGAGCTAGTCTTTGCTCCGAAGCAGAAGATCACCCGTGCAGAGTTCGCAGCCCTGCTGCTGAGACTGACCGGTGAAACGCCGTCTGACTCTTCCGCCGCTTCCGGATTCAGCGATGTAAAAGCCGGCTCCTGGTATTACGGAACGGTGCTGAAGGCGAAGGAGCTGGGGATCATCTCCGGAGTGAGCGAAACCGTCTTTAATCCTAACGGTTATATTTCCCGTCAGGATATGGCGGTCATGATTATGAGAGCTTTCAAGCTGGAGAGCAGCAGCACGGCGGGTACCTTTACGGACGAGAGCCGGATCAGCAGCTATGCGCTGTCCGCGGTACGTACCGTATCTCAGCTTGGCTATATGAGCGGCTACAACGGCTCCTTTGATCCTGCAGCTGCGGTAACCCGGGAAATGGCCGCTGTGGTTGCAGTCCGGCTGCCATAAAGTGCTGGATCAGTCCGCACGAAAGGTTACAAAGAAGGGGCAGATTTAGTGCCCGTTTTAAGCTAAAATAAAAGAAGCTGATCGCATAGGGATAGAACGGGGGCAGAAGGCCCTCGTTCTTTCCCTTTTTTCTAAGATAAAAAAAGCTGCAGGTTTTGTTATTCCGTCAAGTTAAGTAAAATGAATCTATTGCAATGCGAATTCCCTGCTTTACGGGTTTATTTCTGGAGGTGCGAAGATTAATGATTAGACCGGCTATGCGCCGTTTGATGTACCCTGCGCTGCTGCTGGCAGCGCTCCTGCTGCCGGGCTGCGCAGCCCCCGGCAACGAGGCTGCCGCCCCTGACGGCGGCAGCCCTAGTGCCACGGCTGCGGCCGCAAGCCCGCAGCCGGCGGCCACCGCGTCTCCGCAGCCCGGAGACGCTGCCGTCACCGCCCCGCCGTCCGCGCCGGCGGGCAGCACCCAGCCGTCTCCCGCAGCCGCGGAGACGGCTTCCCCGGGCGCGGCCGCAGCCGCCGCGCCTGCTACACCGCCTGCGGGCAGCAGCCCCGCAGGCACGGCTACGGCGCCGCCCGCCAAGGGCGCCGGCGCCACCGCGGCGGCAGCGGCGAAGCCGTCCGCTGCCGTAAGCCCTTCCGCCGGCGCAGCGAAGCCGGCAGCCACACCATCGCCGAAGCCGGCAGCAACGCCGCCGCCGGCGAAACCCACGGCGGCACCGCCTGCCGCCGTGGCCGACACAGCAGTCATCTCCATTACAGGAGATGACGAGCACGGGGTGATTCTTGCGCCGGCGGCGTTCGAAATCAAGGAGGGGGAAAGCGCGCTGGATCTGCTGAAGCGGATCACCCGCCAGCATAAGATCCAGATGGAATTCCAGGGAGCCAAGGGCTTTGCCTATGTCGAAGGCATAGACAATCTCTATGAATTGGACCATGGTGCCGGGAGCGGCTGGATGTACCGGGTGAACGGGGAGTTTCCTGACAAGAGCGCCGGAGGCTACACTGTACAGCCCGGAGATACGATAGAGTGGCTGTACACACTTGATCTCGGCAAGGATCTCGGAGCCAAAGCGCCATGAGCAGCGGCTTCCGGGCCATGCATCCGGCGGTAGCGCTGCTCTATTATGCCGGGCTGCTGCTGTTTGCTGCCTTGCTGATGCATCCGCTCTTCCTGATCACCGAGTTTGCCGGAGTAATCATCCTCCTGCTGCTGCAGGGACAGGGCCGGCAGCTGCTGCGCGGGCTGCCCTTCTATCTGCTGATGGCCGGCTCAGTGGCCGTGCTGAACCCGTTATTTTCACACAGGGGGGCGCATATCCTCTTCTACTTATGGGATCAGCCGGTTACACTGGAATCGGTGCTGTACGGGCTGATTATGATGCTGGTGCTGCTTACGATTTTTGTGTTATTCATCTCTTACAATTACACGGTAACAACAGATAAATTTATGTACGCGTTTGCTGCAGTCGCCCCCAAAACGGCGCTGCTGACCCTGATGGCCCTCCGGTTTGTACCTTTATTCCAGAGAAGGCTGCGCGAAATTACGATGATTCAGCGTTTTAGGGGGATCGACGTCGCCAAGGGCAATCTGCGCAAAAGAATGCGGGACGGTATGACCCTGCTGAAGGTACTGCTGACCTGGTCACTGGAGGAGGCGCTGCAGACGGGGGATTCCATGAAGGCACGGGGGTACGGTATCCGCAAACGCAGTACATACTCAGTCTATAAAATGGATCGTGCCGACAAAGCCGTTCTCCTGCTGCTTGTAGTCAGCGGGCTGATTCCGCTGATTCTCTGGCTGCAGGGATATGGAACATTTGAAATCTATCCGCGTATGAAGCCTTTAGTATTCGGCACAGGGGAAGTGCTGATGTATATCAGCTTTTGCCTGTTCGTGCTCATACCGCCGGGCTTGGAAGGAAAGGAGATCTGGTTATGGAGATCATCGCGGCGGAAGGCTTATCCTTCCGTTACCCCGGAGCAGAACGGGACTCGCTCCATGAGCTCACCTTTACGGTAGAGGAAGGCGAGTTCGTTGTGCTGATGGGGCCCTCAGGCGGCGGCAAAACAACGCTGCTGCGCCAGCTGAAGCGCGAGCTTGCGCCGGTTGGGACAGGCAGCGGAATAATCCGTTATGCAGGACTGCCTCTGGCAGAGCTGCCAGAGGAACGGGCAGCCGGGGAGATCGGCATGGTCTTCCAGAACCCGGAGGCGCAGATTGTCATGGATACCGTATGGCATGAGCTGGCCTTCGGGATGGAGAATCTGGGCTTCACCCCGCAGGTGATGCGGAGCAGGCTGGCGGAGATGGCCGGACTGTTCGGCCTGGAGCCGCTGCTGTACAAGCCGGTGCATGAGCTGTCCGGCGGACAGAAGCAGCTGCTTAATCTGGCTTCCGTTCTGCTGCTTCAGCCAAAGCTGCTGCTGCTGGACGAGCCGACCTCACAGCTGGACCCGGTTGCGGCGCGTGAATTCATTCAGACTTTGCACCGGCTGAATCAGGAAATGTCGGTGACTATTGTTATCAGCGAGCACCGGCTGGAGGAGGTACTGCCGCTGGCCGACCGTGTACTGCTGATGGAGGACGGCATGCTGAAGGCGGCATGTCCGCCGCGTGAGCTCGTCTCTAAAGCAGCGGAGGGAACGTTTGCAGCGATTGAGACCTATTTGCCGACAGCAGCGCGCCTGTTCCTGGCATTGCCTGCACAGGGGAAAGCGGAAGCTCTGGCGGAATTCACGCCGCTTACGGTGCGCGAGGGCAGGCGCTGGCTGCACAACCTTGCACCGGCAGCGGCCGGTGAGCCGCAAGGCGGCAATCCGGCTGCCATTCCCGGCAATCACACTGCTGCCTTGCCGCATGACGCTGCTCCTCCGCTGCTAAGCGCAAGAGAGATTACCTTCCGCTATGAGAAGGAGGGCCGTGAGGTGCTGCGCAAGCTGAGCCTGACGCTGCACCGGGGCGAGCTGCTGGCCATCCTCGGCGGCAACGGCGCAGGCAAGTCCACGCTGCTGCATGTGCTGAGCGGGCTGGCCAAGCCGCAGCGCGGCAAGGTGGAGCTGGCCAAAGGAATTACGGCGGGCTTTCTCGCCCAGAATCCGCTGCTCTATTTCAGCTATGATACCGCGCTGGAGGAGCTGCAGCACATGGCTGCATATGCCCGCCTGGCACCGGAGGAGGCCTTCGCAGAAATCGGCCGGCTGGCTGAAGCATTCGAGCTGCAGCAGGTGCTCGGCAGCCACCCGCATGATCTCAGCGGCGGCCAGCAGCAGAAGCTGGCGCTGGCAATGGTCATGCTGCTGAAGCCGGCTGTGCTGCTGCTGGACGAGCCGACCAAGGGCCTCGACCCTGTTGCCAAAATACGCTTTGCCGGACTGCTCCGGCAGCTGCTGGAGCAGGGGATGAGTATTACGGTAGTAACTCATGATGTGGAGTTTGCTGCACGGTATGCTTCCCGCTGTGCGCTGCTGTTTGACGGCGGCATCACAGCGGAGGGAACGCCGGCGGACTTTTTCAGCAGCAACTATTTTTATACAACCGCGGTTAACCGGATCGCGCGGGATTTACTGCCCCGGGCGCTGACCATTGAGGATGTGATAGCAGCATGGTAAGGTTACGCCTGCCGCTCATTATTACTGTAGCGGTATTTCTGGCCGGACTGGGGCTTATGGCAGCATTGAAGGACCGTCACTATATGCTTTTGAGCCTTGTGCTGCTCGGTGCGGCGCTGCTGCCTGTGTTTCTGCGGCTGGAGCGCCGGAAGCTGGAGTCCAGGGAGCTTGTGCTGCTGGCTGTATTGTCGGCCATTGCCGCAGTCAGCCGTATACCGTTCGCCGCATTGCCCAGCGTGAAGCCTGTATCGGCCCTTGTAATGCTCTCGGCCTATGTGTTCGGGGCTGAAGCGGGTTTTATTATAGGGGCAGTGGCAGCGCTGGTGTCCAATATCTATTTCGGGCAAGGGCCCTGGACACCGTGGCAGATGTTCGCCTGGGGAATGGCCGGGCTCAGTGCAGGCTGGCTGCGGAACTCCTGGTGGATGAAAAAACGCGGCGGAATGCTGCTGTTCGGCTTTCTCTGGGGTTTTTTGTTCGGATGGATCATGAACCTGTGGTATCTCATCAGTATGCCCGAAGCCCTCAGCTGGGGTCTGGTGGCGGCTGCTTACGCATCCAGCTTTTATTTTGACCTGGCCCACGCCTTATCAAATGTATTCTTTCTGGCGGTGCTTGCCGGAGGCTGGACCAATGTGCTGGAGCGCTTCCGCCGGAAATACGGGCTGCTGCAGGATTAATCGAAATCATTAGCTTTGTCGAAATGTTCAGCTGACAGCAGATTGTTCGACAAAAATTTAACTTATGCATCATTTTTCGACTTTTTTCGCCGATATAGATGGTATGGCATGATAAGGAGAAGGCGGGAATAAGGATAATGAGGAATTTAAAAGTAAAATTCAAAATGGCAGTTCTGGCCGCTGTTGCAGTAATCCTGGTGATCGGTGTTGGTACTGAAGGCATTATTTTCACGGATAAGCTTGCTGAGCGTTCCCGGGAAACTTACAACCAGAATTTGATTCCCATCTATCTGGTTACTGAAATACGCGCCAACAACCGGGCGATCGAGTCTTTTCTGCTGGAGGATCTGCTGACCCGGGAAGAAGACAGAAGTGAGCAGCTTACCGTTGAAATACAGGACAAAATTATGCAGAACAACGAGCTGATGAACCAGCTGGAATCCATCGAGTTTAAGAATCTGCAAATTACAGCCGGAATTGACGAATATGTATCGATGCTTGAGGATTACCGGACACAGCGGGATAGTATCATTCAGCTGGCAGACAAAAATATGAATGAAGAAGGCTATCAAATCTTTTCAGGCAGTACCTTCAACGATTCCCGGACCAGGATGGTGGGTCTGCTTGATAATGTTGCAGCTTCCCTGGTTGCGGATGCGCAGGCGCATAACGAGCTCACACTGACCGATGCCAAAACCTCCCGGACGATCAGCACCCTGCTGATTACTGCTGCCTGGGTGCTGTGCATTACCATCAGCATCGTGATCTCCCTGCTGATTACCAAACCGCTTAAAGAGCTTCAGATTCTGATGAAACGTGCGGAAGCAGGCGATCTGACAGCAACGGCTGCTTATACCTCCAAGGATGAGATCGGCCAGATCAGCCAGTCTTACAATTCAATGCTTGCCAGCCTCAAGCGGATGATGCAGGGGATTTCGGAGAGCACCGAAATGCTGTCGGCTTCTTCACAGGAGATGAGTGCAAGCGCAGAGCAGACGGCGCGCGCTTCCCAGCTGATTGCCGAGGCTTCAGCCGATATTGCAGCCGGTTTTGAGGCCCAGGCGGACAGCATTACCCGTACCACTGCATCCGTGCAGACCATGGCAGAGGATATTGCCGCAGTGGAACGCAGCAGCAATGATATGGCCGGGCTGATGACCGGCGCTGCCGCTTCAACGGGATACGGTGCCGAGGCGGTAAACAGCATCATTGCCCGGATGAGCGAAATCAATTCCAGCGTTTCTTCAACACAGGCTATTGTCGGCAATCTGGGCAGCCTTTCGGGGGAAATTAATACGATTATTACTACAATCAACGAGATTGCCACCCAGACGAACCTGCTCTCGCTGAATGCTTCAATTGAAGCAGCCAGAGCAGGCGAACACGGACGCGGCTTCGCCGTGGTTGCGGAGGAAATCCGCAAGCTGGCTGAAGCGACAGGACAGAGCTCCCTGAAGGTTACGGATATTATTACGGACATCCAGCAGCAGACCGGCAGCGCAGTTGATTCAATGACGGCCGGGTCAGAGCTTGTAGCGCTGGGTGTGGCGCAGAGCGAAGCCGTTTCATTGGCTTTCGCGGAAATCCAGTCCGCCATTCAGTCGGCTGTTCAGCAGACTGAGCGGATCAGGACTGCAGTCGAACATGTCTCGGAGGAATCAAAATCGGTGTCAGAGGCTATGAAGCAGGTGGGCGAGGCTTCCCGCAAGGGTGCGGAGGATGTTCAGGATGCCAGTGCCGCCAGCGGTGAGCAGCTGTCTGCCATGGGTGAAATGTCCATGTCAGCCCAATATCTGGCCACGCTGGCTGAAGATCTGCAGAAAGAGCTGGCAAGATTCAAGCTTTAATACTTAAGCGCCGGTTTATACACATATTAGACAGCAAACAGCCCCTGGAACAGTTAAGTTCCAGGGGCTGTTAAGCATTCTTGCCGGACCAGCCCGTTATTCAAACGAACTTAGCTAGAGAACGGAGTCAGGCGCCCGCCATCGCTCAGCGTGATGGTTGCCCCTGCCAGCCAGCTGTTGGTGCTTGCTGCGGCATCGTAATAGATGGTATGTCCGTTGTCCTTGATATTGGACAGGGTGGTATCACCGTCGGTTAATACACTCAAATAGGAGTCCGCCGTAACGTTCCACACGCTGGTTGCATCAAGCGTAAAGGAAACAGACTTGGCGGTATTGGCAGTGTCGAGCGCACCGGTCAGGGAACTGCCGTTTGAGAGAACGAGTGCAACCGAACTAATACTGTCTGCTGTGACATCACCGGTCAAAGGCTGGGCATCGGCGTTAAGTGTTACTGCAGCGCCATTGGAGCCCTTGGTGCCCCATTGATCGGCACCCGCAGCCAGCAGAATGCCGGAGTTGCTTGACAGTCCGGTGTTCTTCAGGTTAATCACTGCATCAGTGTTGGTAGCATAGAACAGCGGTCCGGCATAAGCAGTGAGCGAGCCGCCGGTCATTGTCAGCGTGCCGGTTCCTGCCTCGGCATCACCGGAAAAGCTCTGGTAGAGCATAATTCCGCTCTTTTTGGCTCCGGACAGATTGGTATTTTTAAGCGTGATGGAATTGTTGCCTTCAATTACGGCTGCTTCAGAGCCTTGTGATGTAATCAGCGCATCTGAAACGGAAATCGTACCTGTGGAGTAAATCCCCGGCGAATCGGTGCCGATTGTCAGCATAGTGCCGCCGGTAACATTAACAGTGCCGTTTCCCCGGTCAGTAGCGATACTGGCAGAATGGGTGCCGGATGTTGTGATATTGGTGTTGGTAGCATTGACGGTCCCGGTATAAGTGGCATCCAGCCCGTGGGAGGAATCCTCAGTAGTGGTGATGGTTACACCGGATACATTGACTGTTGAGCCGGCACCTGTAGCAAATACGGCATTTGCACCGTTGGCACTGGTTGTAAGCGTTGAATCATTCAGGGTGATGGTACTGCCTCCGGCAGCAAGCAGTGCGGCATTCAGCCCGTAAAAGTTGCTGTTGTCCTCAGAAGAGGTGCCGCCGGCTTTGCTTAAAGTTACACCATTCAGCGTTAGAACACCGCCGGCTGTAACCTTTACTGCAGAGGTATCCGTAGTTACGGCAGAGATGGTATCGTCTGCTTTGCTCGCTGTGCTGCCTTCCAGCAGATAGGTTGCGCTTCCCAGGCTGGCCGCATCCGCAGTACCGGCTGTTTGTTGCGGCAGGGTGCTTGTCCCGCCGTTTGAGGTCAGGCTTACCGTTTTGGTGGTCTTGTCATAGCTGGCGGTCAGCCCGACCGCTTCTGAAATGGCCCTGGCCGGAAGATAGACGGTGCCGTTATAGATGAATGGTTCTACAGTAGCGCCTGTGGCATCCTGCAGCGCGGTTTCCTGGCCGTCCAGCGTAACGACGATATCGTTGTAGGTGACGGCAATCTGTTTCGTGATCGTGTCGGCATAGGCGGACACTGACATGGCGAGTGAGGCGGTTACGGCAGCTCCAACGACAAAACCCTTCATTCCACTTTTTTTACTCATACTTGTTCTCATCCTTTACTGTTAGTATAGGTACTGCTATGTAGAGCCATATATCTGTGCTGTGAATGTCTACATTGTAGAGCCGCTAACTGAGAACCATCTGAGCCTGCGCTGAATGTTGGTTGAATCCGGGCTGAATGTTTGTTGAAAATGCGGGAGATCAGGTGGCATATATCAAAAAAAACAGCCCGCACCGGAGTATATACCGGAAGCGGGCTGTTTCAGCCAAGAAAATGTTGAAGCTGTAGCGCTTAGGAGTACCAGCCCCATACGAAGATGAAGAGGGTACCAAAAAGGGTGATCAAACCTACGAACAAGGCATAAGCAATGTTGACGTAGAGCTCTTTTTTGGTATCTGCCGATTCGCCGATGTGCATGAACACGAACAGCTGCAGGGAGGCCTGGATAATTGCAGTGACTGTCAGAACTACCACATTAGCTGTATGAGACAGATCGCCGTAGATAACAATCAGCGCAGCGGCTGAAAGGACCAGTGAGGCCAGATAGCCCATTACATGGCGGATTGGAAATAGTTGCTTTATCATGTCACATCAGTCCTTTCAGATAGACGAAGCTGAAGATGAAGATCCAGACAACGTCTAAGAAATGCCAGAACAGTGAGAAGATAAATGTTTTGTTGGCTGTAGCAGGAGTAATTCCCCGGCGCCACAGCTGGATCATGATGCCTACTCCCCACAGGAAGCCGAAGCTGACGTGGGCACCGTGCGTTCCCAGCAGTACGAAGAGACTGGAGAGGAAGCCGCTGGTCTGCAGTGTAGCACCTTCATGAACATAGGTGAAGAATTCATCGATCTCAATCCCGATAAAGCCGAGACCCATAAGCAGTGTAATGCCCATAAGGATCATCGTGGCTTTCTTGTGGCCCAGACGCATGGCATGCACAGCCAGGCCGATCGTGAACGAGCTGGTCAGGAGCAGGAAGGTCTCAGCCAGCACCGGTCCGATTTCGAACAGCTCAGGGCCGCTAGGGCCGCTGGCATAACGGTTAACCATTACAAAATATACAGTAAACAGCGTAGCAAAGAGCGGGATTTCAGCTCCAAGGAAAACCCAGAAGCCGAAGATTTTGTTACTGTTTTCTTCAGTTGAATATTCCAGCGGCTTCGACGCATCTATTTTCATACAGTCTCACCCCGCAGTTTCTTTTCAGTAGCAATAACTTCTTCAGCGCTCACATAGAAGCCGTGATCCTGGTCAAAGGACATTGCAGCCAGCATGACAATGACGCCGACTCCGGCAACGATAGCAGGAATCCACATGCTGAATACGAGGAAGAAGCCCAGGAAGAAGAAGATTACACCCAGGATAAACGGCTTCCCGGTATTGTTAGGCAAGTGAATCTTGGTGATTTTATCTTCGAACAATGATACTTTTTTCTGCTTCGCTTCCCAGAACGGATCCAGAGAATCAACTTTAGGCACAACTGCGAAGTTGTAAGCCGGAATCGGACTTGGTGTAGCCCATTCCAGGGTACGTCCATCCCAAGGATCGCTTGTTGTATCTCTCGGCATGTAGCGGGTACTCCAGTAGATGTTGTACACCAGCAACAGGAAACCGATAGCCAAACCTACCGCACCGACGAACGACAGCATATTCAGCGGACCGAAGCCGGTCTCTTCCGAATAAGTGTACATCCGGCGTGTCATCCCCATCAGACCGAGGAAGAACAGCGGGAAGAAGGTTACGTTGAAGGAAATAATGATCCACCAGAAGGCATGCTTGCCGAGACGTTCGTTCAGACGGAAGCCGAATACTTTCGGGAACCAGTAGTGGAACCCGGCAATAACGGCGAATACAGCGCCCGGAATCAGAACGTAGTGGAAATGCGCTACCAGGAACATCGTGTTATGGTACTGGTAATCGGCACTGGCCATAGCCAGCATGACGCCGGTAACCCCGCCGATGGTAAAGATCGGAATGAAGGCCAGCGTGTAAAGCATTGGTGTAGTAAAGGTTATTCTACCCTTACGCAGGGTAAACAGCCAGTTGAATATTTTGACCCCTGTCGGTACAGCAATCGCCATCGTAGTGATGGAGAAGAAGCTGTTGACCATTACGCCCTGACCCATGGTGTAGAAATGGTGCGCCCATACCAGGAAGGACAGGAGAGAGATGATAACCATACTGAATACCATTGACTTATATCCGTACAGGTTCTTTTTGGAGAAGGTGGCAATAATCTCACTGTATATACCGAAGGCCGGCAAAATAACAATGTATACTTCAGGATGTCCCCATACCCAGAACAGGTTGGCCCAGAGCATATCCATCCCGCCGTTGGCCATCGTAAAGAACTGTGAGCCGAACAGCCGGTCGAACATCATCAGTGCCAGTGCTACGGTAAGCACGGGGAAAGCGAAGACGATAATGATGTTAGTGATCAGTACGGACCAGGTGAACATCGGCATCTTCATCAGTTTCATGCCCGGAGCACGCATTTTGAGGATGGTAACAATGAAGTTAACCCCTGTAATCAGCGTACCGATACCGGAAATCTGCAGGGCCAGAGAGTAGTAGTTGTTGCCTACAGTCGGGCTGAATTCCAGACTCGCCAGCGGGAAGTAAGCGGACCAGCCTGCATCCGGAGAACCGCCGATGACGAAGGAGATGTTAAGCAGCATGGCGCCGAAAAAGAAGAGCCAGAAGCTGACGGCGTTGAGGCGCGGGAAGGCAACGTCTCGGGCACCGATCTGCAGCGGAATGATGACGTTCATCAGACCGATGATAAACGGCATGGCCATAAATAGGATCATGATCAGGCCGTGAGTGGTAAAGACCTCATTATAGTGCTGTGCATCAAGGAATTTCATTTCAGGCGCTGCAGTCTGCAGACGCATCATCATGGCGTCCACACCGCCGCGGAAGAGCATCAGGAGGGCAGCAAGGATATACATGACCCCGATTTTCTTGTGGTCCACAGTGGTCAGCCATTCGCGCCAGAGATATCCCCACTTTTTGAAGTAGGTCAACCCGACAAGAATCCCGATGGTGGCCAGTGCAATACTGATCATGGCTCCATAAATGAGGGGTTCGCCGTGAACCTTAAATTTCTCTAAATCCATTAGGGTGGCTCCTTTCAGGTTGTTGCTGTTGCATGATTCATGCTATCTAAGAGCGGATAGCTCTCATGGTTAGGTTATTGGTGCGTGTGTTCATCTACAGGTGAGCTTGGCAGCGGCTCATCTACCTCAGGGGCAGGGTTGCCGTCGAACTCGGTCTGGCTCGAAGGCACAGGAGAAGGATGGATTTCCTTGTTATCCTCGTGTTCTTCACCGCCGTTTTGCATATCCATTTCCGTACCGTCACCGCTCATATGCTCGCTGTGATCGCCAGGAGGCGGACTGAATTCCAAGTGGGTAGAGGAATAAGTCTTGCGTCCGAGATGCTCGGCAGCCAGAAGTCCTTTAAATTCGTCTTCTGTCAGCGCAGGAGCAGTCTCCTTCACTTCCTTAACCCAGTCCTGATAATCTTTATCGGTCATAACAAGTGTTTCAAACTCCATGTGGGCAAAGCCCTTACCGCTGAAGTTCGAGTTCTTTCCGATAAAAGAGCCTACGGTATCACCGGACAGATTGAGGTAGGTAAGCATGTCGCTCATTGCGTACTTCTGGCCGGCAAGCTGCGGAACCCAGAAGCTTGTGATTGTTCCGAAGGAATACAGTCTGAATTCAACTGCACGGTGAACCGGAATGTTCACATAGTTTACCGTTTCGATTCCTTCCTCAGGGTAGCTGAAATGCCATTTCCAGTTAGAGGAGGAGGCATAAATGACAAGCGGATCCTGATCCTTATACTCATTTGCCACATTCTCAACAGCATGGGTGGACTTTACAGTCACAACGGACAGGAAGGCTACAATGATGATCGGGATAATAATCCAGATGGCCTCAAGTACCTTATTGCCCTCCTCATGTTCAGGAATGTAACCTTCATTGCTCTTCTTTGCCCGGTATTTCACCAGGACGAAGATATATAAGATGTAGACAACTGCCAGGACGAAGGCCATCACCGCAATGGAGAGGATAATGGTGTCAGACAGCGTCCGTGCAGCCGGGCCCTTAGGATTCAGTACGGCGAGCGAACTGCATCCCGGAAGAATAAAGAGCAGGCTGAGAAACAAAGCGTATAACGGTCCCTTTTTTTTCATATAGAACTCCTTCCTTCAATAATTCTTTTCATTAGCCGTTCGTTGTTGGCGGGCGAATAATTGACCTGTATCTATATTAAGAATTACTTACCCGAATTGCAAAATACATTTAATGTAAAATAGTCTAGAAAAGACCTCAAAAATGGCGATAAAGTTAATAATGTGTGATCAATTTGTTACAGGTATAGTTATGTATGATAAACATCACTGTAGTGGCGGGCTTTAAGCTTATTTTAAGGTAGTTCAAACTTTGTTCAAACTTTCCCTATTGTTACTAATTTCGTCACATTTATCACGGTTAAAATGTACATTGATTAAACGCTTTCTTTATTGATCTGACAGCATTCGACGAAAGTTGCGCCAAGATTGGCTAAAGGTACCCTTGTGTCATATGTCACAGCGTGAAAAGGTAACAATATTTTAGGCGTCCGGTTACAATCTCTCAAATTTCGTTATATCTATGTATGATAGAGTTAAATGTAAATATACATAGATTGGAGATTCTGCTTGTGTTTAAAAAAGGATTGCTGGTGATTATGTCTTTATTCTTATGTCTTGGTGTGCTGCAGACTACGGCAAGTGCTGCGGGAGCGGGCTCCTCCAGTCTTAAGCTGGGTGTGAATGATAAGCTGACTGAAATTGAAGCTGTTCCGGTAAAAGGAAGCTATTACGTACCGGTGCGTGCCTTATCCGCAGAGCTGAAATGGACGCTTACAGGCCTGACAGACGGGATTGCAGTTGCAGCAGGCAACAAATCAGTGCGTCTGCTTAACAATAACGGCGGACTTAAGCTGCAGGACGGAACCATTGTGCCGATGGACAGCTTTTTAAAGAACGGGAATCTGATGGTTCCGGTGAAGATAAGCAGTTACCTCGGATATAGCATAACCTTTCAGGGCGATAAATATTTACTGAGAGTGCGGGACGGATCTGCGGCAATGAGTGATGAGGCCTTTGTGAAGCAGTATCAGGATAAATTGAAGCCTCAAGCCGCCAGTCCGGCTGCTCCGTCCGGAAACAATGGAGTTAAAGGGCGGACTCTGTATTTGACCTTTGATGACGGACCGTCGGCTACCACAGTGCAGCTTCTGGATATCCTGGATAAATATGAAGCCAAGGCAACCTTCTTTATGATCGGTCCGAACATGAACCGTTACCCCTCACAGGTGAAGCGGATTGTTAAAGGTGATCATGGGCTTGGACTTCATGGCATGACCCACGTTAAAGATAAATTTTATGCATCGCCTTCAGCGGCGCTGGCTGAAATGAATTCGGACAATGCGGTGCTGAAGAAAATCAGCGGGGCGGAAACGACACTGATCCGTCCTCCGTACGGAAGCAAGCCTTACTTTACTAAGAGCTTCCGGGACAAGGTGCTGACCCAGGGCTATCACCTGTGGGACTGGAACGTCGATTCCGAGGACTGGAGATACAAGGAGAACAGCGATAAAATCTATAACTCGGTTATGAGCCAGGTGAATAAGCTGCAAGCCTCCAAGATAAGTCCGGTTATTCTGATGCATGACCAGAAGGCAACACTCAAGGTGCTGCCGCGTCTGCTGGAAACCTTTAAGAAGGAAGGCTATAGCTTTGCTGTAATCACGAAGGATCTGAAGCCGCTGAACTTCTGGAATGATGAGCGCTAAGCGGGGATTTTATTGCGTGTTAATATGTTTGTGAAATGAGGACGGCAGACTTAGTCTGCCGGCTTTTTTGCTGTTTGTGAGCTGCTTGCGTATAAACGTTACTGGTGGCGGAACTACGAAACGAATTGAAATAAGTGTATTTGTTGCAGCTAAAGTAGCATGTAACGCTGCTTTTTCAGGAATAAGTGTATTCCGTGCAACTAAAACCGACAGGATAACCTGATTTAGCTGAAATTACCGCAATATAAGTGTACAGAGTGCAGTTAAAGCCGACCAAGACTCAAAATTGCCTTTTTAAGGTGCACAAAATGCAGTTATCCGGTGAGCTGCTCAAAGGCAGCGATTCTGCTAGGGGCTGAATCAAGCCACCGGCACTGATTTCGATGAAAAAGCGGCGAAAGTCCATCTCCATAACTTCGGACGACAGGAACCCCCGAATAGCTAAATCAAAGAAACGGCTAACCCGCTCAAAGCGGGCAGGCCGTTTCTTTGCGTTGACATTTTTGTGAGACTGTATTAATAATAGTAGTACAGTTAATACACCTAAGATTACCATATTTGTAGTTTAGTTAAAGGAGGGCGCCTATGTTTGAACTGGATGTCCGCAGCCGCAAGCCGATCTATGAGCAGCTGACTGACAAGGTTAAAGAGATGATTATGCATGGCATCCTGCAGGCGGACGAACAGCTTCCATCGGTTAGAACATTGTCCTCACAGCTTACAGTTAACCCTAATACGATTCAGAAGGCGTACCGGGAGCTGGAGCGTGAAGGCTTTATTTATTCCCTGCCCGGAAAGGGGAGCTTCGTGGCACCGCTCGCGCAGGAGCGCAGCGAGAGCCAGCGGATGGAGCTGCGCGGAGAGCTGCTGCGGCTGATGGCGGAGGCGGTATATCTCGGCTTCACCGAGAGTGAGATAAGCGCATTGTACCGGCAGGTTCTGGAACGCAGAGAGGGGGAGAAGCATGATTGAGATTCGTGGGGTAAGCAAAGTTTTTCAGGGTGAAAAGGCAGTTGACAGCCTCTCGCTCACTGTGCAAAAAGGGACGATCTACGGCCTGCTCGGATCAAACGGTGCAGGCAAAACTACGCTGCTGAAAACACTTGCCGGCATTTACCGGCCTGATGAAGGGACGGTTACAGTTGGCGGTGAGCCGGTCTTTGAAGCACCTGATGTAAAGCGGAGGATTATTTTCATGCCGGACAGCCCGTACTTTTTCCCGCAGGCGTCGGTGCGGAGTATGGCTGCTTTTTACCGGTCCATCTATCCTTCCTGGAGTGAGAAGCGGTTCGGGGAGCTGGGTGCGGCTTTTAAGCTGGACCGCAAACGGAAGCTCAGCAGATTCTCCAAGGGGATGCAGCGGCAGGCAGCGCTATGGCTTGCGCTGAGCTGTACGCCGGAGGTGCTGATTATGGACGAGCCGATCGACGGGCTTGATCCAGTCATGCGCCGGCAGATCAAGAATCTGCTGTTCCAGGAAGTGGCGGAGCGCGGCCTGACTGTCCTGATCTCCTCGCATAATCTGCGCGAGATCGAAGATTTGTGCGATCATGTCGGCATCATGCACGGCGGCCGGATGCTGGTGGAGAAGGAGCTGGATGACCTGAAGGCGGACACGCATAAAATCCAGGTGGCCTTCCGCGACGAACGCCACGCGGGCGCGCTTGCCGCGAAGCTGCAGATCCTTCATCAGGAGCAGCGGGGCAGTGTCAGCCTGTATATCGTGAAGGGCGACCGTGAGCGGATCGCACAGGCTTTTCATGTGTATGAGCCGTATGTGTTTGATCTGCTGCCGCTGACGCTGGAGGAAATCTTTATTTATGAAATGGGGGATGCCGGTTATGATGCGCAGCCGATTCTTCTTTAACAGCAGTGTCATCCGCCAGGATCTGCGCCAGCACGGCTGGATCGGAATCATTTATTCGCTCGGTCTTATATTCGCGCTGCCGCTGCAGCTGTTTCTGAGTAATGACCCCAATCCGGAACGCCGGTCTGTAGACAATCTGTTCTTCATCGGCGGAGAGATCCAGATGCTGTTCTCCGTTACAGTGCCGGTTGCGGCAGCCCTGTTCCTGTTCCGTTATCTGCAGGCCAAAGCGCCGTCCGACCTGTGGCACAGCCTGCCGCTGCGCCGGGAGCACCTGCTGGTGTCCCATACGGTAAGCGGACTGATTCTGGTACTGGGACCCGTCTGGCTGACTGCTGCTGTGACCGGAATGGTGCGGGCACTGGACGGTAACATGTATATTTACTCCTGGGCAGACGTAGGGATATGGTGCCTGACGCTGACGATCCTAACCCTGTTCCTGTTTATTTTCAGCATGTTTGTCGGCATCTGTACCGGCCAATCCGTGCTGCAGGGTGTGGTAATCTACATTCTGCTGGTTCTGCCTGCTGTACTGCTGATGCTGGTTAATGAACATTTCAGCATGTATTTGTACGGTTACCCGGCATGGTACGGATCAAGGGGCCGGAGTGAAGTCTGGTCTCCGCTGATGCATATGATCTATGTAAAAACCAATCCGTTCACCGCCGGTTATCTGTGGCTCTATTCGGTACTGTCCGTCCTGTTGTTTGGGCTGTCCTTCCTGCTGTACCGTAAGCGCCACGTGGAGAAGACGGGTCAGGCCATTGCCTTTACGTACTTTAACCCGTTGTTCAAAGCGGGGGTTATGCTCTGTGCCATGCTGATCTCAGGCACTTATTTTGCTCATCTCCGGCAGCAGCAGCTTGGCTGGATGATCGCCGGCCATCTGATCGGTGCGCTGATCGGCTACATTGCCGCGGAGATGCTTATCCGCAAAACCTGGCTGATTCTGACCCGTAAGGCACCGCTGGAGTTTGCCGGATATGCGGCGCTGCTGGGGCTTGTGCTGTATATTCCAGTGTCCGGACTCACCGGCTATGAAAACCGGGTGCCGGCTGCGGATCAGGTTGTAGGCGTATATGCCGGAGATCGATATGCGGCATATGGTGCTTATTGGAACGATGAATTCTCTCCAAAAGGAGAGGACCCTCTCACTGCAGATCGGGATTATATCGAGGCTGTCCGCAAGCTGCATCAGGAAATGGTAAGCGCGCGTCCCGAACATCGGCAAGGTATGAATTACCGAGAATTTTCACTTGTGTATAAGCTGGATAACGGCCGAACTCTGAACAGGACTTACCTGGTTCCAGCAGTCGGCTTTGAACCGGAGCTGCGGACGGTGATGGAGAGTGAGGGGTATAAGCGCAAAGCGTATATGCTCTCCCGGTTAGATGGGGACATCGAAGGCTTCCGCCTGAGTAACTATACAAGGGCGCTTAGTATCTCCGATCCACAGGAAGTTACAGAATTTAAAGACATTTTAAAACGTGAAATCTTGAATATGACCTATGAGGATCAGACGGACGACGAACGTTCTTATGCGGGAGTTCAGTCTATGGGCAAGCCTGAAGAGACCGGGTATCAGCTTTATTATAACTATGATTGGAGAGCTTCCTTTAAGGAGCTTACCGCCTGGCTTGAGCAGAAAGGCTACGCCGAAAAAGTACGTACGAATCCTTTGGATTTCTCATCTGTGGAAATTGTGCCGAATGACTACTTCAGCCGCTTCACCGGCAACGACCGTTATGATCCTGAGCGTCATCTGGAGTTGGCCCGCAGCGAAGATCGTGCGGCAGAGATTACGGATACTGAGGCTATCTCTGATATCCTCGAGCATACGCATTATTACTCAGCCTCGGGCGGGGGATATCTGGTGAAGCTGGCATATAGAGAAGGAAGAGTAGATTATGTAATCCTGCGCGAAGAAGATTTAACCCCGGCAATCAAGGCGGTTCTTCCATAGTGTTCAGGTTGACAAAAACTGGAGCCGTGGCTTATGCTGTTGGAAAATGCTAACATCATGTACAACATATCTTTTTAAATTTCAAAACCAAGCAAAATATTAAGGAGGTCAGGAACAGATGAATACTTACAATAATGCACTCAATCACAATAATAGCTTTGAGAATCTTCTACAATCCGAGAATTCACGTATGTATTCCATCTCTCTGGCCTCCCTGGATCATAGCCTTGTCTCAGCAGCAGGTTATTTATTGACGGCACCGGTATTAACCGGAAGCGGCAACATATAACAGGCAATCTGCTGCAAACAAGGGTAAGGCCATGGACAATAGAGTCCATGGCCTTTTTTTATCTTTTAGGAGCGGAAAGGAGCTTGAAAAGAATGGCTGAAATCCAAGCTGAAATTATACGCCAGCTGCGCACGATTGAGGCGGAAGAAGATGTACGTATACTGTATGCCTGCGAATCGGGCAGCCGGGCCTGGGGTTTTCCGTCCAAGGACAGTGACTACGATGTGCGTTTCCTGTACGTGCGCCGGCCTGAAGCGTATCTGTCGATTTTTGAACCAAGGGATGTTATTGAACGGCCGATCAATAATTTGCTGGACATCAATGGCTGGGACTTGAAAAAAGCGCTGCTGCTGTTCCGCAAATCCAACCCGCCGCTGCTGGAGTGGCTGCAGTCCGGTATCCGTTATGAGGAAAATTACACGGTGGCAGAGCGAATCCGCCAGCTGTCACCGCTCGGTTTTTCGCCGAAATCCTGCATTTATCATTATCTGAATATGGCCCGCGGCAATTACCGCACCTATCTGCAGGGCAGTGAGGTCAAGATCAAAAAGTACTTCTACGTGCTCCGCCCGCTTCTGGCCTGTGCCTGGATTGAGAAATATAACGAGATTCCGCCGCTGGAATTCTCTGTGCTGGTAGAAACGCTGATTCCGGAGGGAACACCGCTGCGTGAGACCGTAAACCAGCTGCTGATTCGTAAAATGTCCGGCGATGAGCTGAATGTAGAGCCGCGGCTTGAGGTTATAAATAACTATCTGGAGCAGTCCATTGCCCATTTTGAAAAGTCGGCTTTCCTGTTTGAAGCGGCTGGCGGCGTATCAGATGCACAACTGGATGAACTATTTTACAGAGCACTGGCGGAGGTCTGGGATGAACAAGACTCCTGGCCTGCAGGACTGAACTGGTCAGGAGGCCGCTAGGCAACTATGATGGAGGGAACTAGAGATGCATTTAATAATCAGGGCAACCGGAGCCGGGGCGGGGATGCTATCCCATCTGCTGGCCAAAAACCCGAATAACCTGTATGACCGGACGGAAAAAGAAGCGAGAATCCGCATCGTTTTTACCGCTTCTTCCGAGGAAGAGGCGGAGGCAGTCATCTATGTGACGCCGGATCCGGTAGAACTTGTGAAGGGAGATTCCGCGGCACACAACGATATTACGCAATATATCAATGACCGTGAATTTGTGGCCAGCAGCCTGTTCTGCTCCTATATCCGTGCGGCACTCGGTACGGCGCTGAACGGCAAGCCCAAAGAGGCTTATCTGCCTTGGGTTTCACAGCCGCTCCAGCTGGAGCTGGGGTTTGGCCCTGTGGCCTCCAATCTGCCGGACCGCACCGTGGAAGAGCTGTTTACCGCCCTTGGCTATGAGGTTTCACTGGAGCGGGGAGATGCAGAATATTCCTTTGCACTAAAAGCGCGCAGCTCAGCCCGGTATATCCGGCTTAAAGGGCAGCAGACGCTGCAGACCGCACTGCAGCAGCTGTTTGTGCTGATTCCCGCTCTAGATGATTACAAGCATTATTACATCAGTGATGATGAGGTGGACAAAATCCGGCGTTACGGCGCAGGCTGGCTGGAGCAGCATCCGCAGCGGGCGCTCATTCTGAAGCGCACGCTGCGTTTTGCCGGAACAATCAGGCAGTATGAGGCGATGGCGGAAAAGGATCTGCGGGAAGCTGCCGGCAGTCCTGGAACACCGGCGGACAGCCCCGCCTTGAAAGAACCTTCACCGGCCGGTTCCGCCGAGCTGCCGGAGGTTCAGGAACCGCCAAAGGTCCGGCTCAACGATCTCCGTTATGAGGCGATTGCCCGGAAGGTCGGGGAGCTGGAGGCCAAAGCCGGCATCGTGGACTTCGGCTCCGGTGAAGGCAAGCTGTCGGCCAGGCTGAGCAGTGTGCCGGGTGTCCGCGAGATTCTTGCAGTGGAGCCGTCGGCTGCTGCACGGCTCCGGGCAATGGAACGCTTCGCCAAGCTGGAGGGCAGACCGGGAGCGGTTGTTCCCGAGCCCGTGACGGGCTCGCTGTTTTATTTTGATGAGTCGCTGCGCGGCAGGGATGTTATGATTCTTTGTGAGGTTATTGAGCATATCGATGAACACCGGCTGGACCGGGTGATGGACAATATTTTTAGCCAGTATGCCCCCAAGACACTGATTGTGACAACGCCGAATAAGGACTACAACACCGTTTACGGGATGGAGCAGGAAGAGATCCGGCACGCTGACCACCGGTTTGAGTGGGGGCGCGAAGCCTTCTCGGCCTGGTGCAGCCGCTGGACTGAAGCTTTTCAATATACAGCTGAAATTACAGGAATCGGTGAAGGCTCTGCGGAGCATGGATACCCGACGCAGATGGCGGTATTTACGAGAGGAGAACACCTGCAATGACGGAAAAAAATGAAGCACAGCGGACCATTCCGTTTCCGCACGGAGGCATTATCGTGCTGGTCGGGCCGTCAAACAGCGGTAAAACCACTCTGCTTCGCAGACTGGTAGAGGAAGGTGTGCTGCTGGAGACGGAAATGGTATCCTCGGATACCTACCGTACGCTGGTCGGAGATGTCGAATACCTGGACTGGAGGGGAAGGCCGCGGGAGGAGGCTGATATCCTTTACAATGATTATCAGAAGCTCTCCGGCCTGGCCTTTGAGGCGATGAACACCGTGGTGTCGATGCGCAGCAGACTGGGCAAGCTGACGGTGGTCGACGCTACGCATCTGCAGCCGGAATACCGCCGCAAATATATAGATATCGCTGCGGAGCATGATTTGCCCTGTGTGGCCTGGGTGCTTGATGTGCCTGAGCAGACACTGCTTGCGCGGGACAAGACGCGGGAGCAGCCGCGCGGCAGACAGCGGGTCAAAAGCCAATATAGCCAGTTCAAGCGCTCCCTGCGCGGGCTGCGCGATGAAGGCTTTGACTTTACATACATGCTGAAGGAGCCTGAGGCTGTGCAGTTTGTGCGCCGGGACAATCCGTTGCTGGCTGATATCGGTACCGGGATTGATGTGATCGGGGATATTCACGGCTGCTATGATGAAATGCTGGAGCTGCTCGGGGAGCTGGGCTATGCTGCCGGTGAAGACGGGCTGTATAGGCATCCTGACGGCCGGACACTGGTCTCGGTCGGCGATGTTATGAGCCGCGGTCCCCGGTCGCTGGATACGATGATCTTCTGGAAGCGGCACTGCGATGCCGGGATCGCCAGGATGACTGACAGCAACCACGGCTGGAAAATCGCCCGCTACCTCAGCGGCCGCAATGTCACCTTGAGTCACGGTGACGAAAATATCGCCGCAGAGCTCGGGTTATTAGCAAAGGAAGCCGGTATGGAAGCGACGGCAGCTTTAAAAGAAGAGCTGAAGCAGTTTCTTCTGTCTGCCCCCAGCCATCTGGTCATGTGCCGGGACGGGGTGCGGCGGCTTGTCATCACCCATGCCGGCATCCGTGATGAATATATCGGCAGACAGTCGCGGCGTATTCAGGATTTCTGCCGTTACGGCGACACCGATGGTATGGATGCTATAGGGACGCCGGTACGCAAAGAGTGGTATACAGGCCATGAATCAGGTGAGCTGATTATCTGGGGGCATGATCCGCGCCCGTATCCGGCGGTGGTGATGAATACGATTAACATCGATCAGGGAGTGGTATTCGGCGGCTCCCTTACGGCTTACCGCTACCCGGAACAGGATTTTGTCAGCGTAAAGGCGCACCGCGATTATGCGGAAGACGCGGACAGCCCGCTGATCCGTTGGGAGCGCGGACGGTTTGCTCTGCCTAACCTCGGCAAGCTGGTGAACGGCTATTCTGTCTTTACAGATGCATACGGCGAGCTCTCGGTGCGCGGGGATTATGTGAAGGCGGCGGTCGACAGCGTCTCCCATTATACAGTGCCGCTGGAGGAGCTGGTGTACATTCCGCCGACTATGAGTCCTACGCCGGCTGTGTCGGCTGATGAGTCTTACCTGGAACATCCGCAGGAGGCATTTGACTACTTCCGTTCGCAGGGAGTTACCACAATGGTAGCCGAGAAAAAGCATATGGGCAGCCGTGCTGTCCTTCTCCTTTTCCGCGACGACCAGGCAGCTGTATCCTATATCGGGCGGCCGGTACTGGGCACTATCTATAGCCGTACAGGCCGGGCGTTCTTTGACAAGGAGACGGAAGCGCAGGTGCTTGCCCGGCTGAATGCCGATCTGGTGCAAGCCGGTTATTTTACCAAATACAATACGGAAATGCTGCTGCTGGATGCAGAGATTATTCCCTGGAACCTCAAAGCGAGGGAACTGATTGCCACCCAATATGCCCATGTCGCCGAAGCGGCAAAAATGGACCGTGAGCATCTGTTAACCAAGCTGCAGCAAGCTGAGGCGGCGGGCCGCGATGTATCGGGCTGGGTGCAGGAAATGGAAGCGAAGCTGCATAATGTCCAGGTCTTCCGCCAGGCCTTCCAGCAGTACTGCTGGGATGTGAGCGGGCTTGAGGGCATCCGGATCGCCCCGTTTCATGTGCTGGCCCATAGCGGGCAGAGCTTTTTTGACCACAGCCATATCTGGCATATGGAGCAGGCCAGTCTGCTGGCCGGAATTTCGCCGTTGTTCATGGAGACAGAGTACCGGGTAATCCGCAGCGGGGCTGATGAAGCAGAGGTCATCAAATGGTGGCAGGACATGACAGAGGACGGCCATGAAGGGATCGTCATCAAGCCGGAAACCTTTATTACAAAGAACGGCAGGCAGATGGTCCAGCCGGCCATCAAGGTGCGGGGACGGAAATACCTGCACATTATTTACGGAATTGACTACCTGCAGCCGGATAACCTGAAACGGCTCAAGCAGCGCAGGACCTCCAAAAAAGAGCGCCACGCCCTGATGGAATGTGCGCTCAGCGTGGAATCTGTAAACCGGTTCATCCGCAGGGAGACACTGGAGCGCGTGCATGAATGCGTGCTGGCTGCCCTTGCGCTGGAGTCGGACCCGGTTGATCCCCGGCTGTAGCAGGAAGAGGGGGATTTATACGATGTTGAATGCGGGAGCTGAGGTTTCCCTGAGCAAATTTATGACCAAGATACTGCGGCATACGCCGGAGGAGTACGGAATAATCCTTGATCCGGAGGACGGCTCCTGCCTGCTGGAAGAGCTGCTTGATGTACTCACTGCAGCTCCTAAATGGGCCGGTATTACAGAGGCGGATGTCCGGCGGACGGTAGCGAACAGTGAGAAGCAGCGCTTTGCCATTGAAGGGGAGCGGATTCGTGCGCGGTACGGGCACAGCCATACCAAGGTAGCCTATCCGCCGGGAGAGCCTCCGGCCCTGCTCTATCACGGAACGCACCGGGCTGCGCTGCCCGTCATTCTGAGGGAAGGGCTGAAGCCCATGGGCCGGCAGTATGTCCATCTGTCGGAGGGTCTGCATTTTGCATCTCTGGTCGGCCGCCGCCGGGGTGAGCTTGTGCTTCTTGCCGTAGATACGGTTAAGTCAGCGGATTCCGGTGTAACCTTCTATTATGCGGGCAATGAGGTGTGGCTTGCAGGAGCTGTTCCTGCGGACTGTATAGCTGAGCTGGAGAACGCGGAGAATTAATTATATATAACGTCTGTAAAACGCTAATAAAACGCCTCTCGTTCCCCACATTAGGGGAAACGGCGGGCAGCGGATTGAGCCCCCTATCAAACGCTAACCTCAGTCAGTGGGTTCAAGGTCAAATCAGGTTAAGTGTACTTTGTACAATTAAAAACAGAGGAAATTAATCATTATTAGAAAATAAATGTATTTTGTACATCTATTTTCCTCAAAAAAGCCGGTTTCGGGTGTTTTCAGCAAATATAAGTGTACAGAGTGCAGTTAAAACCTGCAGCGGAGCTAATTAGTCAGGTTTAGTTGCAGAAAGTACAGTTACTTCGGTTATAACTTAATTGCGTTCTATATAGATTGAACTTGAAATATTTAAGTTAAGGGAAAAGTGGCGGAGGGATGTTCATGGAAGAAGTGCCGGATCACCTGGAGAACGGCTTGCAGATCGTATTCATTGGCTTTAACCCGAGCATCCGCTCCGGGGAGCTGGGGCATCATTATGCGAATCCGCGCAACAATTTCTGGAGGATTCTTCAGCAGTCCGGCCTGACGCCGCGCCTGTATGAGGCTGCGGAGGACGGCGGGCTGCTTAAGCTTGGCTACGGCTTCACAAATATTGTAGCCCGGCCTACGGTAGGCGCGGAGGATATCACCCGTGAAGAATATACGGCCGGGCGGGAGCAGCTGCGCGGGAAGCTGGAGCAGTACCGGCCGCAGATTGCCTGCTTTGTGGGCAAGGGGGTCTACACGGAGTTCAGCCGCAGATCCAAAGCGGAGTGGGGCTTCCAGACAGCAGAGCCCGTTGTCGACGGGGTACGCGAGTTCGTCGCCCCCTCCTCCAGCGGGCTGGTCCGGATGCCGATGACGGAGATTGTAGGCATTTACCGGCAGTTATATGACTTCATCCAGGAGAATGGCTGAAGGCAAAAAACACCTCCCTCAAATACGAGGGAGGTGTTCCTGTGTCAGGCAGCAAGCTGCTGCAAAGTCCGTTACGTTTCAATCAGCAGCAAAATAATGGAGGACAGCGACAGGCAGACGCTGACCAGATAAAGTACGGCCACAACCTGCTTCTGGTTCAGTCCGGCCTTCAGCAGCCGGTAGTGCACCTGGCTGGCATCGGCCTGATAAATCGCTTTGCCCTGAAGGAACCGCTTGATCACGACAAAGATATTGTCGAAGATCGGCACGCCGAGCGCCAGAATCGGGATGAACAGAGACAGCATCGTAGCCTGCTTAAACGCCCCGTCCAGCGCAATAACGGCCAGAATGAAGCCCATGAAGGTAGCGCCGGCATCACCCATGAAGATTTTGGCAGGGGCTTTGTTGAAGCGCAGATAAGCCAATGTAACACCCACCAGGGAAATCGCCATGATTGCGGAAGCGGATTGACCCTTGGTAAGCGCAACGATAAACAGTGTAATGGCTGAAATCGCTGTAAGACCGCCGGCCAGACCGTCCATGCCGTCAGAGAAGTTGATTACTGTCGTAACGCCGAAGATCCAGACGATCGTCAGAATAAACTGCAGGATGAACGGCAGGGAGACATAATCTCCCGAGAACGGGTTAATGAAGCCGGTAAAGGCATTGCCGGACAGAAAGACAAGAATGGCCGCCGCAATCTGGACAACGAATTTGGGCAATGCCGGGAAATCCTTGCCTTTGGTTTTGTACCAGTCATCAATAGTACCTATAGTGAGCAGAAGCACCCCGCCAATAAAGAGGGCGAGCGTCTCCAGCGAGAAATCACGTGCGAACAGCAGGTATGTAATGAAAAACCCGATAAATATCGCATAGCTGGCTGTCAGGGGAATAGGCTCCCTGTGGATTTTGCGCTCTACATCCTCGCGGGGCCTGTCCACAAAATCAAGCCGGAACGCAAGCCTGCCAAGCGGAGGGATGAGCAGATAAACGATACAAAACGATACCAGAAATGCCAAAACGTAAAAAATGACAATCACCACCGTTGATTTTTTTAAAAGATAAGCTTAAGATGTTCCACGATAAATTGTCTTATGTGCAGGGCTGTCTCGATTATATCGCAGAGGGCATTACCTTGTCGATTGTACATAAATTTTGGAGGCTGATGATGAAATACGATGTAATTCTGTTTGATGCGGACGATACGTTGTTTGACTATGGCATGGCTGAGGGCCAGGCGTTTCTGAATGTGTTCACCCATTTCGGGCTGCCGGCCGGAGCACAGGAGTATGCTGACAGCTACCAGGAAATTAACCGTGCGCTGTGGGCTGATCTGGAGGCGGGGCAGATTACCTCTGCTGCGCTGCGGGTGGAGCGTTTCAACCGGCTGTTTGTGCGGCATAATCTGCAGTATAATCCGGAGGAATTCAGCGCGGCGTATCTGCGGTTTCTGGGGGAAGGCACGTTTCTGATCCAGGGAGCGGTTGAGCTGTGCGGTGCGCTTGAAGGCTGCAGACTGGCGATTATCACGAACGGGTTCAGGGATGTGCAGCTGTCCCGGATTAAGGGCTCGCCGCTTGCGGAGACGTTTGAGCAGATCATTATTTCGGAGGAAGCGGGCCATCAGAAGCCGGGGGCGGGGATCTTTGATTATGCATTTGACAAGCTTGGCATCTCTGATAAAAGCAGGGTGCTGATTGTCGGCGACTCGCTGACCTCCGATATCCGGGGCGGGATTAATTATGGCATTGATACCTGCTGGTTCAATCCTTTGGCCAAGACTAACAGCGCCGGTGTTACGCCGACCTATGAAATCCGTGAACTGTCAGAGCTGCTGGATATCGTAAAATAAAAAGCGGCTTGGCGGCGGTAACGGCTGTGTTTTGCCCAGGTGAAAGGTTGGAAGGCTTCTTCCGGTGTTTAATATATTAGGACACAGTATTTATTTCCACATTATCCTAATATACGGGGGAGGACTTTTTATGAAAATGAACAAAAAATGGCTGATCACCGCAGTTGCCGCAGGTATGGCGCTGACCGGTTCAGCCGGTGTATATGCCGGAGCCAAGCTTCAGGAGATCAAGGCTTACCTGAACAACAGCATTGGTGTAGTCGTGGACGGCACGCCATACTGGCTGAGAGACGGCAACGGCAAAACCTTAAGACCGATTACCTACGAGGGCCTTACGTATTTGCCGGTGCGCTCGGTTGCTGAGGCGCTGGATGTGCCGATTACGTATGATGCCGCGAATTATAAAGTCCGGATCGGCAGCGGTGCGGAAGCGGGAGCCTCTACAGGCTCTGGTTCGGGTTCAGGTTCGGGAGCTGCTGCGCCTGTAGAGAGCACGATGCGGCCGGTTAACCTGCCGCAGGATTTTCCGATACCGAGTGACGCTATTATCGCGACTACACTGGATACGGATGCCGACGGCGTGAAGAAGGCTGCATTCAGTTATTCCACGCAGGAATCACTGGAGACGATGGGTTTTGTATACAATGAATATGTCAAAATCAAACGGCTCGACAATGCCTCGCAGACGGTGTCAGCAACCACAGTGAAAATTACCGGCCGGCTGGGCGGCACAAGTCCGGTTTCGATTACTGGCAAGCCGTCTACGGCGCGTCCCGGGTTTAATATCTTTACCATTACCTGGTCGGAGAGCTGAGGGCTTACGGGGACAGGTGCAAATAGAAACAGCTGCGTTCCTGTGCGGAACGCAGCTGTTTAAGCTGGGCTAGTGTATAAATGTTGTTTGACTCAGGATTGCTGGCGGGTATCCAGCGGTTTGAGGTAAGCTTCGATCTGCTCCCGCTTTGCTTCCAGGAACGGAGGCAGGGCAAGGGATTCGCCGAGATGCTCCAGCGGCTCGTCGGTGGCAAAGCCCGGACCATCCGTAGCCAGCTCGAACAGGATGCCGTTCGGCTCGCGGAAGTACAGGGACCGGAAGTAGAAGCGGTCCACAAAGCCGGAGTTGGGCAGCTGCACGGCGCGGATCCGCTCGATCCATTGTTTCAGCTCCGTATCGTTGTCTACCCGGAAGGCGACATGGTGCACGCCGCCCCGGCCGAGGCGCTCCTGCGGCAGATCATTGCGCTCCTCCAGATGCACCTCAGCGCCGGAGCCCCCTTCGCCGGTCTCAAATACCACGATGTCCGGCTGTCCGGCCGCCGGCGAAGGATAGCTTCCTTTGCGGCGGAAGCCCATCAGATCCTGCAGGACGAGCGTTGTCGGCTCGGCGTCCTCTACGGTCAGATGAGCCGGGCCAAGGCCGGTGATGCCGTATTCCGCCGGCACCGGGCTGGCCGGCCATGGCTTGCCGCCGGCTACCCCCTGGTTGTTCTGGTCGGAGACCAGCAGGAACCGCTGGCCCTCATGATCGCGGAAGCCGAGTGTAAGGCGGCCGCCGCGGTCAGCGGTTCCGGCGTCATGGTCCACGTTGAAGGCTGTAAAGCGCTCCTTCCAGTAATCCAGTGCCTTATCATCCGGTACGCGCAGCGACAGGGCGGAGATGCTGTTGTTACCGTCCCGGTTGCGTCCGGCGTTCGGGAGCTCAAAAAAAGTCAGCTCTGTGCCCGGATTACCGGCTTCATCGCCGTAGAACAGGTGATAGACGGAGATGTCATCCTGGTTGACTGTCTTTTTGATCAGCCGCAGTCCAAGTACTTCGGTGTAAAATTTGTAGTTTTCCGGCGCTTTGGCTGTAATGGCGGATACATGGTGCAGGCCTTTTAGTGTTAAACTCATGATAGATCCTCCTCAGGATTGTGTTGTTATGGAATGGTGTAAGCGTATTTTTTGAATGTTGTGAGTGAAGTTCACAGCAGGAAAAGGTGTAGCTCACGGATGCTTTTCATTATTTCATTATTTACAAAAGGACTGGAGTTATTTTAGTGAAATTATTTAAGTTACTATAATTTTAATAGTAAGTTAGTTGAATTGCAAGTGGAAACTACATATCGGTCTTAAAAAGGAGTGTACTGCCATGCATACAAAAATCAGCCTGCTCAACCAGTTGAAGGAGCTCGGAATCAATCCGAAAGGAACCTTGCTGGTCCATTCCTCCTTAAAAAGCATCGGAACCGTGGAGGGAGGCGCAGATACCGTACTGGATGTACTGTCAGAGTATATGAAGGACGGGCTGCTTGTCCTGCCTACACATACCTGGTCGTACATAGATGCGGCTAATCCGCGCTTCTCTGTGCAGGGTTCACCATCCTGTGTTGGCGTTCTGCCGGAGCTGTTCCGGAAACGTCCAGGCGTTATCCGTTCATGGCATCCTACCCACTCTGTTGCTGCCCTTGGGCGGGATGCCGAAGCTTTTACCGCCGGGGATCATTGCTGGGATACTCCCTGCGCCCGGGGTTCTGTCTATGGCAAGCTGCTGGACCGGGAAGCGGAGATTATGCTGCTTGGCGTAGATCTGCGGCGCAACACTTTCATTCACGGCATAGAGGAGTGGCTGGATATTCCAGGCCGGATGACCGATGAGCCGGAGCAGCTGTACACGGTTACGCCGGACGGAACCGAGATTGCCGTACCGTCGCGCAGGCACTGCGGACTGTCGTGGTCGCAGCATTTCTGGAAGGTGGAGCATGTGCTGGAGGATGGCGGAGCGCTGCGGAGAGGACAGTTTGGCGATGCCCCTGTCATGATTTGCGGGGCTGCGGAGACTACAGACATCCTAAGCCGCATGCTGGCCGTGAATCCGGACCTGTTCGGAGATAACGAGCCGCTGAACGGCCGGTTTGTACCTGAACCGCTGCCCAAGACTTCGCGGGGATTGCCGCAGTATGGTACCGGCCCGAGTTAGTGGACGGGACGTATGCGTACATAGCTGTTTATTTTTCAGCGCTGCTGTAGATCATATTGGCTGTCTTTGAGTTTGAGTTTGGTATTAGCTATAGGTTGCTCAAGGCTGGTGGGTATTTGTTGAGCAGCGAGCAGCAGAAGGTAATTGATTGACATTGTCTGGGAATACATGGTAAGCTGGCTACAAATTTACGCCGCAGATGGCTTAGGGAGGAGCAGGAACAATGCAGACGCTGAACAGGGATGAACACATTAGCCGACTTTTTGACCGGGAGCTAGCCATACCTTTCGCACGTCCGGCATATTCCTATCCAGAGGAAACTCAGGTTTCACGCAGCACTCCCTTGCCCTGGGTCAGGCAGATCTGATTCTGCACCCTTATCTATGGCAATATCGGGATCTCAGGCTGCGTGTACCGCAGCCTTTTTCTTTGACCTTTTGTAAGAGGCGGAGAGAAGGGCGGCGCGACGCAGCCTTTTTGCTGTTATTAGGCAGAATGCAGGCAAGGTTAGAGGAGAGAGTCCCGCTAACGGTACTGAACCCCGAGCTCTAGCACCTGAATAAAGGGGGGGATCCCACTAGTGGTACTGAAGCCGGGCTCTCGCACTGAAATAAAGGGAAAAATCCCACTAAAGGTACTGAAAGCCGGGCTCTGACACTGAAATAAAGGGAAAAATCCCACTAAAGGTACTGTAAGTCGGGCTCTAACACTGAAATAAAGGGAAAAATCCCACTAAAGGTACTGTAAGTCGGGCTCTAACACTGAAATAAAGGGAAAAATCCCTTTGATCGTGGCGCCAGCGGCGTCTTAACCCCCATATTCCCTGAAAGGAGAGAGAGTAATGAACACAGTATTGAGATGGAATGAGCAGGATATAGAGCGGGAAGCAGTACATGGCATACAGCCGGGCACAGGTTGTGATCTGAAGCAGGCTCCAGCCCCAGCCCCAATCCCGGCAACAGATCCCGAGCCACTTCTGTATCCGCAGTCCCTTCGTTACGCCACATCCAGACGGCGCGGCGGGGAGCGCGGGCTTTATCCATCCGGCAGCTATCCATCTCATCCCGCCCTCTCCCCCTCCCCCTCTCACAGGGAGCAGCGGTTTAGGCGTGGTCTGCATTAGCCGCAACACGGCACAGCCGTGCTGCGGCCCCAGATCCAGGATGAGAGCCGCCGGATTGCGCAAGGTTTCGCTATGCCTGTTTACAGGCAGGAGCAGAGACGGGCGCAGGCCGGCGGCTTTTTATATATAAATTAGAACTACAGGAGGAGAAATAATGAACAAAAGCATCAAATCGCACGGCAACAACCACTATCAGCTGGAACTCCCGCACGGATCGCTGCATGTGTTCGCCAATCAGGAAATTTTCGGGTCTTTTGAAGAAAAAGTGTTTGAGATGGCTGATAACAATCTGCGGATTCCGCGCAATAAATATATGGCTTATACACCGGATGCGCATGTCGGCGTGGGGACCTGTATCGGCACAACGGCGGTGTGGAATATGAAGGACGGGATGGTCTCGCCTTCGATTGTCGGTGTGGATATCGGCTGCGGGATGCGCGTGCACACGACGCCGCTGCATAAGCGGGACCTGCAGGATAAGGAGATCCGCCGGAGACTGATCGAAGCCATCGAAAAATATGTCCCGACCAATGAACGCGTCAACAGCAACTATGCCGACATCGATATTATGGAAGTTGTGCGCAGCGGCCTAAACGGTCTGCCGGAAAAATATATCCCGTCCCCGCAATGGATCACCCATGTGGAGGAAAGCAACTTCCGTTATGACCATACTGCGCTGGAGCAGCTGCCGCCCAAAATCCGCAAAAATGCCCATGGCCAGCTCGGGACTCTGGGAAGCGGTAATCATTTTTGTGAAATTCAGTACCTGGAGATCGCTGAGGAGCATAAGGAGCTGGCGGCAAAATGGGGTCTTTTCGACGGCGGTGTTGTCGTCATGATCCATTCGGGCTCGCGTGCCTGGGGAGCAATGGTCGGCCGGGAGCATACGAAGACTATTAAAGAAGCAATGCATCTCTGGGGTGTAACGAACCCAGATCCGAACCTGAACTACGCGCCGGTCAGCAGCCGTGAAGGCCAGACGTATCTGAATCTGATGTACTCTGCGCTGAACTTTGCCGTGACCAACCGGCATATGATTGCGTTCGGGGTACAGGAGGGCTTTCGTGAGCTGTTCGGACCACAGTTTGAAATGCCGGTGCTGTATGACCTGATGCATAACTATGCGTTAAAAGAGTTCCACCGCGGGCAGCCGATGCTGGTGCACCGTAAGGGGGCGACACGGGCGCTGCCGCCGGGGCATTTTTTGAACACGCCGGTGTACAAAGCTACAGGGCATCCGGCGCTCATCCCCGGCTCAATGGGTACCTCATCGTACATTATGCTCGGCCGCGAGGAGGGCTTGAAGAACTTTTATTCCATTTGTCATGGAGCCGGCCGGGTGCGTTCGAGAAGAGCGACACGGCTGGCGGTGACTGTGGATGAGTTCAGCCAGTCGCTGCGGGTCGGTACGGACGAGGAGATTACGGTTAACCACCGTTCCCTGGATACCATTCTCGATGAATGTCCGCAAGCCTATAAGGACGTAGACCAGATTATCGACAGCATCACAGGTGCCGGGCTGGCTGATGTGGTAGCCAAGTGTAAACCAATGGCTGTAATTAAAGGCATTTAGCTCTGGAAATTCCCGCTTAAATCGGTCAGACAAATTCAAATCCAATGTTCTGGGCCAGTCTCTGGCTTGTCCCTATCAATGTATGGTATATTATTCTCACAAAAAACAAAGTAAGGAGATTGGAAATGGAAAAAACACTCGTCTTTGGACACAAAAATCCGGACACGGATACAATCTGTTCAGCTATTGCGTATGCGGCACTAAAGAAAGAACTGGGCTGGGATGCTGAAGCGGTACGCCTGGGAGAAGTAAGCGGGGAAACTCAATTTGCGCTGGATCAATTCGGCGTGGCTGCACCCCGTCTTGTTACAAATGTTGCCGGAGAAGCCGCTCAGGTGATTCTGGTTGACCATAACGAACGCCAGCAGAGTGCAGACGGAATTGAGCAGGTCCGCGTAGTTGAAGTAATCGACCACCACCGGATCGCCAACTTCGAAACCGCACATCCGCTCTACTATCGTGCTGAGCCTGTAGGCTGCACAGCGACTATCCTGAACAAGCTGTACAAAGAAAACGGTGTAACCATTCCTAAAGAAATTGCCGGCCTGATGCTGTCCGCAATCATTTCCGATTCCCTGCTGTTCAAATCGCCGACCTGCACCGAGCAGGACGTAGCTGCTGCACGTGAGCTGGCTGAAATCGCTGGTGTAAATGCAGAAGAATACGGTCTGGATATGCTCAAAGCCGGGGCTGACCTCAGCGATAAGAGCATTGCCCAGCTGATCTCCCTGGATGCTAAAGAATTCAAAATGGGAGACTACAAGGTAGAAATCGCCCAGGTCAACGCGGTTGACGTTAACGATGTGCTCTCCAAGCAGGCTGAGCTGGAAGCAGCTCTAACAGCCATTATTGCTGAAAAAGAACTGGATCTCTTCCTGTTCGTAGTAACCGACATCCTGAACAACGACTCTGTAGGTCTGGCGCTCGGCCGTCTCGCTGGTGCAGTAGAGCAGGCTTACAATGTGAAGCTGGATGACAACAAAGCGCTGCTTAGAGGCGTTGTTTCCCGCAAGTCACAGATCGTACCTGTACTGACTGAAACAATCGCTAAGCTGTAGTCATTATTAGAGGACAATCAGGCATACCAGCTGACGGTCCATATTTTTAAGCAGCAAGCCTCTGCCTTGGACCTGTGGTCGTTAGGGCAGGGGCTTTTTTTGCCAAAATAGGCTCCGGCGTTCTATACTTAATGTACATCAATGTGTCAGAAAGGAGCACTGGCATGACAAAAACACGATCCAGCGGCGTTTCTCAGCATAAATCCTTCGGACTGGTGCTGCAGGCACTCGTAGTCCTGGCCCGTAAAGGGGATACCTGTTCAAGCTGTGAAATGGCCGAGCTGCTCTCCTCTGAGGCGACGCTGCTGAGAAAGACGATGGCTAAGCTCACGCGTGCGCAGATCCTGATAACCAAAGAAGGGCGCGACGGCGGCTACGGCCTTAACCGTGACCCTGAACAGCTGACGCTTGCCGAAATTTATCAGGCTCTTGAAGCAGCGGATACATGCAGCAAAGCGGTGAATGAAACGATGTGCGGCAATGCGCTGGGTGAGCAGATGATGGACGCCTGCGGCGATATTTTTGCGGAAATGGACCGCAGTATGCTGGCTGTGCTGGAAAAATATACACTGGCTGATATGGTGCGCAAGTCTGGTTGTTGACAGGATGCTTTTTTGTGAATTATACTGTGCATAATAAATTACAGTTAAATGTGTAACAGCATAGAGGAGCAGATATTTTTTTGACGTTAACTGTGCTTTTATAAACACAGAATTGGGATCAGGAAGAGGAGGAGTTAGACAATGTCAACGGAATTGAAAGCGGAAGTGGAATTTAATAAGGTGATCCGGGAGCGGCATTCGGTACGGAAGTATGATCCGTCCTGGAAGATTTCCGACGAGGAAATTAAAGAGATTCTGAATGATGCCATTCTGGCCCCGTCCTCATCCAATTTGCAGCCTTGGCGCTTTATCGTGGTTACAGATCAGGAACTGAAGCAGCAGCTGCTGCCAATCGCCTACAACCAGCAGCAGGTCGTTGATTCTTCCGTTACAATCGCTGTTCTTGGAGATATCGAAGCCTACCGCAATGCGGAAAAAATATATGAGTACGCTGAGGCAGCCGGATTCATCACTGCAGAAATAGGCTCAGCGATGGCTAAGCGCAGCAGAGACAGCTATTCGGCCATGCCGGTCCAAAAGCTGAAGGAAATCGCCCTGGTCGACGGCGGCCTGATCTCCATGCAGCTGATGCTGGCAGCCAAGGCAAAGGGTTACGATACCGTACCTATGGGCGGCTTTATTCCCGAAAAATTGCGCGAGCTGTTCAGCATTTCTGAACGTTATGAGCCAGTGATGCTGATCTCTATCGGTAAAGCGGCGGCGGAAGGCCGCTCCACAGCCAGACTGCCGCTGGATGAAGTGACTCATTGGAACGGTTTTGAGGGATAAGCGCGTAATGCAAGGCTGAAAGAAGAGAAGACGGGTCAAGCCGAGCATGGCGGAGACCGGCAACGCCGTGTAAGCCGGAAACAACCGGGCAGATAGCGGTCAGCCTGATAATTCAATAAGATTAAGGAGCAGTTGGCCTATGCTGACTGCTCCTTTTCTTTTGGACAGATGAATTGACAGGCTGCTGTAAACGTTGAACAGGCCGCTAGCCAGCCGAAATTGAGGGAGTAAAGGGGAAAATCCCACAACTCAGGCCGCTGCTGGTCTGATCCCACCGTCAACCACCCGGCACAGACAGCTGCTCCCTAGCTCAGCCGACAGCTATTTCTGGTTTCCCGCGGTTTCTGCTATATTATTGTTAGTGACTGCTGCACAGAAAGGCTTTATGCGGCTGAATAACTATTGTTTGCAGTAAAAACGACCTTTTGTATAAAGCAGCCATCATTAAAGTGTAAGCTCATCAGACAATCAGGAGGGAATCCTTATGATCAAGGTTTATTCCGCGGAATCGGCGCACCAGTTCGATCACGGCTGGCTGAAGGGCAGCCACAGCTTCTCGTTCGGGGATTTCTATGATCCGGACAATACTGCTTTTGGCCCGATGCGTGTCTGCAACGATGATACGATTGCGCCGGGCCGAGGCTTCGGCGCCCATCCGCACAGCGACATGGAGATCGTCTCTATCGTGCTGTCCGGCAAATTACGTCATGAGGACAATCTGGGCAATGTTGCTGAGACGGAGTTTGGCGGCATTCAGCGGATGTCAGCCGGGACCGGCGCAATCCATACCGAACACAATCCTTCGGACACAGAGCCGGTACGGCTGCTGCAGCTGTGGTTTATGCCGCGTACCCGCGGAACGGCACCGTCCTATACAACCGGGCGGTTTGATCCCGCCAAGCTGGAGGGCAAGCTGCTGCCAGTAGTAGCACCAGAACGTGCAGAAGAGATCGTGGACATTGCCCAGGATATGACAATCTATCTGGGCCGGGCTGCGATAGGCCAGGAGCTGGCCTTTGAGCAGGAGGCGGGCCGCCGGATTTTTATTTACTTAATTGAAGGACAGGTTAAGCTGCCGGATGATCAGGTTCTGCGTCCGGGAGACTCGGCCCGGATTGAGGGGAGCAGCAGCCTGAAGCTTACTGCGGAAGAGGATGCCCTGGTCATGGTCATTGATCTGCCGTAACTTAGATCAGTCTTGGTCACGCTTATGTAAACAATCCTATTTTGAAAGGGGGAACCAATGATGCAGCAGCAGGAAAGGGTGCTGGTGAAGCACTCCGTAACCGGACGTATGCTTGTTAACAGCACAGAAGGGCCGACTTATACTTTTAATCCTCAGGGGGAGCTTACACTGATTAAGCTTTACGGTGTAAAGACTGCGCAGGGAGCGGCCGTAGTGGAATTGAAAGCAGAGCTGAACGTGTTCCGGTTTGAAGAGCCGGCGGAGGGCCCGGTTATCAAGCATTGGTATTACGTCGGGGATAATCCCGTCCAGTATGATGCTGATGCAGAATGTCTGAGCATCACCGTACAGTCGGAAATTGAATACCGGCCGGATGAATACTGGGAATAGGGGCGCGTTTGCGCCTCTTTTTTAAATATAAGAATTGATATGTTCTAGACTAGCCGTTTCTGTTTGTCATTACATAGTACGTTATATTGATGTACGCTTTTGGATTTATTTCGCAGGATCTCCTAAGAAAAGGACAAATGATCTTGACAATAAAAGTTGGGTATACTAGCTTTGTTATGAAACGTAACACCTTTAATGAAATGAGACAGGAGAAATGAACACAATGGAATTGTTTACAGCAATGGAGCGGGACGATTACGAGGAACTGCTGTTCTGCCAGGATAAGGCATCAGGTTTGAAGGCAATTATTGCCATTCACGACACTACACTGGGACCGGCGCTGGGCGGGACGAGGATGTGGACCTACGCGACCGAAGAGGCCGCTGTCACTGACGCGCTCCGGCTTGCCAAAGGGATGACCTACAAGAATGCGGCGGCCGGACTGAACCTGGGCGGCGGTAAAACCGTAATCATCGGCGATCCGAAAAAAGACAAGAATGAGGCGATGTTCCGCGCCTTTGGCAGATACATACAAGGACTCAACGGGCGTTATATTACAGCTGAGGATGTCGGAACGACTGAAGCGGATATGGATATTATTCATCAGGAGACGGACTTTGTAACCGGGATCTCGGCTACGTACGGTTCTTCCGGTAATCCGTCACCGGCCACAGCCTTCGGAGTGTATCAGGGGATGAAGGCGGCAGCCAAAGCGGCCTTCGGCAGTGATTCGCTGGCCGGCAGAACGGTTGCGGTACAGGGCGTCGGCAATGTCTCGTTTACGCTGTGCAAATATCTGCATGAAGAAGGGGCAGAGCTGATTGTTACGGATATTAATAAGGAAGCGGTAGCCCGGGCGGTTGAAGCTTATGGCGCCAAGGCAGTCGATCCGGCTGATATTATCAGTGTACAGTGCGATATCTATGCACCTTGCGCACTTGGGGCGACGATTAACGACGAGTCGCTGCCGGTGCTTAAGGCCAAGGTGGTTGCAGGTGCAGCCAATAACCAGCTGAAGGAGCCGCGCCACGGGGATGCCCTGCATGCGATGGGCATCGTCTACGCACCCGATTATGTCATAAACGCCGGCGGCGTGATCAACATTGCCGACGAACTGAACGGCTACAATCAGGAACGTGCTTACAAGCAGGTCAGCAAAATCTATGACAGCATTACACGCGTGCTGGAGATTTCCCGCACCAGCGGTATTCCGGCGTATGCCGCAGCGGACCGTCTGGCTGAGGAGCGGATTGCCCTGCTGCGCAACACCCGCAGCACCTTCCTGCGCAATCCGCATCATGCTATCAGCAGAAGATAACAGCCAGCCTGTACCGGAAGCCATCCGGTGCAGGCTGCTGGAATAAGAAGAAGCCCGTCCCCGGATAACCCGGAGAGGGCTTCTATGCTGTACTATTGTGCTTTTTCCGGCTCCGGATAAGTAACGCCCAGCGTGTCTACCGTAACCTTGGCCATAACCGGCGGGGTATCCGGCCGGTCGGAGCTGTCGCGCGGCAGGTTAACGATCGACTGGACCACATCCAGGCCTTCCGTTACCTTGCCGAAAGCGGCATAGCTCCCGTCGAGGCTCGGGTATTCGGCAGCCATTATGAAGAACTGCGAACCGCCGGAGTTCATATCCTGGCTTCTGGCCATGGACAGCACGCCTTCGGTGTGCAGCAGGTTATTCGTGAAGCCGTTGGCCGAGAATTCGCCGGCTATGCTGTAATCCGGACCGCCCATACCAGTGCCGTCAGGATCACCGCCCTGAATCATGAAGCCCGGAATCACACGGTGAAAAATTGTTCCGTCATAGAAGCCCTTTTGAATCAGGGAAATGAAGTTGTTCACCGTATTTGGGGCAACCTCAGGATAAAGCTCGGCCTTGATAATGCTGCCGTTATCCATTTCAATGGTGACAACCGGATGGCTGGCTGTTGCCGAAGGGACGCCTTCGGTGGCTGCGGTTTGGTTTCCGCTGGCGTTGCCTGCAGCATTATTGCCTGCAGCGTTGTTGTCTGCCGGCTTGTTGCCGCAGCCTGCTGCGAAGATCATCAGCAGGGACATCATCATCAGCAGAATGACAGGGGTTTTTCTTATGCGCTTCACGTTCTAAATCTCTCCTTTAATCTTAAGTAGACTGGTTTGCTCATCCATCATCATACATGGTTTGTCCTGTCGGATGCAAAGCCCGGGAATTAAGGTGATTTGGCATATCGGAAAAAGAGGTCTAGAATAATAGATACTTCAGGGTTTAACAGAAGGGGCGGTGGTTGTTTTGGCATTTTCATGGAAAAGGAATCTGATCGTGCTCTGGATAGGGGTGTTCTTCTGCAGCACAGCCTATTCGATTTCGATTCCGTTCCTCTCGATTTTCCTCAGTGACCAGCTCGGAGTAACCAGCCATCTGGAGATCTGGTCGGGTGTGAGCTTTGGGATTACCTTTCTGGCCAGTGCGCTGATCTCCCCTTACTGGGGGTCTCTGGCTGATAAATACGGGCGCAAGCCGATGCTGATCCGTTCAGGCTTCAGTCTGGCCGCACTTTATCTGATCAATTATTTTGTACATGACCCGTATGTGTTTCTGGCTGTGCGAGTGCTTCAGGGGCTGCTGGCCGGATTTGTTCCGGCGGCGATTGCGATGGTGGCGACCAATACTCCGGAGGAAAAGACGGGTTATGCGCTCAGCATAATGTCTACGGCAGGTGCCACAGGCAGTATTATAGGCCCTCTGATCGGCGGGGTGGTCAGCTATTATTCGAGCAACCGCAGCGCTTTTCTGTTCTCGGCGGCAATTGTGCTCATTTCAGCGCTGATCGCGACCTTTTTCGCCAAAGAGGAGAACTTTAACCGTTCTGCAGCAAGGTCGCGTGTCAGCGATGACATCCGGGAGGCAGTCAAAAATAAAGCGTTCATCACACTGCTGTCCTTAGCTGGAATCAGCACCTTTTCGGTAATGATACTGGAGCCGCTGCTGCCGATTTATCTGCTGGACATGGGCATCTCCAAGAACTCGGCCTCGCTTAGCTCAGGGATTGTTTTCTCCGCTGTCGGGATAGCAACGGTAATAATGGCTCCGCAGTGGGGCCGGATCGGCAGCCGCAAGGGCTTCGGCTTTATCCTGTTTATCGGTCTGATCGGCGGGGGCATCGGCAATATCCTGCAGTATTTTGTCTCCGGCTATGTGGAATTTGCGATTCTGCGGTTTGTCTACGGCCTGTTCTATGCCGGGGTGCTGCCTTCAGTCAATGCGATGATTGTCCAGAGTATTGAACCGGGCTTCCGCGGCCGGGCGTTCGGACTGAATCAGGCGGCTTCCCAGCTGGCAACGATGGCCGGGCCGATTATCGGCGGACTGCTGGGCGCGTTTATTCCCATCCGCTGGGTATTCGTCATTAACGGAATGATGCTGCTTGCAGCAGCACTGCTGGTAAAATTGCGGAACCTGGAGGCCAAGGTTGGTGAAGCGCGTGTGCATGGGGAGGCAGCGGATGCAGGGGCAGCCGGCAATATGTAAAGTAAGTAACTACTCTTTTATATCACACAAAAAGGCCGGAAGCACCGGAAAATCATTTCCGAAAGTGCTTCCGGCCTTTTGCTTAGTCCGTTAACCGTCTTCTCCGTTGGAGCCGTTCAGGATATCGGTTCCCGGCATGGCATTAACCGGAGGGGAAACCGGGTCCACGGCAGTCCCGGGCTGCAGCTCATCTGCATCCGGAATATCCTCCAGCGGCTGTTCTTCCTCGCCGTCGAAGGCTTCCTCATCGCTGGCATAATCGATCACGCTGCCGGTCAGACCGGCAGCTCCGGCGGCGAACACCGCATCCGATTCCAGCAGCTCGTCCCGCTCAGGGGCAGGAGAGGCGAGGATGCCGCTGTCCCGGTCAGCCCTGCGGCCAAGCGCCGGCTGCGGTTCATTGACGCCGATATCGGCAGCCAGTATGGTGTCGGCTTCCAGCGCCGGGTCAGAGCCTTCATCCGCGATGCCGTCAACATAATCAACAGGCCGTTCATTAGCCGGGTCATGTGTGGCCAGCGATGATTCCAGCGGCTGACGCTCTGCATCCAGGGTTACACCGCTGACGCCCTGCTCAGTAATAGTGCCCAGCGGACGCAGATCTTCTTGCGGAATATCCTGCTCGGGCGAGACACCGCCCATTTTCTGATAACGCTCATATGCAAAATCGGCTTCTGTTTTGTTGAAGTCATTCCCCATAGCCGTTCATCTCCTTAGCTTTATGTCTGTCCCTCTTCGGGAACAGCATGATTAATGGCTGCCTCCTGATCCTTATCCGGCAGTGCATCAGGATAAGTGCCTTCCTGGAACAAGCCGAAATCCTCATCGATATCCCGCTCGGTTACCAGATCGTCTTTATCCGGTTCTGGGCTTGCGGCAGGTTTCTTATTGTCGCTCATTGCCGAACCTCCTTACCTGAATCTATAGTATTTCTATACCCGTTTAAGCGGCTGCGAATCTGCACCTCAGGGTCTTTATGAAGCCTTCTTAATATATTCATTCTTCATTTTGATTAACCATGCTGATAAAAAATTCAGGTATTTCGCGGAAATAACCATTTGGAGGCAGGGAAAGTGCGAAGGTTGTCGAAACTAAGAATCATACGAACTAATAAAATCCAACTTATGATTTATTGAGGTGTCAAAATGAAGCTGCCATCACCAAAAAGAGCGGCCGCCATATTCATGCTCCTGCTCTTGACCGTTCTGGTAACTGCAGGCTTTACTATCGGGCGGAACGGTGAGCGGGACATCGTCCTGCTGGACTGGGAGCTGAAATGGGCGCATTCCGGGGAGGAATCTGTTGCCGGAGCGGCAGCGGCCCCGCAGGAGGACTGGCTGAAAATGTCGTCGGATAGAAGCAGGCCGCTGCCGCCTGCAGATGCGGATGCAGCCTGGCTGCGTTTTGAAATCCCGCAGGCCAAGACTCATTCAGCGCTGCTTATTGATAAAATATATGGAACAACACTCAAAGCCTACCGGAATAACACGCTTATATATGATTCCAGACAGATGGTTAATTTTACCGGCAGTAAAGTCCTGATTCCGTTATCAGCCCAGCAGGGCGACGGACCGCTGTATTTGTGGAGCAGCGGGGGCGACAGAGGCTTCGGGGTAGGGGGGCAGATCAGGGCAGGGAATTATGACGGCCTGATGACTCTCTATGTCAAACAGGATTTAGTGGATGTAATCCTGGGAACCTCGCTTATTTTTATGGCGGCTGTCTTACTGGTATGTTTATACTTTATACGGGTGCAGATGTTCTCCGGCGGTTACTATCTCGTCCTTGTGATCCTTGCCTTCGGTGTTCTGTTTATTACATACTCCCCGTTTCTGTCACTTATTCTGGATAGCAGGGAGCATCTGGTGGAGGCCTGCTTTGATACGGCTTTATATATACTGCTGCCGGCTTTTACCTTATATTTTGAACGGATTTTCGGACCCGGCAAAAGCAGGCATCTTGTACGCTTCCGCAATATTCAGCTCGGGTATTCGTGTTTTTGCTTTGCGTTCCTTATACTGAATGCGCTGCTGTCGTACCGGCTGGAACAGCTGTACAGGATCATGACGGTTGACGTGCTCGGAGTGCTGATGATTGTGCAGCTGTCCTATCTGCTGGCCATGGCCGTGGTGTATGCCTACAGGGGCAATAAGGATGCGGCGATTTTCTCCACCGGTTTCGCCGTCTTTGCCGTCATTTCACTCAGCGAACTGATGTTGTACTTCACATCCAAGAGCCCATTCCATCTCTTTTGGTGGAAGTGGGGTGTGGTGGCATTCATTCTCTCACTGATCGTTATTCTCGGCAGGGGCTTCGCCAGAAACTATGAGCAGGCGCTGAGCTATTCCCGGGAGCTGGAGCAGTTCAACAATACCGCGCAGCGCTCGGAAAAAATGGAGATTATCAGCGAGCTCGCCGCCTCCGTCGCCCATGAAGTGCGCAATCCGCTGCAGGTGACGCGCGGGTTCCTGCAGATTCTGGGCGAACGGTCTGCCCGCAAGGAGAAGGAATATCTCAATATGGCGATGGAGGAGCTGGACCGGGCCTCTCTGATCATCACGGACTTTCTCACCTTTGCCAAGCCGGGAATGGAGGAAGTGGATGTATTTGAGCTGTCGGGGGAGTTGCGGCATGTTGCCGGTATTCTGGGCCCGCTGGCCAATCTGCAGGGGGGGACGATTGAACTGCAGCTGCAGGAAGGACTTCATGTACTGGGGAGTCCCGCCAAGTTTAAGCAGGCTTTTATTAATCTGATCAAGAACAGTGTGGAGGCGCTCGGCGAAGAGGGGCTGATCACGGTGTCAGCCTGGAAATCCGGCCAGCATATCATCATCAGTGTGAAGGATAACGGGGAGGGTATGAAGCCCGGCGAGCTGGCCCGGCTGGGTGAGCCTTTTTATTCAAATAAAACCAAGGGAACCGGCCTGGGGCTGATGGTTACCTTCAGGATCGTTGAGGCGATGAACGGCACCATTCAGTTCCACAGTAAAAAGGGTCAGGGAACCGAGGTTATTGTGAAATTACCAGCTGATCACAGTAAATAGAAAAAATTGATAATATTCGTTTATTTAAAGGGATAAGGGCATTGCTGGGCGAAATACTAGTTGTGTCCTGTCCCGCAATACCAATACTTTCTTTTGGGGTGCTTGCATGCGCTTGATCGGTAAAAGTGTACATATAACAGCGATGCTTCTGCTGCTTCTGGTGACGTTCGGGTCGCTGACAGCCTCAGGGGAAGGCCATTATGCTGCAAATGAAATTACAGAATGGCAGATGCAATGGGGCAGCCGCACAGGGGATACTGGCCTTGAAGTCCCGTCCGGGACTCAGGGAGGCTGGTTCAGCAGTGGAACGGCTAAGCCTGCAAGTGAGCTTCCGGATGGTATATCCTCGGCCTGGACCCGGATTGAGCTGCCGGCTGTTCAATATGTGTCGCCTGCTGTTTATATCGGTAAGCTGTATGCCCTGCATATCAAAGTGTTTGTCGAGGACCGGCTGATTTTGGAGGGTGACCGCAGCTATATCAAGGATAATTACTCTTTGCTCGTCCCGCTGGACAGCGGGGATAGCGGCAAGACAATGTATATCTGGGCTTCAACGCTCCAGGACCGGATCGGAATCAAGGATAGCATTGTTGTCGGTGAGCATAGCGAGCTGATCCGCAGTTATGTCAAAAACGGGCTGATTGATGTCATCCTGGGCGGTTCCTTTATTTTTGTAGCGCTGGTGCTGTTTATGTGCGGATTCTTTCTGGACAGGGATCATTTTTCGATTGCGGTACCATTATCCATTGTTATTGCAGCTACAGGGGTATTGTCTATAACCTACTCGCCCTTCATTTATACTTTTTACAGCGCCTACGGAGCGTTAAACATTATCTTTCTTGACCTGGGGCTGCTGTCACTTTTGCCGGCGCTTACCTTTCTGTTTGAGAAAATATTCGGCAGCGGCCGCTTCTCCATCATCCGCCGGTTCCGCATTTTTCAGACGGTCTATTCCGCGATCTGCATCGTGTGCCTGATCATTAATACGCTGGCTGACAACCGTTATGTAGAGTTTTATTATTTTATATCCACCACGGTAATCGGCTTTATTATGATCGCACAGTTCACTCTGCTCATAGCCTGTGCCATTCTCTTTTCGCTCAAAAAGAACAAGGATGCGATCACATTTGCCATAGGCTTCGGCACCGCCGCTTTGACAGGGGTAACCGAGCTGGTCTGGTATTATATCAAGAACGGCAACTATGATCTGTTTTACTGGAAATGGTCGCTGGTAGTGTTCATTCTTTCGCTGATTGTCATTCTGGGCCGCAGGCTGGCCTTAAACCACCGGCAGGTGGTCAGATATTCACGGGAGCTGGAGCTGTTTAACAATGAACTGCAGCGTTCCGAGAAGATGGAGATTATCAGCGAGCTCGCCGCTTCAGTAGCGCATGAGGTGCGTAATCCTCTGCAGGTGACAAGAGGGTTCCTGCAGCTTCTCAGCGAGAAGGCAAGCGGCAGCGAAGAGCAGTATTTATCAATGGCGCTCAGTGAGCTGGACCGTGCTGCAAATATCATCACCGATTTTCTGACCTTTGCCAAACCGGAATTCGAGCAGATTTCAATCCTGAATGTCCGTGAGGAGTTCAAGCACATTGAGAGTATTATGCTGCCGCTGTGTCATCTGAACGGGGGGAAAATGCTTATGCAGGCCGGTGAGGGCTTGTGGGTCAAAGGCAATTCCTCCAAATTCAAGCAGGCTTTCATCAATATTATTAAGAACAGCATCGAATCACTGGGCGATGAGGGTACGGTACAAATGATTGCTTACGGTGTCGGTGATTATGTGTATATTCATATTCAGGATGACGGAGAGGGTATGGACCGCGAGGTGCTGAACCGGCTTGGGGAGCCGTATTTCTCGAACAAAACGAAGGGGACGGGCCTTGGCCTGATGGTGACCTTCCGGATCATTGAAGCCATGACGGGCGAAATCCGTTTTGAAAGCCAAAAAGGAGCCGGAACCGAATCCGTTACGACTTTGCCTCTGGCAAAGCCTCCGGAAGGTTCAGGCTCCCTGTGAAGTCAGAGGCGTGATGTATGCTTACCAGGAACCGAGGGTGGTGACATCCGTTTTCATAATACCTGAGGACGGACTTGGAGGGATGACCAGATAGAACTCATTGGAGCCTTCCTCGACCGTTTTGAGTGTAATATGATCAGGCAGATTGATACCTAGTGCTTCTCTGAGAGCTTCTTTCGGATCGGTAAGCAGCCTTGCTTTGAAACCCGGATCTTCCCATGCTTTCTGAATCACTTGATTCTTAAAAATCGCCTCTGACACAATAATCATCCTTCCCCGAAATGGTAATATTACCCGGTAAGCATACCATAGCATTTTATTTGAATCTATGACTATTTTTGGTTGTTAGCAGTATTTTCATAGAAAAATTAGCTTTTCATATGCCTGGACAGCCAATATTGCAGGCCGCCCCCCTGCAGCAGCTCTTTTTCGGCTTCAATCGCTGCGGCAATCTGCCGGAGATTGTCTGCCAGCATCTGGTGAAAGGCGGTAAGTGCGGATATACGGAATGCTCCCGAGAGCAGCCGCTCATGATTGTCTGCAGCAATGGCCGCATACTGCCGGAGACCGCCGAAGTTATAAATAAACGCTTTCACTTCATCGGGTTCTATAACGTCAGTAGCGTTCCGGGACGGGAGCTGACGGCGGACCATTGCCAGCAGACAATTATAGCTGCCTTCAGCCAGATCCTCTTCCCAATCCTCATAATCGTCGAGCAGCTGCAGGGTGATCAGCACCTCCTGTATAGCAGTTTCCGCGGCAGCGATCGAGGATTCCATGCCGCTGAGCAGCAGAGCAGCTATGGCAGACAGCTTGAGGGGCGCCGCTTTACCAGCTATCCGGCTGCGGTCGTTATAGTAATAATCGCCTGCGCTTTCGCCGCTGACGCAGTCTGACCATTCAAAGAGATACCGTTTGAAGTAGGTCCAAAAGGAGGAGCCGGCAGGAAAAAGCGGGCGGTAGAGCTCCAGAAATTCCGCGTACAGCAGGTTGGCCAGCGGCAGCAGCTCAGCCGCAGAGCTGCGCCGGTTGTCCATCAGATCATCCTGCAGGAAGAAGTAGAGCATCAGCAGAACATTGCCGGAGGACATAATGTGTGTCTCCCTTGGACCTAGCCCGCACTCCCGGCGTAGCCAGAAAGGGAGGAGGTAGCAGATGTAATTCTTTTTGCTGCGGGCCTGAAAGACATCAAACTGCTCAAGATAAGCCAGACCCCGTGTATTCAGCGGCTCCGGGAATCCGGAAATGATGACCCTGCATTCATGAAATACGGCTTGAAGCTCCTGTTCATAATCGTTCAGCCAATCCATAAGCCTGTCCCCTGTCACTATAAGATTGCCGGTAAATCAATAGCTGTCTGGTATCCTGATTGTATGCTGCAGCAACGTCTTTTTCAATTAGAATCTGAAGGGGGGATAAAGCGGATGAAATGGTTTACATTCGGGCAGATGCTGATGCAGATCCGTATCGGCCAGAAGGCTGCTACACCTGACGGGCGCACCGTAATCCGCACCTCCGGCGGGCTGGTCTGGCAGGGCGGCAGGCTCAGCGGAACTGTGGTTGAAGTAAGGGATTATCTGTTCTCGGACATCTGGACTATTTCCGAGGATGAAGCAAGTCTGCAGACGGGCGGCGACCGGGAAGCCCATGAGCGCAGGGAGCATGAGATGCTGGTGAACCAGTACGAGGAAGCACGGCAGACATTCCTTGAAGAGAGAAAAGGCCTGGCAGATTAAACCGGAATTATCCGGTCTGCCGGGCCTTTCATTCATTCTTTTATTCAGGGCAGGGTCTTCGTCTGCTCCGGCAGCGTCTGCAGCAGGGCGGTGTAATCCTCCCTGAGGCGAAGCAGCCTGCTGATGCTCTGATCAAGTCCGCCCGGCCGGTTGCGGCAGATCCACAGCCCGCGGTATTCATGCAGCAGCAGGTCAAGATCCTTGATCTGTCTGCGGATGACCGCGGGATCAAGGGCTGCGGGCTCTTCCGCCAGCTGCAGCTTGATACGGGCCAGCTGCACGGCATGCTTCACAAAACGGATGCCGTTCTCCAGCTCCCGCAGGACAAGTCCGGCATCGCTGCAGCCCGGGGACAGCGCCTCAAGACGGTTCTCGATTCCGAAAATATAGGCCTCAAGCTGGTCAAGCTGTACGGGGGTCAGCTTTCGGGCAATGCCCATGTTGTCCAACCGGCTGCGCAGCAGCATCGACATCTCCGAGTCATTGGGACGGGAAACGCCGGATTCCAGCTTGTAATAGTTGCCGAGGTCAAGCAGCAGTTGTCCGATCCCGCCTGAACGGTCGCGGAAGACGGAGCGGTTCAGGTATCCGGCAACATCTGCCTCCAGATTGTCCCGGACATTCCAGGCCAGTGCGGCACCGTATGCGTATCCGGCATAGCTGACCGGCAGATGCTGCCAGTGGCCGAAGTCACCCCAGTCGGTAATAAGATAGCCGATTGCTCCGTTCTCTTTGCCATGGACAGCCGCGCTGCGCAGATTGGCCAGCATATTGTCGGTGCGGCCGGTAATAGAGTTCCAGGAGCTGGTTCCCGGGCACACGTAGAACGGGATCCGGGCCTCGCGGAATTTCCGGGTATCGGCTTCGAACGGATGCTCTGCACTGTAGCCCCATTCCATCGCAATGATATCCTTCGGGAGCTGCGGAATCAGCTCGGGATGCTGGATGATAATATCGCCCCAGAACTGCATTTTTTTGCCGCGCGCTGTTACGAGCTTATGAATTTGCAGCAGGAAAGACAGATACAGCCGGCCTTTGCCTGCCGAATCAGCCAGTGCTTTGCTTTTGCCGAGTCCAAGCTCATAGGTCTCATCACAGCCGACATTGAACTGGGAGGAAGTGAAGTAGGGAAGGAGATCATCGTACATGGTTCCCAGCAGCTCAAGTACCTCAGGGTTTCCGGTATGGAAGGTTCCCGGCTGCATGAACAGGCCATCCGGATAGAGATCATGGTCATACAAATTATCCGGCAGCATAAAGCCCGCGGGAATTTCCGCCAGATGATTGAATTCCGGACGGGTGAGCCAGTGTTCCATATGGCCGAAGCTGTTCTGATTCGGTACAAGCTCAATATACCGCTCACGGCAGTAGGCATCCAGCAGCAGGATTTCATCTCCGGTAACAGGTGTCTCCAGCTCCCATACCTGCGGAAAGGACTCGTAGGCAAAGGGAGAACCTTCTATATATAACTGCAGCTGGTTGAGCTTCAGATCAGCCATCAGATCAACGATCTGGTACAAAGTCTCAAGCTTCGGGATTTTGTTGCGGCTGATATCAAGCATCAGGCCGCGGGCGGCAAAGTCCGGCTGATCGCGGATGAACAGGAAAGGCAGTTCTCTGCCGCACTGCTCCAGAATCTGTTTTAGCGTTGCAACCGCATAAAAAGCGCCTTCGGCAGTGCCGTAAGTTAGGGTAATACCACCTGCTCCTACAGCTATTTCATATCCCTGTGCGGGCAGCAGCGGACTGTAGCAGAAGCAGGCTGCAGGCGGGACAGAAGCGCTGCGGCCGGCCGACAGAGACAGGCTGAGCTGGAGAATGCGGCTGATTACCTGTTGAAGCCTGCGGGCAGCAGGCAGTATATCCCGGTTCTCTGCTGAAGAGGAAGGGAGAACAATATGGCCTTTTTGCGGAATCAGGAATAGCCCCTCAGACTCTTTAAAAATCTGCGGGCAGGGCAGAAGCTGCAGGCCGGATCTTTCAGGCATAGCATAAACACCTCTCATTCATGTAGAATATGTTCACTTGCAAATAACGATAACATTCCGGAACAAAGGGAGGAATAGAGGGTATGCCCAAGGTCATGGATTATATGATCAGCCCATTTCCCATCAGAATCATTGATCCTAAGCTGGATGCTTCCATGCTCCGGCTGACCGCCATCCGGATCGGGCAGGCCGGTCATCTGCCGGGCAGAACGCTGTTCCGCAGCGGAGTGGTATTCGGGCATTGGGCAATGGTCTATATAGCGGCCGGGTCCGGCAGTATATCAGAGAATGGCGGGAAGCAGCAGCAGGTGCGTGCAGGAAGCCTCTTCTTCTTCCGCCCGGGCTGCAGCTACAGCTTCGGACCGCAGCCGGGCGGGAGCTGGGATGAATATTACATCAACTTTACGGGAAGCAGAGCGGATGAGTGGCTGGAAGCAGGACTCATAGCAGGCGGGAGCGCCTTTCAGGCCGGGAGGCCGGAGGAGCTGCTGCCTGCCTTTGAGGAGATACTGGATCTTATGGACGGGGGCATTCCTGCCGATGCTGACCGGGCGGCGCTGCGGCTGGAGGCCATGCTGCTGGAATGCTCCTGCATAATCCCGGATCATCCGCGGTTCCGCCAGCATGAAGCGCTGCAGGAGATCCGCGCTGATCTGGAGGCCTGCATTTATGCTCAGCCTGATTTGCCGGGAATTGCCGCAAAGCACCATATATCGATGTCTACCCTGCGCCGGCTGGTTCGCAGGAGCAGCGGATATCCGCTGCATGAATATATTCACAGATTGAAAATGGCGGAAGCGAAGCATCTGCTGCTGAATACCTCCCTGCAGATCAAGGAAATTTCCGGCATGCTGCATTACAGTGACCCGTTTTATTTCTCAAGGCTTTTCAAAAAGGTTACGGGCATCTCTCCACAGCTCTGCCGCAGCAATGCCCGGTAGCAGAATTTTGTCGGATTATGCTGATTTATGTTGACACTCGTAAAAACAGGGTGATATTATTTAGATAATATTAGTAATTATTTAGTGCTTTTTGACTATGCGTTTACCGGAGATGAAATCATGAGAGAGTTTTATTGCATTACTTGCCGTAGTCTCCATAAGATTGATGAGCACAATAATCAGACTGTCCGTGTCATGTCCACCGGCTATCATATCGTTGGTGAGCAGCGGTACCAGATTTGTATTTGTAATATGAAGCAGCCGCAACCATTATAGGGTACAGGGGCCGGCTAAGCCGGGATGCCCGCAACCGATATTGTTTAGCTGGTAACAGCCTGTCCGTTTTACGGACAGGCTGTTTTGCATTCCGCAACTTTCTGTAAGAACACGTAGTACTAGTTATAGGAGAATGGAATAAAATTAAAATAAAATCGAAAAAAATTAGCCCGAAATGTTATTTATTTGAAAAGAAAACGTTGTCAATTAATAGTGAAACTTGTTATTGTGATTTTTCTCATGTATGATGCTTTTAAACAAGGCTTAGATAAGCTCGCATTTTCCAAAATAGGTGGAGAATAGGGTGGTGGGATGAAAATCAAAGCAACCGCGGAAGACAGAATGATAGCATTTTACAGATATTTTTCTTTGTCCCTCACATCTCTGATGTACCTCCTGGACCACACGGGGCCTTCCGTCATTTATAAATCCCTACTAATTTTCTCGCTTTTCTTAATGGCTCAAGCGTTTGTAATCATTTACCGGAGGCTCCGGGCCAGACCACGGGTTCTTATGCTGGCAGTCAGCGTAGAGATGGCTGGCGTTATTGCACTGACCTTACTTACTGGCGGGTTTGACAGTGTGTTTAAGCTTTATGTACTTAACCCTGTTCTGATTGCAGCAGGATCATTATCCATGTATTTCGGGTGGAGTCTGCTGCTGAGCTACATTGCGATTGTAACCGGATTTTGTTATATATTTGTGAATTCTGCAGGCAAATCGTTATCTGAAGCACTGCTTCAGAACGGCAACCTGTTTCTAGCCCTGGTGCTTGCGGTTATAGTAATGCAGATGGTTAACAGGATCAAGCGGCAGCGGGAAGAAGCGAACGCGCGGACCAACGAAACCATGGAGCACATTAAATCGCTCTATCACATCGTCGAAACCTCCAGCCAGCATGACTTCATGAATATCGGCCAGGTCATAACAGATTACGTGGTGAAGCTCACCAAGCTGGATAAGGCCTTATTCTGGTTTGCCAAAAAGAGCGGTGAGCCCGCTCCGCAGAGCCGGCAGACCGGCTGGCAGCATGAAGAAGAACGTTTCTTGTTCACAGAGCTGGAAAAGCATGAGCACGAGTGGAGGCTGCAGCGTGAGCCGGTGTTCAAAAGTATGCCGGGACTTGGCGATTTTTTGCTGATGCCGGTGAGAATGAGCACCCGATTTGTCGGTATGATCGGCGTGAAGCTGGAATCCTCAGAGGGACTTGAAGGGCGCAGATGGTATATTCAGCAGCTGATGTTCCTGTCAGAGCTAAGTGCCATTATTCTGGAACGGCATGAATTGGGTGTCATCGAAAACCGGCTGATCATCACGAATGAGCAGAACCGGATCGCGGATGAAATGCATGACAGCGTATCGCAGAGCCTGTTCGGCATCGTATACGCAACCCATTCCCTGAAGCAGACCTGGCGCAAGATGTCCGACTCTGAGCTTGAAGAGCAGATTGACCTGATTCATGATTCGGCAACCAGGGTTGCCAAAGAGCTGAGGATTACGATTTACAGCCTCAGCTCGAAGAAGAGCGGCGGACCAACCTGGCTGGGGATGGTCAGATCTCATCTGAAGAGCCTGTCGAGGCTCAATGATGTGGAAATTGAACTCAAAATAACGGGGGATGACTTTAGCCTCCCTTATCCTTACCACAAGGCGCTCTTCCGGATTATTTCCGAAGCGACAGGCAATGCCATACGTCATGGTGCAGCCAGCCGGGTGGATGTTGAGCTGTCTCTGAAGCCTAAATGGATCAGACTGTCTATTTCTGATGACGGTATCGGTTTCGATACGGATCTGTTGTGGACTACATCTGAAGATACGACCGGCGGGCTTGGCATGAAGAATATGCAGTATCTGACTCAGTCGTTGGGCGGAGAGTTTCATATCTCCAGCAGCGAGAATGCAGGAACCAGAATTTTAATTTCGATACCTGTCGGCGTGGCTGAATTAAAGAATGCATAAACTTTAGGCAGGAGGTCATTCAAGTGAATATCGTCATTGTTGATGATCACCCGTTAGTAAGAAGAGGATTGGCGGCAGTTATTTCCATGCAGCCGAATCTGCATTTTGCAGGCGAAGCAACGAATGGCCAGGAAGCTCTTCAGGTTATAGAAGAGACACAGCCCGATCTTGTGCTGATTGACCTGCGGCTGGCCGACGAGTCTGGTCTTGATGTAATCAAGGCTGCGCGGGCGCACGGGCTAACCAGCAAGTTCATTCTGCTCACCTCTTCAGCAAGCAGGGAGGACTTTCTCAAAGCGGAAGAAGTATTAGTGGACGGGTACGTGCTGAAGGAAGCTTTGCCTGAGGAATTGCTGTTCGCTATCCAGCTGGTTTATAAGGGCCGCAAGTATTATGATCCGGGTCTGATGGAAGATAAGATGCGGATGAGCGGCAGCAGCCCTACCGATGAATTGACACCGAAAGAGAAGGAAGTGCTGATCGAACTTGGCCAGGGGGCATGCAACAAGGATATTGCTTCGCGCCTGTTCATCAGTGAATTTACCGTCAAAAAGCATGTAAGCCAGATTCTGGCGAAGCTGCAGGTAGCCGATCGTACACAGGCGGCGCTGTATGCCAATGCAGTCGGACTGACGAAATATGAAATGTCTTATGATTAACAGCACTTTTTAATATTCATATAGGCGGCAGAGCACGGACAGGAATGTCCGTGTTTTTTTTATGTACACTTTTCCTGAAACTGACACGGGATGTACTGTATTTCAAGGGTTTAAAAGAGGGGAAAACGCCAGCCGTCGGGTTTTCTCTCATCTGCCGGAGAGGTTTTTCCGGTCATATGGTACTAAAGTATACCATTCTGCCCCGCTTAGGCACCAAATTCACTCACACGAAAGTGAACATTAAAGTAATGGGAGGAGCCATGTGATAACCCGTACAGATTGATAGAATAAGACACAAGATATCTGAAACTTTCATGAATGCTTTCAGAACGTAATGAATGCGGAAGGAGGGTTACTGTGGAAAAGACGATTTTAGATTACATTAACCTGATTAAGAAGAGGCTCTGGCTGATCACGATTTTTGTATTAATCTCCTGTGCCACCACCTTCTATGTCAGCAAGAACTTCGTTACACCCGTCTACTCCGCCTCCGGACAGCTGCTGGTCAACAACACCGCAAATGTACCCGAGAGCAACAATCTCAACAACTTGAACTTCAGCCTGAACCTCATCGAGAGCTACAAGGAAATTATGAAGTCCCCCGCAATCCTGAGCGGTGTCGTGGCCGATCATCCCGAGTTTGGCCTGACGGAAGAACAGCTGGCCGCGAAGCTGCAGGTAAGATCCTCCGAGAAAAGCTCAGTCATTAACCTGAGTGTAGAGGATGAAAGCTACAGCAAGGCTGCCAACATCGTAAATGCGGTTTCGCAAGGCTTCATTCGCAGCCTGCCGTCACTTATGATGCTGGACAATGTTACCTTCCTGACCCCGGCCGATCCAGCCAATCTTCCTGCTCCATCCAATGGCGGTGTCGCCATGAACCTGATTATCAGCTTTGTCATTTCACTGATGGCTGCGATCGGAATCATTCTGCTGCTGGAAACGCTGAATGGAACACTCCGTTCCGAGAAGGAAGCAGAATTCGATGTCGGACTGCCGGTCATTGCCAGCATCCCGGTTATCCGTAAACGTGATTTAGGCAATGCCGGCAGCGCCAATGCAAGAGTAGGGGAGGGTACTTATGTTACGGCTGAATAGAAGCTTGATTGCAGACTTGAATCCGTCCTCGCATATCTCCGAATCCTTCCGCTCGCTCCGTACTTATATCCGGCAGCTCGGGCTGACGGGGGGAGACAGCGGCAAGGTGCTGCTGTTCACCTCTGCTGAAAGCGGTGAGGGCAAGACGACGGTGCTGTCCAATCTCGCCGTATCCTTTGTACAGGACGGCAAGAAGGTGGCGGTGGTTGACTGTAACCTGCGCCATCCGGGATTGCATTCTGTGTTTGAAGTAGAAGGCAGCGAAGGGCTGGCTGCTTACCTGAGCGGCCAGGAGGCAGCGAAGGATATCGCCGTATACGGCAATCTGGCTAACCTGGCAGTTATCCCTGCTGGCAAGACCCGCATCAGTCCGCCGGATCTCCTCGGCAATGACAAAATGGGCGCACTGCTGGATGAGCTCAAAGACAGCTTCGATCTCATCCTGCTGGACACTCCTCCGGCCGTTGAATTCAGTGATGCCCGTATTCTGGCCCCGCTCTCTGACGGAGTGATCCTGGTGGCCAGACACGGCAAAACGAAACGCGAAGCGGTCCGCAAGGTGAAAGGGCTGCTTGAACAGAGCGGTTCGAATATTCTCGGCATCGCCATGAATCAGGCCAGATAAAGTCCCAAGTTTCAAAATCCTACACATAACGATCAGGAGGTAAGTGCGATGATGAAAAAGGTAAAGAAGGTAATTATACCTGCAGCTGGGTTAGGAACGCGCTTCCTTCCTGCGACAAAGGCCATGCCTAAGGAAATGCTTCCGATTATCAACAAGCCGACCATCCAGTATATCGTGGAAGAAGCTATCGCTTCCGGCATTGAGGACATTATCATCGTTACCGGTAAGGGCAAGCGGGCGATCGAGGATCACTTTGACAATGCGTTCGAGCTGGAATCCAGACTGCTGGAGGATGGAAAGCTGGAGCTGCTCAAAGAGGTTCAGCGTTCCGCCAAGGTGGAAATCCACTATATCCGGCAAAAAGAAGCAATGGGCCTGGGGCATGCCGTATGGTGTGCACGGCGCTTTATCGGAGACGAGCCTTTCGGCGTTATGCTCGGGGATGACATCGTAACAGGCAACACGCCTTGCCTAAAACAGCTGATCGACCAGTACGAGGAAACGCAGAACTCGGTAATCGGAGTGCAGGAAATTCCGGATGAATTCACTAACCGTTACGGGATTATCGAACCGGATCTGCAGGACGGACGGCTCTACCGGGTTAACAACTTTGTGGAAAAACCGCCGCTGGGCACAGCCCCTTCCAACCTGGCCATCATGGGTCGTTACGTCTTTACGCCAAAAATCTTTAAGTATCTTGATCTGCAGGAAAAAGGTGCCGGCGGCGAAATCCAGCTGACCGATGCCATCCAGAAGCTGAACCAGAGCGAACGGGTATACGCCTATAACTTCGACGGAACCAGATACGATGTCGGTGAACGTCTTGGCTACATTCTGACTACACTGGAATTTGCCCTCCAGAACGATGATCTCCGCTACCCGGTAATGGATGCAATGGCAGAATGGCTCAGCAAAGCCGGACAAACCACAATCAGCAGCTAACAAAACTAGGCAAATGCTTTCGAAGTGAGTTTTGTACGAAGTGAATCAAGGAAGTATCGCTAACAAAACTTTTAGGAGGAATGAGGAGAAAATGAGCATGCAAAAACTGCCGGAAGACTACGAGGCCGTCCTGCCGAAACTTTACATGCTGCATGCCAAAGAAGGAAGCAAAGGGATGGATTCCTATCTGGTAATGAAGCGGATCATTGATATTCTTTTCTCCGCCCTTGGTCTTCTCGTACTGCTGCCGCTCTTCGCTCTTGTGGCCATCCTGATCAAGCTGGAGGATCCCAAAGGCAAGGTGTTCTTCCGGCAGAACCGGGTTGGCAAAGACGAAGTGCAGTTTCCAATGTATAAATTCAGATCCATGGTGTCCAATGCCGAGGAGCTGAAAGAAAGTCTTATGGCTTACAACGAAGTGAGCGGGGCGATGTTCAAAATCAAAAATGATCCCCGCATCACCCGGATCGGAAGATTCATCCGCAAGACGAGCATTGATGAACTGCCTCAGCTCTGGAACGTGCTGATGGGCCATATGAGTCTGGTCGGTCCCCGTCCTCCGCTCGTTGAAGAGGTGGCGCAGTATACGGATTACGACAAGCAGCGGCTGCTGGTTACGCCGGGCTGCACCGGATACTGGCAGGTAAATGCCAGAAACAGTGTCGGTTTTGACGAAATGGTGCAGCTGGATCTGACTTATATCCATATCCGGAGCACAATGCTGGATCTTAAGATTATTTTTAAAACCGGCCTGATGCTGCTCGGTTCCAAGGATGCTTATTAAAAATATGGGAATTGGGTGATTGCCGATGACTGAGTACGGAGACATCCCTAAGGTTTCCATTATTATCTGCACCTACAACAGGTCGGCTCTGCTGGTTAAAACCCTTCAGTCGCTGACCGGACTTGAAAATCTGCATCAGGCTGAAATCATCGTGGTAGACAACAACTCACCGGATGATACAGCAGCAGCGATCAGGGATTTCATCAGAAGTCATGGTGCAGAAATGGATATCCGTTATCTTCTGGAGCCGGTACAGGGATTGTCGGCGGCCCGGAATACAGGAATTCTGGCTTCCAAATCGCAGATCATCGCTTTCCTCGATGACGATGCGATACCTTGCCGGAATTGGATTACAACAATAATCAGCACCTTTGACGAACGGCCGGAAGTGATGGCCATGGGCGGCAAGGTTGCCCCGATCTTCGAAAGCAAGCGTCCGGACTGGCTGATCAAGCCGTTCGAGCTGCCGTACACGATCGTGGATCTGGGAAATAAGGTCAAGGAATATCCGAAACGGCTGCATCCGTGCGGAGCCAACATGGCGATGCGCAAGCCGGCATTCGATATCAGCCTGTTCCCGCTGGATCTTGGAAGAAAGGGTGACTCCCTGATCTCCGGTGAAGAAACGTGGCTCTTCGGACAGCTGGAGAGACAAGGACACACGATCCTTTATCATCCGCAGATGGCCGTTGACCATTTCGTGGCGGCAGGGCGCCTGACCGAAGACTGGATTATGAAAAGGTATTACAGCCAGGGCATCTCCAACGCCATGAAAAGCGAAGGACTGAAGGGCAATCTGCTGCTGTTGGGCAAGACGGCCGCCAAAATAGTGTATGTTATGGCCGACTCCGTCTTCTCCAGAAGCCAGGGTAAAAAGCTGCTGAACAGATGCCGGCTGGAAAGCATTCGCGGGACGCTTCATATGTTTTGGAACCGGAAAAGGGAATCTGCAGCGGGGTGAGGGTAGACGATGACTAATTTTGAGTGGGGCACTAAACTAAACGCTTTACCATACGGAATGCTCTACCTTGTGTCCGCACTGTTTCTGGGGACCGCGGTTATTTACCAGCCGGTATTTGCGGTAGCGGCCGTACTCTTGATTATTATACTTACTGTCTCCATCTCACGACCCGATGTAATCAGTTACTTCGTACTGCTGACCACAGCGGTCTCGATCAACTTCCTGTTCAGCGGCAGCATGTTCGGTATCGAAATTCTCTCGCTCTACAAGCTGATGATCCTGATGCTGCTGGTACCCTGTATTCTGGTGAACGGACTGAGGTTCAAGCTGAGTGCTCCCTTGCTCGCGATGTTCATCCTGGTGATTATCACCTTCGGCTTCTCCATCTGGCTGCCGGAGATGAGCTCATCCATTGCGGTAAAAGCTTTTATCGGACTGTCGCTCCCCTTCGTATTCCTCCTGATCAACTGGAAGAAGGAGGTTGCCGACAAGCAGATCCGCATCCTCGCGATGCTGCCTGTAATCAGTGTAGGGATCGGGATCCTGCTGCAGATAGCGGGCATGCATTCCCTTCTCGCCATAGAATTCACAGGTGCTGTACGGCTGCAAGGTGCTAACATTGCACCGCATCTGGCGATGCTGGCCTTTATGGGCGTAGCGATCTGCTTTATCGAGATCAAGCGCAGCCAGCAGCATTCCCGCTTATTCTACACCTTGCTGGGCCTGAACTTTCTGATTCTGGTCGGAACAGGAACGAGAGGGCCGATGCTGGCACTCGTACCTATGGTTCTCTATTATTTCTTCGACATCTCACGGCAGTATTTAAAAGGCAAATCACAGTATCTGATCCCGCTGCTTGGCGGGGGGATTGTACTCGCAGGCGCAGTATATCTGCAGCTGGACAATCTCAGAAAACGCTCATTCGAGCGGACTACGGAGACGGGGATTGACCTGTCGGGCCGGACGGAGGCCTGGGAATTCTTCCTGAACAAGGCATCCGGTTCGCCTTGGGCGGGCCGGGGACTTGGATCAGCCACTGTAGCCAATGACGGTACGCTCTATTACGGATTTGTTGTTCCGCATAACGAGTACATCCGGTTTTACTACGATGGAGGGTATATCGGCGCCATTCTGCTGCTGCTTTCCTTACTGGCTGTGTTTCTTATGGTTTACAGAGCTTTGGCGCCGCGGGTCAGACCTTATTATGCTCTCTTGATTGCAGCGTTTCTCGTATATTCCTTTTCAGATAACACGCTGTCGACGGTCCAATTCATTATTCCGTTCTGTTGGTACCTGAACTGCCTGTATCGATCTTCACAGCCAACCGATTCCCCACAAAAAGAAGTGATACGATGAATCAAGTGAATATGTTCGATGTTAACTTTAATAACTATGATTTCATGGATTTGCTTGATTACATCGACAAAACCATTCAGGAAAGGAACCAGTCCTACATCCTGACCTGCAATGTCGATCATGTAATCAAGCTTCGCAAGGACAAAGAATTTCAGGCCGTTTATTCAGAAGCGGGCGCAGTCGTTGCAGACGGGATGCCGCTGATCTGGGCTTCCAAAATGCTTGGCAAGCCGCTCAAGCAGAAGGTATCCGGCTCCGATCTCTTCAGCCGTCTGGGCAATGCCTTTGAGCAAAGGAAGTACCGGCTGTTCTTCCTCGGCTCGGCAGAAGGCATACCGGAAAAGGCGACGATGAATCTGAAGGCGGCTTTTCCGGGAATCAACGTTGTCGGCTGCTATTCACCCTCCTACGGCTTTGAGCATAACGAGGAGGAGAACCGGCACATCATCAAGATGCTGACAGACAGCCAGCCGGACATTGTATTCGTCGGCGTGGGCGCACCGAAGCAGGAGAAATGGATCTACCGCCATTACACCTCGTATCAGGCACCGATTTCGATCGGTGTCGGCGCAACCTTCGATTTTCTCTCCGGTTCCGTGAAGCGGGCGCCGGACTTTATGCAGAAGACAGGGCTTGAATGGTTCTGGCGGCTAAGCCAGGAGCCGGGGCGGCTCTGGAAGAGATATCTTGTGGATGATGCCCAATTCCTGGTTCTGCTGCTCAAGGAGCTGCGCAAGAAAGACAGAGTGAAGGGCAGAAGCCTTGAATAATAACAGTTGCCGGCAGGAGGTGGGGAACAAAGATGACAGAGCAGAATGAGGGCAGTATATCACTGCCATCCCTGAACACGATGAAATCCGGAGCGGTTGCAGTGCTGATCTGCGCTATATGTCTTGGCCTCCCGCTGCTGATCGGGTTCGCCAGTGCACAGCTTAGTGCCTCCGACAGTCTGCAGGGAGCCATTCTGGCAGGGCTGCTCTTTCCCGCCTTCCTGCTGGCGCTGCTGAAGCCCAAACAGCTGATTGCCTATACGCTGCTCATCTGGGCAGTGGCTCCGGAGCTGCGGCGGATCGCTGACTGGTCGGAAGGGGTGTACCATTCCGTATCGCTGCTCAGCCTGGCGCCGCTGCTGACGGGTGCAACCCTTGCCATCCCGGTGCTGCGCGAGATTCACAGGATCCGCAAATCGTCATCCCGGATTATCCTGCTGTTCTCGGTGGCGCTGGCTTACGGCGCAATGATCGGCCTGGCCAAGAACGGCATGGGCTCGGTGTACGATCTGGCGAACTACATCGTACCGCTGCTGCTGATTCCGTTCTTTGCGGTTACCCGGTTCACGCCGAAGGATATTGACCGGCTGCTGTACGCTTTTGCCAACATTGCAGTGCTGGTAGCCATCTACGGTATCATCCAGTATCTGACCGTTCCGCCATGGGATGCGTTCTGGATGCGCAATGCGGATATGATCTCGATTGGCACACCGTATCCATTGGAGGTCCGGGTGTTCTCCACGCTGAATTCACCCGGACCGGCCGCCACCTTCCTGGTATTCGCCCTGGTGCCGATGATCCTTGAGCGGAAATGGCAGGGCACGCTGCGCTGGATCGGCGTAATGCTCGTCGTAATCTGTCTGCTGACCACACTGGTACGCTCGGCCTGGCTGGTACTGCTTGTGATGCTGCTGGTCTACATCGCCTCCTCCCCGTCGAAAGGGAAGTGGAAGACGCTGCTTCAGCTGGGATTTGTCGCCGCCGCACTGTTCTGGATCGTTCCCAAGCTTCCGGGAGCAGAAGGACTGGTCGCACGGATGGAGACACTGACCTCGGTTCAGGAGGATCACTCCTACAATGAACGTCTTGCCCTCTGGCAGAACATGGTGCCGCTGGTAGCCTCGAATCCAGTCGGCCAGGGGATCGGCAGTGTAGGGCAGAGTACCAAGCTGGGTAACGGAGGAGAGCTTGGCGAGTACGGCAACATGGATAACGGGTTTATCGCATTGCTGCTTACCTTCGGAGTACTGGGAGCTTTGTTCTTCTTCGGAGCCCTTGGCGCAGTTATCAAGGAAATTGCCGTCAGAGTCACAAGCAAGGACAGTCTTCAGCCTTACGCCAGGCTTTCACTGGCGGCCTGGACAGGAGCGGTAGTCAGCCTGCTGTCCGATAACGGCTTCCCGGGACTCAAGGGATATCTGATCTGGATGCTGATCGGCCTGGGCCTCGGTGCCAAAGAGATTATTGAAAGCAGAAAGAAGGGAACACCGCATGCAGCAGTCGAACGCCAAATCACTTCCCACTAGCACGGTCCTGTCCTCGCTCAAACGGTTTACCAAGAGCAAGAACAACAGCTCGGCGGCAGTCAAAACCATGATGGTCAGCATACTGATCCTGCTAGTCAATATGCTGACCGGTGTGCTGACCGCCCGCTACCTCGGGCCGACCGGCCGCGGGGAACAGACGGCGATGGTGAACTGGTCACAGTTTCTGGCATTCAGTATGAGCTTCGGGATTCCGTCGGCGCTGATCTACAACGCCAAGAAGAACCCCGATGAAGCCGGAGTGCTGTACCGGGTGGCGCTGCTGATCGGCCTCTTCTTCGGGATCACGGCGATGATTGTAGGGATTTTCGTTTTGCCGTACTGGCTGGATTCCTTCAGCTCTGAGGTTGTATTGTTCGCCCAATGCTCAATGGTCCTGTGTCCGCTGATTGTGGTCTCACAGATCAACAATGCGGCCTTCCAGTTCAGAGGCGATTACAAAACCTTCAACTGGCAACGGTATCTGGTTCCGCTTCTGACGCTGGCGGCCATCGGGATTCTGATTCTTACCGGCAGCATGAATCCCTATACCACTGCACTGGCTTATCTGGTTCCGTCCGTTCCGCTCTTTATCTGGATGACGCTGCTGCTGCTGCGTACCTACAGAGTCAAGATGAGGGACACTTACCGTAATTTCAAAAGACTGTTCACCTACGGGCTGGGTTCTTACGGTAATGACCTGCTCGGCCAGTTCTCTACATACATTGACCAGATCATTATTGCCGGCCTGCTGCGGCCTGCTGATCTGGGGCTGTATGCAGTAGCAGTCAGCTTGTCCAGAATGGTCAACTTTTTCTCGAATTCGATTACTGTGGTGCTGTTCCCGAAAGCCTCCGAGCTTTCGAAAGATGAAGCAATCTCGCTGACCTTCAAGGCTTTCCGGATCAGCACCACCTGCACCCTGCTCGGCGCGCTGTTCCTGATGCTGGTTGCCCCATTAGTCATCCCGCTGCTGTACGGCAAGGATTTCAACACGGCGCTGACGGTGTTCCGCTTGCTGCTGCTGGAGGTAACAATCAGCGGAGGCACCCTGATTCTGGCTCAGGCCTTTATGGCGCTCGGCAAACCGAAATTTGTCTCCATCCTGCAGGGCGTGGGACTGCTTCTAGTCATCCCGATGCTCTTCCTGCTGGTGCCAAGGTTCGGATTGTTCGGAGCAGGTGTGGCGATGCTGTCATCGGCCATACTGCGCTTCCTGTTCATTATTCTTAATATCAGATACAACCTGAAAGTGAAGCTTCCCCGCCTGCTGATCAGCAGGGAAGACATCCAATGGATGAAGACAACGATGAATTCTTACATCCGCAAGAAACCGGCGGATACCAGCAGTTAAGTAAAGGAGGAAACCTTCATGGATTCAGTAACAAGCGTGCTTGGCAGCCCGGGCAGTTACCCGATTTCGGTTGTCATCATTGCTCAGGATGACGAAGTTCGCATATCCAAAGCAATTCAGTCCTGCCGGCCCTTCGCCGACGAGGTAGTTGTAATCGACGGAGGAAGCAAGGACGGGACGGTGCAGCTGGCCGAAAGCCTCGGCTGCCGGGTATACGTCAACCCATGGCCCGGATATGCCAAACAAAGAGAATTCGGAGTGGAACGCGCCGTCCATGATTGGGTCTTCCTGATTGATACCGACGAAGTGGTCAGCGATGAACTGGCACAGGATATTCTGCAGCGCAAGCCGGGTCTGACAGACCGGGGGGTAGCCTTCTCGCTTTACCGGATCGGTGATTTCCTGGGCAGATGGCTGGACAAAGGGGAGTACCTGGTCCGCCTGTACAACCGTAAGGAGTATGGCATCCGCAACTCCCTTGTGCATGAGATGCCCGAGGTTGAGGAGGAGCGGACGGTCCGCTTGAACGGTGTGCTCTGGCACCAGGGCTTCCGCAGCATCAATGACCATGTGGCCCGCTTCAACAAATACACCGATCTGGAAGCACAGGCTGCATTCGAGAAAGGCAGGCCGTTCAAGCTGAGAAACCTGCTGCTGCGGCCGCCGGCACGCTTCCTGCAGAAATACTTCCTGCATGGCCTGTTCAAGAAAGGCATTTCCGGATTTGCGGTATCCGTATTCTGGGTGATGTATGAATTCATGGTCGGCTTCAAGCTTTACGAATTAACCAGCTCCGGCAGGCTGGCCCGGCATAATGCGCAGGGTCAGGCGGAGAAAGGGAAGAAGGGGGAGAGAAGCTATGCCGTACAGTGACGGACTGAACATTATGACGACCGGCCTCAGCTGGCCATCGCTGCAGCCCGGCGGGCTCAACACGTATTTCAAATCTGTCTGCGAGCAGCTCTCTACACGCAACCAGGTGCATGCGCTGATCTGCAGCCAGGAGACACCGCCGACTCCCAAGGATCTGATCATCCATAATGCGGGCGATCCCAAGGAGACGATCTGGAAGCGCAGGGATGCCTTCCAGCGTAAAGCGGCAGATCTGATGGGCAGCGGCAGCGGACGCATCGACATCCTGTACTCGCACTTTGCCCCCTACGGCGTCGGGCCGGCGATTGAGGCAAAGAAGCGGGGGATTCCGGTCATCATGACCTTCCACGGTCCCTGGAATGAAGAGATGAAGATCGAGGGCCAGGGCATCAAGCACCGGGTCAAGACGACCATCGCCAAGTCCATTGAACGCAAAGCCTACAAGCTGGCAGATAAATTTATCGTCCTTAGCGAGTACTTCCGCGACACACTGCATCAGCTGCACGGAGTACCGCTGCACAAGATTGTCGTGATTCCGGGAGCGGCCAATATCGAACGCTTTGTTCCGGCGAACAACCGGCTGGCGGTACGGCGGACACTGAATCTGCCGGAGGGCGCAACTACCGTACTGACCGTACGGCGGCTGATGAACCGTATGGGACTGCTACAGCTGCTGGATGCCTGGAAGCAGGTGTCGGAGCGCTTCCCGAATGCGATCCTGCTGATCGGGGGCAAAGGCCCGCTGCGCGGCGAGCTGGAAGAAAAAATCGCCGATTACGGCCTTGGCAACAAGGTCCGGCTGCTCGGATATATTCCTGATCATGAGCTGGCTTCTTATTATCAGGCCGCTGACATGTTCGTGGTTCCTTCACAGGCGCTGGAAGGCTTCGGGCTGATCACCGTTGAGGCGCTGGCCTCCGGACTTCCGGTTATGGCTACCCCGGTAGGCGGCAACAAGGAGATTCTCCAGGGCTTCCGGCCGGAGCTGCTGTTCAAGAGTGCGGCCAGCGGGGATATGGCGGAGGGCATGATTCATATGCTCAGCAACCGCAAGCTGCTGCCGACCCGTGAAGAATGCCGCGGCCATGTACTTGAGAAGTACACCTGGCAGCATGTCGGGGATCAGGTTGAATCGGTATTTCTGGAGACTTTGGGAAAGGGTGTGGCTGCAGGATGCTAAAAGTCGCCTATATTGACCACACCGCCAAATGGAGCGGAGGAGAGGTAGCCTTATTCAATATCCTCACCAATATCGGAGAAAATGTGGAGCCGCTTGTCATTCTTGCCGAAGAAGGTACGCTTGCCGAACGGCTGCGTGAAAAGGGTATTGATGTCCGCGTGATTCCGCTGGATGAGAGTATCCGCAGCCGCGGCCGTAATGCCGTCAACCTCGGTGCTCCGGCTGCAGCCGTCAAGCTGCTGGCTTACGGCAGTAAGCTGGCTCCCCTGCTGAAGCAGGAGAAGGTGGACTGCGTGCATACCAACTCGCTGAAATCAGCGTTTTATGGCGCAGTTGCCGCCAAAAAAGCGGGCGTGCCGCTGATCTGGCATATCCGGGACCACATCGGTGCCCCGTACCTGAAGCCGGTAGTCGCCAAGGCCATCCGCACGATGTCGCGCATGCTGCCGAACGGGGTCATCGCTAATTCGCACTCTACGCTGAGTGCCCTGGAGCTGCCGCGGACGAAAAAGACACTCGTTGTCTACTCCGCATTCGCCAAGGCAATTAGCGAGGGCGTCCGCAGGCAGGACCAGAAGGATTTCAACGTACTGCTGGTCGGACGGCTGGCACACTGGAAAGGCCAGCATGTCGTACTGGAGGCGGCCAAAGCCTTCAAGCAGGACAGCAGAGTGAAATTCTGGCTGGCCGGTGATGCGCTGTTCGGAGAAGAGGCATACAAACAGGAATTAATCCAGACGATCCGGCAGAATGATCTGACGAATGTCAGCCTGCTGGGCCATGTGGATGACATACAGGGACTAATGCAAAAAGCCGACCTGCTGATTCATACGTCGGTTACGCCTGAGCCGTTCGGCCAGGTTATTGTTGAAGGCATGGCAGCCGGACTGCCGGTTATTGCCTCCAATGAAGGCGGTCCGGTGGAGATCGTAGTGCCGGGTGTAACCGGAATGCTGATCCAGCCCGGGGACGCAGGGGTACTCGCAGAATCCATTACATGGATGCTGGAGCATCCTGAAGAGCGCAGAATGATGGCGGAGAACGGAACGAAACGGGTGAAAGAGCATTTTGTCATCGAGAACACTGTCAAGGACATTGTTGACTACTACAAAGGTCTTCTGGCGGCAACCTGATCTTGCTTGATGATGCGGCTCCATAAAACTTTGAGGATGATTTACATGAAAATTGCGATAGCGCACGATTACTTAATCCAAATGGGCGGGGCGGAAAGAGTAGTGGAAGTATTCCACCACATGTATCCGGAGGCTCCGATCTTCACAACCGTGTTTAACGGAAGCCGATTGACCGACAACCTCAAAGACGCGGACATTAGGGCCTCCTGGCTGCAGAAAATTCCGGGAGTGAAGACCAATTTTAAAGGGGTGCTGCCGCTATATCCCATGGCCATCCGTGATCTTGATTTTCGCGGGTACGATATCGTCCTGAGCTCAAGCAGCGCTTTTATGAAAAGCATTCAGGTACCCGAATCGACGTTCCATCTCTGCTACTGCCATACGCCGATGCGCTTTGCCTGGGACTATGACACGTATATGGAGCGGCAAACCAATTCCGGTCTGTTCAAAAGACTGCTGAAGGTCTACATGCAGCGGCTCAAGACCTGGGATCAGCGGACGAGTAAAAATGTTAATCAGTTCGTAGCCAACTCATCCGTCGTGAAGACGCGGATCCAGAATTATTATCACCGCGATGCGGATATTATTTTCCCGCCGATTAATACGGCACGCTTCACCAGCTCAAAATCAATCGGTGACTACTATCTGATCGTCTCGCGGCTTGTATCCTACAAGCGGATCGATCTCGCGGTAGAGGCTTTTAACCGGAACGGGCTGAAGCTGTTCATTGTTGGAGACGGGCCGGACCGCAAGCGTCTGGAAGGCATGGCCAAAGGCAACGTATCGTTCCTGGGCCGGCTGGAGGATGCCGAGGTAACGGGGCTGATGTCACAGTGCCGGGCCTTTATTTTCCCGGGCGAAGAGGATTTCGGCATTACGCCGCTGGAGGCGAATGCTGCGGGAAGACCGGTTATTGCCTACCAGGCCGGAGGAGCGCTGGATACGATCGTACCTTATGTGAACGGCGTATTTTTCCAGCATCAGGAAGTTGACGATTTACTGAAGGCCATAAACGAAGTGGAGTCCTACGCATGGGATATCAGCCGGATTATGGGGCATGCCCGCAAGTTCGACGAACAGGCGTTTATGGTGCAGTTCAAGCAGTATGTAGAGCAAGCCTACGTTAATTTCCTTAAAGGAGGATGATTGTATGAAGCTGGCAGTTATCGGTACCGGCTATGTCGGTCTTGTATCAGGCGTGTGCTTTACATTGAATGGTAACCATGTGATCTGTGTCGATAAGGATGAGGAAAAAATCAATAAGCTTAACCGGATGGAGTCCCCGATCTATGAACCCGGTATTGAAGCACTGATTGAAATGAACCTGCGTGAGGGCAGATTGTCCTTTTCAGCGGATCTTAAAGAGTCGGTACGCCGCTCTGATATCGTCATTCTGGCTGTAGGAACCCCGTCGCTGCCGGGCGGCGAAGCGGATTTGCAGTATATCGAAGGAGCGGCTGCTGAAATTGCCGAGGCGATGGAAGGCTACAAAATCATCATGACCAAGTCAACCGTTCCGGTCGGCACGAACGAACGGATCCGCAAGCTGATTGCTTCCCGCACCAACCACCCCTTTGATATTGTCTCCGCTCCTGAATTCCTGCGTGAGGGCTCCGCGATCCGTGATACCCTGCACCCGGACCGTATTGTGATCGGTCTTGACAATCCGCAGCTTGAGCCGACCATGCGCCAGCTTCATCAGGGCTTTACGGAAAATATCTTTATCACGGATATCCGCAGTGCGGAAATGATCAAATATGCATCCAATGCATTCCTGGCGACCAAAATCTCCTTTATCAACGAGATCGCCAACATTTGTGAAAAAGTGGGAGCTGATGTGACCATGGTGGCGGAGGGCATGGGGATGGACCGGCGAATCGGCTCCTCGTTCCTGCAGGCCGGCATCGGTTACGGAGGCTCCTGTTTCCCGAAAGATACCAATGCGCTGATCCAGATCGCCGGCAACGTGGACTACGAGTTCAAGCTGCTGAAATCGGTGGTCGAGGTGAACAAGGACCAGCGGTTCATGATCATCTCCAAGCTGCATGAATCGCTCGGCAGCCTGCGCGGCGCTGTAATCGGCATCTGGGGCCTGGCCTTCAAGCCGAACACTGATGATGTCCGTGAGGCTCCGGCCCGCGAGATCGTGGAGGCACTGGTAGCGGAGGGCGCTACAGTGAAGCTGTACGATCCGATCGCCGCCGCTAACTTCCGGGCACAGTACGATCATCCGCGGCTGCGGTGGTGCGGCGTGCCGGAAGAAGCTGCGGATGGCAGCGATGCTGTCTGCCTGCTGACCGACTGGGCGCAGTTCAAGGATATCGATCTGCATCACCTGGCCGGCACTATGCGCCGCCAGATCCTGATCGACGGCCGTAATCTCTACTCCAAGGAGCAGATTGAGGGCACGGGTCTTGAGTATCATTCTGTCGGCCGTCCGCAGATGGGCGGGCTTAGCGGCTTTTCCCAAAGCGTTGCCGGTGCGGTTTAAGGTTAGGCTATACGCATATACGCTTGCAAGCTTTTAAATCTAGTGTCTTTTGCATAGTGCAAAACTATGACATAACTATAGCCCTTGAATTTTAGCTCTTAATCTTTGGCTCTAAATTTTTAGCTGCCGCCAACCAAGCTGCAATTCCGGATCTTTAGCAGGGAGCTTTCCCTGCGTGAACAGCAAACAAGCTGCTTCTGGAATACTTGGCCAGGCAAGCAAAAGTTCTTAACAATTAAACTGTTATGGAATGGAGCGGAGAGGAATTTTGGAGCTGTAGGAGCGAATGCGTCCGCCTTTGTCTTCGGATTTCTACCGCGGCCAGCGGTTCAAATCAGGGAATCCGAAGACAACAGCGGCCGGAAGCCCAAACATTCCTTGGAGTGACTCTAATAAAAGTGCAATCTCTAAGAATCTTGCGCAGCAATAAAGAATTCCAGAGGAGCATCCTAGCGTTCATCAGCATACAGCTCCCAATAACAACCCGAAATTTTCGCGTCACACATACCAAGGAGGGGTTCCCCATGAAACTAGTACTTCTATCAGGCGGTTCAGGTAAACGGCTCTGGCCATTATCCAATGACTCACGTTCCAAGCAATTTCTGAAGGTACTGGAAAGCCCGGCGGGTGAACCGGAATCGATGGTACAGCGGGTCTGGAGACAGCTGGAGGAAGCGGGGATGACGGGCTCATCCTACCTCGCTACAGGCCGCAGCCAAGTAGAGTCCATCCAGAGCCAGCTCGGCAGCCATGTGCCGATTATCGTGGAGCCGGAACGCCGCGATACCTTCCCGGCCATTGCACTGACAGCGGCTTACCTGTATTCCATCGCCGGCGTATCTCCGGCGGAGACAGTGGCTATCCTGCCGGTCGATCCTTATGTGGAGGCTTCCTTCTTCGATACGGTAGTCCGGCTGGAGCAGACGATGGAGGAGAGCGGCGCAAATCTGGCGCTGATGGGCGTAGTGCCTGAGCATGCGTCAGAGAAATACGGATATATCATTCCGACCAGTGATGCGGCGGGGGCAAGCGGCTACCTTCAGGTGAGCCATTTCCAGGAAAAGCCTGACCGTGTGCAGGCAGAAGGCCTGATCAGCAAAGGCGCCCTTTGGAACTGCGGCGTATTCGCTTTCCGCCTCGGTTATCTGCTGGATATTCTGCAGAGCAAAGGATTGCCGCTTAATTACGAGGAGCTGCAGAAGCAATACAAACTGATGGCTTCCATCAGCTTTGATTACGAAGTGGTGGAAAAAGAAGAAAAAATCGTCGTTCAGCCGTATGCCGGCTTCTGGAAGGATCTGGGCACCTGGAATACGCTGACCGAGGAGATGAGCAGCAACCTGGTCGGCAAGGGCGTGGTTACCTCCGATTCCGAACGGACCTGCCTGATCAATGAGCTGGACATTCCGATTACAGTCATCGGGGCCAAGGACCTGATCATCGCGGCCAGCCCTGACGGAATCCTGGTTACGCATAAGGCGGAAAGCCCGCGAATCAAGGAAGTGCTGAAATCGCATGAACAAAGACCGATGTACGAGGAACGCCGCTGGGGTCACTATAAAGTTATCGACTATGTGAAATATGATGAGGGCAATGAAGTACTGACGAAGCGGATTTTTATCGAGCAGGGAAAAAATATCAGCTACCAGCTACATCACAAACGCAGTGAAATCTGGACTTTTGTGAGCGGGGAAGCAAGTATTGTCATCAATGAAAAGATGCATAAAGTGAAGGCTGGCGATGTCGTACGCATCCCGGAAGGAACAAAGCATGCGATCCTGGCGCTGACCGATGTGGAGTTTATCGAGGTGCAGAGCGGGTCTGAGCTGGTGGAAGAGGACAACATCCGGATTACGCTGGACTGGGAAGATATTGAATTACACCAGTTTATTTCATAGGCCTAATTTATCTATTTAACCAAGTTCCACAAGGCTGAAACAGGTATTTAGAACCATTTATTAATAAATCTTCATTTTTGCTATAAACCTACAACTTCATAGAGTCGATACTTACGGTAAGAAGGATAACTCCTTCAAAAACGACAAAGGCAAACCTACTCGAAAGATAGGGACGCAAAGCTATAGGGCCTCTACCAAGTGGCAGCCTGGCTACCGAAAGGAAGATAAAAGTTGAAAGCTTACCGTAAGTCTCGTCTGTTGTCCGCCGTGTTGTCTGTGGCCGTATTTTTGTCTGCTGTGCCAATGGGCTTAGGACTTGCCCCGTCATCTGCGCATGCTGCTTCTGTGACCGGAGCACCAGTAAACCCTAACGCTTCAGCGGAAGCAGTCAAGCTGTTGAACAACCTGTACTCTATTTCCGGTAACGGGATTATTTCAGGTCAGCATGACTATTTTGAAAGTCCTGATGAAATCAGTAACAAGCTGAAGGCGACAAGCGGGCAATACGCAGCGCTTCACGGTTATGAGCTTGGAGCGATTGGCGGACAGACAGAGAGTGGAGTAGCTGCGCAGCGTAAAAACATCGTCTGGAGCGCGACCAACTGGTATAAGGCTGGCGGAATCGTAGCCATGACTTTTCACCAGAACCTGCCCGGCACCAAATATGACTGGGGAAATGTACAGAAGAATATCAGCCAGGCTGAATTCAACAAATACGTAACACCCGGAACCACAGAGTACAACGCTCTGATTGCCGATCTTGATAAAGTGGCCGTTTCGCTCAAAAGTTTGCGGGATGCTGGAGTTCCTATTCTCTGGAGACCTTACCATGAAATGAACGGCGGCTGGTTCTGGTGGGGCAAGAAAAATAATTTTGCCGCGCTGTGGAATATCATGTATGACCGTTTTGTTAACGTTCATCAATTAAACAATTTGCTGTGGGTGTGGAATCCGAATGCTCCCAACTCCAATTCCGATCCTTATGAACTGACTTACCCGGGTGCGGATAAAGTGGATGTGCTCGCAGCAGATATATATAATAACGACTTTTTGAACAAATATTATGACAGCCTGCTCAGCCTTGCCGCCGGTAAACCGATTGGTATCGGTGAAAATGGTGAAATGCCAAGTATTGCAAAGCTGAAGCTTTCCCAGCAGAAGTACGTCTTTATGATGAACTGGGGAAAAATGCTGTATGAAAACAACAGTACAGATACCATCAAAACCTTTATGAATGACAGCTACACCCTGACACGTGACACGTATAAAACATGGGTAGCACCGAAAGCTACACCAACAGCCACACCAACACCAACAGTAAAGCCGACAGCAACACCGACAGCTACGCCAACACCGACAGTGAAGCCAACAGCAACACCGGTACCAACAGCGGCACCAGTGGCAGCAGCCCCGGTACCAGCACCTGAATTGCAGGAGCCGGTGGTTAACGGACTTAAAGGCGAGTATTTCAAAAACATGACACTGACCGGTACTCCGGTGCTTGTGCGCAATGACGAACAGCTTAACTTCAGCTGGCGGCAGACAGCCCCGGCCCCGGTGCTTCCGGTTGACGGATTTTCGATCCGGTGGACCGGCCAGATCAAGCCGGCCTACAGCGAAACGTATCAGTTCGTTACCAACTCGGATGACGGTATCCGCGTCTGGGTTAACGGCACAGCAGTCATCGACAGCTGGATGAAGCAGAGCGGTACTGAGCGCACCGGCAGCATTGCCCTGCAGGCCGGACAATTGTACGACATTAAAGTTGAATATTATGAAAATGCAGGCGATGCAAGTGTCCGTATGATGTGGCAGAGCCCAAGCCAGCCGAAGGTAGTTGTTCCGGCAAGCGCATTGTTTGTAAAGAATCCGGCCAGTCAGGCAGCAGCAGCACCGGCAGCAACGGCTACACCAGTACCAACTGCGGCACCAACGGCTACACCAGTACCGACTGCAGCACCAACCGTAGCACCAACGGCTACACCAGTACCGACTGCAGCACCAACCGTAGCACCAACGGCTACACCAGCACCGACTGCAGCGCCAACCGCTTCGCCGGCACAGGCTGCCAAGCCGGGGCTGGCAGCAGATTCGGCATCACAGGAATCTGTAATGAATGGCCTAACCGGTGAGTATTTTAAAAATATGACACTATCCGGTACTCCGGTGCTTGTGCGCAATGACGAACAGCTTAACTTCAGCTGGCGGCAGACAGCTCCAGACCCGGTGCTTCCGGTTGACGGATTTTCGATCCGCTGGACCGGCCAGATCAAGCCGGCCTACAGCGAAATGTACCAGTTCGTTACCAATTCGGATGACGGTATCCGCGTCTGGGTTAACGGCACAGCAGTCATCGACAGCTGGGTGAAGCAAAGCGGTACCGAGCGTACCGGCAGCATTGCCCTGCAGGCGGGACAATTGTATGACATTAAAGTTGAATATTATGAGAATGCGGGCGATGCAAGTGTCCGTATGATGTGGCAGAGCCCAAGCCAGCCGAAGGCAGTTGTTCCGGCAAGTGCATTATTTGCAAAGAATGCTGCTGACAATGCAGCAGTAACAGTAACGCCGTCGCCAACAGCAACACCGACTCCGGTGCCAACACCAGTACCAACACCGGCGCCTACACCAGTGCCGACACCAGTACCAACACCGGCGCCTACACCAGTGCCGACACCGGTACCAACAGCAGCACCGGCAGTAAACGGACTGCAGGCGGAGTATTTTAACAATATGCAGCTGAGCGGAGCTCCTGCTCTGGTGCGTACTGATGCTGTGCTGGATTTCAACTGGCGTCAGGGTTCGCCGGATGCGGCAATCGGCATTGATTTTTTCTCCGTACGCTGGAGCGGAAAAATTAAACCGCTGTTTAGTGAAACCTACAATATATATACCACTTCAGATGACGGCATCCGCGTCTGGGTCGATGGCACACTGATCATCGACAGCTGGGTGAAGCAGAGCGGAACCGAACGCGTAGGAAGTATCAGCCTGCAGGCCGGGCAATTATATGATATCAAAGTGGAATATTACGAAAACCAGGGCGATGCAAAAGCCAAGCTGATGTGGGAAAGCCCAAGCCAATCCAAATCGGCTGTACCTGCCAGCAGTTTATTCTTGCCCTCCGCTTCCTGATCATGCAATAAAGCGTGTTCTGCTAAATCCGCCGCCGTCACTGATGCTGGTTGAGCTGTTACAATACTAAATCCTCAAAGTCCACTTAAGGGCCCTGCTTACCGGCAGGGCTACTAAGCTATAGTCCTCATTTTGGTCGCAAGAAAAAATCCCCTCCCGGGAAAGACATCTTGAGCACCTGTGCGGCTATGCGGCTGGAGAAAGGAGATAACATTGAACACTTACCGCAAGTACCGGCTATATACGACAGTCCTGCCCATTATATTTGTCCTTTCTTTGCTGCCCTGGTCCGAGGTGCGCAGTCTTCCTGTAACCCAGACACCTGTAGGCCCGGCGGCAGAAATTACCCCGATTAATCCGGACGCTTCCCCGGAGGCGGAAGATTTACTAAGTTATCTGACAAACCTGAGCGGTACCGGACTGATATCAGGGCAGCATGATTATCTGGAGAGCCCTGATGAATTTAACAAAAAGCTGAAAACACTCAGCGGGCAATCTGCTGTGCTGCATGGCTATGAGCTTGGAGCGATTGGAAATCAGCCGAAATCTCTTATAGCGCAGCAGCGCCAGTGGGTTGTGGACAGTGCGATCAGCTGGCATAATGGCGGAGGCATTGTAGCGATGACCTTCCACCAGAACCTGCCGGGAACCTCGGACGAATGGAAAAATGTGCATATGGGTCTAAGCCAGGAGAAATTTGATGCTTATGTTACCCCGGGCACTGCACAATATAACAAGCTGATTGCCGATATTGATGAGATTGCCGGGTATTTGGGGCAGCTGCAGGAAGCCGGAGTTCCGGTACTGTGGCGGCCTTACCATGAAATGAACGGAGGCTGGTTCTGGTGGGGGCAGAAGGATAACTTCGTCAAGCTCTGGGACATTATGTATAACCGCCTGACCGTGAAACATGGACTGGATAATTTGCTGTGGGTCTGGAATCCGAATGCGCCTAATGAGTCGTCTGATGCCTATGATCCTTATTTTCCGGGCATTGACAAGGTGGATATTCTGGCAGCAGATATTTACAACAATGATTTCAAGCAATCCTATTATGATAAGCTGCTGAAGCTGGCGGAAGGGAAGCCAATTGGAATCGGCGAAAGCGGAGAGCTTCCAGACCCTGTAACATTGTCTCAAACCCAAAGTAAATGGGTATATACGATGACATGGGGGAAAATGCTGACGGAGAACAATAATGCTCAGAAAATAACCAGTTTTATGAACAATAAATACATTGTTTCCAGGGATGACTATATCGTTAACCTGGCCAGCAAGGTAAATAAGACAGCAGGTGTGCAGACCAAGGGATTGAGAGCACAATATTTCAATAATATTGAGCTGTCCGGCGGGGCAGATCTGATCCGCAATGACAGTAAAATCGACTTCAACTGGCATCAGGATTCGCCGGCCGTCGGTATCGGGAAGGATCTTTTTTCCGTCCGCTGGACCGGAACCATCAAGCCTTTGTACAGCGAAAGATATACCTTTATATCCTCTTCAGATGACGGAGTACGCGTCTGGATCGGCGGCCGGCTGATTATTGACAGCTGGAAGAAGCAGAGCGGCGACAGCCGGGAGGGAAGTATTCTGCTGAAAGCCGGAACCCCATATGACATCAAGGTCGAGTACTATGAGGATCACGGGAATGCAAGTATCGGTTTGCAGTGGAAGAGCGCCAGCCAGAAGCAGGGGGTTATTCCCCAGAGCGCATTGACCCCTCCTAAGTAATCTACCCCCGGAAGAAAGCGAGGACAAGGGAATGAGGACCAGAAATAAGAAGAAAAAAACAATTAAACCTCTCCATCTACTGCTCAAATTCGCAGCATTAGCTATCTTGTTTCTAGTGTCCGTTTCTGTCTTCGGAGAGGACGGCACGAAGCAGGGCGAGGTAGAGGTGGACATGACCAGGCTGTCATCAGCAAGTGATGCAGATCAGGCATTGCCTGACGGGACTGTGCTATGGCAGCTGGGTAAGCAGGACGGGTCGGCAGCAGAGTTCGCGGCTGCAGGTTCAGCAGGTGCCAAAGCTGCTGCCTATACTGTTTCTTCCAGCTCTGCTAAAACGCCTTCCAATCTTCAGAGCATTCCTTCGGGGCTGAGAGGGGATACCAATCCTGAGCTGAGTATCACCTATAATCTGAATAAGATCCCGGAGAACGGGGTCTTATTTCGCGTAAGCATCATTGATGCCTACAAATCTGTTCCCCAGATGAGTGTTTTCTCCAACCGCCAGCTGTCAGGCATTATCCAGATCGCCGGGGTAGCCGGTACAGACAGCGAATATAAATTCCGTAAAACGTATGAGCTTTATATTCCGAAAGAGCAACTGGTGACCGGGAGCAATGAGCTGAAGCTGGAGGCGGCGCGCGGAATCTATTCATCCGGTATGGAGGATAAATACAACTGGTGGACCTGGGATGCCCTAAGCCTGGAGTCGCTGAATGAGCCGATTCAGGAGCCGATTCACGGCAGCTATACGCTGACAGGCACAATGGTCAACAATAAACAGTTTTATTTTGACGAAGGCGCAGTCACTCATCTTCCTTATATTATGAAGTGGCTCGGCATTGCATACAGCGGCAACATCATGCGTACCAGCTGTGCCAGTGACGTTGGCCGCTCCTGTTCTAACATGGCGGATTATTATAAGGTTCTTCAGGACTACAATATGCAGTCGGTTGCTCTCTACCTGTATACGGGAGACATCAAGCTGAATGCCGACGGCTCACTGCCGGCGGATGCAGAGAAGAAGCTCACTGATTACTTCCAGCAATACAGCCCGTACTTCCAGTATTATGAGGTGGATAATGAGCCGGGGCTGTTCAACCGTTCCAAGGCAGTCAATCTGGCAATTGCCGAGTGGCTGAATACGAAGGGCAAAACCATTGCCCCGCATCTGCAGACGGTCGCACCTGGCTGGGCCTACTGGCCCGGATACAATACCGATTCCTGCGGTAATCAGAAAGGGACAGTCAAACAGTGCGGTGATCCTGACGGCTGGGAGCGTGATCCGGAGCAGCGGGGCGAACTGGAAGAGGTTACGGATCTGACCAACGGGCATTCCTACGGGGAGTCTTATATTTTCAGCAACGGCGGCAGCTTCACCGAGAACCTTAAAACGTTCGGCGGTGCGGCAGACGGGCTGGGCAAAAAAATGCTGACGACTGAATTCGGCACCTCGGATTCGCATACCGATGCTTACCAGTACGGGGCTTCCGAGCCTACGGCAGCGGTGTTTGACCGGATCATGCGCGCCCATATCGGCTACGCGGATATGTTTGTGCAGCACGCCGCTTTTTTTAAAAATTTCAGTCTGTTTAAATACGGCTTCAATCTGGAAGAGCATGATCCGGCCAAGACAGAAATCTACTACACAAAGAATGATGAGGATTCCCGGGTTAGCATCATGCGCAGGCTGAGTCTTGCCTATGCCACACACGGGGCACCGTTAACCTATCAGATCAGCAACAAGGATGAGCTGGCTGACAAGCTGGTCTATGTCCGGGCTGTAGATACCTCAACCCTGGAACCGCTGGCCGGCAGCGGAGCAACCTCTAACAAGGTGCTGGTGAATTTCGTTAACTTTGAAGAAACGGAACAAACCGTAACCGTTAAGGTCACTATGCCGGAAAAAACAGTGTACGAAGGAGAGCGGTACGGCAACGGAGATACTTATGAGGCAGCGCGCAGTTATGTATCCGGACAAAATGCAGCGCCTGAGCTTGAGTTCACCGAAACCCTGGCGCCTGGAGAGGCGGTGCAGTATATCCTCGAGCCATCTTCCGAGGTAGCCGATGCTGCACCGCAGGGCTTCAAGGCCGCGGCGGTCAAAGGATTATCGATGAAGCTGAGCTGGCTGGAGGCTCCCGGAGCAAGCTATGAAGTGCTCCGGGCCGACGGCTCGGGCGGGGATATGAAGGTTATAGCAACCAATGTCCAGAGCACCGGATATACCGACAGTAAGCTGCAGGAGGGTACCCTTTATACTTACGCTGTAAGAGTAACCGGATCGCGCCTTATGTCGGGTAAGGTCCAGATTACCGCGACAGGCCTGGTTCCGCTGGACCGCTCAGAATGGAAGGTTTCATCTAATATCAGTACTGACGTATCCAATCCGGGAGGTGCCATTGACGGGGACCGGCGTACACGCTGGGATACCGGCAAACATCAGGCTTCCGGAGAATATTTTCAGATTGATCTTGGCAAACCCCATAATGTAGAGGCAATAGAGCTCGATTATAGTTTGTCCTCCTACGACTATCCGCGCGGCTACGAACTGTACGTTTCAGATGACGCGAAGAACTGGAAACGGGTGGTTAGCGGAAAAGGACAGCTTAGCATGACCCGGATCCCTTTTCCTCAATTAAAGACACGTTATATTAAAATTGTGCAGACAGGATCTGGAGGGAATTACTGGTCCATTCAGGAGCTGCAGGTATACTCAAGAGAATAGGGTACAGGAAGGCAGGATATCTGCGTTCTTGTATTGGGAACCCCGCCGCTGCCGGCAGGGTTTTTTGCATTGAATAGGAAAGCCGAATTTGCGCATTTTATAAAAGCGGGTAAAGGCCAGCAATACCACTCATGTCAGATTTTATCCTGCAGCCAGGTGATATATGTCAATATAGCTGTGAATGGCTGATTGTGATACAAATAACAGGTTTCTCCTATCAGGTATGCTAGAATTTGCAGCAGAAAAAACGTAAAACACCTTGCAGACAGCATATCTTTGTGTTATATTGTATATAGATTTAGAACAAGTCTAAATACAATAACAAATAAATTCATTATAGGAGGCTATTTAAAATGAGTACTCAAGTCAATAACCAGACCGAACTGTATGCCGCACTGAACCGCCAGACCGCTAACTGGACCCTGCTCGGAGTGAAGCTGCATCACTACCACTGGTATGTGAGCGGAGCGCAATTTTTCGCCCTGCATGCCAAGTTTGAAGAGCTCTATACAGAAGCTGCGACTTATGTGGATGATCTGGCTGAACGTCTGCTCGCAATCGGCGGCAAGCCGGCCTCTTCAATGACCCAATACCTGGCACTCTCCGAGCTGAAGGAAGCAGCCGGCGGCGAAAGCGCCAAAGAAATGGTTGCCCAGCTGATCAAGGACTTTGCCCATGTCTCCGAAGAACTGAAGAGTGCCATCTCCGCTGCGGAAGAGCTCAGCGACCAGCCGACAGCTGACCTTCTGATCGGAATCAGAACCAGTGTTGAGAAGAATGCCTGGATGCTGAACGCGTTTCTGGCTTAAGCATACTTAATTGCAGGCCCTGCAGTCTGCCTGAGCAGATTATGCAGTAACATAAGAAAGCCCGTGCGCTACCCGCACGGGCTTTCTGGGCTTATTTAATGAAGACACCGCCGAACGGCAGCGCCTCACGCAAAAAACGTTTGATGATCCCATCCTCATCATGCTCCCGTTCAAAACGGCGGCTCTGGCGGCCGGCCTGAAACAGTACCGGACCGTGGCCGGTCATCTTCCAGTGGTAGCTCATATGCTGGCTGGCCAGGTGATTGCCGTAGACGGTAAGCTCAAGCCTGGCATTCTCCGGATAGGCAATAATACTGCCTGCATCGACGTACAGCGGCTCTGTAGGATGCAGCTCAGCCTCGCAGACCGTCCCCTCGGTAAGAATACCGATGCTGCCGTACCCGGCAAATTTCACCTTCACCACATCGCGGGTTACCAGCATGTTCTTCATGCTCAGCACACGGGTCTGCATTGTAATGCCTTTGCTGTAGAAGAACAGATGCCTGAAGTCGTAGAGCAGATCGCTTTTGCCGTCCAGCTGCAGGGTTTTGACCCGGTAGCCTGGCGGCAGCGCTGCGGTAAATTTGCAGGGCCCGGACAGATCCGAACGGATCAGCTTCCGCTTACGGTACATGCCCTTGACATCCATCAGCCGGTCCGCCCGTCCGGAGGAGGGACCCTGATAGGCGATGATTTGCTGGGGGTGCAGCACATGGACCTCTTCATTCTCTCCGACAGTAAAAGCAATAGCTTGTCCGCTGCCGCTGTCGCCTTCATCCTGAATCTCAACGTTCATGGTTCACACTCCTTTCCTGTGAAGCGGAAATAAAGGGTAAGGCCTTAACGCAGTCTGTCACGCAAGGTGTCGCTTTTTCTGGAGCGGTGGCGCATGGTAAAGCGCAGCAGCCGGATGATGACGAAATAGCCGAGAATAAGGGCAACACCGGTAATCACGGTAACCTTGATCCGGTTATAATAATTTTCCCGCGCAGTGCGGTCATTTTTGAGTTCATCAACAACTAGGCTCAGCTGGCGGTTCTGCTCCTGCAGCGACTCATTCTGGGCACGGTACGTCTCCATCTGCTCCAGGGTCTGGCCCAGCTGGCTTTGGGTTTCGCCCAGTGCGTCAACGGTCTGGCCGAGCTGCTCTTTGGTCTGCTGCAGCTCTTCGACAGTCTCCTGGTAATTCTGCTGCAGCTTGTTCACTTCGCCGGGCAGCTCAGAGAAGTTCTGTAATCCATTATATAAATCACTGAAATAATTGGCTTCTGCTGCCGGTGCCGGCAGATAAACGGAAAGGCCGAGCAGCATCAGGGCTGATAACGACAGCTTGTTCCATGTGCGGGTTAAGCGTTTTATGATGTTCATATCATTCACCACCTGAAAGTAGGTTCTTACTGCTATTATTTTAGCATAGAGAGGGTTGGATAGGCACTTTTGATCGAAGCCTGACAGTATTTGGCGTTCTCTGGAGCAGACGTTGTACTTTGATAGCGGATGATTGTGGTTTAAGGATTTTTACCCTGCCGCTCCCGGCAGTAACCAAAGAGTAATACCGTGATTCGGACAGTCAGGTTTCATTTGGCTTTCCCTCCGGCAGGATATTGACGTATACTGTGAACGGGAAGGGGCTGAAGGTATGAATAAATGGCTGAAAACACTGCTGTTTCTCGCAGGCTCTGCGCTTTTGACGCGTCTGATTCCGTTCTCCTCTATGTTCCGCAACCTGGATACGATGTTCCATGAATTCGGGCATGCACTGGTAACGCTGCTGCTCTCGGGCCAGGTGCTGAGGATCGAGCTGTATGCGGATCATAGCGGTGTAACCTATTCTGCGGTTGAAGCAGGCCTCAGGCCGGTGCTGGTTTCCCTTTCGGGTTATCCGCTGGCTTCACTGTCTGCGCTGCTGCTGTTTTATTTATATGCCAGAGGGCGGGAACGCTGGGGGCTGCTGCTATCCTCGCTGGTCGCTCTCATTATGCTGGTGCTGTATGTCAGGGGCGGCTTCGGCATGCTCTGGCTGGGCGGCTTTATTGTCCTTAATCTGGCGCTGCTGTACTTTTGGCCCAAGGCAGTCAAATACTATTATCTGTTTCTGGCTTTTTTGACACTGGAGGAGTCGGTAATGAGCACATTATTTCTGCTCTCTGCTTCGCTGCTAACTCCCTCAAGGGCGGGGGATGCGGCGAATCTGGCCGGACTTACCTTTTTACCGGCAGTAGTTTGGGCGTCTTTATTTTTTCTCTTTTCATTAATATGCGCCAAATGGTCGCTCGGCTGCTTTTTCTGGAAAGAGCGTACGCAGGGCTACAGGAGAAGCCGGTGAAGCTCGGGTGAGGATTTCGTCAGATTTAGACAAACGGACATCATTTCGTAAAGAGGCAATCTGCTTTTAAGTAGATTGGCTCTTTTTTTGTCGATAATATAGAGGCGAACGTATATTCCGTGACAAGGAGTTGTCCGCCATTATTGGTACATTAATAGAAGAACCAAAAAAAGAAAGAGGTGGAAATATGCAAGCAAGTATCCAGCCTGCGTTTACTTGGAGCCGAAGCCGGATTTTTGCCGGAGCTTCACGGAATTTAATATTGCTTGTGGAATGGAAAGGCCTGAACCCGCGTGAGGAGGTGCGCAAAAAAAGCCGCAAGCTGGCAGCAAGAGAGATTGAGCTGCGGATCTGGCTGGAATCACACCTGACCTTTATCGGGGCTCATGGCTGTACCGCTGAAGCTGGTGAAGGGAGATCCTTGCTGTTCAGGCTGGGCAAGATCCATAGCGGAGCACGCAAGTACATCTGCCTGGAGTTTAAAGCCGATGGCATGCCTGCCGGAATTCATGAAGCGCTCTGGCTGCAATGGCAGTACAAGCAGCCGCCGGTGGAGCGGATCAGGGAGCTGCCGCTGCAAAAGCTGGGGCTCGAGTATACGCATCATACCGATGCACTGGCTTTGGACAGCAGCTTTCATGTTGAGAAGCATCTGGAACTGCTGAAGATAGTGAAGGTGCTGGAGGAGGCAGCACTGTTAAATAGCTACAGTACCGATCCGGTGCTGTCGGAGAGGCTGCGCAGGCAGGCGGACAAACTGCTGCTGCTGGCAGCACGTTCAGGTGATATGCAGCTGGTGAAGGAGGCGGAAGTGCTCTATAAGCAGCTTGAAGCATAATGCCGCTGCTTACGTTAAGGGAAAAACGGACAGCAGACCTTCAGCCGGATAAGCAATATTACGACATACATAATAGATTCATCCGAAGTTCAATAAGTCGCTGTACAGATTATGCAATATATAAATGTGGTAATGTAGTAAAATAGTTCTATTATCTTTTTGTGACTCGGTTATTAGATTCTCATTCATGGATAAATATAACTAATTTATATAAAATAATGGGTCTATTTTACCATATATCAAGGGGAACTGAAAAATGACAGACCGATTAATCCGGCTGATGCGCATCATCACGTTAGTGCAGGCAAAACCTGGGATTCTGGCGCGTGAGCTGGCGGAACGCTGCGGCAACAGCGAAAGAACGATTTATCGGGATATGGATGCGCTCAGCGCCATGCATATCCCGGTTACCCACTTGGGACATGGGAAGGGATATGCTTTTATCGGTAATTTTGCATTGTACCCTTTAGATCTTACGGATGTTGAGGCGGCTGCATTTGCGCAGCTGCGTATCCTTATGAAGGATATCAAGCCTTTGCTGCCTGCCCAATTTGAAACGGCCTTTGAAAAAATAATGGCTGCGCAATATAAACGAAATGCGGAAAGGGAAGAAACGATGGAAAGTGCGAAAAGGGAGGCCTGGCAGCCCGGTGCGGACCGGCATCCCATGCAGCTTGAGCAGCCGGTTTTTCTTACGGAAATACTGTCTGCTGTAATGAAGCAGCGCAGCATGCAGGCAGACTACTATGAGAACGGGAAGGAGGAGCAGGGGCTGCAGATTGATCCGTATTGCCTTGTTCCGCTAGAGAACCGGATCTACCTGATCGGTGCCTGTCAGCGGTTTGGCCGGATCCGCGCTTTTCAGATTAACGGCTTCTCCAACGTAAACCTGCTGGACAACTGGTTTTCCAAAGAGCGCTTTGACCTGCAGGCTTTCATGTCACAGAAATGGAATCTGAATCAGGACAGTGTGCAGATTGAATTCAGAATCAGATTCTCTGAGCGGATGATGGAACGGCTGAAGTATGAAGAACTGCCGGTGAAGCCCAGCAGGGTGGACAGGCGAAACGGCTGTATGCATTTTAAAGTGGCTATTGAGGAGGATATCGCTTTTGTCCGCTGGCTGATGAAGTTTGAGGAGGAGGCCGAAATTCTCGAGCCCTTCTATTATAGGGATGTGCTGAGATATCATATGGAGCAATGGCTGATGCTTTACAGATAATCCAGGACCGGGCAGGAGTCGTACCTGATCCATCCTGGATTTTTAAGCCCTTTATACAGATGGCTAAACTTCATTGTTGAATTTGACCTTTGTTTAATTCCATAACATATACTAATTATGTCTAAATATAAACAAACATAACTAAACGATAGTAAACTAAAATAGTATATGCTAGAATAACATCAAAATATATTAGATGCAATTCTGGGAGGTATCACAAATGTTCAAGTTCAAGAAATTAGCGACTGTTGTTATGTCGGTATTGCTGGCAACGGGGGTATCTGCGGCAGCGGGCGGCCATACAGAGGCGGCAGCCAAGAAAACGGAAATTATCGTATCCGCAGCAGCCAGCCTGCAGGACAGCCTGGACAAAATTGCGGTTCAGTATGAGAAGCAGCATCCGGATATCGACCTTGTATTTAACTACGGTGCATCAGGCACCCTGCAGAAGCAGATTGAACAAGGCGCGCCGGCCGACCTGTTTTTCTCTGCCGGTGACAAACAGATGACAGCGCTTGTAGACGGCGGACTGATTACTGAGAAGAAACAGCTTTTAAAGAACCAGCTGGTGCTGGTTGTTCCTTCGAACTCCAAAACAAAAATCACTACTATTACACAGCTTACTGACAAGGCCTTCAAAAAGGTGGCCGTCGGCCAGCCTGAATCCGTGCCGGCCGGCCAGTATGCCCAGCAGTCATTGACTGCCAAGAATGTATGGGATACACTGCAAAGCAAGCTGGTGTTTGCCAAGGATGTCCGCCAGGTGCTCTCTTATGTAGAGACAGGTAATGCAGATGCAGGCTTCGTGTACAAGACGGATGCCCTTACTTCCAATAAGGTGAAGATCGCACTTACTGTAGGCGGCCATGTACATAAGGCTATTAATTACCCTGTAGGTATTATCAAGGAATCTGATCATCTGGCAGAAGCTAAGGCTTTCTATAACTATGTTCAGACCAAGGCAGCAGGCAGCGTCTTCACAAGCTACGGCTTTTCACTGGCCAATTAATTGAGAATAGAGATAAGCGGGGTGAAAGCGGGTGGAGATTAACTGGACTGAATTTTTCGCCCCGGTCTGGCTTTCAGTCAAAATCGCTGTTATTACCAGTATTATTGTATTTATTCTGGCTACCTGCGTGGCCAAGCTGATGGCAGGCCGGAAATTCCCGGGCTACAGTCTGCTGGAGACTGTACTGATGCTGCCGCTTGTCCTGCCACCCACCGTAGTCGGGTTTGTGCTTCTGGTCATTCTGGGACGCAGGAGCTGGATCGGTGAGCTGTATGAACGTTTTACAGAGCAGACGATTCTCTTTACGTGGGGGTCAGCGGTTATTGCGGCTGTAGTTGTTGCTTTTCCGCTGGTCTACCGTACAGTCAAGGCCGGCTTTGAGGAAGTGGATAGGGATCTTGAGAATGCTGCGCGTGCTCAGGGAGCCAGCGAGCTGCAGGTTCTGTGGTACGTTACCCTGCCGTTAGCCAGCCGTGCATTGGCTGCCGGCTTTGTGCTGGGCTTCGCCCGCGGGCTTGGCGAGTTCGGGGCTACCATCATGGTGGCCGGAAACATTCCGGGGCGGACCCAGACTGTGCCGACTGCTATTTATGTTGCTGTTGACGGCGGCAATATGACGCTCGCCTGGATGTGGGTCATTTCCATCATCGTTATTTCAGCACTCATGCTGATGTTCGTTAACCGCCGTTCCTGATATCCAAACAGTACGTTTACAAACAAAACTCCGGCTTTGCCTGTACGGTCAGGCAAAGCCGGAGTTTTTACGGTTTATGCATCCGGGATCTAAGTTTCGTATATAATTTCGCCGGTTCCTGTAAGATCATAGCTATGAATCGAATTAAGCTCGTTCTTGAAGGCCGGGGAGCGGAGAATATCGAGCACTGCGTTAACCCAGTGTTCATTCTCCGGCTTCTTGAGCATCACCAGATCATAACGTTCCCGGATCAGCGGAATAAATTCCAGGCCGTCAATAATCTTGGCGGCCTTTTCGATGCCGATGCCCACATCGGCTTCCCCGCGGGCCACACGGCCGGCTACAGCCAGATGGCTGTTCTCTTCGGTCTCATAGCCGCTGAGTCCGGCTGTGGAGATTCCGTGCAGCCGCAGCTGCTCGTCCAGCAGCACCCGTACGCCGGAGCCGCGCTCACGGTTAATCAGCTTCAGGCCCGGCTGCTGTAAATCCTGCCAGCTGCAGATATTCCGCGGATTACCCTGCTGTACATAGAAACCGGCGCTGCGTGTCAGCATGTGTACGACGAGATAGGAGAAGCCGACCAGCAGCTTGCGGATATACGGGAGGTTATACTCTCCGGTATCCCCATCCAGCAAATGGGTGCTGACGATATCAGACTCGCCGTGATACATGGCGATCAGACTGTCCAGACTCCCGGCGTAGGAACGGAGGGGCCGGGAAGAAGGCAGATTGCGTTCCAGATGGGTGGCCAGAATATCAAGCGACATATCCTGCCCGGTAATCACAATGTTAGTTACAGCAGTCTTCGCCGTCCCGGATGCAGACGGGGGGAGGTGAAGCGGCGGGGAAAAGGTGGCCGGCGGCAGAACAAACGGCGTGCCTGTCTGTAAAGGGACAGGGGCAGCGCTTTGCGGAGCTGCAGATGTACCGCTGCTGCGCGAATTCTGCTTATAGGCCTCCAGATCCGAGTGGTCCACCCGCATCTGCTTGCCGACGCGGTAGGAAGGCAGCTCACCTTTTTTGATCAGGTCATATACCTTTAATTTGGAAATCTTCAACAGCCGGGCGAGTTCCTCGGTTGTATAGGAAGTGTTCTCGGACATGGGATAAAGCCTCCTAGAGGTGCACTGCGGCAGCGCTCATCAAGTCTTATATGAATAGATCAAGACTACCCTATTTTGCGGGCCTGTGCAATTAAAGAACCCACAGAAGGCGGAGCGGGCCCTAATAGGCGAACTGCCTGCCATCCTCCGCCTTCTCGGAGGCTGACAATCCGATAAGCTCAGAAACAGTAACAAACCGGTAGCCCTGCTTCTCCAGGGCAGGCAGAATAATCTGCAGCGCCTCACGGGTCTGGGACTGTCCATGAACATAATCATGAAAGAGCACAATATCGCCGTTATGGGCGTTCTTGATGACTTTGTTCGAGATATTCCAGACGCCCGGGCGGTCCCAGTCGCGTGTATCCTGATGCCAGGACCACAGTACAGGCTTAAGCCCCATACGGTTCGATACATTGACGAGCGTTTCATCATACATCCCGCCCGGCGGCCGGAACAGGCTGCTGTGCCGGCCGGTAACCTTTACGATCTCGTCCTCCGTCTGCTTCAGCTCCTTCATGGCCTGTTCTACCGAGATGGGCCGTTTAAAATACACATGATTATACGTGTGATTGGCCAGCTCATGGCCTTCGGAAATAACCCGGCCGGCAATTTCGGGATAGGCGGCGATTTTTTTGCCGATGGCGAAAAAGGTGCACTTCGCGTTATATTCCTCAAGCACATCGAGAATTTTGGCAGTGTCAGTCGGGTCGGGACCATCATCGAAGGTTAGGGCGATCACTTTCTGCCGGACCGGCACTTCCCAGATCATATCGCCTTTTTGCTCATGATACTGGCGGTCTTTGATATCGGAACGGGCAAAAGCATGGCTTGACCAGCTGGCCAGCAGCATCGACAAAGTAAGTAGTGCGGCAGACATTCGGCGGAATCTTCTCATGGGTTGTCAGTTTCACTCCATACCGGACCCGTGAACTCAAACGGGCGTTTTGACCTTAGAATGCTCCATCCCGGTGCTGAAATATTCACAGCTGGCGAATGCGGCGTTTTTTCTATTTTAGAGTGAAAGTTTTGCCGGAAATGACTTATAATGAGTTACTAAATACAGAACATGGATAGGGGCAGCGGATATGACACTAATTGAGAAAAGAGAGCACAGGCAATATCCGGAGATTACCCGTCTGGAAACGTCAAGAGCCGCTTATGAGCGCGATTATTCCCGCCTGATTCATTCACCGACCTTCCGCCGGCTGCAGGGCAAGTCACAGGTATTCGGCGCCGGAACCGGCGATTATTACCGGACCCGTCTGACCCACTCGCTCGAAGTAGCACAGATTGCCCGGGAAGCGGCCAAAAGCCTGCTGCGTTCCTATCCCGAGGTAGAAACCGGACAGGCGGACAACCCGGGGCTTGTCATTGATCCTGAGGTGGTGGAGTGTGCAGCGATCGCCCATGATTTTGGCCATCCGCCATTCGGTCATAAGGGTGAAGAAGTGCTGGATAACATCCTTGAGCAGCTGATAGTCAAAAAAACAGCCGAGGAAGCGCTGAAGTCAGGCGCAGGCCCGGTACAGAAGCAGACAATTGAAGGGAATATGAAACGGCAGTATGAGCATTTTGAAGGCAATGCGCATAACTTCCGGCTGATCATGTTTCTGGAGAAACGCGAGAATATCGACGGGCTGAACCTGTCGGATGCCGTGCTGCTGGGGATTAACAAGTATCCTTTTCCCGGTACGGTGCTGAAAAAGGGACTGTATCTGTCAGAATGGGATTATATTTCGGAGATCCGCAAGGACTGGGGGGTTCCGGCAGGGAAGAAGACGCTCGAAGCCCAGCTGATGGACCTGTGCGATGATATCGCCTATTCGGCGCATGATCTGGAAGACGGAATCAAGGCGGGCAAAATCGAAGTCCATGAGCACTTCATGCACGATAGCTATATCCAACGGCTGATTGTGGAGAAGATTACGACGCTGGAGGATGCCTTCTGGAAGGGCTGGCAGCCTGAAGCCATTCATATCAAAGTGGAGGCGGTGCTGAGCGAATTTCTCCGCGTCTGGATGGACAAGATGCCGACCTGCGAAAATGACTATTCCCGCACACGCCGCGAGGTGAAGGCTTACTGGGTCAGCACGTTTGTCGCCAGCCTTGGGGTTATTCAGGACGGGGACTGGAAGAAGGTCACGTTCATCAAGGAAGGCATCGAGGACGAGGATATGCTGCGTACGGTCAGCGTGCTCAAAAGCTTCGCCTGGGTCACCATGATCCGCGATCTGCGCGTGCAGCGCCTGCAAAAACGCAGTGAATGGATTCTACGCCGGCTGTGGGCGGCATTCAATGATCCCGCGACCTCCAAGGCGATTATCCCGAGCGACTGGCTGCAGCGCTTTGAGAAGGACCAGCGGCAGCAGAAGCCGATCTGGACCTGGGAGCATATGGTGATTGATTACATCGCCGGAATGACGGATGCTTTTGCCGAAAAAATATACAATGAGCTGTACGGCCTGAAGGTAGGCTCCATTTACGATCTGGATTAACGCCGATCTATAGCCCGGACTCCCTCGCGGAGCCCGGTTTTTATTGGGGAAAAATAAAGCGGAACAATCCTCTTGGAATACATGACATTATCTAAAAATATCTTTAATTCCTGCCGAAATATAGAGAGTAATGTATCGTTTTGCCCGTTTGTGAAAATGAAAGCAACCGGTTGGAATTGCGTGGAAAGTTTCTGAGATCAGAGGAGGCATATTTGTGGGAAAAGAGCGGAAGCGCATGGACTCCGTTTTAAAGCAGACAAAAGGTACTTTACAAAAGGTCATGGGGGCAAGAAAAAAAAGTGTCGGGGCTAAAGTGGCCTCAGGCTACGCAGCCTTAGCAGTACTGGTACTGCTGATCGGAGGGATCTCTCTCTATCAAATGTATAATATGCAGAAAAACACCGGAAATATCATCGAAAATTCGATACCGGCGCTGAATCAGATACATGATATCAACTACTATACAGAGCATGTTATGGCGCTCAGCATGCAGCACATTCTCAATACAGACAGTGCAGAAAAGGCGAAGCTGGAAGAGCAAAGAAATCAGGTTATCCGTAAAGTCGCCGATGTGATGAAGCTGTACAGAGCGTCGCTGGCCGGTGAAGAAGGATCGGAGCAGCTGTCAGGCCTTAGTGACAAATGGGAAGAATATATGACGATCAACAATCAGGCCATTAAGCTCAGCAACGAAGGGAATGAGGAGCTGGCGCTGGAGGTCTCCAAAAAAGGAATCGAAGCCTTTAATGCCATGCAGATTGATCTGGAGGCGCTGGTAAAATACAGCCAGGAGGATGCCGAGCAGGAAGGCCGGCATTCAGAGGAAACCTTTCACACCTCGATTATTGTCAATAGCTTAATCATTGTGCTTGTCCTGGCAGGAATAGGCCTGATTAATATGGTCATCCGCAAGACCATCATCAGACCGATCAAAACGGTAACTGCCCACCTGCAGCGGATCGCGGAAGGCGATCTGACCTCAGAGGACACTTTAATCCGGAACGAGGATGAAATCGGACGGCTGGCCAAAACGGTTAATGACACGAACCGGACGCTGCTTACAATCGTCGGACAGATCCGTAATGTTTCGGGAGTCATCGCCGAGCAGGGCGAAGAGCTGGTGCGCACGGTGTCAGGAACCAAGGAGGGGAGCAGCCAGATTGCTGTTACGATGGAGGAACTGGCCAATGCGGCCGGCAGCCAGGCGGAATCAGCGGTAGAGGCTTCCAAGGCGGTGGAAGACCTGAACAGGCTGATCAGTGACTTTGCCGGAAAAGGAAACGAGCTGATGCAGCATTCCGGTCAGGTGCGGACCCGGGGTGAGCGGGGCAGAGCGCTGATGGAAAGCTCGGTGGCGCAGATGGAACAGATCGCCGAGGTCGTATCCCAGTCAATGGATACGGTAGAGGAGCTGAACCGGAAGAACGAAGGGATCTTCCGGCTGGTCGGCTCGATCCGCAATATTTCGGAACAGACCCATCTGCTGGCGATCAACGCGGCGATTGAAGCGGCCAGAGCCGGAGACAGCGGCCGCGGCTTTGCGGTTGTGGCCCAGGAGGTGCGTAAGCTCTCGGAGGATGTACAGCAGACCGTATCCGAAATTACCGGCATCACGCAGGGGATTCAGACGGATTCCAGAGAAATGGTTGAGCAGCTGCGGGAAGGTGTTCTGAAGACCGAGGAAGGCGGACGGCAGATTCTGGAGACCGGCAGTGCCCTGGCTGAAATCAACCAGTCAGTGGTTGTGATGGCCGGCACGATTGAAGATATGGGCGGCGATATCCAGAGAATGGCCGGCGCCAGTGAGACTATGAATGAATTCAGCCAGCACATCTCGGCACTCGCCCAGCAGTCGGCAGCAGGGGTCGAGGAGACGTCAGCCTCGGCCAATGAGCAGGTGCAGGCAACCAGTGAAGTAGCGGCCGGCATCGGCGAGCTGCGCAGCCGCCTGGTTGAACTGGAGGAATCCGTTACGCGGTTCCGGATATAACGATGACCAGCGGCAGATAATGAAAGGGGGATTCCCGGCCAGGTAATAATGGCTGCGGGAATCCCCTTTTTTGAGGCTGTATTCAATAGGAAGCCGGCCAGCGGAAATCCGGCTGAAAGTCTAAACGGTATTAATATTGGCGGCTGTAGTCCACCAGATTGCGGGAAGGCTTGCCGTCCTTAAGATAAGCTTGTACATTCTCCGTAAAGAGCCCGGTAATCCGGTCGGCATAACGGTCTGTTGTACCGGCGCAGTGCGGAGTGATAATGACCTGCTCCATGCCCCACAGAGGATGATCCGCAGGCAGCGGCTCAGGGTCAAATACATCCAGGCCGGCTCCGGCGAGCTGTCCGCTGTTCAGCGCAGACATAAGAGCTTCCGTATCCGTGGTTGCCCCGCGTCCGATATTAATATAATAAGCTCCTTGCGGGCAGGCATTGAACAAATCTGCATTAAAGAGCCCCTGCGTCTCATCGGTAAGGGGCAGCGTGTTGACCAGAAAGTCAGCTGCTCCTGCTGCTTCCTGCAGCCGGTCAGCGGTATAGACCTTATCAAATCCGTCAACGGCTTTACCGGAACGGCTGACTCCGACTGTATTCATCCGGAAGGCCTTGGCGATACGGGCCGTTTCGCTGCCGATGGAGCCCGTACCGGCAATTACAACGGTTTTACCGGTCAGCTCGCTTTCTTTACCGTCAGAATGCCATTTACGTTCCAGCTGATTGCGCAGCGCGGTGTGCAAATTGCGGGTAAACATCAGCATGAACCCGATAATAACGGCTGTGATCGGCTCGGCATGGACCCCGCTGGCATTCGTCAGAAGGATGCCGCGCTCTTCCAGCCGCTTTAAGGGCAGCTTCTCCACGCCGGCAGACCAGGTCTGAACCCAGCGGAGCGGCGAATCCGGCTGCAGCAGCGTATCTGCTATGCCTTTGCCCCAGCCGATTACAATTTCCGCACGGGCAAGCTGATCGAGATCCGGACTTTTGGCATTTCCGAGTGTAAGGGTATAACCCGGAGCGGCAGCGAGAATGGTCTCCTGCTGCTGTGAAGTAAGCGGCTGTAAACAAACGATGGATTTAGTGATGATGGTTCCCTCCCGTTATGCAATTTTCGTAAAATGGGCTATCCTGTATACAATAAGGATAACAAATCTGCCCCGAAAGGTGAAATTCATATGGAAAACCGCTTGACTGGCCGTGATACTGAACGTCTCTTTATAGCCGTAAAGCTGCCTGAGGAGCAGGCTGAACTGCTGGGACAGGAAGCCGCAGCCTTGTCCGCCAGGCTGAAGTTCGCCAAATGGACATATCCTGATGATTATCATATTACCCTCCAGTTTCTGGGTGACACCCCGGCTGCCGAAATTCCCGGACTGCTGGCTGCCCTTGAGGAAATTTCTGCCGGACAGAAACCCTTCAAGCTGCGTCTCGGGGACTTCGGAACCTTTGGTGCTCAGGAGTCGCCAAGGGTGCTGTGGGCAGGGATTTCAGGTGAAACAGAGCAGCTGCAGAAGCTGCAGCAAAAAATCGTTTCTGCGACTTCCCCGCTCGGGTTCAAAGAGGAAAAAAGAACCTATTCCCCTCATCTGACCATTGCCCGGAAATACCGGGATGAGCGCGCTTTCAGCGCCGGACTGCTCAGGGATTTGCGAAGCCGGAGAGATAATATAGAGAACAATTGTTCGGTAAAAGACTGGACGGTAGAGGCTTTTGTGGTGTATGCTACTAGAATGCATGCCATTCCTATGTATGAAATGATCGGAAAAATGACATTTTTCTAAGCTAAAATCGACAAGAAAGTTTTCAAAGCTTCCATTTTCGGTTACATACAATAGGAATGTGCCGTAAACTAGGAGGTAAGTGATGGAGATTTTTAAACAAAACCGCTGTATCGCGCTGCTGGTTGGCGTAATTCTAGTGTGTTTCTCAGCGATAAGCCTGTTTAGCCCCGGCGTGATTACAGAAGGACAGAATACACAGCAACTGGATTCAATAGGCGGAGCAGGCCATGCCGCAGCCGCAGCATTAACAGATCAGCAGCAATCGGCTACCGCATATAGGATAAGCAGGACCGTTATAAATACCCCTGTTTTTTATACATCGGCAGCTGGTCTCAGCCATTACTGGCAGGACAAGCATAAGGCGGAATGGTTCGGTCCTGACAAGCTGAAGCTTGCGAAGGCAGCCGTAAAACAGCCCGTTCAGCCCAAAGCTACTCTGATGAAGGCCCCGCCGGCAGTGCAGACAGCACTTAAGCAGGCGGCAGCCAAGGGGAGTCAGACCGTAAACAAAGTGAGCACGGCATCTCAGCACAATCCCCCCCTTAAATTGTTCTTCTCCCGGACAAAGCTACTAAGCCAGGAACAGCAAGCGGAAGCAACCTGGAGCTACGCCGTATCCGAAGAAGACCTGCTACTGCTGCAGAAGATTGTAATGGCAGAAGCGGAGGGTGAACCGTACCAGGGCAAGGTGGCAGTCGCCAACGTTGTTCTGAACCGGCTACGGTCAGCCAATTATCCCGACACTATATATGAGGTCATTTATCAGAAAAGCCAGTTCAGCCCCGTAGCAAACGGGCGTCTTAAACGTGTCACACCGAACGAGGACAGCATCAAAGCGGTCAATGCCGCTCTTTCCGGAGTGAAGGAGGTTACGGACGATACGTACTTTTTCCTGTCGCTGCAGCTGGCCCAGGATCTGACTGTTCATCATTCCCGTACCTATGCCAAGACCATCGGCAATCATACCTTTTATAAATAAAGGCCCCGGCAAACTGCAGACAACCAAAAAACCTCCAACTCTGCATTAGCAGGATTGGAGGTTTTTTGAATGTTCAGGGTGTAACATAAACAGCCTCTTCTGTCCGGGCCTGGGCCCGGGCGCTCCGCAGCTCAGCTGCACCGTCCGCGGTCTTGCCCAGCAGCTGCAGTACAGTGGAAGCGCAGTTGTGCGGCTGCTGGCGCTCCAGGGCAAGCCGGCGTCTGCGCTGCTCCTCGATCCCCGCATATTCCCGCAGCAGGAGGGAGAACCATTTGTCCACTACCTGTGAATCAAGCACCTCGGCAAGGCCGAGCTCCACGAAATACTGGCAGTTCTTCTCCTCCTGGCCGGGAATGGCATTGTAGAACAGCATCGGGATTCCTTTGGCCTGGCCTTCAGTACAAGTCATCCCGCCCGGTTTCGTTATCAGCAGGTCAGCAGCATCCATCAGCTTGTTAATTTCACTGCTGTAGCCCAGAATTTTCACATTGGGATGATTCAGCAGGGGGGTGGAGCGCATTTTGGCAACAAGCTTATCATTACTGCCCATGCAGAAGATCAGTTGAATCTGATCCATTCTTGCAGTGAGCGAATCCATGACATCGCCCCCGAACATCAGCCCCCAGCCTCCGCCCATAATCAGTACTGTCGGAATATCGGCGAGCCCGAGCTCCTTCCGCAGAAGCGTTTTGTTAGAACGCTCCCAGAACTTGGGATGTACCGGTATACCGGTGACTGTGACCAGCTCAGGCGGAACTCCGCGTCCGGTAAGGATCGATTTGACCCGTAAGGTGGAGACCAGATAACGGTCAGCCTCGGGATTCACCCAGCTGCCGTGCGCATCATAATCTGTAATCAGAGTGTAAAGCGGGATATTGAGCCCCTGCTGCTTCAGCCTGGAGATGACGGCGGCAGGAATCGGGTGGGAGCAGATGATCAGATCGGGCTTGAGCTGCTGCACCACCTTTTTGGCATGAGTATAAAAAACCCGGTGCAGTGCTGCCCGGGTCAGCCGATTCAATGATTTATGATATTGGGTTTTATACATCATGCCGACCAGTCTGGGCTGGCTGCTGACTGTCTTGCGGTAAGCAGAAAGAATCCAAGGCGCAACCGTAGGATTCAGGAATTTGCCCAGCTCAATGACCCGGCATTGAACGTCCGGGTTAAGCAGTCTGATTCCTTCGGCCAGAGCATAGGCTGCCCCTGTATGGCCCGTGCCGAAGCCTTCCGAAAACAGCAGTACTCTTTTCTTTCGCATAAGTTCACCTGCTACTTTCCTTCATGGGTAGAATTGCGGGTTCTCTTCTTAGATCGAATACGAGATACCTCGGGTAAAAGTTCCTCTTACATTATACAAGGGAATTAGCTTCTTTTCTCACATTATACAAATAAGACGTAAATGGAAAGTTAAAACACTGCAAAAAATAAAAATAAAGAAGCGGGCAGGGTATTGCCAACTATAAGCGAAAGTGATAAAGTGGATCTTGACCGAATGACCGGATTAGTAAAATGGTCAAGTCGAGGTGGCAGCGATTTTTACTGGAAAGGGAGTGGATAACAGGTGGCTGTGGTAGATCGAAGGCAGCTGGTGCTTCAGGCCGCAACGAAATGTTTTTCATTATTCGGCTATAAGGCAACGACAATGGATCAGGTCGCAAAGATTGCCAATGTCGGGAAAGGTACGATATATACCTTTTTTACGAACAAGGAGCAGCTGTTTGATGAGATTCTGCGTGATGTCATTAGCGAGATGAAGCATATCGCCGAGCGGGAGATCAGACGGGATAAGCCGTTTTTTGATAACCTGCACAGGGTACTGGATGCACTGCTTGAATTTCGTAGCGAACACGAGCTGTTTATCAAGCTTTCCCAGGAAAGTCGCGATTTCGGAACGCCGCAGGCCGGTGACGGGCTCGACAAGCTTGAGAGCGTAGTGCTGGAATATCTGGAACGGGAGGTGGAACAGGCCATAAAGCATGGAGAGATCAAGCCGTGCGACTCCAAGATCGTATCTATAGTAATGTTCAGGCTGTACATCGTGCTGACTGCTGAGCTTAATAAGGTGCATGTACCTTTGAGCAAGGAGCAGATCAAGGATTATTTTCATTTGTTTTTGGCAGATGGCCTGGCTGAGCAAGCATTGAACTGCTGATGAGGGAATGGCGCACAGGCTGTCCGCTTTCCCTGAAGGCGGTGCTGCATCGTGAGCATTCGTAACATCTTGAGCGTTTGTAGCATCAGGTGAAGTTAATTTTTTTTGCTCTCGATTGACCGAATGGGGAAAATGGTCATCTGGTGTTACTGCAACTTTCATCAGGCTAGCAATTCAGCAGTACCCGGAGATAGAGAGAATTATAGCATTATAAAAAGAGCATATGATTATAAGGAGAGAACCAGAATGAAATCTTTATCCGTCTTTTTTAAGGACCTGGGCGCGGCGCTGAAAAATCCCAAGGTGCTGATTCCCATGTTCGTCGTCCTGTTCATTCCCGTACTGTATAGCGGATTGTTCCTCAAGGCATTCTGGGACCCGTACGGTAAAATGAATGAGCTGCCTGTTGCCGTAGTTAATGAGGATAAAGGCGCTGAATACGAGGGCTCCCAGCTTACCGCCGGCAGTGATCTGGTGGAGGAGCTCAAAAAAACCGACGGGTTCAAGTGGAATTTCGTAACCCGGGCCGAGGCTGAGGCCGGGCTGGACGATGATACGTATTACATGGCGATTATCGTTCCGGAGGACTTCTCTGCCAGCGCAACGACGCTGCTGGAGGCTGATCCGCAGCCGGCCAAAATCATTTATGAGCCTAATGAAGGCTATAACTTCCTGGCCGGTCAGATCGGCGGAACTGCCGTAAAGGATATCAAGACTAAAGTCTCTGCCAAAATCACAGAAGCCTATACGACTTCTGTATTCGATAAGATTACGGATATCGCTGACGGGCTCGGCGATGCCGGTGACGGAGCTACGCAAATTGCTGACGGCGCGGCCAAGCTGGATGACGGTGCGCTCAAGCTGAAGGATAATCTGCTTGTGCTGACTGAGGGCACCGGCAAGCTGGTAGAGGGTGTAGCTCCGCTGACCGAAGGCGTAACCGCCCTTAATACCGGTGCCGCAGCGCTGGAGAGCGGCAGCAGCGCCCTGGCAGGCGGACTTGAGCAATTGTCCGCCGCACATAAGAAGCTGCAGGCCGGCGTAACGCAGACTGCGGACGGCAGCAAGCAGCTTAGCGCAGGCCTGAAGAAGACTGAAGCCGGAGCGAAGGCTCTGCAGGCCGGTACACAGTCGGCAGTAGACGGAACAGCGAAGCTTGCGGCCGGCACACAATCTGTTGTGGACGGCAGCAGTAAGCTGGCGGCCGGACTGACGGACGCGAATGAAGGCAGTGCGAAGCTGGAAGCCGGCCTGCAGGCTTCCAAGGAAGGCAGCGCGAAGGTTAGCGCCGCTGCCAAAGCAGTATCAGACGGCCTGCAGCAGCTGGCCAAGTCGAACCCGCAGCTTGCTGCAAGCGCAGATGTGCAGAAGCTGCTGGCCGCAAGCGCTGCTGTAGCCGAGGGCACAGCGCAGCTCGATCAGAGCCAGCAGCAGCTGCTGGCTGGCGCGACCTCGCTGCACAGCGGCCACGGCCAGCTGGTGCAGGGCGCGAACCAGCTGCAGGCGGGAACGCAGCAGCTGGACGCGGGGGTTACGCAGCTGCATGAAGGTGCGCAGCAGCTCAATGCAGGCAGCACGCAGCTGCTGGCCGGGCAGCAGCAGCTCCTGGCCGGCGCAGCGAAGCTGGAAACCGGCGGCGGCACGCTGTCGGCCGGGATGCAGCAGTTCGGCGCGAAGCTGGACGAAGCAGCCGCAGGCGGAGCGAAGCTGGCTGACGGCGGCAAAGCGCTGGAGGCGGGCACCTCTAAGCTGCTGGCAGGCGCAGGCCAGCTGAGCAGCGGCCTTAGCTCGGTGGCGGACGGCTCGAAGAAGCTCAGCGACGGTGCAGGCCAGCTGAAGGACGGCCTCGACGAGCTGAAGTCCGGCTCCGGCGAGCTTGCTTCGAAGCTTGGAGACGCAGCTTCCCAGACCAGCACCGTGAACAAGACGGATGCGCTGGTGTCCATGTTCGCACAGCCTGTACAGATTGAAGAAGTGAAGGTCAGTGCAGTACCGAATTACGGCACAGGCTTTGCTCCTTACTTCCTGTCGCTCGGATTGTTTGTAGGCGCGCTGATCTGCACGCTGGTCATTCCAATGAGCAGCTCCGAAGTTCCGGGTGCCAGCCGGTTCAACCGTTTCATCAGCCGTACGCTGACCTTCTCGATGATGAGTGTGCTCCAGTCGCTGATGGCAGCAGTTATTGTACTGTACGGCCTTGGCCTTGAGGTACAGAACGTAGCCTTGTTCTACGCGTTTACCTTCATAACCAGCATTTCGTTCATGTGGATGATCCAGGCGATTGTAACCTGGCTGGATCAGCCTGGACGGTTTGTTGTCATCGTGATCCTGATCTTCCAGCTGACAACCAGTGCAGGCACCTTCCCGCTGGAGCTGATTCCCGGCTGGATGAAGTTCTTCAACCCGCTGCTTCCGATGACTTACAGCGTCCGCGGATTTAAGGCAGCAATTTCCACCGGTAATTACGATGTAATGTGGAGCGATGCGGGAGTATTGGCCATTTATGGGATAGTATTCCTGGCCCTGACCTTCACTTACTTCATGACCCGCAGCCAGGAGAATGAAATTACTGTAAAAAGTGAACAAGTGTTGACTGTATAACGAGTTTGCCGGAAATGTACCAAACGCAGCAAAGGACGCCCCTGCAGGGGCGTCCTTTGCATTTTCATATGCGGGAAAGTCTAAAAAAAAGGGTGGAAAGTGAAAATAAAAACCGGTTGAAGCGGTTTCAATGTATAAGGGCTTATTCATTCAAAATGCATAATTATGCACTATAAAGTTTTTTTACACTTTTGCTCAGTAAAGCTGTACCGTAAAAACAAATGTTAATCAAACTCATAAAAAACTTTAAATTGCACTGATGTAAGGTCGATGATAAACTTATATAACCAATCTGGATTGAATAATTATTAAGAATTTCCTTGTAACATTTTCCTGAGAATTAGGTACAACTTTAGAATAGAAAGGTTGCGTATGATGAGACACACTGAACTGCCCAACAAACAAGGTCTTTATGATCCCCAGTTCGAAAAAGATGCATGCGGCATGGGCTTTGTTGCCCATATTAAAGGTAAACCTTCCCATGATATCGTAAGCAACGCTTTGACTATGCTCTTTAATATGGAGCATCGCGGTGGACAGGGAAGCGAGCCGAACTCCGGTGACGGAGCCGGCATTATGCTGCAAATTCCGCACCGTTTCTTTGCCGGTGAAGCCAGTAAGCTTGGCTTTGAGCTGCCGGATCAGGGCCAATATGGCGTGGGTATGATCTTTTTGTCTCATAACGAGGAGATCCGCGCCGGTCATGAAGCTCTGCTCAGCGAAATTATTGCTGAAGAAGGCCAGGTGGTGCTGGGATACCGTGATGTTCCCACCTATGATGAAATGCTGGGCAAAACCGCTAAGGCTGCCAAGCCTTATGTACGCCAGGTGTTTATCGGCCGTTCGGCAGGCCTTGCTGATGAGCTGGCCTTTGAGCGCAAGCTGTTTGTAATCCGCAAGCGTGCAGAGCTCGCTATCCGCTACGGCGGTGTTGAAGAGGCTGAATCCTTTTATATGCCAAGCATGTCCTGCCGCAAGATCGTATACAAAGGCATGCTGACAACTGAGCAGGTCGGCCAGTTCTACCTCGATCTGCAGAATGAAGAGCTGGAGTCGGCAATCGCCCTCGTCCACTCCCGTTTCAGCACCAATACGTTCCCGAGCTGGGAACGTGCCCACCCGTACCGCTTCATGATCCACAATGGTGAGATCAACACGCTGCGGGGGAATGTGAACTGGATGCATGCCCGCCAGTCCTTGTTCAAGAGTGAAATGTTCGGGGAATCCCTGGGCAAGATCAAGCCGATTGTGAATCCGGATGGTTCCGATACTGCTATGTTCGATAACACTTTTGAATTCCTTTATCTCAGCGGACGCTCGCTGCCGCATGTGGCCATGATGATGGTACCTGAGCCTTGGAGCAACCATGAGACTATGAGCGACGATAAGAAGGCGTTCTATGAATACCACAGCACCCTGATGGAGCCGTGGGACGGACCTGCCGCAATGGGCTTTACCGACGGTGTGCAAATCGGTGCGATGCTTGACCGTAACGGTCTGCGTCCGGCGCGTTATTATGTAACCAAAGACGATATGATTATTCTCTCCTCGGAAGCGGGAGTGCTTGATATTCCGGCAGAGGATGTACTATACAAAGACCGGCTGAAACCGGGACGCATGCTGCTGGTTGATACGAAGCAGGGACGGATTATCTCCGACGAGGAGGTTAAAGCCCAAATCGCTTCTGAAGAGCCTTACCGGCAATGGCTGGATGAGCATCTGATCGGTCTTGATCAGCTTCCTGAAGCGCCTGAGCTTCCGAATCCTAAGCATGACAATGTGCAGCAGCTGCAGCAGTCGTTCGGCTATACCTTTGAAGACCTGCGCAAGGTGCTGGAGCCTATGGCTTCCACCGGCGCCGAAGCGGTCGGCTCGATGGGCTATGATGCCCCGCTGGCCGTGCTTTCGGACCGTCCGCAGCGTCTATACAACTACTTTAAACAAATGTTCGCGCAGGTAACCAATCCGCCGATCGATGCCATCCGTGAGGAGCTGGTTACTTCCACCGCGACTACAATCGGTCCGGAACGCAACCTGCTGAAGCCTGAGCCGGAGAGCTGCCGGCAGATTTCCCTGGATTCGCCGATCCTCTCCAATGAGGATTTCGCCAAGATCCGCCACGTCCGCCGTGCCGGCTTCAAGTCGATGTCGATTCCGATCCTGTTCCCGGCTGAGCTTGGGGCCGAAGGTATGCGCATCGCCCTTGAGCGCATGAATGAGGCGGCTGACCGTGTAATGGCCAAGGGCCACAATATCCTTATCCTGTCTGACCGCGGCGTAGACCGTGAGAATGCGGCTATTCCGGCGCTGCTGGCTGTATCCAGCCTGCATCACCATCTGATCCGCTCCGGATCACGGACCAAGGTCAGCATCCTGCTGGAGTCCGGCGAGCCGCGTGAAGTGCATCACTACGCGCTGCTGCTCGGTTACGGTGTGAGCGCTGTTAACCCTTATCTTGCTTTTGAGAGTCTGGACGACATGATCGGCCAGGGTCTGCTGCGCGGCATCTCGCATGAGAAGGCTGTTAAGAACTATATCAAGGCTGCAACGAAGAGCGTAGTTAAGATATTATCCAAAATGGGCATTTCCACAATCCAGTCCTACCGCGGCGCACAGATTTTTGAAGCTGTCGGTTTGAGCACAGAATTCGTGGACCGTTACTTTACCTGGACGCCTTCCCGTATCGGCGGGATCGGCCTTGAAGAAGTGGCGGCTGAAGCACTTTCTCATCATAACCGTGCCTTCACCGAGAAGGACGGCAATGACAAGGTGCTTGACTCCGGCGGTGATTACCAGTGGCGCAGTGACGGGGAAGATCATCTGTTTAATCCGCAGACCATCCATCTGCTTCAGCATTCCGTGCGGAGCGGGGACTACAGCCTGTACAAGAAATATGCGGCACTCGTTCAGGGTGAGACCAAGAAGCACCAGACGATCCGCTCCATGCTGGAATTCAAATCCGTGAACCAGCCGGTTCCACTGGATGAAGTTGAGCCGGCGGAATCGATTATGAAACGCTTTAAGACCGGTGCCATGTCGTTTGGTTCCATCAGTAAGGAAGCTCACGAGACACTGGCTATCGCAATGAACCGCATCGGCGGCAAGAGCAACACCGGCGAGGGCGGGGAAGACCCGGCCCGCTTTATCCCTGACGCTAACGGCGATTCCCGCCGCAGTGCGATCAAGCAGGTGGCATCGGGACGCTTCGGTGTTACCTCGAACTACCTGGTGAACGCTGATGAAATTCAGATCAAGATGGCACAGGGAGCGAAGCCGGGTGAAGGCGGACAACTTCCGGGACGTAAGGTATACCCTTGGGTAGCTGAAGTACGCGGTTCTACAGCAGGTGTAGGTCTGATCTCGCCGCCGCCGCACCATGACATCTATTCCATCGAGGATTTGGCAGAGCTGATTTATGATCTGAAGAACGCCAATCCGCGGGCCAGCATCAACGTGAAGCTGGTATCCGAGGTGGGTGTCGGAACGATTGCTGCCGGCGTAGCCAAAGGCCGTGCCGACATTATCCTGATCAGCGGTTATGACGGTGGTACCGGGGCTTCCCCGATGAACTCGATCCGCCATGCCGGTCTGCCGTGGGAGCTCGGGCTTGCCGAGACTCACCAGACGCTTATGCTGAACAATCTGCGTGACCGTGTTGTACTGGAAACCGACGGAAAAATGCTCAGCGGACGCGACCTCGCGGTAGCAGTCCTGCTGGGAGCGGAAGAATACGGATTCGCAACAGCGCCGCTCGTAGCGGTTGGCTGTATCATGATGCGCGTCTGCCAGATGGATACCTGTCCGGTCGGCGTAGCTACCCAGAATCCGGATCTGCGTAAAAACTTTACCGGCGATCCGCAGCATGTCGTTAACTTTATGACCTTTGTAGCCCAGGATTTGCGCGAAATCATGGCAGAGCTTGGCTTCCGCACCATCGAAGAGATGGTAGGACGCACTGACTGTCTTGATGCTGTACGTGCTTCGGACCACTGGAAGAAGAAAGGCGTTGATCTGAGCAGTCTGCTGCACACTCCGGCTATGCCGGAAGGAAGCACACGCTTCCGCAGCAAATTCCAGAACCACGGCCTGGAAGAGACAATCGATGTATCGAAGCTGCTCGATCTGGCTGCTCCGGCGCTGGAATCCGGCCAGGCGGTAGAGGTATCGCTGCCGATTACCAACGTCAACCGTGCCGTAGGTACAATCCTGGGAAGTGAGCTGACCCGTAAATACGGAGCGGCAGGGCTGCCGGATGATACCATCCGCCTGAACTTCACCGGCTCTGCCGGACAGAGTCTAGGAGCGTTCGTGCCGAAGGGAATTACGATTACGGTCGAAGGCGACTCCAATGACTATGTAGGTAAAGGATTGTCCGGCGGCAAGCTGATTATCAAGCCGTCACCTAAGGCTACCTTTGCTGCAGAAGACAACATCATTATCGGAAATACGGCGCTCTACGGGGCAACCGGCGGTGAAGCGTATATCAACGGTATCGCTGGTGAACGGTTTGCTGTGCGTAACTCCGGCGCGAACGTAGTTGTTGAAGGCGCGGGCGACCACGGCTGTGAATATATGACCGGCGGCCGCGTAGTCGTACTGGGTGCGACCGGCCGCAACTTCGCGGCAGGGATGTCCGGCGGTATCGCCTATGTCTATGATCCGGAGAACAGCTTCATCAAACGCTGCAACCTGGAAATGGTTCTGCTGGAGCGTGTTGAGGAGGCTGACGAAGCAGCCGAGCTGCACAAGCTGATCTCGCGCCATGCTGAGCTTACCGGCAGTGCTGTTGCAGGCCGGATTCTCGACAGCTGGGAAGCTGCCCTGCCTAAGTTCATCCGTGTCATTCCGAAGGACTACAAACGGATGCTTGAGCAGATCCGCAAGGTGGAGCAGACCGGCCTGACCGGCGAAGCTGCCCTGATGGCTGCTTTTGAAGCCAATATGCGCGAACTTGCGCGTGTCGGAGGCTAAATTAAACCTGCTGTGTTAAGCAGCTTGGTGTAATAAAGAGTAAAGGGCTGTATTCTTCCGCTTGGCGGAGGATACAGCCCTTTTTTATACCGGTATAGATGATGCTATCCCTCCATCCATGATAAACAGCTGGTAATGGATTAACTAAATTAAAGCAGACCTGTCTGCTCAGCCCAAACTGCATGATTGGATGAATAAAGGGAAAAGTCCCATTAAACATCCACAAAGTAGGCAGGAAGAGCGGTAATAGAGGGAAAAATCCCATTAAACATCCACAAAGTAGGCAGGAAGAGCGGTAATAAAGGGAAAAATCCCATTAAACATCCACAAAGTAGGCAGGAAGAGCGGCAATAAAGGGAAAAATCCCATTAAACATCCACAAAGTAGGCAGGAAGAGCGGTAATAAAGGGAAAAATCCCATTAAACATCCACAAAGTAGGCAGGATGAGCAAAAATAAAGGGAAGGATCCATTACTTAGGCAGGTTTGGAAGGCGGCAGTTAAATTAAAGTTTGTTAAGCCATTAAGGGATTTCTTTTAAAATTTTTTATATATGCAGTGTTACCGTCCTATTAAATCGTCTAATAGTTGGTTAGCTCTTCCTTTTCCCCCTGTTTTCAGGAAAAAGGCAGGATGTGGTAATATGAAAAATATATAAAATGAAATGGTTATATAGCTTGAACTTGGAAATTAAGTTAAGGGAAAAGTGGTGGAGGGGAATTTTGGAACTGTAGGAGCGGTAGCGTCCGCCTGAAAGCTTTTCGCAGAAAAGCTCGCTACGGAAGCATAGGCAGTCTGCGGATTTCCACCGCAAGCAGCGATATAAATAAAGAAATCTGCAGACAACAGCGGCCGGAAGTCCAAATATTCTCTGGAGTCACGACTAATCCCAAAACAGGATATTTCTTTGTTCAATGAGCATTTCATTTTATAAACAAACGAAAGGAAGTGAAGGTATGCCACTTACAGCAGAATCAGCGAACAAGCCTGTAGCCAGCCTGATGGGGGTGACTAAAAAAATAGGCTCCAAAACGCTGGTCAGTGATCTGACGCTGGATATTCCGCCCGGACAGATCTTCGGGTTCCTTGGTCCCAACGGGGCCGGCAAAACGACTACGATCCGCATGATGGTTGGTCTGATCTCGATCAGCCGCGGCGATATTCTGATCTGCGGACGAAGCATCAAGGATCACTTTGAAGAAGCAGTCGCCAATATCGGGGCAATCGTCGAAAATCCCGAAATGTACAAGTTCCTGAGCGGCTACCAGAATCTGCGCCAGTATGCCCGGATGGTACCCGGCGTTACGAAGCAGCGGATTGATGAGGTTGTGCAGCTGGTCGGGCTGGGCCAGAGAATTAACGATAAAGTCAAAACCTACTCGCTCGGCATGCGCCAGCGGCTGGGCGTAGCCCAGGCCCTGCTGCACCGGCCCAAACTGCTGATTCTAGACGAGCCTACAAACGGGCTTGACCCGCAGGGCATCCGGGAGCTGCGCGATTATTTGCGGCGGCTGTGCCAGGAGGAAGGAACGACCGTGTTTGTCTCCAGTCATCTGCTGTCTGAGATGGAATTAATGTGCGATAGCGTAGCGATTATCCAGAACGGCCGGCTGGTGGATGTCAAGCAGCTCAAAGCTGTAGGAGATACTGTACTGCCGGTCACGGAGACGCTGTTTGAGGTTAATGATCCTGAAGGAGCACTGGCCTTGCTTGGCCGGGGCGTGTTAAAGAGCGGGGGAGTCTCCCTGGAGGCCGGACGTGAAGAGATTGCCGAGCTGAATGCGGCACTTGTGGCAGCCGGCTTCAAAGTGTACAGTATCAGAGCGTTGTCCCGCTCACTGGAAGATCAATTCCTGGAAATTACCGGAGGTGAAGGCATTGGGTGAGTTTACAGCTCTCGTACATAATGAGAACATCAAGATTTACAGCCGGGTCCGCACATGGGTGATGCTGTTTATTTTGGGGCTCATGAGTGCAATGTTTCCGGCACTGATCTATTTTACAAGCAATTCTGATCCGGTTGGAGTGTGGGATAATTTTCAGCTGACGGTTACAATCTCCTTCTTTTTGAATACCATCTTTACGGTGGTGATTGCTTCTGATGCTGTGGCTGGTGAATTTTCCTGGGGAACCATCAAGCTGCTGCTGATCCGTCCGTGGAGCCGCTCCAAAATTCTGCTCTCGAAATACATCTCGATGATCCTGTTCAGTCTGCTCAGTACCGCTGTGCTGGTTGCCTTCGGATATGCGTCATCACTCATTTTCTCCGGGCAGGATACCTCTGATGTAACCAATCTGATGTCCTGGACCCCGGCGGAATACTCATTGATGGATTTGCTCTGCCGCTACATTGAGCTGTTCCTGACAGCGGCTCTTGCCTTTATGGTCTCCAGTGTCTTCCGGGCAAGCGGGCTGGCGATCGGTCTGTCGCTGTTTATCATGTTCACCAAAAATATTTTTGTCCAGATTTTTAATCCTGAACGCTTCGAGTGGGCCAAGTATCTGATCTTTACCCATATGGACCTGAGGGGCTATTTGCTCAGCGATACAGGTCCGGGCGGGGTCAGTCTAGGTTTCTCGGTCGCAGTGCTGGCTGCCTACTATGTGCTGTTCCTGGCCGTTTCCTGGTTTGTCTTCAGTAAAAGGGACGTAGCCGCATAACCGGGGCATCTGATGCAAAAAAAAGTGAGGCTAAGCGGGCACTGCCCGCTTAGCCTGCTTCGCGTTTACCCTGCTGCTTGGATCTGCGCTTGCCTGCTTTTTCTGTAACCTGTGCTCCGGCGGAAACATCTGACAGCAGGCCGGCGGACTGTTCGGCGGTAGCGATAGAGCCGTTCAGCACACTGCCTTCCATAATGCTCAGCGTGCCGGCCATAATGCTGCCGTGAAGCTGGCCGGTGCCGGTCATGGTCAGCCGCTGGTCGGCGGTGACGTCTCCGAACACTTTTCCGGCAATGATAATTTCTCTTGCTTTGATAGTGGAATGTGCAGTTCCCTGTTCACCGATTGTAACCGTACCCTGACACTGGATTTCACCGCTGAAGTTTCCTTCAATCCGCAGATTTGTATCACACTGCACCTTGCCCTCCAGATTGCCGCCGCGGCCGATCAGCGAATCGGTTGACCGGAACGGCGCTGCCTGCTTACGCTTCTTCCACATAGTATAACCTCCTCATATCATGTTCTACGGTTTGACATAACCTAAAGGATTGACCGCTGTATTCTGCTTGAGCACCTGAAAATGAAGATGCGGCCCTGTACTGCGTCCGGTATTGCCGAGTGTACCGATTTGCTCGCCTTTGCTGACCTTATCCCCGGCAGAGACTTCCATGCTGTTCAGATGCATGTACCAGGTTTCCAGGCCGCTCGCATGCTTGATAATAATATACTTGCCTCTGGCCCCCATCTGGTCGGATGCGGTAACTTCACCGTCCATGGCCGCATAAACCGGGTCGCCGATGCTGCCGGCAATATCGATTCCCGAGTGATAGGCGGAGACCCCCTTAAAGGGGTCAGAGCGGTAGCCGAAGCTGGAGGTAATGACTTTGGACTGGGTAGGCCAGAGAACAGCCGGCGCCAGCCGGGCCTTTTCTGCAAGGGCCTGCTTGGCCTGAAGCTGGGCTTCTGCGTGTTGAACCTCTTTTGCCTCTGTAATCGTGGCGGAAAGGCTGGTAAGCATCTCATCCAGCAGGCTGCGGATCTCTGCGTAGTCATCCCGCGCCTCCTGAACCATTCCAAGAGGGTCATCCTGATAGACGGCGATATATTCACCGCCAACCTGAGGGGTTACCGTGCTGCTGATTGCTCCTGAAATCGCCCCCAGACGGAAGCGGACGGCAGGCAGGGAAGAGACAGCAGGGCTGGACTGCAGTCTGGCTGCACTGTAGCTAATGGACGGGGCTGCAGCTGTGTACGCGGCGAATGCACTAGCTGATGCCGGCTCTGTGCTGATCCCGGAAATAGAAGCGGAGTCCTTAACCGAATCCGAATCTGAATCAGCATTTTCTTCTGTATCAATCAGCGACTGCAGCTGGGCTTCAAGCTCGCTTACGCTTTTCAGCTTGTCTTTGATCACCTCGGCTTCTTCAGACAATTCCGTTACCTGGCTGCGGAGCTGCTGCAGCGTCTGATCCTTGTCGGCTACCTTAACCTCCATCCGGAGATTGGCCAGCGACAGGGAGGCGGCCTCAGCCTCCAGCTCTGCGATGGAGCGTGAGGAATGAATATGCATGGAAGTAACCAGACTGGAAATAGAAAGCGCGGCAGCGGCCGGAAGAGCCAGGGCCAGCGGCCTGGACAGCTGAAGCTGTCTGACCGGACGTCCGGCTTCGCGGACAACGAGCAGGGTAATCCGGTTATCCTTTGGCTGGGTTTTCATAGCTTCTCCTCTCTGCGGCTGTACAGCCGCCTTGTACTTGGCTGTGAATCCGGCATTCCTGTAATCAGCGGGCTCATCCGATTTGTCCTATTACTCTATGTATTCCGGCTTTTGGATGAACATGACAACGGTTTGCCTGAATAAAGAGGGAGAGTTACGGCAAAACCTGTACTAGAATCAGTTTGTCCGGAGCAGCAGCTTGAGGCTGCCGGACCTGCCTGGTGTGATCCCTGGAGGTGACGGTTTGAATATCATTGCACTCTTATTGGCTCTTTTTGTGCTGCAGACTGCAGCTATCCTGCTGCTTGAATACCGCCGTCCGCAAAGGGCGCTGGCCTGGTTATTCCTCAGCTTCTGCTGCCCTCCGGCAGGTCTTGCGCTATATTATTTCCTGGGGCGCGATTACTGGCAGAGACGCAGAATCGGCAAACGCTGCACTCCGGCGCGGCGCAGTGAAATCCGCACCCATGTCAGCAGCAAAATCAAAATCATCAAAAAAACAGAGGAGTGCGGAAATGCTAAATTTGCCGGCCGGGGAAGTCTGCTCCGTCTGCTTTCCGGACTGACCGATATGAAGATTACCGGACGCAACCGCTGCCGGGTCCTGCCGAACGCCGGGGCTGCTTATGCGGCTATGCTGGAGGCGATGGAGGGTGCGCGGGAGCATATCCATCTGGAGTTTTATATTTTCCGTGATGACGAGATTGGTGACCAGTTTCAGGATGTCATGGTCCGCAAGGCCCGTCAGGGGGTCAAGGTCCGCCTTTTATGCGATGGCCTGGGCAGTCACGCGCTCAGCAAAAGGTTTATCCGGAGTCTGAAAAATGCCGGTGTGGAGGTTCATTTCTTTTTGCCGCCGCTGGTGTCGCTGCTGGAGCGCCGGTTCAATTACCGGAATCACCGCAAAATTATGGTGGTTGACGGACTGGTCGGGTTTACGGGCGGAATGAATGTCGGAGATGACTATCTGGGCAAAGATCCCAAGATGGGCTACTGGCGCGATACACATTTAAGGCTGGAGGGAGATGCAGTATATGACCTGCAGTATGTATTTCTGAAGGACTGGAAGCTGGCGGCAGGAGAATGGCTGAGCCATCCGCGGTTTTTTCCGGATCATCAATGCAGCGGGGAGGAGTCTGTGCTGATTGTGGCCAGCGGGCCGGACGGGGCGGTGGATGCATCACAGGAGATGTTTTTTGGCGCACTCGCGGCAGCCAGAAAGCGGATCTGGATCACCTCGCCTTATTTTATACCGGACCCCACAATTTGCCGGGCACTGAAAAATGCGGTGCTGAGCGGAGTGGACGTCCGGATCATTATTCCAGCCAAACCGGATAATAAGCTGGTCTATGCTGCATCCTTATCGTATCTTGAGAATCTGCAGGACGCCGGAGTGAAGTTTTACCGCTACACAGCGGGCTTTATGCATGCCAAGGTGATGATTATTGATGAGCTGCTGGCGACGGCCGGCAGTGCCAATCTGGATATGCGCAGCTTTTATTCCAACTTTGAGCTGACAGCGGTGCTGCTGGCCCCCGATATGGTTACCCGGCTGGCGGATGCTTTTGAGAAGGATTTGAAGCACAGCGAGTATATTGATCCTGATAAATTCATGAGCCGGGGCAGAAATGTCAAGTTGATTCAAGGTCTTTGTCAGCTGTTATCTCCGCTTTTATGACCAAAAATAGGACTAAACCTTAACTTTTCTAAGGCGCGAATATGTTCCATCCCTTATTTGACCGTCTTTTATGATATAATATAAGTACGAGAAGAAATATAAGAAAGTATATCTTAAACCTTATGCTTTCAGTTATTCTTTGGACACTTATTTATAGGGGGAGTTCTATGACTGTGAGCCAGCAAATCTTTACGAATGAGGATCAGAAGAAGCCGCAGAAAGCATCCTTGAAGACCGCCAGACTGCGGTTTGCCCAACGGGTGGTTATGATGGTGCTGGGTGCATCGATGATGGCGGTGGCCCTGGAAATATTTCTGGTTCCCAATGAGTTGATTGACGGCGGAATAACCGGTATTTCGATTATGCTATCCCATATTTTTCATATTCCTCTCGGCATTCTGCTGACCCTGCTCAACCTGCCGTTCCTGATTATCGGCTACAAGCAGATCGGCAAGACCTTTGCCTTATCCACTTTATTTGCTGTTATTATCATGTCTGTCGGGACGCAGCTGCTTCATCCTGTTAATCCGATTACAGTCGAGCCGCTGCTGGCAGCCGTGTTCGGCGGGGTTATTCTGGGTGTCGGGGTCGGGCTTGTTGTAAGATACGGCGGATCGCTTGACGGTACGGAGATCGTGGCCATTCTGGTTGCGAAGAAGCTGCCCTTCTCTGTCGGAGAAGTAGTCATGTTCTTCAACTTTTTTATTCTTTCCGGAGCGGGCTTTGTGTTCGGCTGGAATAACGCCATGTTTTCCCTGATTGCTTATTACATTGCCTTTAAGATGATTGATGTTACACTCGAGGGTCTGGACCAGTCGAAATCGGTCTGGATTATCAGCGACAAGTTCCGTGATATCGGGGAAGCGCTGACGGAGCGTCTCGGACGCGGGGTGACGTATCTTGATGGCGAGGGCGGTTTTTCCGGTGAAAATAAAAAAGTGATCTTTGTAGTCATTACACGTCTGGAAGAAGCAAAGCTCAAATCCATTGTAGAAGACTGGGATTCTGACGCGTTTATTGCGATCGGCAACATCCATGATGTAAAAGGCGGCCGCTTCAAAAAGAAATCCATTCACTAGCGTAATCCGGGGGAACGGGTGCGCTGACCGAAGGAAGGTATATTTACGAAAGTCAGAGCAATCAATCCGGTATCTGCAGCAGGCTGTGCCGAATTCTCATCTATAATACCTTCCGTCCGTAAGCTGGACGCCTGATAAGCCCGCAGCCGGTTAGAGGCATTGCGGGCTTATTGCTGTCTGTATGCTGTCGTGCAATCACGATAGGTTAGGGCAGCTTTGCCGCAATCTCGCCTACAGGCTGTGGTGCTACCCTGGCAATGAGATCCCCCGTGCGGTTCAGCCGTTCTTCAATATTCAGCAGGTGAAAATCAAGCGGTGATACGTTGCGGGCAACCTCCTCCCACAGAAGCGGGGTGGATACGGTAGCTCCCGGACGGGCCCTCGGAGTATAAGGGGCAGCCAGTGTTTTGCCGCCGTAGTGCTGGAGATAATCGAAGTATATTCGATCGCCGCGGTGCTTTTTCAGGCGCTCCAGTGTGAACAGATCGGGGCGCTTCTCCGTGACATATCGCCCGATGAAATGTCCGGTTTTGCGCAGCTCTTCAAAAGTAATGCCCTGCTGCACCGGGACAATAATCTGCACGCCTGTTGCCCCGGAGGTTTTGGGAACCGAGGCCAGCCCCAGTGATTTGAGCACATCGCCGACCAGGGCCGCGGCTTCCATAATGCGCGGTTCCACCTCCAGGGAAGGATCGAGGTCAATCATCCATTCACAGGGCAGGCTGCTTCCGGCGTAATGCAGAGAAGGATGGAACTCCAGCGCAGCCAGATTCCCCAGCCATAGCAGCTCCGGCAAGCCGTGCAGCACAATATATTCGATCCCGTCCTGCACGGCAGTCCTGATAAATCCGGGCCGCGGCTGCGGGGCATTTTTCTGGTAAAAAGACATTCCGGGCACGCCGTGCGGGTAACGGATCACGGTCAGCAGCCGGTTTTTGCAATAGGTCAGCAGGTAGGGTGAAAGGGCGGCCAGCTTCTGCAGATAGATCCGTTTGGTAATGCCCATCTCCGGCCAGAGCGGCTTCTCGGGATTCGTAACGGTAAGCTCCTGGCCGTCAATGGTAATTGTGCCTTTAAGCGTTGCCGGCATACAGACTCACCTCCTGTAAAATGATGCTCAGCCCCTCTGCTCCAGGCGGCAGGCTTCCGGCGGCAGATCTACCTGTGTCTGGATGACCGGCTGGCGCAGCGTGCCGGAGGGGTTCCACTCCATAAAATGCAGCTTGAACACCAGGCTAGGCCTGATCCATACCGCGTCCTTGCTGCGCTCAGGCATTGCTGCAAAGGGCGATGCAGACATGGTCAGGTTGTGGGCCTGTGCAGTCAGATTACGCCAGTCCATGGCGGTCATTCTGCCGGCTCCGGCATGTCCGATATAGTGCAGCCGGCCCTCTTCATCGTAAAGGCCGAGCAGCAGGGCGTTAACAATGCCGTCCCGGAAGGTGACCCCTCCGGCTACAGCGGTTACGTCCAGGATGATTTTGCGTTTTTGCCAGCGTTTATCCTTGCCTCCCAGGGCATAGGTGCTGTTGATGTCTTTGCAGACAATCCCCTCTAACCCTCCGCTGCTGGCAGCGGTAAACAGCTGCACCGGATCGGTATAGCTTGGCACATTCTGCACATGGGGATGGGGCAGCAGCATATCCTGCAGCATCTGCTGACGCCTGGACAAAGGCTGATCCAGCAGCCACAGCCCGTTGCAGTACAGCATGTCAAAAACCATATAGAGCACCGGAACCTGCGGCAGCACGGCCCGGACGGCGGCTTCGCTTCTCACGCCGTCACGGCGCATGACCTCATGGAAGGATGGCTTGCCCCCGCTTAGGGCAATGATTTCACCGTCAAGGATGAAGCTGTCTGCCCGGCAATAGCGGTCTTGGACAGTCAGCTCGGGATATTGCATCGTACGCCGGTTGCCCCGGCGGTTAACAAGCTCTATGCGGCCGCCGTCGTAATAGGAAAGCATACGGACCCCGTCCCACTTGATCTGGGCGATCCACTGGCTGCCGGAAGGAAGCTGCGCAGCAAGTACAGGCTCAAACGGCGTAACAGGCTTCAGCTTGAAATCCATCAAACCGCCTCCTTGGGAGCTGGACCGTTCACGTTAAGAGACGGTCTCTTTGCTTTTTGTACTGCGCCGTTTGGCTTTGGGGGCAATGACCGGAATAGGTCCGGTTGCTTCGCTGAGGACCGGAGTTCCGGCTGCAGCTTCAGCGCCGCTGGCTTTGGCTGTTCTTTTCCGCGTGCCGGCAGCCGTCTTAGGCTTGCCTGCAGCGGCGGCGGGAGCAGTCCCGGGATCGCTCGGGATATGCTGAACCGCCTCGATGCTGGCCTGCAGCGCGGCCATCAGGTCAATCACATTGTTCTCCTGGCGGGCCGGGGCAATATGGAATTCCTCGCCGGAAATTTTATGCGAGATCAGATCCAGCATCCGCTGGCGGTAGTCATCGGTGTACTTGGCCGGCTCAAACGGAGTGGACAGCTGGGAGATCAGCAGCTTGGCCATTTCCAGCTCCTTGTCGCTGACCAGGCCTGCTTCCGGCAGTCCCGGAACCTGTGTCACCGGGCGAACCTCATCCGGATAAAAAATCGTCTCAATCGCCAGGCAGTTCTCCAGCACCCGGATCGCCGCCAGGCTGCTTTTGGAGCGGATGGAAATTTTGGCGATACCAATCTTACCTGTCTGGCGCATTGCCTCCATCAGCAGCCGGTAAGCATTACTGCCGGCCTGGTCGGGGGACAGGTAGTAGGTTTTTTGAAAATAAATCGGGTCGATCTCCGTCAAATCCACGAAATCCAGAATGGTGATGCTTTTGCTGCTCTCCTCGGTCAGCTGCTCCAGCTCCTCCTTATCGAACAGGACAAATTTGCCCTTTTCATACTCATAGCCCTTGCCGATCTCTTCCCAGTTCACTTCCTTTTCACATACAGGACATTTACGCACATAGGACAGCGGGCTTCCGCATTCCTTATGGATGTAACGGAGTGAAATGTCTTTATCCTCGGTGGCCGAGAACATTTTGACCGGGACATGCACAAGGCCGAAGCTGATGGCCCCTTTCCAAACGGTATGCATCGATATCGCCTCCTGAGTAATAAAAGCTGGATAAGTGCTGTACGAGCTAAATTCCATAATGTAATTACTGTTTAGTATGGTGTGCGGGCACAGTTTCTACCCTGATGCATTTTTTGCGAGCCTTGGGAAAAAATAAAGCCGGATTTGAAAAGAGCTGCCATTCTGGCATGTATTTGTCCTGTATGAATAATGCGGAGGGAGGGCGAACATGGATAATGGACGCAAGGAATGGCTGGACGATCTGTCGGAGCAGGATATTCCCGCCGAGGTTGTAGATTGGGCCAATATTGTCGGCGACCCGGATGACTGGGGAGCTGGCCCGGAGAGCGGATATCTCGATGCTGAAGATACGATTGGTGAGCCGGAGGCGGATGAGGTGTAGCAGGCTGATTGGAACGGTATTAAATGGTGCAGATAATATACAAACTTTAAGGAGAGCTAAATCATGGACGTAAAACGGGCAAAGGACATATATGCTTCCAAGGAGATGATCCCGGTTCATCTGGACGGGGAGTCGGTATGGATTGAGCGGGTGGATGAGGAGAACGGTATGGCAACAGTGCAGGTGGGCTCACGTCCAACCAACACGCATACAGTGGGAGTAGAGCGGCTGGAGGAGGGCAAATAGCTGCAATTTGTGCAGTTAAAAGTAGCGTGATACGGTATCTGCACCGGGATCACTGCAGTTTGTACAACTAAATCTGCAGATTATGATTAATAGTATGATTATCCCGACTTCCATTTGCACAGAATACAGTTAAAGTGACTTGTGACGGTAAAATAGCCCGTTTTAACTGCACAGAGTGCAGCCAATGCGGATGGCGAGCGGATTTTATCGGGTTTAAAATGGTTCTATCGGTGGCAGAGCAGCGTTGTCCGGATACGGAATGGCTGCTCTGTTTTGTTGTGTCGTTTAACTGGCGTGCTGCTGCAGGATGTTTGCACCTCCGGTTGCATTCGGGAAGAGGGGCGGCCGCCTTCCTCCAGTTCGAGCTGCCGTACAGCTGACACAAGGGTTGACGCTTGCGGCAGTCTGCTCCTATATTGGGGAGGTGAATTTGAGGAAAAGAGTGATGAGCGTGCGTCCTATATTACTTGGTGTCTGTTCGGCGCTGTTTTTTGCGGTGACCTTTGTGCTTAACCGGCGGATGGAGCTGTCAGGAGGAAGCTGGGCCTGGAGCGCCTCGCTGCGTTATCTGTTTACGCTGCCGTTTCTGGTGGCGATTGTCGCCGGGCGGGGCCGGCTGAAGCCGCTGCTGGCAGCGATGAAGGAGCGCCCCGGTTCCTGGCTGCTCTGGGGAACAGTCGGCTTTGGCCTGTTCTACGCGCCAATCTGCTTCGCGGCTGCCTATGCACCAGGCTGGCTGACCGCCGGAACCTGGCAGATTACCATTATCTCCGGTTCACTCCTGGCCCCGTTCTTCGGGCAATGGGTAGCCGGAAGCGGAGGAGCACTGGTCTATAAACGCGGGCGGATTCCGCTGCGCGGCCTTGGGCTGTCCCTGATTATTCTGGCTGGTGTAGTACTGCTCCAGGCAGACCATGCCCGTGAACTGGCACCGTCCCAGGTGCTGCTTGGCATCATTCCTGTCCTGATCGCTTCCTTCGCGTATCCGCTTGGAAACCGCAAGACCATGGAACTGTGCGGGGGCCGGCTGGATGTGTTCCAGCGTGTTCTGGGCATGACACTGGCCAGCCTGCCGTTCTGGATTATCTTATCGCTCATCGGTTTCGCAGATACCGGGCTGCCCTCCGGCTCCCAGGTTGGACAGTCCGTCATAGTCGCTTTATCATCCGGTGTTATTGCGACTGTATTGTTTTTCCGGGCTACGGACATGGTCCGCAGCAGCATGAGCGGAATGGCTGCGGTGGAAGCCACCCAGTCGCTTGAGGTACTGTTCGCTCTGGCCGGTGAAATGCTGATTCTGTCCGCTCCGCTGCCTTCCCTGCTGTCCTGGACCGGCATTGCTGTCATTATCGCCGGAATGGTGCTGCACAGCCTGTTTTCCCGTCACTCCCCGGACAAAAAACAACGGCAGCTGCGCTCCTCACTTCCTGCAGAGGTCAGGGAATAGAGGGGGTTGTTGCGGGACAAGTAGCATACCGATATAATTAAAAGTAATGCAATGCTATGTCGGTTCATGTCTAAAAAGGATACTATATAAGGTGGAGTTGCAGCTTGGACAATAATGTTGAAACGGTATTTACGTACCGTTCGCACAGCCTTCAGGAAACAGAGCTGCTTGCAGCTGCGATCGCCGGCGCGGCATCAGAGGGCATGGTGATCGGCCTCGATGGTGACCTGGGTGCCGGCAAGACGGCTTTTTCGCAGGCTTTTGCACGCCATCTGGGTGTAGAGGGGATTGTGAACAGTCCTACATTTACTATTATCAAAGAATACAACGGGCGCCTGCCGCTGTACCATATGGATGTGTACCGGATTTCCCCGCAGGAAGCGGACGAGCTGGGGCTTGATGAATATTTCTACGGGCAGGGAGTCTGCCTGGTGGAATGGAGCAGTATCATTACAGATTTGATGCCGCAGCGGCATCTGCATCTATACATGGAGAACGCCGGACCGGAGGAACGCCTGATTACGGTGACGGCGGCCGGTGAGCCTTATGGCGGAATATGCCGCGAGCTGATCCAGAAGTGGGGTAACGAAGATGATGAACTTAAATAACGGGCCGCGCAAGCGGCTTTTGGCGCTGGATACCGCAACGGCCATCCTGGGCGTTGCGGTTACAGAAGACGGCAGGGTGCTGAATGAGATTAATGCTTCCGGGGAGCGGAATCATTCCGTACATCTGCTGCCGATTATTGAGCAGGTGATGCAGGCTAGCGGGACTGAGGCATCGATGCTGAAGGGGATCGCTGTCGGTGTCGGACCAGGGTCTTACACCGGAACACGCATTGCGGTATCCGCGGCCAAGACACTGGCCTGGGCCTGGAAGGTGCCGGTTGCCGGCGTTTCCAGCCTGCATGCGCTGGCTTGGGGCGGGTATGCTGCCGCGCAGGAGCAACTGGCGGCAGAGCCGGCTTCAGCGGCAGCGGAAGCCGGCGGTTTCGGCCCGGACTGGATTGTGCCGCTGATCGATGCGCGCCGCGGACAAGCCTATACCGGGCTGTTTGCAGCTGACGGGTCTGATGCGCCGCAGCAGCTGGAGCCGGACGCGATCCGGCTGATGGCCGATTGGGTAGAGCACCTGGCCGGACGGCTGATTCAGGCGGAGGCAGAGGGCGGCAAACCTCGTACGGTGTGGTTTGTCGGCGAAACTGCACAGCATGGCAGCGATGCTGCCCTTGAGCCATTGCTCGGCGAGGTTGAGGTGCGGCCGGTTCCATATGAACTGGAGGGCCGCTGGGCAGGATTTCTGGGAGAGGCCAGGCTGCTTGCGGGCAGTGATGATATCCACGGGTTAATCCCGAACTATACCCAGCTTTCCGAGGCGGAAGCCAATCTGCGCCGGAGCAGAGAAGGGAGTACAGGCCGCGTATGATGGAATCTAAGCCAGCGGGAGAACAGGGTAATGAGCTTGTTTTTCGCTTGATGAAGCTTGAAGATATCCCGGAAATTCTCGTAATTGAGCGGGAGGCCTTTACTATGCCATGGACAGAGGAAGCGTTCCGCAATGAGCTTACGCATAACCATTTTGCCAAATATATGGTGATGGAGCGGGAAGGCCTCATTATCGGATACGCCGGGATGTGGGCCATTGTTGACGAGGCGCATGTGACGAACATTGCACTGCTGGAAGCTTACCGGGGACGCAAATGGGGCGAGCGGCTGCTGGATGAGCTGATGAAAACGGCGGGCTTCCTCGGCATGAAATCAATTACACTTGAGGTCAGAGTTTCAAATGAGGTGGCCCAGAATCTGTACCGCAAAAAAGGCTTCCATCCGGCGGGAACCCGCAAGGGCTACTATTCAGACAACCGTGAGGATGCGCTGATTATGTGGGCGGATCTGCCGGCTTACGGGGAGCAGGGACTGATGGAAGGAAGAGTGGATCTGAAATGAATACAGAAGCGGGCGCAGCTGCGCCTGTACTTATATTGGCTATCGAGACGAGCTGTGATGAGACCTCGGTAGCTGTTGTCAAAGACGGCTGTGAGGTGCTGGCAAACATCATCTCCAGCCAGATTGAAACCCACCGCGCCTTCGGCGGTGTTGTTCCGGAGGTTGCCTCCCGCAAGCATGTGGAGGTTATTACACTTGTAATTGAAGAGGCAATGGCAGCGGCAGGTGTAGAGCCGCAGGAGCTTACGGCCATTGCGGTAACACAGGGCCCGGGTCTGGTCGGTGCACTGCTGGTCGGTGTTGTAGCCGCCAAAAGTCTCGCCCTGGCCTGGGGCAAGCCGCTGATCGGCACGCATCACATCGCCGGGCATATTTATGCCAACCGTCTGGTTAAGGAGCTGCAGTATCCGTGCATGACGCTGGTTGTATCCGGCGGACACACGGAGCTGGTGAACATGGAGCGCGAAGGGGAGTTCCGGATTATCGGACGCACCCGTGATGATGCAGTGGGCGAAGCCTATGACAAAGTCGCGCGCGCCCTGGGCTTCCCGTATCCGGGCGGCCCCCATGTCGACCGGCTGGCTCACGAGGCGGAGGAGGCCGTAGCCCTGCCGCGGGTCTGGCTGGAGCCGAATTCGTATGATTTCAGCTTCAGCGGTTTGAAATCAGCTGTGCTGAATGTAGTCAACCAGAGCAAGATGAAAGGCCTGACTCCGGATGTGGCCGGCATTGCCCGCGGCTTCCAGGAGTCGGTGGTCGAGGTGCTGGTAGAGAAGGCCGTACGCGCCGTCAAAGCCAACCAAGCTAAGCAGCTGCTGCTCTGCGGCGGGGTAGCCGCCAACAAAGGGCTGCGCGAAGCACTGGTGTCCCGTTGTGAACGGGAAGGCATTGAGCTGATCATTCCTCCGGCGGTATACTGCACGGACAATGCGGCGATGATCGGTGCGGCAGCCTATGTGAAATGGCGTCATGACGGCAGTACACCGCTCGATATGGTGGCCGATCCCGGCTTATCGCTGGAGCAGTGGTCCGTTTCTGCCTATTGACATCCTTGGAACGGGAAGAGTATAATCAACCCAATTCAAAACATTAAACGCGATGAAGAGAAGCAGTAAGGTCATTCCGGGTTAAGAGAACTGCGGGTAGGTGCGACGCAGTCGAAGGAATCCTGAACTCGTCTTGGAGCGGAGCGGTGGAAGCGGGATGTTTCATCCGGATGCATTTCCGGAAGAGAACACTAAGCGGCATGTAAGCATGCCGGTCCTTTCGTACACCGGCTACGGGTAACCTCCGTGAGAGGGTGGTCAGACAAGTGCAGGGTGATGCTGATGTCATCCGGATAATCTTGCCTGACTGTTGAGTGGATATTCTGCGAAAGCCTGATAGGGGTGAACCGGGATATCAACAAGAGTGGTACCGCGAAGGTGAACAGCCTGTCGTCTCTTGAATGAGACGGCAGGCTTTTTTGTATGCTTATAAGGATTAAATGCGATGAACGGGAGTAGTAGATGATGAAGGTGTACAGAGAGCTGCGGGTTGGTGCGACGCAGTCACCTGAGAAGCATTGAATCTCGCCCGGGAGCGGAGCGGCGGAAGGAAGGATGTACGCTGCCACGGAAGTCCCCGTTACCGGACACCTGTACTTGTCTGACCCTGCCTGCAAGGGGTGAAGCCAAGTATGGGGTGAGCTGGACGCAGCTTGCGGTTCCTGATAATCAGGAACCGGATGCGTCAAAAAGAGTGGTACCGCGGAGGGGTGACCCGCCGTCTCTTTATAGAGACGGCGGGTCTTTTTGTCTTATCAGAAGTTATGCAGAGGATTTAGCGTTGTTTTGCAGTTAACCGGGCTTGAAGCCCGGAACTTGACTGCGTTTGGATCGGGTGCTGCCGGCAGCAGTGGGCGGGAATAGAAGCAGGGTGCAAGTCGACGTGTGCCCCGTACAGTGGAAGAACAGCTTATATCAACTTACATTTCAGGAGGGTTCATGATGATTATTCCGGTAAAAAAACGTATTCAGATTTTTGACACGACACTGCGCGACGGCGAGCAGGCACCTGGAGCGAGCCTGACCCCTGAGCAAAAGATTGTTCTGGCCCACAAGCTTGCCGGGCTGGGAGTGGATGTACTGGAGCCTGGCTTTCCCGTTTCAAGCCCCGGTGATTTTGCCGCTGTAGAGACCATTTCACGCAAGGTGCAGGGCGTAGAAATCTGCGGCTTTGCCCGCGCGGTCCGCGGGGATATTGATGCGGCTGTCCGGGCGACCCGGGATGCGGCGCGGCGGCGGATTCACCTGTTCATTTCCTCCTCGGATATTCACCTGCAGCATCAGCTGCGGAAGAGCCGGCCTGAAGTGGTTGCGGCGGCACGCGAGATGACAGCTTACGCCCGGCAGTTCTGCGATGTGGTGGAGTTCACCGCGATGGACGCGGCCCGGACGGGAATCGATGATCTGATTGAAATGGTTGAAGCGGTCATTGAGGAGGGCGCTACTATCATTAACCTGCCGGATACAGTCGGCTACGCGCTGCCGCAGGAATACGGCGAGATGTTCCGGCGGGTACGCCTTGGAGCCCGGGGCGGCCAGAATGTAAGCTTCAGCGCCCATTGTCACAATGATCTGGGCCTGGCCGTTGCAAACAGCCTGGCCGCGATTGAAGGCGGGGCAACGCAAATCGAAGTAACGGTGAACGGTGTCGGTGAGCGTACCGGAAACTGTGCTTTGGAGGAGCTGGTTATGGCGCTTGAGACCAGAGGAGATGTGCTTGGTGCGGAGACGGGAATTGTGCTGGATAAGCTGTATGATACCTCACGGCTGATCAGCGGGGCAATGCATTTCCCGATCGCCTTCAACAAGCCGGTCGTCGGCCGGAATGCCTTCCAGCATGAATCCGGCATCCATCAGGACGGTCTGCTGAAGGACCGCAGCACCTATGAGATTATGGACCCAGAACGGCTGGGAATTCCGCGCAGCATGATTATTCTGGGCAAGCACTCCGGCCGGCATGCGCTGAAGGACCGCGCCGCCAAATACGGCGTTGCCCTGGACGCGGCAGAGCTGGATGCGCTCTACGAATCCTTCAAGGAGAAGGCAGACCGCCAGAAAGCGGTCAGCGACGACGAGCTGCTGCGCATGGTCAGCAGTACGACGGGACAGCAGGCCCAATTCTATGAGCTGGGCGATGTCCAGGTGCTTGCCGGCAGCGCGCCGCGCCGGGTGGCGGCAGTTACCGTGCGCAATCTGCAGAGCGGTACGGAGGAAGCCTACACGAGCACAGGCAGCGGTCCGCTGGAAGCAGTCATTTCAGCAATTGGCCTGGGGATTGCTGAAAGTATCGGCTTCGCCGGCCTTGAGCTGCATTCGCTGGGCAGCGGGGAACAGGCCCAGGCTGAAGCTGCGGTTATGGTGGAATGGGGCGGCGACAAGTTCAGAGGCACAGCCATTCATCAGGATATAGTGATGGCGGCCGGGATTGCCTATGTGGCCGCCTGCAATGCGGCGCTGCTCTCCGCCCGCGTGGAAACAGCCGGGGAGACAGCTGTGTAGAAGCAATTGCTCACGATAAAGTGTTTTGTCTGAAAAAGTAGAAATTTAGCGAATGCTGGTTTTGTCAAGCTGTGGACAACGTTATCCACATATTCCGCCTTTGTTGTGTAAAAACCGTGTAAAATCAGCAATAACGCCTGTTTCGTGCACCTCTCAGATGTGGAGTTTTTGGATGTTAGGTTTATGTGGAAAATGTGGATAATGTGGATAATTCGGTGGATAAAAAGTGCTTGACAAATGAAATGCTGATTTTATGCATAAAAAAAGCCCCCTAAGGGCTTTTTTTATTTGAGGTTATACACGAAAACTGTGGATGAGCATGTGGATAACTAATTATGAACAAATCTGGAACAGTTAAAAAATATTTTTTTAATGCCATTTACATTATTCGTCAGCGAGCTGCTCCCATTCGTCAAACTGCTGGCCAAGCTGCTCTTTCTTCTCCTTCAGATCCTTTTCATGCTGCTGAAGCGCCATATAATCCTGATAAACCTCAGGTTTTGTCATTTCATTCTCAATGAAGGCAATCTCCTCCTCAAGGCGGGCAATGGTTTCTTCCAGCTCGGAAATCCGCCGCAGGCGGTTACGCTCTTCCCGTTTAGCCGCTTTGTCCGCTTCAAAAGAGGAGGCGCTGCCTTTGTCGGCAGACGCTGCTTCAGCATCAGCAATCCGTGCGGCTTTGGCTGCAACCAGCCCGGCTTCCTCCAGGGCAATGGCCTCGAGCTCTTTTTTCTTATCAATATAATCATCGTAGTTGCCGAGATACTGGTCAATGCCGCCTGGATGCAGCTCCAGGACACGTTCGGCCATCTTGTTCAGGAAATAACGGTCATGGGAAATGAACAACAGGGTACCTTCAAAATCAATCAGCGCCGCCTCAAGCACCTCACGGCTGACCAGGTCCAGATGGTTGGTAGGCTCATCGAGAATGAGCATATTGGCGCCGCGCAGCATCAGCTTGGACAGCGCCACCCTGGCTTTTTCCCCGCCGCTCAGCGCAGCAATCTTCTTCAGGACATCTTCGCCGCTGAACAGGAAATTGCCGAGAATGGTGCGGATACGTGCTTCTTCCAGCATCGGATATTCACTCCACAGCTCTTCCAGTACGGTGTTGCGCGGGTTAAGCCGTGTCTGTTCCTGATCGTAATAAGCGATCTTGACCTTGGCTCCCCAGTTGACGGTTCCGGCGGACGGCTGGCGGGTGCCGGTGAGGCACTGCAGCAGCGTCGATTTACCAATCCCGTTCGGCCCGATCAGTGCAGCTGTCTCGCCGCGCCGCAGCTCGAAGGAGGCATTGCGGAACAGCGGTGCTGATGCCTCGTTAAAGGATACGGCAACGTCCCGCAACTGCAGGACTTCCTTGCCGGACATAAAATCAGGCTCGAAGGAGAAGTTGGCCTTTTTGAGATCGCCCATTGGCTTGTCAATACGGTCCATCTTCTCCAGTGCCTTGCGCCGGCTCTGCGCACGCTTGGTTGTAGAAGCGCGGACGATATTGCGCTGAACGAAATCCTCCATCCGGGAGATTTCATCCTGCTGCTTCTCGTACTGTTTCATGCGGATCTCGTACTCCGCCGCCTTCAGCTCCATGTAGCGGCTGTAATTACCGGTGTACCGCCGGGACTGGTGGCGTTCAATTTCGACGATCGTTGTGACCAGCCGGTCGAGGAAATACCGGTCATGGGAAACGACCAGAATACCGCCGGCATAGCCGCGCAGATAATCCTCCAGCCAGGTCAGTGTCTCAATGTCCAGATGGTTCGTTGGCTCATCCAGCATAAGCAGGTCGGGAGCCTGGAGCAGAATACGGGCGAGTGCCAGCCGTGTCTTCTGTCCGCCGCTAAGTGTGGAGATGGGGGTGTCCGGCGCAAAATCCCCGAAGCCCATACCATGAAGCACACTGCGGATCCGGGTATTCATTTCATAGCCGCCGTGGTCCTTGAACCAGTCTGAGCGCTTGGCGTAACGCTCCAGCAGATCCTCGTAACGCTTCTGATCATCGGCAAGCTTGGGGTCGGCGATGTCCGACTCCATCTGCCGCAGCTCCGCCTCCGCTTCAATTAATGGGGCAAACACAGCCAGCATTTCCTCCTGAATGGTTTTGTCTGATTGCAGACCGCTGTTCTGGGCCAGGTAGCCGACGGTCGTCTCTTTGGATTTATGAATTTGTCCGCTGTCGAAGGACATTTCACCTGCGATAATCTGTAAAAAGGTGGACTTGCCGGCCCCGTTGACACCGACCAGTCCGACCCGTTCCTTCTCATTCACCTGCAGGCTGATGCCGTCCAGCACGCTTTGGATACCATATGATTTCGAAATTCCTGTCGCTTGAAGAAGCATACTGATTGAACCCTCCGCCCTTGCTTATTCGCCCGGGCGCTATGGCCCGGCTGTATATCTTGCTTATACTACAGTTTACATGAAAAGCTTCTGCGGCGCGAGGGGGAGGGTTTCTCCGATTCGCCTAACAAGGAAAATGATCCAACCTTGGCGAACCGGCGAGAAGAGTGGTAAACTGAGTTTACAAACGATAATAAGACTGGCAAAAACAAACGGGAGGCGGCTGCAATGACAGGCCAAAGTGCCCGGCCCGCTGATTGGAAACGGGAGCTGCGTGCAGCGGCTGCCGCTGCACGCAGCATACTGCCGGAGGACCAGAGAGTGCGGCTGTCTTCTCTGGTCTGCAGGCATGCAGCGGAACGGCTGGCTGGGGAAGATGTGAAGACACTGCTTGCCTATGTCCCTTTCCGTTCGGAGCTGGACAGCCGTCCGCTGATTGACGGCGCCTGGGCAGCGGGCTGCACTGTACTGCTGCCCCGTGTGATACAAGCCACAGGAATGATGAGCCTGCATCCGGTAAACTCTTGGAAGGAGCTTGCACCGGGAGCATACGGCATACTGGAGCCTGCAGCTGCTTCCGCAGACAGTGAGGGGCGGCTGCCCCGGCCGGATATTATATTCGTACCCGGACTGGCCTTTGACCGGCGGGGCGGACGGCTGGGCTACGGACGCGGATATTACGACCGTCTGCGGGCCAGACTGGACGCTGAGGCTCCGCTGCAAGGAAGGGATCCGTTATGGATTGGTCTGGCTTTCGGCCGGCAGATCGTTGAGGAAGTGCCCATGGATGATCATGACGCTTACATGGACATGGTAATTACGGAAGACGGCGTCATGGATTGCCGGAGGGAGAGACAGCATGGAATTTAGCCATTTTAATGAGCAGGGCCGGGCACGGATGGTGGATGTCAGCGATAAGGAGATCACCAAGCGGTCAGCATCTGCGAAGAGCAAGGTAATAATGAATCCTGGAACGCTTGAGGCCATCAGGTCCGGAAGAGTCAGCAAAGGGGATGTTCTGGCAGTTGCGCAGGTAGCCGGAATCATGGCTGCCAAGCAGACATCGGACTGGATTCCCATGTGCCATCCGCTGCCGCTGACCGGAATTGATATCAGCTTCTCGGATAACAGCAAAGATGAACTTTATATAGAAGCAACCGTGAAGACGACCGGAAAGACCGGAGTGGAGATGGAGGCGCTGACAGCCGTTTCGGCAGCGGCGCTGACTGTCTATGACATGTGCAAGGCGCTGCAGAAGGATATGGTTATCGGACCTACGATGCTTGTCTCCAAGAGCGGCGGAAAGAACGGGGATTACGAGCTGGAAGCTTAATCACTGCAAGTGAGAAGTGCGGCAAGGCTGCACACTGCGGCCTTCCTTACATAGAACATTAGAGGGAGGAACAACCTATGGCGTGGAAAACAGCAATCCTGACGGCAAGTGATAAAGGGTCCAGGGGCGAGCGGGAAGATACGAGCGCCCAGGTTATCCGCGAGCTGGTGGAAGAGGAGCTCGGCGGTGAGATTATCGAGGTCAGAATTGTACCCGATGAGCAGGATGAGATTATTGCCGCTCTGATCGAGCTTACCGACTACTTTAAGGCGGATCTTGTACTTACGACAGGCGGAACCGAACTGGCTATCCGCGATGTCACACCGGAGGCGACCCGGCGGGTAATTGAACGGGAGGTGCCCGGAATGTCTGAAGCGATGAGAAGCATAGTTATGCAAAAAAACCGGGCAGTCATGCTTTTCCGCGGCATTTGCGGAATCCGCGGACGGACGCTGATTGTCAATCTGCCGGGCACGCCGAAGGGTGTGCATGAGAATCTGGCGGCCATCATGGATCAGCTGCCGGAGGCGCTGCTTATGGTAACGGGACAATACCGCCAGTAGCTGAGGGTGGCCCCGCCTGTGTACCGTCTAAACTGCTCTAAAGCTGTTGGATGTGTGACATAAGTTATGGTATTATTAAGCTGCTGCTTAAGTTATCATGAACGGACAAAGGGCGAGGAGGAAAAGCAAATGCTGAATGGTATTGGTGCTCCCGGAATTATTTTACTGGTGATCCTGGCGCTGCTGCTTTTTGGCCCGAATAAGCTTCCTGAGCTTGGCCGGGCGGTCGGACGCACCTTCCGTGAATTCAAGGACGGGGCGCGTGAAATTATCAATGAGCCGGAACAGGCCAAGCGCAGTGAAGCTCCTGCTCCGCCGGCCCCGCAGACATTAGCTGCAGATCTTCCGCAGGACCGGAAGCTGCCGGAATAACAGATTTACCACGCGGGGGCGTTTCTCTCAGTCTGCTTCAGACCGGGCGGCGCCCCCTTTTTTTTTGTAACAGGCCGTGTATGGGCCGGAATTCTACATATGTTATTTGGGTGGTGTCAGTCATGTCTCTGGAAGCGGAAGAAATGTCAGTGGTTGATCATCTCACCGAGCTGCGCAGAAGAATTATCTATGTGCTGATTGTGTTCACTGCCGGCTTAATCGGTGGATTGTTTGTGGCTAAACCGGTGTACCTGTATCTGATTAATGCTGATCAGGCCCAGGGCTTTGTACTGCATGCCTTTTCCTTCTGGGACGGCATCGGGATGTATATGAAGATAGCTATGGCTGTCTCGCTGGCCGTCTCCCTGCCGTTCATTGTGTATCAGCTGTGGGCGTTCATCAGCCCGGGGCTGCGGCAGGAGGAGCGGAGTGCGGCGCTGCGATATGTGCCTTATGTTGCCGTTTTGTTTATACTCGGCCTCTTATTCGCTTACTACATTGTATTTCCTATGGCTTTGTCCTTTACCATCACGATTACCCGGAGCATGGGGCTGGAGGAGACGTACGGAATTACCGAGTACTTCAGCTTTATGTTCAGCCTGTGCATTCCGTTGGCGCTGCTGTTTGAGCTGCCGCTGATTGTGATGTTCTTGACCAAGCTGCGGATTCTGAATCCGCTGCGGCTGCGCCGGATGCGGCGTTATGCTTATTTTGCGCTTGTGTTTATTGCCGTTGTTATTACGCCGCCGGACTTTATCTCGGATTTTCTCGTTACGATCCCGCTGCTTGTCCTATATGAGTTCAGTGTGTTTCTGTCGGCGCTGGTCTACCGCAGACAGCTGGCAGAGGATGCGGCGCGGGAGGCGCGTTATGTGAAGCAGGAAGATCACTGATAGCGTGACGACCGGTTTGGGCACCGGGAGGCATATTTTGCCTCCCGGTGGATAGAATGTATGTGAGTGTGCGCAAAGACAACCCTGTCAGCCATATTTTTCCGCATTAAGGATCTGATTTTACGTAAAAGGACTTGAAATCCGGCTTCAAGTTGAGTATCATAAAAATTGTTGTTAGCACTGAAGCAGGTTGAGTGCTAACGTTGCCGGAGCATACGGAATTGGCAGGCAAAAGCTTCGTCAAACGATTGTTGTTCCGGCCGGGTGAATCGCGTATTCTCCGGTATTCCAATTTTGTTTTCAAGCTAAACCACATAATTTCAAAGGAGGCTATTTTTCATGATCAGACCATTAGGTGAACGCGTATTGGTAGAAGCAAGCGAGCAACAGGAAACCACTTCTTTCGGTATCGTGCTTCCGGACTCTTCCAAAGAGAAACCGCAGGAAGGCAAAATTATCGCAGTAGGTAGCGGAGCTCTGAAAGACGGAGTGCGTGTACCGCTGGAAGTTAAAGAAGGCGACCGCGTGATCTTCTCGAAATATGCCGGAACCGAAATCAAATACGAAGGCAAAGAATATTTGATTATGAAAGAAAGCGACATTCACGCGATTCTTGACTAAGCAGAGTGTTTATAAGGATAGCGGTAAATATACTTAAGTTTTAGCGCACGTAACACAAAGCAGGTATATGCTTTCGAAGCTAGTTTGTTCGATGCATATTCCCAGAAGTAACGCTCACAAACTTTTAGGAGGTTAACACTAATGGCAAAAGAAATTAAATTCAGTGAAGACGCCCGCCGCTCGATGCTCCGCGGGGTTGATGCTCTGGCTAATGCAGTAAAAGTTACACTGGGTCCTAAAGGCCGTAACGTAGTTCTTGAGAAGAAATTCGGCAGCCCGCTGATCACTAACGACGGTGTAACCATTGCCAAAGAAATCGAACTGGAAGATGCTTTCGAGAACATGGGCGCACAGCTCGTTAAAGAAGTAGCTACCAAGACTAACGATGTAGCCGGTGACGGTACTACAACTGCAACCGTTCTGGCTCAGGCTATGATCCGCGAAGGTCTAAAGAACGTAACTGCAGGCGCTAACCCGATGGTTATCCGCAAAGGGATCGACAAAGCGGTTAAAGCTGCTGTCGCTGAACTGCAGAACATCGCTAAGCCAATCGAAGATTCCCAGGCTATCGCTCAGGTAGCAGCTATCTCTGCTGCTGATGACGAAGTAGGCCAGCTGATTGCTGAAGCTATGGAAAAAGTGGGCAAGGACGGCGTTATCACCGTTGAAGAATCCCGCGGTTTCCTGACTGAGCTTGAAGTGGTTGAAGGTATGCAGTTCGACCGCGGCTACATTTCCCCGTACATGATTACTGATACGGACAAAATGGAAGCTGTTCTGGACAACCCGTACATCCTGATCACTGACAAGAAGATCAGCAGCACACAGGAAATTCTGCCGTTGCTTGAGAAGATCGTACAGCAGGCCCGTCCGCTCGTGATCATCGCTGAAGATATCGAAGGCGAAGCACAAGCTATGCTGATCGTGAACAAACTGCGCGGAACCTTCAACGCTGTTGCTGTTAAAGCTCCTGGCTTCGGCGACCGCCGTGAAGCTATGCTGCAGGACATCGCTGCCCTGACTGGCGGCCAAGTGATCACTGAGAAGCTCGGTCTTGACCTGAAGAGCACTTCCATTGATCAGCTGGGTAACGCACGTCAAGTGCGCGTAACCAAAGAAAACACTACAATCGTTGACGGCAGCGGCGACAAAGCGGACATCAATGCCCGCGTTAGCCAAATCCGTTCCCAGCTGGAAGAAACCACTTCCGAGTTCGACAAAGAAAAACTGCAGGAGCGTCTGGCTAAACTGGCTGGCGGCGTAGCCGTAGTCAAAGTCGGAGCAGCAACTGAAACAGAACTGAAAGAGCGCAAGCTGCGCATCGAAGACGCCCTGAACGCAACCCGCGCTGCGGTTGAAGAAGGTATCGTATCCGGTGGTGGTACAGCTCTTGTGAACGTATATAATGCAGTAGCAGCAGTAGATGTAACCGGCGACGAAAAAACCGGCGTTAACATCGTTCTGCGCGCTCTGGAAGAGCCGATCCGCACAATCGCTGCGAATGCCGGCGAAGAAGGTTCCGTTATCGTGGACCGTCTGAAGAAAGAAGAAGTAGGCATCGGCTACAACGCTGCAACCGGCGAATGGGTGAACATGTTCGAAGCCGGAATCGTTGACCCTGCCAAGGTAACACGCTCCGCGCTGCAGAATGCTGCATCCGTAGCAGCTATGTTCCTGACTACCGAAGCTGTCATCGCTGACAAGCCAGAGCCTGAAAAAGGCGGCGGCATGCCAGATATGGGCGGCATGGGCGGTATGGGCGGCATGATGTAAGACGATTTACCCGAAACCTTGAGAGGCCTGTTTACAGGCTTCTCAAGGTTTTTTTGTTTTAAGCGCAGCCTGAGTTGGGAAAATCTATCTAAGTGGAAAAACGCTATCTAATTCCCCGGTGAACCCCGTTCCCGGGAAACTAAGTGGAAAAGTGCTACTTGATTTTCCCGAAATCGCTCCAGAAGCGGTAGACCGTCCGAAATAGATGACGTTTATCCAACTAGTTGTCTTAAATGTCGGGAAATAGTTAAACTAAGTGCCGAAAATCCAACTAATTTAGCAGGCTGAGATGATCGCTGTTAACTAATTATAATAATGAAGCCGAAGTCTGCCCTGCCCCGCCCCGCACAAAAAGCTAAGCCTTTCGCAGTCCATCTGGACATGCGGGAGGCTTTATTTTATTTCTGCTGGATTACCCAAACCATTCTAGCAATGAAAGAATAGAGTATAGCAGTTGATCCTGCGGCAGTAGCTCCTATAGTTCGCGGCCTCGGGATGGACAGGTTCACCCGGTTACAAACTACCCTGACCACAGGAAATCAGACCACAATAAACGGGGTGATATGGATGGATTTTACTGCATTGACTGAACTGTTCGCTAATAATAACGGCTCAGTCGTGCTAAATGTCCTTTTATCGGTTGCTCTAATCTGGGCTATCAGGCAGATCGCCGGCAAAGAGAAGGTCATTCAGAATTACCAGAAACGGGATGAGGAGAATGAGAAGCAGCTGAACGAGTATAACCGTTCTTTGGTCAAGCTTTTAATTGAACGGGAGACCCGGGAGCGGGAGAAATCCGATAAAACCAATAGTGAGGAGGTCGTCAACAAGTGAAGCTCCTCGATCTTTTTAAGAAAAATGTAATCAAGCCCAGCTCCGTAAAGCGGGAGATTGAGAACCTGGGCAGAATCCGGGAGGCCTATGAAATGAATGATCTGGAAAGTCTGTTAGACCTGCACCAAAACGGCCTGGGCAAGAGAGGAGATGATTTACATGGTCATCGTTGATTTGATTCTTATTACGCTGGAAATAGCTGTTTTTATCGTGTTTGCTGCTTATGTACTGCGGTACCGCAAATTTTTTATCGGAAAAGGGCCGAACCGCACGTATAACCTGTATCTCCGGAGTGTATGGATAACGTATTGCACGGTTTCGCTGCTGTGCCTTAACCTGTTGTGGGGCCGGCTGAATATTGTATTTGGCTATAATATCGACAGCTTGTCCAATACGATCAGAGAACTTGTAATGATTCTGACGCTCATCCTGCTCCTGTTTGCGGGGCTGATGCATAAGGATCTGTGGGATATCAACGAGAAGGATAACTGAGCGTGAAAATAGAGCAGCGGTCCTCCCGGAACAGGAAAACCGCTGCTTTGGCTGTATATGGACTTGGCAGCCGGAAGTGAAGCGGCCCTGCTACCTGATCTTTTTAATGGTCTCAAGGTACTCTACCAGCTTGTCCCATGTCTTCGTAATGCCCTGGAGCATGCCCATAGCAAACACTTTTTGCAGGTCGTCAGGGTGGCTGTTCATTCGCCGTAAATGCCTGCGGAACGCAGCCATTACAAGCAAATGAACCCCGGCTTGCGTGTACTTATAGAGATACCACGGCAGGGAAGGCAGGTAGTCATGAATCGCAATGATGCATTCGCGGCTGCCGGGGAGCTGCAGAAATTCCAGCCTGCTTTCAGAGGCGAAAATTTGCTTCGTGAGTACACCGCCGGAAATCCGGTAGACAGTGCTTGCAGCGCTGCTCCGCTCCGACAGATAAGTCAATTCCAGGATTGCACAGCGGCTGCCCCGCAGACAGATACGATGCAGGTTGTCATCGTTATTATCAATACGGATCAGCGGCTTCAGGAGACTGCCCAGCCATTCAAGATAATAGCGGGCGGTCCAGCCGGCATCCGTATTTCCGGGCAGAACTACGCGCTGGATAGAGCGGACGTCCGGGGCCGGCTTGTGTGTATGGCCGGCCGGCGGCTTGTCCGGCGCGCCGGGCTGCCTGTCAGGCCGGGTGCCGGCCTCGACCGCAGCAAGCAGCATCCTGCCTGCGTTTGCCAGCTCCGCCGGAACCGGGTGCGTTCCGGCGGAGCTGGCAGGGAGTCTGGTAGGTATCGTTGTAACAGGCACCCCGTAAGAGCTGAGAATCCGCTCCGTCGCCAGCATGCTGGCCAGAGAGCTGGCGTGCTGCTTGTGACGGAGATCCCCGGAGTCAAGTCCGTTCAGGCAGACAATGTGCCTGATTCCGTTTGTGCAGGCTGACCGGGCAAATATATCCGCTTGTATGGCGCTCATGTCGGCAAGGCTTGCCTGTGTCAGCCGGGCCTGCGACATAACAGAATGAGCCAGATAAATAGCATAGTCTGCGCCTTGCAGCGCTCTAGTGGCAGACTGCAAGGAGAACAGGTCACATTGCCGCCTCTGCATATGCGGGAGCAGATCTGTCTGATCTTTGTACACGTTTCTGCTATAAGCTCTGTTCCCAGCCAGCACAATGACATCGCAACACTCCATCAGAGACAACAGCAGATCATAATCCATGTATCTGTCTGCACCGGCTATAGCAATGACAGGTCTCCAGCCGGGCCTGTTATTCCGGTCAGTGCAGAGTATTATATTATCTGTATTTTTTCCTGAATCCATCTCTGATCCCTGCTTCCATCCCGATACATTTCAGTTTGCTCCATTATACAGGTCTCAGGGTAAAGCAAACCAGCCGAGCCTAAAGTACTGTCCATTTGGGGCAAAAAAGAGATTCAGCTATAATGGGTTCATATATTAATTTTTGAACAACTGGGGAGGCAGGCCGGATGAATGAATTACAGCAAGCAGGGCAGCGGCTGGAGCTCGCCACCTTCGCCGGCGGCTGCTTCTGGTGTATGGTCAAGCCGTTTGACGAGCTGCCGGGGATTGTTTCTGTGGTGTCAGGCTATACCGGCGGGCATACAGAGAACCCGACTTATACCGAGGTCGGAACGGAGACGACGGGGCATATAGAAGCGGTACAGATTACCTTTGACCCGGGGCTGTTTCCTTACCGGCGGCTCTTGGATCTTTATTGGCAGCTGATTGATCCGACAGACCGCGGCGGCCAGTTTATGGACCGCGGGCATTCCTACAAGACGGCTATCTTTGTGCACAGTGCGGAGCAGCAGGCGGAGGCGGAGGCTTCCAAGGCTGCACTTCAGGCAGAAAAAAGATTCAAGGGACCGGTTGTAACGGAGATTCTGCCGGCGGCAGCGTTCTATCCGGCTGAAGCGGAGCATCAGGATTACTATAAGTCGCATCCGCTGGATTACAAGCTGTATCTCAAAGGCTCGGGCCGGGATGATTTTCTGCAGCGGCACTGGCAAAGACACAAAGATGAGGATCAGCTGCGTTCCCGGCTGACAGCTCTGCAATACGAAGTTGTCCGGAACAAGGGTACAGAGCCGGCGTATGACAATGCATATTGGGATGAACACCGTGATGGCATCTATACCGATGTGCTGAATGGTGATCCGCTGTTTAGCTCACTGGACAAATTCGATTCCGGCACCGGCTGGCCGTCCTTCACTGCACCGCTTGAGCCGGGGCTGATCCGCCGTGAGGCAGACTTAAGCGGCGGGACAGCGCGGACTGTGCTGCGGAGCAGGTTAAGCGGAGCATATCTTGGACAGCTGCTGTATGACGGCCCGGAGCCCTCGAAGCTTCACTACCGGGTCAATTCGGCAGCGCTGCGTCTTGTCCCTCTGCAAGAGCTTGCAGTGAACGGGCTGGAGCGTTACAAGACATTGTTTGCGGCAGGCAATGCCGGCCGTGAATAATCAGCAGCTAAAAGGAAGCCGTCTGACGACGGCACAGGCAAAATATCAGGAAACCTGGCCGCTTATATAGGACCAGGTTTCTTTTTGATCCAGGCAAACTGTAGGCATTGGTTAAAATATGACAAATATTGCGACTTTTCCGGTAGACTTGTGAAATAGGGTATAATAGGAGATAAGCATTATTTTTGTGCGTATACTGAAGGAGTGACCCAATGTATACTAATCAGCAAAATGCAGGAGAACGCCTTAAAATGATAGCCGAGCAGCTTGCAGAAGACGTTACTTTGCGTCAATACGAACGTCAGCCTGATTTAAGGCAGCGCTTTGGTCCTTCCGGGATTGCACGAACCAGACAGGACTCCCTATATCATTTGCGGTACCTTGCACAAAGCGTGTCGCTGGAAAGTCCGCTTTTGTTCATTAATTATATTATCTGGCTTAAAGTACTGCTCATGCAGTATAAAATTACGGCTGAGGATCTGCGGATCAATCTGGAATTGATGAAGGATGCCATCAGCACAAAGGTGAAGCCGCCGGATCGAGAGCTGATCCTGAGCTACCTGGATATGGGCATGTATCATATGCGCGGTGAGGAAAGTGTACCTTCGTTTTTGCAGCCGGACAGGCCGTATTTCCGGGAAGCGGAGCAGTACCTCGGGCTGCTGCTGGAGGGGCAGCGGCGTCAGGCTGCAGAATTCATAATGAAATTATACGATGACAGCATACCTGTCCAGGATATTTATCTGCACATCTTCCAGCAGAGCCAGTATGAAATCGGGCGGCTGTGGCAGCTTGGACAAATTACAATAGCCCAGGAGCATTTTTGTACAGCATGCACCCAGAGTATTATCTCCCAGCTCTACCCCCGCTGGCTTCAGACGCAGAGCGGCCGCAAAAGGCTGGTGGCAACCGGTGTGGGAGAAGAGCTGCATGAAATCGGCCTGCGGATGCTGACTGATTTTTTTGAAATGGAGGACTGGAATACCTTCTATTTAGGCTCAAACATGCCTGTGGAAAGCCTGATCCGCTATCTGATGGAGCAGCCTGCCGATCTGCTGGCCGTTTCGGTTACAATGACCTTTCATGTGTCAGAGGTAGCCCGGCTGATAGAGAAGATCCGCAGTATTAGGGAGCTGGACGGGCTGAAAATTATAGTCGGCGGAATGCCGTTTAATATAGACGGAGATTTATGGAAAAAGGTTGGCGCAGACGGGTACGCCCCCGATGCCGGGACTGCGCTTGAGGTTGCGGCACAGCTTGTTCCGGATACCCGGTGCCGGGAGAACTGATACAGAAGGCGGGATACTACAATGACCGGCAGAGAACAGGAAATCAGCGTTCTGAGAGTAACGATCGAGAATCTTTCAGAACAGTTAATTGCAGGCAAACACCGGGAAGAACAGGCTTTGTCCGAGTTTTCTGCCATGAACAATGAACTGATTACGATGCACCGGCTACTTGCCAAGAATAATGCCGAGCTTAAAGCGCTGAAAGAGGAAGCGGAAACTGCGAGCAGGGCAAAAAGCCTGTTTCTGGCAACCGTTAGCCATGAAATCCGGACACCGATGAACGGGATCTTGGGCATAACCGAGCTGCTTGAGACAGAAGCCGGTACGGAAGAACAGCAGAATCAACTGCAGGTAATTCGTGAATCAGCACAATATTTGCTGCAGATGATCCGCAATTTGCTCGATTTCTCCAAAATTGAAGCCGGAAAAATGGAAATCAACAGAGTACCCTTCCGCATACAGGAGCTGATTGAGCATGCGTTAAGGCTGCTCTCACCTGCATCGGCAAAGCGTGAAAATAGCCTAACCTACCGGATTCTGAACGGGGTTGCGGATCAGCTGGAAGGAGACTCACCCAAGATTTTGCAGGTGCTCATTAATCTGCTGGGCAATGCGGTGAAGTTTACACAGAACGGGAAAGTTGAGGTTACAGTGAGTCTGGCCGCCGGGGATGAAGCCAGCCAGCGTCTGCGCTTTGAAGTCCGGGATGAGGGGATTGGCATATCGCCTGAAGATCAGGCATCCCTGTTCCGCCCGTATTCACAGGTAAGCCGTGATGCAGAGTTGTCTGCTGAGGGAACCGGGCTCGGTTTGTCCATCTGCAAGTCCATGGTGGAGCTGATGGGCGGGACGATTTCGGCCGAAAGTATGCCCGGAACGGGCTCGGTATTCCGTTTTGAGCTTACGCTGGACAAGCGGGCCAGTCTTCCGGAAACGAAGCCGGCCAGCGGGCCGGGCTTGCCGGAGAGCAGATTCAGCACGCTGCCGGTGCTGGTTGCCGAGGACAACGGACTGAACAGCACCGTGCTGCTGCGGCAGCTGCAGAAGCTGGGTGTAACCAACATCCATCTGGTCGGTAACGGCCAGGAGGCTGTGGAAGCCTGGCAGCAGCAGGAATATGGACTTATTCTGATGGATAGCAGGCTTCCGGTCATGAACGGCCAGGAGGCGGTCCGCTCCATCCGCCAGCTGGAATCCTCCATGGCAAGGCCGCGGGTTCCGATCATCGGCGTGACCGGGGAGGAAGGTGAGGAGAGCCGCTCGCAATTCATCCAGGCAGGACTTGATGACTGGACGGTCAAGCCGCTGAGCCTGCAGACACTGGGCAGGCTGCTGGTGAAATGGTACAGCACGGAGCCGTACATTCCTATCCTGCAGGAGGACACGCTGTCCGGCATCCGGGAGATGGACGGGGAAGACGAGCCTGAGCTGCTGCGCATGCTGGTTGCGATTTTCAAGAAGGATACTCCGCAGCGCCTGGCTGCCCTGAAGGAAGCTGCAGCCAGGCAGGACCTGCCGGAAATAGCGGCAGCAGCCCACAGCCTGAAATCAGGCAGCCTGAGCATTGGAGCGCAGTATTTCGCCCATCTGTGCGCCGGGGTGGAGCGCCATGCCAGAGCCGGGGAGTACGATCATACTGTTCAGCTGCTGCCGAAGCTGGAGCCGGCATATGATGAAGCTTGCCGGGAGCTGGATAAGCTGCTGTAGAACGGCTGCAGAGAGCAGAAGGTACCGGTTGCCGGGACTTCTGCTCTTTTTGCTGGACACAATCATATATGGGCGGCAGAGGCATACTATTAAATATGGCAGCATCATGGCCAGAAACGGCGACGAAATCAGACTGCACTTATCAGTAATCAGTAATATTGAAGCCGGTACCTTTTGCTAGGTATGGGCTTTTTCTATTACGCAGAAGCAGGTGAAGCCCATGCCGGGAAAAAATAGTACTGCAGTAATTGTCCGCGGCCATTCGCTGACACTGGAGGAAGTGGTTAAGGTAGCACGTTATCACCATCCGGTGGAGCTGGGGGAGGAGAGCTGCCGGAAGGTGGAGCGGACCCGCAAATATGTGGAGAGGCTGCTGCTGGAGAAAAAAGTGGTATATGGCCTGACTACAGGCTTTGGCAAGTTCAGCGATACGTACATCTCCCCTGACGATACGCAGCAGCTGCAGCTTAATCTGATCCGCAGTCACAGCTGCGGAATCGGAGCGCCGCTTCCGGAGGAAACGGTCCGGGCTATCCTGCTGCTGCGGATTAATGCCCTGTCCCTTGGCTATTCCGGCATCCGCCTGGAGGTGATCTCGCTGATGGCCGCCATGCTGAACCGGGGAGTCGTACCGGTGATCCCGGAAAAGGGCTCGCTTGGCGCCAGCGGCGACCTGGCCCCGCTGTCGCATATGGCGCTGGTTCTGATCGGCGAAGGCGAAGCGGATTATCAGGGCATCCGCCTGCCGGGGGCAGAGGCGCTGGTGCAGGCCGGACTTGCGCCGATTGTCCTTGAGGCGAAGGAAGGGCTGGCCCTGATCAATGGCACACAGGTCATGACGGCGGTTGGCGTCCTGGCCTGCTGGGATGCCATGCGTCTGGCGGACTGGGCGGACTGCACGGCAGCGCTGACCTGTGAAGCGCTGCTGGCGGTGCGGGACGCCTTTGATCCGGCGGCCCATGCTGTCCGGCCGCATAAAGGCCAGCAGCAGTCAGCAGGCAACATCCGGCACATGACCGCAGGCAGTACCCTGATGACTAATCAGGGGGAGCGGCGGGTGCAGGATGCCTATTCGCTGCGCTGCGCACCTCAGGTGCACGGGGCGAGCCGCGATGCGCTGGCATATATCGCCGGGAGGCTGACCACCGAGATGAACTCGGCCACGGATAATCCGCTTATCTTCGCTGATGATGAGCGGGTCATCTCCGGCGGGAATTTCCACGGCCAGCCGGTTGCGCTGCCGATGGACCATCTGGCTGTCTGTGCGGCAGAGCTGGCCAGCATTGCCGAGCGGAGGATCGAGCGGCTGGTGAATCCGCAGCTGAATGAAGGATTGCCGCCGTTTTTGACTGAAAACGGCGGACTGCAGTCCGGCTTCATGATCGCCCAGTATACAGCTGCCGCTCTTGTATCGGAGAACAAGTCACACGCCCATCCGGCCAGCGTGGACTCCATACCGTCCTCCGGCAATCAGGAGGACCATGTCAGCATGGGCACCATCGCCGCCCGCAAAGCGCGGCAAATCGTCGATAATGCATATGGCGTGCTGGCGGTTGAGCTGCTGTGCGCGGCGCAGGCCGCAGAGTTCCGCGGTCCGCAGCAGCTGGGCAGGGGAACGAAGTGGCTGTATGACCGCTGCCGTGAGCTGGCGGCCCCGTTGACGGAAGACCGGGTGCTTTCCGGAGATTTTGCAGCTGTTGCAGAGTGGATGAAGCAGCCGGGCGTACTGGACAGATTGTTTGCCCGGGTAACTTTTGGCTCCTGCGCGGAGTGAAGCCGGGGGCGCCGGAAGGATTAAGAAACGGAGGGAAAGCAGTCATATGAGCCGTAACGAGGAGAGAATCTGCCGCGCTCCGAGAGGGAGCAAGCTGAATACCAAAGGCTGGACACAGGAAGCTGCGCTGCGGATGCTGATGAACAATCTCGATCCTGAAGTGGCAGAGCATCCGCAGCAGCTGGTTGTCTACGGCGGCATCGGCAAAGCGGCCCGCAGCTGGGAAGCTTATGATGTGATTGTCCGGACACTGAAGACACTGGAGAACGACGAGACCCTGCTGATCCAGTCCGGCAAGCCGGTGGCTGTATTCCGCACCCACCAGGATGCCCCCCGCGTTCTGCTGGCGAATTCCAATCTGGTTCCGGCATGGGCAACCTGGGAGAGCTTCCATGAGCTGGACCGCAAGGGCCTGATGATGTACGGGCAGATGACCGCCGGCAGCTGGATCTATATCGGTACTCAGGGCATTGTTCAGGGCACGTATGAGACCTTTGCCGAATGTGCCAGACAGCATTTCGGCGGTACCCTGAAAGGAACGATTACGCTTAGCAGCGGCCTGGGGGGCATGGGCGGCGCCCAGCCGCTTGCAGTGACCATGAACGGCGGAGTGTTCATCGGCATCGAGGTGGACCGGACACGAATCGCGAAGCGGATATCATCCGGGTACTGCGATGTTCAGGCCGGTACGCTGGAAGAAGCGCTGGCCATGGCGGAAGCAGCCCGCAGCGCGGGCCGTCCGCTCTCTATCGGCCTGCTCGGCAATGCGGCGGAGCTGCTGCCGCAACTAGCAGCAGGCGGCTTTGTGCCTCATGTCCTGACCGACCAGACCTCCGCCCATGATCCATTGAACGGCTATGTGCCGGCCGGCTTCACGGCTGAAACAGGCCGTCAGCTGCGCAGCAGCGACCCCCAGGCGTACACTGCTTTGGCCCGGGACAGTATTGCCCGGCATGTTGAGGCGATGCTTGTGCTGCGGCACAAAGGGGCTGTGACCTTCGATTACGGTAATAATATCCGGCAGGCTGCGTATGATCAGGGCGTCGGCCGGGCCTTTGATTTTCCCGGTTTTGTGCCTGCTTATATCCGCCCGCAGTTCTGCGAAGGGAAAGGGCCGTTCCGCTGGGTTGCCTTGTCGGGTGATCCGGAGGATATCTATAAAACGGATGCTGCGATTATCCGGGCTTTCCCCGGGAATGAGGGCCTGCAGCGCTGGATTCGTCTGGCCGGGGAGAAAATCGCCTTCCAGGGCCTGCCGGCCCGGATCTGCTGGCTCGGCTACGGCGAGCGGGCCGCGTTCGGCAAAATCCTCAACGATATGGTTGCTTCCGGGGAGCTGTCCGCTCCGGTGGTCATCGGCCGGGATCATCTGGACGCCGGCTCCGTGGCCTCGCCTAACCGGGAGACGGAGCGCATGCTGGACGGCAGCGACGCCGTCTCCGACTGGCCGCTGCTGAATGCGCTGGTCAACACAGCCGCAGGAGCCGGCTGGGTGTCGCTTCACCACGGGGGCGGAGTGGGGATGGGCTATTCGCAGCATGCCGGAATGGTTGTGGTTGCAGACGGTACGAAGGAGGCGGAGGCCCGGCTTGAGCGGGTGCTGACAGCAGACCCCGGCATGGGGGTGGTCCGGCATGCAGATGCCGGCTATCCGTTGGCTGCCGAAACCGCCCGGGCTCATGGCATCCAAATGCCGATGCTGGACCAGAGGGAGGAGCTGCGGAATGATCCACATTGATGGCGCCGCGCAGATTGCTACGCTGGGCGGCGCCGGAATGAAGCCGAAGACCCGCAGGGAGATGTCAGATCTTGGCCTGATTGGGGACGGCGGCATAGTCATTGAGGACGGGAAGTTTGTGTTCGTGGGGAGTAGCGAAGAGGCCAAACGTTATGTGGATCAGCACGCCGGGGGCAAGCCGGTTACGGTGCTGTCTGCTGCCGGGAAGACGGTCACTCCGGGCCTCATTGATCCGCATACTCATCTGGTGTTTGCCGGCTCCCGGGAATTCGAGCTTGGCCTGCGGCTTCAGGGAGCCAAATATCTGGATATCCTCCAGGCCGGAGGCGGAATCCTCTCTACTACAGAGCGGACCCGTGAAGCTGGTGAGGAGCAGCTGATCGCTGAAGCGGGGCGGCGGCTGGACCGGTTTCTGGCCCACGGGGTAACGACTGTTGAGGCAAAGAGCGGCTACGGGCTGCGGCTGGACGATGAGCTCAAGCAGCTGAGGGTTGTGCAAAAGCTGAATGCGGTGCATCCGGTAGAACTGGTATCCACCTTTATGGGAGCGCATGCTGTACCGCCGGAGTATAAGGGTAACACGGACGCTTTTGTCCGGACGGTAATAGAGGAAATGATTCCGGCGGTCGCCCGGTCGGGGCTGGCGGAATACTGCGATGTGTTCTGCGAGGAAGGGGTATTCACCGTGGAGCAGTCCCGGGAAATTCTGCAGGCGGGCAAACGCTGGGGGCTGAAGCCGAAGCTTCATGCTGACGAGCTCGTACCCGGGGGAGGGGCTGAGCTGGCCGCTGAGCTGGGTGCTGTCTCCGCCGATCATCTGCTGCATGCTTCACCGGAAGGCATCCGCCGGATGGCCTTGCGGGGGGTGATCGCCGTGCTGCTGCCGGGTACCGCCTTTTTTCTGATGGTGCCGCCGGCCGATGCGCGTTCGATGATTGACGCCGGGGTACCGGTCGCCTTGTCAACCGACCGCAATCCGGGCTCCTCGCCGACGGAATCGCTGCCTTTTATTATGAATCTGGCCTGTTTAACGATGAAGATGTCCCCCGCCGAGGTCCTGACGGCCTGTACCCTTAATGCCGCTCATGCGATTGACCGTGCTGCGGATATCGGCAGTATTGAGGCCGGCAAGCAGGCCGATCTGGTCATCTTTGACGCGCCAAACTATCAATACCTGCAATACCACTACGCGGTGAATCTGACGGATACGGTGCTGAAAAAAGGCAGGATTGTCATCCGTGACGGAAAGAGGGTGACGGCATGAGCGGGCAGCACGGACATAAACTGCGGATCAATGCGGTCAGGCTGCAAAAAAATATCGAAGCGCTGGCCCGGTTCGGACTGAATGAAGCTACGGGAGGCCTGGACCGGACGACCTTTACTGCGGCTGAGCTGGCAGCCCGCGGATGGCTGGAGGAGCAGCTGTTCGGGCTGCAGCTGGAGGTAAGGGTGGATGAGGCGGCCAATATCTGGGGCCGGCGGAGCGGGGCGGAAGATACGCTGCCTGTTATTGTCTTTGGTTCCCACATCGATACGGTGCCTAACGGAGGCAAATATGACGGTGCGCTTGGTGTACTGCTGGCGCTGGAGGTTATGCAGGTACTGGCGGATAACAACATTGTTACCCGGCATCCGCTGGAGCTTGTGTCCTTCAGCGCTGAAGAGCCGAACCCCTTCGGGCTGTCCACCTTCGGCAGCCGCGCAGTCAGCGGCAAGCTCAGCCGGGACGATCTTACAGGGGTAAGCAACGGGCAGGGACAGCTGCTGACTGATGCGCTGCGGCTGGCCGGCGGAAATCCCGGGCGTTTTGAACGGGCCCGGCGCAGTCCGGAGGAGCTGGCAGCCTTCCTTGAGGTTCATATCGAGCAAGGCAAACGGCTGCTGTCCCGGGCTGTCCCGGTCGGAATCGTGACTGCTATAACCGGGATTTACCGGGAGGAGGTTACCGTCTCAGGAGAGGCCAATCATGCCGGTACCACCCTCATGGCGGACCGGAGGGATGCGCTGATGGGCGCGTCGGAAATCATGCTGGCCTTTGAGCAGCTCTGCCGCGAGCATCCGGCGGATGAAGTGGTAGGCACTGTCGGCCGGATCAGCAATGAGCCGAACGCCGCGAACATCATCCCGGGACAGACGGTTTTTCATCTGGAAGTCAGAGCAGCACAGCAGGAGCAGAAGGACTGGGTCATGGAGGCCTGGGGCCGGCAGGCTGTATCTATTGCAGAGAGCAGAGGGCTGCAGCTGGACCGGCGGCTTATCCTGGATCAGCCGGCCCAGCCGATGGCCCCGCTGCTGATCCGGCTGTTTGCCGCCCAGGCCGGCAGGCTTGGCATTAAGACCTATGCGCTGGGCAGCATGGCCGGTCATGATGCCGCGCACATGGCGTCTTTGACCCGCAGCGGCATGCTGTTTGTACCCAGCCTCGGGGGAAAAAGCCACTGTCCCGAAGAAGAAAGCCGGATAGCGGATATTGAACAGGCCGGTAATGTGCTGCTGCAGTCTATTCTGGCGCTGGATATAGAATGAAACCAATAGATAGGGCAGGGGTGAAGCTGCTTGCGGACATTATATTCGGCGGATATGGTATACACGCAGAACCAGTTCCGGCCAGACCTCGCTGTGCTGGCCGAGAATGGCCTAATAGCAGAGATAGGCAGCCGGGAGGTGCTGCAGCGGCGGTATCCGGATATCCGGCACATCCGCTGGGATGGCAAGGCGATCGTTCCCGGTACAATCAATGCCCATAACCACTCCTTTCAAAGCCTGCTGCGCGGGATAGCCATAGATAAGCCTTTTCTGGAATGGCGGGATCAGGCGCTGTACCGCTATTCACCGCTCCTGGATGAGGAGGCGGTTTATACCGGAGCGCTGCTGGCCTTTGGTGAAATGCTGCGCTATGGAGTGACGACAGTTTGTGATTTCTTTTATGTACACGGCGGCGGAACTTCGCATGATGAAGCTGTCATCCGGGCTGCGGGTGATCTGGGCATCCGCCTGGTGTTCGCGCGGACGATGTATGATTGGGCCGGGGCTCCCGCAGCCTACCGCGAAACGGTACCTGAAGCGGTGGAGCGGACGAGACGGCTGGCGGTTAAATACCAGGGCAATCCGCTGGTTACGGTTCATCCGGCTCCGCACAGCCCGCATGCGGCTTCCCCGGAAATGATCCGGGCCGGGCACCGGCTGGCCCGGGAGCTGGATACACCGTTTCATATCCATGTTGCCGAGGAAATGTTCGAGGTTGAGGAGACGCTGCAGACCTACGGGCTTCGGCCAGTACATTATCTGGATTCACTTGGTGTACTTGATGAGAGGATAATCGCTGTTCATCTGGTCTGGCTGGACGACTCCGAGATTGAGCTGATCGGCCGGAGAAAAGGCTCGCTCGCCTATTGTCCGTCCAGCAATATGTTTCTGGCGGACGGCGTGACCCGCATCCCTGATCTGCTGAAGGCCGGTGTCAAGGTGGCGCTCGGTACAGACGGGGGCTGCAGCAACAACCGGATCAGCGTGTTTGAGGAAATGCGCATGTGCTCGCTGCTGCAGAAGGTCAGCCGGCTGGACGGTACCTGCATTACTGCTGCCCAGGTTTACGAGATGGGAACCTCACGCGCCGGGGAAATGCTGCGGCTGCCGGCCGGCTCCCTGGAAACCGGACAGTATGCGGACTTTGTGGCCCTTGATCTCCATGATCTGTCCCTTGCCCCGCGGCAGGAGCTGTTTGCCAATATGGTCTATGCCATGCAGCCGGGGGCGGTCTCTTCAGTGGTTGTGGGCGGCAGGGTTGTGTTTGACGGTGGTAAACTGCTGACGGTACCGGAAGCTGCTATAGGCAGACGGGTGGATGAGCTGTTCGACAAATGGGGCAGATCAGGGTGAAATGCTTACTACACAGACTCACTCTTGTTGTTAACAGGGTAGAGCGGCGATCCGGCAGGAGCCGCAGAGCCGCTGCCCTGCCGGCTTCCCCGTTTCAAAAGTTACGGTCTGCGGCTATAATCTATCTAGATCAGTTGTCCGCCCCGGGCGGAAGAAGGAGCTGTTATGTACATAAGAATGCTGAATCCGGCCGATGCGGAACCCTACCGGGCCTTGCGGCTGCAGGCCTTGCAGCTTCACCCGGAGGCCTTTCTAAGCTCCTATGAAGAAGAGAAGGAGCTGCCGCTGGAGGTTACCCGCAGCAGGCTGGAGCCTGCGGAGGACAGGTTTACCCTGGGCGGGTATACAGAGCAGGGGGAGCTGGCCGGCGTGGTTACTTTTATCCGGGAGAGCAGGGAAAAGCTTCGCCATAAGGGCAGTGTGTTCGCGATGTATGTGAGTCCCGCTGCGCGCAGGCGGAAGCTGGGGCATTCCCTGATGAGGGAGCTGATTACGCATGCCGGGCAAATGCCGGGGCTTGTGACGGTGAATCTTACCGTATTTTCGGACAACCAGCCGGCGAAGCGGCTGTATGCTGCCCTCGGCTTCACTTGCTACGGCACTGAGCGTAAGGCGGTAAAGCTGGACGGGCGGTATCTGGATGAAGACCTTATGACACTGGAGCTGGGGTCCGGACAGCAGGAGGAAGAGCAGGAGCAGGATCGGGATAGGCACCAAAAAGCCCGCCCGGTCATAAACTAAGCTGCCCGCCGCATAAATGGGGTCAATGAAATTCTGTTCTGACAAGAGGAGGAAATAATTTGGAGACTGCGCTGCTAGGCAGCTTTTTATCAGCAATGGCAACGGTGCTTGGTGCGGTACCCATACTGTTCGTGCGGAAATTGTCCGAGCGCTGGAAGGATATCTTAGTCGCTTTTACCGCGGGCATTATGGTGTCTGCTTCGACCTTCGGCCTGATGCCGCAGGCGATTGAAGAATCGGGGATTATCGCTCTGACGCTCGGGCTGATCACCGGTGTGCTGCTGCTGGATCTGATTGAGAAAAATATTCCGCATATCGATGTCGAAAACAAACCCGGCTTTGCCAATATGGATTCCAAGGCACTGCTCGTCATGATTGCGCTGTTTATCCATAACATTCCCGAAGGGCTGAGCACAGGCTTCAGCTATGCCAGCGAGGAGGCCAGTCTCGGCCCTATGGTGGCGATTGCGATCGGGGCACAGAATATGCCTGAAGGACTGATTCTTGCTGTCTTCATGATGAACTCCAAATTTACCCGGTGGAAGGCGCTTGGAGTCGCCACACTGACCGGACTGATGGAGATGGTATCGGCGGTTGTCGGCTATTTCGCAGCAAGCTCACTGCAGCATACGGTAGGTTACGGGCTGGCTTTTGCCGCAGGTGCGATGCTGTTTATCGTCTACAAGGAACTGATTCCGGAGAGCCACGGCCATGGCTATGAGCGGCCTTCGACCTATTCGTTTATATTCGGGCTGCTGGCGATGGTGTATATAACGCAATTTTTCAGCTGACGGGGCGGGAGAGCGCCCACATTTGCATCAGGCCCGCAGAGCCGATATACTGTACGCATTCGAAGGCTTAAGATAGGGAGTGGACAGGATGGACAGACTTATACAGCAAGCTTCGTTATCTTTTGTTCTATTAATCCTTTCATATCTCAGTGTCTATTACGCGTTGCCCAAACGCACGTCTTTTACGCGCTATAGTGTACTGGTGTTGCTGATAGCCAGCGGCACTCCGCTTGCAATCCTGCTGGTGCAGGAAAGTCTCAGGGAGGCTGCGGACGCGAACATCGGATTGGGGATGGCTTTTTTGCTGACCTGGGCGATTACGGGACTGGTGTTTCTGGTGTCGCTGGTGTTCTGGATTCTCCGTTTGCGGAAAAAATCGTAGCAAGTGTTCAGAAACGTTGCCGGATTAACCCGCTGTAGCTTAAAAAGAGGGCGCTATTCAGCTTGTAATGCCGTTTCGCGAACCTAACGGACTGTAATGACGCTATTTGTTCATTCGGGTATCCTTTTGCAGGCTAACGGACCGTAGCGCCTTTATTTCCCTGTAAAACAGCCATTATTGGGCGAATGTGTGCACATAAGAGCGCTGGTGTCCGTTAGCTTGTGAGAATGCCGGTTTTGCCGCAGATAACGGCATCTCAGTCCGTTAGCTTGGAGAAGAGGCCCGGCAGTTATCAGCAGGTGTATAGTAAAAAAGCACAAAACAGGCTATCCCGTAGCTGTACTTCGCAGCAGGGATAGCCTGTTTTGTGTACTGGTTGGCTCTGGTCTGCTTGTTCGCCGGAAAGGCTAGTTATGCCGGCTTACTAAACTCGTCTAAGCCTGGCAGTAGACGGTGGAGAGGCTAGCACCACTAGCACCACTAAGCCTAGCGGTGCGCCGCATAGACGCTTGCCTTGCTGGCCTGGCGGACAGCGTCAGCTTCGGCAGCGGTGAGCGGCGCTGCTTCGGCGGCAGCGATATTCAGCCGTAGCTGCTCAAGGCTGCTCGCCCCCGGAATGACAGCCGCAACCGCCGGCTGTGACAGCGGGTAGTGCAGCGCGGTCTGCGTAACGGTCCGGGAAGCGGAAGCCTGCAGTGTCAGCTTGTCCTGCAGCGCAGCCAGCTCCGGCACCGAATAATCCAGATACTCCTTGTCCAGCCTGGAGCGGCCGTTATCGGTCAGGATGCCGCGCGCCAGCGGTCCGCGGGCAATAAGGCTGATGCCATGCTGCTCAAGCAGCGGCAGAATGGATTCTTCCGGCCGCCGGTCAAGAATGCTGTATTGGCTCATCACACTTACAATATTGGAGTGTTTTACATATTCGCGGACCACAGCGGGACGGATGGAGGAGATGCCGTAATAACGGATTAATCCCTCCTGCTTCAGCTCTTCAAAAGCCTCAATTGCCTCACCGATATTGTCTTCCATCGTTCCGCCATGCAGCTGATATAGGTCGATATAGTCGGTCTGCAGCCTGCGGAGGCTGTCATGGATTGCGGATTTGATATAGGCTTTGGACGCATCCCATGACCAGCCTTCCCGGCCGGGAATCCGCCGGTTGCCCACCTTAGTCGCCAGAACAACATCGCTGCGGCGGCCGTGTATGGCTTTGCCTACGATTTCTTCATTGCGTCCCGCATCATACAGGTCGGCTGTATCAAGGAAATTGATGCCGAGCTCCAGTGCTTCGTGGATGATGGATACAGCCGGCGCTTCCTCTGTTCCAAGAGACATGCAGCCCAGCCCCATAGCGCTTATATATAAGTCGGATTTGCCTAACCGGTTCTTGTTCATGATGCATCTCCTTCGGTGACGTTATGTGTCCATTATAGCATCCCTGATGCAGAAGACGGCAAATGTCCCCGTCCGGCCTTCCGGCCGTGCAGGTTCATTTGCCGTCTTTATCATGCCTATTCTGCAGTCATCCTTGCGGTTATTCCCGCAATCAGCCCCGCAGAATAGCTTCGATCTGCTCCAGCTCTTCCGCACTCAGCTCGGGAGCATTCAGGGAGGCTACCGCATCCTCAATCTGGCTCACCTTGCTTGCGCCGATCAGCGCCGAGGTTACTTTGCCGCCGCGCAGTACCCAGGAGAGGGCGAGCTGCGACATTTTCTGTCCGCGGGCTGCAGCAATGTCATTCAGCTTGCGTACCTTGCCGATAACCTCCTCGGTGATCTCCTTTTCGGAGAGGAACACGCTTGGTCCGGCTGCACGGGAATCTGCGGAAATTCCGTTCAGGTAGCGGTCGGTCAGGATGCCTTTGTACAGCGGCGAGAAAGCGATGGTGCCGATGCCTTCTTCAGCCAGCACATCCTGCAGCTCGTCCTCAATCCAGCGCGACATCATCGAGTAGTTCGGCTGGTGGATCAGGCAAGGCGTACCCAGACGGCGGAGAATCTGCGCCGCTTCACGGGCTTCGGCCGGACGGTAGTTGGAAATGCCGACATATAGCGCCTTACCCTGGCGGACAATGAGATCAAGAGCGGCCATGGTTTCTTCCAGCGGCGTATTCGGGTCCGGACGGTGATGGTAATAAATGTCGACATAATCAAGACCCAGCCGTTTCAGACTCTGGTCGAGGCTCGACACCAGGTTTTTCTTGGAGCCCCATTCGCCGTATGGCCCGGGCCACATGTAATAACCGGCTTTGGTGGAGATGATCAGCTCATCACGGTAAGCGGCGAGATCCTGGCGGAGAATCCGTCCGAAGTTCTCTTCAGCGGAGCCGGGAGGCGGTCCGTAGTTGTTGGCCAGGTCGAAATGGGTGATACCCAGATCAAAGGCGCGGCGCACCATGGCCCGTCCGTTCTCGAACAGGTCATTACCGCCGAAATTGTGCCACAATCCAAGCGAGATCGCGGGCAGAAGCAGGCCGCTGCGGCCGGTACGGTTATATTTCATCTGGTCATAACGTTCAGGACTGGCGATATACATGTTAATCCTCCTAAGGGTTTGAATGGTTGTTCCTTATGATTACTCATAGCGGAAGCGTTTACGATTGAAGTGGACATGTTCTATTGTAGCGGAACCGCCAGGCAAAAGCGTATGTCAGCATGGAAGATATTTATAGCACAATGTCGTTATTCGCATGCCGGCTGCGGTAGTCTTTGGGAGAACAGCCCTTAACTCTTTTGAACATCCGTGAAAATAGCAACGGGTCCTGGTAGCCGACGGAGCGGGCGATTTCACCGACAGTACAGCTGCTCTCGGCGAGCAGCTCACAGGCTTTGGCGATGCGGAAATTCAGCAGATACTGCTGCGGCGGCAGACCGACCGTCCGTTTGAACAGGGCGGACAAATACTTGCGGTCCAGCTTCAGGGAAGCCGACATCATCTCTACAGTGATATTTTCACAGTAATGGGCATGCAGGAAATGCAGACATTCCTCAACATACAAGCTTTTGGCCCGCGGGAGCCTTGCACTGTCCTTCGCCTCCGGAGCGGTACGCAGCAGAAGCGCAAAAAACTCATACATAATCGCTTTAAGCGGCAGGTCAAGCCCCTCAGCCGAATCAGATGCTGCTGTCAGCCGGTCGTAGAGGGCAGGCATCAGCTGCTGATCCATCGGAAATACAGGCTGCTCGGGCGACAGCGAGGTCCGGGACAAAAGGGATTCAATCTCTTCTCCGGTAAAAGCGACCCAGGAATAGGTCCACGGCTCCGTGCTGTCCGCTGCATAATAAGTCACGATATGGGGATAGGTCAAAAAAGCCTGTCCGGCCTGCAGCTTATGCTCGGTTTCCCCGACGGCAACCCTGCCGGTGCCTGCATGGATAAAGTGGATTTTGTAAAGGTCGCGCACGCCGGGACCGACGGTATGGCCGGGAGCACAACGCTCGAAGCCCCAGTAATGCAGATGCAGATCCGGGCTGCTGCGCAGCGGGCGCTGCGGATTATATTTAAATATGGCCATCCTTCAGCCTCTTTTCCTGTGTAAAGTGGTCTTGGATAATAAGTGCGTATGTATTCACCATTATACAATAGTTTTGCAGCGGCGTAAGACAGCGCAAAAAGTCCCTGCGCCCTTCCGGGAACGGTGAGGGACGGGGACTTTTTTACATGGAACGCCTTATGTTACGGAAAAAGACACAGTACAGCGCTATAACGTCAGGCTTCCATTTTCAGCATAACCAGCTCATCCACCGGTTCGCCGCCTACCAGATGCCCTTCCACAATGCGCGGAACGTCATCCGTTGTTACATTGTAATACCAGACGCCGTCGGGGTAGACGAGAACAAACGGTCCGTTCCCGCACAGCCCGAGACAGCTTGTTTTGTTGATTTTCACAGTTTTATGGATGCCCTGTTCGACCAGCTGCTCCTTGAACGCCTGCATCACATCCTCGACCTCCTGGTTGTTGCAGTGCTCGCTGCAGCAGAACAGGAGATGCTTTTTTAATATCTTTAATCGCATATTCATAGGTAACCCTCCTTCGTCATGTGAAAAGGACTGACATACTTTACGAGGAGTATAGTCTTTTTTAACGGTGGTGTAACGGGGTTCCAGCTATTGTTCCTAAAGGCTTAACAAATGGGCTGATGCCGTAATTTATGTGTGATAATACCTTACTTTTGCGGGATAGATGTGATGGGAATGTGTCTGAGGATAGGATTTCCAGCAAGATTTCTGTTTCGAAAATTTAATTGGGGAATCACGTAAAAATGTACAATTTCCAGTTTAGCAGATAAGGGTTTGGTTAATTAAGAAATGTGAAAGAGTGACCACAAAAATAAAAAAAAGCTATCAGGAGGGAATCGTTATGAATAAGAAAATTGTAGGTGTGTTCCATACCGAATATGAGGCTTCACAGGCTATTGAAGATCTGAAAAGTCACGGATTTCTGACAGAGGACATCTCCGTGATTGCGCGAAATAAACGAGATGTCGAAGCGATTAATGAAGAAACAGGTACGAAAGCGCCGGAAGGCATGGCCTCTGGTGCAGCAACGGGCGGACTGCTCGGCGGAGTAACCGGCCTCTTGGCAGGGATCGGTGCCTTGGCTATTCCGGGAATCGGTCCGATCATTGCTGCCGGTCCAATCGCCGCCACACTGACAGGTGCAGCCATTGGAGCAGGCACAGGCGGCCTGGTAGGCGGCTTGATTGGTCTCGGCATTCCGGAGGATGAAGCGGAAAGCTATGAAAACTATGTAGACGAGGGACGGATCCTGGTCATGGTCGATGCGGATGATACGCGTGTCAGCGATGTGTACAGCGTATTCCGTAACCATAATTCAGCTAACGCCGAAAGATATATTGAAGATACCAATGTGACGGGAGCCCGCAGAGAGGCGGCGGATCGTTCTGTATCGGATGTTACGGATGCCGCGTTTAACGGATCAGGTCTGGAAGGCCGGAACGACACCGGGTTAGACACGATGAATTCTGCTCCGGTGCATGATCTGCCTGCTGACAGAGCGCAGGAGGATCTCAACCGGCCGGGGATGAAGGCTGATCTGTACTCCGGCACACCTGACGGCATAGGAGATGTGGACAACCGCAGCTCTCTTGCTTTTGAGGGGGAGGACGAAGAGGCCCGCAAGCTCCGCCTGCGTGAAGAGCAGCTGGATGTGTCCAAAAACAGGGTTCAGGCCGGTGAAGTTAGTGTACGCAAGGAAATAATCGAGGATCAGAAGACCATTAATGTCCCTGTATCTCATGAGGAAATTGTAATCGAGCGGCGCTCGGTCAACAATGATTCCAGCGCGACGCCAATCGGAGGCGATGAAACCATCCGCATTCCGGTCAGCGAAGAGCAGGTAGAGGTTCACAAGAATACGGTCGTTACCGGTGAAGTGGACATTCACAAGCGTGAGGTTCAGGGCACTGAGCAGGTAAAAGATACCGTGAAACGTGAAGAAGCCCGGATCGATAAGACCGGTGACGTTAAGGTCAACGGCAGCAACGAGCTGCTGAGAGACAGAGACCACAGCCGCACGCGTTAAGCGGCGGTATAGGCCGATAGTTCGTTATTACTGATAAAAGGGTTTGCCCGGGTCCTGCTGGACCCCGGGCAAACCCTTTTTTGCTGAACTGTATGCGCTAAGCTTCCGGGCTTCGCGGCAGCTTACACCTTACATAAAAGCAACGTTCTGCCGGTCAGATGCGCCTTGCGGAATATCCTTGCCGGGCAGAAAATGAATGCTGCGGATGTAGCGGATCGTCCGGCTCTGTGCCCGCATAATGACCGAATGCGTCTCGGCGCGCTCCTTGCCGATGAAACGCACACCATTCAGAAACTCGCCGGAGGTAACGCCGGTAGCCGCAAAGATCACATCGCCGGTGCCGACCATATCCTCCATCGACAGCACGCGGGCCGGATCATCGAGCCCCATCATCAGGCAGCGCTGCAGCTCGAACGGGCCTTCCGGCAGGAGCCGGCCCTGCAGCTCGCCGCCGAGGCATTTCAGGGCAGCGGCGGCCAGTACGCCTTCCGGCGCTCCGCCGCTGCCCATGTACAGATCGACATCGCTGTCGGGCAGTGCTGCAGCGATGGCTCCGGCCACATCGCCGTGGCCGAGCAGCTTGATCCGCACGCCCAGCTGGCGCAGGGTGCTGATCAGATCTTCATGGCGCTTGCGGTCGAGCACCATCACGGTCAGCTCGGACAGCGCTTTGCCTGTAATCATGCTCGCTTTGCGCAGCGTAACCTCGGCGGAATCGTCCAGGCTGAGCTTGCCGGCCAGCTCGGGGCCGCAGGCCAGCTTCTCCATGTAGATATCCGGCGCATGCAGCAGGCTGCCGCGGTCGGCAATCGCGATAACCGACTGGGCGTTATGCAGCCCGCAGGCTACGACCTCTGTTCCTTCAAGCGGGTCAACGGCTACATCTACAGCAGGGCCGTTTTTGGTACCAACACGCTCGCCGATATAGAGCATCGGTGCCTCATCCATTTCGCCTTCGCCGATCACGACGGTTCCGTCAATGGAGACGGAATCAAACATGGAACGAATGGCTGTTGTGGCGGCATCATCCGCCGCGTTCTTGTCGCCCCGGCCAATCCAGCGTGCTGAGGATAAAGCGCCCAGTTCCGTTACCCGTACAATCTCCAGTGCCAATTCGCGTTCCATATGTGTTTCCCTCCATTTGTAGGTTATAGGTTTGATATCTACTATCTCTGCCAGCGGCTTCGGGGTTATAGATGGCCCATAATGATGCCGGCGGTTTCCTCTATTGCCTTATCGGTGATGTCAATTACTGGACAGCCCAGCTTCTTGAACAGCACCGCGGCGTATTCCATTTCTTCATGAATCCGCTCCAGGCTGGCGTATTGTGACCCGGCAGGCAGGCCCAGCATCTTCAGGCGCTCGGAGCGGATCTTCAGCATATATTCCGGCTTCATCGTCAGGCCGATAATCCGGCTCGGCGGCAGGCTCAGAAGCTGCTGCGGCGGAGCAATCTCCGGTACGACCGGATAATTGACAACCTTTTTACCGCGGTGGGCCAGGAAAATGCTGAGCGGTGTCTTGGAGGTGCGGGACATGCCCAGCAGCACGATATCGGCCTTCAGCATCGCGCCCAGGTCACGGCCGTCATCGCAGGCAACGGTGAACTCGATAGCCTCGATCCGCCGGAAATAGTTCTCATCAAGCTGGTGCAGCAGCCCGGGGCGGGCCTGCGGCGCATCATCGAAGGTATCGATGAAGGCCTGCATCATCGGGCCCATAATGTCCACAATCCGCAGGTCCAGCCGGACCGCTTCCTCGCGGATCATCTCCCGCAGCTCAGGCTGCACCAGTGTATAAGCGACAAAACCCTGCAGCTGCGCCGTTTCCTCCATCAGCTTGCGGAGTTCATCCTCATGCCTTACATTGCCGTATCTCCTGATCGTGACACGCTGATTCTGGAACTGGTGAATAACGGCCTGCACTACTGCTTCTGCCGTATCGCCTATTGAATCCGAGCATATCGTGATGTAGTGCGAAGATTGCTCCATGCGGTTCTAGTCCTCCCGTTATCCTTTGGCTTCGAGATCGAGGAGCAGCTTAACAATGGAAGTTTTGGTCAGCCGTCCGGTTACTGCAAGTCCAGGGACAGAATCTTCCGTGCCGCCCGGTACGACTACCGGCAAGCTGTCTACCTCGTGAAAAATCATTTTATGTGCAGCATCCAGCACCGGCTCATCAGGCGATACCGTTACTACCTTGGGCACCCGGGTCATGACCATGCTGATCGGCATGGATACCGCACCTGGATTGCCGAGCGTTACCTTCAGAAAATCCTTGCGCGAAGCGACTCCGGCCAGCCTGCCGTCCCCGTCGCAGATAATCAGGGTGCCGACATCCTGCAGGAACAGGGTAACGACAGCATCCTGGATCGTGGTTGTCTCACGGATGACTACCGGGATACTCTGAATATCCTTGACCTTCGTTTCACGCAGCAGATAGCCGCTGCCCAGATGTGCGACAGAGCGCTGGCCGGGAAAATAGCCGACCTTTGGCTTGGCGTCGATGTATTCCAGCATGACCAGAATGGACAGGTCATTGCGGATCGTCGGGCGGCTGAGGTTCAGGCTTTCGGCGATCTGGTCGCCGGAGATGGGTGCTCGTTTTTTTACAATTTCAATAATTTGCAGTTGCCGGGATGTCAGTTCGATTGCGGGTCCCTCCATTTTCCGGATATTATCAGGTCTCTCCTATGGGAAAAGGAGTGCTGTCGCCGATTCCCCCTCTCAATCAGACGTCTTATTAGTAATAATATCCCTTAACTTGTTTATATAATACGCAATAATGATCATTAATGCAACATATAGTACGTCATAAATAAATTTATCAGGTGGAAATAGCTTTATTCCTGCGCAGCAGCATCGAGTTGCGGAACGGGAAGGACGGCGGGCTGGCGTTTCTTTTTAAACAATAGCTCTTTCAGCGCACCGGCGTTCACGAGCACCGTTCCGGCGATGATGGTGAACACGCCAAGCAGCGTAATCCAGGTCACGGCCTCATTGTAGAACAGATAACCCACACCAACGGCAATCGGCGGCGAGATGTACAGCCAGGTGGACGGGAAGACGGGATTTGTCTTGGCGACCAGCCAGTAGAACAGGGTATGTCCAACCATGGAGCCGATTACGGTCAGGTAGAGCAGAGAGCCGGTGGTTGTGAGCGAGAGCAGGACCTCAGGATGCCATTGTTCAGTAGCCAGCGACAAAATGAACAGCAGAACACCTCCGTACATCATCTGTGCGGCATTCAAGGCAACGGGCGAGACACCGGAAAAGGCAGTGATCACTTTTTTCGAATAAATGGCTCCGGCTGCGTAACAGCATTCTCCGATTAGTACGACAATACAGCCGGTGATCCATAGCGGGGACACGTCCACCACAAGGCTTGGCAGTACGAGCAGCAGTACGCCAGTGAAGCCGATGATGCAGCCGTACAGAGAGTAGGAGGGTGCTTTTTGGCGGAGAAAAGCGGTCTGCATCAGCAGGATCATCATCGGCCCGGTAGCCGACAGCACGGCGGCGAGTCCTGACGATACATATTGCTCGGCCCAGTAGAGTGCGGAGAAGGTACCGAAGGTGAGGGCGGCGCCGGTAATCAGCATTTCTTTGCGCAGGAGCAGGGAGAAGCTGGCTTTGCCTTTGATGACCATCCAGAGAAACAGGACGGCACCGGCCAGAAAGAAGCGGATTCCGGCAGAGAAGAAGGGCGGTAATCCGGCGTCTACACCGATTTTGATCGCGAGAAAGGTAGTACCGAAAATCAGACAGACGAGTGAATAAGCAAGCATAATCATATAAAATTCCCCTTTGCGGTTGTAATGTGGCACTCTGGTGAAGCAGTTTGGATAATCATAAGGGCAACGGCACAGAACAGTTAATAAGTAACAGAACAGATGAAGGGCGGGATGCTGTACAATAGGGAAAACAACAAGAGCTACGGTGGGCAATGGGTGGGCAGTAACGCTGTCTCCGTAGAGGATACGGCTGCGGAAATTGCTGAGGGGAGTGCATACGCTTATGAAACAACCGGTCAACATGGAGCAGAATCATCCGCTTTTCCGGCAGGTTTATGATTATATGGTGAACCGGATTATGCGGGAGGAATGGAGGGTGCATGACAAGCTGCCGTCGATCCGGATGCTGGCTGAGGAGCTGCAGGTGCACCGGCTGACTGTTTTTAAGGCGTACCGGGAGCTGGCCAGCAGCGGCAGAGTCTATGTAAAAGACAAATCCGGCTATTATGTGGCGCCTGCCGGCATGCTGCGGGAGGAGCCTGCGGCCGAAGCAGCTGCCGGGGGGCCCGCTTATTCGCTGACCAATCCCATGTCCGATATTCAGCGGATGCCGGTCCAGTACCAGTTCTCGCAGGCGCTGATCGATCCGGGTCTGCTGCCGAACCTGTTTCTGTCTGATTATGTTAAAAAAGTGTTCGACCTCTATCCCAAGGTCATGGGCACGTATTCTTCTGTTCAGGGCGATCTTGAGCTGCGCGGCGTGCTGAGCCGGCATTATCAGGAGCACTTCAAGCTGCAGCTGTCGCCTGCTGAACTGCTGATTACCTCAGGGGCCCAGCAGGCGATCAATCTGATTGCCGGTCTGGTGCTCGGGCCGATGGATTATGTGCTGGTGGAGCGGCCGACGTATAGTGTGGCCCTGGATATTTTCCGCCGGGCGGGTGCCCGGCTGCTGCCGGTTACGATCACGCCGGAGGGCTATGACCTGGAGGCGGTCGAGGAGCTGATGCGCACCTGCCGGCCGCGGATGTTCTACATCAACCCGACCCATCATAATCCGACCGGCTACACCGTGCCGGCGCGCCAGCGTAAGCTGCTGGTGGAGCTGGCCGAGCGGTACCGCTGCCTGCTGGTCGAGGATGACCCTTTCCGCGACATCTATTTCGGCGAGGCGCCGCCGGCGCCGTTCTTCGCCTACGATACGGAAGGCTGGGTCATCTACATCAGCAGCTTCAGCAAATACGTGGCGCCGGGCCTGCGGATCTGCGCGGTGGCCTGCCGCCATCCGTTCATGGAGCGGCTGATTACGGCCAAGTCGATGGCCGACAACGGCTCGCCGCTGCTGAACCAGAAAATCTTCCTGCACTACTACACCTCGCCGCGCCTGCAGCAGCATCTGGGCAAGCTGCGGATTGCGCTGCAGGTGCATAAGGAGATTATGGAGGAGGAGCTGGCCGGCAGCGGCTGGGAGTGGAGCGCGCCGGAGGGCGGGCTGAACCTGTGGATTAAGCTGCCGGAGTCCGTCTCCGCTGCCGCGCTGTTCCAGCACAGCATGGAGCAGTCCATCTCCTTCGTTCCGGGTGAGCTGTGCGACCCGCTCGGGGAGATGACCTCCTGGCTGCGGCTCAGCTATTCCTTCGCCAGTGAGAACGTGCTGCGCGAGGGGATGCGCAAGCTGGTGCGGCTGGCGCGGGAGCTGTGACCGTTCGGCGTCCGACGGGAGGACTGTTGGATGGGCCGGGAGCCGGGCTAGGGAGTGAAATCAAAGGCAAAAATGCCTTTGAATTGGCCTGGAAGTGGGCTAGGGAGTGAAATCAAAGGCAAAAATGCCTTTGAATTGGCTGGAAGTGGGCTTTGGGGTGGAATCAAAGGCAAAAATGCCTTTGAATTGGCCTGGAAGTGGGCTAGGGAGTGGAATCAAAGGGAAAAATCCCTTTGATCCATAATCCATCTGCTTGCTGCCCGCTAGCCCGCAAAACGAAATGAATCTGAGCCAAACAATAGTAGTAGCTCCCTATCTAAAACTTGCTATTCCTCGGAGTAGCACTCCATACCAAGTAACCAGCCACAAACAAAGCGCGCCCTGTCTGGATGAGCAGACAGGGCGCGCTTTGTTTATTGATTTAGTTTTAGAGAAGTGTGTTCCGTAAGCCAGGCTAATAGTGTGTTAACACTTTCCTCCGGCGTCTGACCGGCTGTGTGGAGCGTCAGCTCGGGACCGGGCGGTATCTCATAAGGATCGGAAATACCGGTGAACGAGGGAATTTCGCTGCGGCGGGCTTTGGCATACAGTCCCTTGACGTCCCGGGATTCGCAGACCTCTAATGCACAGTCTACATAGACTTCAGCGAAACGCGGAAGAGTCTGACGGGCATAGTCACGCATCTCCGTGTAAGGGCTGATGAGTGAGACTACAGTAACCACACCATGACGGTTAAGCATGTCAGCAAGGTACACCGCCCGGCGGATATTCTCGAACCGGTCCTCCCGGCTGAAGCCGAGTCCTTTGCCGAGCGCGCGTCTCAGTTCGTCTCCGTCCAGCCACTCAGCGGCAATGCCTAATTTGGTCAGCCTGTCCGTCAGCATAGAGGCAATGGTCGATTTGCCAGCGCCGGACAGACCGGTCAGCCAGATTGTCATGCCTTGATCAGCGACGCCGGTTGTCCTCCCGTCACAAGTCACTCCAGCCCCAACATCCGCCCGGCTTACCGAACCATCTGTAGTCACTCCAGCCCCAACATCCGGCCAGTTGGACGCGACAGCAGTTCCGTCATCAACCCGGTATGCAGCATCATCGTGAGCCGCTCCTGACTCATCATTTCCTTGAGCTGCCGCCTGATCGCAAACCGCCCCAGTCCTATCATCTGCTACAGCCGCTGCACCGACCTGAGCTATTCCGGAACTTTCACCATCTGCTCTCATACTCTCACCTCCGTTATCCCATAAGGGATCCGCTCAAGCAGACCCCGGCCGTATACCTGCTCCAGCTGGAGTTCGGGCATATGGATGTATCCGATGTAGCAGTCGCAGACCTTCATCCGGCAGCTCCGTTCAGCAGCGAGTCCCTCAAGTCCGTCGCGGTAAAGATTGCCGATGACACCACGGTCTTTATAACAGCGTTTTACGGTGCCGGCGCCCTGGACATAAAAAACATGTTTGCCGGCATTGCAGCTTCTGCCCAGGCTGTCATAGTCGGCGGCATTAATACGAAAATGCGGATCAATACCGCTAAGAAAAGCGAGATCCTCAGGTGTATAGTAATCCGGCTTGTCTTTGTAGGCGTTCACCCACAGGTAGACTTCGTCCGGCAGGGCGGCCCGCAGCGAAGCAATCGCCGGAAAAGCGCTGCGGATGCCCACACTGCCCACACTAAGCGGAACCCCCTGCCGATGGACAGCCATGCACTGGGCCAGAAATTTATCCTCACTAACCTGTCCCGGGTGATAGGTAGCCCAGAAGGAGGCTTTGGCAGGGTTCAGTTCCGGCAGAAAAGCAAGGTTAGCCGACAAATTGGTCTGAATCGCAACCTTGTCTACATGCGGGAGGCGGGAAAGGGTAACAAGCGCATCTCTGTACCAGCGGTGGATCAAGCCTTCGCCATAAGGATTAAAAAAGATAGACAGCCGGTGCCCCGCTTCACCCTGCTCCGCAGCCCACCGGACAAAGGCCTCAACGCCTTCGCGGTCTTTGGCCAGTGTTGCTGCGCTGTCTCTGGTTTTGCCGAACGGGCAGTAGGGGCAGTCATAATTGCAGGAGGTGAGGGCTCCTCTATAGTAGAGCACCGCATTCATGGCAAAATAAATCCTTCCATACGCTCCCGGATGTCCCCCGAGATAAACCAGTCACCGATCGAGTCGGAGTAACCCAGCCCCTCAGGGGTTAACCGCAGAATATCATTCTGGTCCCCGCGCTGAGCATCACGGTGTTCATCATCCTGAATAGTATCCCGTGCATCATTCTGAGTCACACCCTGATCCCCGTGCTGGTCCTCAAGCAGCTCCACACTCCGGTCCTCATACTGCAGCTCACCCAAACCGCTCTCCAGCAGCAGGCCAAGCTCGGGATAGTCGTCCCACAGCGAAGTTGAGAAGCGTTCGCTGTAATCAGCCAGCCGCAGCCCCTCGCTGTGCAGGATGGCCTTCAGAATGAACCGCCGCTTCTGCTCGGCGAGACTCAGCACGATGCCGTAATCTGCCGTGTCATAACGCTCCGCTGACACGTAGTCGGCAATGATGCTCTCCGTGGCCTTGCGGCTGACCCCATAGCGGGAGGCGTAATGCACCTCCCGCGTGTAGGAGCGGGCGCCGCAGCCGAGCCCGACCATGCCTTCCTCCTGGCAGCTGTAGTCGAGGATGGCCTTGTCCGTGCCGGCCTCTTCTTTGGCGAACCGCCGCATCGAATACTGGCGGTAGCCATGCTCAGCGAGCAGGCGGCAGGCGGCAATATAGCACTCATGCCGCAGATCCTCGTGACGCAGCAAATCGCCCGGCTTCACGATCGTATGCTCGCGGGTGTAGAGCGGATAGATAAAAATCTCCTGCGGTTCATGCAGCAGCGCCTGTCCCAGCGAGTACAGCCAGGAATCCACCGTCTGGCCCGGCAGCCCGTAGATCAGGTCGAGATTGAGGATCGGGAACTGGTACCTCCCGAGCAGCTCCAGTGCCTGGTATACCACCTCAGGATTTTGCGGACGGTAAATAGCTGCCGATTCGGCTGCGACAAAGCTCTGAATCCCCATGCTGACGCGGTCGACGGTGTTGTCTTTGAGGATAGACAGCTTTTCTTCCGTAATCGTCTCAGGAGAGGTTTCCACCGAGATCGAAGCCCGGGAGGTGTCCAGGCCCATAATTTCCCGGGCAATCCGGAACAGCCGGCTCAGCTGCGGTGCAGCCAGCAGGGTCGGCGTACCGCCGCCGATGGCAAACCGGGCATAAGGCTTATGGCCGGTAAAGGCCGACCACTGCCGGGCCTGCCGCTCCAGCGCATCAACATAGCGGGCATGAACATCAGCACGCTTGTCCGGCAGGGTGAACAGGTTGCAGAAGCCGCAGCGTGCGCCGCAGAACGGGATATGCATATATAGAAAGAACGTTTCCGCAGGCTCATTGAGCCACAGCTGCTCCAGAGAAACGGGCGGCTGGAAATCGCGGTACGCGGTTTTGTGCGGATAAGAGTAGAGATAATTGCGGTACGGATTAGCGGTGATCTGCTGTTTCCATTGCTCGGCCTCCCCCGAAGAGAGAGACGGTCTTACGTCATTTGTACTGGGTTGCTGCAAAAAGTTGCCGGTAGACGTCATACGTTTCTCCTTTCATCCGGATTGAACCGGTGTACCAGGCTAGAGGATAAACTCCCGGTAAGGGACATTCCAAACCGTCTCATGTGCCAGCCGGTGCCCCTCATAGCCATCTTCCCCGTAGGCGGTGCCATGGTCTGAAAAAGCCATGCAAAAAACCGGATTGTCGCGTTCCCGGAACCGCGCGAACAACCGTCCCAGCTCCCCGTCGGCATAACGCAGGGCGGCGCGCTGGCTGTCTACGGAATCCTTCCGGGCACCCGGCAGGAACATGTGGTTAGGCCCGTGAATGGCAGACACGTTGAGGAACAGGAACAGCCGCTGATCCAGCGGGGTGTTGTCCAGCACCTTCAAGGCATGATTCACCTGATGCTCCGTGGAGCGCGGATTCGTGACACCGAAGGTCATCCGCCAGTAGCTTTGCTGGAAGTAACCGGGCAGGATGCGAGCTAAGGGCACTTTTTTGGTGAAAAAAATAACCCCGCCGATGCACACTGTACGATAGCCCTCTCCGGCAAGTCCGGATACAAGATCCGGGGTGTCGAACAGCCAGGTGTGGGGATGGGTTTTCATCCCGGTGTTTTTGGAATGGAACAGCCGCACATGGGAGGCTTTGTCCGTGTTAGCGGGAGTCGGCAGGAAGCCGCCGAAAAAGGCATGGTGTGCGGCGTAGGTGAAGCTGCCGGGGGTGTGCCTTTTTTCCCAGGAGCCGGTGCCGCAAAGGTTAGGGCAGTTACCTTCCTCCAGCACGGCAGCATCATAACGCAGGGTATCGAGCGTAATCATCAGAATATCATGGGTGCCGACAATGGCATTCATATCAGTCATGATCGTTAATATAGCACCCTTTCTAAGTGGATAAAGTCCGGTATTCCGTCAGTTTTTTCATTTCCCATTCGTAAGTGCCGAGGCCTTCATATTCAACATCGTACAGCAGGTCGCCAAAAGGGTTCACATCAGCCACATAAGTGCGCTTTACGCCGCCTGACCCGGAAGAGACAAGAACATCGATTCCTGCGACCGCCGAGCGGGGGAAAGCGGCCAGTGCCTGCACGGCTGTGCGCCGTACCTGTTCCTGCTCCGCTTCCGTCAGTCCGGCCTCCAGCGGTGTCATCCGCCGGCTGCGCAGGTGCAGGTTAGTAATCGGTGTCGTGCTGACCCGGGCTACAGAATGGCCGGCTTCACCAAGGACGACCAGCTGGCGGATATCAAAGGAACCTCCTGCTAATCCGGCCTTGGGAATCCATTGCTCGGCATATGCGCCGTGACTGTAGAGCCAGTTAATGATTTCCTTCAGGACTGCAGAGTCCGTGTAGCGCCGCAGCTTACCGGCATTATAGTACACTGGGGGACGGGTAATGTACTGCTCGACCCCGATGGTAGTCACAGCCAGCTCAGCCCCCGTGGTTGGATTAATCTGATAAGCAACCACGCCGGAAGCGGCTGAGCCGCAAGCCAGCTTGATGAAGACCCGGTGCATCCGCTCCGCCAGCATCAGCTCCCTGAGCGATTCATATCCGCTCGGCGGCTGGCTGCCGCCAAGCGGCCGGGGAACCGGAACGCCGGCCGCTGCCAGAAGCTGCTGCGTCCGGCGCTTGTCCGTCATCCCGGCAATATCGCCGGGATGATTCTGCCAGCGGGCGGCCGGCAGCAGTGCGGCGGCTTCGCGCTGAAGCCTGGCCAGCAGCCGGCAGTAGCCGCGGAACCACTGGGACGGGTGGTGTAGCACACCCGGCGTATCCTTCAGCCGTCCGGCGGCCCGGACGCTGAGCGGGTAGGGATCGCACTGCTGCCCGAAGGGGTGCAGCGAATCATCCTGCTCCCCGGTATCCGGGGCGCCGAGAGCAATAAGGGCCCGCTCGGCTTCGAAGCTGCCGCCGGGCGACTCCAGCCGCAGCAGCGGGACAGCCTGTGCGGCTGGCATTTGCTGCTCTGCTTGCCCAGCCGTCAGTCCGCCCAGTGCTTGCCGCTCCAGCAGCTCCGCTACCCGGCCGCCTTGTGCCTGGCGCTCCAGCAGCTCCGCCAGCGAAGCACCCTGCAGCAGCTCATGGTACGAAATGAGCAGAGCAGGGGGCAGCCCAAGCCTGCTGCGTGCCTGCTGAATCCCGGCCGAACGCTTGTCGCCGGGGCTGCACAGCAGGACCAGCGGCTGCGCTTCCTGCATCATTCAGTGATGGACGGATAACGCCAGTCTTCGTCGTCATCGCTTTTTTGCTGGTCGCTGACATTAACCGGCAGGCCGGTGGCTTTCCAGCGGGCTATCATCTCATCCGACATATAATGATGGCTTAAGTCCAGTGTCTGCAGGCCTTTGATCCGCTCAATGGCCAGCAGCGCCTCCGCGCCCTTGTCACTAAGCGTTCCAAGCGACAGGTCAAGCGTATGAAGCTGATCGAGGATAGGTGCATTAGCCAGCGCCTCGGCGATCTCATCCTCAATTTCACTATTTTTTAGCCCGAGATAGGTCAGCTTCGGAAACTTCTCCGGTTGGATCAGCGGCAGGAGATCTTCGAGACTTCCGTCAAATCCATAATTATCGACGCCGAGGTAGAGCTCCAGCTTGCGCAGATTCGGCAAAGAGCCGGCTGCGATCTCGGCGAGCACTTTTTTACTGAGACCGCCTGTAATAATAATCAGTTCCTCCAGCTTGTCATGCTGCAGCTTGCTGAGGCCAAGATCGGTCCCGCCTTGTATGGTGAGTGATTGAAGCTCCGGGTAGGCAGGGAGCAGGGGGGAGAGATCGGTCTGCGTTATCCACGAAATTTCACATTCCTCGTAGCTCATGTCTCCGATAAACAGCTTGCGCAGGGCCGGAAAGCTTCCGCTGTGCTTAACAAGCGCCTCCACAACCTCATCCGAGCTGTTCTCGTAGGCCTGGCCCCAATCCCCGATGATGAGGCTGGTCAGCTGCGCAGCCTCAGGGCTGGCGCTAAGGCGCTCAATCTCCGTATTCATTCGTTGGCCGTCTTCATATTCATCGTATCCGACAGCAAGCTTTACTTCCGTCATCAGTAATCCCTCCCGGAAAATGTTGGATTCAGTTTCACCCTAACATCTGGGCAAAAAGGAGTCAAATTCGGGATCATAAAGCATCTGAATGGATACAAATTAACGCAAAAACACCCGCCACTCTCAGTTACGGGAGAAGCGGATGTATATGAATACTCAGGCCCAGCCGAGCAGCCGGACGATCTGTGCGATGGCAAAGGTGACGCCGATGGCGATACCGAGCGGAATGACGGCGGAGAGCACCGCCCATTTCAGGCTTTTGGTCTCTTTGTAGATATTGACCAGCGTGGTGCCGCACGGATAGTGAAGCAACGAGAACAGCATCATATTCAGCGCGGTCAGCCAGGTCCAGCCGTGGCTCAGAAACAGCTCCTTGATGCTGCCGATGCCCTCAACGTCAACCATTGCGCCAGAGGACATGTAGCCCATGAGCAGGATCGGCAGCACAATTTCGTTGGCAGGCAGCCCGAGAATGAACGCCATAATGATGAAGCCGTCCAGACCGAGCAGCTGGGCAAAAGGATCAAAAAATGCCGCCATATGATTAAGCACACTGTCCCCGCCGATAACCACATTGCCAAGTATCCAGGTGAGAATGCCGGCCGGAGCGGCAACGACAATGGCTCGGGTCAGCACGTTCAGTGATTTTTCCTTGGAGGAGCGGACAATCGTCTTCCAGATCTGCGGGCGGCGGTACGGCGGCAGCTCAAGGGTGTAGTGGGTCGGCACGCCGCGCAGCATCGTTTTGGACATGACCCAGGATACAGTCAGGGTAACGGTGATGCCTACCAGTACGATTCCCATTAGAACAAGCGCAGTGGAGAAGGTGCGCAGCGCACCTGTTGCTGAGGCACCGACCATAAATAAGGAGGACAGCAGGATCAGCGTCGGCCAGCGCCCGTTACAAGGCACGAAATTATTGGTCAGAATCGCCAGCATCCGCTCGCGCGGCGACTCGATAATCCGGGTGGAGAGAATGGCGGCAGCGTTACAGCCGAATCCCATCGACATGGTCAGGGCCTGCTTGCCGTGTCCGCCGGATTTTTTGAACAGACGGTCCATATTAAAAGCGACCCGCGGCAGATAGCCGAAATTCTCCAGCAGCGCAAACACGGGGAAAAAGATCATCATCGGCGGCAGCATGACGCTAATAACCCAGGAGGTACCGCGGTACAGTCCGAGAACAAGTACGCCGTGCAGCCATGAAGGTGCACTAACAGCTTCAAAGCCGGCAGTCAGATAGCCCTCAATCCAGCCGAAAAAAGAAGCCAGCCAGCTTGACGGATAATTCGCCCCGGCAATCGTAATCCAGAACACCAGGCCAAGCCCGGCGAGCATAATCGGGAAACCCCAGAGCTTCGAGGTGACGATCCGGTCAAGCTTGTAGGTGCTGCCCAGCTTCTTTTTATCCTGATAGGAGACAGCTTCACGGCAAATGCCTGCTGATACCCCGTATATGCCGGTGACAATCTCATCGCGGATTGCGCCCTTGTCGGCCAGATTTCGGGCTGCTGTCAGCAGGGAATCCAGCGGATCGGTACCTTTAATGGCATGCAGTGACTCCATGTCCGGCTACCTCCTTATGCGCAGGGCTTGTGCTGCGCCCCATATGGCTTTTGAGTGAGCTCAGCAGACTGCTGTCACCGTCCAGAAGCCGCAGGGCAATCCAGCGGGCGGGATAACGTGAGCCTAACGTCTGCTCCACCAGCGGCAGCAGCTCGGCAATACCCTGCTCAATCTCATTGCTATAAGTAATCTTCAGCGGCTTGCCGGTGAAGACGCCTGTCGCCACGCGCTCCAGCTGGTCCAGCAGTGCCCCGATTCCGGTCTGATTGCGTGCCGAGATGGCCACGACCGGAACACCGAGCTGCCTCGCGATGGCTTTCAGGTTAATATCGATGCCAAGCTTCTTCGCTTCATCGATCAGGTTGATGCACACTACGGCCCGGCCTGTAATCTCCAGCACCTGAAGGGCGAGATTCAGGTTACGCTCAAGCGACGTGGCATCCAGCACAACCAGCGTCACATCCGGCTGCTCAAAAATAATATAATCCCGGGCAGCCTCCTCATCAGCGGAGTTAGAGTACAGTGAGTAAGTACCCGGCAGATCAACAGCACGGTAGACATGCTGATTATGGGTGAACTCTCCCTCGGCGGTAGTGACCGTCTTGCCCGCCCAGTTGCCGGTATGCTGGCGCAGTCCGGTCAGCAGGTTGAATAGGGTGCTTTTACCAGTGTTAGGATTGCCGGCAAAAGCGACAGTATAATGGCTCATGCTTCCCCACCTCCAAGCAGTACCCCGTAAATCAGCGAGCTTTCTTCCCGGCGCAGGGCGATCGTTGTATTGCTTACCCGGAAAGCGACAGGATCTCCAAGCGGGCTGCGCCGCAGCACTTCCACGGTATTGCCTACAACAAACCCGAGATCAAGCAGCCTTCTGCGCAGGATGCCCTGAACGTCAATGCCGCTGATGCGCAGCGTGCTGCCGTTTAATGCTTCAGACAAGGAAATAGCGGCTACAGCCATAGCAGTTCCTTCTTTCATATGTTTTATCTGGATTGATCTTAAATAAGTCTCCATTATGCACATGCAATAAAAAATTGTTCTTTGCCACAATATTAGTATATGTAAACAACTTTGTCCCTGGAACAAAAAAGTTTCCGTTGGGAAAGAAGGAGCGCTTGGAGGGAGATAGTCGGGAGTTTAGGGGAGTGTAGAGAGTGTAGAGATTGTGGGAGATGGGGAGATGGGGACAGAGTCAGAGACGTGGAGAATGGAATGACAGGAGCGACTCTTGGCACGGCACGAGTGGCGGAATGGCGAGGCTGGAGGGGAGAAGAGTATGGTTAGGGCATGAGTAGCAGGATGGCGAGGTGATGGGGAAAAACGGCTTCTGTTTCTGGTCTGAGTGGCGGAATGGCGTGGTTGAAGGGGAAGCGGGATTATGATTCCGGGCTAACGTAGCGAAATGAATATCCTGAACGGCAAAAGTTACTTGCTGCCGGGACAGGTACAACTGGGGGTGCAGGTGGAAACAAAGTTTAATGCCTTCATGCGGAATGTTCTAGCGGATAAACATGAAGCGAGCTGGTGCAGACGTCCGGTCATGGAGTTAGTTGGATTTTTGCTATCTATTTGTTTGTATTATTTGCTGCAATTAAATTTAGTTGGAAAAACGCCACCTAATTCGCACGAAATGCTGCTTTGTGGGCAGAATCGGCTGATTTAAGTAGCATTTTTCCATCTAGTGTTCTCGGTATGGCCGATTTCGCTGATTTAGGTGACGTTTTTCCACTTAGTTGTTGTGGAGCGCCAGCCGGGTGGGAAGGTTAGCTCCAAAACAGTGTTCCTTGCTCAAGCGCACACGTAAACTGTACAACCAGCTGCTACCACACACGTAAACTGTACAACCAGCTGCTACCACACACGTAAACTGTACAACCAGCTGCTACCACACCTGTAAAGTGTATACTGAATCGCTCTACCGTACTTGTAAAATTTACAACTGACAGCTCACCCGCACCGTAAACTGACACCTGGCCGCTGACCCGCACTCGTAAACTGACAATAGACCTGCTCACCCGTACCTACCATCGGTACAACCAGTCGTCCACCCGCATCCGTAACTATACACCGACCTGCACACCCGCTCCCGTAAGCTCTACACCTGGCCACTCACCCGCATACGTAACCTATACACCGATCTGCTTAGCTCCACCCGTAAACCATACAACCAACCATATCCCTGTCAGCACAACCGGCACTCAGCCGCCAAAATCCAGCGTTCTGCCGGTTTCGGCCAGTGTCTTCATGTTGCTGAGGATCTGCCACCAGGCGCTGTCGCTTGGCCCGTATGAGGGATCATCCGGATGCCAGCCGTCGTGAATCAGCGTCAGCCTGGTGCAGCCGCCAACCGGCGTCAGCAGCCAGGAGATGACAGATTCATAATCCTTGCCGTCCTTCACATAGGAAGGACCGGCGAAATGCGTGAACCGCAGCGCCTCCTGAGGCTTGTACTCCAGTAGAGTGCCGTACACGTGCACTGTTTCGTCGCCGTCGGCACCGGGGCATACATACTCAAGCGCTTCTCCCTCCGTGAAGCTGGAACGGATGGTGCTGCCATAATAAATCTGTGCCACTTTGTCAGACGAAACGAGACAATCCCAGACTGCGGCAGGCGCAGCGCCAATGTAAAATTCATACTTTAATGCCTTCATAACATTTCCTCCTCCTGAAATTCCCCAGCGTGTTATGTGCTGCGTGTCTTAATCACACGGACAATATACCAAAAAATCACTGACAGCTACGGTCAGTGATTCCGGACAAACCTTATGACTCCGCATAATAAGCGGAGATATCAGCAGCTGCAGCTGTAAGCTTGCGCTTCAGGGCAGCGGGTTCAATAATCTGCAGCGACCTGCCGTAGGGCAGCAGGAAGTACGGCGCGTAGCTGAGCAGCGTAGTCTCATCCAGCAGGAAGACGGCCTCTCCGGCCGTGCGCTGCTCCAGCGAATGGCCGAACAGCCAGTGGCTGCACAGATCGTTCAGCACTTCTTCGCCGGAGGCGATTATGACCCGGACAAGCGCAGCCTGCTGGTCAGGACCGGGCAGCAGGTTATCCAGCAGAAACTGCCGTGCCGAGAAGCCTTCAGGCCGGCTGAAGGAACCGCCGCTGCGCTCAAGCTGCACAATCCGGTCTACCCGGAAGCTGCGGATCTCCCCGCGCTGACGGCAAAAGCCGGCCAGATACCAGCGGCCCTTCCAGTGTACCAGCCCGTAAGGGTCGACGGCCCGCGAAGAGGCCGCTTGCCCGCTGCTTTTGCGGTACTCCATCTGCACGGTCAGCCCGGCGGCAGCGCACGCCTCCAGCTCCGCCAGCAGGGGAGTCAGAGGAACGGAAGGGGCATGGAGCATCTCCATGCCGGACTCATGGCGCTGCATTCGCAGCAGCTGCTCGTCATTGCTGTAGCGCTTGAGCTTGGCGATCGCGCTGTCCAGCGCCCCGATGTACGGGTAGCCGCTGCCTTCCGCGAAGGCGGCAGCCTGCACCAGCGCGCGCCGCTCATCGTCATCGAAGAAGAGCGGCGCCGTGCTGAAGTGCTCCGGAAGCCGGAAGCCGCCGCCCGGTCCGGCATCGGCAATGACCGGCACACCGCTGGCGCAGAGGGCATCGATATAGCGGTAGACGGACCGCACACTGAGCTCCAGGGCTTCAGCCAGCTCGGCGGCAGTTCTTTTGCGCTGCTGCAGCATCCAGAGGATGGACAGCATGTAATCGGCTTTGGACATCGGATGCAGCCCTCCCGTTACATTAGGATAGGATTACCGGGTAACGACCAGCGCGTTACTGATCAGCCGTCCCGGAGTGGTCAGGTATTTACCGCTGTAGTACAGGCCGCTGGAGGCACCGCCGTCCAGGTTCATGGCCTGATAAGCGCCGGCCTGCTTCATGATCTGGGCCAGCTGCGGGATCGTTGCCCCGCCGGTGGTCAGCAGGATCAGCTTGTGGTCACGGGTGATGCCCAGTGCACTGCGGGCTCCGCCGCCGGTCAGGATTTTGGGGTCTTTGAAGCCTTCGGCTGTGACATTCAGCGAGACGCTGCCGTTCACCAGCAGCCGGGGACCGGCCTGCAGCGCGCCTTCAATGCTGCCGCTCTGGTATCTGGCGCTGAATTCACTCCCCGGAATCAGCTCGGCCAGCAGATTGCTGTCGTAGGCAAAGACAGTCCGCTTGTCGCCGGGGCTGTTCTTCAGCATTTTGCCGCCGCTGACAATGTATCCGTAGGGAGCTTTGTAGGCTCCGTCAGTATAAGCATCAAAAAAAGTACCATTGATGGCCGCGACGGCCCCGCTGCGTTTGGCAATGCTGCCGAGCGCTTCCGTTTTGCCGACTGTATTGCCGGCAAGTACAGCATCTAGGCGGACAGAAGGATGCATCAGGGGAATGGTTACGGTCTGCACGCTGAACGATCTGGAGCCGACCTTGTATGTATGCTTGGCGCTGACCGCTATTGAAGTTTCCGGTTTGACCAGTGCTCCGCTTACCACCGGCAGGACCGCTTCTTCTCCGGCAGATGTAAGGGTAACAGAACCCTGCTCTTTATTCCATTTTAGACTGATGCCCAGTGCCGTGCTGACCACGGACAGAGGCACATAGGTGGTGCCGTTTCCGCTAAAGGGCAGAGCGGTTAGGGTTACACCCTTGCCGTTAACGGTTGCAGAGGCTTGGCCTACGGCAAGCAGAACCGAGGCGTTTTCCCCGGAAATTTCAATTTGTTTCGTGGAGGCATTCAGAACCGCGGTATTCCCGAACAGGCCGTTCAAAAAGCGCAGCGGAATATAAGACTGGCTGGCTTTGTCCACAAAGACGGCGTTTTTGGGGGCTGCAGAAGCCGAGGCCGTTGAATCCGGCTGAAGGGAGGGCAGCGTGGTCAGTAGAAGCAACAGAATCAGACAGACGGCGGAACATTTTTTTAACATAAACAGAATCTCCTTTGACTCCAATCGGTATTTCCTGTAGTTCAGGATGATTATGGAACCTGCCCAGAATGATGCATCCGGAGGCACTTCATATATATCGTCAATTACCGGCAGAAGGGTTAGTTGTGTTCCGGCACATGCGTCCCGTCGGCTTTTTCGTATATAATCTAAAGAATCAATCTCAATCTGCAAAAAAGGCGGTCTGTACCAATGACAACAACGATAGGTCTAATCCGGCACGGCAGCACCCTTTGGAATAAAGAAGCACGCATACAAGGCCATACGGATAATCCGCTTGATGATGAAGGGCTAAAGCAGGCGGCTGAAATTGCCGAGCGGCTCAGCGGGGAGGAATGGGAGCTCGTCTATTCCAGTGATATGCTCAGAGCCAGACAGACGGCGGAGGTGATCGCCGCCCGGCTCGGCTTTACGGTTGCAGGACTGGTTCCGGGAATCCGGGAGATGAGCGGCGGTCTGCTTGAAGGAACGAATGAGCAGGAACGCGTGGAGCGCTGGGGCAAAGACTGGAGAACGCTTGAGCTGGGGCTGGAGACCCGAGAATCCGGACGGCTCCGGGGCAGCAGCGCTATTGAAGAACTTGCGGAGCGCCATCCGGGCCGCCGGATACTGGTGGTCAGCCACGGGGCGATCCTCCGCAGCGCGCTCAGCGGACTTGTGCCGGACCTGGACTTGAGCCAGCTGCTGAAGAATACATCGCTTACCCGGATTATAAAATCAGGCGATACCTGGACCTGTGACCTTTACAATTGTGTGGAGCATTACGGAATTTAACCGGGTCCTGCTCTGCCGGAATGGTCATCCAAAAGATTCCATGGAGAAACAGAACCTGCCTGCCGATAATAATAAGCATAGGAAGGTTTACCTGCTTTTTGATAACCGTCCTGCTTAGTTGAAAGCAAAAGGGAGTGCTCCTGTTCATGGAAGAAGCGCGAAATTATATGTTTGCTATATTCTCAGTCCTCCTCGCAGCAGTGACAGCCTACTCCGTTCTCCGGATTGGACGGAATTTCGCGGCCAAAAGCCAGAAAGCCCGTGCGCTGCGCACGAGTCTGATTATTCTTATGCTTAGCTGCGGATTATGCGGCATGCATCTGTTTGGTGTACAGGCTGTATCCGGCTTCAGCCTGGCCGGCAGCGGCCTGTTTGTCCCGCTGGGGCTATATGCTCTGACCCTGTCCTTTCTCGTCTGGCTGTTCCACCGGACAGGACTGATCATGGCCGAAAGGGAGCAGTTGAAAGAGCTGGCCTACAGGGACAGCCTGACCGGCCTGTTCAACAAGAATGGCATGGATCACTTCTGGGATCACTGCAAGCCCAATGAGCAGCTAGCTGTCCTCTATCTTGATCTGAACCGTTTCAAGTCGATCAATGACAAGCTCGGCCACCATGTCGGCGATTTGCTGCTCCAGGCAGTCGGCGGTACGCTGCAGCAGTTTTCCAGCAAGGGCAAACGGCATATTTTCCGGATCGGCGGCGATGAGTTCGTCATTATTGCCAAACGCTGCAGCTATAAGGAAGCTGAACAGCTGGCTTTGCAGGTACTGGAAAAAACAACCCGCAGCTACCAGCTGGAGCAGCATGAGCTGTTCGTGTCGGCCAGCGTCGGCATTACGGCAAGCCAGGGCCGGGTTGATCCAGTGCGTCTGCTGAAGGAAGCCGATTCTGCAATGTACAATGCCAAGCAGCTGGGCAGAGGCCGCTATGCGGTTCACAAGCAGGGAAATGTCATCCAGCCGGTGAGCTGGCTGGGCAGACCGAAAGCGAATTAAGCGCAGTCCTTTAATATGAAGAGTCCGGGCAGCGCAGCCGATATAACGGCTGCCGCCCGGACCCTTTTTTACTGCAATATTATGCCTGTCTGTCAGCCAGCAGTCCGGCCAGCACATCCGGGTAGTCGGTGATAATGCCTGCGACTCCGGCAGCGATCAGGGATTTCATTACTTCAGGATCATTGACGGTCCACGGGTGATACACCTTTCCCGCAGCAGCAGCCCCGGCTACAAACTCCGGCAATACTGCATAATGATAAGCATGCAGCGCGTCCGCATTCAGACTGGCCGCATAGTCCCACGGACGGTACAAGCCTTCCGAATACAGAATCCCTGTACGGATCTCAGGGGCCAGTGTTTTACAGTAAGCCAGAGAGTAGTGGTTAAAGCTCGACAGCACCACGCGTTCACTCATCCCGTAATCCCGCACGGCGGCGATCACCTTTTCCTCCATCCCCGGATACAGGAACGTTCCGTTCTTCAGCTCAATGTTGAGCACGGTATCCCGGTCCTTCAGCAGGTCCAGCAGCTCCTCCAGCACAGGCAGGCGTTCTCCGGCAAATGCCGGCCCAAACCATGAACCGGCATCCAGCTCCAGCAGCTGGCTCAGCGTCTTGTCCTTAACATATCCTTCAGCTCCGGCAGTCCGGCGAAGATGTTCATCATGTATAATCACCAGTCCTCCGTCAAGCGACATCTGGACGTCCATTTCAATCCCTGTAGCTCCAAGCTCAAGTGCTTTGCGGAATGCCGCCATCGTATTTTCCGGGCAGACCGCAGATGCGCCGCGATGCGCAAAATTGATGATGCTGTTCATAGGTTGTTTCCCTCCGGTTTATGGATTTCCTGCTCCTGCTTGCTGCAGGCTCTTGTTCATATTCCATATTACAGCAGGAAATCCTGTCCGTCCTGATCTATTCTTACCCGGGGACACACTAAGCCGAGACAATCTCGCGGATAGCCTCATGCACATGCTGAGCTTCTGAAAAAGCCAGGGAATATTGCACATCCGACTTTCTGGCCGGTGCCATTCCAGGGAGAAAGGGGATGGACAGGACAGGTGTATCGGCGCTGGCAAAATAGATTTTGAGTGTAAGCTCGCTGACCTCCTCGGCATTTCCGCTGGAAGAATCATCTGTTTGCTGGGAGCTGTGTGCAGCTCTGGCCGCTGCCGTACCCGGTCTGACAGGGCTGCTCGTGATCCGGCTTGTTTTGCTGACTTTGGTGAGGGTCAGGGCATTTTCAACAATCTCTGAACCCAGTATCGTGTCAAAAGTGTACGCTTGCGCCGTCGCCTGCTCTCCTCTGCGGGGATTGCAGCTGCCGATGGCCAGCGTTCTGCCGGCTTCATCAAGGGCAATCATATGCGACTTGTCAGGAGTTACGAACCGCCGGGGAAATGGCAGGTTAAAGGAGCTGAGCGCCCGGGCCAGCTTCCCCAGATTGGATGAGGGGTGGGAGAGCCGGAACTTCAGCACCGCTGCCGCCAGCAGCAGGCTTATCCCCAGCACAGCGAACATGTACATCAGGAAGATCAGCATTTTTTACGCCTCCTAAAAAGGGTTTGTGAAGCGTTGCTAGTAGAAGAATATGCCGGGAAAGCGTGAACAAATGCATAGCTGCGGCATATGGAATCATTTATTCTTTTTTGTATGCCGCAGGTGCGGTGATAAAATCAGAGAATCAGGAGATGATCGGCTTGATCGCAGATACACTGGGACATTTGCTGGAGAATGAGGCTGCTTACGGGGAGGAAATCCGGGCGGGGCTGCGTTTTTTGCGGGACACGGATTTCAGCGGACAGGCGGCGGGACGTCATGAAGTCGATGAGAATATGTTCTATTTCATTAATGAGTATGAAACCAAGGATGCCGGGGACTGCTTCTGGGAAGCACACCGGATTTATCTGGATCTGCACTATATCCTGGAAGGCACGGAGCGGATCGGCTATGCGGCCATTGAGCAGCTTACGGTAAAGGAAGAATACAGCGCGGAAAAGGACGCCGTGTTCTTCAGTGGTGAACTGAAATCTGCGGTAACTGCAGGACCTGGGGCACTGGTTGTCTGCTATCCGCAGGACGGCCATATGACCGGAATCGAGGCCGGCAGCAAGGAAGCAGTGCGCAAGGTTGTACTGAAGATTAAGCTGTAGCATGTAGCTGCTATATGTGTGTAATCGGGGAGCCGGACAGGCTCCTTTTTGCGTTGCTTCCAGAGGCGGTTCCGGTATTTGTTTTTGCGTACAGGGTTAAGGTACGATAGCCTTAGAATATAACATGACTATCATAATCCGCACAAAATGAACCACACATACAAGGAGCCGCACTTATGAGCATTTATCTCGAGCTTCCGGATGTGGACAAGCATTTTCCTTTCCGCAGCCTGATCTGCGGCGGGGATGAGCTGTGTTATCCGCACTGGCATAAAGAAATCGAAATGATTTACGTAACTAAGGGAAGACTAAATCTGGGAATAAATGATACTCCAATCCGCATGGAACAGGGGGAAGTGCAGTTTATCAACGGCGGGGATGTGCATTATTTTCTCGCTTCACCGGAAAGTGAACGGGTGGTACTTCAGTTTGATCTGAGCCTGTTTCAGGAGCTGGCCGCCACCTGCGGCAATGATTTTTCGCTGCGGGATGTGTTTACAGCGATGGAGCATTCCAGCTCCAGCTGGCCTCAGGAGACGGCCGGGCGGATGATCTCCCTGATCGAAAGTATATATGAGGAGGACACCCGGCGCGGGGAAGGGTACGCCTATCTGATCAAAGCCCGTTTATTTGAGCTGCTGACCGTGATTTTACGGGAAGTGCCCAGGAATAACGCCGGCAGGCTGCCAAAATTCTCGGAGAATACCCTGTCACAGTCCCGGGAGACGCTGGAGCGGCTGGAGCGGATTTTTATCTATGTCGAGCAGCATTACCAGGAGCCGATTACCCTTAATGAGGTGGCCGGACATATGGGCTTCAGCCCGTATTATTTTACCAAGCTGTTCAAAAAGCATACCGGCATGACCTTCATCGCCTTCCTCAATGAATACCGGCTGAACAAAGCCAAATGGATTCTGCTCAACGAGGATCTGCCGATGTCTGCCGTAGCTGAGGCCGCAGGGTTTGGCAGCGTGAAGACGTTCCACCATTTTTTTAAGTCGGCAACCGGCATTTCACCGCTGAAATATCACAAGACAATATTCAGGAATAACAGGGCAAGAATGCAGGAAGAAAGCGCTTCGCAGAGTTTGTATGATTAGAGGCAGAGAGTTCACAACAATGTTGGAGGGAAATCAGGGATGACCTTAAAAGTGGGAATTATCGGCTGCGGCGGCATCGCAACCGGCAAGCATATGCCGGCACTAAAGAAAGTGGAAGGCGCTGTTATGGTGGCTTTTTGCGATATCGTGCCTGAACGGGCCGAGCAGGCCAAAGCGGAATTCGGAGATGAGAACGCAGCGGTATACACAGACTATAAAGAGCTGCTGAAAGATACAACTATAGATGTGATTCATGTATGTACCCCGAACATTTCCCATGCGGAAATTTCGATTGCTTCGATGGAGGCAGGCAAGCACGTCATGTGCGAGAAGCCGATGGCGAAGACGACTGAGGAAGCACAGGCCATGATTGATGCGGCCAAGCGTACCGGAAAAAAGCTGACGATCGGCTACCAGAACCGCTTCCGGTCTGATTCCGCTTACCTCCACCGGATGTGTGAGAACAATGACCTCGGAGAAATCTACTACGCTAAAGCCAAGGCCATCCGCCGGCGCGCGGTACCGACCTGGGGCGTATTCCTGGATGAGGAAGCACAGGGCGGCGGCCCGCTGATCGATATCGGCACCCATGCGCTCGACCTGACGCTGTGGATGATGGACAACTACAAGCCGAAATATGCGGTAGGCAATGCTTATCATAAGCTGTCCGGCCGTAAAAACGCCGCCAACGCCTGGGGCCCGTGGGACCCGGAGAAATTCACGGTAGAGGATTCGGCGATCGGCTTCATTACCATGCAAAACGGCGCGACCATTGTGCTTGAAGCCAGCTGGGCGCTGAACACCCTGGATGTCGGTGAAGCGAAGACGACGCTTTGCGGTACAGAGGGCGGAGCCGATATGGAAAAAGGCCTGCGCATCAACGGCGAAGAGTACGGTAAAACATTCGAGAAGCATATCGGCCTGGATGCTGCCGGCGTAGACTTCTACGACGGTGCGGGCGAAGATCCGGCACTGGTTGAAGCCACGCAGTGGATCGACAGCATTATTAATGATACAGAGCCGGTTGTTAAACCGGAGCAGGCTCTGGTGGTAACCCGGATTCTGGAGGCCATCTATAAGTCATCCGAAACGGGAATGCCGGTATTTTTTGAAGACTAGGCCCAAAATTAACATCAATGTAATCAATATAGATCCATTTAGGAGTGTGTCCGAGAAGTGACAAGAGTAACTGTATGGAATGAGTACCGCCATGAGCTGCAGGAAGAGCGCATCCGCCAGGTGTATCCGCTGGGCATCCATGCGCAGATCGCCGGATTTCTTGAGGAAGCCGGGTTTGATACGGAAACCGCTACGCTGGATGAACCGGAGCATGGCTTGACGGAAGAAGTGCTGAATAACACGGATGTACTGGTATGGTGGGGCCATATCGCCCATCAGGAGGTCGCAGACGAGATCGTGAACCGGGTGTACAACCGTGTGCTGCAGGGAATGGGACTGATTGTGCTGCATTCCGGCCACATGTCCAAAATCTTCATGAAGCTGATGGGCACCAGCTGCGATCTGAAGTGGCGCGAAGCGGGCGAGAAGGAACGCCTCTGGGTGATGGACCCGAGCCATCCGATTGCCGAGGGCATCGGAGAATATATTGATTTGGAGCAGGAAGAGATGTACGGGGCGCATTTTGATGTGCCGGCACCGGAGAGCCTGGTTTTTGTCGGCTGGTTCGAGGGCGGCAACGTGTTCCCGAGCGGCTCAACCTACCGGCGCGGCAGCGGCAAAATCTTTTATTTTCAGCCGGGCCATGAATCCCATCCGACTTATTACCATAAAGAAATCCAAAAGGTTATCATCAACGGCGTAAACTGGTGCGCACCGACCAAGCGCGATTATCCGGTATACGGCCATTCCCAGGCTCTGGAGCCAATTCGTGAAAAGGTGGGCGTATAGATGAAATTAGGCGTATTTGATCCCGTATTCGGAAGTTTGACTCTTGAAGAGATGCTCGATAAAATCGCAGCTGCAGGCCTGAACGCCGTCGAAATCGGCTCAGGCGGTAACCCCGGGAACCCGCATTGTCCGACGGACGAGCTGCTGGCCAGCGAGGAAGCCCGTAGGGCTTACCTCGAAAAGTTCACCAGCCGCGGCATCATGATCAGCGCGTTCAGCTGCCACAATAACCCGATCTCACCTGACAAGGAAGAGGCCCGTCAGGGCGATGAAATTCTGCGCAAGTCGATCAAGCTGGCTTCACTGATGGGCGTTCAGGTTGTTAATACCTTCTCCGGCACGGCCGGAGACAGCGATGACGCTAAAGCGCCGAACTGGCCGGTTACACCTTGGCCGACTGTGTACAGCGACATTCTGACCTGGCAGTGGGAGCAGAAGCTGATCCCTTACTGGAAAGAGATCGGCCAGCTGGCAGAGGAGCATGGCGTGAAGATCGGCATCGAGCTGCACGGCGGCTTCCTGTGCCACACGCCTTACACGATCCTGAAGCTGAGAGAAGCAACCTGCGATGCGATCGGTGCTAACCTTGATCCGAGCCATCTGTGGTGGCAGGGGATTGATCCGGTCGGCGCAATCAAGATCCTCGGCAAGGCCGGAGCGATCCATCACTTCCACGCCAAGGACACTTACCTCGATCAGGATAACATTAACATGTACGGACTGACCGATATGCAGCCTTACGGCGATGTGCAGACCCGGGCCTGGACGTTCCGCTCGGTCGGCTGCGGCCACAGCCTGTCCGAATGGTCGGATATTATGAGCGCGCTGCGCACCTACGGCTATGATTATGTGGTGAGCATCGAGCACGAAGATCCGCTGATGTCGGTGGACGAAGGCTTCCAGCGTGCTGTAACTAACCTGCAGTCGATCCTGATCCGTGAGCAGCCGCTGGATATGTGGTGGGCTTAAAGGGTTGGAGTAACATAGTATTGTAAAGAAGCCGTTCCCGGGAGGGACGGCTTTTTTTGATAAGAGGGTGTGTTTTTTGATAAAAAAGTGTATAGGTTTTTGGGTCACGGCGATGCCCCTGCACCAGCCTACATTGAAGCCCCGCTTAGTGGGGTTATTTTACTTTGGAATGGTTTGTTTTGAGGTTTAACTGTAGTTTGTGCAACTAAAATAGCTGTTTTCTGCTGAAAATGAAGTTTAACTGTACTTTGTACACTTAAAAACACAGAATAACGCTAAAATGACGCTGCCGGGCTCATTTTAGCTGCACAAAATACACTTATAACGCATAAAACCAAATTTATGCCTGATTTAGTTGTACAAACTGCAGTTAAGCTGCATCTCGCGTCTCCAACTGCACTCCATATAAACTCAAACAGAACTCAAACAGAACTCAAACAAGGCACTACCGCTCCTTCACAAACTTGCTGCGAAAAGCCGAAGGGGAGAGTCCCTCTTTCTTGGAGAAGCAGGAGGAATAATGCGATACATGATGGAAGCCGACTTCCTCGGCAATACGTGCTACAGACCAGGAGGTCTGGAGCAGCAGCCGCTTGGATTGCTCGATCCGGTAATATTGCAGGTAGGCCATCGGCGTCATGCCGAAGACCTTCAGCATGCTTTTGGCCAGATAGTTCGGGTGGTAGTTCAGTTCCTTTTGCAGAACAGGATTGGTGAGGTCGTGCATGTAATTGTTCCGGATGTACAGCTCAATCTGCTCCGCCAGATGGATTGCGGTTGCATCGCTCGGTGAAGCCAGGCTCCGGTCCAGATGCTGCAGGAAGGATTGAAAGCTGGCCTGCCGCCGCCAGTTGCGGAGGGATTTCGGCTCCGATTCCTGCTCAAAAAATAACTCCAGCAGCTCCATGGCCTTGGCGGAGATCTTCAGAATCCTCGGCAGAAAGATGGAGCAGAGATCAGTGTGATGGACATAGGCTTTATTCTTGTGCTCCTCGAACAGGAGCTGCTGATTAAGGAGACACTCATTCATATCGGCACATTCCTGCCAGCTGCCAAAGGTCTGAAAGTGAATCCAGATGATTTCGGTCGGCACCGTGCAGGGGGCGAACCCGTAATGATGGCCGTCCGGCAGGAGGATCACGCCTTCACCTTCACCCAGCTCGCGCAAAATACCATTTTCCCCGACCGGCAGAAGGCCTTTGACAACCACGATTAAATCAAACACCCCTATGCAGTTGCGGTCTATATGATAATCACCAATCTCGTAGGAGGCATGCCCGCAGTCCACAAAATAGGGAATCGGCGGCGAAATAAAATGCAGGATGGGCGCGTTCATATAACAGGCTCCTCCATCTCCATAGGTTGCAATTATGAAAAGCATACCGGTTTGCCTTGTCTGTTTCACCCAATGTATCCCAACTCTTAAAAGAAGTAAAGGGTTATGTATCGCAGTGAAAATATATAATCATTTGTCTTTATTTTGGACTATTTTTTTGTTGGACAGGTTGATTGAGACCCCGGCACACCTCATCCGCGCAAAAAGATTGAAATTTTATAAATATAGGTTGTAATAACGGTTTTTCAATTGAAATGGGGGGTGCTAAAATGAAGTAAGCGCTTCCGTAACAGGGGAGGGGAAGAGCAGTAACACTCAATTAAAACAGGGGAGATCACGAAGCTTGGATTCTTTGTTAAACGATTATCTTGAAGCTTGAGCTGTTGTAAGGGGGGAGGAGTTTAACCTGATATCAGGCCAGATCCGCTTTGAACCTGTTAAACATCATGTTTCTTTTGATAATTGCGTTATAAAGCTCAGACTTGTAAATATACTGTAGGGGAAAAGTGACAGGGTTTGTTAAGCTGCAGAAGGACTTTTGCTTTCGATTTTATTTAAACGTTTAACAAAAGATGAGGGGAGATCAAAAGCAATGAAAACAGCTAAAAAACTTGGAGCAGGTCTTATCCTGACTGCATTGATGGTGAGCACCGCCGGCTGCGGGAATAACGCGTCGAACACGGAAAACACAGGAAATAAGGGAAACACAGGGAACACGGCAAGCAAAACTGCGGAACCGGCCAAAACCTCCGAAGCCTCTGCGGAAAAGGTCAAAATTGTCTACTCGATGTGGGGCAGTGCGGCAGAAGGGAGTACGACCCAGGCGGTGGCGGACCGGTTCAATGCATCGCAGGACAAAATTGAAGTCGAAGTGCAGGCAATCCCTTGGGAGAACTACATGACCAAGCTGAACACGCTCGCAACGGCAGGGCAATTGCCGGATACAGGAATGCTGAAGGAGGATGGCGTCATCCAGTGGTCCTCCGAAGGCATGCTGAATGATGTAAGCGCTATGTATGAGGGCAGTGACAGCAAGCCGCTCGACAGTCTGGCCTACAAACACAATGGCAATACCGTGGCCTATGCTGCCGCCAATGAAATTCTCCTGCTCTATTACAACAAAGACATGTTTGATAAAGCAGGAGTTGCGTATCCTCCGGCTGTGCTGGATCAGGCGTGGACATGGGAGCAATTCGTAGATACAGCCAAGAAGCTGACGATTGACAAGAACGGCAAGCATCCCGGCGAGGACGGGTTTAATGAGCAGGGTATCGTCCAGTTCGGCGCTTCCGTCGAAAATCTTCCATGGCAGCTGGAAGCCTGGGCGCTCAGCAATGGCGGGGGCTTCTATTCCGAAGACGGTTCAGAGGTACGGATCGGCGAAGACGCCAGCATGGAAGCCATCCAGCGGGTGGCTGACCTGTATCTGAAGGACCATGTTGCCCCGCTGTCCGTCGGACAGACCGATGACGGTATCCAGCGGACAGTGATTGCCGGTACAGTCGCTATGGCGACAAACGGCCAGTGGAATGTAGGAACCAGCCTGAACTCGGCCAAGGAAGAAGGACTGAATTATGGGGTAGCTGTCCTGCCTTATATGAAGGATAAGGTGACAATCAGCACAGGCGGCGCCAACGTTGTTTTCTCCCAGACCAAGCATCCGAAGGAAGCAATGGAATGGCTGAAATGGTATAACTCGGAGGAAAACAACTGGGAGCTGATCTCCTCCGGCATTTGGATGCCAACGCTGGATAAATGGTATAAGGATGAGACGCTTACCCGCAAATGGGTGGAAAATCCGAACTTCCCGCCATACGACGAATACAAGTCAGCAGTCGTTGATTATGCCCAGTCCCCGGCCGCAAGACCGGCTGCCTGGTTCTATACGAACTATACAACTGACTTCAATACGCTGCTCGGCTCCGTTCTGGGTGATGTCTGGACCGGAAAAACAACCGCCAAAGAAGCGATCACTAAAAATCTTGAAGCGCTGAAAGCTGTACACGCCGGCAACAAATAAAGAAATGAGGCCCGGCCGCCGGCACTGCTGTGCGGCGGCCAGCCTCCACTTGTGAGGGAGCGCGAGATATGGAAACCATTACTAATCTACAGAAACGCCGTCCCCGTAAGCATTCCCGCATTCATGCAGGCGAGGCGCGCGTTGCGTATATCTGTCTGATTCCTGCTTTTCTGGGACTAATCTTCCTGACGTACCTGCCGCTTGCCGGGGTGCTGGGGATCAGCCTGACCAACTGGACGGGGCTGAAGAGTCCAGAGTTCATCGGCCTTGATAACTATATCAAGCTGTTTACAACCGACCCTTATATTAAGGATTCGATTATTGCGACGATTTATTTTGCTTTCCTTTCCGTAGCCGGAAGCATGATCTATTCACTGTTTATTGCGATGCTGCTTAACCGGAAAATTCCGGCAAGGGGCTTTTTCCGGGCTGTGTTTTATGTGCCGTATGTATTGCCTGCTGCTGCCATCTACGTGGGCTGGTCGTGGCTTTACGAGGGGAATTTCGGCTTTTTTAACTATCTGCTCTCGGAAATGGGCCTGAATAAAATCCTTTTTATCGCGGATTCCAGCTATGTCGTTCCGTCGCTGTCTCTGATTTCAGTCTGGCTGTCGGGGAATCTGATCGTTATTTTCCTCGCTGGTCTGCAAAATGTTCCGGTCGTCTATCATGAAGCAGCCGAGATGGATGGAGCGGGCGGTTGGAAGCGCTTCCTGCATATTACCCTGCCGTGCATGACACCGATCATTTTCTACAACCTGCTGATGAGCCTGATTGCCAATCTCCAGGTTGTCACACCGGCACTGGCCTTGACAAACGGCGGCCCTGGCAACTCGTCACGGTTCCTGACTTATCTGATGTATGACCAGGCCTTTGTAAATTACCGGCTCGGTTATGCCTGCGCAACCACGCTGATTATTTTCGCTATTCTTGCTGTCTTTACTACTGTGCTGTTCAAGACGTCGAACCGGTGGATTTTTAATGAAGGAGGCGACGACAAGTGAGTGTAGCAGCATACGGCAGATTAAAAAGTAAAAAGCGCAGAAACAGAACAATGAATATCCTGACCTTTGCCGTCGTCGTATTATTTGCGCTGATCGCCATTTTCCCCATCTGGTGGATTTTCCGCACCTCGCTCATGACCAATGCGGAAATCTATCAGTATCCGCCTTCGTTACTGCCGCAGAACTGGCTGTTCTCCAACTATGAGAAGACGCTGGAGATCTTTAAATTCTGGAAGTATCTGTGGAACACGATGGTTATTATCACTCCCTCCTGTCTGGCAGGGACCTTTACGGCTACGCTGTGCGGATATGCCTTTGCAAGGCTGCGGTTCAGAGGGAAAAGCCTGCTCTGGGCGCTCTGCGTAGGCTCCATGCTGCTGCCGGCCATGGTAACGCTCATTCCGCTTTATATCGGCTGGACGCGGGGTCTTGGCTTCAACGACAGCTACTGGCCGCTGATTCTGCCTTACTTTTGCGGGGGCGGGGCCTTCAACATCTTCCTGATCCGCCAGTTTATTGTGTCGATCCCGCGCGAGCTTGATCAGGCTGCAACCATTGACGGTGCGGGCTACTTCCGCATCCTGTTCAGCATTATCATGCCGGCGATCCGCCCGGCGATGATCGTCGTTGCCCTGTTTATCTTCATCGGGCTATGGAACGATCTGCTCCAGCAGATGATTTACATTAACTCCAGCGATAAGTATACGATTGCGCTCGGCCTGACCAACTTCAGGGGCCAGCTCAAAAGCGACTGGCCGCTGACGATGGCCGCAACCTGTCTGTCGTTTGCGCCGGGTGTTCTTTTTTACCTGATTGGTCAAAGGTACTTTGTAGAGGGAATTACGCTCACCGGATTAAAAAATTAGTCCGAACGGGAGGTTATCATGGGAATGAACTCACGAAAACTGAAGCCGCTGGCGGTTGCGCTGCTGATGCTTTTTCAGGCAGTACCGCTGTATGCAGGTGCAGAATCCGCGGCAGGTGCAGAACTGCTGGCAGCCGCTGTAAAGAACGACATCGCCAATGCCAGCCTGTCTGCCAAAGTCGGTGATCTGGGCCAGATTGAGGAGCTGTACATCAACAATAACCCTGTCAATAAAAAAGGGGCACCGATCAATTTTGTGCTGCCGAATACGACCTCACCGCAGAATGATGTCCAGCACCAGTGGATGGGTGAAATGATTTTTTCGTACCGTACAGGTGACAGCGGGCAATTCCCCGATAACAGAGACGGCTTTACAGAAGTGGATACCAATAAAACACTGGCCGCCGGCGGATCAACCAGAGTCTCCACCATCAACCCGGATAACCCGTATATCAAAAAAACAGCTTCAGCAGACGGCAAAAAGGTAGAAGTCAACTTTCTGGGACAAAATCTGGATTCAACCGCCCAGCGGGTGATGAAGGGCTTTGACGTAAAGTCGGTATTCGATATGGATACTGAAGACGGTTCGTTGCTGTGGGAAATAACGCTAAAGAACAAGAGCAGCAAATATATTGAATTCGGTGATATCGGCCTGCCGATGCCCTGGAACAACAAATACCGTACCTTATCCGATACTTATGATGACCGGGTAACCGTGCATAATTTTGCCGGTGCGGACAGCGGGTATTCCTATGCGATCCGTACCAGCGGCGAGGGCAACTTCATGCTGTTTAGCCCAGTGCCGGAGAGCGGCGCGCGGATCGAATATGTGGATTACTGGATGCAGGAAAGCGGAGAGCTGCGTGCCGGCAACACGTTCGCGAACTGGACCGGCGACAGCGGCGGCTGGTACCCGGGGCTGAATGTGCTGTATATCCACTCGAAGGATATCCGGAAGACCGGACGCGGCTATTTTACCGATGCCTCCAGTCTGGTGCTGGGACCGGATCAGGAGCAGACGTACAAGTTCAAATTCTCCGCCGTCCGGGCAGGCGACAACACGCCGCAGGCTAATGCCCAGAGCCCGAATAACAGCTCCACCTCAATGGAAGACCGTGAAGCCAATCTGCGGTCCATCCTGTACAAGTCAGGCATGATCGATGCCGTGGCGGTGCCGGGTTTCCAGACCGCGATTAACATGCCTGCCAAGCTGGATTTGCACTATGATGACAGCCTCATTGACGTACAGTCGATCGAGATTCAGAGCGTTGACGAGAATGATCCGTTTGACGAAGAACATATCCCGGACATCAAGCCCGGCAAAACAAGAGCAGAGATGGTCAACAACTCCCGCACCGGCCGCGGCCTGGCTGACGGGAATCCGGGCTACGATGAAGCTTACGAGTTCGTAGAGACAAAGGTAGTTGACGGTGAACAGCATCATATCTATTCGCTGAATTTCGGTTCCATCGGCAATAACAGTGTGCGTGTGAATTACAAGCTGAAGGTTGGCGATGAATGGGTCGATAAATTCACCCAGTATGAATTCAATGTGCTGGCTGAGCTTGACCAGACGTCACAGGCTCATTCGGAATTTATGGTGGAGCAGACGCAGGATAAGGACCCGAAAAGTCCGACGTACGGCAACTATTTTGACTGGTATCTCACCGGCGGCCTCGACAAGAACACTAGCCACTGGGGGGATGACTGGAGCCACGATAATATCAACTTCATGACGATGAAAAATGTGCTTGATCCCGATCCTGCTGAAATCAGCTCCATCGAAACGTACCTGATCGACTTCATGTGGGAACGGTATATGAAAAATACACAGAAAAGCTATACGGTAGCGAACTACCTCAGAGATTCGGGGGCTTTTACGGATAAAGAGCAGCCGTATACCCGGGCGTTCTCGGAAATGATGGAAGCGACCGGCTTCTTCAACATGTACCGGATTCAGAAGGCCTATCCAAGCTTGATTGAGTACCGGGAGTCCCCGCAATATTATCTGGAAAAAGCCTACGGAATCTATTACAACCGGGTGTCCAGCGGAGCCATCGGGTTCTACGGCGAGCAGCAGATCCCGGATATGATCGAGGCGCTGAAGGAAGAGGGCATGCTTACAGAGTCAGCTAATCTGCAGCGGAAATTCGCTCTGGATAAAGGCCGGAATATGACCAATGCCAGTTATCCGTACGGCTCCGAGTTTGAGTATGACAATACCGGAGAGGAAGGGGCTTATGCGGCAGCCAAGGCGCTGCGCACCTACTATCCGAATGACGGACGCGCAGCCGCAGCCGAGCAGAGCATGGAGATGGCTGACTGGAAGACACGCGCCATGCGCGGTATTCAGCCAACCTGGTTCCATTATTCGGTACCGGTGTTCCGCGGCGGCGAAGGCTGGTGGAATTTCCAGTACACCGCCTCACTGGCAGGCTATATTATGGATGACTGGCTGCGCTACGAGGATGACGGCAGGTCGGAGGAGCAGACCGCGATCGCCCAGCAGCGCAACTATGCAGCAAAGATTTCTAACTTCAATGCCGTTAACATGGGGCAGATTGCGGCGCAATCTGTGGGCAGCACCTCGTGGAGATATTCCATGTATAAGGGTGGAACCGGCACCAAGGATGTATTTGACGGCGGCTCGCGGGTGATGAATAATGGCTGGAATGATTTTTCCGGCGAAGCGGAGGAAGGCCTGTACGGTTCCCTGCTCAGCATCAGCGCCGATATTGTGACTGATCCGGTATTCGGGCTGTTCGGATACGGCGCCCAGGTTACGGACGGAGGAGACAGCTATCAGATCACGCCAAAAGACGGGTTCGGCCGACGGATCAATCTGCTGGATGAGAAGATGTATCTGGTGTCCGGGAACGATAAGGTGACAAGCGCGGACATCCGCAAAGACGGTAAAGCTTTTACCCTGCAGCTTGAGAATACGACGGAGAAGGAGCATGCTTCGCGGATTACCTTTGACGGGGCGGGCATCGGGAACGGCTACTATACAATGAAGCTGGACGGTGCAGACGCCGGACAGTTCTATGTACAGAACAATAAAGGTACCGCCATGTTCCATATGAGCAGTGCAAAGACGGGTGAGCTGGTCATCGAAAAGGCCGATACCGGCGAAAATGAAGCTCCGCAGGTGACGGCAAAGGTTGCGGTGGAAAAGCCGCAGGCGCTGATTCCGTTTATGCTGAACGGCATTGTAACCGATGACGGTGCGCCGGGCGGCAGCCTCACCTACCAGTGGGAGATCGTCAGCACGCCGGAAGGCGGCAAGCTTACCTTTAATCATCCGAAGGCAAACATTACACAGGCTACGGGTTCAAAAGAAGGCACCTATACGCTCCGGCTTACCGCAGGTGACGGGGCGGAGACCGGCTCCGGCGAGGTAACCTTCCAGCTGGCTGCGCCGCCTGAGAAGCAGCCACCGGTAATCAGCCAGGTGTCTGCCGTACAGGATATTGCCAACAGCAGCATTGTCATATTGTCCGGTACAGCCATTCCCGATCCGGTGCACAGTGCGGTATTTGAGCCTGAGCTGACCTATGCGTGGACGGTTAAGCAGAAGCCGGAGGGTGCCGGTGAGGTTATTTTTGTCGCCGGTAATAAAGAGACAGCGTATGCCCGCGTCAGCAAGGCAGGCACTTATGTGTTTACCTTTACGGCATCAGACGATGACAAACTAGGCAGCAAGGATGTCACGATTGAGATCAAAGAGGACACTGTGGATGCATACCGCGCACTTAGCACAGTAACCAAAAAGGACATAGCTCCTGTTCTTCCTGGAAAGGTAAATGTCCTGTCGGAAAACGGCTACGGGGAGCGGGACATTCAGTGGGATACCATTGATCCGGCCAGCTATGGAGCTGCGGGTCAGTTTGAAGCCAAAGGCACAGTCACAGATAGTGATATTGAGGTGCGCGCTGCCGTATATGTCGTGAATTCCGGGCTGTCAAATGCCGCGCTAACCGCTAAACCGTCCGCCAGCTTCTCCGGCGGTGACGGGTATCCGGAAGCGATGAACAACGGCATTGAGCCCAAAAGCTCAGGCGATTTCTCGCCGAACCGCGGTGCACCGAACAGTGCATGGCATAACTGGGGCCGGGAAGGAGATCCGGCCTGGGTCACCTATGAATGGGATCAGCCGTTCCTGGCCTCCTCCATGGATGTCTACGTATTCCAGGACGGCGGCGGAAACTTCCGTCCGAAGGAGATGCAGCTGATGCTCCGTGACGGGGACGGCAAATGGTATACCCCGAGAGCCGTGAAGGGGCTTGGCAATGAGCTGAACAAATACAACACAACCACCTTTGAGCCTGCTTATATTACAGGCGTACGGATGGATATGAAGCCGACCGCCAATGGCAGCGGGATTCTGGAATGGAAAGTCTACGGCTATACAGGTGCGGTAGTTAAGGCGGAGCTGATTAAGGTATATAACTACGTTAATACTTTGAACGCTGCGAACTTTAACGCACCGGGTCTTGCGCCGGTTGAAGCGGCTAAGGCTGAAGCTTCCGCTGTGATTAAAAATCTGGCTGCCACAGACGGCGAAGTTACCCAGGCGCTGGAGAAGCTGCTGACCGACTTGCGTCTGCTCAGTCCGCGCGATAACAATATGGCCTATCTGGCCAATGTATCATCCAGCTATACCTCGCCATGGGAAAGCCTTGCCGCGGTGAATGACGGGAAAAAGACAGGAACTAACCTGTCGCACTGGGGAACCTGGGGCAATGCAGGATCAGCGGAATGGGTGCAGTATGACTGGCCGCAGGGTGCTGTCATCCAAAGCTCCAATCTGGTGCTGTGGTCGGATGCAGGCGGAATTACGCCGCCTACCAAGTACGTGTATTCTTATATTCCACTGAACAGTGTAACGAATGAATGGGTTACAGCGGGAACAGTCACCGGGGGCATCAAGGTGGTTGAGCATAATCCTGCAGAATCCGTGAACCCGTATGCGTTCGATCCCGCGCTTGAGGTTAAAGCGCTGCGGGTTACGATGACGAAGCAGTCAGCCGCAGGGGACAATGGCGTGGGCTTATGGGAATGGGAGGCAATCCGTCAGGAAGGGCAGAAGCAGCAGCAAGAGCCGCCATCTGCTGCAGAGGTTAAAGGTGTGGATGTCAGTGTAGCTGATGCTAAGGACGGGAAACTCACTGGTTTAACCTCAGCGATGGAATACCGGCTCCAGGGAGCAGATGCCGGGGACTGGACGGCCGTCACAGGTACAGAGGTTACAGGGCTTGAAGCAGGAACCTATGAGGTGAGATTTAAGGAAACGGCAACGCATTATGCGAGCCTATCCCTTACAGTTGTCATAAGTAATCCGGTTGTGGAACCGACGCCGGAGCCGACGGCAACGCCGGAGCCGACGGCAACACCGGAGCCGACGGCAACGCCGGAGCCGACGAAGACACCGGAGCCGACGAAGACACCGGAGCCGACAAAGACGCCGGAGCCGACAAAGACGCCGGAGCCGACGGCAACGCCGGAGCCGACGAAAAGCCCGGGGCCTACACCGACACCAGCACCAACCTCACCGCCGGCAACAGTGTACGTACCAGCCCCGGAGCCTGTGACCAACACCGTTGAAGGAGATGTGATTAAGGTTGGAGCGCTGAAGCTGGATACGTTAACTGGCATAGCAGCAGGGTTAGCTGTCAGTCAGGAAGATATCAATAGAGCACTGGCGGGTGCCAAGGCAGACAGCAATGGAATAAAGACTATAAGAGTGCAAGTACCGGTTATGGCAGGGGGAAGCGGATATACGATTGAGCTTCCTGCCGCTGCACTGCGCTCGGATCCGGCAAATGTGCTAATTGAGGTCATAACAGGCTTCGGTACAATACTGGTGCCTTCTGCGATGCTGGATCAGACGGCTGCGGATGCCAAAGTTGTTGAACTGACTATAGGAAGTGCCGGCACCCCTAAGCTTGATCCGGTTACCCAAAGTATGGCCGGCAGCAGACCAGTAATTAGTCTGGCTGTCAAAATAGACGGAGCAGCAGCAGCTGAGAATAGCCTGAATGCACCAGTGGAAGTACGGATTCCATACATTCCTGCTATTAATGAACTGGCAGCTTCCGCATATCTGACAGTCTGGCATACTGACGCAGACGGCAAACCGGTTCAGATCAGGCATGCTAAATACGATGCGGTTAAAAAAGCAGTCGTATTTACCACTGCACAGCCGGGTACGTATGCCGTTACCTACACCAAAAAGAGCTTCAGTGATGTGGCGCAAAACGCCTGGTACCAGCCGGCGGTAGAAATGATGGCCTCCAAGGGCTTCATAGACGGGACCTCGTCTGCAGACTTTAGCCCGGACAGCACGGTTACGAGAATTGAGTATCTGGCGTGGCTCGTAAGAACACTGGGCCTCACAGCGGAATTCGATGCGAACTTCAATGATATTCATGTAACTAACCAGTACTATGAGGAAATGGGAATTGCCAGAGCTCTCGGAATCGCGGTAGGCTTTGGCGGCAGTTTCAATCCCGGTGCGGAGATCACCAGACAGGATCTGGCCGTGCTGACCATCAGAGCACTGAGGGCAGCAGATCCGGGATTACAAGCTGATATTACCGGAGACCTCAAGGAATTCACAGATAGCGGTCAAGTGGCAGCATACGCAGCGGAAGATCTGGCGGCAATGGTTGAGCTCGGCTACATGAACGGCCAGGGCCATGCAGCCCTGAATCCTAAGGGCACGGCAACCAGAGCACAAGCAGCACAGGTGCTGTATAAGATTTATCTGCAGCAGCAATAAGAGCATCAGGGAATAAGAGCATCAGGCAATAAAAGAAGCGGCCTTGGTCCTGAAAGAACGGGACCGGGGCCGCTTTTGTGTCAGTATAGTTAACAAAACATAAATTTATCAGAACATCCATCAGATATTGATGTCAGATATAAAAGTGATTATATCAGGCTTTCAGACGGAAAATTCGTTTTCTGAACCGGCAGATGTCTTAAGATTCCTGTGTCTTTTTTCATGCAGGGCCTGGAGTTATCCCTTATAATAAATGAAATTTAAAGCCTTCTAAGGGGGAATGAAGAATGCGGCGCTGGAACGATATCACTTATCAGAGCAAGCTGATGCTCGCCTTCTTCCTGTTAGGTATTATTCCGTCAATGGTCATCGGCACGATGGCGTACTTCAAATCAGTCGGGACACTGGAAGACCGTGTAAATGAAGACCTGGGCGTGATTGCCGGCCAGCTGAATGAAGCAATCCAGCGGCAGGTCGAGGATGTGGACCGGTTCAGCACCTTTCCTTATTTTACACCGGAAATCTTCAAAATTCTGAACCAGCCGTATGTACCGCGCGATCAATGGAGCTACCAGGAGATCGAGAGCCAGCAGCAGTTCGCCAAGCTTCTCGTTACGTACCCCTCGATCTTTTCCACGATTCAGGGTCTCGTCTTCTATAGCAGTACTGGAAATACTTACGGGTACAGAGTCAGCGACAGATCCTCCATTAATGAGGCCGTCGATCCGGAGAGTGAGGAGTGGTACCAGGAAACGCTCGACCGTGACGGTGGAATCGCCATTTCCGGGCTCCGGCTGGAACGGCAGTTCAACAGCGCGCCCTTTCAGACCATTACGGCTTCGAGAGTGCTGCTGAATGATGATTTTACGGCGGCAGGTGTGGTGGCGGTGGATATCCGGCCGGATTTTATGGATAAGATTGTCCGCTCCTTTCAAATGGAGAGCATGCATGTAATGGTTGCTGATGAAAAAGGGGAGCTGATCTACTCTACGCATACGGCCGACAACCAGCGTTTTCTCAGCGCAGCCAGAGAACAAGCCGTTCACAACGGCGCGGCACGGGGGATGATTACTGTTCCTGCACTTGGCGACGGGCTGGAAGCGGCTACCGGTGTGTATGCCCACAGTGAATACCTTGGCTGGACCAGCTATCTGCTGATCGACCGCGACGAACTGCTGGAAGATGCCAACGTTATCCGGAATTTCACGATGATTCTGGTGCTGATTATAACGGTGTTGGCAGGGCTGTTGTCGCTGCTGCTGGCCCGCGGGCTGGCGAGGCCGATCCGCAGCCTGATTTCCTCCATGCGTGATGTGGAGCGGGGACTGTTCGTCACTCCGGCGGCACCGCCGGTGCAGGGCGAAATCGGGCAGTTGCATCTCAGTTATGTCACCATGGTGAAACGGCTCGGTATACTGGTCGAATCCATCGAAGAGAAGGAGCGGCAAAAAAGAGAAGCGGAGCTGTATGCACTCCGGGCGCGGATTACGCCGCATTTTCTTTTTAACACGATTAATTCGATCCGCATGCTCGCTGTACTGCAGCAATCCGAGGGGATTGCCCGCCTGCTCCAGTCGCTGAACAAGCTGCTGCAGGCTAATATGAAGCTGGACAGTGAGCTGGTTCCGCTGGAGGCTGAACTGGAGCTGCTGCGCCATTATATAAGGCTTATGGAGCTGCGGTATACGAACCGGTTTGAGGTGGAATGGGTCGTTGACGAACATGCACTGAAGGCGATGGTTCCGCCGATGATTCTGCAGCCGCTGGTGGAAAATGCGATTTTTCACGGGTCGCTGCACAGCGGGGGCGGGCTGATGCAAATTGAGGTCGGAGCAGAAGTGAATCCGGAGAGCATGGAACTGCAGATCTGGATCAGTGACAACGGACACGGCATTGAGCAGGAAACGCTGGAGATGCTGAACGGTGAAGGAGTGCCGCCATCGTCAGGCCGGTCCGGTAACAGCATCGGCATCTCTAATGTGCGTGACCGTATCCGGCTCCGCTACGGCCAGCCGTATACCCTTAGGCTGGAGAGTGTATCCGGAGCAGGAACGAGAGCATTGCTGCACCTGCCGTACAGACCGGAGAACGGACAAGGCAATCACAATACATTGGGGGAGTGAGCGCGATGTGGAATTTGCTTGTGGTGGAGGATGAGACGATCGTCCGGCTGGGACTCAGGTATATGCTGAACTGGGATGCGCTGGGGATTAACTGGAAGGCTGAAGCCTCGAACGGCTTTGAGGCGCTGGGGGTGCTTGCGGAGGATGAAATCCATATCGTAATGACAGATATACGTATGCCTGGCATGGACGGACTGGAGCTGGCACGACGGATTAAGGAGCAGTACGGGAAAGTGCAGATTATCTTTTTCTCCAGCTTTGAGGATTTTCCTTATGTTAAAGAAGCAGTGCGGATCGGAGTTGTGGATTATCTGCATAAGCCGACGATGGCGGAGGAGGAGATTGTAGCTGCCCTGCGCAAGGCGGCGGCAACGCTGGAGGAGCTGCACCAGAAGAAACAGCCGCAGGGCTATACAGACAAAGACCGCGAGAGCCTGCTGCTGGAGCTGCTTACAGCAGATGAGCCGCCTGCCGGCTATGAGCAGAGATGGCGGCAGCTCGGACTGGAGCAGCGCTACAGCCGGGGCTGGCAGCTCGCAGTACTGCGTATGGCTGAGGGGAATACGGCAGAACCGGCCGGTCTCGCCCGGTTTATGTCCTTCCGCTATTACATGGAGGAATACACCTCCCGTGAATGGGGTGGTCAGCTGCTCAATGTAGAAGATAGGGAGCTGGTCTGGCTGCTGCCGCTGGATGCGGCACAGGCGGACGGCGGAGCAATGCGGGATTATCTGGAGCAGCTCGACCGGGGGCTGGATAAAATGCTCGGCATCCGCCTTGTGTACACCTACAGCAGCGGAATTTTCCGGACAGCAGGAGAATTGCCAGAAGCTTACCGGGCTGCAGCCGCACAGGAACCGGAGACCGGCGGGCGGTTCAGCGGAGTGATCCGGCTGGCAACGGCTTATATTGATGAGCATCTGCTGGAGGATCTTACGCTTGCCAGAACGGCGGAGCAGATCCACATCAGCGTAAGCCATCTGAGCCGCCTGTTTCTGAAGGAGACCGGCCAGCATTTTAATGAATATGTAACAGCCAAAAAAATGCTGCTGGCCCGCAGGCTGCTGCGTGAGAGTAACGATAAGATATATGAGGTGGCGGAAAAGCTGGGATATGCGAACCCGCATTATTTCAGTAAATTGTTCAAAGATGACACGGGGTTGACACCACTGGAATTTCGCAATCAGTAACAGTTGAACGGTGAAATAGCAAAACTTTGCGCTAAATAGCAATTTTCATCTATTTCTCGGCCGGATTGAGTCCATAGAGTCTGCAGCTGCCGGAAAGTAAGCAATAAATAGCTGTAAAGCAGCAATTCGACACGGTATTTAACCTGACGCATAAACGGTAAGATTGGTTTAAGGAATTCAATTTATGTCAGGGAGGCTAACATATGAGTAGGAAAAAAGGGTTCTGGCGGTCATCGTTATGGAGTCTCAGTCTATTAGCCGTTCTTGCCGGCTGCGGCGGCAATGCCGCATCGGACAGCAACACATCAGCGGCGGGCACAGCCACAAATGCCGCAGGCAACGATGCTGAGAAAGAGCCGGTTGTGCTGAAGCTGACAACCTGGAATCCGATCAGCCAGACGGTCGTGGATAAATTCCAGGAGAAATACCCTTACATCACAATAGAGCATGACAAGGTATATGATCAATTCCGCGAAATCATCCGTACCCGGATTGTCTCCAAGTCGGATATGGATATGCTCTGGCTGTTCCCGAACCAGGTGGCTGAGTTCTCGAAAGAAAATGTCCTGATGGATATTACGGGCAGCCCTTGGCTGGATAATTACCTGGAAGCAGCAGTAAAGCTGGGCACGGTAGACGGCAAAACCTACGGCGTTCCATACAACAGCCAGCCGATCGTAATGTTTTACAATAAAATGCTGTTCGGTGAGCTTGGCCTCGAAATTCCGCAGACCTGGGATGAGCTACTCGTTGTCAGCGAACAGATTAAGGCCAGCGGCACCGCACCGATGGTTATCGGCAGCAAGGACGGCTGGGCAACCCAGTTCATCACTACCTCCCAGTTCGGCCTGTACCAGCACGACAACCCGGATGTCTTCGCACAGCTGGCCAGCGGGGATAAGAAGTGGACCGATCCGGAGTTCAGCACCTATTTTGACGGGATGAAGGAATTGGCGGATAAAGGCTATCTGCTGGAAAATTCCGTCGGACTGAGCTACGACCAGGTGGCACAAGTATTCAAAGAAGGCAAAGCAGCAATGTGGCCGATGGGTGAATGGGGCTACAGCGAGAACTTTGATGCTGACTTCTCCGCCTTTGAGCTTGGCGCATTCCCGATCCCGGTTAACCGCGGTGACCAGCCGCTTGTAACGAATCTGGTATCTGACAACCTGCTGGTCGGCGTGTCCTGGAGCAAGCATCAGGAAGAAATCAAGCTGTTTATGGACTTCGTCGCAGATCCGGAAATCGCCAAAATCTGGTCTGATGAAACGAAGCAGGCCGTGACGGTTAAGGGGGGCACTTCCGAAACCTACAGCCCGCTTGCATCATCGCTGCAGCCGCTGGTAGATGCCAGTGAAGCACAGATTTTCCCGAGCATGACCTCATCCATCGAGCCGGTAATGTTCCCGATCTTCCAGCAGATTCTGCTGAAGCAGGATGTGGATACAGCCAAGCTGCTGGAGCAGATGCAGGCTGCACAGGATAAGGATATTTAGGTCCCTTTTTAACAACTGAAATCAACATACGAACAGAAAAGAATAGGCGAAGGTTCAGAACAAGGACAGCTCTGTCTTTCGCCGGCTTTTCTTTTTTTTACCCATTTTGGGGTAAGAAACGGAGGCGCAACATGAAATTCATGAATTTCCGCAACTATATAATGTTCATTCTACCAGCGCTTCTGATCTATCTGCTGTTTTTTGCCGGACCGATCTTTAGTGGCCTGTACTATGGCTTCACCGACTGGAACGGTTTTTCATTCAAGGCGGATTGGGTGGGGCTGGAGAACTTCCGGGAGGCTTTCCGTGATCCGCTGCTGCTGACCGCGCTGAAAAATATGCTTATTCTCTCGGTTGTGGTTATTGTCCTGCAGCACAGCTTTTCGATTCTGCTCGCTGTGCTGCTCGACCAGAAGCTTAAAGGGATTGTCTGGATGCGGGCGGTTATTTTCTTCCCGGTCATTCTGAACACCGTCGTCATCGGGTATGTGTGGAGCTACATGTATGCGCCGATGGTCGGGTTTCTGCCGAAGTTTTTTGATGCGATCGGTTTACACGGACTGGCTGCCCTGGACTGGCTGGGTGACCCGAAGCTGGCGATTTATGCGATTGCCCTTGTTATGGTATGGCAGTACACAGGCTATTCGATGATGATCTATCTGGCCGGCCTGCAATCTGTATCGGGTGAAATCTATGAGGCTGCGAGCATTGACGGTGCCGGGCCGTGGAATAAATTCTGGCGGGTCACCCTGCCCCTGCTGATTCCCTCAGTCATTGTGAATACCGTGCTGTCCGTTATTGGCTGCATGAAAATGTTCGAGCATGTGTTTATCATGACCCAGGGCGGACCGGCCAACTCGACCCAGACCTTCGGCATCATGATCTACCAGTATGCCTTCAAAACCTCGCAAATGGGCTACGGCACCGCGATGGCCATGATTCTGTCCGTGATGATTCTGGCTGTAACCTATGTACAGATTAAACTGCTCAGCCGTCTGGAGGTGGCGAATTGACAACAACCCTGCAGAAAACCTCAATTTATACCGTACTCATTATCGCCCTGATTATCGTGCTGGTGCCGATGGCGGTACTGGTCTCAGTCTCGCTACAGACACCATCGACGGTGAACCCGCTGAGTCTGCCTAAGGACCCGCAGTGGAGCAATTACTCGGAAGCCTTCAAGACTGGCAATCTGCTGCCTTATTTCGGTAACAGCATTCTCGTATTGGTTATGACCACAGCCGCTGCCATCGGTGTTTCTGTATTGGCTGCCTACGGTCTGCACCACGGCAAACGCTACAAATCGGATGCCATGTCGACCTTTTTCCTGATGGGCCTTATTCTGCCGGCCTTCTCCGGCACGATTCCGGCGTTTCTGGTGCTGCGCCAGGTAAATCTGCTTAATACACATATTGGGCTTTCCCTGATCCAGATTGCTTCGGGGCTGGCTCTGCCGATCTTCCTGTACGTAAATTTCTTCAAAACCGTTCCGGCTGAAATTGAAGAGGCGGCGCTGGTGGACGGCTGCGGGCCTTGGCGGACGTTTGTGCAGATTATTTTTCCGCTGACGCTGCCGATTACCGCTACCTGTGTGATTGTGGTGGCGATCAATTCCTGGAATGACTTTTTCAATCCGCTGGTCTATCTGTCCTCGCCGGAAATGCGCACGCTGCCTGTCGGCCTGATGGCTTTCAAAAGCCAATACAATACCAACTGGCCGCAAATGTTCGCCGGTGCCGCGCTGGTGGCGCTGCCGATCATCATCCTGTATCTGTTCGTGCAGCGGTTCATTATTAAAGGTCTGGTGGGCGGCGCGGTTAAGGGGTAGAGGAAAGTGAGGATGGAGCGGAGCAAGTTATTAACTAATGTACAGAGTACAACCGGATCACGACACTCATCCGCGTTACTGCAGATGAAGCTAAGGCTGGCAGTTCAACTTATAGGGCAATTTTAAGCTTAATTAAATGGCTGAGGAGTGTGCGCTAATGGAAGCTGGAAAAAAGGCGGGGATTCCCCTGCACGGGCTGGTCGTTTCCTGCCAGGCGCTGGAGCATGAACCGCTTCACGGCACCCAGCATATGGCGGCAATGGCCAGGGCGGCGAAGGAGGCGGGAGCGGCAGGCATCCGCGCCGGCGGAACTGCCGACATCAAGGCTATTAAAGCAGAAACCGGCCTGCCGGTGATCGGACTCGTCAAAAAGCAGACCGAAGGCTGCGAAGTTTACATCACGCCGACACTGGAGGCTGCGCTTGAAATCCATGCCGCCGGCGCGGATATTGTAGCCATCGACGGGACGGGACGGCCGCGGCCGGACGGGCGTTCCCTGCAGGAGACGGTTGCCGGACTGAAGCAGGCCGGAGTAGCTGTAATGGCCGATATTGCAACGTTTGAAGAAGGTGTACAGGCTGCGGCGTGGGGGGCCGATTATATCTCAACCACGCTGAGCGGCTATACCCGCGAGACCGCAGGCACAGAGCTGCCGAACCTGGCCCTGCTGGAAAGGCTGGCCGCGACGCTGCAGGTTCCCGTCGTGGCCGAGGGCGGTATTTGCCAGCCGGAGCAGGCCGCCGAGGCGCTTTGCCTCGGGGCGGCCTTCGTCGTGGTCGGCTCGGCCATTACCCGCCCGCAGTGGATCGCCGGGCGGTATGTGGAGGCGATGCGCGGCGCTTCACCTGCCGGGGGCGGGTCGTGAGCCGGTATTACATCGGCGCCGATCTCGGGGGCACGGGCATCAAGGCTGCGCTGGTTGATGCCCATGGCGTTATTGCCGCCCGCAGCAAGGCGGCAACGCCGGTCACTGAAGGCGAGGCAGGCATTCTGCACGCGCTGAAGGACGTCATCCGCGCCCTTCTTGCCGAAGGCGCGGACGTCAAAGGCATCGGCGTCGGCAGCGCCGGGCGTATCGACGCCGCGGAAGGGATTGTCCGCTATGCGACGGACAATCTGCCGGGCTGGACCGGCATGCGGCTGGCGGAGGCGTTGACAGCCGAATTTGCTTTGCCCGCCGCGGCGGAGAACGATGCCAACGCTGCCGCGGTTGGCGAGGGCTGGCTTGGCGCAGCCGCCGGGCTCAGCAGCTTCGTGATGCTGACGCTGGGTACCGGCGTCGGCGGAGCGTTCATTCACCGCGGCGCGCCGGTGTCCGGCAGCCAAGGGGCCGCAGGGGAGTTCGGCCACGCCGTACTCTACCCCGGCGGACTGCCCTGCAACTGCGGGCAGCGCGGCTGCGCCGAGCAGTATCTGTCCGGCACGGCGCTGAGCCGCCGGGCGGGGGCAGTTGATGCCGGCTGGGACGGACGGCGGCTGCTGGAGGCTTTTGCCGCCGGACATCCGCTGGCGGCCGGCGCGGTTGAGGCTTATCTGGATGATCTCAGCTATGCGGTGCATAACATCCAGTCGTACTTGGACCCTGCCGCTGTTATGATCGGCGGCGGGGTGGCCGACTCCCACACTATCTGGTGGGAGTCCTGGCAGAGCAGGCTGGCTGCGTTATCTCCGCTGTCCATTAAGGTGCTGCCGGCCAAGCTTGGCAATGAAGCCGGAATGCTTGGGGCGGCTAAACTGATAATGGATAGGGAGCAAGGCTAGAGACTGCCGGGGTGCCGGACTAATTTTGGCGGAAGTGGAAAGGCCGTGGGAAAGGGTATGGGGATGTTACGGATAGCCGGGCGGTTTGCAAATTAGAATGACCTGGGGCTATACCGGGTGTAGTATGGGAGGAAAACGGGGATTTTGCTGCAAGCCGGATAGAAGGGGTAAGGAAAAAAATGAAAAGCCCTGGCGGGGTTCCGCCGGACTATCCCTAAACAAGGAGCGAATTTAAAATGCTGTTAGAGGTTATTGCCACAACAGTGAATGATGCGGTTACCGCTGAACGCCACGGTGCTGACCGGATTGAGCTGATTACGGGGATTTTTGAGGGCGGCCTGACGCCGAGTCTGGGGCTGATTGAAGCTGTGCGGGAGGTAGTTTCTATCCCTGTCCGGGTGATGGTGCGGCCGCATGCGCGTTCCTTTTGCTATGACGCGGAGGACATTGCCGTGATGCTGCGGGACATTCGCCGTATCCGCGCTGCCGGCGGCCTTTCGCTGGTCACAGGTGTGCTCCGCGCAGACCACTCGGTGGATGTGGAGCTGCTTGAGCGGCTGCTTGAAGCTGCAGACGGAATGGATGTGACTTTTCACCGGGCGTTTGATGAAATCCCCGATCAGACGGGTGCGCTGGATATATTATCACAGTACAAGCAGATTACGGATGTGCTGACCTCCGGCGGCAAGCCTACTGCTCCAGAAGGAGCGGAGCGGATTGCTGTGCTCCAGCGCCTGTCGTCTGCCCGGCACAAGCCTGCGATTCTGGCCGGCAGCGGGCTGACGGCAGAGGGGCTTGAAGATTTTTTGGAGAAAACGGCAGTAGGCAGTGTACATTTCGGTTCTGCAGTAAGAGAGGACGGCAATCCGCTTAGACCGGTTGATCCCGGGCGGCTTGAGGCTGTCCGGCAGATTTTGAATACATGGAAGAGGTGAGCTTTTTGTCAAAGTCGACGCTACACGAACTGCGCAAAGCCAAAAAGCTGGAGATCAGCGCCACCGTTGAGGCCGGCCCTTTTCAGGCAGCCTGGTCTTCCCTTGATGCCTATTCGGTTCCACGCTGGTATGAGGATGCGAAGTTTGGCATTTTCATTCACTGGGGGGTATATTCTGTGCCGGCCTTCGGGACGGAGTGGTACGCCCGCAATATGTACAGGGAAGGGACTGAGGTGTACGAGCATCACCTTGCGACCTACGGTTCACCTGATACTTTTGGCTATAAGGATTTCATTCCGCAGTTCACAGCAGAGAAGTTTGATGCCGAGGAATGGGCGGCTTTGTTCAAGCGGGCGGGTGCCGCGTTTGTTGTGCCGGTGGCTGAGCATCATGACGGCTTCGCGATGTATGACTGTCCTTACTCCGAATGGACTGCCGCCAAAATGGGCCCGAAACGCGATATTGTCGGAGAACTTGGAGCGGCTGTACGCCGGCATTATATGACCTTTGGTGTGTCCAGCCACCGTGCGGAGAACTGGTGGTACTACAACGGCGGGCGGGATATTCCGTCCGATGTGCAGGACCCGGCATATGCGGAGCTTTACGGACCGGCGCAGCCTACCTATGGCGATCCGGCTTATCCGCTGCCGATTCTTCCGCCAAACGAGGAGTTTCTGGACGACTGGCTGGTGCGTACCTGCGACCTGATTGACCGTTACGGGCCGCAGCTGCTCTACTTCGACTGGTGGATTGAGCAGCCTGTCTTTAAGCCTTATCTGCAAAAGCTGGCTGCCTACTATTACAACAAAGCTGCCGAGTGGGGCCAGGGGGCGGTCATCAACTACAAATTTGATGCTTTTGCCGAAGGGACAGCTGTCTATGATATAGAGCGCGGCCAGCTGGCCGACATCAACCCGGATGTTTGGCAGACCTGCACCTCGGTCGGCGAGACGGCCTGGTGTCATATTGCCGACCACAAATACAAGACCTCTGGAGCGATCCTCGGCGACCTGGTCGATATCGTCAGCAAAAACGGCGTCATGCTGCTGAACGTAGGGCCGCGTGCGGACGGCACAATTCCGGAAGAGGAGCAGACGCTGCTGCGCGAAGTGGGCGACTGGCTCGCCGTGAACGGCGAGGCCATTTACGGCACCCGGCCTTGGAAGGTTTACGGGGAGGGGCCGACGCAAATCGTCAGCGGTACCTTCAACGATACGAAGCGCAGCCCCTTTACTGGGCAGGATGTACGCTTTACATCCAGAGGCGATAAGCTGCTGTATGCTTCCATCATGGACTGGCCCGAGGACGGAACAGCCGTCGTCGGTACCCTGGGCAGCGGCTGCAAGCTGCTGTCCGGCGAGATCGGCAAGGTGGAACTGCTCGGCTGGAAGGAGCCGCTGGAGTGGAGCCGCGAAGTAGCGGGATTGACGGTGCAGCTGCCTGACGCGGTGCGCTCTCAGGGTATCCTCGTGCTGAAGATTGAATATGCTGCTGCGGAGATGGCTAGATAGTTAAACGGTCATGGACGGGCGTCTGTGCGTAGAGCGGAGGTAAGTGCGGAGAGGGAGTAGATGGCAAAAATGCCTCTGAATGCGCCGAAATCCGGCGCGGGGCTGAAATCAGAGGCAAAAATGCCTCTGAATGCGCCGAAATCCGGCGCGGGGCGGAAATCAGAGGCAAAAATGCCTCTGAATGCGCCAAAATCCGGCGCGAGGCGGAAATCAGAGGCAAAAATGCCTCTGAATGCGCCAAAATCCGGCGCGAGGCGGAAATCAGAGGCAAAAATGCCTCTGAATGCGCCGAACCCCGGCGCGGGGCTGAAATCAGAGGCAAAAGTGCCTCTGAATGCGCCGAAATCCGGCGCGGGGCGGAAATCAGAGGCAAAAATGCCTCTGAATGCGCCGAAATCCGGCGCAAGACGGAAATCAGAGGCAAAAATGCCTCTGAATGCGCCAAAATCCGGCGCGGGGCGGAAATCAGAGGCAAAAATGCCTCTGAATGCGCTGAACCCCGGCGCGGGGCGGAAATCAGAGTCAAATGTGCCAGTCAGTAAGTGTTTCCGCCCAAACAACGCTAGAAATCCCGTTGTTCCATGCATCTGCATTTATCCACACAACAAGCAAGGCCCCGCCATCCAAGTGGCGGGGCCTTGAGCTTTAAGTTTTATCCGTTACTGCGCGGTACCCTGCCCGCCCAGCACCTTCGGCAGCAGCGTAAGCAGCCGCTCACGCGTCAGCGCGTCGCTGAAGTTCCATTTGCTGTTGTCCAGCAAATAGGCACGGCCCTGCTGCACGGCCGGCAGGCTGCGCCAGGCCGGGCTTTCGAGCAGCGCATCCATCGCTGCGCGGGAGTCTTCCCGCTCCGGGATAAGCATGAAGACGCGGTCCCCCGCGTAGTCATGCAGCCGCTGCGGATCGACCTCGGCGAAGCCGAGCTCAGCGTCCAGCATCGCCTGGATCTCCGCAGCCGGCCGCAGGCCGCCCGGCGCATACAGCGCGCTGGACAGCCCGCTTAGTCCCATGGCATACAGATGCTTGCCATGGTCGAAGATCAGCGCGGAGGCGGTTTCGCCGGGCGCAAGCACGCCGCTGTCGTACAGCCGCTGCCACATGGCGGCATTCCTGGCCGCGAAGCCGGCCAGCCAGGCCTCGGCTTCGCGCTGCTTGCTGAGCCAGCCGCCGAGTGTCCGCATGCGCTGCTCCAGCGGGGCGAACGAATCGAAGGTGAGGGCGGGGGCAATGCCCGCGACCCGCTTGTACACCTTCTCATCGGGATTGGCGATGATGATCAGGTCCGGGCGGAGCGAGGCCGTCAGCTGCGGATTCAGCGGGAATCCGACATTGGCCAGCCTTTTCAGCCGGTGCTTATAGACGCTGTTGCGGGCGAATTCCTCGTCACCGCCGACCGGCTTCACTCCGAGGGCCAGCAGATCACCGAGCGTCTCCCCGTGATAGACGATCCGCCTTGGCCGCTCCGGAATGTCCACGGTATGACCGGTCCAATCCTGGACGGTGACTTTTGCGCGCTGCATCACGGCATATTGGCCGGGCGTAACCCCGGTGATCTGGCGGAAGCGGCGGCTGAAATAATATTCATCGGAGAAGCCGGCCAGCCGGGCGATTTCACGCAGCGGCTCGGCCGATTCCAGCAGCAGCTGCTTCGAGCGGCCGATGCGCAGCCCGGTGAGATATTCAAGCGGCTTTTGGCCGGTGAGCTTTTGAAAGAGCGGCGTGTACTGCCAGAGGGAAACTCCGGCCTGTTCAGCCAGTTGCTTAACCGTGATGCTCTCCATATAGTGCTCTTGCATATACTTGATGGTGCCTTCCACGGACTCGGCCGGACTCGGCGCCTCGTCGGAAGGGTAGTTATGCTCCAGCAGCAGGAGCAGCAGCTCCTGGAATTTCAGCTGCAGCCGGTACAGCTGGACTTCACTGCGGTCATCCGGGCTTGCTGTCAGTTCTTCGGCCAGCCGGATGACCCGGGTGAACGGATGAACAAGCAGCTCCTGCCTGCCGGGCAGCAGCTCCTCTGTATAAATCCCGGGCTGCCCGGCCGTCTGGTAGACATGGAACGAGAGCTGATAATAATACAGCGTCGTTTCCGGGTTATCTGCCGTATATGTAGTTCCGGGAGACAGGAGAAAGCATCTGTCTGCATTCAGGTCAACGGTCCCGCCCGGAATCGTAAGCATGCCGCTGCCTCCGGTACAGATAAGCAGCAGATGAGACTTTGCTGTCTGCGGCTCCGCAGGGAACATAGCGGGCTGGACAGCCAGCACAGCACCTGTGAGCTGAAACAGCAGGGAATGCAGCGGGGCGGGCGGCGTAGATGATGGCAGCATGAGCGGACCTCCCTTTATAAGTGAGAATGATTATCAAATAAACTCATTGTAGCCAAAAAAAAGAAGCTTATCAACGGTTGTTGATAAGCTTCCTGCTTTTAGAGTCAGAGTTCCGGCATTGCCTAATCTGCAAGTGACTTATTTTCCGCCCATCAGGCGCGGCAATTCTGTAAGCAGCCATTCTCTGGTCGAAGCGTCAGCAGAGGTTTTCATGATGTCCTGCGTGTAGACGTAGCCATTTTTGACGGCCGGGAGGCTCTTCCAGATCTCACTCTGTATCATGGTATCGGTCGATTGCTTGGCTTCATCAGCTACTGGAGTCAGGACAAAAATCCGGTCACCCGCATATTGGCTGATTACCTCCATGGAAATTTCCTGGAAGCCGGTGCCCTCATCCAGCAGAGTCTGAATAGGAGCAGGGGCTTTGAAGCCGCCTTCGCCGTAGAGCACCTGTGATAATCCGGTCGCAGCCATTACGAACAGCCGGTCGCCAGGATAATAGGTGAAGACGGAAGCTGTTTCGCCCTCTTTGATACCGGCAGCCTTCAGCTGCTCCCACATAGCTGTTTCACTGGTTTTGTACTGCGCCAGCCAGTCTGCTGCTTCCTGCTTTTTACCCAGCAGCACACCAAGCTTGGTCATCCGTTCCTCCAGCGGGCCGAAGGTGTTGAAGATAATGGTCGGCGCGATTTTGGACAACGCTTCAAAATCGGCCTCATCCGTTCCGGCATAGATGATCAGGTCAGGCTGCAGCTCAAGTGTCTTTTCCAGATTGATCGGGAAACCGACATCCTCAACTCCCGCCAGCTTGTCCTCGAAAATCTGGCCTTCCCCCATAGACAGCGGGTAGCCGACAGCCTGCACACCAAGTGCAATCAAATCGCCGTAGGTTTCTCCCGAATAAACGATGCGCTCAGGATTTACCGGAATCTCGACCGTATGGTCCATGTAATCTGTATACGATTGTGTGCCTGCTGCAGCAGTATCAGTGTTCCCGGAAGCTTCCGGTGACGGCGCTGTAGTGGCAGCGGCGCCCGTTGCTGTATTTGCGGCGTTACCGCTCTCTGTCTGTCCGTTGTTATTTCCGCAGGCAAGCAGAAGTGCACTCATCAGGAAGATGACGCTCAGCACGGCTAAGGGTTTTCTTGCTTTTTTTAACATAAAAGTACCTCCCCAATGAATTACGTTTTTATTTACTGAGAATCATTCTCGCTTGCATCATCATAAGGTAAAGCTTTCTGCGGCTCAATGGACAAACTCCGGGGGCGGAATTGATTTTGTACAAAACACAGCTGTATCCGGACTGAAAATTAAATTTCGGCTTTTTCAGATTAAATTCAGATAGGGCTGTTATGATGCATGCAGTATGCCGACTGGCGGATGATTATACATATATGATTGCTAAGTATTATCGTTGTTATGAGAATAAAATGAGTCTTTAGTACCCTGTATTCAAGTCGAAAAATGTCGATAAATAATAAAAATCATTATTCATTCAGGAGGGTACAAGATTGAGAAAAAGTAGTGTTAACCGTTTTTTACTGATGGCCTTGTCGTTGATTCTGGTGTTCGGAAACGGAGGCCTGGCGATGGCAGCTACAGCAGTTACTGTCTCCAAAATCGTGCTGAACACAAGCGAGCTGTCCTTATCCTTTGAAGATACCTATGCGCTCACAGCTACGGCGGTATACTCCGACACCACCTCGGGTGATGTGACCGTAAATGCTGACTGGTCGAGCGATAAGCCGGCCGTTGCCTCGGTATATAACGGAATTGTAACCGCCAAGGCGGAAGGCACAGCAACCATTGTTGCGGTCTATACATACTCGGACGGAACGAAATATTCACAGGCGGCTACCGTCACCGTCACCAAAAAAGTTAAAGCGCTGACCCAGAATGTGCAGTCACTCGACCTGCGAAAAGGGGAGTCGGACAGTATTATTCTGACGGCAACCTACTCGGATAATACTACCGATGCCACGGTGGCTGATCATGCGGTCTGGAGTACAAGTGATGCGGCGGTTGCGACTGTCGTTAACGGCAAAGTGAAGGGAGTTGCATCCGGCACAGCCACAATTACAGGTGTATACGGCAAGAAAACAATCACCGTCACCGTAAACGTCGAGGTGGCCAAGCGGATAACGGTGGATCACCCGGAGCTGGCTTTGCTTTTGAACGATAGTGCTGCGGTTGTGCTGACCGCCACTTTTGCAGACGGGACGACTGAGAATGTAAGCTCACTCGCCGCCTGGTCTACCAGCGATGAATCGGTTGCCGATGTACTGAAGGGTGTTATTACCGGTTATAAGCAGGGCTCGGCGGTGATCACGGCCAAGTATGGCACCAAGACGGCTACCGTTCAGGTGACCGTTGACCAGACCAGCAAGCTGACTGTTGATGATCAGAGCGTATTCCTGAAGCCGGAAGCAGCCCAGCAGCTTAAACTGACAGCCGTCTACCCGGACGGGACGACCAAGGATGTGACAAGCACGGCAATCTGGAGCTCCAGCGACTCCGGGGTTGCTTATGTTTATAAAGGCAAGGTGTACGGCTACACAGCCGGAACGGCAACCATCACAGGCACCTATGGAGATAAATCCGTGCAGGTCGAGGTGGATGTTGCAGTAGCGCGTTATCTGGACATGAGCGAGGAGCAGCTTAGTCTGAAGACCAGTGCCAGCCACACGCTTACGCTCACGGCAACCTATGCCGACGGCAGTACGGAGGATGTAACATCTGAGGCAGTCTGGAGCTCAAGCGATGAGCTTGTGGCTTTTGTCAAAAAGGGTACGGTAACCACCTACAAATTAGCGGGAACGGCTACCATCAGCGCGACTTACGGCACTCTGGAAACTACGCTTGAGGTTGAAGTCGGCTCTGTGAGCAAGCTGATTGCCAGCAGCGAAAATCTATTCCTGCAGACCAGCGGTACGAAGCAGCTCAGTCTGACCGCTGTTGCCGGAGATGGTTCCTCGTCTGATGTGACAGCGAACGCCACCTGGACCTCCAGTGATAAAAGTATAGCGATCGTCAGCAAGGGGCTGATTACCGGATATTCAGTCGGCTCAGCTACCATTACAGGGACTTACAACGGTACAGCTGTTACGGTTACAGTGGATGTCGGAACGGCTAGACATCTCGCGCTCAGCGAGACGGCAGTGAATCTGGCGGTAAATGACAGCATAAATATTGTGCTGACGGCGACCTTTGCCGACGGAACGACTGCTGATGTGACCAGCAAGGCTGTGTGGAGTTCCAGCGATGAAGCTGTAGCTTTTGCGGATATAGGGACGATTACGACTTATGCGGAAGGCAATGTGACAATTACGGCAAGCTACGGCTCGAAGACAGTGACGCTAACCGCCGCTGTAGGCAAAAGCAATAAAATTACCGTAGACGATGACAGTGTATTTTTGCGGATCAACAAATCGCAGCAGCTGGTGCTGACCGCACTTGATGCAAATGGCGTCTCCAGCGTGGTGACAGACAGCGCAGTCTGGACTACCGCTGACGATAATATTGCTACTGTGACCAAAGGACTAATCACCGGCTACAAATCGGGTTCGACCACGGTTACTGCGGTATACGGCGGCAAAACCGTCACCATCACAGTAAATGTAGAAACGGCCTCCCGCCTGAATCTGACCATCAGCAAGCTGAACCTTGGCATTGATCAGAGTAAAGATGTGACCGTGATGGCCAGCTATGAAGACGGCACTACGCAGGATGTAACGGATGACGCGGTTTGGAGCTCGGATCATGAAGACATCGCGGCAGCAAGTGACGGTACGATTACTGCTTATTCCGCAGGCAGTGCTGTAATAACGGCCTCCTATGGCGGCAAAAAAGCCACAATCAAAGTAACCGCAGGCACCCCAAGCAAGCTGACCCTGCAGGCCAAGACGGTAAAGCTTGAGGCCGAGGAGACTTATCAGGTAATCGCAACAGGTAAGTACAGCGACGGCAGCGATATGATTTTGACGGATGAGGCGGAGTGGAGCTCCAGTGATGATGAGGTGGCAGAGGTTGAGGACGGCCTGATTACGGCTCTCGATACCGGGACTGCAGTGATTACGGCCAAGCTGGGCGATGTATCGGCAGAGATCACTGTTAATGTCGGACTTGTAGATGAGCTGACGGCAAATGTAACGCTGATTACGCTATCGCCGGCTGACAAAGAGCAGATTACGCTGACGGCGACCGACTCCGAGGGTGTGGAGAGTGATGTAACGGCGGATGCGGACTGGAGCTCAGCCAAGATTACAATTGCTACGGTGAAAAAAGGTTTGATAACCGGGGTAGCCAAAGGCAAGACGACAGTAACCGCATCCTACGGCGGGCAAAAAGTAACGGTCAATATCGAGGTCGATCAGATCTCATCGATTAAAGCATCGGTCAGCAATCTGGCGCTGAAATCCGGAGAGTCGGCCAAGGTGACTGCAACCATTACCTTCAGCGACGGTAAAACGAAGGATGTTACCGCTAAAGCGGAATGGCAGAGCGGCAGCTATAAAATCGCAACGGTTACCGGCGGAACCGTAAAAGCAGTAGCCTACGGCAAGTCTTACGTTACTGCCAAATACGGCGGTAAAACAGTCAAGGTGCCGGTAACCGTAGATGTATTGAAATACCTGGAGGTCAGCCAGATGAACCTCAGCCTGAGCGTGGGCCAGTCGGTGCAGCTGGTTGCTACGGCAACTTTTGAAGACGGCAGCGAAGCAGATGTCTCGAAGACTGCAGTCTGGGCCTCGACCAAAGAGCTGACTGCCACAGGCAAAAACGGGCTCGTAAAGGCGAACAGCAAAGGCACAGCCTATATCTCGGTAAAATACGGCGGCAAAACGGTCAAAGTTAAGGTTGTCGTAAAATAACTGATTTCATTTCGGTTACACTGATGCTTTAATGGCAGCAGGCTGCTGGTGGGCCGCATTCTCCGGTTTGGAGGGTGCGGTATTTTTTTTGAATAAAATAGTTATTAACAACTTGATAATATCATCAATCCATGCTAAAGTAATGTTAATAACAAAATGTTAATAACAACAAACGGGAGGTAATGTCCATGTTCGGATTCAGATTCGTGAAATTCCAGCCCAGTGAGTATGTGCTCAAGGTGAAGAACGGCAAGGTGGTGCGTGAGGGAGTGGGGCTTTCTTTTCATTACTATGCACCGACGACTTCCGTTATTGTGGTGCCGGTATCCTCGATTGATGTTCCGTTCATGTTCGAGGAAATCACGGCTGATTACCAGACCGTTACGGTGCAGGGACAGCTGACCTACCGGATTGTCGATTACCGCAAAACCACCCAGATTCTCAATTACACCTACAATTTGAAAAAGAACACCTACCTGTCTGACGATCCGGGCAAGCTGGCCCAGCGGGTAATCAACGTCGCCAAAGTGCTGACCAAAAAACAGCTGGAGCAGCTGCCGCTGCGCGAAGCGATCCAGTCAAGTGAACGGCTGGCCAAGACGATTACCCTTGAGGTTGAACGTAACGCAGAGATTGAGAAGCTGGGCATTGAGCTGATGGGCCTCTCGATCCTGGCGATTGTGCCGAATAAAGAAACGCTCCGCGCGCTGGAGGCTCAGGCCCGGGAGGAAATTCTCCGCAGCGCCGACAATGCCCTGTATGAACGCCGCAATGCGTCGATCGAGCAGGAGCGCCGGGTGAAGGAGAACGAGCTGAACACAGAGATCGCCGTGGAGACGAAAAAGAAGCAGATCCGCCAGACCCAGCTCGATGCCGAGCGGTTCGTGAAGCAGAAGCAGAATGAGATGAAGGAAGAGCAGCTCAGCTTTGATACGGCGCTGGAGGAGAAGAAGCAGGAGCTGATCGGCCTGACCGTCGCCAACCAGAAAGCAGAAGCGGATGCTAAAGCCTACGAGCTGTCGGCCGTGATGAATTCGCTGCAGGGCGTATCGCCAAATGTGCTGCAGGCGCTGACCAATGTCGGCATGAAGCCGGATAAGCTGATTGCCATCGCCTTCCAGGAGCTGGCCGAAAATGCCGGCAAGATCGGGCAGCTGAACATAACGCCGGATCTGCTGCAGGGTATTATGGCCGGATCGGCAGGCGGCGCGGGCAGTGGTGCCGGTGCGGCGAGAGGAACGGGTAGATGATGAGCAGCAGTGCAGGAGTAAGAAGACCATTGGGGAAAGGATGAGCGGCAGGGCAGTTGTAGCCAGATGGTAGTGGGAGCAGAGATGGTGAGGGCGCGGTAGGGTTAAGATTAGCGGTGCAGGTATGGTGAGAGTTGAGAAAGTAGCTACATGACGATGAGTAGTGGGAGCGGAGATGGTGAGGTCGCGGTAGGGTTAAGAGTAACGGCGCAGGTGCGGTGTGAGTTGAGAAAGTAGCGATGATGGAGGCAATTCTGGAGGTAATTCTGGAGCATTGAGAGGAGCGGGTGGATTATGAGCAGCGGGGGACGGGTGTCGGAGAATAAGATCGTGCTGGTTAAGCGCAAGACCCGGCTCGAAGAGCTGGTTGTCCGCTACAACACGGTCCAGCAGGCCCAGTTCTACATTGAGCGGCTGGGCGCGGATTTCAGCGATTACATCAGTGAGGACCTGACCTATCGCCAGGCGGTGGAAACTGCGGTTATCGAGCTGAGCGCCCTGGGCCGGGTGCAGCTGCTGGAGCGTCAGCATGTGCCGAATTTTATTTTTGGCGATGAGGACACTGTAGTCGTTCTGGGACAGGACGGTCTTGTGGCCAACACGCTGAAGTACTTGCGTGAGCAGCCGCTAATCGGGGTGAACCCTGATCCGCTGCGCTGGGACGGCGTGCTGCTCCCGTTCACCGTCAAGGATCTGCGGCTGCTGCTGCCTGAGGTGTTCCGCAGCCGCCGGCAGGTGCGTGAGGTGACGCTGGCCAAGGCCAAGCTGAACGACGGCCAGAGCCTGTACGGCGTCAACGACCTGTTCATCGGCCGCAGGACGCATGTATCTGCTCGCTATCTGCTGCAGCACGGGGCCGCCGCTGAGCAGCAGTCCTCCAGCGGCATCATCGTCTCCACCGGCCTGGGCTCCACCGGCTGGCTGCGCAGCGTGCTCGCCGGGGCGGCGGGCATTACCCGCAGCGCCGCCGGTCTGGGGCTGGCCCCCCGGGAGGGGGCAGGCGGAGCTGCCGGAGCGCCAGCCGGGACAGAGAGCCGGCTGGCCTGGGATGACCCTAACCTGTATTTTACGGTTAGGGAGCCCTTTCCGAGCCGGACGACTTCGGCCGGCTTGGTGTTTGGACAGATCGGCGGCAACGAGCCGCTGCGGATTACCTCGCAGATGCCGGAGGATGGCGTCATCTTCAGCGACGGCGTGGAGAGCGACTTCCTGGAGTTCAACTCCGGCGTGGAAGCAGTAATCGGCCTCGCCGAGAAACGGGGCCGGCTGGTTGTTTGAGCAGACTGAAGGACTGTTCAAGATACGGCATGGCAGGTGGACATACGGGCGTACTGCATATTGTGAATTTGCACATTGTTCGATGCCCGATTTCCAGCGCTCAATGCAAACGCTCAACGCTAACGCTAACGCTAACGCTAACGCTCAATGTTAACGCTCAACGCTAACGCTCAACGCTAACGCTCAATGCAAAGGCTGCCTCCGCCTCAGAAAATCTGCGGTAGACAGCCTTTTTTGCAGACACTAATTCCGTTACCTTAACAGTAACTCTGAGATTGCTGACTGCGCGGAATGAGAGGCAAAAATGCCCTTGATTTCGGCGCACGAGACCAAATGTGCGGAAGGAGAGGCAAAAATGCCTTTGATTTCGGCGCACGAGACCAAATGTGCGGAAGGAGAGGCAAAAATGCCTTTGATTTCGGCGCACGAGACCAAATGTGCGGAATGAGAGGCAAAAATGCCCTTGATTTCGGCGCACGAGCCCAAATGCGCGGAATGAGAGGCAAAAATGCCTTTGATTTCGGCGCACGAGACCAAATGCGCGGAATGAGAGGCAAAAATGCCCTTGATTTCGGCGCATGAGCCCAGATCCGCGGAATGAGAGGCAAAAGTACTCTTGATTCCTGCAGCAGCAGCCAACATAATCCTCGCGGTTAGCTACATACATAAAAGAAGGTTCCCGGGTGTATGCCCGGAAACCTTTTTTAGATGCTGGATTACTGGAAGCTGCGGCCCTGGTTCATGGACGAGCCGTAGTTCTGGTTCGGGCTGCCCATGGAGCCGATTGCTCCGAGGGTGCCGATCCGGCTGATCGAACCTGATGGGTTCATTGTGCTTCCGGCTGGAGTATGCAATGGCTGCTGATTAAAGGAGGAGCTGTAGGATGGTGTATATCCATGTGCTCCTGTATTATAGCTTGTTTGTTCCGAATTGTAGCTGGCAGCGCCAGTATTAAAATGCGGGATACCGGTATTGTAGCCTGTATTTGTATTATAGCTTGGAGTTGTGTGTGTATTATAGCTTGGAGTTGTGTTATACCCTACATTCTGGGAACTCTGCTCCAGCTGTCTCAAGGCTTGAGTTACCTGCTGCAGCTGCTGTACGGCGGTAGAATGACCTTGCAGTGCCTGCTGGATTACCTGGCTTGCTTTGTGCTCACGTTGAGCCAGTTCCTCCAGTTTGGCCGCGTTCTGCTGCTCCTGCTGGAGAAGCTGCTGGTAGTTCTGGCTGGCCTGCTGGGTCTGGGCGACAAGCTGTTGAATGATGGTTTCACACTGGCTGATCTGGCTGGAAAGATTTGAGTTCAAAGTTTGTTGCCTCCTTGGCAGTTTCGGTTTGGTAGTGCAGGCTTATTATCTCTGGGGACTGGCTCCAATATGCATGATCATTTGTTGACCGGACTAGCCGGACTAAATAGGTACAGGCTGTACTGCAACTTAACGGCGGAAACGCCGTCTATTCATAAAAGAGTTTTCCAGAAGAACCCATAACATGGAGGTGGGGCAACATGAAAGGGCAAGGAAACGCCGGATCAAACAGAACCAGCAGGCTGCATGGCATCAAGCTGCCGCTGGTATTTTTGCTGTTGTTTACGGCCTGTTTTGGCGGAATAGCATCAGCTGCTGCAGGAGCGGCAACGTCCTCGGAGCTGATTGTCGTCAACAAGAAAACGAACACATTAGGCTTTTTTAGCGGCGGAAAGCTGGAAAAGGTATTTCAGGTCGCAACAGGTAAAACGAAAAATCTGACCCCGGAGGGAACGTTCCGGATGGTGCTCAAAGCCAAAAACAGGCCTTATTATAAGGAAAATATCCCCGGCGGCGATCCGGCCAATCCGCTCGGCGACCGCTGGCTGGGGCTGGAAGTGAACGGTACGTACGGCACCACTTATGCCATTCACGGCAATAACAATGAGTCTTCGATTGGCAAATATGTCAGCGCAGGCTGCATCCGGATGCATAATGACGACATCCACTGGCTCTATCCGAAGGTGGCCAAAAACACGCCGGTTATCATCACAACCTCCAGCCTCGATCTAAAAAGCATTGCTGCTAAACACGGCTATTCTGTCGGGCCGACAATGCTGGCAGGCGCTTTTATCGTGGAGGGCGAGACGGTTAAGGTGAAGGATTCTTTTGTAATGGAAAATTCTCGGGTATATATTCCTTTGCGGGAGTCGGTGGCCCTCCTTGGCGGGAGTCTGACACAGGAGCCTGCTACCGGTTCGCTTATTATAAAAATCGGTAATTATACAGCAGTCCATAAACCGCTTAGCGGGAAGGCCAGGGTCAACGGTAAAGAAGTTACGATCCTGGCCTCGCAAAATATAAACGGCCGTCTGTACATTCCGCTCAGCAGCCTCACCCCGCTGTTCGGTCTATCTTTTACGTGGAACGCCAAGGAGGGAACAGTAAAGCTGTAAGAGTAAAGAGGCTGCACGTTTCATATCCTTTACTTAAGACGGTTCCTTCAGGGGCCGTTCTTTTTTATTTCGGAATCCTGTGGACTGGCTTCTCTACAAGGGCATAAGCTGCTATGACTCCCCTGGTGGAGAAAAGCTCCGCATAAATGGTATAATTTTCACAAGTATAAGTGTTATGAAACTGGGAGGCCTGAAACGATGAGCGAGCAGCTTGTGGAACAATTGGAATTATGGCACGAAGAGGACGATTTTGAGGAAATTGTGGATGCGGTGACGGAAATTCCCGAGGAGGACCGGGATTATGTGCTGGTCAACCATTTAGGTAGAGCATTGCTTAATCTGGAGCGATACGAAGAGGCGCTGGAGCAGCTTATGTCCGTTGAGGAGGAAGGCGAGGAGGATCCGCTCTGGCATTACCGTGTCGGGTTTTCTTATTACTATCTGAAGCAGTATGACAAAGCTGTGGTTGCATTTGAGAACGCTGACCGGCTTGATCCTGAAGACGAGGATACACTGGAGTTTCTGGCGCTGAGCCGGCGCAAAGCCGCCAAGAAAGCAGCCAAAGCAGCTGCAGCAGAAGCATCCGGCAAAAAAACATCAGGGGTACGGCCTCTGCCAAAGTTTGATGGCGCTAACTTTTGGGCAGACAGCGCAGAAGAGCAGGATGACTATGTGTCTGAGCCGCTTACGGACGAGCTGGCTGCTTCCGTGGAAGAACAGCTGGTGTTTAAGCTGCCAGCCTTCTATATTGCTATGATGAAGCAGCAGAACGGCGGGATTCCCCGCAATACTAAATACCTGCTGGGTAACCAGGCTGTAGAAGCCGGCAAGGATTACATTATCATTTCCGGCATCCGCGGCATTGGACGGGAAAATAAGCTTTCCCTTTGCGGTAAGCAGGGCAACCTGGCAGTCATCGACGAATGGAATTATCCTGAATTCGGCGTAGTGATCTGCGATGCGCCGTCGCCGGATCAAGGGGTTGTAATGCTGGATTACCGGCCTGCCGGCAATGACGGTGAGCCCGAAGTAGTCTACGTCGATCTGGCAAACAACCGTAAGGTTACATATTTGGCCAAAAATGTGGAGAGCTTTATCCGCGGCCTGGTGAGCACAGAGTAGCCTGTAGATGTTGAGTTTGAGTTACGGAAGCATGATGTGCTGCCGGAAATGATAAAAAGACGGTTCCCGGGATTAAACGGGTGCCGTCTTTTTTGTAATTACTGTTTGCTGGCTACTACGTTATCAAGAAACAGATCCGCGTCGCTATTAAATTTCCAGTTCACTCCGAACTTATCAACCAGTATTCCAAAGCATGAAGACCAAGGCGTTTGGGATAACGGCATGATGACATTTCCGCCAAGGGATAAATGCTTAAAATATTCCTCGAGTTTCTGCTTATCGTCCATGACCAGATTTATCAGAATATTATTACCTGTCACCAGTTCACCTGTTACCGGCTTCATGGATGGTAAAATGTCTGACATCATAATTTTCCCCCCTGTGAAAGTAATGGAAGACTCCATAATCATATTTAACTCGTTTTCCGGCATCGGGTAATTTGGATCTTGCGTCATATCCCCGAACTTCGCTATTTTTACTTCAATTGCATTTAAAGCCTCGGAATAAAAATTAATCACCTGTTCAGTAATTCCATCAAAGTTCAGATAAGCAATAGCGGACATAAATATAACCTCCTTCTTGTTATAAAGGAAGTATAATAGATAATAGGTGACATCTTATTGTCACCGTTTAATACGGAACTCAAATAAAGAGGTGAGCCGATGGAAAAGGTCGAGCGACTAATCTCTATCATCATGATTCTCCTGAAGAAGGATGTCGTTTCCAGTACAGATTTTGCACAATTATTTAATGTCTCCAAAAGAACCGTGCTTCGTGATATGGAAACCTTGAGTTTGTCCAACATTCCCATTTATGCAGTCAACGGAGTTTATGGGGGCTACGGTATTATGAATGAGTACAAGGTCGATAAACGTCTTTTGAGCAGCACCGACTTATTGAATATCCTGACTGCGCTCGGCGGACTGGAACAAATTCTGATTAGCGAAGAAGTTGAACGAACGATAAAAAAAATGGAAGCAATGGTTAGTCCATCGGCCGCGAAAGGCTCCATCCGGATTTCTTTTTATGATTGGGAGGGCCGGTCTGAGCTCAGCCAAACCCTGAAGGCGCTTCAAGAATCAATAATAACAAGAAGAATAGTCTCATTTGATTATGACGATAAAGATGGTAATGCGACGAAAAGAACTGTTGAGCCCTACCTGCTTCATTTCAGCGAATCAAGCTGGTACCTGAAAGGATTCTGTCTAGAGCGTATGGGATTTAGGACATTTAAACTATCCCGGATAAATCATCTTCAAACGAATGAACAAACGTACACCCCAAGAGAGGACTTTGCGGATCACGAGCAGAAGGTAAGCTGTCAGCCGGAGCTGGTCACAGTCAAGGCATTAATATCACCCGGTATAAAGGATCAATTCATTGAAAGACACGGACAAAAGAGTATTGAATACTATAGTCCCGAACTTTATATGGTAACCTTTTCTGTTCCGTGCAATCGAATCGGATTTAAATTTTTGGCCGGATTTGGAACAGAACTGGAAATGGTAGAGCCCCAATCCTACGTTCAGGCATTCCGAAATTATTTGCTTGAGATGGTGAATAAATATAAATCAAGTACTGATACCCCCACCCGGCAAAAATAATTATAACCGTTCTTCCCCTTATCACCGCCGCGCGGATTGTTTATATTATAAGTATTACTGATTTCGGACAATGCGGAGGATACCGGCTGATGAATAACTAACACGTTTCCTGTACAACGACCAATTAACTTGTGATGTGCATTAGCACATGCCACGGGACACCTGCTTAGGGTGTACGGTCAGGGATACGTGTGTCTGCCGGGACTCATGCGACATAGAAATTAGGTTGGCAAAAGATAGACGATGCGCCTGGAGTTACTTTTAGGTGTACAGTTATCCTGCCGCTTATTTTCTGTACGCTGCTCCCTTCATACGTTTCCTGGACCGCAGCCTGCTGGCTGCGGTTTTTTGCTGCTGTTTCTGTTACGGATGCGGTAGTCAGCCTTGGAGGCTAATAAGAAGCGGAGGAATTTATATGACCATAACGACTATTATAAAAGCTAAGAATTTAAAAAAAGAATGGGAAGGCGCCCCTTTATTCGAAGGGGTATCCTTTGAAATTGCCGAAGGCGAGCGTGTCCTGCTATTCGGCCGCAACGGGATCGGCAAAACAACACTGCTGCAGGGCCTGCTGGGCAGGCTTGCTTTTGAAGAGGGGAGCGTCTACAGCGGCCTGGAGCGCGGGGAATGGGGTGCGCTGGATCAGCAGCTGGAGACGGATTCCGGCGTCAGCGTCCTTGAATTTGTGCTGTCAGCATCGGATGAGCTGGCGGCTCTTAAGTACCGGATGGAGTCGCTTGCCCGCAGACTGGAAGAGACAGGCGGCACGGATGAGCGGGCTGTTGCTGAATACGGGGAGGTATGCGACAGCTACCTGCTGCTGGACGGATACGGCTGGGAAGCCAAGGCGGAAAAATGCCTCCGGCAGCTGAAGCTGGACCCGTCACTGTGGCACCATCCTTACTGCCAGCTCAGCGGAGGACAGAAGACACGCGTCCAGCTGGCTGCGCTGGTCGCCCGGCAGCCCAGGCTGCTGGTGCTGGATGAGCCGACCAACCATCTCGACGAGGAGACAATGGTCTGGCTGGAGGAATGGGTGCGGACTTATCCCGGCACGGTGCTGTATGTGTCGCATGACCGTGTTTTTATTGACCGGACTGCAACAAGTGTGCTGGAGCTGAGCCCGACAGGCTGCCGCCGCTATCCCGGAGCTTACACGCAGTACAGAGAACAGAAGGAGCTGGAACTCAAGACCCTGGAAAGCCAGCACAAAAAACAGGAGCTGGAAAAAGAAAAGCTGCTGGAAAGCATCCGCCGCTATGCCCTGTGGTTCCAGCAGGCGCATACTGCCGCCGGGCAAAATGATTTCCGGCGGGCCAAGTCGAAGAAGAATGTCTCACGCCTGCACGCCAAGGAAGCCAGCCTGGAGCGGTTGGAGAAAAACCGTGTAGAGCTGCCGAAGGCGGCACCTCAGCTGAGCATGAAGCTGGAAGGTGAGGATTTTCAGGGAGATGCGCTGCTGGCAACGGAGGACATTAGCCTGGGCTACCCAGGCGGGCCGCAGCTGCTGGAGCATTTTGCGCTAACGTTGCGTAGGGGAGACCGGCTATCGGTGCTTGGTCCTAACGGTGCGGGCAAATCCACACTGCTGAAGCTGATTACAGGCGGGGTGCAGCCGGCTGCCGGCAGGGTGCGCATGCATCCCCGCACGAAAATCGCTTATTTTGCCCAGGAGCTGGAGCATCTGAACCCGGAGCTGACCATCCTTGACAGTCTGCTCGAGCTGCCGGGCATGACGCAGACGGAGGCGCGGACGATCCTCGGCTGCTTCCTGTTTCCGCGGGAGGATGTTTTTAAACGAATCGGCGATCTCAGCCTGGGCGAGAAATGCCGGGTTGCTTTTCTCCGGCTGTATTTCGGCAAGGCCAATCTGCTGGTGCTCGACGAACCGACTAACTACCTAGATATTGATACCCGTGAGCGGGTAGAGGAGGCGCTTGCTGCTTATCCCGGCGGTCTGGTTATCGTCTCGCATGACCGTTATCTGCATACGCGAGTGGCTAACCGTTTGCTGCTGCTGGGCCGGGGGAAGAGTCCGCAGTTCTTTTCCGGTACATTTGCCGAATATTATGCTAAAGAACGCAGCCGGGTGCTGACCCCGGAAGAGCAGGCCCGTGAGGGTGAGCTGCAGCTGCTGGAGCTGCGGATGGCCGGTCTGATGAGCAGAGAAGCTGCAGAAACGGAAGCAGAGGACCGGGAACTGCTGCAGGAGATTTTGACAGTACGCCAGGCAATCCGTGACAAAATAAAGGAAAACTGACATATGAAGAGAATTAAATAAAAGGAATTTAAAAGAAATGATTGGGGAAGCACTCTCAAATGACTTGAAGGCAACGGAAAGCATTAAGCTGAAGGGCTATGCGGAAGAGCAGGACAAAATCCCTGATAAAGGCGAGGCAACCAGCTCAATCAAAGTATCCGATGTAGCCAAGCCAGTCACTAAAGCGGTAAAGGTTACGGTGACGGAAAACCGCGGGCGCTATCCGGGCAATACGGCGATCTGGAAGTTTACTTTTAAGGTGCAGAAGCAGTAAGGGCAGCGGATTATCTGCCGGGCTTCAGGAGGGACGATGAATAAAAAACAGCGTATAGCAGCAATTATCGTGATCTTGGCAGTTATTACACTGATGTTCATGTGGCTTCGCCCGGAGCCTTTTGAAAGGGAATATCGCAGTGTGATTTATACGAATGAAGCCGGTCAGACAGGAACCACAGTCCTCGCGCTTTCAGGGGAAACGTTCCGGGGACTTCCGGGAAAAAGCAGCTTTACCGGCAGTCTGACTGCGGACAGTGATCTGGTCTACGAACTTAAGCTTAAGGAGAGCGGTGGCTACTTTTTCGGCCACATCTATACTTTTACAACAGATAACCATATTAGGACAATAGGGATAGTTAATGCGTCACTGGATCTGAATAAGCTCTGGGTCATGCTGCGTGATGTTAATGAGCGGTATGGACTCAAAGATCAGGACGGCTATATTGCCGGTCCTGCGGGTACGCTGGAGGAGGCGCAGCAGGTGGCACGGGATATTATCAGCCCGGAGTAACGGAACAAGGGGACCGGAAATAGCCTATAGTGAAACTACACAGCAGGGAGGATCTCTATGGAGAACAGTATTACGGATCGGCTGGCAGAGGATGACTTTGTAGGCTTTTGGAAAAGATTACTGACTAGCGTCCTGGATACTCTGATTTTGGCACTTCCCATGTACTTCATTAACGGCTGGGCCGTTTCGGCGGCTGAGCAGTACCAGTCGGGGATTCCGCTGTGGCTGCAGTGGGTTCTGCTCTCGCTGTTCAACATCCTGATGGTTGTAAAATTTGGCGGAACCCCGGCCAGGCTGATTCTGCGGACGCGGATTGTGAACGAGGAGGGCAAGTATCCCAGTCTGAAGCAGGCGGTGATCCGGTATATTTTTCTTCTGGTAAACTCACTGCTGGCGGTTATTGTTACCGCCGGAAACGGTACTCTTTCCAAGCTGCCTGAAGCTTATGCGAATTGGGCGCCGCTGGCCAGCGATCTGACAGGCATTTTGTCATTTGTCATTATTATTGACTGCCTGTTTCTTGTATTTAGCATGCGTAACCGGGCGCTTCATGATAGCATGGCCGGAACCTATGTGATTAATCAGAATGCTCTGCTCGATAATGATTACCAGGCAGGAAAAGATAACGTGTAAAGCCTGAACGTGTGTAAGAGTGAGAATGAAGGGCAAAAATGCCCTTGAATTTTGCCAACGCGGCCAAATGGGCCGAATGAAAGGCAAAAATGCCTTTGAATTCGGCCGACGCAGGCAAATGGGTCGAATGAAGGGCAAAAATGCCTTTGAATTCGGCTGACGCGGGCAAATGGGCCGAATGAAGGGCAAAAATGCCTTTGAATTCGGCTGACGCGGCCAGATGAGCCGATTGATGGGCAAAAGTGCCTTTGAATTCGGCCAGTCATAGTTTTATCTAAAAAAGACGGTCAACAGACAGCTATATAGCTGGTGTTGATCGTCTTTAGTATGTTGCTTTACGTGTCGGCAGCGTTCGTCTAGCTTACCTCAAGCACAGCCTTGATGAATCTTTTCATTGCCGTCGGCGCGCCTTCACTGGCCCACTGCTCCAGGGATTCATCCTGCCGGCTCATATAGGCATCCAGCTTATCGACCAGCAGCTTATCAAAAGTTGCAGGTGCTTCGGCACGCTCCGCCTGAAGCTCCATGATCAGCAGCGTCCAGCTGTAGCCGCCCCGGCCGTAGCTGTGCTGGGGATAGCGTTTGGCCAGCTCCAGCACGGACTCCAGCGTCTGGCCTGCAGCCAGCTCAGCAGCCAGATAACTGCCGATATAGCGGTGACTCGGGTCTGTCTCTATCGACAGAGCGAGCTGCTGCCGGGCTTCGTCCAGCCGGCCCTGATACATCAGGGCGAGGGCATTGAAGGAGTGGTCATAGCTGTCAGGCTCCTGTCTGTTCATCTCCAGATACAGCGCATAATATTTGTTGTAGCTGCTCCAGTCAGAGCGGTCCAGATAATAATCTGCCAGGTTGAAGGCAAAGTTGGCATCCGGACGCAGCTCCACCAGCTTTGCTAATAAGGCCATTGCTTCATCCATGATCCCGGCATCTTTTGTGTAAGAATGTTTAGCGAACAGGAGGTGAATCAGCATTTTGAGCGCATGGTCATCCTGCGGATTCCCGGTATAATCCTTACGGTAGGCTTCCAGCGCTTCCTCCAGCTTCCCGTCTGCAACGAGCTTATCCGCAGCGGTCATCGTCCGCGATTTCAAATAGAAGAACGGCAGATTGCCTACCGTTTCCTCATTGAGCCGGTAGCCATTGCTGCGTGTAATGACATGGCCCTGTGCATCGTAAGCATCGATGCTCCAGGAGAACCGGCTGTCCGGATTAGCGAAGCCGAGCAGGGAGGCGGGTAAAACCGACAGCCAGCCTTCTCCGTTTTCGCTGGTAGAGAAGCCTGCTATAGAGAACCCCCCGCTGTTATACAGCTCTGTGACCGGGATTGCAACCTGATTACCTGTAATCCGTTGCCGGGTGATATGACTGAAGCGACCACCGTTGTCATCGACTGTTGTAGACAGATTGTAATAGGCAGCTCCGGCAACAGCTTCCCATTTGAACTGTATAGTATCCCCGGTTAATACTTGTGAGTTAACAGGAGACTGCAGCTCCAGCAGCGGTTGGAGTGTGATGTCATGTATGACCGAGCTGCCAGCCTGGAGCTCGATCCAGTCGTCAGACTGCACCGGCCAGGTCCAGCCGTCGATCTGCTCAAAGCTGAAGCCGAGCTGGATCTGATAGAATCCGGGAATCACGCCGGAGAACTGGAAGTGTCCATCAGGATCCGTAACAATCTGATACGGCTCGCTGTCATACCGTACACTGTGATACAGCTCGCTTTCCGCGCGCAGGAAGATCCCGGCCCGGGCTAACGGAGTGCCGTCGCTTTTGGTGAGGGTACCAGATATAGTGGCCGGAGCATCGAAGCCTAGCTTCACAGCTTCCTGCAGCGCCGTCTGAAGCGCGATAAGCTGCTCTTCCGTGGAGGAAGAGGCGTGATAAACCGCTTCAGCCGGATTGTTTATACTGCTGCCTTCTGTGCCGCCGCCGGAGCTGGCAGCGGCGGCAGTGTTCTGTTCCGTACTGCTGTCCGGCGGATTAAATTCGGCTTCCTGTTCAACCCAAGCCTTACGGTATTCCTCTAGTGCGCTGGTTACCAGTGTAAGCGCTTCGCTACCTTTACCTTGCGTGAACAGTAGCCGCCCCTGCAGCCAGGCTGCCCGGGCATCCAGTTCGGATTCATTGTACTGGACAGTAAACGCCGACTGTTCAAGAAACTCTCCGGCTCTTGCGTAATCTCCGGCATTCAGTGCCCGCTCGGCCCGGAGCAGAGTCAGCCCGCGTGCAGCTGAAGACTGGCTGCTGACCCTGCCTACGGCAGCAGCGATAGCCTGATCAGCCTGATCCCCGGCGTTCCCTGCGGCATCATATTCGTAAACCAGCTGCTTAACTGCATTTTGTAGTGAGTAATCAGCCGGCCCTTCCTGAATGTATTCCCTCAGCAGCTTAATCCGGTCTTCGGGCAGGAGTAAAGGGACTCCCTTACCTACGTCCGGGTTCACCTGGCTCATAGACCCGCCTGCGTATACGTTGAACCAGTAGGCCGGATAAGGGCCGGCCGGCTCTATGACCGTCTCACGAATGAGCTGCATGCGTGCGCTGCCGCTGCTGGCAGCAAGCTTCTGCAGCAGTTCAGTCCGGGCGTCTGCGGAAGCCTGCAGCGCCGGACTTAAGTCAGCACGGGCCCAAGGCCGGGTAAGTCCAATGACCGTCAGCAGGGTGAGGGGAAGCAGCAGAAAAAGCACCAGATGCTTAACCTTAACTCTAATTTTCATGCTGCTTCACCGCCTGCTCATAGAGATCCTTCCAGTAGGTGCTACCTCCGGTTTCTATTAATTCCCGCCGTTCCTGCGGCTGAATAGATTGCTGTTGCTCAGTAGTCATTTGCGGTGCATAGAACAGCAGAACTCCTGTCGTAAGCACTGCTGCTGCAGCACCGAGTGTCCCCAGCGAGATTTCCAGCTCTTTGTTCCACAGAGCGGCAAGACGTCCCCGGAAAGTAGGCGGATGGGTCTGTTCCAGCACCCGGTCATGGCCGGAGAAGGTGACATGAGTAAGTTCTTCTTCCAGCCGTTGCCTGATCATTTCGCGTCCGTTATCCATTAGCAATGTCCTCCTTCTCCAAAATCAGCCTGAGCAGCTGCCTCCCGCGGGCGAGTCTTGATTTCACCGTGTTTTCCCTGGTCTTCAGCTGGGAGGCGATCTCTCGCACACTCATTTCATGAAAATAATACAGGGTCAGGCTCTCACGGTAGATATAGTCCAGGCTGCGGATCGCATCCGAAAGCTTTGCATTATGCCATTCAGCCATAAAAAGCTCTTCCGCTCCAGAAGCGGAGCCGCCCGCAGCCTCTGCCCACTGCCCGCTATCCGCCGCCGGAAAAATACTCCGCCAGTTCCAGGTCCGCTGCTTCATCCGGCAGCGGTTGACCGTAATCGCTATCAGCCAGGAGCGGAGCCGGGCGGGCTCTTGGAGCTGGCTGATTTTGGCATATGCCTGGATAAACGTATCCTGCACAGCTTCCTCGGCAGACTGCCGGTCCCTAAGCAGCAGACAGGCCGTTCTAAGCAGCATATCCCCGTACTCATCCATCAGCTGACGGAGGGCGGACTCATCCCTGGCCTTGATTCTCTCTATAATATCCAGATGCAGCTCCCCTCCCTTTACTAATAAGATGCGGGCTGCAGCGATATGGTTGCAGGTGCACGGAAAAATGGATACTCAACTGCTTAATGGTTCAATGCCGGAGAGGTTGTCTAAAATAAGATAAGCTTTCCCGGCAGGCAGCTGTGGGCGTTTGCAAACCATAGACTGCAACCTTTAATACATCCAATGCGTCAGAACCATTACTTATTTCATAAAGATAGCTAAACTAACCAAGGAGATGACAGCATGGCAACAACATTCAAAAAAATAGCAGGAATCATGATACTGGCCAGCGCACTCGGGCTGACGGCCTGTAATTCTTCGGACAACACCGGAAACAGCGCAGCGGCGACAACTGCCCCTACTGCAGAGGCATCTGCTTCGGCCCAGACGGCGGCCACCGCCAGCCCTTCACCGGCGGCAGCAGAGGAGTCCGCCCGGCCGGCAGCCACGGCAGCACCGGATACAGCAGCCGGCAACGGAGCTGCGGCAGAAGACAGTGCAGCCCGGCTGAAGGAGCTGCTGGAGCTGGCCCGGCAGGGCAAGGTTCCCGGTGTGGAATATGCCGCACACAGCGGAATGATTGACGAAGTCGAGGCGGCATGGGGCGAGCCGGATACCAAAGAGTCAGCCGGCAAAGGGATGTACTCCACCTACAATGCCAAGCATGTTGTCTTCGGCTGGAATAAGGGCAGCCGGATTTTTGATGTCCGGTCCAGCGCTGCCGATCTGCAGCAGCTGACACTGAAAGAAATTGAGCAGACGCTCGGCAAGCCGGATGATACAGCTGTGAACGGCAGTGACAGAATTTATATTTATCAGGCCGGTAAGGAGTACGAGCTGAAGTTTATTATTCCGGAAGAAACCGGTAAGGTCGATCATATTTCGGTCTTTTCCGAGCAGGACTCCTTTAACAATATGGCGGGTTAACAGCAAAAAAAGAGTGAATCTGCAGTCTGGCTGCGGGTTTGCTCTTTTTTTATCGGATCAGCTGTGCTCACGCTTGTTCTATGACGTTAGTGCTGGAGCAGATGGAAGCCGGGCTGATATAATACACCCATGGACTCATCCGTGGAAAAGAGGATTTTGTGATGCTGCTCGAATTAGATGAAAGTAACTTTACTGTGGCATCCGGCGGAACAGCCATCCAGCTGCTGCCCAAGGAGTTTGCACTGCTTGAATTTATGTACAGGAACAAAGGGCGTACCTTTACCCGCGGTCAACTGCTGGACAAAGTCTGGCCGCTGGAGTATCCGGTGGAGCGGACCGTAGATGATCATATATACCGTCTGCGCAAAAAACTCCGCCCGTTCAGCGGACTGGCACTCCAAACTGTCCGTGGCTCCGGCTACAGCTTGTCTCTCCCGGAACCGGCAGCTGTCCCGCTGGTCAATCCGACAACTCATGACCCGGAGCTGCGCGAGGCGATGCGCGAGGTTTTTAGTAAATTCCATGTCTACGGACAGGGCAAATCCATGCTCAGCCTGGCTGGCCAGAAGGACACACTCGGCTACGCGCTGGACCCGCAGGTTGCGGTGACCCTCCATTTTGTACAGGGGGATCTGGAGTGGTTCATGCATACAGAGGAGGTTCCGCTTAAGGACCGGCTGTTCCATTTGTTTGTATTTTACATGTTCACTGGAGATCCCAAAAGGAAGCTTGCCGTATGTGAGCGGGTGATTGAAGCTCAGGTGATGCATGAGCGGGATCAACTGGAGCTGGACATCCTGACGATCCTTGATCTGTTCATCGTAGCGGGTGTACCGGAGCGGGCCTTAGCGCGCCTTCCCCGGTCCTATCAGGCAATCTCGGAGCGAGGCTATAAAAACTTTGTGCCGGTAACCATGATTACCGAGCTGTTTGCGCACCTTGCTGCAGGGTCAGAAAATGATGTGCTTAGTCGGCTGGATGAGGCTATAGGGCAGATTTTGCAGGAGAAGCCCTTTTTAAGAGAAACCGGCAACTATAAGCTTGTAAAAGGACTTTGGCATCTGCGGGAAAATAGGCCTGCTGAGGCGGAACAGCTGCTGGATGAAGGGATTGAGGTGCTGGAGCGCTCGGGGTTTATTCCGCTTCGGCTGTACGGCTTTTACCGGATTTATTATTATTGCCGGCTGTATCTGCCGCCACATGTGCTGCACCGCAAATATGAACGCAGATTTACGGAGGCAATGGAGGAGAGCGGGTTAAGCCGTTATGAGCAGCCTCTGGAAAACCTGCTGATGCGGGTGCTGAATCCCTAATTTATAATCCTTAATCTCTGAATTCCCTCTGATAATGCTCTGACAATTCCCCGTTACATTAAGGTCATAAGATGACTTGATTCATCGAGACTATATATGTATCTGGAGGAATGACGGATGGAAGCTTCACCAATGCAGGGGAAAAGCCTGCTGCATAACAAGGTCTACGTGCGTGTATACAGCGCTTTTGCCACCGCCAGCTTTGGCGACTGGTTCGACTCTCTGGCTATACAGGTACTGGTTGGATACCGCTGGCAGGTCAGCCCGCTGATGCTCGCATTGATCCCGGTGGCCATCGCGCTGCCCAGTATTCTGCTCGGCTCCGTGGCCGGAGTAGCCGCCGACCGGCTGAACAAGCTGAAGCTGATGCGGGTATGTGATCTGCTCACCGCTGTCCTCACGCTTGTACTGTTACTTGCGCCTAATATGTTCTGGCTGCTGCCGCTGCTGTCCTTGCGCTCCGCCATTTCAACGGTCAACGTGCCTGCCCAGCAGTCCCTGACCCGCAGTATTGTCAGAGAGGACCAGCTGCTTCAGGCCTCCTCGCTGAACGGGCTCGTGAACCAGGGCTCCAAAATCGCCGGCCCGCTGCTGGGCGGCCTCGCGCTCACCTTCCTTACACCGCAGTGGTGCATCGTACTGAATGCTGTGCTGCGCGGCTGCTCTTATCTGCTGCTGCTGTCAGTGCGTAATATTAAGGCACAGGCAGAGCCTGCACAGGAAGCTGCCGAAGAGAAGGTTCCGCTGCGGACCATGTGGAAGGAAGGCTGGGGCTTTATGCTGAGCAGCCGAATCCTGCTGAATATGATGTTGTACGGACTGGCCGGGGCTTTGGCGATCCAGGTGATTGATTTTCAGTTCACCAGCCTGTTCCGGGTATATTCTCCGACCGGAGAAGCAGTGCTGGGCTGGATGGTTGCTGCGTCGGGTGTGGGCGCGGTGCTGACCATCCTACTACTGGGTAAATTGAGCAGTGCAGTAAGCTATACATGGCGGCTGGGCATAGGCTACATGCTGATCGGTATATCAGTTGCGGGACTCGGGCTGCTGCAGCCGGGCGCCCCGGTCATCTGGGTGCTGCTGCTTGGTTTCGTCCTCGGAGCCGGGAACGGGGCGTTCGCAGTAGCCTTCAACTATATGCTGCAAAAAGAAACCCCGCCGCACATGACCGGCCGCATCTTCGGCATCCAGAACACTGTGCTCAGCGCCGTGCTGATCATTGCCCCGCTGCTCGGCGGCCTGCTGGTCGAGTTCGCCGGGCCAGGCCGGATCTTCCTGATCTTCGGCCTCATCCAGACAGCACTGGGGGTGGCCGGCCTGGTCTTCGGCCGGATACTCTGGCAGGAGAAGCGGGAGGGTAAGGCCAGCCGGATGGAGCAGGCGGGATAGAGGGAGGCAGACTTAAATAGGGACGGTGTTAAGCTGCGCACCGCTCCTCACGCCGGCTGCTGTTGGTACATGAAGGAGGCCAACACATGGCATAGGGGGGCAACACAACATCTGACTGAGCTCAGCCCCGCCGCCAATGCTCTGACCGGCACAGCAATGCTCCCGCCAGCACAGCAATGCTGCTGCATTAACTGCACTTTGTACACCTATAAGTAGCTTTTTGAGCTAATTCAGACATATAAGTATATTCCGTGCAGCTATATTCTCCATTTCCCGCCGTTTTGCGGGAATGGAGCCTTTTTAGTTGTATGAACTGCAGTTAAACCGCTCTAACAGGGCCAAACGGGCTGTTTTAGCTGCACGAAGTACAACTATCTTTATCCAGCCTATCACTACATAAGGAGGTTCACAGTAATGAGTGAATTTACATCAGGTCATATTTTGCGGGCCGCGGATCGGGACATCGTCAGGAAATATGCAGTTAGCGGTTCAGTAATTATGCAGCTGAATGAACAATACATAGCTTATCTGATAGAAGATACGTATAACAGTGGACCGGCTCCTGAGCATATTCAGCTTCTATCAGAGGAGGCGCCTGTGCTATATTTCTATAACTTTGCGGACCATGAGTGGGGCTACCAGCTGATTCACCAAGGAAAAGAAATCGCGACACTGCATATTGCCTATGAGTATGAGGAAGAGATGGTTCTTCATACTGCAGAGGTAAGATATCCAGAGTCAGACTTCAGGGAGCTGTTGTTTGGCGGTACTCTAGAAAAAATCCGGGAGGAGCTTGAGTCTGCCTCTGTATTTGAGCAAAAGCTTCAAGAACTGTTCGACAACAGCCGCCCGGAGCAATTTCAGCTGCTGGGGGCATCCGGGGAGAAGATTGAACAACTCCTTGAAATTCTAAGCATCTCCTTCATTAACCGCAATATTAACGAAGCTATGGAACTATCCGATAAATTCAAAGAAATTCTCGGCATAGAAGAAATGTCCTACATCCGGCATGAACGGGTCGTAGAATCCGAAGAGTATGACGAACTATTCTAAGCTTCCCGTACCCTTATGCAGCCGGTAAAACCGCTGCGTATTGGCGCTCAGCAGCGCTTCCGCCTCTGCAGGCGAATAACCGTGCAGCGCGCCCCAGGCTGCAGCAACATCCCGGATCATGGCCGGGTGCGTAGGCCGTCCTGTGAAAGGACCCTCAAACGGCCAAGGGCCGTCCGTCTCCGCCATAACCAGCTCAGGCGGATAACGTTTGGCCAGGACCTGAATCTCCGGTTCGTAGACGATATCCGGAGTGAAGGAGATATAGTAGCCGCGTTCAATCATCCTGGCGACGGCTTCTTCCGGCCCCTTGAACCAGTGAAAGTGAGCATCCCGGATGCCGTGCTTGTCCAGCAGATCACAGGCGGTGAGCGCATCCTCATAGACGGCATGCAGCACCACGGGCTTACCTAGCCGCGCGGCCAGGCCAAGCAGGGTGTCCAGCAGCCGGATATATGGCTCCGTCTCAAAAGCTTCGCCGCGCTCAAGCGCTTCAGCCCGGCTATAATAAGGCAGGCCGATTTCACCTACAGCGGCCATATCTGCGGCATGCTCTTCGATGAAGCGGAGCAGCGCCGCCAGCTCATCTTCATCCGGCAGCGGCTGCTCGGGATGATAGCCGTAGGCCGGCTTAATCAGCTCTGGAGCCTTCCCGGCCAGCTCCAATGTACGGGCGCAGGAGCCCAGGTTCATCGAAACCGCAACCAGGGATTCAACCCCTTGCCCGCGAAGTTCAGCCAGCATGTCCTCCAGCACATCCGGTTCATACTGCTCAAGATGTATATGCGCATCAATCATTGGCGGCCTGCTTCTTCACCGTTGCCGGATATTCATCGAACGCCATAAAGGTGACAGATTCCGGCTCCAGCGCCGTACCTGACTTTGCCGTTTTATAGACAAGCTCCAGACTTCCGATGCTTTCCAGGAATCCCGTCGTCACGTTGACTTCGGCCGTCAGCCGGTTATTCTCCACTTTGTAGTAAGTAACTGTGCCGATACCTGCGCTTCCGCCGATGTTCGGATCATCTGCGCGGTCCGGCAGCCGCAGTTCCACCTGTGCAGGCAGTGTGCCGCCAAGCTTCAGCGAAACCAGCATATCCTTGCCGTTAGCGGTAATGCTGGAGGTAACAAGCTGTCCGGCTGCCTCCCAGGCCTCAGGTACATCCAATTCCTTCCATGTCTGCGGCTTGATAACGTGAATCTCCTGCTCGACAATGCCTGTTCCAGTGCCCAGTGTCAGGATAACTACAGCTTCAGGCTGCCCGTCCTGATTGACATCCGCATAATACAGCTCCGGCGGATGGCTTAAATCCCGGGCAGTCTCCCAGCCATACTGGTGCTTCTGGCCTTTTACCTCAAGCACAAAGCCTTTGTATCTGGTTTTGTCTTTAAGAGCGGCATAAATTTTGACCTCCGGGTGATTCTCAGCAACCGCAAGTGCTTCTGACGGCTTACGCACAGTTGTACTTACACTGCCAGAGATAATGGATACTGTATTCTTGTCCTGATCAAACCGAAAGTCAGCGCCGGATACCAGATTGAGTGCTGAAGCAGGAATGTACATCCGCCCGTTCCGCAGAATAGCCTTGCCCTCAAGCGCAGTGGAACTGCCGTAATAGAGCACAAGCTGGCTGCCGGGTTTGATCATTGTGCTGCTGCTTTCGTCACCAATGGTTAAAAGCTTTTGCCGGTTGTCCCACTGCAGTCTGGCAGGGTAGAACTCGGTGAGCACCCGGACCGGAATGTATACAATGCCTTGGTCAAGAAACGGGTGCAAAGGGGTGAGGGCGGATTCTCCGTCAACAATCAGTTTAAGCGGTGCAGCGGCATACGTTCTATCTATATCAAGAGCCGACGGGCATGCGGCAATCAACATTGCTGCAGCTACGCTGGCGATCCATCTTTTCATAAGTAAATCCTCCATTTATATAAGCTTTGCGTTAATCTAGCAGAAGTCGCTCCTATTAGTATAAAGCAAATTGAACGCGTGAAGGTCACTTTCTGTTAACATTGATAAGACAAGCTTGTTACGCTTTGATGGCGGCATCCTGAGATGGAACATATGCTCGGGAAAATAGTAAAAAAATGCCCCGCAGATGGACGATAGAGCGTTGTCCTTATCTGCGGGGCATTGCAGCTTGCAGGGTATTCCATTATACTGAACGCTTCATTCCGGGAGCAGCGGCTGCAGGCCGGAAAGCGGCGGAGTTGTCTTTTTTGTGGAACAGGCTGCGCAGGTAACCCAGTACCCAGCGGTCAAGACCGATTGCACCGGCATTTGCGGCCGACACGATAATGATGACTTCCATCAGCAGCAGCTGAACATTCGTGCTTACAGTGCCCGAGAGCAGGTAGGCAGCATTCATAACCAGCCCCATCAGGGCAGCAAAGGTAGTGAAGGTACCCAGGATCAGTCCAAGACCAACCAGGAATTCACCGGCAGGAATCAGCAGATTGAAAAAGCTTACGTTCGGCAGAGCAGCATGCTGGAGGAAGCTTCCCCACCAGGCTTGTACAGTAGCGCCTTCCCCGGCGCTTTTGGCAATTGCACCACCCAGGAAGCCTGAAGCATCGAAGCCCCCGGTCAGCTTATGCCAGCCGGCCTCAATCCATTGATAACCTACATATATACGGAGCACAGTCAGCAGCATCATAGCGATTTTATTAGTACGGAACCAGTTGTTAAACATGAGATCCACTCCTTAAAAGTATAGTATGGTTGTTTTCTCTTTGTAGTATCGGATGATCATCTTCGATAGCTTTATAATAAGTGATTTTTTTCACATGAGGTGTGATATAAATCACAATTATCGAATTAATTTTTATATCAAACTAAAATTTGAATATTTTGAAAACAAACCATAAAAGGACTTGCGCAGAATACGCTTTTACCCTGTGACGGTCCGGGCTTGACACAAAATTTGGTTAAAATTAACATGGGACTATGGATGAGAATAAAATATTGGCGGTCATTGGCCGCATTCACCGGAGTGGCAACAGATTTATTGAACGGGAGCTTAAAAAGCATAATATTCACGGTATTGCCCCTTCTCATGGAGACATTCTGTATCAGCTGTTCATCCGGGAAAATATTACGATGAATCAGCTGTCCGCCTCGATTGATAAGGATAAGTCCACGATCACAGCGCTGGTGGATAAACTGGTACGGCTGGAATATGTGAAGCGGGAGCAGGATGAGACGGACGGGAGGATCTTCCGGTTGTCCCTCACGAGTAAGGGAAGGGAGCTGCAGCCGGTCTTTGAGGAGGTATCGGCAGCGATGCTGGCGGCAGTGTATGAAGGCTTTACACCGGAGGAGAAGGGGCAGTTGCTCGGTTTGCTGGAGCGGATCAAGCTGTAAACCAGACTGAGCAGAGCAGACTACACTTGACATCATAATCAAAGCAAGGTATTTAATATGGGAAAAGGCCTCCGGTACATAGCCGGCAGGCCTTTTCCTTTTGGATTTTTATAAATACAAACGCATCTGAGTCCATACGGTATTTTGAATTTATATGCAGTGATGCACTGAGCTTACCATCCTATATTTTGACATAACCCTCTAAAATATGAACGGGAGGTCGTGCAGATGGAGAAGCTCAAAGTCCTGCGCAAGCAGATTGAGTTAGAACGGGCCAGACTTAATCAGATGGAGCAAACCCACGGACTGCTACACCCCAGGGTGATCAGACAGTCGATGAAGCTGGATGAGTTGATTAATACATATACAAGACTGGATTCAGGTAATAAATAAAAGTGATCCGTTCAGTCCGGATGACCGCCGCTAATGCAGCTACTGTCTAATTCCCTCGAAGGCAGAAGCTGTAATTGTTGTAACATAAGCTTCATCAAGAACATCCCCGGTAATCAGCAGCCTGTAAAAAATTGGGCCATACAGCAGATCAATACAGCAGCCGATATCCAGATCAGGCTTCAGCTCCCCCCGAGTAACCCCCCGTTCCAGCAGCTGGCGGGCTTCCTGCCGCCGGGGAGCGAAAAACCGTGTCCGGTAAGCTTCGGCCAGCCCGGTATCAGCTTGCCCCGCACCGATCAGCCCGGTAATGACCTTGCCCTCCCGGCTGCACAAAAAAACCGCCAGATTTGTTGCATGTCTGATAATATCTTCCCTTACAGAACCCGTATCCGGCACAGGTAACCGTGCCGTAGCTGCAGAGAGGTAGCCGTCCATGACTACTGCTGCTTTGTTAGGCCACCATTTATAGATGGTGGCCTTGCTTACTTTGGCCCGTTCGGCGATTTTATCGACCGTCACCGCTTCAAAGCCCGTTTCCAGCAGCAGCTCATAGGATGCAGCCAGAATGGCAGCCTCTGCTTCGTTATTGCGCGGGCGTCCCCTTTTTTTATCCATTATCATGTCCTCCTGGTTCACAACATCTCAAAGGCAGTATTACTTCCTAAATCTAAACTGTACGTTCATTATACAAAACATCGGGAGAAAATAGCTAATCCTTAACGGGAGCAGCAGGCTTTTTTGAACCGGAAAACTTTTTTGGTCTGCCTATTTACAAAACTAAACGTTCAGTATAATATAAAGCCATAATTAATAAACTAAACGTACAGTATTTAAAAAAGAAAGGTGGAGTTAATATGAATCAGTTAAGTCAAATCAACGGGGTGACCGGGGGAAGCAAGGCTGCGAAGAGCGCAGCAATGCCCGGCTGGATTACCTTTTTGCTGGCAGCTTCCTGCGGACTTATTGTTGCCAATCTGTATTATGCCCAGACGCTGGTCGGACCGATTGCTGCAGCAACGCACCTGTCATCCGGAGCAGCGGGGCTAATTGTCACCCTGACACAGATCGGATATGTGATCGGACTGTTGTTCGTGGTTCCGCTCAGCGATCTTATTGAAAACCGCCGCCTGACTGTAATCTCGCTCCTTGTTGTCGTCGCTGCGCTGGTTGCAGCCACATTTGCTCCGAATGCAGCGTTATTCCTGGGCGCTTCTCTGTTCATCGGCCTTGGTTCTGTAGCAGCCCAGATTCTGGTACCTTACGCTTCATTTCTTGCTGCTGAAGAACACCGCGGCCGGGTAGTAGGCAATGTAATGAGCGGGCTGCTGCTGGGAATTATGTTCGCCCGTCCGCTGGCCAGCTTCGTCTCCGGGCTGTGGGGCTGGCATGCCATCTATGCCATTTCTGCTGTTATCATTGCCTTGCTTACTTTACTGCTGTCCAGAGTGCTGCCCAAGCGTCAGCCTGTGCCTACGATCAACTATGGCGGTCTGATCCGCTCACTGGGAACACTTTTGATCAATACACCGGTACTGCGCCGCCGCGCGCTTTATCAGGCCAGCCTGTTCGGAACGTTCAGCCTGTTCTGGACGACTGTTTCCCTGCGGCTGGCAGATACTTATCATCTGTCCCAGCAGGGGATTGCCCTGTTTGCCCTGGCAGGTGTTGCCGGAGCAGTCGCTTCCCCGATTGCCGGAAGACTGGCTGACAAGGGCTGGACCCGTCCGCTGACCGGACTCGCTTTTCTGCTGGCGGCGGGCGCCTTTCTGATCGCTTACTTATTCCAGGGAAATTCCGCAGTAACGCTGGGCCTGCTCGTTGCCGCAGCCATCCTGCTCGATATGGGGGTTTCCGGAAATCTGGTGCTCGGCCAGCGGGCGATTTATTCCCTGGGCAATGAAGCCAGAGGACGTTTGAACGGTCTGTTCATGGCGATCTTTTTCATCGGCGGAGCTATCGGCTCGTCACTGGGCGGCTGGGCCTACGCTTACGGCGGCTGGGGGCTGACTTCATTGATTGGCATCACTGTTCCAGCGCTGGCTTTCGTGTATTATCTGACTGAGAAGAAGCAGCAGGCTTAACCGCCTCCGGACACTTATAACGTTAAGAAGACCGCTCTCTTGGCTGAACTTCGGCCTGGGCGGTCTTTTTTTGTAATGAAAACCAGCTGCCGGCGTATTAGCTGAGGTAAATCACTTGGCCCGGTGAATTTGCGTAAGAAGGGAGAGCTTGAGAGATGCAAGAGCGCGCATTGCTGCAATCGTTTTGGCACAGGAGAGTGAAGGAAGAGGAGTCGGCAGGCACAACCGCCAGCGCGGATACGGACAGGCTGTTCACTGAGATTTTTGAAAAATACTATTCGAGAATATTCAACTATACCGCGTACCGCGTCAGCTGCCGTTATACGGCCGAGGATCTGACCAGCCAGGTTTTTGAAAAAACATGGTTCAGGCTGCACAGCTACTCCCCGGAAAAAGCGCCCTTTGAGGTGTGGCTGTTCGCCATCGCCAGAAATGTCGTGAACGATCATTACCGCAGCCGGAAGAGAAATCTGTTTTTTTCGCTGGAGGCGGTCCGGGAGCTGGTATCTGGCAAAAAAACACCGGACGAGCAGCTGCTGGAAGGGGAGCGCAACAACCGGTTGAGCACGGCACTGGATACTCTGACAACCAAGGAGCGGAATATTGTGGCGCTGAAATTCGGTGCGGATCTGAAAAATAAGGAGATTGCCGGCCTCACCGGCATGTCCGAGAGCAACGTCGGCGTGATCCTGTACCGGAGCATGAAAAAGCTGAAAGCTGACATAGGGAGCGTGGAGCAGCTGTGAAAAAAGACTATATGCAGGAGTTTGCAAAAGCTGTTGATGACGGTGTGCATCTGAACAATACTGCAGACTGGAGCGGACCGCAGGAATCACTTGAGCTGCTTGAGCTGGGCCGGGCACTGGCCGGAGCGGATTACAGCAAGGCTCATAAGGCGGCAGTGCTTGCCAATGTACAGAGCCGTACCCAACTTAAACAGGAGGCACAACAAATGAAAATAAAAACACAGTGGAAACGCCCGGCTATGGTCATGGCATCCCTGCTGGTAGCCGGTGCGCTGAGCATCAGCTTCGTCAAGCCGTCCTTTGCCCAGGAGCTAATGGGGAGAGTACTGCAGAGCATTAACCTCGGTAACATTATTGCCCATGAGATGGATGCCGCACAGCTTCCCGATTTTCCAAAGGAATGGGAGGGCAAGCTGTTCGACAAGGACGGGAATGTAATCACTTCCGATTCACAAAAGGTTGATGAAATTTATAACGCTGCCGGAGAGCAGATCGTTAATTTTGACGGGGATAAGCTGATTACCAAAAGTGAACAGGAGCAGCGTGATAAGGAAGCGGCAGAGCGTATAGTGGCCGTGAAGAGCCGGGCGGAGCTGGACCAATACGCGATGTTCAAGGTTAAGCTGCCGGAGTATCTGCCGGAGGGCTTTGCTTTTGACCGGGGGGAATTCTACAAGTCGGAGGAAGGCGTTAACGGCAAGTATCTCGATCTGTTCTTTAGCAGTGAGCATGAAGGGCAGGACCTCAAAATGCATTTCCGTTATTCCGACAAGGAAACGGCCTACGAAATGTCTTTCGACGGTAAAGTGGAACCGTTAAAGATTAATGGTGTTGACGCCGTAATGATGGATGACCGGAATCTGGACTGGGAAGCCGACGGCGTGTTGTACAATATTGTATCCCACGGTTTGGACCGGGAAGAGGTGCTGAAGATCGCCGAATCGCTCCGTTAACCGGAGGCTGTACGGTATCGGCTGGAAATATAAAAGAGGAGCCCGCCCTGGTGCGGGCTCTTTCTGCTGCCTTGGGGCAGGCCAGACATCAGGATTTAATATAGTGCAGGCAGCGCCGGAGGAAACGTCTGGTATATACAAAGGAAGCATACAGCAGCAGAGCCAGTACGAGTCCTAACGGAAAACTGAGGATACGCGGCAGATCATACCCGGGATAAAGGGTGAGTGAGACGCCCTTCCAGCCGAATAATCCTAGAAAAGCTGCTATTACGGATAGGATTGAACAAACTGCGCTGCCGGCTGTCCACACACCCAGAATTGGAAGCATAAACAGGCTGACAAAGATTTTGCCGGCAAGGGATGCAGCATTTTTGCGGAAAGCAGTAGCGTTATTCATTCCGTTATTCATTCTGGCGTTCCTCCTGGACCGTTGAGTTTTATGATCTTCGTTACCGTGGAGGCCTTGTCGATATGCAGGCTTTCCGTATAACACACCTCCTGAATGTGGCAGCCCGGTCCGATGCTGATCCTGCTGCCGCAGACCCTTTCAGCTGATGTATGCTCAAGATTAAGCGATTCGCCTTCCAGCAGGCGGCAGTCTAATCTGTGAAAAGGTCCCTTGAGCAAAGGAAAAGCAAGCAGGGAGCCGCTCACGGTCAGGGAGCCCTGTGTTATCAGCTGATTTATTCTGCTGCGGGCGCTAAGGCGGATGATTACCGATTCGGCAACGGTCAGCCGGCCCAGCTGAACAGCCCCTTTTGCCAGAAAGGTTACTGCCGTAATATCTTCTGCCGCCGACAGGTATCCGCTGGACCGGACATGCCCTGCCTCCAGGCTATGTACCCTCAGGCTTCCGAAGCTGTCGACCTGTTCCGCCAGACAATGCCTGGCAATCCGGCATTCTCCCGAAACCTTAAGCCGGCCTGCAGTCACTGTTCCTGACGCTTTGAAATGGCCAAACACATCAACTGTGGACGCAGTCAAATCTTTACGCCGGGTATGGGCACCTCTTACCTTAAAAGGAGGCATATCTGCTGTCACCGTTTTGGCGGATGGATTAAGCATATAGTGATCACCTTCATCTAAATTTATTTTAATAATTAAAATATATATTCATTATAATATATAGTCAATAAAATAAATTTCGCTCCGGCATACAAAAAAAAACCGCCTCATCAACGAGGCAGTGCTGGACGGAGCTTATTGGCTGGTAATTTCATTCATCAGGCTGTTGATCTGGTGAAGAGTATCTGTAAACTTGTGCAGCTCGGCGGCCTCAAACCTGTCGAACAGCTGCAGAATCCGCCGGGTGCCTTCACCGGTAATTTCGATGTTGACCACCCTGCGGTCCTCATTCGTGCGGACCCGCTGAATGAGGCCGGCCTCTTCCAGCTTGTCACACATGGAGGAGGCAGCGCCCGGTGTGACAACAAATCTTTCGGCGATTTCCGTTATCTTCAGGCTGCCGGCCAGCTGTAGCTGAAACAGGAGCATGAGCTGATTCTGGCTCAGGGTTTCTTTCTGAGTGATGCGTTCAATGAATACCTGTGATTTCTGCTGAACGGCAGCCATTGTATCCATAAGGCCAAGGATAGCCTGTGATTTTTGTTGATCCGTGCTCATCGGCAGACACGCTCCATAACTATTTTAGTTATTAAAATATATAGAGATTATAACTTTATTGCCCGGAAGCAGCAAGAAATGTCCTGCGGTGAGAAGGATATCTTATTTATAATTGGCTTAACCGTTGCAATCAGGGAGGAGGTGGAGCCTATTGATTATATAGAATGTCTGCAGAGAACGATTGATTATATTGAGGAGAGGCTTAAGGAGCCGCTTTCTATTGAAGAATGCGCTCAATATGCCGGCTTCTCCAAGTTTCATTTTCACCGGCTGTTTGGCATTCATCTCGATGTCACTCTGATGGAGTATGTCCGCAGAAGGCGGCTGGGGTATGCGATGCTGGAGGTTATGCAGGGAAAAAGAATACTGGACATTGCACTCGATTACGGCTACAGCTCAGAGCGGGCGTTCAGCAGAGCCTTTCAGCAGGAGTTCGGCCAATTGCCCAGCAGCTGCAGGAATGCAGGCTATATTATGCCGCCTAAGCCGGTATTGGGCCAGCAGGTTAATCAATTACGCGGAGGTGGAACAGTGGATTATTTAAGTGAGGTATCTATTGGCAGCCTGGAGTCCATGGATGTTGTGAGCGGAAAAAAAATCAGCCGTAATCCGGAGGAGGAAGTCATTGCAATGGTCACGGATTGGGCCCTGCACAACGGGGTGGCCGGAGCAAGGCAATTCGGGTTCGATGTGCCTGTTACTGACGGGGAGCAGGAAAAGGGTTTGCGCGGCTATGAATATTGGATAGCGGTTGATCAGCAGCCCGGCTCTCTGGACTCCAAGCTAAGTTATAAGCATGTGGAAGGCTGTAAATATGCTGTGCTGCGGATTACCGAGCCGTTCGCTGATCCTTTTGAGCGGATTCCGCTGGGCTGGAAGAAGCTGGCGGCCTGGGTAAACAGTAAGGGGTACCAGACTTCTTGTACCCAAGAGCGTTTTTGGCTTGAAGAAAAGCTTGAGCACGGCAATTCAGTCTTTATGGATCTCTACTTTCCAATTGAATAGCAGCTATCAGCGCAGCCCGACATCATGGAAGCGGTTGGCAATCGGCTCATGCAGCAGCGTCCGGATCGACTGGATAGCTGCTGTTTCCGCTGCCCGGGCAGCGTGAAATAAGTCTATGAAGGAGCTGCCGGGTTCAGACAGAGCGCCAGGTGTGCTGTTCATCTCCGTAGAGTCCAGCATTTTTTCATACAGGGTGGCCAATTTAGCATAGTGCCCGGCTACCTCTTGTGAAGCAGCCCAGTAGCTTACGGCAGACCGTGTATATTGTGCGGTATCACGTTTGGCTGCGGCGTAGACAGAGATGGTTTCATAGGCGCCTGCAGCATCATAATTGCCGGAATGCAGCGCGTTAAGGATAGCTTCATAGGCGGCGAGCCCGCAGGCATAGTCTGCTTCGGGAAGCATAATATCGGGCGATTCTGCTCTGAATACTGCCTGGATGTAGGATTCCTTGATGACCTGCAGCACATCGGTTTCAAGGAGATTTTCATAGATCTGATAATAACAATAGGGCGATTGATTCAGGCCCAGTTCGGCAAAAGACAGCTCCTGTGCCCCGGCCGACCGGCCGTCCAGGTAGTAGAACAGCTGCTTTGTTTCGTGGTAACCGTTCACAATAACAAATCCGTCCTTCCACAGGACGGCGGCGGTGCCGCGGTCGATGGAGCTTTTGATGTCCCGGACAGCCTGACGCTGATAAAGGGGGAAGGTTGGTGTGAAATGGAATCCGCCCCACTGTGAAGCAGTAACACCGATCAGGTCGCAGGCCACCAGATGCTCTGCCATCCAGTTGTAGGCGGTAGCTGAATCGGTATGAAGCTGCCGGTGGACAGAGAAGCGGAAGCACGCCCCGGTCATTCCGGCGAGCATCGGCTTGGGCAGGCTAAACCAGCCCTTGGCCGCAAGTACACCGTACAAAGCATCTGTAAAAGAAAGGGACTCCGCTCTGAACTGAACGGAGGGAAGTATAATTGCGCTCATAGATCATCCTGCTTTCTGGAGAGGAGTTGTTAGCTACCTGGCGGTATGGGCGCCCCACCGGGGAACAAGCGACCGTTTACGGTCAGGGTAGCGTCCGGAGATCAGGCGGATGAGTAACATAGCCCGGTCTTCCAGAGCTTCAGCCTGTCTAAGCACGTTGCCTAATGAAGCCTGCCGGCTTTCCGGCAGCTTCTGCCCTTTGGAAAGGGCAGGCAGTACTGCCTGGATCTCCGGACCAGTAAGATCTGTGAGCTCCCCGTATAGAAGGAGAACCTCGTCAAGGCCCGGTAACCGCCACTGAACCTCCTGCAGATAATCCCTGATTTCTATGCGTGAATAGAGGTAGGAAGCTAATAGATAGCCGGCACCTTCAGCATGGTAATCGTTTTGCTCTAGTGCATTAATTACATATCTGTAGGCCTGCCGGCCGGAGGCAATCTCCTGATCGGGAAGCGTTTTGTATGGAGTTTCCCAGTCATACAGTGCGAGCCGCAGTGATTCCAGTACAGCATCTGTCAGCGGAATGCTCACCTGATCCCCAAAAATCCGGCAATACCAAAAGGAGGTAAAATTGATCCCAAAATTGTCGTACAGCAGTACTTGTGTACCTGTGGAACTGCCGTTCTGAAGATAAAAGATTTCAGCTTCATCGTCATAGCCTTGAATAACGCCGAACTCTGGTATCCAATATACGGCACCAATACCGGAATCAATGCTTTGACGGACCCAGTTGACGGCATCCTGCTGATAGCTCCCGAAGGAGCTGTGTCTTGAGCGTCCGGCATCGTAGACGGTATAGTGCCCCAGGTTATCGATGCCAGGGCTATGCTCGGTTCCCCACTGTCCATAGGCGGTGACCGAATGGGGGAGCAGCCTGCGGTGGGCAGCGAACTTGAAAGCCATGCCGCTGAGTCCGGACAGCATAAACTTGGGCCCGTCAAACCGGCCGGCTGCGGTCAGAATAGCGTAGGCTGCATCTGTAAAGGATTTTGACTCCCGGCGCATCTGAATATGATCCAGTATCATTAATTTGGTTCCTCCGGGTTCAGTAAATGGAGTACAGTCCTGCATCTGGCGGCAACTTTATCCTGCAGCCATTTAGGGCTGGTAAGCTCCAGCCAGTCTGTCATCAGCAGGTGGCGGATGAACAGCTCTGTATCCAGAAAATCCACCTCGTAGAAATCTCCGCTGTGAAGCCGCGCCGGGAAGCCATACCAGTGTCCGTCCGGCGGGGCAGCTGTCAGCCGGAGCCGGGCAGTGAACGGCTTCAGCCTGCGTCCTGTCTCCGTCTGGGAGCCAGGGTCAGGCCCGTCCGGGAAATGCTGACCGGTCAGCTGCAGCTGAAGAATCGAGGACAGCAGATAGTATCTGGGCTGTCCCGCCTGCTGATCCGCAGGTCTTGCGATAAGATGGTCGGCATCGTAATGATTCTCAAGCCTGAGCGGACAGAGCTCAAGCTCGCCGTCTGTACCGTCGTAGATCAGCTTTACGGTGATCCGGCTTCGGATGGCATGATCCAGCAGCTCAAACATCTGCAGGCTGCGGGGGTTTACCGCAAAAAGCGGCAGCCGTGCCTCGCGCTCCAGCTCCTGCTGTCCGGTCAGGCGGCTCAGCAGATGGCCGATCCGCCGTATCCCCGGCCCGTTCTCGTAATTATACTGGCTGTAGCGGTAGGCCAGGTATTTAAGGATTTGCTTCTCCTGATCGGTCATATACAGATAAGGCAGCATAAAGCTGTCATCCTCATAGCAATAGCCGCGTTCCCTGGCTACGTACTGAAGCGGTGCACACAAGGAGGAAGCCATATATTCAATATCCCGCTGAGCCTGGCGCTTGGAGATTTCAAATTGCTCTGCGAGCGATCTGCTGTTCGGATAGCGGCCGGTTCTCACCTGCTGGTCGAACCATTGGATGCGGTGTGTATGGCTCAAGGAAAAGTCTCCTTTTCAGAGTAAATAATAAATAGTAGATAAAAAGATTATGTCGCAGCGGCCCCTATATGCTCCAGTATAGGCAGCCTCTCGTTATGTGACAATCCGGATATGAGACAAGACTGGCCGCCCCCGACTTATATCAGGAAGACAGCCAGCCGTTAAGCAGCAGCTTCAGATAGCGTCCACTTTAACCTGCGGCGCTTTACTGCACCGTTTGCATACCTTAACTCCAGTGCCGTCGCTTTTTACTTTCGGATAAAGCAGCTTGATGCGAGTGCTTGTACAGATCGGGCATGTCCCGCGGCCCCGTGTAGGAAGGGACCAAAGCACACGTCCGCGTTTTGTTTTGGGCATAGGTCTGCGTTCCTCATTTCGCTAGTTTAATTGTTACATCCGGAGTATATAACAGGTGGTACGACATAAAATGTCGTATCAGTTAAGGGGGAGGAAATTTTGTGGTAAGATAACCGCAATTGCTGCTCTGCCTGTCTCAGCAGCGGGTAAAAGCCTGTTTAATAAGGAGGGGATTATCATTTATACCATTTTGGAGGAGCCTGTTGGCGAAGCTTACCGTACACTAATTCAGCTTGCACTGGAAGTATGTGATACTTTTATTCTGGTCAAAAGGGATCAGATGGCGCTGGAGACGGAGGGGGTGGAGCTGCTGGAGCGTCTGCAGCCGTACCATATTAAAACGCTGAAGGAGGACGACTGGCCGGGGACAAAGTTATTCGGGCATTACGCTGACGTTCATTATTTCCGCTGTGCGCAGGAAGCCGCCGCTATTCTTTTGGAGTATACCTCAGGGCTTTATAGCTGGGTGCAGCCCCGGCTGCCGGATGACCTCTGTTTCCTGAAAAACGGGGAACCCTGGCTGACTAACACCGCTCATGAGCATATGAGTTTTCTGGACACCGGTGTGGAGGAAGAGTTGGTCAGATTAGAGCGCAGCGGCCTGCTGATCCGAGACCTGAGCGGATTTAACTGGTCGTGGGATGCGCATACATAGGTTTATATAGATAAGTTTAAGCCTGCTCAGAGTGCGGGCTTTTTTAGTGCTGATTTGTTCAGTAACTTGTTCAGATACGTTTGATGTGGGCAGACAGTTAAATGTGGGCGGAGGCAGAGAGTGAATGAGTAAATGAGTAAGTGAAGGAAGAGAGGAAAATAAAGGGGAAAAGGAAATCAAGGGTAGTGGTGGCCCCTTTGATGGCACTGCCAGCGGGCCAAAGGCGCCGGATCAAAGGGAAAAATCCCTTTAATCTCATCCCGGACGAGCCATACACCCCGCCCCGGGCCATTAATCCCCCATTAATCCCGGCCCCCGCGATTATCCTTCCGGCTTGTCATGCCCGTCTGCATATTGCGGCCAAGTCCCTCATAGACATGTACTAATCAATGCTTTTCAAAACAGGTTAAGGGGATGATGTCATGCGCCGGATAACATGGGTACTCGCGATCATTATGAGCGTGGCCCTGGTGCTCGCGGGTTGCGGGAAGAAGGATGCCGCTTCCGTGGTAAAGGATTTGAATGCTGTGTCTGACAAGCTGGAGAGCAAGCAGGGGGCCTATCAGGGGGCAGGCACGATGACCCTCTATACCGGTGAACAGCCGCAGGAGTATAAGGTGGAGGTCTGGTATAAGAACCCTTCGTACTACCGGATCAGTCTCTCCAATGTACAGAAGGATGTAACGCAGATTGTGCTGCGTAATGATGAAGGGGTATTCGTGCTCACGCCAAGCCTCGGCAAAAGCTTCCGCTTCCAGAGCGACTGGCCGGACAATCAGGGTCAGGTGTATCTGTACCAGACGCTCCTGCGCGGCATCACCGCCGATAACAACCGCCTGCTGACGGAGGAGGGCGACAATTACGTATTCGAGGTGGCAGCGAACTACCAGAGCAGCGCACTTGTGCGGCAGAAGATCTGGCTGGCCAAAAACACCTATGAGCCCAAGCAGGTTCAGGTCTCCGACTCCGAAGCCAAGGTTGTGGTGGATGTGAAGTTTGACAGCTTCAAGTTCGATCCGGAATTTACCAAGGATTCTTTTGATATGCAAAAGAATATGGCAACCGGCACCCCTTCCCAAAGCACAGTGGCCGAGGTTGACGAAAACGGAAATCCGGTAGCGGCGCCGGCCGGGGAAGAAAACGCGGAGCAGGTAACAGCGGAGCTGGGCGATTTCGGGGTTATTGAGCCGGAATACATACCGGCAGGCGTAACCTTCAAGGACTACCACAAAATCGAAGGCAATAAGGACCATGCGGTGCTCATCCGTTATGAAGGGGATTACCAGTATACGATTATGGAAGCCCGCCCGCTGGACCGTGCCGTATCGCTGGCTCCGGCAACGCTGGTCGATCTGGGATTCACTGCAGGGGCACTTACCGGTGACGAGCAGCAGACGCTGACCTGGATGAATGACGGGGTAGAGTTCCGGATTACGAGTGCAAATTTGCCGCTTGACGAAATGATGCAAATTGCCGCTTCTATGCAGTCACAATCGGGTAAGTAATATTCTGTAGGCGGATACAGCGCATTGTGGGAGCCAATCCTCTACAAGCTGTATCCGCTTTTTGCACTATTTGACGACGATGACAGGACCTATGGTGTATCCGCAAAAAGATAGCCCTGCTCACATTGACAGCATCCTTCGCTAAGATTACCATTGGCAGTAAGACTATCAACGCTGCGGTTATCCGTGACGGTGTTTTACTACAATTAAGAAGGTGACCCTGAAGTGCAAGCAAGCTATCGACCTACAGTTGCCGAAATAAATCTGGATGATCTGCGTGCCAATTATGAAGCTTTCCGGGCGGCTTTGCCGGCGGAGACTAAATTTATGGGATGCGTCAAAGGAAATGCGTATGGCCACGGGGCAGTGGAAGTGACGCGGGAGCTTGAACGCCTTGGAGCGGACTATGTTAGTGTAGCTTTTTTGGATGAGGCATTGGAGCTGCGTCAGGCGGGAATACTACTTCCTATCCTGGTACTGGGCTATACCTCACCGGAAGGCATTGCCGTAGCCTGGGAGAACAAGGTGACCGTAACACTATTCACACCGGAGGTGCTGGAGGCGGTAAAGCAGCTTCCTGCAGATCCGGAGCACCGGCTGAAGGTACACATCAAGATTGACAGCGGGATGGGAAGGCTAGGGCTTTTGCCGGCTGATGCCCCCGGCTTCATCGAAGAAGTGGGCCGGACAGCGCAAGCGGAGCTGGAGGGCATGTTTACCCATTTTGCCAAGGCAGACGAAGAAGACAAAAGCTATACACTGTTGCAGTACCGGCGGTTCATGAGCGTGGCGGAAACGCTTCGGGACAAGGATATACATATCCCGATCATACATACGGGCAATAGCGCTACGGCCATTGATACACCTTTCCTATCCAGTAACATGGTGCGTGTAGGCATAAGCTTGTACGGATTTTATCCATCATCAGAGGTAAACCACGAGCGCGTGGCTTTACACCCGGTAATGACGCTGAAGACACAGGCGGTATACATTAAGACACTGCCGTCCGGCTACGGCATCAGCTACGGCACCCGCTACTTCACGGACAGCGAAGAGATCATTGCAACGCTTCCGGTGGGGTACGCAGACGGATATTCCCGCATGCTGACAGGCAAGGCGGAGGTGCTAATACGCGGACGCCGCGCTCCGGTCGTCGGAACAATCTGCATGGACCAGTGTATGGTAACGCTCAAATCTTTCGCTGGAGAAGCGGAACAAATCCAAGCTGGCGAAGAGGTTGTACTCATCGGCCGCCAGGGCAACGCCTATATTACGGCGGATGAACTGGCACTCCATTTAGGCACGATTCACTACGAAGTAATCTGTATGCTGGCTCACCGTGTACCCCGCGTATATATACGTGAGGGTGCTGCTCCCAACCTGGTGAACCCTCTGCTGCAGTCTTAATCCGGTGACACAATATTGTATACAGGAAAAGAATACAAAGGATAATCGTAAGGGCTAGTGTGACATATAGTCTATACGTACCGCCATTTCTAGTTTATAATGGGATGCAGCATACTTGATATACTATCTGCATATATTCCTTGTATAAAATTCCTTGTATATTGCAACACTGGAACACAAGGGCAGAAGGCTTGTGGGGGTGGAAGAGAAGTTGGCCAATTTGCAGAACACCAAAAGAATTATGATCAGTTTGCCCGATCATCTTTTGCAGGAAGTGGATGGGATCGCCCAATTGGAGAACTCTAACCGGAGTGAATTGATCAGGCAGGCCATGAAGCTGTATCTGACGGAACGGAGAAAGCGTACAATCCGGGAATCGATGCAGCGGGGATACATGGAGATGGCCAAGATCAATTTGACGATGGCAAGCGAGGCATTTCTCGCAGAGGAAGATGCAGACAGTACTCTTGGCCGCTTAGTAAGCGGGGTGTAGATATTGATCGTTAAACGCGGCGACGTTTTTTTTGCCGACCTTTCGCCGGTTGTAGGTTCAGAACAAGGCGGAGTAAGGCCGGTACTGGTCATACAGAACGATATTGGCAACCGGTTTAGCCCGACGGTAATTGTGGCAGCTATCACTGCCCAGATCCAGAAGGCCAAGCTGCCGACGCATGTAGAAATTGATGCGGCTGCCCACGGCTTTGACCGGGATTCCGTCATTTTGCTGGAGCAGGTTCGGACGATTGACAAACAACGCTTAACCGATAAGATCACCCATCTGGACGATGATACCATGAAAAAGGTGGATGATTCGCTGCAAATCAGTCTGGGCCTGATTGATTTCTAAATCGGGACAGGAACCAATAATCGCAGAATATGAGAGGGCGTGCTGCTTAAGCAGTGCGTCTTTTTGATATTTGGGTACGGCAGCCAGGACATATATATTTTGAAAAAAGAATCAGCCGTATGCTATAATTAGACCGGATGGTCGGTTTAGAAGGGGGTTACCGGTATAAAAGGACGTTCGGACGGAGAAGAAACGAAGAAACGGATTGTGCAGCAGGCTGCACAGCTGTTCGTGCAAAAAGGATATGCAGCGGTAACGATGAACGAGGTCTGCACGGCGGCCCAAGTAAGCAAAGGCAGCTTATATCACCATTTTCCGAGTAAGGATGAATTGTTTCTGTCCATTGTTGAAGAGGATACAGAGCAGTGGCTCGCAGAATGGGATGCGATACAGGACAAAATCACAGGGATTGAGGACCGCTTTTACGCGCTGGGTGAACATTACGCCAATGACTTTCAGAATCCGCTGATCTGTGGACTGGAGGAATATGCAAGGTCGAGGACTCACTCGGAGGAGATTTATCTGCGGCTCTCACAGCTGTACAATTCCGGGGCAACAGCCTGCCGTAATTTGCTTCAGGAGGGCATGGACTCGGGCTATCTGGCCAGCGGAGACCTGAATCATTATGTGGTGATTGTCTGTGGTATGCTGGAGGGAATCGGCAGAGTCAGAGAGATTACGGCACCCTCGGAGGGGACGGCGGACGTGATGAAGTATTACCGGGACGGCATAAAACTGCTGCTGCAGGGGCTCCGGGCCTGAAGGTTTGATGGAAATGTTTAACGCTGACGCTGAACCGGACGGTTTAATGGCCAGTCTGCTGAAGAGTTTTTTCATGCTATTAATTAGACCGGATGGTCGGTCTTTTACTGGTGTATGGAATGATATATTTACATGAATGATACATGCAGAATAAGCGGAAATTAAAAAATGCTGCTGCATGACGGTTCAATAACAACTTAATGTGTACTAACGGAGGGAAACACAATGTCTTTGCTGTTAAGAAACCGCGGTGCAATGCTGATGCTGATGATCAGTATCTTTTTAACATTTACGGGGATCGGGCTCGTGGTGCCGATTCTGCCGACTTATATGAATGAGCTGCACATCGGGGGCAGTGTCGTCGGGATGCTGGTCGCTGCTTTTTCACTGACCCAGCTGATTGTATCGCCGCTTGCCGGCAGATTGTCTGACCGGATGGGCCGTAAAAGAATTATCGTGCTCGGGCTGGTGGTCTTTTCCCTGTCTGAGGTAGTATTCGGTGTGGCTGAGCTGCCGTGGATGCTGTTCGTGGCCCGGATGCTGGGCGGGATCGGAGCGGCGATGATTATGCCTGCAGTTATGGCATACGTGGCAGATACCACTTCAATGGATGAGCGGGCTAAAGGTATGGGGATGATTAATGCGGCGATCACAACCGGGTTCATTATCGGACCGGGGATCGGCGGCTATCTGGCAGAGTTCGGTATCCGTGTTCCGTTCTTCGCAGCGGCAATTGCGGCGGCTTTTGTAGCTATTATCACATTCATTTTATTGCCGGAATCGCGGGCTACAGCGGCTGCCAATGATAAGGCGGCGGCTCAGCAAAAGAATGAAAGTCTGGTTGCACAGCTGGTGCGCTCATACCGGGAGCCTTATTTTGTCGGACTGGTCATCGTATTCGTTATGTCCTTCGGCCTTGCCAACTATGAAACGGTGTTCGGATTGTTCGTCGATCATAAATTTGGCTTTACACCTAAAGATATCGCTTTTGTGCTGACCTTCGGCTCGATTGCCGGGGCAGTGGTGCAGCTGACTGCTTTTAGCTGGATTTTGAACCGTTTTGGCGAAAATAGAGTGATTTCCATCAGTCTGCTTGCTTCGGGCGTATTCATTCTGCTTACGCTGTTCGTTCATGGCTACTTCATGATTATGGCCGTGACGTTTATCGTCTTCCTGGCGATGGATATTCTGCGTCCCGCTGTCGGCACCCAGTTGTCCAAAATGGCCGGAGAAACGCAGCAGGGCTTCGTCATGGGGATGAACTCTGCGTATACCAGCCTTGGTAATATTGCCGGACCGATTGTTGCCGGTGTCCTGTTCGATCTGGATATTAACTTCCCGTATGCGGCAGCTGCGCTTGTGCTGGTTCTCTGCTTCCTGCTGTCCCTGAGCTCGGCAAAACGGATGGCCCGGCGGGGTGTGCAGGTTAAGTAAGCTTTTGGCGTGCAGTGTGGTGATGCAGTATCCTGTTAACTTTGGCGCAGCGGCAATCTGTGATACTATTTTAGGGTAGGCAATTATGATATCAGCACGTGTGCGGAAAGAGGGATACTATTGGCAGCAGAGAATACGAATGCCGGCAGTCTGCAGGATGATGCTGCACTACGGCAGGAACAGGAACTGATCCTTGCGGCAATTGCCAAGGAGCTGAGCATCAGCCTGAAGCAGGTGCGGACCACTGTAGGGCTTCTGGACGAAGGGAATACCATTCCGTTTATCGCGCGCTACCGTAAGGAAATGACGGGCGAGCTGGATGAGAATGTGCTGCGTGATGTGGAAGAACGGCTGGGCTACCTGCGTAACCTGGGCGACCGCAAGAAGGATGTAATCCGCAGTATCGAGGAGCAGGGCAAGCTGACGCCTGAGCTGCAGGCGCAGATTATGAAGGCGGTCAAGCTGCAGGAAGTCGAGGATTTATACCGTCCTTACAAGCAGAAACGCAAGACTAGAGCAAGCGTGGCCAAGGAAAAAGGGCTGGAGCCGCTGGCGGACTGGGTGCTTGAGCAGCGCCGCCAGGGTCAGCCGCTTGAGGAGGCCGCTAAATATATAGATGCGGACAAAGGTGTGGAAAGTGCCGAATCCGCACTGATGGGTGCAATGGATATTATCGCAGAGAACATCGCCGATGATCCGGTTATCCGGGCTTGGGTCCGCCAGTATACGGCGAGCCAGGGCATTCTCGTCTCGGAAGCAAAGGATGCGGAGCAGGAGAGTGTCTACGAGAACTACTACAGCTACCGCGAACCGGTACATAAAATGCCGCCGCACCGCATTCTCGCCATCAACCGCGGTGAACGGGAAGGTGTGCTGAAGGTCGGGATCGAAATCGTTCCCGATAAAATTCACGGTTTTATCACGCGCAAGCTGATCAAGGGGCCGTCCCCGGTCAAGGAACTGCTGGAGACTGTGACCGAGGATGCCTACAAGCGGCTGATCGCTCCTTCAGTAGAGCGTGAGGTGCGCGGGGAAATGACGGAGAAGGGCGAGACGCAGGCGATCTCGATTTTTTCGGGCAATCTGCGCAGCCTGCTGCTGCAGCCGCCGGTCAGAGGGCGCAACGTGCTCGGCGTTGACCCGGCTTACCGCACCGGCTGCAAGCTTGCCGTTGTTGACGACACCGGCAAGCTGCTGGAGGTGGCCGTGACTTATCCGACGCCGCCGAACAACAAGAAGAAGGAAGCGGCGGCGAAGTTCAAGGAGCTGATCGCCAAATACGGCATCAAGCTGATTGTGATCGGCAACGGCACGGGCTCCCGGGAGACGGAGCAGTTCACCGCCGAGGTCATTGCCGAGATCGGTGATCCGGAGCTGGCGTACCTGATCGTAAACGAGGCAGGAGCCAGCGTCTATTCCGCCTCCAAGCTCGCGGCGGAGGAGTTCCCGGATCTGGATGTGGCCGAGCGCAGCGCGGCATCGATTGCCCGCCGCGTGCAGGACCCGCTCGCGGAGCTGGTCAAGATCGACCCGAAGGCGATCGGGGTCGGGCAGTACCAGCACGATGTCTCGCAGAAGCATCTGGAGGAAAGCCTGAAGGCCGTCGTGGAATCGGCCGTTAACCATGTCGGCGTCGACGTGAATACGGCTTCGCCGTCGCTGCTCTCTTATGTAGCGGGAGTCAACTCGACGATCGCTAAGAATATCGTTAAGTTCCGCGAGGAGAACGGCAAGTTCACCACGCGTAAGGCACTGCAAAAGGTACCGCGCCTCGGCGCGAAGTCCTATGAGCAGTGTATCGGGTTCCTGCGTATTCCCGAAGGGGACAATACGCTGGACCGCACGCCGATCCACCCGGAATCGTATCCGGTGGTCGACCGTTTGTTCCGCGAGCTCGGGCTGGACGTAGCGAAGCTCGGCAGCCGCGAGATCGCAGCTGAGCTCGCAGCGCAGGATGCCGAAGGGCTTGCCGTGAAGCTGGATGTCGGCGTGCCCACGCTGCGCGACATCCTGGAGAGCCTGCAGCGTCCGGGCCGCGACCCGCGCGAGGAGCTGCCGCTGCCGATCTTCCGCACGGATGTGCTGAAGATCGAGGACCTGGTTCCCGGCATGGAAATGCAGGGAACCGTCCGCAACGTCATCGACTTCGGCGCCTTCGTCGATATCGGCATCAAAAATGACGGGCTGGTCCACATCTCCCAGCTCAGCGGCAGCTTCGTCAAGCATCCGATGGACGTCGTCTCCGTTGGCGACAACGTGACCGTCTGGGTGCTCGGCGTCGACCTCAAGAAAGGCCGGGTCAGCCTGACCATGCGCCAGCCGCGTGAAACTGCGGGCAGTGTGAAGTAGCGGGTACACGCAGCGTAAAGTAGGCTGTAACTGGAGTTATGCTACGTGCGCATTAATGTGCGTTTTTAAAACTAACTGATGAGGATGTCCCCGCGCCGGAAACGGCGGTGGGGGCATTTTTTTGTTTCAGATCGGGTTTCTGCTGCTGGGAATACTTCTGCTGGCTCATCGAGCGCACATTCAAACGGACCCAGACGACGTTATTTTCACATTTCCAAGCCATCTTCCGGGTTAGCGGACCCCAGTGACGTTATCCGTGAACAAATCGTGAAAAAGGCGGCGTATTCGCATGAATAAGCGCAACTGAGTCCGTTAGCCGGACAAACTATAGAAAAACAGGCAAATAACGCTTCCTGTGTCCGTTAGAGTAGCTGTTTTTGTCAATCATGAACAGTAGTGGCAAACGTATTTTCAAGTTACGGTCTAAGAATATCCTATTGGTCAACTGCACAATGCATTTCGTCCGTTCATCAATATTTTTTCGTTCTGTTAGCCATTATACTGAAAGCGTGTTCAACATGAGTGCTAGGGGGATTAACAATGGAAGGATTAACAATTGGCTGGTATGGGGCATTGGCGGGGCTGGCGTTGGCCATTATTCTGATACTGAGAAAGCTCAATCCCGTTTATGCTTTGTTTCTGGGGGCGATCGTCGGGGCGTTAATCGGCGGTGCCAACCTGGAGCAGACTGTAAGCGTTCTTGTAAGCGGTACACAAAGTGTAATGGGGACTGTGCTGCGTGTACTTGCGGCTGGTGTGCTGGCCGGAGTGATGATGGAGTCGGGCGCGGCAGAGACGATTGCCCAGGCCATTGTGCGTAAGTTCGGCGGCAGCAAAGCTATTTTGGCTTTGGCGCTGGCGACGATGATTATTACCGCAGTAGGTGTTTTTATTCCGGTAGCGGTACTGATTGTTGCGCCGATTGCATTGTCAGTCGGCAATAAAATGGGCATCTCCAAAACAGCGCTGCTGCTGGCACTGTCCGGTGGCGGTAAAGCGGGGAACATCATTTCGCCCAATCCAAATACGATTGCTGCAGCCCGCGGCTTCGAGCTTGATCTCAGCCATGTCATGCTGGCGGGCCTGATTCCGGCGGTATGCGGTCTGATTGTAACGGTAATTGTGGCTTCACTGCTGAAGAAAAAAGGGAATATGGTTACAGACGAAGAAGCACAGAACGGTAACATTGACACTACGAAGTACCCGCCGCTCGGCAAAGCGATTGTTGCACCGCTCGTTGCAGTCATCCTGCTGATGATTAATCCGATCGGCTCGCTGTCCGGCATTGACGCATTGGCTAATTTTAAAGTGGATGCACTGTACATCCTGCCGATTGCCGGGATTGTCGGTATGCTGGCTATGGGCCAGAGTAAAAAAATCCTGCAATACACTTCTTCCGGACTTAATAAAATGACGGCAACCGTACTGATCCTGATCGGCGCCGGCGGAATTGCCGGTCTGATCTCGGCCTCCGATCTTTCCACACAGGTAGTGCAGCTGATTGAAACAGCAGGCATTTCGGGTACATTCCTGGCACCGATCTCCGGGATTTTGATGGCGGCAGCTACGGCTTCTACCTCCACAGGTGTTATTCTGGCAACCGGCTCCTTCGGGCAGGCCATTCTCGATATGGGTACCGCTCCGCTGGCGGCAGCTGTTATGGTACACACCGGTGCGACTGTCATCGACTCGCTTCCACAGGGGAACTACTTCCACGTAACTGCGGACAGTATGAAAATGAGCATCAAGCAGCGTATGGGCGTAGTGCCTTACGAGGCGATTGTCGGCGGAACGATGGCGGTTGTGGCTACGATTATCTACGGATTTTTGTTCTAAACTAAACATGGGGTGAGGAAATGAGAGAGAAAACCTTTGTACTGGCACCGGATTCTTTTAAAGAGAGCATGACCGCGAAGGAAGTCTGTACGGCAATGGAAAAAGGGCTGCGGAAGGTTTATCCCGGTGCTGAATATATACATGTTCCGATGGCGGACGGCGGGGAGGGTACGGTTCAGTCCCTGGTAGATGCTTCGGGCGGGCAGATGTATACAAAAGAAGTGACAGGGCCGCTGGGCCAGCCGGTTAAGGCACAATACGGCATCATGGGCGACGGTCTGACGGCAGCGATTGAGATGGCTTCAGCCAGCGGAATACAGCTGGTGAATAAGGCAGACCGCAACCCGCTGATTACGACCACCTACGGGACCGGCGAACTGATCCGGGAATGCCTGGACCGCGGCATCCGCAGCATCATCATTGGCATCGGCGGCAGCGCGACAAATGACGGGGGCACCGGAATGGCGGAGGCGCTTGGCGCAAAATTCCTGGATGCCGCGGGTGGGATGCTGCCGCGCGGCGGCGGCAGTCTGGACCGTTTGGCCAGCATCGATGTGTCGGGGCTGGATGAGCGGCTGCAGCAAGTGCAGCTGATCGTGGCCTGTGATGTAACCAACCCGCTGTGCGGTGAACGGGGCGCATCCGTTGTATTCGGACCGCAAAAAGGCGCTACGCCTGAGCTGGTGCAGCAGCTCGATGCTAATCTGGCCCATTATGCGGAAGTAGTCAAACAGCAGCTTGGCAAGGATGTCCGCGAACTGCCGGGTGCCGGAGCGGCCGGAGGGCTTGGCGCGGGACTGATGATTTTTACCCGGGCCACACTGCAGCGGGGCATCGAGATCGTGATTCAATATACCGGCCTGAAGGAAAAAATAGCGGATGCCGATCTGGTGTTCACCGGTGAAGGCGGCATCGACTTCCAGACCAAGTTCGGCAAAACGCCTTATGGCGTAGCCGCCACTGCCAAGGAAAGCGGAAAAAAAGTCATCGCCCTGGCCGGCTACATCGGCGAAGGCATTGATACGCTGTACGCCGAGGGCATCGACGCGATCTTCGGCATCGTTCCCGGCGCCTCCGAGCTGGAAAAGCTGCTGAAGGACGGTCCGGCCAACGTCGAGCGGACCTGTGAGAACATTGCCAGAGTGCTGAAGCTGGCCGATTAAAGATTGAAAAAGGCTACCTCCTGAGCGGACTATTCCGTGGGGGCAGCCTTTTTTTAGCTACTTATACAGTGCCAACAAACCATAAGTAAGCTCCAGCAGCTGTAGCAGGTTGCGCGGATCCTTGCCGGTCAGACTCTCAATCCTTTTCAGCCTGTATTGCAGGGTGTTGCGATGGATGTTTAACGCCTCAGAGGTCTGGGAGACACTACAGTTATGGTTGATAAAGCTGCGCAGCGTCTCCAGCAGATCGGCGGTATCCTCCAGCTTGACCACTGTACCCGCACTTGCGGTCAGCTTCGCATGGCTCAGCTTCACCAGAAATTCATGCTCTGCGTAATGGATAATCTGCCGGTCTGGTTTAAGTGCCAGCAGAATGCCCATGGCCGATTTAGCCTGCCGGTAGCTCTCGGCGATGTTGGCCTCCTGCTTGCCGGCTGCCAGCAAAGCACGGGGCTGTCGATCAAGCAGCTGAGGGATCAGCGGCGTGCAATCCTCCTGATTCTGGACCAGGATCAGCCAGCTGTCCTCCTCGATGTGGAAGGAGGGATGCGTAAGCAGCAGCTTGGATTGTGTCTCCGGCGGGACGAAGTTCTTGAGCAGCAGTACCGTGGTTTTGAGCAAAAGATCAAGCTGATAGGCAGAGGCTTCCTTGCGCAGCTTCTGCGTGTAGGCTCCCTGGTGGGACAGCAGCAGCTCCAGAAAGGCCTTCTTGCGGCTTGCTTCATTGGCAAGATCCTCAAGGGTGTTCCTTTGTTCGATCAATAGCGAGACGGTGGTCCGGACGATGTTACAAAACGGGCGGACCTCATCGGGATTGCCGGATATGCCGATTACACCGACACGGTTGCCGGCGATGACAATCGGCTCGTTGGTGCCTTTTTTCTCAAAACGGCCGTCCTGCCAGACCTCGATCATTTTACCGGTAGCCAGAGCTTTGACCGCCCCTTGATGAACCGTACCGACCCGTTCCCGGGTTCCGCTGCCGATGATAATGCCTTCATGATTCATAATGTTAATGTTATAGGGGATGTCCATCATCATCTTGTCTACAATTTCCTGTGCCTGTTTCTCTGAGAGCTGCAGCAACCGTTTTATCCTCCTCTGCCAAACATGACCTGCGGCATGATCATATACTTTGTGCACATGAACAAAATTATAACGGTTTCATCAGCTTGATTAAAGCGGGAGATGTGTCTTTTTGGAGAAACCGGTTAATGAAGCTGATAGGGTACGTTTAGGCCTGACAAAGCCGGATGATCCAGCAACAAAAGCTGCCGCCGGACCGTCTAATTTATATCAGCAACAAGCTAAGGAGGGATTTTATGCATACTGGAAAAAAGACAAGTAAGCTGGCCCAGGCTGCCGCCGCGTTCGTACTTCTTGCTGCCTGCAGCAATACACCGGCAGCAGAGCCGGAGGCTACAGCAACGCCGGTACAGACAGAGCAGCCTGCCGCAAGCCCGGTGCCAAGCCAGCCACCGGAACCGTCAGCTGAGCCTTCTGCATCCGCATCCCCGGCCGCTGTGCCGGATGAAGGAACACCGCCCACCGCACTTGAAGCAGCCTCGACAGTAATGAATGCACTGAAGAACGGCAACATGGAAACACTGTCCGCGTGGGTATCGCGGGATCACGGAGTACGCTTTTCGCCATATGGCTATGTGGACACTGAAAACGATCTGGTGTTCACCCAAGAGGAGATTAGCGGTTTAATGAAGGACTCCGAACAACGTTTATGGGGGAGCTTCCAAGGAAGCGGAGAGCCGATTAATCTGACTTTTGCAGAGTATTTCGAACGGTTCGTATATGATGCAGATTTTGCCGATGATGCGCAAATCTCCCTGAACACGGCGGAGAATAAAGGGACGATGATCAACAACATTAAAGAAGTGTACCCCGCCGACAAATATGATTATGTAGATTACCACATCAGCAGCATCGATCCGCAGTATCAGGGGATGGACTGGCGCAGTCTGCGGCTGGTGTTTGAGAAGATTGGTGAAGATCGGATTCTGGTAGGGATTGTGCATGATGAGTGGACGCCTTAACCGAATAGGAATGTAAAAGAAGGCGCAATCCCGTCACGGTGTGGGAGCTGCGTTTTCTTTTGATTTTGGGCTCCATTCCCAAAGGTATGAAACGTTTAATGCTGTTAAATCGTAGTAAATAAAAAAAGTGAGGTGTTTACCATGAATAATAAATCGCTTACGACTGGCGTCTCTTTAGGCCTTTGCTTCGGAGTTATATTTTGGGTAGCCCTTGATAGCGTATTGTTTGGAATTATTTTCGGAATCATTTTTGGAGTTATATTCTCCCAGACTAATACTAAGGAGTAAGTTTCATACTTGCCAGGCATGAATCTATATAGAGGAGAAAAACAGTAGGGCTAACATAGTATTTAATGAGTTACAACATATAAAAGGCCGTGCCTACCTTCAAGGTAAGCACGGCCTTTTTTTAAAGCGTCTTATTTCAACTTAATCGCGGAACCCGCACCAGCAGCACTGCCATCAGAAGCCTGCACAGTTGCTGTGTAGCCTTCCGGCAGGTAGGTCACAACGGAGGCGCTGGAGATGACCTGCGGGTACATGCTGTTAGGATCTGGCTTGGTAACGCTGAAGTAGATTACAGCGGTTTTATCTTTGCCGAATTCGATCTTGTCGATAGCCAGGCCGTAGCCCGGGTTCGGCAGGTTGTTGACGGTGACGGTGGCTTTGCTGATGCCGTCGGCCGCTTTTTCCAGCTTCACTTCTGCATCGTATTCGTAGGCTGGAGCTTCAGCGCTGTCGTCGGGAGTAATAACTTCCTTCGCGAATTTGGCTGCATCATAGATCCAGACCGCCGCTTCGGTGCGGGTTACCGCATCGGTCGGACGGAAGGTGCCGTTGGTGCCAAGGGTTACGATACGGGTGTTGACCAGAATCTGCAGGCTTCCCATCTGCTCGTTGGACATTTTGTCGCCGTCGGAAACCATCGCGTACATCATCGTTACCGGGAAGTTCCCTTTGCTCTGCAGCGCTTGGGTCAGCAGATGCGCGAACTGGGCGCGGGTGATCGATCCGTTCGGATCTACGGTTTTGTCCAGGGACAGACCGTTCTGCTTGGCCGTTACGAATGCGGATGCATACCAGGCATTATCTTTTACTTTGTCAAAATAGTCGCTCGCCTTACCGGATTCGGTAGGGGAAAGCTTCAGGCCGCTGACGATGAACTGCACGCCTTGGGCAAAGGTTACTTTTGATTTTGGTGCGAACAGATCGCTTGTTACTCCGTTAACAATGCCTTCACTGTGCAGTGCGTTGATCTTTGCTTCGTTAGCATCGCCCTTCATATCGGAAAAGGCAAACGCCGATGTTCCCATGGATACTGTTGCCGCCAGGATACCGCACGCTATTGTCAGTTTTTTAGCGCCAGTCTGGAATGATAATTTCTTCATGTGCCTCACCTCTTATACTCCTAGATGGGGAAAAGCGGCAAAAGGTTGCAGACTCGCGCAAATTAATTGCAATTTTAAAAGTTAGCCGCGCAGCAGCGACTCCGCACCGTCCACAAAAATCTCCGTCCCCGTAACATGGAACGACTCATCCGAGGCCAGGAACAGCACCAGATTCGCGACCTGCTCCGGCTTGCCGGGAGCCTGCTCCAGCGGATGGCTGCCCTCCGGAAATTCTACCGGAATTTTTACTTCCTCCAGAGCATCGCTCTTATAAGTATTATCGTCAATTTTCGTATCTATAGCCCCCGGGCAGACTGCATTCACGCGAATCGCGTACTGGGCCAGCTCAAGCGCCGCCATTTTCATAAAAGCAACCTGTCCTGCCTTGGAGGAAGCATATGCCGCCGCACCCACATTGGAGAACACCCGGTTGCCGTTAATTGAGCTGGTGATGATAATGCTGCCGCCGTGTTCCTTCATTAATGGAACGGCATATTTCACGGTGGTGAAGGTGCTGCGCAGATTGGTGTTCAGCGTCTCATCCCACTCATCCACGGTAAGCTTCTCAATCGGGGCCATCGTCCCGTGCTGAAAAATTTCAAAAGCCTTCCGGCGCGTCAGTAACTTAATACCCGCATGACCCAGTATGAACCACTCACAGCAGGGCTCCGGCGTTGATCTAAGCTGCAGTTTCGCAGTACACTTAAGCGATGAGAGCGCTATTATCACTTTTAATATAGAACTGGAGAACAATAGATGAATCAGCAGCAACGCGTACAGCGGATGAATATCGGGATTTTTGCCCATGTCGATGCCGGGAAGACGACGACTACGGAGCATCTTTTATATGAAAGCGGACGGATTCGCGCACTCGGCAGTGTAGATAGCGGCACAGCTGTGACTGATTCGATGGAAGTGGAGCGGCAGCGGGGCATCTCGGTGCGGGCGGCGCTGGCCTCTTTTAGCTGGCGGGGCGTGCAGGTGAACCTGGTCGATACGCCGGGCCATGTCGATTTCCTGTCTGAGGTGGAGCGGAGCCTGCGGGTGATGGACTGCGCGGTGCTGATCCTCTCGGCGGTCGAAGGCGTACAGGCACAGAGCGAGATGATCTGGAATGCGCTGCGCAAGCTGGGGATTCCTACGCTGATTTTTGTCAATAAAATGGACCGGACCGGCGCGGACCCTGAAGCGGTGCTGGCACAGGCGCGGACCTATCTGTCTGGTGACATTATCCCGGTGCAGCAGCCGCTTGGTTCGGAGCAGGATTATAAAGGTGCGGCCGATCTGTGGTCCGGTGAGGCAGAGGCGGATGCGCGGACTGAGCTGCTGGAGACACTGGCGGAACGGGATGAGTCGCTGCTGGAGCTGTACATGGCGGGCGGAGAGCCGGATCTTCTTTATTGGAAAAAATACATGCAGACCGCCGCTGCCGGCGGGCGGCTGTTCCCGCTCGTATACGGAGTTGCAGCCAAGGGAATCGGCATTACAGAGCTGCTGGATGCAATGACCGACTATTTCCCGCGGGCCGGGGGAGATGCGGAGCAGCCGGTGTCCGGCATTGTCTACAACATCCAGCGGGACAAAAGCATGGGCCGGATGGCCTTTGTCCGTCTGTATGAGGGGACCATCCGCAACCGTGACACGGTAACGAATTACTCCCAGGAGACAGAGGCCAAAGTAACGCAGATCCGCAAGGTGGAAGGCGGCCGTACCGAGGATGTCGGCGCGCTTGAAGCCGGCGACATTGCGGTAGTCTACGGCCTGTCCGGCGTGCGGATCGGCGATGTGCTGGGCCGGCCGGATGCGGTTCCGCAGGAGACGAAGCTGGCTGTGCCGCTGCTGACCGTGCGGGTGTTCTGGGATGCAGACATGGACGACCACAAGGTCATCGCTGCACTGCAGGAGCTGGCAGATGAAGATCCGCAGCTTGGCGCGGAGTGGCTGCCGGAGGAGCGTGAGCTGCACATCAAGGTGATGGGGCCGATCCAGCTGGAGGTGCTGGACAGCGTAATGCAGAGCCGGTACGGCCTGAAGGTCACCTTCGGCCAGCCGTCGGTGATCTACAAGGAAACGCCGCGCGCAGCAGGCGAGGGCTATGTCGCCTACCTGATGCCAAAGCCGTGCTGGGCGATTCTGCGGTTTCATATTGAGCCCGGCCCGCCGGGCAGCGGTCTCGTATACGAATCGGTCGTGCGAAGCTCCGATCTGCTGCCGCAGTACCAGAACGAGACGGCGCGCCGTGTACCCGAGGCGCTGCAGCAGGGATTGTACGGCTGGGAGGTCACCGACCTGAAGGTGACGCTGGTGGAGGGGAACCATCATGTGTGGCATACGCATCCGCTGGATTTTGCGGTCGCTACGCCGATGGGGCTGATGGACGGGCTGAACCGGATTGGCACCCGGCTGCTGGAGCCGATCCTGGCCGTGCGCATCGCCCTGCCGGAGGAGAACGCCGGCCGCGTGATGAACGACCTTGTGCAGATGCGCGGCAGCTTCGAACCGCCGGTGCTGCAGGGCGAGCGGATGGTCATCGAAGGCCGGCTGCCGCTGGCTACGTCACTGGATTATCCGGTGACGCTCAGCTCCTACACGAAGGGGCGCAGCACCTTTGCATCCGCTTTTGCCGGCTACGAGCCGTGTCCACCGGACGTTACCGCCGAGCGTACGCGCCGCGGTGTGAATCCGCTGGACCAGGCGAAGTATATTTTGAGTGTACGGAAGGCTTTACAGGGGTGAAGCAGTTTAAGCTGTCATGTTAAAAGCTGGTGCGTAAACCTCACCCCAAACCTGCAAACCGGCGCCGTATATCCACTCTGACGCAATCCGAGCTGACGGATAAGTGTATTCTGTGCAACTAAAAACCTGAAAAGTAACATATTTCTGTAGTTAACTGCATTTTGTACAACTAAAAACAGTCAAAAGTCAGAATTTCCGCGAAAATCGTTATTTTAATGGTACAGAATGCAGTTATATAGCAAATTAGCTCCAATATCCCAACTTTAGTTGTACAGAGTGCAGCTATTCGGAATCCATCAAAAGAAGAGGGTAAAACACATCTCTTTCAGGCACCCTATATGTTGCAGCTTTACATAAAAGGGAGTAGCCGCGACTTCTGCCTTCCATTTATATAGTAGAAAATAATGGCTGTAAGGGCTCTTCAGAGCACAAACTGGACTGTGGCTATAAAGCTGCATTTATCGACTAGATTCGCCAGCTTTCGTCAAATACTTTGCCGGTTTACCTTGACACAGTGTATATGCCATGCCATAATGTTTCAGACTAAAAGACTATGATAAGTTGGACATCATCTGACAGAATGATTGTTCCGTTACTAAACGAGGGGGAAGTTATAATGATGAAAAAGAAATTTGTACCAGGTGTTCTGACCTTGTTGCTGGGTGCAGTAATTGCAGGTTGCGGAAACAATAATGCAGCTGATTCCGGAGCGAAAAACAATGCTGGGGCAGACGTAAAGACTATCACTGCTGCAACGAGCGGAGTGAGCAATCCTTTCAGTTATGAAAAGGACGGTCAGCTGACAGGTTACGATGTAGAAGTTATGAAGGCTGTTTTCGAAGGTCTTCCCGAATATAAATTGGATGTACAAGCTATTGAATTTGAAGGCATTCTGACTGGTCTTGATAACGGGCGTTTCCAGCTCGGCGCGAACAACTTCAGCTCTAATGAAGAAAGACGCAGCAAATACGATTTCTCTCTGCCGATCATTGAGAATGCCAATGTATTCGTAGTACGCAAGGATGACGAGACGCTCAAGTCCGTTGAAGATCTGAAAGGCTATAAGGCTGTAACAGAAGTAGGGAACTCCGGCGCAACACTGCTTGAGAACTATAATGAAGCGCACCCGGATGCCAAAGCAGAAATCATGTACACTGACGAGAACTTCGTGAAGCAGTTCGAAGGAATCGAAGCAGGCAAGTACGATGTGCGCATCATTTCCCGCGTATCTGCTGAAAAAGCGATCAAAGAGCACGGCTTTACCAACCTGAAGGTTGTTTCCTTCTCCACCGAGAATAGTGATCCAGGTTCTTACATCCTGTTCTCTAAGTCCCCAGACAGTACACTGCTCGATGCAGTCAACAATAGAATCAAAGAAATGTATAACGACGGCACATTGCTGAAAATCAGCGAAGAACAGCTGGGCGGCGACTACCTGCCTAAAAAAGAGCTAATGGAGTAACAGCAGAAAGGTGATCGTATGAAATTTCTAGTCTCGGGAGATGCATTATTTTCCAGCAGTAATTTGTATAAGACGATGGACCCGGAGCTGCTTGCAATTTTGCAGGGAGCCGATGAGGCCTTTACCAATGCAGAGTTTGTAACACCAAGACGGAATACAGCTCCGGCTGCAGGCCGCGGTTATCAGACAAGCGTGCGTCCGAAGGCGCTGGATGAATTCAAGCATTTGAATATCCGTTATGTCAGCTTTGCGAATAATCACACGGGTGATTATGGGGTTGAGGGCATGGTCGATACCATTGAAGAAGCAGAAGCGCGCGGACTATTCCCTTTGGGGGTTGGCATGAGTCTGCATGATGCCCGTAAGCCGGTATTTATTGATACACCAGACGGACGGATTGCCATTATCACCATTGATGTGACGAGAAGTGAGGTCTTTGCAGCCTCTAATCCGGGTAACGGGGTTCCGGCCCGTCCGGGCGTTAACCCGCTCCGCTGGTCGCGTACGTATGTCGTGAACGATCAGGATTTTGCCGCTTTAAAAGAAATCAGTGAACGGATCGGCATTGCTCCAAGTATGGAGGAAGGCAAGCGGATCGAGACCTATAAGAGCAAATCGGAGAATCACTATGAGTTCGGCTCCCTGTTTGAAGGCTATTTAACCTTTGAAAAGGGAGAGCATTCCCGGGTCAAAACGGCAGCGCATGAGCAGGATCAGCAGGAAATCTTCCGTACGATCCGGGACGCGCGGGAACGTGCTGATTACGTGTTTGTCAGTCTGCATACGCATGAAGGGGAGAATGAGAACTGGTACTCCGATTATCCGGCAGAGTTCATAGAAACCTTCGCACGGGGTGCAGTGGATGCAGGAGCGAGCTGTGTATTCGGACATGGTTCCCACTTCACAAGAGGCGTGGAGCTGTACAAGGGCCAGCCTATTTTCTACAACCTGGGCAGTCTGTTTATGGAGTTTGAGGCGGGAGAGTCGATTGTATCTCCAGAGATGTTCACCGCCTACGGTTATGCGGAGAATGAATCTCCGTCTACCCTGCACAAGAATAGAACCAAGGATAGTGAAGGGAACTGGCAAGGCTTTTACAGCGACCGTAAATTCTCGGAGAACTTCCTGGTTATGTTCGATTTAAGCGTAGAGGACAACCGGTTTGATTACCATCTGATTCCGATTGATCTTAGACTGACCCACCCGACGGTGACCAAGCGCGGGTTGCCTGTATTAGCTTCCGAGGAAGCGGCTGCCTCCCTGGTTAAACGGCTGAATGCTGTAAGCCAGGAACGGTATCGGACAGAAATTACTTACGAAGGTGAGCGTTTAACCGTCAAAAAACGTAAATAACTGCGTCACGTTAATTCATCGTGGAAGGAAGTAAATCTGCATGGGAGAGATTTTTGATATAAACGCGGTGTTCACATCCATTCCTCTTCTGTTAGAGGTCCTTCCTGTGAGTCTGCAAATCACTGTCATTTCAATGATAGTCGGCCTTGTGTTTGCTTTGCTGTTTGCGATTATCCGGATGAAAAAAATCCCTGTGCTAAGCCAGCTGGTCACTGTTTTTATCTCATTTATACGGGGAACGCCTATCATCGTACAGCTGTACCTTACCTATAACGGGATCCCGCTGTTTCTGAAGTTCATTAATCAGGAGTATGGGACAGATTACAATATCAATGCCGTACCGGCGATGCTGTTTGTCCTGGTTACCTTCGCATTTAATGAAGCGGCCTACAATTCGGAGACCATCCGCGCTGCACTGCAATCGGTGAATAAAGGCCAGATCGAGGCTGCTGAATCGCTGGGGATGACCTATCTTCAGGTGCTGAAAAGAGTCATCATGCCTCAAGCGCTTGTTGTAGCTATTCCTCCGCTCGGCAATGCCTTAATTGGACTACTAAAGGGAACTTCCCTGGCCTTTGTTGCCGGTGTAATCGAAATGACCGCTAAGGGTAAAATAATCTCAGGCAGCAACTTCCGCTTCTTCGAGGTATATCTTGCACTCGCCATTATTTATTGGGTCATGACTATTATTATTGAACAGATCCTCAGATACATGGAGAGAAAATTCTCTATTCCGGACTCCGCACAAGCCGTGAACCGCGGCGGCTGGTTTTCCTGGGGAAGGAGAGGAATCTGATGATCAAGGTAAGTAACTTATCCAAGTCCTTTCATGGCAATCTGATTCTGGATGATCTTTCGGTCGAGATTGAAAAAGGGGACGTAGTCGCCCTGATCGGTTCCTCCGGTGCAGGTAAATCCACCTTTCTGCGTGCCTTGAACTGCCTGGAGCAGGCGGACAAGGGTGTGCTGGATCTCGAAGACTTCAAGGTCGATTTCAGCACGATTACCAACAAGCAGCGGCTGGAGCTGCGGAAGCAGACGGCCATGGTCTTTCAGCATTTCAACCTGTTCCAGCACCGGACCGCACTGGATAACGTCAAGGAAGGCCTGAAGATTGTCAAAAAAATGAATGACCGCGAAGCCGCACAGATTGCCCTGGAGCAGCTGGAGCAGGTGGGGCTCTCGGACCGGTCTCATTATTATCCGAAGCATCTGTCCGGCGGCCAGCAGCAGCGTGTGGGCATTGCCCGCGCACTGGCGATGAAGCCGAAGCTGCTGCTCCTGGACGAGCCTACCTCAGCGCTTGACCCTGAGCTGGTTGGCGAGGTGCTTCAGACGATCAAAAAGACCGCAGCCACCGGCCAGACGATGATTCTCGTTTCGCATGAAATGAGCTTCGTATATGAGGTGGCGAGCAAAGTGCTCTTTTTGGACAAGGGGAAAATCGTGGAGGAAGGCACGCCGGATCAGGTATTCAATCATCCCAAATCCGAGCGGGCCAAGGAATTCCTGCACAACTATTTCCGCAATAAAACCGGCAATCAGTAAGATCAGCTTGTTTAGAAGAAGAACCCCGGAGAACGCGTGAAATTGCGCTTCCCCGGGGCTTTTTTTGTAAAGGAAAAGAAACGAATAATAATTAAATTGGTAAATATTATAAATGTAGTATTAACTGCTGAAGAAACATGTACCAAATGAAATTTCATGTTTGTGCGGGTGCAAAAAGGATTATAAAGTAAGAAGGGACATACCAAGATTGTGTTGGCCGGAAAGTGTGAGTCGTGCTGAATAAAGTATATTCTTTTAGAGATGAGGAGATTGCACATGATCATTCTTGGAACTATCGTTGCAATTGTAACCGCTATCATTATATCCTCCTTCCTTGGCCCCTACGGACTGTTCACGATGCTTGCTGTTGGTTTTGGTTTCCTGTTCAGCATTCACGCCCGGCTCCGGGAGGTACAGAGTGACCTGAAGCAGATTAAGCAGCACCTGGGAATCGCGGAGGCAAAAGAAACTGTCGTGAGTAATGAGGAGATCGAGGCGGAGCTGGAGCGGGAGATGGTGGTGGTTAGGGAGTGATGGTTTAAAATAATGAGTGCGTGCTCTCCGTGGATGGAAAATGGAGGGGGCGCACTTTTTTTTTGTGGATCTCCTAGTGCTGTGTAACAACCCGTTCTGTAAATCACACACTGGGCTTATGTGCATATAATTGAGGATATAAATGCTAATATTATGGAGGTTAAGCTCATGTATAAGGTTTATCCGTATTGGTTTAGAGCACAATTCGTCCCTGTTTGGGCCACTTCAACACAAGATGCACTCGAATTAATGAAGAGTTCCGTACAAGGTGAACGAAATGATGAGCTATTTTATGATCAGCTCATTAAGCTAGCTCCGAACCAAGAACAGGTTGAAGTTATTACGGCTATTCGGAACGATGAAAGAGGACACAATCAAATGTTTCGACAAATGTATAGGGAACTAACAGGTCATGAAGTAACGGGAAATAGCAATGAGGCTCCAGAAAAGGTTGATTCTTATATTGCCGGGTTGCAAAAAGCCTTTCAGGGTGAATTATCTGCAGTTGAAAAATACCGAAAGATATGGTTCGGCCTCCCGTACGGCATTTACAAGGATACTTTGTATGGAATTATTCTCGATGAACAAAAACATGCGGCTAAATATGATAATCTGTTACTACAAAACTTAACTGTAAAACAGTAATAATCATTTGGACAGCACTTCATAAATTCACAGATCCTTATACTGCGCGGAGATGTTCCCCTCTTACGGGGAGTGATGCAGACCTTATTGAATCGTACATCTACTCCCCGGCCTTCTTCCGCGCCCTGAACCGCCGCACCTTCATCAAATTCCCGCACATTTTATCATCACAGTACCGTTTCGAACGGTTACGCGTATCATCGTAGTACACCCAGAGACAGTCCGGATTGTCGCAGATACGGATGCGGGACAGTTCCTTCTCCAGCACAGCCTCGGCAAAAGAGGCGGCGATCTCGGCCATGATCTGTTCCCAATCACTGCGCTGGGGGAGGAGGACGAGCTCTGGAGACTTGCCGGGGGGAGTGACAATTTGCCGGATAACCGGACCAGCCGTCATATAACTGTTCAGCTGGTCAAGCAGTGTCTGATCCGGGGCAACTCCCTGTACAAGCTGCTGGACCTCCGTCCACAGCAAGCTACGCAGCTGTTTAAGGTGTTGTAACTCCTCTTGCGTTGCCGGTGCAGCTGCCGGTAGCCCATGCCGTTCCAGCCATTCTGCCAGCCACTGCGGATCGTCCAGACGGTCGCGGTCACCACTGCGGTCGCCAGTCCGCCAATCCCGCCAATAACTGTTAATGAAATCATCCCAAAGCATGGTTTATCCCTCCTCCCGCCATTCATTGTTCCCTTGATTGTAACAGTTAAAACTAAGTATTGCTAGTTACTTGATTCAGTTTTGGAGTTGTGCTATATTTTCGTTGTAACTGTTATTAGTTTATTTAAGTGGTTACAGAATGATGCACTAACTATTGAAGGACAGACAGCAGAGTAAACATACTAAGAACTTTACGTTAACCATTTATTAAACCCATAGGAGGTCTATCATGCAAAACAAAATCAGTGAGGTATTGCTCGAAAACTGGGATTATGCCATGGACACCGAGGACTGGGCGCCGCCGCTGAGTGATGCTCTGGAGGGTGTAAATGCCGAGCAGGCGGCCTGGAAGCCGGGGGAAGCGGGCAACTCGATCTGGGAGACGGTTAACCATCTGACTTACTACAAAGAGCGTCTGTTACGCAAGCTTAAGGGGCTGGAACAGCTTCCAGACCTGGAAAACAACGATGCCACATTTACCGTTACGGAGAGCGGGGAAGAAGCCTGGACACAGGCCGTTACCAAGTTGAAATCGGTACATGCTTCCTTGCGTGAGATTATCGAAGCCCTCGAAGAAGGCGCGTATGACTGGGGCGGCTCCGGACATGCTCCGGGTGAAGAAGTAATGAGCCTGATCCTGCATGACTTTTACCATACCGGACAAATTGTATTGATCCGCAAGCTGCAGGGCTCGTGGCCGTCTACACGCAGTTTTAACTAGGTTGACCTTATCCCAAAAAAATAGCCGCATCTCCCGCCATTAAAGTACTTTCCCAGGCGCTGTGAGGTGCGGTTGTTTGTTTCAACTTCAAAAATCCGGGGTTAATGGATGTCATAACAGTTCAAATTTGAAGGGAGAGATTGATGATGGAACCGAATTACAAGGACAGAAGTGTCGAGGTCGAACGCACGGAGGTACGCAAGCACTCGGATTCCAGCGCTGTCGCATCCACCTTTATTAAATACGCTGCCTACATTATTATTATCTTCGGAATATTATTCTTCCTGGTACGGTACGTTTTCCCGATGTTTTAATTAAAAGGGGAGTAAGTACTCACCACAGTGCCACATGCCGATCTCAGCTATGCCCCTTACGGTACGTTTAATCAAAAAGCCGCGCCTACCTGAGGGTAGACACGGCTTTTGCTTTTTGAACTATAAATCCCGTTGAGCGAATTCACGGGTCTCCCCGGAGTTTCGATAAAAGAACCAGCATTCATTCAGCATTTTGATCTGGCGCCGGTCTTTTTTGAAATAAGCCTTCATTAATTGATTGCAGAGCCACTGCGGCAAGTGTACCCCTCCTCTAAGCATGCATCCTATGTACAGATAGCATATGGGTTAAGGTGCCTAAAGGTGCGGCAGCGGTTGACAATTTGGCTCGTCCGGCTCTTATAAGAAAGATTAGTGCACGCCTTCTTCTTCCTCTTCGTACCACTGCTCTAATTGTGCCTGCAGGGCACGGATCTCTGTCAGCAGCGAGATGAGCGGGTATTCCTTCTCCTGTATGGAGGCAAAAGCGCTCTCCAGCCGGTTAATATAACCCAGCCCCGACTCCAGCACATCCCCTTCACGCAAAAGCTCAAGCGCGTCACACTCCGCAACCGCCAGTGGCAGATCCGGCACATTGTCGGCGGTCAGCTTGGCAATTTCCTTGTTCAGGCGCAGATTAAGCGCACTCAGCTGGTACGCGTACTCCTCAGGCATTTCTACAAACTGCAGTTCCTGGTGCTGCTGCAAAATCACATACCGCATTTTCGGCATTTTCTGTGTCTCCCTCCGTACTTGTCTTCCTTCTTGACAGTGTAGCCTATGAGCAAGTTACAATTCAAGAGGTGATGTTATTTTTGCACCGTTAAAAAGGAGGCGGACGCTACGTCTGGTACAAGCATCAGTATGAGCAATGAGGAGCTGCAGCAGTGGATTGAGCGGATATCGCTCAGCAGCTTCGGCGTGCCGTTCCGGCACAAAGCCAGCTTTAACGGCAGACTGACGACAACGGGCGGGCGGTATTTTACCAAAAGCCATAATATAGAGATTAATCCGCAGCAGCTTGCCATTCATGGGCATGAGGAGACGGAGAAAATCATCAAGCATGAGCTCTGCCACTACCACCTGCATCTGGCGAAGCGCGGATATATGCACAGGGATGCCGATTTCAAAAGCCTGCTGGCCAAAGTCGGCGGGAGCCGCTACTGCCAGACACTGCCGGGGGCTAAAGCACGTAAGCCGCAGCCTTACCGGTACAAGCTGGTGTGTACTGCCTGTGATATGGAATATCCCCGCAAGCGGCGGGCCGATCCGGCACGCTACCGCTGCGGCAAATGTGCCGGCAAGCTCAAGCTGCTGACACTGGAAGCCGGAAAATAATTCGTTACTTAATAACCAGGCCCAGCAGTCCGGCAAAAGAAGCTGCCTGATCTGCAGAGATAATGCAGCCAGGCAAATCTTCGATGTCCACCTGCAGCCCGCTGAATTCACAGCTGCTCAGATCGGTGTCCTTCAGCTTAACTCCGGCCATGACAGCCTGATCGATTGTGCAGTCTTCGAATGAGACCTTCTGAAAGTCTGCCTGATAATAATCGGCGCTGTTCAGCGAGCATTGCGAGAAGCCGATAAGCTTAAGCTTGCCGAACCGGAAGCTGGAGAAATCGCAGAGCGAGTCAATCACAGAGACATTCTGGAAGCGGGCGCGGGTAAAGTCGGTGCCGATCATTTTGCATTGTCTGAACTCGGTACGGTGGACGAAGGCCTCACTGAAATCTACATTAGAGAGGTCGCAGTTCTCAAAGACCACATCCGTCAGCTCGATGGCGCGGAGGGTGGATTCGCTGATGGTCACATTTTTAAATAATACCTTGTCAAAAGAGACCTTCTCCGCCTCCTGATACTCCAGTTGAATATCGCTGATCTGGCAGCGGCTGTATTCCTCTTTGGTCTGCAAGGCATCTATATGCTGCGGTGGTAAAAGAGCGGGATCGGGGATTTTCGGGAATTCAATCTTTTCGGTTTTATCACTTTTGTTCTTCATGTATGCCCTGCCTCCAAGGTAACAAATGTTTATAAATGAAGATTACCTTCATCTGGTAATCATTATGCGGTAAACTCTCGCGTGAATGCAAACAAACATTCTGTGCTGGATGCTGCCAGAGAAACATAAAAGCGGAGCAAATAAAGAGACAAAGAGAGGAAAACGGAAATGAAGACGATTAAAAGCATGATGGATCATTTGTACTGGGCGGACGGACGCATCGTGGAAGCGCTCGAGGATAGTGAGACGACGAGCAAAGACCTTCTGAAGCTGGTTCGGCATGTTGCGGTTGCGGAAGGGGTCTGGTTGTCCCGATTGCAGGGTAAGGGCAGTGCGCAGTATTCATTGTGGGAGGATGCGGAGGACGTGGCGGCGATTCGGACGATGTTCGAAGAAAACGCAGAGCGATATCGGGTGTACATCGCAGGGTTGGAGGAATCCGGCTTAGATGAGATGATCGACTATGCGAACCAGAGCGGACTTCCGTTCCGGACGTCCGTCCAGGATATTCTGCTGCAGGTCCTTTTGCATGGGCAATATCACCGGGGGCAGATTAACCGGGCGCTGCGGGGCGAATCAGCAGAGCCTGCTCAAGTTGATTACATCACGTTTGCGAGACTCTGACGGGATCTTAATAAAGGCACGCTTAAAAAACGGGCAGTCAAAATGTAAAGTGGCTGAGTTTAAACATGGTGAAAACCAGCTCTAAAGCGAAAAGAGAAAAGTGGCTTAAGCAAATAAAGAATAAATTCGCGACCATGCAGCCCGCTGCCTTATTTGAGTTGTCCCATCCCCAAATTTACCCGGTAATTCCCGAACTCCAGCAGCTCATCCAAAAAAGCATTCAGCTCCCCCTGATCCTTCAGCCGCACACGCATCCAGTAGCAGCCTTCGCCGCTGACCCGGTGCAGCTCAATTACACTATCATGGTTTTTGGCAAAATGCTGAAAAGGAGGGTGTGCGGCGTTCGAGCTCAAAAATACGGTGACAAAAGCAAGTATGCTCTGTCCGATTTTGACCGGGTTCCAGCGCACGGTATAGCCTTCGATGATCTCCAGCTCCCGCATTCTGCGGATACGCGCGCCTACGGCCTGTCCGGTCATATGCACCAGCACCCCGATGTCTTTATGGCTAAGTGTAGAATCCTCGATAAGGTATTGCAGGATACGGAAATCGGTATCGTCGATAAGATGGGAAGTCATAGTAGGTTAATCCTTTCCGGATGAAAGTAGAATCGGCTGATCTGTTTCGCGCCGCAATGTATTGTACAGCGCAGAGCTTCTATAATGAATTGTAGCAGAAGTCAGACTGAAGAAAGAGGGTTTCCCATATGAAAATCCAACTGATCCGCAATGCCGCCCTTTGGCTGCAATATGGTGGTCTTACGTTCCTGATTGACCCTATGCTTAGCGAACAAGCGGCCAACCCGCCTATCATCAACACGGCTAATGACCGCAGAAATCCGCTGGTTCCGCTGCCCGGTCCGGCAGAGAAGTGGCTGAATCCCGATGTTGTGCTGGTAACCCACCTTCATCAGGATCACTGGGATGCTGCTGCCGTTTCGCTTTTGGCGTATGACCTGCCTGTGTTGTGTCAGGAAGGGGATGAGGACCGAATCGGCGGGCAAGGCTTTACGAATGTTACTGCGGTGCCTGATGACAGGCCGCTGGTTGTCCAAGGTGTGACTTTAACACGAATAGGCGGTCAGCACGGTACAGGAGAGATCGGGGAGCTGATGGGTAAGGTGTCCGGTTTTATTTTCCGGGCAGAGGGTGAGCCTGTGCTGTATTTGGCGGGGGATACGATATGGTGTGAAGAAGTCGAGCAGGCTCTGGAACAGCATAGTCCCGGGACGGTTATTGTGAATGCCGGAGGTGCACGCTTTGTGACAGGAGGGCATATTACGATGGATGAGCAGGATGTTGTAGACGTTTGCCGCCATGCGCCGGAAGCTGCAGTCATCGCAGTTCACATGGAAGCTATTAATCACTGCCTCGTAACCCGGGACATGCTTAAAGATCGTCTGGCCGAAGAAGGAATGCTGGAGCGTGTAAGCATTCCTTTGGACGGGGAGTACTGCAATCCGCTTAGATAAAAGCCATAATGGCATTCCAATGTAACCGTTCTAAAAAAAGTCTGTGCCGCCGCTTGACGGGAACCCGAAATCATGATAAATTATTTCTTGTTCATGTAATGTTCCCTGATAGCTCAGTTGGTAGAGCACTCGACTGTTAATCGAGTTGTCACAGGTTCGAGTCCTGTTCGGGGAGCCATTCTTGGAGAGATACCCAAGTGGCTATAAGGGGACCCTCTGCTAAGGGGTTAGACTGCGTAAGCGGTGCGAGGGTTCGAATCCCTCTCTCTCCGTCGGAATACAGAAATGAAGCTCCCGGTTTTCCGGGGGCTTTTTTTGTGCTTGTTTAAGTTAATGCTACGGGGTACACAAATTTGATTTGTTAAAGTTTCGTGTCTTATGTCAGCTATTCTCACCGAAAACTACAGTAAACTATATAAAGATACAGAATACTAATAATGCAAACCGTTTTTCCTTTAATCAGTTGAAGAACTGCTGCTGTGAAGAGACAAATGTTATATTTTTTACGGAAAAATAAAGTATTGTATTAGAAAAGGAACTGAAATTCAAAAGAATCATCCTCGAAAATCCTCTGTTTTTCTCCGTTTTACTCCTGATTTCAAGGAAATACAGGAGTATATAACTCATAACTTACATTTTGTGTTATGTAATATAACTCATTATTTCGAAAATTATATTAAAACCTTGTATTTATTAGTGACGAATTCAAAAGTGTGTGTTAGTATAAATGACATCTTATAAGAAAAACAGATTGGGAGACAGAGAAAGGGGAATTTTAATTAATATGGGGAAAAGGGGATGGCGATGGAGTACTTCATTCAGCAACTAATTAACGGAATTTCCGTAGGCAGCATTTACGCTCTGATCGCCCTTGGCTACACAATGGTTTACGGGATTATCAAGCTGATCAACTTTGCTCACGGCGATGTGTTTATGGTCGGCTCGTTTATCGGACTGTACAGTGCCAGGTTTCTGGCTAATGCCGGACTGCCTCCGGTGCTGGTACTTCTGCTGTCGCTGATTATCTCGATGACGATGAGCTCGCTGCTTGGGATTACCATTGAACGGCTGGCGTATAAGCCGCTGCGCAAGTCCACGAGAATTGCTGCACTTATAACGGCTATCGGCGTATCATTCCTGCTGGAGTATATCGGAGTGCTTATCCTGGGGCCGCAGGCCAAGGGGTTCCCGGATATTATGGAGAAGAAGCAGTATCAGCTGTTCGGAAGCTCCATTCAAGTCGATTCCAATCAGGTCATGATTCTGATAACCACTATCGTCCTGATGATTATTTTGCAATATATCGTACGTTACACTAAGACCGGCAAGGCAATGCGGGCTGTATCGTTTGATATGGAAGCGGCGCGGCTGATGGGGATCAACGTTGACCGTACCATCTCGGCTACCTTTGCCATCGGATCTGCGCTTGCTGCAGCCGCCGGTGTAATCTTCGGTATGACTTACAATTCCGTTGATCCGTTAATGGGCGTAACACCGGGACTTAAAGCTTTTGTAGCGGCAGTACTGGGAGGAATCGGAAGCATTCCGGGCGCGCTTGTCGGCGGATTGCTGCTGGGAACAGTGGAGACTGAAATTTCGTCGCTTGGTTATTCATCCTGGCGTGACGGTGTTGCCTTTGCCGTGCTGATTCTGATCCTGATCTTCAAACCATCCGGGCTGTTCGGTAAGAATGTCCGGGAGAAAGTGTAGGTGGGGGGCAGCATGAAGAAGCTGAATAAGAAATTCTGGCTGGGCATTATCGTTGCCCTTGCGTTCTATGGTATCGTTCAAGTTCTTCTAACAACGGGAATATTTAATGATGTAACAAGGTCAATGCTGCTTTTGGTTGGCGTTAATGTCATGCTGGCGGTTTCGCTTAACCTGATTAACGGGATTACAGGGCAGTTCTCGATCGGGCACGCCGGCTTTATGTCTGTTGGCGCTTATACTTCAGCTATTCTGACGCTTGATTACAACGTACCGTTTGTGCTGGCTATTATTGCGGGCGGCATCGTAGCGGCGATCTTCGGGGTGCTGATCGGGATGCCTACGCTTCGGCTCAACGGCGATTATCTGGCGATTGCTACACTGGGCTTTGGTGAGATCATCCGGATTGTTTTGCTGAACACTGAATATGTGGGCGGCGCTTCCGGTCTGAGCGGTATTCCGGCAAAAACAACCTGGACGATCATTTTCCTCTTCACCTTGTTCACGGTTGTTCTTATCAATAACTTTATCCGTTCTACACATGGCCGTGCCTGTCTGGCAATCCGCGAAAATGAAATTGCCGCTGAAGCTATGGGGATTAACACCACCATGTACAAGGTTATCGCTTTTACCATCGGCGCGTTGTTCGCAGGGATGGCGGGCGGTTTATCGGCACACACGTTCTACGTTATTACTCCCGGCAGCTTCAACTTCCTGAAATCATTCGAAATTCTGGTCATGGTCGTTCTTGGGGGACTCGGCAGTACGGCGGGTTCAATTGTAGGAGCGGTATTCGTTACTCTGCTCTACACTTATCTGCGTGAATTCCCGGAATGGCGGATGATTATTTATTCCATCGTGCTGATCATGATGATGATTTTCCGTCCAAGCGGCCTGCTCGGCAAAACTAAACTCAATTTCGGCAAGCTCGGTAAAAAGGAGGCCAAAGCAAATGGCAGCATCGACAGCAGTACTCCTTGATGTCAAGGGAGCCAGCCGTTCCTTCGGAGGCCTCAAGGCGCTGAGTGAAGTTTCCCTTTATATTAACAAAGGGGAACTGATCGGTCTGATCGGACCGAACGGCGCCGGCAAAACAACACTGTTTAACCTGTTAACCGGGGTGTACCCGCCCTCTACCGGTAAGATTCTGCTCAATAATGAATCGGTAGGCGGCATGAAGCCTTTTAAAATCAATCACAAAGGTGCGGCGCGCACGTTCCAGAACATCCGGCTCTTTACGGCTATGACCGTATTGGAAAATGTCAAAATCGCCTTTCACCAGCATGCCAGACATTCCTTGTTCAGCTCTATGCTCCGTCTGCCGAAGCACTTCAAAGGTGAAGAGGAAATCACGCAGAAGGCGATGGATATTCTCAAAATTTTTAATCTCGCTGATCAGGCCCAGGAAACCGCCGGCAACCTCAGCTATGGTAATCAGCGCCGTCTGGAAATCGCCCGGGCGCTTGCTGCCGGACCCAAGCTGCTGCTGCTCGATGAACCGGCGGCTGGTATGAACCCGAATGAAACCCGGGACCTGATGAATCTGATTGCCTGGATCCGTGAAGAATTTGATCTGACCATTCTCCTGATCGAGCATGATATGTCGCTGGTGATGGGGGTTTGCAACCGGATCTATGTCCTGGACCGCGGAGTCCTTATCGCCGACGGAACGCCGGTGGAAATCCGGAACAATCCGAAGGTTATTGAAGCGTATTTGGGACAGGAGGCGTAAAGGCGATGCTCACAGTACAGGGAATCAACGTTTACTACGGTGCCATTCATGCATTGAAGGATCTCAGTATCCAAGTGAATCAAGGGGAAATTGTAACGCTGATCGGTGCCAACGGCGCCGGAAAGTCAACATTGCTCAAGACGCTGTCCGGGCTGCTTAAGCCTAAAACAGGGAGCATTGAATTTCTGGGCAAATCCGTTACCGGCCAGAGTGTCCAGGCGATTGTCAAAGACGGGCTGATTCATTGCCCTGAGGGACGGCGCGTGTTCGCCAATATGTCAGTGGAAGAGAATCTTGAGCTCGGAGCTTACCTGCAGGACGGCAAAAGTCTTACCGCCGATTTCGAGAGGGTCTACAGCATGTTTCCGAGGCTGCTTGAGCGCAAGAAGCAGCAGGCCGGAACGCTGTCCGGCGGGGAACAGCAGATGCTGGCCATGGGCCGCGCCATTATGGGCCATCCCAAGCTGCTTTTGCTGGATGAGCCGTCGATGGGGCTTGCTCCGCTGCTGGTACAGGATATTTTCAAAATCATACAGGAAGTCAATGCGGCCGGAACAACCGTCCTGCTGGTTGAACAGAATGCCCATCAAGCGCTTAAGATTGCCCACCGCGCCTATGTGCTGGAAACCGGAAGAGTGGTTCTGGAGGGGGACGCCAAGGAACTTGCGGATTCGGAAGAGATCAGGATGGCCTATCTCGGCCACTAGATAGATTTATCTCAAGCATCACAGATCCAACACATAGAAACTATAATATTTGGGAGGCTGGGAGAAACTATGAAAAAAATTGGGGCCATTATTTTGTCAACAGTACTGACTGCGGTATTAGCGGCAGGCTGCGGCAACAACACAGAGAACAGCACGAACTCTGCAAGCGGCGGAAATGCTGCCGGGGACACCATCAAAATCGGGGCCAACCTAGAGCTAACAGGCGGCCAGGCTTCTTTCGGCGACTCCGCATCCAAAGGTGCTCAATTGGCTGTAGCGCAGATCAATGCGGCGGGCGGTATTCTGGGCAAACAGCTTGAGCTGGTTATTGCCGACAATGCCTCGAAATCCGAGGAAGCAACACAGGCGGCACAGAAGCTGATCACCAACGATAAAGTAGTTACGATTATCGGCGCATCCACCTCCACGAATACACTGGGTATCGTTCCGGTTGCTACCGAGAAGAAGATTCCGCTTGTAGCTGTTGGTGCTACCAACCCTAAGGTTACTGTTGACGAGCGCAGCGGCGATGTGAACGAATGGGTATTCCGCGCAGCCTTTATCGATCCTTTCCAGGGTGAAGTTATGGCTAACTTTGCAAGCAACAACCTCAGTGCTAAAACAGCAGTAATTTATACCGATACTTCAAGTGACTACTCCAAGGGTCTGCAGAAATTTTTCGAGGAAACCTTCAAGGCTAATGGCGGGGAAATTCTGAGCCAGGAATCCTATCAGCAGAAAGACTCCGACTTCAAAGCGGTTCTGACCCGTATCAAAGCAGCTAATCCGGATGTTATCTATCTGCCGGGCTACTATGAAGAAGTAGGTAAAATCGTAAAACAGGCCCGTGAGATGGGTATCACTGTACCGTTCCTGGGCGGAGACGGCTGGGATTCCCCGCAGCTGGCTGAAATTGCCGGTGCCGCAGCACTTGAGAACACTTTTATGTCCAACCACTATTCACCTGAAGATACGGCTACAGAAGTAACTACATTCGTTGATGCTTACAAAGAAGCTAATGGCGGTGCAGTACCTGACGGTATGGCGGCTCTCGGTTATGATGCGCTTAAGCTGGTTGCCGATGCGATCACCCGTGCAGGCGAAGCTGACCCGGCGAAGATCAAGGATGCTCTGGCAGCAACGAAAGATCTGCAGCTGGCTACAGGTAAAATCACCCTGAACGAAACCCATGACCCGGTTAAAGCGGCTGTCGTGCTGAAATTCGTTGATGGTGTTCAGACTTTTGAAGCTAAAGTTAATCCTTAAGCGATTCCTCCGCATATAATGTGGGGAATGAATAATGGACTCTATAGAGGAAGGCTCCTTTGCGGGCCTTTCTTTTGTCATCCTTAATGGAGGAGGAATGGTCATGATTATCGGAGTGCCAAAAGAGATCAAAAACAACGAAAACCGGGTAGCCCTGACCCCTGCCGGTGTAGAGGCCTTATGCAAAGCAGGCCATAAGGTGCTGATAGAGCAGTCGGCCGGTGCGGGCAGTGGCTTTAGTGACAGCGAGTATGTGGGAAAAGGGGCACTGGTGTATGCTGCGGCTGCTCAAATATGGAGTGAGGCCGAAATGGTGCTCAAGGTGAAAGAACCTCTGCCTGAGGAATACGGTCATTTCCGCAAAGGGCTGATTCTGTTTACTTATTTGCACCTTGCGCCTGAAGCGGAGCTTACTAAAGCACTGGTGGATGGGGGAGTTACCGCTGTAGGCTATGAAACAATCCAGCTTACAGACGGCTCGCTGCCGCTGCTGATCCCGATGAGTGAGGTTGCCGGCCGGATGGCGGTGCAGATTGGAGCAAGACTGCTGGAAAAGCCGCAGGGCGGCAAGGGTGTTCTGCTCAGCGGTGTACCCGGTGTACAGCCTGGTGAGGTGGTTATCGTGGGCGGCGGAATCGTAGGCACTAATGCGGCCAAGATGGCCCTTGGTTTAGGTGCGCGCGTTACTGTGCTGGATAATAATGCTGCCCGGCTTCGCTATCTGGATGATATTTTTGGCGGGCGTCTGATTACTGTCATGTCGGACTCCTATCATCTGGAGCAGGCCGTTCACAAAGCAGATTTGCTGATCGGTGCTGTGCTTATCCCTGGTGCCCGTGCACCCAAGCTGGTAAAAGAATATATGGTGCAGCAGATGAGTGAGGGCTCTGTCATAGTAGATGTGGCAATCGATCAGGGAGGTTCTATTGAGACGATCGACCGCACGACTACCCATGAGAATCCGACTTATGTAAAGCATGGTGTTGTGCATTATGCGGTAGCCAATATGCCCGGTGCGGTGGCCCGGACCTCCACGCTTGCCCTTACCAATGTAACAGTGCCCTATGCGCTGCAGATTGCAAACTCGGGCATTCACAAGGCAGTGCTTGATAATCCGGCGCTGGCCCGCGGGCTTAATGTAGTTGCCGGTCATGTCACGAATGCGGCGGTAGCCAAGAGTCTCGGCTATGAACCAATCGACGGAGCAGAGGCCTTGGCGGCAGATGGCGGATAAATCGTTTGAAATCCCAAGCATTCTCTTGCGCATTGCAGAGCTTAGACGGGAGGGACAGTTTTTGATTATTGCATCTAATTAATCCGTCGCCTCCCGGATGGCCAGTCGATTAATTTTTATTGAAAAAAGTACTTGTCAAAGTGGAAAGAGTTTGATATACTCATTTTTGTTGTGGTAAACACAATTGATCAGCAAGGCCCGTTGGTCAAGGGGTTAAGACACCTCCCTTTCACGGAGGTAACAGGGGTTCGAATCCCCTACGGGTCACCATATGCGGTAGTGGTGGAATGGCAGACACGCTATCTTGAGGGGGTAGTGGGCGTATGCTCGTGGAGGTTCGAGTCCTCTCTACCGCATAATAAAAGGAACGAAGACCTTGATTATCAAGGATTTTCGTTCCTTTTGCTTTATGGACAGAAAGATAAGATTTACTGGTTCAGGACTCCCGCATATTGCGGGTAGAGCTGGCGGATGCAATCCGGGCAGATGTCGTGAGTAAACTGCAGGGAGAGCTGTAATTGCAGGAAACGTTCAACCGTAATCCATTCCTCCTTGCTGCCGCGGACAGACTTGCAGGAGGCGCAGATGGGCACCAGACTGCCGGAAATACGGCGCGGACGCAAAGGGTGATAGCCGCGGACCTGATCATGCTGATGCAGCTCAGCGGGCCCCTTGTCATGCAAGGAGAGAACGAGCAGCTGGATTCCAGAAGAGCGTTCTGTAAACAGCGGAAAAGCATCCAGACTAAATAAGCGGTCGCTCAGGGCAGGGGTATGAAGAATAAATTCAGATCGGGAAATCAGGCGCCCGCCCTGAAGGATATCCTGTATCGCATTATCGAGCGCTGTGAGCTGGACAGGGATGGCGATCCACTCCTCGAAAAGCTCAAGGTAATGGATTCCGGTTACCCTGGCCGCCGGGGATAAACCGCTGCGCTCCAAATAGGCGCTCCACTGTTTGTTGATAAACAAGATGAAGCCGGTACTGTCCATCACAAGCGCATTATGTGTAACAGTGTTTAAAGAAGAGATAAGGGATGAAGATAAGCTTAATGGCAAGGTTATCGCTCCTTGGATGCTTGCAGGATAGGTAGTCAAGACGGAGGCAGGTTCAGAAGCTCAGATACTTGGCGCCGGTAACGCTCGGCTTTTCGTGTACCATGAATCAGATTGGACAGGCGATAAGGCGGGATGCCGTACAGTTCACAGAATCTCTTCTGATCCAGCTGCATTTCTGTCAGCCGCTGCTTGATCGCCCAGCCATAGGGAGTTACAGGACGCTTGCTGTTCAACAGACTTCACCTCTTATCGACTATCCAGTCGTATGATATAATCAGCTGAAACTAATAATAACCAATTATAAACTTTTTTACGTCATTTTACAATATAAATAACGTATTTGCGTCAAAAAATGCTGTGAAAGGCGGTCGAACGATGCAAACCATATATAACCGTATAGAAGATCTGATCAAGCAAAGGGGGATTACGAAAAAATCCTTTTGTGAGCAGCTCAATATCAGCTTAGGCAATTTTGGGGACTGGAGAAGCGGGAAGTCCACGCCGGGAACCCTTCATCTGATCAATATCGCTGAATTTTTCCATGTAAGCCTGGATTGGCTCATGCTTGGCAAACAGACTGCCGATAAGGTCCGTGAAGAAGGAGAGGCGTATTTGTCTGCCCAAACGCGGCAACTGAGTTGCCAAAGTGAAGAGTTGCTGCCCAAAGAGCAGGAGTTTATCAAGGAATACATAGCGTTCACCCGGTACCGCAGGCAGATGCAGGAAGAAGAAAATTCCTGAGCAGGTGTCTTTACAATTGCCGCAAACCAGTTTATAATATTGAATGTTGACCTCAGACAAAGCTTTAACTTTGCAACACACCGCGCGGTAGTGGTGGAATGGCAGACACGCTATCTTGAGGGGGTAGTGGGTGTATACCCGTGGAGGTTCGAGTCCTCTCTACCGCATAACAATTTGTACAGAACAACAGGGCAGTGATTCTTGAGCAATTAAGAATCACTGCCCTGTTGTTTTTATTAAGGAGTGACCGTCAAATCTCCTGGAGGCTCCATGTTTCCTTACTATTACAAAGGCGGGGAAAATACACTGTTTGAAATACGGCAGCTTTCATTCGAACAGTGAACTTTTGTTTAGCTTGATGAAAGCGGAGGAAGGTAAGACGTGGCTGATCGAAAATTAATTGTGTAAAATATTATTGTTAGTGATATAATTTATTTATCAATGAATATCGGAGGAGATTATATGACAGTTAGTGTAGTACTGGTTGCGGTCATTGCTTTATTACATATCTATATCCTCTATCTGGAGATGTTCCTGTGGGCCACACCGAAGGGACAGAAGGCCTTTGGCACGACGGCGCAGGTGGCGCAGGATTCGAAGTCGCTCGCTTTTAACCAGGGCCTGTATAACGGATTTCTGGCGGCGGGGCTGATCTGGGGGATCTTGTATCCGGATGCGGCAGTTGGCCGTAATATTGAGCTGTTTTTTCTTAGCTGCGTCATGATTGCCGGGATTGTCGGGAGCCTTACAGCCAAAAAAACCATTCTGTATATTCAGGCTGTGCCTGCACTTGTCGCAATCGTTGCGGTTCTCATGAAGTGGTAACTTTAGCATGACACAAAAACTCCCTGTACCTGGCTCAAGGCCGGTTGCAGGGAGTTTTTTTGCATAAAAAGCAGAAATAAATTAGTCCAGCAGCTTGGCGATATCAGCCTCAATCTGGTCAGGGGTGGTCGAAGGGGCAAACCGTTTCAGCACACGGCCATCCTGATCCACCAGGAATTTGGTGAAGTTCCATTTGACGCTTTTTGAACCAAGAACGCCGGGTGCTTCTTTTGACAAGTATTTGAATAATGGATGGGCGTTATCGCCTTTGACATCGACCTTTTCATACATCGGGAAGGTTACTCCGTAATTAATCTCGCAGAACTCGGCGATATCCTCACTCTCTCCAGGCTCCTGGCTGGCAAACTGATTGCTCGGAAAGCCGAGCACCTCAAAGCCGCGGTCCTTGAATTTATCATAGACCTCCTGGAGACCCTTATACTGGGGGGTGAATCCGCACTTACTGGCTGTGTTCACGACGAGCAGGACTTTGCCTTTGTACTTGGAGAGCGACTCTTCCTGGCCGCGCAGGGTGTTGGCTTCATAATCATAAATGCTCATGAATCAGGCCTCCAAACATAAATTTATCACAATTTAATTTTACACTATTTATTGCAGGATGCAAGCGGACGGAATGTGACAACATTAGCAGTATCGTTTCAAAAAATACCTGTTGTTTAATTTCTAAGTGTGTGTAAATCCAAAATTGAGTCCAAAAGGAGCAGATTAACGATGACCACATTAAAAGCTTTGTACACAGCGACAGCAACCGTTAAGGGAGGACGCGAAGGTTCGGTTGAATCCTCGGACGGCGTTCTGAAGCATGATTTGAAAATGCCTAAAGAGCTTGGAGGACCCGGAGGCAACGGCACCAATCCTGAGCAGCTGTTTGCAGCGGGATACGGGGCCTGCTATGAAAGTGCGCTTGCTAATATTGCCCGTAAAGAGGGTGTTAAGCTGCAGGATGTTTCGGTTACTTCCAATGTGCTGATCGGCAAGGACGAGAGTGACGGCGGCTTTAAGCTGGGTGTAAGACTGGACGTTAGTCTGCCGGGTATCGAACGTTCACAGGCTGAGGATCTTGCCAAAAAGGCACATGAATTCTGCCCTTACTCCAAGGCAACCCGCGGAAATATTGAGGTGGAGCTTAATATCGTTTAAGTTGACTATAAAGCTGTATTTTTGGAAAAAATGGCTAAATAAAGACAGAAGTCTTGTCTGTAGGACAAATAGCGGGCGGCAGCGCGTACTTCGGTTGACATCACCCCCAAAAATCTTTATTATGTCTAAGTATCTGTTAAAGCTACGTGTGCTATATGTACCAAAAATTTAGATAATGGGTGATGAAGATGTCTTACAGACCGAAAATTACGAATGTGACCAAAGCCAGCAGCAATGATAAAGTGGGCTTGTACGAATTTATTATTAAAACTGCTGACGGAACACAATGCCGCGCCTTCTACAGCCGGAATCCGGAATGGAAAATGACGAACATCAGCCGCCTGCTTAAAACCCCATGCCCGGTGTGCCGCAAGGACTTCATCTGCAAATGCATGGAAGCATACACTGCTGAATTCGAAGATCAGATGATCGGTGATCAGTGGATTGAAAAGGCGATTGCCGAATAAGTAACGGACGGATAATGAATGCGCGGGAGCGAATCCCGCGTTTTTGTTTTTTTTATGGACCGGTGGATAGGGTGGAGTACGGAAGGGGTGTGCGGGTATGGAGAACGGAAAAAGCCGGGAAGCCGGGCATACAGTGGTGCTGATCGACGGTGTCTGCAATCTGTGCCAGGGGCTGGTCCGGTTCATTATTCCACGTGATCCCAAGGGCCGGATAAAGTTCGCCTCTCTTCAGAGTGACAAAGGGCGTGAGCTGCTGCTGGCCGCAGGGCTTGAAACAGACCGGCTCGATACAGTGGTTCTGCTCGAGAACGGCAGAGTTTACATCGAATCTTCTGCTGTGCTGCGCATCGCAGGTAAGCTGCGGTTTCCATGGCCGGCGGCTTATGTTTTTGTGATTGTACCCCGTCCGCTGCGCAACGTGCTGTACAAGGTGGTGGCAAGGAACCGTTATCGCTGGTTTGGCAGAGATGAGGCATGCCTGCTTCCATCGCCGGATATTAAGAGCAGATTCCTGTGAGGATAAAAAAAAGCAACGGGAGGGTTCCCGCTGCTTTTTTTGTGCTGCTTAGAGATTTATTTAAGCGGTTCGGAGGAAAGCGGGTAGCTCTGCACAAGCTTCCATTTGCCGTCAGCCGTCTTTCTTACCGTGGTGACTGTTGTACTGCGGTTGTCCTGGAACTGTGGTCCCTTGAGTTTTTTGATGGATTGTACAGTATAAAGGGCAGCTGTGTCGCCTGTGTAATCGATAACCTGCGACGATTCAACGGTACCCTGGAGGTCGTAAGCCTGGAAAAGCTGTGCTGCTACAATTTTATTCTGTTCATAACCAGGGGAAGATTCATCTATCGTGGACATCAGTCCTTCAAGATCTTCCTTGTTGGTGTATTCCATATTGGCAACAAATACAGCCTTGATGGCATCTTCATCCGCTTTTGGTACGGTTACAGCTGCGGTCAAGGCGCCCTCCGGCAGGCTGTAATTCACGGCCTGAAGCTGCAGACTGCTGATCTTCCAACCGGCGTCCTTGGAACCGCGGGTGAGGGAATAAATATATTCCATCTGGCTGTTCGGCATAAAGGGTCCGCTGAGTTTTTCCGTCGTCTCGATGGTATGTACGGTTACTTCATTTGTTTTGGAATCGACGATGTTCAGCTGGTCCACGGAAACGTTAAGGTTATAGGTTTCGAACTGCTGCTTGAGCTGCGGACCGATCGCGGCCAGTGGTGATTTGGCATCAATGAGACTGATAAAGCCATCATAGTTTTCTTCATTAGAATACTTCACATACTTGCTGAAAAAATCAGCAACCGAGGCAGTATCATCAGTAGCCTGCAGGCTGGTAATCTCAACCGTTCTGGTAGTTGCATTCCATACTACGTTATTGCCTGTAGCTTCGCTTACAAACCGGACAGGTACGTAGGTGACATTTTTGATCATTTTGGGAGCGGTCTGGAGCGGTTTGACGATGCCGTTAATGCTGGCATTTTTGCTGCCGAGTTGCAGCTTGATGATTAGGCCCTCTTTTGTTGCGGTAATCGTACTTGTTTTGGCATCGAATACGACGCTCAGGCCCAGTTTCTCAAAAATGGGACGCATCGGTACGAGAATCGAGTGGCCGTCATTGAGCGGGGCGTTCGTGGTCAGCTGCAGCTGCTGCTGGTCGATCTGCACTGTAATCGGCTTTTCGGCTGCTGATGCGGAGAGGCTGATTGCACTGGATAAAGTCAAAACGGCGATAAATCCGGGTAATAATTTCATCTGCGGTAAGTCTCCTTTTCATATAGTATTCTATGTTTGGCAAAATTTTACCAACTACTAGTATAACCTGAAATACACTTTGGGTATATATCCCATAATGGATAGGGTGTGTCAGCAGTCTAGCAGTCTCTAAATGGATTATTTTCAAAAAAAGATTGCCGCAATACTGCATATATGCTACTATAGCTGTAAATTAAAGGATTACGAGCGGAAGCACCGTTCAATGACCGTTTCTACGGTTATTGACGGTGCTTTTTTTGCTTTGTCAGAGAGGAGAGTGGCTGTTATGGCGGCGAGGATTGTGCTGGCCGTACGCGAGAGTCAATATATTGAACCTTTATTACACTATTTGCATCATAGCGACTACGGAGAATTGCTGCGGATTTCCGCTTTCAGCAGACCGGATACCTTCATGGAATTTATGGGGAGCGGCGAGCCGGTGGATGCAGTTGTGGGCGATCTTGCTTTTATTGAAGCATGGCTGGTGGAGGGGAAGAGCATAGTGCCGTGGGCAGTTCTCAGTGAGGATGGAAGAACGGCGGGTAACAAAGTGAATCTGGCAGGTGGTTCCGTTATCCAGAAATATCAGTCTTTGCCGTCGCTGCTTGAATCTATTCTACAGCTCTGCGAGGTCAGGCGTCCCCGGGCAGATTCTGCCCGCAGAGAAGAGACCCTGCTGCTTGGAGTAGTCTCGGCCAGCGGCAGCAGCGGCAAAACAACCCTTGCGCTCAATATGTCCAAGCAGCTTGCTGCAATGGGGCTGTCCGTTTTCTATTTAAATCTGGAGAGTGTGGACAGCAGCGGTCTGCTGGTGCGGATGCCTGCGCTCAAGGCGCAAGGGCTGGAAGGTCTGCTCTATGAGCTGAAGGCCGGACATCTGGAAGGCGGGGAGGACTTAGCAGGAAAGGTTGAGCTGGACCGTTATGTATGCAGGCATGAGGCTCTGCGCTGTGACGGGTTCATGCCTGTGGAGAACTTTAAAGAGATGCTGCAGATGACCGAGCCGGATACGCTGGATTTACTGGAGCTGCTTGCTGCAGCCGGTCATTATGACCTTGTACTTGTGGACACAGGAAACATTGAGGAGGAGCGTACCCAGGCTGTACTGAAACGCTGTGGTGTGCTGCTCTGGATGCTTAGAAACGATGAGGCGAGCCTGTACAAGACTATGAAGTGGATGGAGCATGGCAGCTATGCCCATTCAGGCTGGCCGCAGGATATTCAGGACAAAAGCCGGTTCATTCTGAACTTTGCCGCAGCATCGGGCTACAATAACCCGGCTCCTGAAGGGATTGAGCTGGCAGGGCAGCTGCCCTATATCCCGTCCTGGGCCTTGCAGCATCATGTGGAGCTCTGCCTGGAATCACCGCCGTTTATAGCAGGTGTACAGCAGCTGTGCCAGAGCATCATCGAGCCGCTGCTCCCGGAAGTATTCACGGGTAGCCTGCATGCATGAGGAATTGTTCAGGAAGCTGAAACGGGAGATCCGGGCCGGGCTTGATGTTACAGCAGCCGTTGGGAACCGCGAGCTCAGCGGCTATATTGAGCGGACGATTCTCGGGATGCAGAGCCTGCGTTATTTGACCGCCCAGGAGAAGCATGAGCTGGTAAAGAAGCTGTTTGATTCCTTCCGCGGCCTCGATATTTTGCAGCCCCTGGTTGATAATCCGGCGATTACGGAGATTATGATCAACAGCCATGAGGAGATTTTTGTAGAGGAGGAGGGACAGATCCGGCGGCTGCCGCTGGCTTTTGAGTCGAGGAGCAGGCTGGAGGATATCATTCAGACTGTGGTCTCCGGTGTGGACAGGGTAGTTAACGATTCTTCGCCGATTGTGGATGCGCGGCTGCGGGACGGCTCGCGTGTCAACGTGGTGCTGCCTCCGGTTGCCCTGAAGGGGCCGGCCATGACCATCCGTAAATTTCCCGAAACGCCGATGACGATGAATGATCTGGTGCGCCGGGGCGCGCTGAGCGGGGAAGCGGCGGAGCTGCTGCAGATTTTCGTGGCGGCAGGCTACAACATTTTTATCAGCGGCGGGACCGGCTCCGGGAAGACTACCTTCCTTAACGCCTTGTCCCAGTTCATACCGTCCCAGGAACGGGTCATTACAATCGAAGATTCAGCTGAGCTGCAGATTGTTACAGTGCCTAATCTTGTCTCGCTGGAGACGAGAAATGCCAACACGGAGGGTCGCGGCGAGATTACGATCCGCGATCTGATCCGCTCCTCCCTGCGGATGAGACCCAACCGGATTGTGGTTGGGGAGGTCCGGGGAGCGGAATGCCTTGATATGCTGCAGGCGATGAATACTGGTCACGCAGGAAGCTTGTCAACGGGACACTCCAACAGTGCCGGGGATATGGTCAGCAGGCTGGAGACGATGGTGCTCAGTGCAGCCGATCTTCCTGTAGCAGTAGTCCGGCAGCAGATCAGCTCAGCCATTGATATTTTTGTGCATTTATCCAGGCTGCGGGACCGCTCGCGCCGGGTGGTAGAGATCTGTGAAGTGGCCGGATTACAGGCAGGGGAGGTGGTGCTGAATCCCTTATACGAGTTCCGTGAGACAGGGGAACGGGAGGGAAAGATTGAAGGCAGCCTTACTGCTTGCGGCAATCCCCTGCTGCATGCCGGGAAGCTGAAGCTGGCCGGCATTTATCAATACCCGCTGCAGCAATTTACAGCCGGACCCGGGATGAAGGAGGCGGTATGCTGAAGCCGGATAAGAAGCCTGCTGTCAGGCAGAGAAATGTCAGAAAACCGGTTCTTGCAAATGCCAAGGAGGTGAATAACAGGCCGCAGCTGCCGGATTATACCGTATACGTTCTGTCTCCCCGCCTGAAGATAGCAGCGTGGCTGGCAGGCGGGCTGCTGATGTTCGGCATTGGCTACCTGTTCTATCATCACCTCCTGATTTCCCTGCTGCTGGTGCCGGCCGGGGCTTATACGCCGCGGATTTTGCGCAAATATCTGCAGGACCGGCGGCGATCTGCGCTTAACCTGCAGTTCAAGCAGACCTTGTTCTCACTTTCCTCCTCGCTGTCCGCCGGACGCTCTGTGGAGAATGCCTTCCGCGAAGCAGCAGCTGACCTGCAGCTGCTCGACCCTGAAGGGAACAGCGATATGCTCGCAGAGCTGTCGATTATCTGCGCGCGGATGGAATACAACCAGCCCATTGAAGAGGCGCTGCATGATTTCAGCCGCCGGGCCGGAATGGAGGATGTGGAGCGGTTTGCCGATGTCTTTACGGTCTGTAAGCGTACTGGCGGTGATCTGGTCGAAGTGGTGCGCCGTACCTCCACCATTATTGGTGAGAAGCTGGATATCCAGCAGGATATTGCAGTAAGCATTGCCCAGAAGAAGTTTGAAGCCAAAGCTTTGCTGGCGGCACCGCTGCTGATGGTACTGTTTATGAGTCTGACGGCAAGTGACTATATGCAGCCGATGTACACCGGCGCAGGCATGGCTATTTCTACCCTATCTTTAGCCGGCCTGTTCCTGTGTTACCGGTGGACCACAAAGATTATGGATATTCCGTTATAGGCGGTAAGGCCGTTTGGAGGTGAGGACATGCGGTGGATAAGCGGTACGGCAGCCATTGTGCTGCTCCTCGGCTGGCTGCTGCTGCGCGTGAAATGCGGCCCGCGTTACAGTAAGCTGCGCACTTTGCCAATGGAGGGACTGCGGCTGCGGGCGGCGGGGGAGCCTTTTCTGCTGTTGATTGAGAAATGGCGGATCGGCAGTCATCTGCCCTCCGTCGTGTTCAGAATCCAGCGCTCGCTGCAGCGGAGCTACGGTGTCCGCTATAGTTCGGAGCGGACGCTGCTTTTCACAGGTGAAATCTTTAGCTTCAGCTGGCTGTTCATGCTTGGCGGCAGTTTGCTGACCTTGCTTAGCGGTGAGGAGGCGGGAATTATTCTTGGCGCACTGCTGGCACTGATTCTGCCGGTTGCCCTGGTCAGTGACCTGCACAAAAAAGTAAAGCTGCGGGAGCAGAGTATTATGCTGGAGCTGCCGGAGCTGCTGAACAGCATTGTACTGCTGGTTGGTGCCGGTGAGACGGTGCAGCGGGCGATAGTGCGCTGTGTAGAGAGCCGGAAAGGTGATTATAGTCATCCGCTCTATAAAGAACTATTTACAATGATTACTGAATGGGAAGGCGGCTATTCATTCCAGCAGGCGTTTGAGAATTTCAGCAAGCGCTGCGCAGTTCAGGAGGTGTCGCTGTTCACTACGACAGTGCTGCTGAATTACCGCAGGGGCGGCGCGGATTTTGTATTGTCTCTGCGTGATCTGTCGCGGATGTTATGGGACAAACGCAAGGCACTCAGCAGAACGCGCGGGGAGCAGGCTTCCTCGAAGCTGGTATTTCCGATGGTGCTCATCTTTTTAATTGTAATTGTGCTGGTGGGAACACCGGCGATCATGATGCTCAAAATGTAGGAGGATGAAGACAATGATGATAACAATAGCTGAAGCTGCCAGACGCTTGTGGAAGGACGAAGAGGGACTAGGCACGCTGGAAATGATTATGATCATCGCAGTACTGATTGCAGTAGTACTTGTATTCCGTACAGAAATTGTCAAGGTGGTCAAGGATCTGATCAGTACGGCGGGAAGCAAGAGCCAGGAAGTTTTTGATTAATGAATCTGCGGAGTGAGGAAGGCAGCTTTACTGTTGAAGCCTCATTGCTGCTGCCTATCATCATGGGGATTATTATGCTGCTTTTGTTTTTCAGCCTGTATACCTATCAGAGGACGATGCTGCTGCAGGCCTCCTCGGTTACAGCCGAACGGGCAGCATACAACTGGGATAACAGCCATAAGGGTACAAACGGAGATTATGCTGCCGGAGAATATGATTCCTTGTACTGGCGAATCGGTGAAGATGGTTTACTGGCTTCTCTTTTTGGTACAGGGGCATTAAACGGGGGAGTGAAGCTGGCCGTGCCGGCTTCCGGTGTCCCGGAGCCTTTGCCGGAGCTAAAGCTTAAGCAGTCTGCGGACAGGCTTCCGGCAAATATGACCGGAGAGCTGGTATATAGCTACGGTCTGACAAGCCGTACGGTAAGTATCGAGTTAAAGCGCATGCTCCAACTGCCAGTGCTGGATGGGCTGCTGGAGGATGGCGCAGCGCCTGTGGTAACGACACAGGCTATAGTCACAGAACCGGTAGAGTTTATCCGTACTGTCGAGCTGATGCGCTATTATGGGGCGAAGTTTAAGAACGGCTCTAAACAGGATAGTGGCTCCGGAACAGGAATGGACAAGCAGGACGCTGCTAAGATGCTGTCTACTCTGAAGAAATGAGACGGCTTTCAGAAAGTCAGAATAACAAGAGGAAGGAGCAGGAGGATGAGGCGTGTATATCATGTGTTGCCGGGACCGGGTCAGGCCATAAGGCGGAAGCCCTTATGGATTAATGAAACTGGCGGGTCAGTCTCTATTTTTCTGATCATGGCGCTCGCCTTTGTCTTCCTGTTTACCGCTGTTCTGATTGACTATGCAAGAATTGCCGCTGCCAATGTACAGCAGGAGCGTCTGGCAAGGGCTGCGGTCCGCTCTGTAATGTCTTCCTATGATCTCAGCCTGCAGCAAGACTATGGATTGTTTGCTTTTGGGGGTGACGATGGGGACCAGCTGCTGTCTACAGTCCTGAATGATAATTTATTTGAGAGTGGACGTGGAGATGCTTTTAACCTGTTGCCGGTCAAGCTGGACAGCTCTTCGCTGCAATGGAGCCGGCCGATCGGCAGCTATGGGATTTTCCGGCGGCAAATTGCCGAGGAGATGAAGTACAAAGCCCCGGTTGATTTTGCCCTTGAACTGGCCGGCAAATTTAAGCCTTTGTCGGCGGCAATGGGAGAAGCCTCGCGTTCAACAAAGGTGCTGGGTAAGCTTCAGCCCCTCTACGATGACCGTGAAGCTGCACTTGATTTGATGCTCAAGCGGAGGCGGCAGGCAGCGGAGAGCGAAAGAAGCCTCCAGGAGATGATTATGAATCCGCCGCAGGATTATATCAGCAGCCGCACGTTAAGCAGCGTAGCTTCTGCAGCCGATATCGTAGCGATGTATAACGATTATGTAGGCAAGTACTACACCGATCTGTACCGTGACAGGGAGAAGGAGTATGCAAAGTATCAATATGACATCAGCCGCTATTTGCAGCAGTCGCAGATTTTGCTCTCCGGAATACCGGAAGCTATAGCTGCTGCAGGGCAGAAGCATGATTCTCTCATGGCTGAAGCCAGAGCAGCGCTGCAGCAGGCAGTGGAGCTTAATACGCAAATGAAAAATGTGCTTGAACAGTCCCGAACGAGCGGAGCAGAAAATGGCCAGACTTCGGCAGACGGCTGGGACATTCCCGGGAGCAGCAGTACCGGACTGGAGACAGAGGCACTTGCTAAACTGCGTGAGCAGGAGGAAGCGCTGATTCTGGGGCCGGAGGAGCTCAGTGTAATGGAACGGAATATGACTATTCAGGAACAAGCAGCCCGGGCTTTTGAACCAGCTGTATCTGCTCTGCCTGGCGGACTTGCTGAAGCTTCGGGGCTGTACGCTGATTATTCAAGCATAAACAAGGCGGTATTAGATGCTTCGCAGGCTGTTAACGGGTATCTGCAGAATTATGGCAATACAGGTGCCGTAATTGCTGCTGAGGCAGCCCAAATCGAGTCGCACCGTACCTCCGACAATGAACGAAAGCAGATGGAGAAAGAGGCTAAGGGCAAGCTAGGGGAAGCGATGAAGCTGGTGGACCAGCTCCGCAGCTTTGGTGACAGTGCGGCAGCAGCACAGCAGCAATACAACACACTGCAAAAATATTATAACGAGAATATCCTGTTTAATCAGGCTCAGGAAGCTGCAGCGGCTGTAGATCCCGGCAGCGCAGATATTTACTCTGCCGGCAGCTCTGCGATGGGAAAGGTGGATGTACTCTATGCATCCATTGGCAACGTAATGACGGGTGCAAGAGACAGGCTGTTCCAAACAGAGTATGCGGCCCTTTATTTTCCGCATTTTGACCTCTCTGCACTGACTGCAACAGTAGCTGACTCCGGCAGCAGTGCAGCTTCAGCGCTGGCCGGCCAGCTCGATCCCCATGCCCAAGAGCTGGAGTATATCTTGTACGGATTTCATAATCCTGCAGGCAATGTGGCAGCCGCTTATGGGGAGATATTCGCGCTAAGACTGGCAATCCGGACGATGGAAGGTTTTATCGAAAATGCCCGGCTCAGCAATCCGCTGGCCATTCTGGCTGCAGCACTGCTGTATGGGGTTGAACAGGCGGTCCAGGACATGCTCCTGCTGTGCAGGACAGGAGAAGTTGAAATGTCCAAATACCTGCCTGTAAAGCTGGATTACCGTGATTATTTACGGCTGTTCATGCTGGTGCACGGAGCAGGGGAAGCACAGCTCTCCCGGATGCTTGCTTTGATCAGGCTGAGTACAGGGATCAATCCGCAGGAGAGGTTTACTTATGCTGCTGCTGAAATTCGCATGGGCTTGCGGCTATGGTTCCTGCCGGGAGCAGTCAAGCTGCTGGATTATACCTCCGGTTTGCCGGGCGGGGTGGAAGGTAAGGCGTATTACCGTGCGGAGCAGGCTGACTTTTCCTATTAACAGAAGGAGGGAAGAATGAAGTGCTGGAAGCAGAGTCCGAAGAAGCAGCGGAATGAAGGCAGCATGGTTGTTGAAGCGGCGATGGTCCTTCCGTTGTTTCTGCTGTTTGTCCTGTTCCTGATTTTTATTATTCAGATGACCCTGTACTCAACGGCACTGCAGAGTACCGCCTCGGACACGGTCAAGGTGATTTCCACGCATATTTATCCGGCGGCGCTGGCAGCGCAGAAAGGGGCGGCTGCAGAGGATACAACTGGCGAAGCAGCCGGAGGCATGTCCACCGGAAAATGGACTGTTCCCCGCTTGTCAGTCGAGGATTGGAGCAGCAGCTACGTGGAAGGGCTGCCTGCACCTGTCGATGAATGGGTCAAAGCGGCGGTGCAACGGGCGGAGGGCCCTTTGCAGGAGCTACAGGCTGAGGCTTCGGAAGCTGTACTTGATCATGTGCTTAAACCGTTAATGAAGCCCTATCTGGCCACAGACTGGCTGGATTATGAACGGCTCCATGTTTCGAATGTTACTATTCCTGATCTGAAGCAGGGTACGCGTCCTTATTTCGGGCTGGTAGTCAGTTATGAGCTGCCGATGAAGGTGCCCTTTCTGAATAAGCCGATTGTCCTTGAAGCCAGCAGCCTGGAACGCATATGGGTGGGGAACACAGATGCGTCCGGCCAGGGCGGGGAAAGCGGGAATGAAGGGCAGCAAGGATTTATTATAGTCCTGGAGAAGCCTGATCCGGGAGTTGCCAACAAGCAGGGCAAAATTAAAGTTAAGGTTCCCGCGGGGGAAACGGCGAATCTGTCGATCTTTTATAAGAGCGGCCAGAGTACAGCCAAGTATTTAGGCTGGAAGCAGGCCGATGAATCCGGCTATATCGAATGGGAATGGAAGATCGGGGTGAATACGACACCCGGAACTTGGACATTTGTCGTTACCCTTGAGGATGGTACCAGCCTTACGGAGACTTTTACAGTTGTAAAAAGATTTTAGCGGAAGGAGGGAAACCGATGGCAGGGTGGGCCTTTTGGGGCTGTCTGTTCATTCTGACGGCAGCCTTTGTCACAGACTTGCGGTGGATGAAGATACCTAACTGGATTTCCGTACTTGCCTTAATAACAGGGTTAATGTCAAGGATTGTTGTATCCGGATGGCACGGGCTTTTATTCGCACTGGCCGGTGCGGCTGCGGGATTTGCCGTTCTGCTGCTTATGTATTTTATGGGAGCAGTCGGAGCGGGGGATGTGAAGCTTTTTGCCGGTATTGGTGCCTGGACAGGGATATGGTTCAGCCTTCAGGTCATCATGTATTCGATTTTATTCGGGGCGGTAATCGGCTGGATCATCGTGCTGTTCAGACGGGATACCGTTAGAAGAATCCGCAGTACGCTCAGCAGAACCGCCGGACTTTTGCTGCTGCGCAGGCCTGCACTCTTAAGAAGCGGCACTGACGGTGAAGTGCTACGGTTTCCGTTTATGCTGGCCGTGATTCCCGGATTTCTATATACCTATTTCTGCTTTTAGATCGGGAGGTGAATAATGCATTGTTCGGATTAAACTGTGACTTTATACAACAGGACGGTATCTCCATGCAGCTTGGTACCATTGAAGGATTATCCCTGGCGGAGCTCAATATGGTACAGGCGAAGATGCTGATGAACACTTCAATCCCCCATCATCTGCGGCTGCTGCTCAGGGAAATTGATCTTAAGGTAACGCTGGAATATGCCGTCTCCCGGCGCAAAATGCTTAGCCATTTGCTGAAAAGTGAAAAGCTCAGCATGGCGGACCTATTCGGATTGCTGCTGCAGATTGCCCGGGGGATGGAAGAAGGCAGGCAGTATATGCTGAGGGTAGAGCAGTATGCTTTGCACAAGGACTATATTTTTATTGAGGGACCGCTGGGAAGCGGCAAGGTATATCTTACCTACATACCACTGCAGCACGCCGAATCACTCATACCTCCCGGTGAAGCAGTAAAGGCACTCGTGATGGTGCTTATGGCATCGGTGACCGAGTTATCGGGAAGCGGGCTGCAGAGATTGCTTCAGTATTGCGGCAGTGGAGATTTTTCCCCGTCCGGGCTGAAAAGCCTGCTGGCAGAGCTGCTCGCCGAAGATCATTCCGCAGGTAAGCTCGCAGATCATCCAGAAGCTGTCCCTGTAATTGCATCTTCTCACGGCGGAACTGCTGTATCCGGAGAAATGACTGCACAGCATAAGCAGGGACCGAGGGCTTATGTAACGGGAGTACCTTCTTCGGCACCTATACCTCCTGTAGCTCCTCTAAAACAAAGGCATTCCTTAAACCGCCTGGAGGAGACCGCAGCTAACAGCAGTTATGGCAGGGAGCAGGGCTGGGGAAATGTAATGCCAAAGCTGAGGTTGGGCGAAGACGAGGATGCCGCTGATCTGGATGATGCTGAAGAAGGAATGGCTGCCGTCTCTTCTCCTTATAAAACTTATACTGCATTGGGAGCTGTTCTGGCCGATGCTCTGCTCTGGAAGTTCCTGTACCTGGACAGGCCGGAAATGCTATGGCTGGCTGTTTGTCTTGCTGTTACTGCTATACTTGCGGTTGTATGCTGGATGGTGTGGAGAGGGAGGATTATGTCTGTACGTAACCTTGGCGGGAGCGAAAGCAGGGAGTTGCCGGAGACTGAGGCAGCGGAAGCCGGGAAAAGCCGCATGAGCCGTAAATTGCAGAATGCAGAGTGGGACTTCGGCAGAAATCCGGTAGTGCCGGCCAAGCCTCACGTTCAGCAAGGTGCTGAACAGAAGCCGCCTATACAGGTGAGACAGGATTCCGGCAGCTTTTTATCCGGAAATGCAGGGCCGACGCGGCCTCAGCCCGCTGCAGTGGCGGCAACTGCACTGTTAACGGCCAGCGATAGCGCGTTTACCGGACATGAGAAAGTGCAGCCCGCCCGTGCTTGTCCTTTCCTGGAACGCACCGGCGCAGAGGAGGATGGTGCACCGGAAAAGATTGAGCTGGACCGTGGCAGCTTCATCATCGGCCGGTCACCTGATGTGGCCCAGTATGTAGAGAAGTCTGAGGGGGTCTCCAGAGTGCATGCGGAAATATCCAGAGGCCCGGCCGGTTATATCATTAAGGATCTGGACTCGCGAAATGGGACTCTGTATCAGGGGAGCCCGATGATTCCTTATAAGGAATACCCGCTGACTGAAGGGAGCGTCTTTACAATTATTAAGGGCAGCTACACCTTCCGCTCTGCTTGAACAGATCATTATTCCTTTGATTTCAGCTGTTCGATTGCAGGCTGAAGAGTCGGGTAGATGAAGGAGAAGCCGTGGTTTACTGCTTTGGCGGGCAGTACCCGCTGGCCCTTCAGCAAAATTTCCGACAGTTCGCCGGCACCGGCCTTTAACACAAAAGCAGGAACCGGGAACCAGTGCGGACGATGATAGACCTTGCCGATCATCCGGCCGAACTGCTCGTTAGTCACCGGATTGGGGGCGGTGGCATTAACGGGTCCGGCTATTTCCGGGGTAATGATGCAGAAGTCGATCAGCCGGGCAATATCCTCAAGGTGAATCCAGGACAGCCACTGCTTTCCGCTGCCGATTCTGCCGCCGAAGCCAAGCTTATAGGGCAGCTTCATCTTTGGGAAGGCTCCGCTCTCGTTGCCGAGCACAACACCAGTACGCAGCTTGATAAGCCGTATATCCTGATAAGCAACATCTGCAGCGGATTCCCAGGTCTTGACTACCTCTGAGGGGAAATCCACTATCCGGGCAGGAGAGTCCTCATTAAAAGTATCCGTTAGCGATGTGCCGTAAATGGCGACAGCTGAAGCCTGAACGATAACAGCCGGTTTATGCTCCAGCGCCGCAATCAGCTTGCCGGCAGCTTCAACTGTTTCAAGCCGGGATTGCATAATGGCCCGCTTCCCGTCAGCGCTCCAGCGCTGGCTGAGTGACGCGCCGGCAAGATTGACCAGCGCATCGGCATTTTCGGCTATTTCCGGGGTGGCTGCGAGGTCATCCCAGGTTGTATAGCTTAACGCAGGGTGAGAAGAGGCGGCTATGGGCAGCGTACGTCCGGCTACAATGAGCTGATGTCCGGCTGCAAGCCACAATTCTGTCAGCTCACGGCCGATAAAGCCGCTGCCGCCGCAGATAATATATTTCATGCATAAATCCTCCGTTTCAGGATGCGGCCTACTTGATCAGATGACGGTAGGGAGAGTAGTCGATTCCGTTCTTTTCGAGAAAAGAAACAAGGAACTTGTTGTCCCGGCGCGGGGTAGCTACGATATAGCCTTTAATGCAGTGTTCCCGGGTCACCGCCGGAGCTTCACTTTCAACAGCGATTTTGCCGATCTCGGCAGCGATGGAATGCTTGGCAATATCACGGAAGGGTCCGGGTACCGGCTGCACCAGCTGGTCCAGAAAAGCCTTCATCTCATCACTCCACAGCGGCCGGCTGCGTTCCACCCAATAGTTCTGCCAGTCCAGCTTGGACTTGCCGTCCGCTTTGGGCAGCACCTTGAGGAACTTGCGGAACATGAAAAAACCGCCGATACACATGCAGCCCAGCAGTAAAAAGGTCCAAAATGCGATGGAGTTCATAAACCAGTTGCTTGGTCCTGACGATAATATCCTGAATCCCGATACAGAAAACATGTATACACCGCCTTTGACAATGATGATTGTCACAAACCTGAATCTCATCTAAAGTATAGCGTATTTGTACAGTTTTGCGAAGCAGAAGCGGCCTGCCGGGGCTTGCCTAGATTTATTTTCCCGATCACGGTAGAATAAGGGTTAATTCGTGAAGGAAAGAGGGAAATAAGGCATGCTGAAAATAGGTTCACATGTGTCCTGCGCGGACAAGGGTCTCTTGAGCGCAGCCAATGAAGCAAATGAGTATGGTTCCAGTTCGTTCATGATATATACGGGGGCGCCGCAGAATACACGCCGCAAGCCGATTGAAGCGATGTACCCTGCTGAAGGTAAGCTGGCAATGAAAACAAACGGCGTTGAAGAGATTGTTGTTCATGCTCCCTATATCATTAACCTGGGTTCCTATAAGGATAATACCTATCAGCTTGCTGTTGATTTTCTGCAGGAGGAGATCCGCCGTACCCATCAGCTGGAGGTCAAGCATATCGTGCTTCATCCGGGGGCTTATACAGACAAGGATGCCGAATACGGTATCCAGCGGATTGCCGATGGACTGAATGAAGTGCTTGGCGGTACGAACGAGACGGAAGTGCATATTGCCCTGGAGACGATGGCCGGTAAAGGTACAGAAATCGGCCGCAGCTTCGAGGAAATTGCCTCTATCATTGACAAGGTCGAACATAACGAGCGCTTGTCGATCTGTCTGGATACCTGTCACATTCATGATGCCGGCTACGATATTGTTGGCGACCTGGATGGGGTGCTGCGTCAGTTCGATGAGATCATCGGCCTCAAGCGGCTTGGTGTAATCCACATCAATGACAGTAAAAATCCGCGCGGAGCAGGTAAAGACCGTCATACTCCGATTGGTTCAGGCTGGATCGGCTTCGAGACGATTAATAAGGTCGTCCACCACGAGGCGCTTGCCGGACTGCCGTTTATTCTGGAGACCCCATGGATCGGGAAGGATGCCAAGAAGCTCCGCCCGATGTACGAGATCGAAATCGCCCTGCTGCGCGGTAATGTGGCAGAACGCTTTGGTGCAGAATTTCTGCAGGAAGTGGAGGAGCTGCATTCGTTTTTCGCCAAGCAGGAGCTTGATTCGCGCCGGTACGTGCTCGATGTATGGGAGCTGCTCAAGAATGACGCCAAAGCCAAAAAGGCTGACCCGCGTGAACCGCTGGAAAGGCTGTATGATAATGTTCTGGCAGCCGGTCTTTTCCCGCAGCTTAGCGAGGAAGCTGTCAATCAGCGCCTGATCGCCTGGCTGGCAGGCAGACAGGCACTCGTGAACGCTTAAGCAAAACTACAGAATGTGCTAGAAGATGAGAGGATGGACAGGGGACTATGGAATTACATGTAAAAAGAGATCATTCTTCAGGCGGACAATATCCGGACCGGGCGCGTATGCTTATTTCTTGTCCGGACGGGCCGGGTATTGTAGCTGCTGTTTCACATTTTTTGTATCAGCATGGAGCTAATATCGTCCAGTCAGACCAGTACACAATGGACCCGGACGGCGGTATGTTTTTCATGAGAGTGGAGTTTGATCTGCCTAAGCTTGATGAGCGGCTGGATGAAGTACGCAATATTTTTGGCGGAGTGGCTGAGCGCTTTAAGATGGAGTGGCAGATTTTTAATGTGTCCCATAAGAAAAGACTGGCGATCTTTGTTTCCAAAGAAGACCACTGTCTGGTTGAGCTGCTCTGGCAATGGCAGGCCGGTGATCTGGATGCGGATATTGCGATGGTTGTCAGCAACCATACCGATATGCAGGCGTACGTCGAATCCTTTGGGATTCCATTCCATCATATTCAGGTTACGGCTGACACTAAGGCTGAAGCCGAGAAGCGCCAGCTTGAGGTTATCGGCAGCGACATCGATGTAATCATTCTCGCCCGCTACATGCAGATTATCTCACCATCGTTCATCGAGCATTACCGGCACCGGATTATCAATATCCATCACTCGTTCCTCCCGGCGTTCGTCGGCGGCAAGCCTTATGCGCAGGCATACCAGCGCGGGGTTAAGATTATCGGAGCGACTGCCCACTATGTAACAGAAGAGCTGGATGGCGGACCGATTATCGAGCAGGACGTGCAGCGGGTCAGCCACAGCGATGATGTGAACGAGCTGAAGCGGATCGGCCGTACGATTGAGCGGGTTGTGCTGGCGCGTGCGGTTAAATGGCATATTGAGGACCGTATTCTGGTGCATCACAATAAGACTGTAGTGTTTAACTAACCTAATAGTTTTGAAGAGCATTACAGGTAAAAAAGCATTTTACCGGCATTTTGGCGATCTCTGCCAGAATGCCTTTTTTGTTGCCCAAAAACCGGCTTTTGAAGGAGGTTAAGACTTGGCTTCACAACGCGGACAACTGTTAAAACGCAATTATTTGTTTGCTTTTCTGATTCTGTTCACCGGATTTGGCGGGCTGCTCGGCTACGATCTCTATTTCAAACCCTATGTGCTGTCCCAGACAGTAGTCAAAATTAAAGCGGCTGACGGCGGGTTTATTCCGAAAAATGTTCAGCTGCAGCAAAGCGATCTCTATCTTGATTCAGTCCAGACCAAGGACATTCCCTCAGGCGTTATTACACAGTTCAGCCAGGTAAAGGACAAGATCACCAATGTGAATCTGATGGACGGCAGCATTCTCACCTCATCGCTGGTGGATGTCAGTGATCTGGAGCCTCAGGCGGATGAAGGGATTTTCCCTATTCCCAAGGAAGCGATTTACGCAATTAACGGCTCGCTGCGCAGCAGGGACAAGGTAGATATCTATCTGGTCGAAGGCGATAAAGCGGATCGGGCAGGGAGCAGAAGCGCTGATAGCGGAAGCAGCCTTCAGCCGTCAGGTGCAGCTGTTCCCGGTAACGATTCTGTGAATGCTGAGGCGGCTGCACCTGCCCGAAAGGTATTTCTGAGCGGCGTAACCGTAAATTATGTGCGTTCAGAGGATAACAATGATGTGCTTGATTCGGAAAACGGCAATACCAACAACCGCGTTACTTCTACCGGTAAGGTGGCGGCGCCGGAATTAAAGCTCAAGAAAAGTGATGGTGAGCTGCTGGGGCAGTATCTGGAGCAGGGCCTGAAGCTGTGGATTGTACGTGTCGAATAGAAAGGGGGAGCATATATGAAAATATTCAGTCTGGGCATCGAGCAGCTGACGATTAATGAGATCAAGCTGGCCGGATTTACGGTTATTACGCAAAATGTTTTGCCTGAGCCAGCGCAAGCCGCAGGCCATCTGCTGCTGGTAACAAGTGAACAGGTGCCTGTTTCCGTTTTAGCTGAACTAAGCCGCCAATACACACAGTCTACGATCCTCTACCTGTATCTGCAAAGAGGGGTGCACGGCTATCAGGCCATTCATATGCTATGCGAAGGTCTGGGGATATTCTTTGTACCCCCGCGTTCTACAGCACCGGCAATTATCGAAAAGCTGCGTTACATCGTAGAGGAGGAGCGTGTGGAACGCGGCAATCTGGTCGGTTTTTTCGGTTCAGGTCCGGGAATCGGCTGTACCAGTGTCGCCAGGCTGTTTGCCAGACGGATTGCTGCAGCAGGGTTTCGTGTGATTTTGCTGGGACTGGACCTGTATGATCCCGGCTATGACCGTAAAACGGCAATCAGTCTCGACAGACTGCGGCCGCGGATCACCGGTAAAATGCTTCACGGCGAGGATTTCGAAGGGCTGGTTAAGCAGGACGGATATGTTTATCTGCCCGGAAACTTTGACTATTTGAGCGTCCATGATTATCAGGAGGAGGAGATTGCCTACTTGCTGGAAGAAGCACGTGTGCATGCAGATGTGGTGGTGGCTGACTTTGGATCGATTCCCGAAAGCGCCGCATGGTATACCGGAATGCAAAAATCAGCACTGCGCATGATGGTTACACATCCGAGGCACGAATACAGGCTGCAGTCGCTTATGGAGCTGGCCGGGCATATGGATCTGCAGCCGCAGGATTTTCAGTGGATCATCAACCGCAGCAATGTAGAGGAAATGACCTCACCCAAAAATCTGGCCCTGCGCTTTGGCTGTGAAATTCTGCTTGAGCTGCCGCACTATCAGCCGCTGCTGGACACCCTGCCTTTAGGGAAAAAAGAGCTTCAGCAGACGGACGATAAGGTTCATGCCCTGCTGGTGTCACTGGGGCTTGCCCTGGAAGTTCGGAAGAAGGGGATCTTTCAATGATTGAATACCGCGAGGAAATGTGGCAGAAGCCGCGCAGGCTGAGCGGACAGCGGTATGTCAGGCCCGGAGGGCTAAATCAGCACCCGCAGGAAAATGAGCTGTCGTTCATTCAGCCAGATGATTGTCCAGATGATATATTGCCGGCAGTCCGGCCCCTCTTTTCCCTGAAGCAGAGTGTGCTGCGAACCAGTAAGCCCGGGAAAGAAGATTTCTATGCTTTTTTGCAAAAGATGAAGCAGGATATGAATGCCGGACTGGAGCGGGAGGAGGACGGCTATTTCGAGCTGAATGCCAAGGCGCTGATTGGTGATCCGCAGGCGGTAAGCTTTTTCATGAATGAAATTGAAAAATATTTACGCAAAACCCCGTTTACCGGCCATGTGCCGGAGGCTTACGGTACTGCGGCAGAGGCTCTTTTCCACGAATGGAAGGGGTTTGGTCCGGCCTACCGCTGGTTTACAGATAGAGCCTACAGTGAATCGACCGGACTGCAGATGATCGGGCGGCAGATCTTTTACAATCACCGCGGCAAATTTGTAGCTTATCCGTATGATATGCCCTCGCTGGACCGGGTAGAGCAGCTCAAGCGATCTCTCCTCAAAAGCGATCCGAACAAAAAGCTCAATAAAGATAACCCTTCGGTAGAGTTCAAAATGGATGATCCGCTGTGGCCCGGCCGGTTCATCCGGCTCGCAATCTGGGTATCGCCCAGGGTGTGGGACGGATTTACGACCATTTCCATGCGGCGCCAGGTGGTGGAGTTTCTTGATCTGGAGGATCAGGCGGGAACAGAATGTATCCCGGCGGAAGCCATTGAGCTGATCCGGGCACTGGCTGGCACGTTCCGTAACACAATCATCGCGGGAGCTGTAGGTTCAGGCAAAACAACCTTTGCCAACACGATTGTTGGCGAACAGCTGCTGGGCTCCAGCTCCTGCATGGGTGTGGTGATGATCGAGAAGCATCCGGAGTCGATTCTGCCGTATCAGATTAAAGGTCACCGGATTATTCCTATTCAGGCTGCCAACGAAGAGCTGATGGAGGTAGGGGTAGAGTCGCTGCGCCATGATCCGAACATCCTCTACATGACGGAAATGAGGTATAACGAGTGGGAGTTTTATCTGTGGAGCGGTGAGAAGGGCTATGACGGGATTACGGGGACTTTTCATACGGTGGATTCTGAGGATATTCCATACCAGGGTGCTTTTGCAGTCTCGACACGGATCGGCGGCAGCCTGAAGGGGCATCTGATCTCCGCGCTGAAGTCCTGTGAGCTGGTGTTTATTCTGGAAAGTGTCCCGGACGGGAAAAAGCGGCTGGCCCGGATCTCCGAGGTGTTTTATGACGAAGAGCGTAATTCGGTATTTGCCAATGATCTGATGCGCTGGGAGGAGGAGCGGGCAGCCTGGAGCTATAATGACAAGCTGACCGGAAAGCTGATGACCAAAATGAGCAAAAAGAATGCCGCAGCTATGCGCAAGTTCATCCGGGAACTGGGGCACCTGGCAGCAATGAAGCCGATGGAGGAGCCGCTGAAGGAAAGCCTGAAGTCAAAGATTGTGCTGAACGAATGAGGGGGCGGTAGGCGTGGAGCTTGTCTTTTACATCATCCGCCTGGCCCTGCATTTGCTGGTGGTTTATGGCCTATGGCTGATGGTGAAGCCGCTGGTTGAACGGCATTTGCGGCAGCTTGGGCAGAAAATCGATCTGCAGATGAACCTCAGGAGGAGCCTGCTCCGCAAAAAAGTCAACAAACCAGACAAGCGGATCTGGCTGTACCGGCACTTGGATGATCTGCTGTATTTTGCACACCGGAGATATGAACCCGGAATCAGTATAATGCGGTTCACGATGCGCACCGTATTCTTATTCGCGGCAGTCTTCCTGTCCACACTGCTTACGCTTAGGGAGCTGCCTGGCCATATGAGCTTCAGCAATCCTTTTCTGGAAGGGATCAGCTTCGGGGAACGGATGCCGATTGAGGAGGCCTGGCGTCTTCCGCTGTTTGTATCGGTCATTGCGGCGAGCATTCCGTATCTACGGATGAGATACACCTATGCCCAGCGTAAGGTACGAGGCAGCTACGATCTGCTCGACGTGATCAAAATTGCTTCCAAATTCACACACCTGTCGGTGGACAGTATTTTATCGAGGACGGCAGATCATCTGACTGTGGACAATGTGCTGAAAACTCCGCTGAGACTGCTGGGTGCGGGATTTGCCAATTACAGCAATGAATTCGAATTGAAGGAGGAGGCGATGCGGTTCTCGGGTGCGATTGGCACTACTTTTGCCATAGAGTTTGTGTCAGATCTGCTGTATTGCGAAAAAGAGGGCACCCGTCATCTCAAAAGCTCACTCATGATGCTGAACCGCTCGATGGAGCAGCAGCGCGAGACTATTTTGACGGTAAAAGCAGGCAGCCGGGATGCGATCAGCCTTGGAATTTACGGTAACTTAGTTGTGCTGGTCTCCTCTGTCGGAACCTTTATGTATATGCTGAAGCCTGACGTCTATTTCAAATTGCAGTTTCAGACAAAGGTGGGGCTTGCCTTTCTAATGGTCATTATTTCCGGGCTGTTTCTTTCCTTTATTATCAGTACGATTCTTGCCAGGCCCAAACTGGACTACCACTGAGGTGTTATAAAGATGGAACGATTATTGCTGTTGGTTGCCGTGTGTGGTGTTACTTATCTCTCTCTGCTTGTTTTTGTGAGCAGCAGCAGCAAGCAGGAACGTTATGCATTACGGCTGGGAATCAAGTGGACAGCGCTTGGCGAAAAGGTTCAGAATGCACGGCTGCAGCAGCTGCTGCAATCCAGCGGACTTTCGGTGTCTGCAGGTAAAATCACGATTTTCCGCTATTCGGCGGCACTGTTGTACCTGGCGGTTCAGGCGGTTGGCGGGTTTGTGCAGGTGGCCCCTTTTTCCAGTACGGACTTGTTGGTAGCTCTTCTAATTCTGATTATCAGCAGCCCGATGCGTTACCTGCCGTTTGGCTGGCTGCTTGCCTGGCTGCATCAAAAGACACTGATCCAAAAGGACGGTGAGCTGATCTCCTTCATCCGGCTATATGAAAACAACCGGCTGCGTAAGCGCGGGTATGTGCAGTTCGGTGCATTTTGCGCAGGGACGGCCAATCAATTTCATTATATCCGGCAGGAGCTGTACGAGCTGTCTGAGCGGGCGGTGGATGAGGGGACGGAGAAGGCGATTGAATGGTTTTGCGGCGGATTCCCGGCAGGGCATGCTTTTATCAACGATATCCGTTCGATTCTGCTGGCAACTGAAGGAATGGACGACGACAACGAGGCTGCTAATTATTTGCGGGAGCAAGGCAAGATTATTACCAAAATCTCCAGTGATCAGTATCTGAAAAAGTGGTCCTTCATCGGCGACGTTTCCACCATCATCAACGTGATTCCTTCTATCGCTACATTCCTGATGATCGTATCGCTCGCTATGCAGTACATTATGCTGATCAAAGGTAATTTTAACGGAGTAGGGATGTTTCAGTGATACAGGTGTAGCAGCTATGGAGTTATAGTTATGAGGATTTTGTTATATTCAAGCAATGACCAAAAATATAAAATAAAAAGGGAGATATTTACAATGAAAAAAGATGCTATTTCGACTGGTTTGTTCATCGCTATCGGGTTCCTTTGTGTGGCCATTGTTATCGCTATCCTCATTCCCGTAGTCCGCGATGTAGTGGGTGCTGCAGATGACAACAGACCGACGATCCCTGGTGTAAGCATGAGCCGGCCTCTGGAACAACAACCGCTTGCTGCTGATAGTAGAACGATCCTTCCTTTGGTCTGATCCGGTATGAAAAAAGATTCAATTTCAGTTGCCATGTTTTTGGCTATCGGTTTTGTGATTGCGGGGATTTTTATCGCGGCAGCTACCAATATAATCGGCGGCAGCCAGGATGATATCATCGAACATACCAAGCAAGTTGAGCAGTACTAGAAGGAGGGACTGAATTGAAGGAAACGGTCCTCCGGGCTTTGTTCATGTGGCTGGTCTTGTTTATCCTCTTGCAGCCTATTTTTACCTATATTGATTATCTGCTTGATCTGCAGGTCAAAGCCAACACTTCTTACATCACGCAAAAGGCAGCTACTGAAGGACTGGTTACCAGCTCTATGAAAAATGAGGTTATTGCCAATCTGAAGGCTGTCGGCTTTCCGGAAGCTTCGATCGTTATTTCAAGCAATACGGAGACGGTACAGGAGCGTAAACAGCGGCTAGACGTGTATATTAAAGCTCCGCGGTTGAATTTGTTTCCTTACAACTTTTCCAGTGGGTCGCAGCCGGCTCATTATTATGGGCATGGTTCTATCATGAGTGAATATGTAGATTAATTGAGGAATGGGTCTGAGCTATGGACTATGTGATTAAACTGGCTTTTGTCCTGCTGATCTTTGTCTACTCCTGGTTTTTTCAGATTCAAAATCAGGAGTGGGACATTCTGCGCAGCATGCTGAAGGATGCCAACAACATGGCTGTACATGATGCGTCACAGGAGCTTAATGAAGCCGAGCGGGCACGGGGCCGCCTGGTCATTGATCCAGCTGAAGCGTACTCCACCTTCCGGCAGACGCTTCAATACAATCTGGGACTTGATGACGGCTTATCCCCACTGGCAGGCAGCAGACTGCAGGATCAGGTGAAGATTGTTAAGTTCGTTATCGTGGATGATTCCACAGGAGTGACTTTTCCGCTTCTTTATGAAGACAGTGTTTATGGCATTACCAAATACATACAAGGTCCTTCGGTCATCGCTGTTATCGAGACGCAGCATCCCGTCCTCATTTCACGGTCAAAAGTCCAGGAGGCTATTATCGTACCGGCGGTGCAGGAGTATCGGACGGATGATTAGGTGAGTGAATTATTAGCGTAGAGTGACTTAGGAATGACTTTGAAATCTAATAACTATTAAAGGAGAGATCAATATGAAAAAAACGGTTATTAAAACAATTCTTACAGCGGCAACAGTATCCATGCTTGTCCTGCCTTATAGCGGGGGGGCTGAAGTATTTGCAGCGCAAACTAAACCGGCAGCAACTCCGGCGGCAAAAGCTACAGCAGCGCCAATTATGAGAGACAATCTTGCTAAGTATGGGCTGGTTAAGAAAGTTGAACTGCCGGTAACTATTGAAAAAGAAGGGCTTAGTTATACGCTCGAAAAAATTATGATCTATGAGTCCAGCTCAGCAACGGCCCAATCTCTCATTAAAAAATACGGGTATTACGGGGATAAGAAATATTTTATTTGGACAAAAATCACGATCCAGAATAATAGTAAGTCAGTTATACAGGTTACTTCAAAAGATTTAAATGAAAAGTGGCAAATGCATTTCGGTGGTGATAAAAGGGCAGTTACGGATATGCCCCGAAAATTGTCTTCTAAGTTAAATAGTACAGAGGCAATATGGGACTGGAAACTTAATCCAGATCAAAAGATATCTACTTATCAAGCATTCTTATATGATGATGTATTTTCAGAATTTAATATATTTCTTAAATCTAAAAGTGGTTGGGAAGGTATAGAGGTTGCGGTAGGAAAAGGTAAGTAGGATGAAAAATATATTAATATGGTTTACTACTTTTATAGTTACTATAGTTATTCTAATTTCACCTATAAATCAGTTTGTTTATGCAGCCGATACTAAGACTACTTCTGTGGCGATACCTACTAAAACAGGATTGACAGGTTCTGATAATAGTGCCAAGACCTTCATTCTTGATTTACCAAGTGGAGTTAGTGCATCTGCTATCAAAACTAATACGTTAAAATATAATGGGAATAATGATTTAATTGGCTCAATTTCAATTGAAAATGGAAAAGTAAAGATTATTCTCAAGGGCAATGCACAGGACAGAACATATACTGTTACTGGTAAAGATACACTACAGTTACCTGGAAAACCTATCAAGTATGTAAATTTTGAGAGTGTACCCGGAAACTCCATCTGGCGTTACTCTGACGGAAGACGCTGGCAAATCAATAATTATATTCCTTCCAGAGATACTAATGAAACCTATGACGTCAAAGCTGCAGATAGCGTAACTCCATCAGAACTTCCCCCAGTTACACCAGTAACAACAAAGTCAAGACCCGCAGATCCAAGTACAGCCACATGGTTAACTGATGATGGAACAATCGTCCCTTACAGCAGCATTGTACAATCCAGTATTAAACTTGAAACAAAAGGTTTTTTGGAAGATTCAGCAACTGTAGATGTTCAAAACGATCAGGTTATAGTGAAATATTCTATTCCCTCTAGACGCTTTAGGGCCGAACAAGTGCCAGAACATTTTGATAAGGGGGATTGGGTCGAAGGGCGACTATACTATGTGACTTTGCTCTATAATTATTCCGCCACCGCCAAACTAACCACCTACAGCTACGCAGGCAACGTTACCTTTGATTATGCCTTGCCGGAGGGTCCTTCGATCAGCGGGTATGTCAATGTCTTAAAGCCAGATCCCAATCCGTATAAATTTGCTAACGCAGATGTAGAGGTGCAGCTCACCATTACCGGAGATATTGCCAACTATACCGATGTTTCAAATATTTCGGAGTGGGTGTTTTATGCCAGAGAGGCAGAGAGTACAACCTCTACCACGCAAAAAAGCTATACAAAAACACTGAAAAATACAAGTCAGCCTTTTAAATTTAAGATACCCGCCTCAAAAATAGCCAGTGTCCCTGATAAATATCAGCAGGAGTACAAGCTGACTGCCATTGCACGATTAATTAATCCTCTAATCACGAAAACAGGAAAGATTGAATATTTACCAGTAGAATTAGGTGCCACAGTTGAGGTGTACAAGCATAAACCAAGCATAGAAATGGATCCCGTCCCTCCATCAACTAAAGGTAAGCCCCCGGTAGCTTCACTCTTTGCTCCGCCCCTTGTTAAAGCGGGAGAGGAGTTTCAGGCAAATGGTTCGGGTTCCTATGATCCGGATGGAGATATTGTGGGCTACTACTTTGAATCGGCTGGCGCTACTTTTGAGGGATATTCATCCACCGGGGCGCAAGCTACGTTATGGTATCCCAATACAAAACTAGGGCAGAACACAGTAAAGCTAACCGTGTCGGATAAAGATATGTTAACGGACAGTGCAGGAACCTTTGTCTATGTTGTTGAACCGATCCCGGAAGCAAAGCTTGAAATTAGCGGGACCCTCAAGCAGAACCGCAAGGTTATCATTCAGGATCGGAGTACAAGCCCTAAGCATTATCCGCTGGATTATAACAAGAGTAAGATTACCATTAGTGCTGTTCCAGGCTATGGAGGCACGGATGCCGGAATTAAATACAGCGGTTCTTTGTTAGCTACTACATATAAGGAAGTCCTTTTTAAAGAACCAGGGTTATATAAGGCTACGATTTATGTAGAGAACAAATTGGGATATCGTGCGACAACTGAACAGACCTTTGAGATTGTGCCGGATGATGCCCCAGTCATGTACATATCCATTCCAGGGCGTGTTTACCGCGATCCTGCCAACGGAAATAAAGCAGTAGTCAGCATAGACGATTTATCGTATTCCCCGGACGGGGATCACATTACCCGGCGGACTTGGGAATACCGGTATGATTCGGACAATGACGGCAGCTTTGCTGATGAAAGCTGGGTTACTTTCAGCGGTGCTAATGAGCATCGGCTGAATTTGGTATTAACACAGGTAGGAAAATATGAAATCCGTCATGTTGCATATGAAGGATTCGGCCAGCCTACAATCGAAGCGTATGTTACAGCGGCAGACCGCCGTTTTGCGGATACAGGCGGGCAGGATCTGGATCAAAAAACAGTGGAAGTGCTTAACCTGGCGCCGGAAGGGGGCTGGGCATGGTGAGACGGATTTTATATGTGTTCCTTTGCTTGTCCATGCTGATATCCATGTCACCCGAACATCTTCCGGTATCACCGCCTAAGGCAGCTGCTCTGGATACTAATATCATTCAGTATGCAGATGTAGTGGTTCCAGCCTGGAGTGAGACTAAGAATTACCATTTTTATGGTACATGGTGGGGAAAGATCCAGGTTGACGCACCGGAGACGTTAATTACAAACCTTGCTTATAATAAAACTACCAAAGAGTTTACTTACACTGTTGTGCCAGTAGCGTATAGACTCCAGCGTTACATTGAAACCGATACCTCTTATTATTCATCTATGGTGCAATTTAATGTACAAATGGATGTCAGAGATGATGTTCCCGAAACGGATTATGGTTACTATGCTTGGGATGTCCCAAGATTATACAATTATCAGACGCTCAGACAGACTAGAAGAACGGAGTGGGATAACACCAGCGAACGGGCATTTCATGAATACTATGACACGGATGTGAATCTCAATATAGTAGAGGGCGCCATTGACCAGTACGAACAGGCCAAAGCTGATCCCTGGGCATATCAGTACAGTCTGAAGGGACCTGCAACTAAAATCCGATTTGCTGTGCAGCTTAGTGATAGTCATCAGGAGCATTATTCGACAGGTGGAGGGTCGAATATGGCTTATATTCAAAAAGAGTTTATTTTAGATCTAAAGATTAACACCCCGCCAACGCTATCATTAACGACTCCCAGCGGTCAAACCCTTTTAAATGATGCCGGATTGAGCGCTCTTAACATCGAGGGATATGTACAGGATGCGGATAACAACGATGTAACTGTTAGTATTGAGGTTCCAGATGTCCTTTACAAGAAAACGACGGTTCTTCAGGCTGGTTCCAATAAGCGGTTCTCCATTCCGATTGACTCCATAACAGATGCTATTGCGCCTGGTGATTATACGTTAACAGTGAAGGCTGTTGATCCGTCAAACACCTCAGCCTCTGCATCAATGACATTTAAGGTGAGGCAGAGGCTGAAAAGGAGTATGTTCGTCCTTATAAATACGCCAATTACAAATAGTACAACGTATACCGATTATGAAGGAGATCCCAAAATTGCTGAGCGGTATAAATACCAGCATAATCCTAATTATTTTGATAACAGCATGGGACTACTGCCGGATCAGGAAACCTGGCGGGGCTCGCCGTATGAATCCTTTTCACTGACGGGCCTCTACATAGCAACCTATCAGCCGCGTGACAACCCTCTAGCAGACGATCGTTTCGCGGAATACCGGATGTGGGGGAGAGAAAATGTAACGCAATTATCATTTCAGGTCCACCGGAAGCCGATAGCCCAGTTTTCAGCAAAATTAGCAGGCGGGGCTTTGCAGTTAGCGGACAGCTCCTATGATCTTGACCATATTGCAAGGCCGGACAAAGGATTAACTGCCCGGGAATATCAATATAAAAAAGGAGACGCGGAGCTTTGGACAGACGGCGTGCCTACTGGGGCTTTGTCTGCAACAGAGCTTTATACGATCAGGCTCAGGGTGCGTGATATGGACGGGGACAAGGCGATTGGCGTCTGGAGTGACTGGTGTGTCCGGACAGTGGGAACAGCTGCAGGAAATCTTGCGCCGGTAGCTCTTTTTACAGTCGAACCAAGTATTGTATCCTACAGGAAAGCAACAGCTATCACTGATAAGTCGTTTGACCCGGACAACGATCCGCTGGATACGTATCAATGGTCTGTAGTCAAAGACGGATGGCAGACTGTATGGTCCTATACGGGAGTAGCAAGTACACCACCTAATATTGCTGCTTATGGCGTAGGCAGTTATGTGCTTACTCTTAAGGTACGTGATAGCCGCGGACTTTGGTCTAATGCCTACAGTCAAACGGTAAAGGTGATGAATCATCCGCCTGTGGCCAACTTTATTATGCTAATCGAAATCTATCGGGATGATATTGTAGCAATCGAGAATCTTACACCGAATCCGGATGAAGACGGCGATAAGGTTGCCCTCACATGGAATGCAAATTATAAAGGTGCTAATTACTATGTGGGCAATAGCAGCAGCCAGAAAGTAACGGTTCAGAGTCTGATTAATTTATATGGATTTACGCCAAAACAGGTTATCGCGAACCCTTGGGAGCTGACTTTAACAGCCTCAGACGGGGCACTTAGCTCAACAGCAACACGCCCTTTTAAAGTGCTGAATCATGCGCCAACAGCAGCTATTCAGGGACCGGTTAATGCATACCAGTTCGATACGGTTAAATACATTTCCGGGGATTATGACGCTGATACGGCTGATCAAAGTTCTTTGCGGTATTTTTGGCAGGTAACAGACAGCGGCGGGCAAATAAAAAGCTACACTACTCCAGGTATTACAGTGAATTTCCCGGAAACAGGTATTTACCGTCTGGAGCACTGGGCGATTGACCAGATTGGTGCTAAATCAAATGTTGCCTCATTAGATGTTAATGTGGTACCCAATCTGGCACCGGCGATGATATTAAACCGGCCTGCGGGGACAGCTGCCAATCCAACCATTATTGATGCTGAGCTGCAGGGAGATCCGCTGATAGAGTGGGCATACTCTGACCCGGAGAATGATGTACAGGAAAAGTACCGCCTGGAGTTCTTTACTAAGGACAGCATCCTTGCCAAAAGTGTGGAGAACTCAGACCCGGCTGGATCTGTACGGCAATATCAGGTGCCAAATCTGACTTTTGAACGGTTTGAATACTTTACAGTTTACGGCAGGGCCTATTCAAAGCTGTCCTGGTCTGAACCATCCAATGAAAAAACGTTTATTATCGATAATCCGCCGCAGCCGGGCTTCACGGTTATGACGAATACCGGACGCAATGCAGCGCTTGTACCGATCCACCGGACCGATATCCTAACCATTAACGGGACAGCCACTGATACGGATATCCTGAAAGGCGACACTATCAGCTACAAATATTATCTTAAGCCGTCGGGCGGTACGGAAGGGCTGTCCAGTACGCGAAGCACTTTTACTAAACAGTTCAGCACCAACGGCACGTTTACCGTAAGGCAGGTTGTAACAGATTCGCTCGGGCTCAGCAGGGAGCTGACACAGACGATTACAGTGGCCAACCGCATTCCAACAGCAAGTTTCACGTATCCGGGCAGCAGCAGCCAGAGCACTCCAACTGTAATGAACACACTTACTCCTGTGATGAAATGGGATTATCAGGATGAGGACGGGGATGCGCAGCAGCGCTATAAGCTGAGGATTATTAATGCGGCTACTGGTGCAGTCACTGTACAGTCAGGGGAACAGACTTCATCCGCGCAGCAGTGGCAGATTCCCGCTGGAGCGTTGGCAGAGAATCAGAAGTACGCTGTGGAGATCGAGGTGTATGACGGGTTTAACTGGAGCAGCGTGTCTCCGCGCAAGTACTTTATGGTCAACCTGTTGACTGTGCAAGGCGCTGTGCGGCATACGGCGGAATGGAACGGTAACCGGCAGGCTTATAATATGAAAAAAAGCAGAACAGCAGAGAGTCCGCGGGGCTATAGCGTTTTTTGGGCAGGGGAGAGCTTTGTGCTGCAGGCGAATGCAACAGGGATGCCGGATACCGTTGAGGTCACAATGACAGGAGGGTATCATACTGTGCTGGCTGCGAATGACAGCAGCAAGACGCTGTGGAGCGGTGAGCTATACGATTCCTCGTTCGATAAGCTGCCGGGTGGGCCAGTTACGTTTACCTTTACAGCGAGGAATACATTCAACACCAAAACAGACATTGTGACGGTGACGATACAGGGAGATTGGCAGGATTATTTTCAGAGTCACCGGATTAAATAGTAGTCTTTGCAGGAGTATAGCTATATAAACACGGACTGAGGCTGGATCGCTAGACGATTCCCTCGGCCCGTTCTTCTGCAAGCAGGAGTCTGCGCGCGTTAGAGGCTGCTACGGCAGAGGCAGGTACTTTTGCAGTATTTATGTAAGCAGTGCCTTGGGTGAGATGCATGTAGTAGGACAGCTTGCCGCTGTAGATTTTACTCGCGCACAGCGACTCTGCGAAATCCTCGGGTGTCACGAAGCAGGATGGCTTAGCCACCGGCCGGCAGGAGGCCTCTTCACAGACCGAGGCGACAAAATGCGAACAGAAATAAGCGTCCTCCCGGTCGAATTTTACGTTCAGCAGCACTCCGATCAGGCCGAGCAGATGATATTTGTAGCGCTCCTGATTTTCCATCATGCCCTGCACATGGTTGTGCATCGTTTCATATTCCTCATGGCTCACGTTCATCTCATAAATAGCGCAATCTGCCGTATTGTAAAAGGGATGCTCGAAATGCTCGCGGATCAGTCCGGCGACAAACGGGTTATGCACTTTTTTCCGGCCGAAGCTGTATACCTCCTGCAGTCCGCGGTCAAAGGCAATGGAAGCATGATTCAATTCAGCCTTGGTGAACCATTTAATTAAGCCGCTGAAGGCTGTGCCCGTTCCGGTCAGTACAATGTAGATGTTTTTGCGTACATGCATGCTCTGAATTCCTTTCTGCTGGAAGTTATGGATAATCCGGTAAAACCTCGTTTAGTAACTTCATCTTACTGTATAATCCAGCTCCGGGAAACAAACTTTAGTCTTAACCTGAAACTAGACTAAAGGCTAAGTACCTGGTCTTGAGACCAGTATGCAGCGGGCGCGGCCAGATGATATTTGCGCATGCGCCAATGCATAGTCCGGCGGGATTACGCAGAATATAAGCTGTTCAGAGCTTGTGTTCTGCAAAAACAATTGGTAATGCTTCTGCATTAGTGATACAATAATAGTCAAAATGACATTCTTGATTTAGAGGAGGATTATTTTAATGACTGAGCAGGCAAAAGAGCAAGCGATCCATAAGGAAGAAAATTCGACGGTGGATAACCTGGCGATTACCACAATCCGTACGCTGGCTATCGATGCTATCGAAAAAGCTAATTCCGGCCACCCGGGTATGCCGATGGGATCCGCACCGATGGGTTACCAACTGTTTGCCAAAACAATGAACCATAATCCGGATCACCCGACATGGGTTAACCGTGACCGTTTTGTATTGTCCGCCGGACACGGCTCCATGCTGCTGTACAGCCTGCTGCACCTGAGCGGATACGACCTGCCAATGGAAGAATTGAAGCAGTTCCGCCAATGGGGCAGCCTGACTCCGGGCCATCCTGAAGTTGGTCATACTGCAGGTGTTGATGCGACTACCGGCCCGCTGGGACAAGGTATCGGTATGGCAGTAGGTATGGCAATGGCTGAAGCTCAGCTGGCTGCTACTTATAATAAAGACAACCATGATGTAATCGATCACTACACATACGCAATCTGCGGCGACGGCGATTTGATGGAAGGGATCTCCTCGGAATCTGCTTCCCTGGCCGGACACCTCAAGCTGGGCAAGCTGATTGTAATGTACGATTCCAATGATATTTCGCTCGACGGCAAGCTGAACCTGGCATTCTCCGAGAATGTTGCACAGCGTTTTGAAGCTTACGGCTGGCAGGTTCTGCGCGTTGAGGACGGTAACGATCTTCCGGCACTGGGACAGGCTATTGCTGATGCACAGGCAGACACAAGCAAACCGACCCTGATCGAAGTTAAAACGGTTATCGGCTACGGAAGCCCGAACAAACAGGGTAAAGGCGGCCATGGCGGTACGCACGGTTCCCCGCTGGGTGCTGACGAAGCGAAGCTGACTAAAGACTTCTACAAATGGGTATATGAAGAGGACTTCTTTGTACCGGATGAAGTTCGTGCACATTTTGCTGAAGTGAAGGAAAAAGGGATTGCCGCAAATAAAGCATGGGACGAGAAATTTGCAGCTTACAAAGAAGCATATCCTGAGCTGGCAGCACAGTTTGAAACAGCAATCAACGGCGGACTTCCTGAAGGCTGGGATGCACAGCTTCCGTTCTTCACAGCAGAAGACAAAGCCGTGTCCACACGCGTTGCTTCCGGTAATGCACTGAACGGACTGGCAGCCGGAGTTCCGCAGCTCGTGGGCGGTTCTGCTGACCTTGAAAGCTCCACAATGACTCACCTGAAAGGCCTGACCCAATTCACTTCCGAATCCTATGACGGCCGCAACATTTACTTCGGCGTACGCGAATTTGGTATGGCTGCAGCAATGAACGGGATTGCCCTGCACAGCGGTCTCAAAGTATTCGGCGGAACGTTCTTCGTATTCACCGACTATCTGCGTCCGGCTGTCCGTCTGGCTTCCATTATGAAGCTGCCAGTAACCTATGTTTTGACTCATGACAGTATCGCTGTCGGTGAAGACGGCCCTACCCATGAACCAATCGAGCAGCTGGCTTCCCTGCGTATTATCCCGGGTCTGACTGTAATCCGTCCGGCTGATGCCAACGAAACCTCCGCAGCTTGGGCTTATGCGCTTGAGAACACAGCTAACCCTGTGGCACTGGTGCTTACCCGTCAAAATCTGCCGATCCTTGCCGGAACTGTAGATGGTGTGCGTGAGAACATCAAACGCGGCGGATATGTTGTATCTGATGCCAAGAACGGTACTCCGCAGGCGCAGATCATTGCTACCGGTTCAGAAGTGCAGCTGGCTGTAAAAGCTCAGGCCGCTCTGGCTGAAGAAGGCATCGATGTGCGTGTAATCAGCTTGCCAAGCTGGGATCTGTTCGAGAAACAGGACAAGGCTTACCGCGATTCCGTTATCCTGCCTGAGGTTAAAGCGCGTCTGGCAGTTGAAATGGCACAGACCTTCGGCTGGGAGCGTTACACAGGCGATCAGGGCGACATTCTCGGTATCACTACATTCGGTGCTTCCGCGCCTGGCGATATCGTAATGAAAGAATATGGCTTTACAGTAGAAAATGTAGTCAGCCGCGTTAAAGCCCTGCTATAATAGACGGAATCAACATAAAGGGGAGAATAGCGCATGAGTCAGTTTACCAACGCAACAGTTCAAAAAGCAGCCAATGTTTACTATGATGGAAAAGTAACCAGCCGCACCGTAATTCTGGAGGATGGCACCAAGGTAACCCTTGGCATCATGCTGCCGGGTGTATATGAATTCGGTACGGAAGGTCCGGAAACGATGGAAATTCTGTCCGGTGATCTGAAGGTACTGCTTCCCGGTACTGACGTCTGGAAAGAAATCAAAGGTGCTGAAACGTTCCACGTTCCCGGCAACTCCAAGTTTGCGCTGGAAGTATTCGCATTAACTGATTATTGCTGTTCTTACCCGAACCTGTAATTTCATCTGGACTATAGAAAGAAGCTCTGCTTAATCGCAGGGCTTCTTTTTTTTTTTGGGACAAGTTCAGCATTCCTGAATTGTGCGCAGAAAATGTTGAATATTGACGATATCCCAACATTCTCATATACTTCCACTAGCTGCTAGAGTAAATAGAATAGTGGGAGGCGAAAATATGAAACGTTCGTGGGGGGACAGGCGGGTACATAAAGTTCTGTTAGGCTTGTGGGGATGCATGCTGCTGACTCTGGTATTAGCAATAAAACCGGCGGAAGCAGCGGATGCGATTGTGAATCCCAATCAGGTATATTCCTATACTATTATGCAGAGAGATATTGAACGGTTAGTGAAAGCGCATCCGGACCTGGTATCGATGGAGTCGCTGGGACAGAGCCCATACGGGCGGCAGCTATGGGCTGTGAAGCTGGGCAGAGGGGAATCTGTACTGTTCCTGAACGGCTCTCATCATGCCAGAGAATGGATGACCAGCACGGTGCTGATGAAAATGATCGATACTTATGCGGGGGCCTACGTTAACAATACGAATATTGCTAATTACAATGTCCGCCGGCTGCTGGACGAAGTGAGCATCTGGATCGTGCCGATGGTGAACCCTGACGGAGTTACTTTGTCCCAGCAGGGGACGGCAGGACTGTCGGCAGAGCTTGCCAAGACGCTGCGACTCTATAACGGCAACAGTTCAAACTTTACCCGCTGGAAGGCGAACATGCAGGGTATTGACCTCAACCGCCAATATCCGGCGAACTGGAACGCTATTAAAAATGCAGGCTCGTTTCCAAAATATCAGAATTATAAAGGGCAGAGACCTGCGCAGGCGCCGGAAGTCCAGCTTATGATGGATTTTACATACCGGATCGATCCGGAAGTAACGATTTCTTACCATAGCTCCGGCGAGATCATTTTTTGGCATTTTAATACCTTGAGCAGCAATGTGGCACGCGATCAGGCGATGGCAAGAGAGCTGAGCCGGATAACCGGATATTCGCTGGTAGCACCGGAAAAGAATCCTTCAGGCGGAGGGTACAAGGACTGGTTCATTCAGGAGTTTGGCCGTCCGGGTTATACCATTGAAATAGCTAAATACGCCGGAGAGAGCAATGTGCCGTTAAGCCAGTTTGCAAGCGTCTGGAATGATAACCGGACAGTAGGGCTCTATTCCGCAATGCAGTCCTATTCCTTATGGCTGAACAAACAGAAGGTCCAGTATCTTCAGCAGCCGATGAGTGTGTTGGCCGGAACAGAGCTGTATTCAAAGATTGGGACCTTAAACGGCGGTATTAGTATACAGCCGCAGATGCTTCAGGTAACCGCCAAAAAAGGTGACTGGTATCAGGTACGGGCGGATGAAGGCACCGGCTGGATTCACCCCGCTCCTGGAAAGATGGCTATAGTCGAGGAGATAGCGGCGGCAGCTGAATTGAAGGTGAGTGTACCGGCATATAAATACCCGGATACTTATGCTCCTAAAGTAGTGATCCTGGAACCGCAGACGGTTCAGGTATCGGGCAGATGGGGCAACTGGCTGCTGGCCCGGACACCGGGCGGGAACTGGTGGATTGACGGACGGATGGCCGAGCTGCAGTGGCCTGTGGGGGATCACGAGCAGGGCGTGATAGTTGAAGATGAAGGCTCGGGTCAAATCATACCGGAGCCGGCAAACAGCTCGGAGTTATAATCGATGAGTTATCAGCACAAAGAGGGTGCTTCCCGGCCGCATCGCGGCTAGGAAACACCCTCTTTAAATGCATTTATTAAATACCCGGTCGGCAAACTGCCGGTCAGACCAGGGAACAAGCCTATTCCTGGCTTGCAGCATCAGAACCGATCTTCCGGCCGATCCATTCTTCGTAAGTTTTCACTACTGCGGACAAATCCTCATCCCCGTAGCCCTGCGTAAACCCAGCCTGGAACATGCTCTTGGCCAGACCAAGCATCGGGGCAGGTACACCTGTGGAATCGCTGAGCGCTGAAGCCAGCTTGAGATCCTTCAGCATCAGTGCCAGCGAGAACTGGTTGCTGAAGTCATTCTCAATGATTTTACGGCCTTTCAGCTCAGCTTGCTTGCTGCCTGCAGAGCCGTTCTGGACCAGTTCCAGGAACTTGTCTGCCGGAACACCGTTCTTTACGGCAATGGAGAAGCCCTCGGCAAGGGCAACGTTATGAATGCCGACCATTGTATTATGAGCCAGCTTGGCGACTGCACCGCTGCCATTCTCACCCATATGCAGCAGCAGACGGCCCATTGTATCAAACAGGTCACGATTCTCTTCAATAACCTTGGCATCTCCGCCGACCATGAACACAAGCGTTCCTTCAATCGCTGCCGGTTTACTGCCGGTTACAGGCGCATCAAGGAAGCTGCCGCCGCGTTCTTCCACGGCTGCCGCAACTTCTTTGACCAGTCCGGGAGAAATGGTGCTGGAGTCAATAATGACCGCACCCGGCTTGAGCACGGCCAGAATACCGCTCTCCCCGAAAAAAACCTCACGGATCGAATCGTCATTGCTGATCATGGTAATAATAACATCCTTGTCCTGTGCTGCCGCCTGCGGGGTAGCTGCAACAGCAGCGCCTGCTTCCTCCAGGGGCTTGGTCTTAGCCGACGTACGGTTGTATACCGTAACCTGATATCCGCCTTTCAGCAGATTTTCCGCCATGGGAGCACCCATGGTTCCGAGTCCGATAAAGCCGATTTGTTTCATTCCATCTCCGCCTTCACTCTGTAGGTTCGCTGCCGGAGCTGAAACGGCTTGTCCGCCGGTTTCATTCCTCCAGCTGTGTTTTAACCATTCTATCACGGCACTTGGGGTTGTTCCACCGGGAAGGCGAACCATGTCAGGATGGAAAACGTTTTCATGTAACTTTCAAAAACATACCCTAAAAGCCGGAGGATGTGCTCTAAGACCTTGCCAGCCCCGGCAAATTAAAGTATCCTAGATTATAAAGTTGTAACAAACGGTGTCAAATTCAAAGAGATAAACAGGAGGTTACCATAACCGATGTCTAAAAAGATTAATTTTGACTACAGCAAAGCACTTTCCTTCTTTAACCAGCATGAAATTGACTACTTTGCTGCTCCGATTAAACTAGCCCATGAGCAACTGCATAACAAAACTGGGGCCGGCTCCGATTACCTGGGCTGGATCGATCTCCCGACCGCATATGACAAGGAAGAGTTCGCCCGTATTCAGGAAGCGGCCAAGAAGATCCAGAGTGATTCCGATGTTCTGATCGTTATCGGGATCGGTGGTTCTTATCTGGGAGCGCGTGCTGCAATTGAAGCACTTACTCATTCCTTCTACAATAACCTGCCTAAGGAACAGCGCAAGACGCCTGAAGTATACTTCGCAGGGAATAACATCAGCTCTACATACATCACGCACCTGCTTGACCTGGTTGAAGGCAAAGACTTCTCTGTTAACGTGATCTCCAAATCCGGGACAACCACTGAACCGGCAATTGCGTTCCGCATTTTTCGTGCAGCACTGGAGAAGAAATACGGCAAGGAAGAAGCACGCAAACGCATTTACGCTACTACTGACAAGGAGAAGGGCGCACTCAAGAAGCTGGCTACTGAAGAAGGCTACGAGTCGTTCATCATCCCTGACGATGTAGGCGGACGTTATTCCGTACTGACACCTGTAGGACTTCTGCCGATTGCTGTAGCAGGCATTAACATTGAAGAAATGATGCAGGGTGCCGCAGCCGCAGCCGATGAGTTCAACAATCCGGATGTAGCTACTAACCAGAGCTATCAATATGCTGCAGTGCGTAATGCATTGTACCGCAAAGGCAAGACTACAGAAATTCTGGTTAACTACGAGCCTTCCCTGCACTTTGTCTCCGAATGGTGGAAACAGCTGTACGGCGAAAGCGAAGGCAAGGATTACAAAGGAATTTATCCTTCTTCTGTTGACTTCTCGACAGATCTTCACTCCATGGGCCAGTTCATTCAGGAAGGTAACCGCAATATCTTCGAAACGGTTATCCAGGTTGAGCAGGTTCGTCACCACATTACGCTGGAAAGCGACGCTGACGATCTTGACGGATTGAACTTCCTGGCTGGTGAAACGGTTGATTTTGTTAACAAAAAGGCTTTCCAGGGAACGCTGCTGGCGCACACAGACGGTCAAGTGCCGAACCTGGTTGTGACCATTCCGGACCAAACTCCATATACTTTCGGTTATCTGGTTTACTTCTTTGAAAAAGCCTGCGGGATCAGCGGATACCTGCTTGGCGTTAATCCGTTTGACCAGCCGGGTGTGGAAGCGTACAAGAAGAACATGTTCGCACTGCTGGGCAAACCGGGCTACGAAAAAGAAAAAGCCGAGCTGGAATCCAGACTTACTGAATAGCACTACAGCACAGACGCAGATCATTCATATCATGTAGTAATTGGGAGCAGTCCATAGGTTATCCATACCGGGGCTGCTCCTAAACTATATCAAGTTATTAAATACAGGTAAGGACTGGATTAAGGATGCTTGAACAATATCGGACGGTGCGTTCTCCCGGGTCCCGGGAAGTCGTAATTCGTAAGTCGCGGTTTATCGGCCATGTAATGCCGGTGGACAATGAAGAAGAGGCTATGCAATTTATCGAAGACATCAAGAAGCAGCACCGCAATGCAACGCATAACTGCTCTGCTTACATGATTGGCGAAAGAGATGAAATTCAAAGACAGTCAGATGACGGGGAACCGAGTGGAACGGCCGGGAAACCGATTTTGGAAGTAATCCGCAACCAACAAGTTAAAAATGTGGCAATCGTCGTTACCCGTTATTTTGGAGGCATTATGCTGGGGGCAGGCGGACTTATCCGGGCATACGCTGACGGCGCTGTGCTGGCGCTTGAGGCTGGAGAAGTAATTACCCGGGTGCTGAGGCGCGAGATCTTCGTGCAGATTGACTACACGTGGCTGGGCAAGGTCGAGAATGAGCTGCGTGCCAAAGGCACCAAAACCGGGGAAACCTCCTTTACGGATACAGTAACGCTGCTGTGTCTGCCGCGAAACGATGAAGGTGACGCTTTTGTAGCATGGATAACGGATCTTACCCAGGGGCAAGCGCTGGTTACAGAAGGGCGGCGGCTTTACTTTAGCGAAGGGGAATAAATGATGGCAAGAAGAGCAGTGGAGCGGGAGTTGTCGAGAGAGAGGATTCTGGAGGCGGCCAGGCATCTGTTTATCACCAAAGGATACCGTGCAATTTCAATGCGCAGCATCGGACAGCATCTGGGATACAGCCATGGCTCACTCTATTATCATTTCAAAGAAAAGGCGGAGCTATTCTACGCCATTGTGGTTGAAGATTTCAATCATGTGGCCGCTCTGCTTAGTGAAGCAATGAATAACCCTCCTGAACAGGGCATGACCCGGGTGGAGCAGCTGGTGATGGAATTTATCCGTTTTGGACTCGATCACCCGCATCAGTATGAGATTATGTTTATGATCCGGGATGAAGAGCTTCTGGCTTATTGCCGTGCAGAACAGGGGCGATGTTTTGAGTTATTCGCAAGTATTGTGCGCAGGCATATGAAAGAAGAGGGCTATGTCTCCGAGGATTGGCAGAGTGTTCCGCTGACGTTGTTTTTGTCCGCCCACGGATTTATTTCTTATTATATCCAGGATAAAGTATCATTTGAAGATGTTAAACCGGCAGCCCTTAATCATATCAAGGTGCTCAGCCGCAGTCTCTAGGTTGCTCTTTTGTCGGGCTTTCCGCTTTAGGGCTGTGCATTGGTATAACTTTGCATAGTGAAAGTGTTATAGAAGCTATAAATTGCATAGAGGCGGCTCCGCCCGGAAATGGCGGAGCCGCATTTATTTCATTTTTCTGCAGAAAATGCTATCCCTCGATGATCTTTACATAATACTGGCGGTGTCTGGGCCCGTCGAACTCACAGAAATAAATGCCCTGCCAGCGGCCGAGCAGCAGCGCACCTTCATGAATAATGATGCTCTGGGACGGACCGGCAGTGATAGATTTCAAATGGGACGCAGTATTTCCCTCGGCATGGCGGTACTTCGGATGCTCCCAGGGATAGACCTCATCCAGTCTCATCAGCACATCATGCTTAACATCAGGATCGGCATTCTCGTTGATGGCAATACCTGCAGTGGTGTGTGGACAGTAGACAACGGCAATTCCGCTGCGCACACCGCTCTTTTTTACATAAGAGGCTACTTCCCGGGTTATATCACGTAACTCGTCCCGCTTACTGGTCGAAATTTCAATAGTTTGGAGCATAATGGTACCCCCTCCTTAATGCCTTCTACAATGAATATATTATAGTTTACCCCAAAATGAACGAAAGTAATTGACGGACACAATCAGCTTTGGTAAAGTAGTGATAATTATAATACCAAGTATATTAATAGGAATAATTATGGGCGTAATGGCTACTATACCGACCGGATATCCGGAGGTGGGAGGACGCATCAATTGAATTCGCTGCTTAGACACAAGGGCTGGACGTGGGGATTTCGCACAACGATTTTATTGTACTTTGTAGTGCTGATTGTTTTGCCGATACTCGGCGTATATTACAATTCCTTTTCGCTTGGCTTCAGCACCTTTATCGAAGCTGTAAGCGACCCGATTGCCTGGAAATCCGTACTGCTAACACTGAAGCTGGCGGTCATTGCTACGGTCATAAATGTCCTGCTGGGCACCATGATTGCCTGGGTGCTGATCCGCTACCGTTTCCCCGGTAAGGCGCTGCTGAACAGTCTGGTTGATCTGCCCTTTGCCCTGCCGACGGCAGTCGGGGGCCTGATGATTCTGCTGCTGCTGGGGCCGGGCAGTCTGATTGGCAGGCTGGCTGAGTCACTCGGCTTCGAGATTGTTTTCCATCAGCCGGCGATTGTCATTGCTATGATCTTCGTAACATTCCCGTTCGTGATCCGGGCGGTACAGCCTCTGCTGGAGGAGCTTGACCCTTCCGAGGAAGAAGCGGCCTATACGATGGGTGCTAAGAGCAGCCGGGTATTCCGGCAGGTGATTCTGCCTTCTATGGCTCCGGGGATGATTAGCGGCGGTATGCTGGCCTTCTCCCGGGCGCTGGCCGAATTCGGTGCAGTTGTGCTGGTAGCGGGCAATATTCCGGGCCGGACACTGGTATCTTCCGTTTTTATTTTCGGTGAAGTGGAAAGTGATAACCCGGTTGGTGCCGCTGCGGTGTCGGTCATTCTGCTGACCTTGTCCTTCCTGATTCTCTGGCTGATTAATTTGCTGCAGATGCGGGGGAGAAGATCATGAGAAGACTATGGATTATCCTTACCTATCTTGTATTCATTCTGCTGATTGCCGCCCCGCTGGGAAAAATGGCAACTGAGGCGTTCAAGGGCGGGTTCAGCGGATTCTGGGCATCATTGTCGAGGCCGGAGGCGCTGCATGCGCTAATGATGACGGGGTTCGTCGTAGTGGTAGTTACGCTGCTCAATACTCTATTTGGCATTATGCTGGCATTGTATCTGGTACGGGCCAACTGGCTGGGCAAACGGCTGAAGGGGCTGCTGAATAGCATTGTCGATCTGCCGTATGCTGTATCGCCGGTTATCGGCGGGCTGATGATCGTGCTGCTGCTCGGTCCGGACAGCGCGCTGGGAGCGCTTTTTGAACAAATCGGGGTCAATATTGTTTATGCTTTTCCCGGCATGGTCATTGCTACACTGTTCGTGACCTTCCCGCTGATGGTGCGCGAGGTAATGCCGGTGCTGCAGGAGATTGGTTCACAGCAGGAGGAAGCCGCTTCGACGCTCGGGGCTTACGGCTGGACGACCTTTTGGAAGGTGACCTGGCCTTCGATCCGCTGGGCGGTTATCTATGGCGTCATCCTGACGGTTGCCCGCTCGCTGGGTGAATTCGGGGCCGTGCTCGTGGTATCGGGTAACATTATGAATAAGACGCAGACTGCAACTACGCTGGTCTACCAGGATGTAGAGAACTTTAATGTAACCGCTGCGGGCGGTGTGGCTTTGGTGCTGGCGGCATTCTCCGCAGGTCTGCTGCTGCTTATGGAATGGAGTAAGAGAAGAAAGGGTGTGCATTAGGGATGCATGTAGAGGTTCGGGGACTAAATAAGCATTTTGGAGATTTTCACGCCGTGAAGGACGTTAATTTCGGCATTACCAAAGGTCATCTGATTGGCCTGCTCGGCCCAAGCGGCGGCGGCAAAACCTCGATTCTGCGCATGCTGGCAGGCCTGGAAACACCGGATAGCGGTGAAATTATTTTTCATGGCAAAACGGTTAACAATCTTCCGCCGCAGGAGCGTGAAATCGGCTTTGTGTTCCAGAACTACGCGCTCTTTAAGCACATGACTGTATATGAAAATATCGCTTTTGGGCTGAAGGTCAAGAAGGCGAACAAGAATACGATCCGTGACCGGGTTACTGAGCTCGTTGAGCTTACCGGACTTAAGGGGTTTGAAAAGCGGTATCCTCATCAGCTGTCCGGGGGGCAGCGCCAGCGTGTCGCTTTTGCCCGGGCGCTTGCGCCTGAGCCGCAGCTGCTGCTGCTGGATGAGCCGTTCGCGGCAATTGATGCGAAGATCCGCCAGGAGCTGCGCTCATGGCTGCGTGAGCTGATTGAGCGTGTCGGGATCACCTCGATCTTCGTTACGCATGACCAGGATGAGGCGATTGAAGTGGCCGATGAGATCATGATCATTAATCAGGGGCGGCTGGAGCAGAAGGGTACTCCGTGGGATATTTACAAAGAGCCGAAGACGCCGTTTGTGGCAACCTTTATCGGTGAATCGACACTGATCGAGAGCGCAAGCGAGCTGAAGGGCTTCAAGAATGCGGGCGGCGGAAAGCCGACCAAGGCGCTGATCCGTCCGGAATACATCGAGGTAGGTCATCTGAACGAGTTCAAAATGGCTTCAGCCACTGAGCAAGGCGTCGTGAAGCATCTGCATTTCCGCGGCAGCGAGTGGCTGGTCGAGGTAGAAGTGAACGGGCACAAGCTGGTAACCTACCGGTCGCTTGAGAAGGAGACACTTACACCGGGCCAGGAGATTTCCGTGCTGGTCCACCGTGCCTACCTGTTCAATGACGAACGCAGCTGGATTCAGGAAAACGGGCTGAAGGAAGATCCGATGCCTGTGTTTATCTAAGTAAAGGATGTGTGCCGGTATGAGGGTTCACAAAAGGAGCAGACAACTGCACGGATGGCTGGCAGCCCTAATGCTGGCATTGCTCGCACTGGCTCTGGCCGGCTGCGGAGACAGTAAGGAAACGGTGGATGGTGAAGCGGCTCCCCAGCAGGGAGATATTACTCTGGTAGTCGGAGCCTATAGCGTGGTGAAAGATGCGATGGCTGACATTCTGCCCCTGTTCGCAGCGGACTGGAAGGCCAAGACCGGCCAGACGATTGTTTTTCAGGAATCCTATGAAGCTTCGGGAACACAAGCCAGAGCCATTGCCGGCGGATTTGAAGCGGATGTAACCCTGCTCGCGCTTGAAGGGGATATTGAGAAGCTGGTCAAAGCGGGACTGGTGGCGGATACCTGGAAGGAGCACGGCGCGGACGGCATGATTACCCGTTCAGTGGTGGCACTGGGGACGCGTGAAGGCAACCCGAAGGGAATCAAGGACTTCTCCGATCTGGCCAAGCCGGGTGTGAAGGTGCTCTATCCCAACCCCAAGACCTCCGGCGGAGCGCAGTGGGATATCAACGCGATCTATGGAGCGGGGCTGAAGATGTCCGAGGAGCAGACCGGGGTAAAGGACCCTGCGGCTGCAAAAGCTTTTTTGGAGCAGGTACACGCCAACGTGGAATCTCTGGATAAAAGCGGGCGGGCCTCGATGGCGGCTTTTGAATACGGCGTAGGGGATGTCATCGTAACCTATGAAAATGAGCTGCTGGCGCGGATCGCCAAGGGCGTGAAGTATGAAGTAATCATCCCTAAAGATACGATTCTGATTGAAAATCCGGCGGCTGTCGTGGACAAATATGTCGATGAGCGGGGCACGCGGGAAGCTGCCGAGGCGCTGGTCGACTATCTGTCGACACCTGCTGCGCAGGAAGCGTTTGCCGAGCACGGCTTCCGTCCGGTGAACGAGCAGGTATATGCAGCCAATGAGAGCCGTTACCCGGTTCCGGCCGGGCTGTTCGGTATAGATTACCTCGGCGGCTGGACGGAAGTCCGGGAGACGCTGTATTCCAAGCGCGGCGTCTGGTATCAGGTGCTGGCGGGGATTTAGCGGCTGGAAGGCTGGCTGGTGGGTATGATTAAGTGAAGAAGCAGGGCCGTTCCTCCAGGGTTGAGGGGCGGCTTTTTTTGATGCGGACAACGGGGCGGAGTGGAGAGAGTGGATGAGATGAACCGCGATATGTACTATAATGAGGGTTACTAATCTTAGCTGTTTGAACTGAAGGAGCGAGGACGAATGGATACGTTGGTGTTTTTGGGGACAGGCGATGCAATGGGCGTACCCCGGGTGTACTGCAGCTGTGAGACCTGCATGGAGGCCAGAACAGGCGGGCAGAATGCCCGGCTGCGCTCATCCGTGCTTATAGATAACGGCAGTGATTTCTTTGCGATTGACTGCGGGCCGGACTGGCGGCGGCAGATGGAGCTGCAGGGGCTGCGCCATATGCGCAGGCTGCTGATTACCCATGCCCATTTCGACCATATCGGCGGGCTGCCGGAATGGGCGGATGCCTGCCGCTGGATGGGCTACAGAGGAGAGCTATATGCTCCGGCCGAGGTAATTCCTATTATTCTGCGGCAGTACCCGTGGCTCGGGGGCCACATTGATATGATTCCATGCGATAACGGGATTGAGCTGGACGGCTGGCAGATCAGCACCTGGCGGGTGAACCACGGCAAGAACGGCTACTCTTACGCCTACAAGCTGGAGAAAGCTGAGTATACGTGGGTGTATTGCTCAGACTCCATCTCACTCGGACCGGAGGAGTACGCTCCCATGCATGGAGCTGATCTGCTGGTGCTGGGCACCAGCTTCTACTATGAAGCCGCTGAGCTGTCCACCCGCTCCGTGTATGATATGACGGAAGCGGCAGAGCTGCTGAAGATAGTCCAGCCAGCCCGCACCGTCTATACGCATATGTCGCATGACGTTGACATCCGTAAAGACTACATTTTGCCGGAGGGCGTTACGCTGGCGGTTACGGGGATGAGGCTTGCGCTGGGGCGCGGGCAGAGTGAGGTTTAAGGGGCAGATGGCTTAAAGAGGTTAAATGAAAAGCAGAATTGCCTTTGATTCCGGCGCAGATGGCCAAATGAGGGAAATGAAGGGCATAAATGCCTTTGATTCCGGCGCAGATGGCCAAATGAGGGAAATGAAGGGCATAAATGCCTTTGATTCCGCCGCGGATAGCGAAATGGGCTAAATGAAGGGCATAAATACTCTTGATTCCGGCGCAGACGGCCAAATGAGGGAAATGAAGGGCATAAATGCCTTTGATTCCGGCACATAAGATAAATCACTTCCATAAAAAGGTTTTCCAAATATAATTCCGGAAAGGAGATTTGATTAGACAAGAGGAGGTTGACGATATGTCTGAACCGGTAATTCCGATTTTGCTTGATATTCCTGAGAGTATAGAGACGGAGAGGCTGCTGATCCGGGCTGCGCGCTGGGGTGACGGGGCGGAGATGAACGCGGCGATTATAGAGAGTCTGAAGGAGCTGAAGCCGTGGATGATTTTTGCCCAAAAGGCGCAGAAGCCTGAGGAAACTGAAATCTATGCACGGGAAGCGCGGATCAATTACTTAAAGCGCTCTAACATGCATATGAACATCTATAACAGGATTGACGGAACGTTTATCGGCTGCAGCGGACTTCATCATATTGACTGGGATATCCGCTCTTTTGAACTGGGATACTGGATCAAAACGGCCTGTTCAGGAAAAGGGTATATGACGGAGGCGGTCCATGCGATCACGAATTTCGCTATTCAGGAGCTTGAAGCTAACCGGATTGAAATCCGCTGCAGTGGCCTTAATGCCAAAAGTGCAGCCGTAGCGGAACGCGCCGGGTATAAGCTGGATGGTATTTTGCGGCTCAACACCCGCGGCTTTGACGGGGAACTGCATGACAGCAAGGTGTATGCAAAGGTGCGCGGAGCCGAATATTAGCCGGAAGACCGGACACTACTAAGGGGATTTAGAGGGCTACCCCGACCGGACTTGAGAGGAGTGGCAACAAAAAAGAAGGGTGCGCTGCGCCGGTTGATTTGTGAACCGGCGGCAGCGCACCCTTTTGTATAGGAGTAATTATTCTACTGTCTTCAAAATAAACTTGTCGATCGCATACTTCACGCCGTCTTCATTGTTGCTGAGGGTGACGAAATCTGCAATTTCCTTAAGGGCAGGAATGGCATTGGCCATCGCCACACCAAGACCGGCTGCTTCCAGCATCTCATGGTCATTCCAGGAATCGCCGACAGCAATCGTTTCGGACAGCTCGCAGCCGAAGTGGGCGGCCAGGAATTCAAGCGCAATGCCTTTGGTGCCTTCGCTATGCATGATCTCGAGGAAGTGTGGCTTCGATTTAGTGATGTGAACGGAATCGCCCAGCAGCTCACGCAGGATCGGGGACAGCTCGTCCAGGTAGGCAGGGTCGTCGATGATGAGCATTTTTGGGGTCTTTTGCGGAACAAGCTTATTCTCCCAGTCCGGCTCAATAAAGTATTGGGTGCGGTTCAGCTGGGAATATTCAATCAGCTTCTGGTTTTCCTCGCGTGCATACAGCTTGTCGTCGATATAAGTCTGCAGGTGCAGATCATGCTCCACACAATACTGGAAAAGCTTGCGCACTGCGTCCTGCGGTACATAACGCTCGTAGAGCACTTTTTCGTCCATCAGGTTCTTAACCAGCGCGCCCTGGTAAGTAATGATCGGCACATTGAGGCCGGTCTGGCGGGCAATAGCCTGGGCAGAAGCATAAGCGCGGCCGGTTGCCAGTGTAACTACAACGCCTGCAGCAACAGCCTGTTCGAGCGCGGTCTGTGTGGCAGGGGTTACTTCCTTGTCATCATTAATCAGTGTGTCATCGATGTCGATTGCAATCAATTTGTACATTCGCGTTCTCTCCTAAGGGTTATTGTTCTAGTATAAATGAAATTATGCGTCTGATGAAGCCAGGGGACCGGATTCCCCTTCAGCATGTCCGTCTTTGTCAGGCGCTGGACTGAGCTCGGCAGTAAGCATGGCCGCAAGGATGAGCAGACAGCCAAGCCCGGCGGACAACCCCAGCTTCTCACCACCAAAGACAAGTCCGGTAAAAGCGGCGAACACCGGCTCCATCGCGTAGATAATGGCCACCCGGGATGGTGTGGTGTATTTCTGGCAGGCCGTCTGAATCCAGAAGGCAAACGCGCTGGTCGGCCCGATAGAGATCAGCAGCGCCCAGAGCACGTCAGGCTCTCTGACCAGCTCCCTGCTCTGCAGCAGCGGGCCGCTGCCGTCAACAATCAGCGAGGCCACGATGCTGAGCAGACCGACAACAGCAAGCTGCAGCGCAGCCAGCGGCAGAGCCGGATAGCGCGGCGCATATACGCCGGTATAGGCAATCTGCAGAGCAAAAGCGACCGCACAGAGCAGAACCAGGCTGTCCCCGAGTCCAAGCGAGAATGCAGAACCGGTGAAGGTCAGCAGATACAGACCACCTACGGCAATAGCTGCACTGATCCACGTATAGCGGGAAATAGAATGCTTCAGCAGCGCGAGTGACAGGAAAGGAACAATCACGACGGACAGGCCGGTGATGAACCCGGTATTGGAGGTGCTGGTATACAGCAGCCCCATCGTCTGCAGACCGTAGCCCATGAACAGAAAAAGGCCCAGCAGCAGGGCATGCAGAACCATACGCCAGCTCAGCTGTTTCCATTCATGACGGTAAAAGACAGCCGTAATCAGCGCCAGCAGCAAGGCGGCGCCCGTGAACCGGATACTGTTGAAGGCGAGCGGCGGCAGTACCCTGACAGCGTGCTGGACGATCAGGAAGGTGCAGCCCCACATCAGCGCCACCAGCAGCAGGCTGAAATCAGCGATTCGTGAGCGGCTCACTATCGTCATCCTTTCATGAAATACAGAAAACGTATCAAGTTGTCCAAATTGTATCCTAAAACAAAGGGGAGGACAAGCCGAAACTATACAGAAGCCCGGCGGCTATAGGGTTTTGACATGTATAATGCAGCTGAATGCTGGACAAAAAAACGCTCTCTTAGTATACTTTGGTAACCGCACATTTGTTCTTATTTTGACATCCTAGAAAGGGGCGGTTTCAAAGATGATGGGCAAATCCCATTTTATTATCAGCACCGGGATTACGCTCTCTGTGATGAATCTGCTCGGTTACGAAATCACGGTTCCGGCTGTGGCTGTGGCGGCGGTCAGCTCGCTGCTGCCAGATATTGATGAGCCCAATTCGCTGCTGGTGCGCAGCGCTGTACCCGAATCGATGCTTAGGCTGCTGCAGGTGGCGTTGATCGGGGCAGGGATTTATCTGTATTTTGCCGGCATAGTTGATGCGCCATGGAATATCGTGCTGGCACTGCTGGTAGGCAGTGTATCGTTCCTCCCGGGCAGAAGGCTGCGGCAGCTGGTTATGCTGCTGATCGCCCTGGCGCTGTTCGCGTTCGCCGCTGATTACGATCCGTGGAATTACATCGCCGCCTGCATACTCATTGTAGCTTCTGTTGTCCCGCACCGGGGAATCACGCATACCCTGTATGCTGTAGCAGGCTGGGGAGTACTGCTGTACTTTGTTTCCCTTGGTATGAATGACGGCGGCAGCCTGTGGATTGCCGGAGCCATGTCATATGCGCTGCATCTGCTGGCTGACTCGCTGACCCAGCGCGGAATTACCCTGTTGCCGCCGCTGCCTTTCAAGCTGCGCCTGAAGCTGATGAGCACCGGGACGAAAAAGGGCAGCAAAGTGGAGAATGTATGCATTGTGCTCACGCTGCTGCTGGTTGCATATGTGTTCGTTATTACCCCTGTCTGAGGGGGACTCGCCGATAGGCATGATAAGGCTCTCCGCTGGCTGCAGCGGGGGCTTTTTTGTGTTTATAGGGAAACTTGCAGCTGTTTCGGGGGATAGGCAGATTCCCCGGACTACATGCCGTTTTTAGTAAAAAACCAGCCGACCCGGATCGTCCGGAAGGGCTGGTTTATTTTGCATACTAATCAGAGGTGTACCCGAAATGCTATTCCTCCAGGAATACCAGTCCGATGAAGTCCTCCGGCTCAATCCGCCCAAAATAATGCTTCAGATCAAGCCCGGACAGCGCTTCTCTGACCTCTGCATTCTCGTAACGATTGCCGCGCAAAGCATTCTCGACATCTACTACGTCACCGACGCCGAAGAAATCGCCGTAGATTTTGATATCTTTAATGTAGGAGTCCTCAATATCCATGCGGATATCGACCAGGCCGGCCGGGAATTTGCGGGTGTGCTTCACATTGCTCTTCGGCGACAGGCCGTAGTTCCAGTCCCAGTTCTGGTAGTGCTCCTTGGAAATTTCGTTAATGCGGACCCAGTCATCCATCGTCAGCTTGTACTGCGGAACCTCAGAAGGCTCCATGCCGAAGATCGATCGCAGCAGCCCGTCGCGGAACTCCTCAATGGTCATTTCTGTGTTGCCGAGCAGACCTTTAATATTAGCAACCCGGCTGCGCACGGACTTCGTGCTCTTGGATTTGAACTTCTCCGGATTTACGTTCAGGGAAGCTTGTACATCATCGAGGTTCAGGTCGAACATCAGGGTGCCATGGCTGAACATCCGTCCGCGGGTGGAGAACTGGGCGTTGCCGGATATTTTTTGCTCGCCGACCTGCAGGTCGTTGCGTCCGCTCAGCTCAGCGTTTACTCCCATGGACTGCAGATAGTCGATGACCGGCTGGGTAAATTTGAGGAAATTGTGGAACGATTCGCCGTCATCCTTGGTGATGAAGCTGAAATTCAGGTTGCCGAGGTCATGGTACACTGCTCCGCCACCGGAGAGCCGGCGCACGACCTGGATGTTGTTTTCTTTTACATATTCCTGATTGATCTCTTCAATTGTATTCTGGTGCTTGCCGATGATGATGGACGGGCTGTTGATATAAAAGAGCAGGTAGCTGTCGTCCATCGGGAGGTTTTTGAGCGCGAACTCCTCAATGGCCAGGTTGATCGAAGCATCTGTAATGCCGGTGTTATCAATAAAAAGCATAGTATATTCCTCCGCCTGTACATGGTTAACTACTGCATTTATTCTAAACTAAAAGCCCGCATTTCACAAAATAGAAAGTGTATTTCAGCATAGATGCACAGGGGCCCTGGAGCAGGGGCGATTTGTGCAGGCCGGTTACAATGGCAAAATGGTCCCACTTACATGATTGACGCGCTTCTGCGGTAAAGGCAATAATTGGGCTATAGATGTTTAATTCGAAGGTACGCTGAGGGAGTGAAATGATGCTTGAAAAATATGGCCACGGCGGCGATTTGCTGACGGCAGCGGAGCTTTACGGGGAAGGCGACAGAGATAGGGATAGTAACAGGGGGAGCGCTTTTGTTGATTTCAGCGCTAATATTAACCCGCTCGGTCCGCCGCCTGCCGTGCTGGAGCTGCTGCAGGATGCTGCTGCTGCCGTCACGGCATATCCTGATCCGGGGCACCGCCGGTTAAAGGCGCTGCTGGCCGCAGAGCTAGGCGTCAGCACAGAATGGATTACTGTGGGCAACGGGGCTGCGGAGTCCATGGCCCTGCTGCTGCTGGCTGCAGCACCGCGCAGGGTGGGGATCGTCGAGCCCTGCTTCTCCGAGTACCGCCAGCTGGCAGAGCAATTCGGCGCGGAGGTGCTCTCCGTTCAAGGAACGGAGAAGCAGATGTACCGGGCGGAGCCGGCGCAAATTGCCGGGCTGCTGGAGCAGGTGGATCTGCTGTTCCTCGGCCAGCCGAACAACCCCAACGGCGTCCAGTATGCGCTGGACGACCTGCGGCTCCTGGCCCGCAAGGCAGAGGCCTGCGGGACCTTGCTTGCCGTGGATGAAGCGTTCATTGACTTCATCCCGGAGGAGCGGCGGCAATCGCTGCTGCCGGAGCTGGCCGGGTTCCGTCATACGGTGCTGATCCGCTCGATGACGAAGTTTTTTGCCATTCCGGGGCTGCGGCTGGGGTTCACCATCGCAGCCCCGGAGCTTGCCGCGAGAATGAGCGGCAAGCAGGTGACCTGGAGCGTGAACGGGCTGGCGCAGCTGGCCGGGGAAGCGTGCCTGCGCAGCGGGCGCGGGTATACCGCGCGCACGCGGGCGCTGATCGCAGCAGAGCGGGAGCTGCTGCGGGCGGGCCTGGGGCGGCTCGGCTGCAGCGTGCCGCCGGGCGAAGCCAACTTCCTGCTGGCGGAGCTGCCGGAAGGGTGGACAGCTGCGGCCGCGCAGGAGCAGCTTGGCCGCCGGGGCATCCTCGTGCGCAGCTGCGCGATGTACCCGGGCCTGGCTGCCGGGCATATCCGCGTGGCCGTCAAGGGGCCGGAGGACAACGCCCGGCTGCTGCGGGAGCTGGAGGCAGTTTTGGCCGGGGAATGAGCCTGTGGCGGCCGGATGCCGCAAGGTTAGTGAATTAATGCTGGTGTTGTTGGATGCTGCTGTTTACCGTTGAATGCTACTGGATGCTACGGAATGCTACGGATATTCACTAATACGCGGGTATCCATCTGGCTGGGATAAGGGCAGCCAGGCTGAATAAGCGGGTGCCTACACAGTTTGGTAGAAGGCAGGTAACTGTCAGTGATGAAATTTGCTCTGCGGAGCATTTCAATTCAATTAAGTGGAATTCTGTCATTTATTTCGGGGCCAGGTCCTCTTGGGAAGAAACTAGGTGGAAAAAGGTCACTTAATTCCGTCATTTTTGCCCGTAGTTAGGATTTCAGACCGAAATAGGTGTGGTTTTTCCAACTAATCATCAAAACTGCGGAGAAATGAAGGAATTAGGTGTCAAAAATCCAACTAGTTGTTTGAGGTAGTGGAGCAGACCCTAACATAAACGGTATCGTGAGCGGAAGGAGTGGATAGTGAGAATAGAGGGAGCAGCATTGAATTATTGGAGTAAAAGTAGAGTAAGGGATTAAGAAGGGTACATGAGTAAGTAGAGTGTGCAAGCAAAGAAACCTAAAGTAAAAGTAAAGGGAAAGGGCGTGACTAGGTATGGCAGAAGTGAAGACTCCCTTTGAGCTTGCTGGCGGGGCGCGGACGTACCGTTCCGGCGTCTGGCCCGGGCTGGTGCTGGAGTGGAAAAAGGAGCACCTGCTGCTGGAGTTTCCGGCCGAAGCGGACAGCATTTCCAGTGCAGTGTACGGCGGAGGAGGAGGCCGGTTAAAGCGGGCTGTGAACCAGTATGTCCGCCGTGATTATGAGTGCAGCAATCCGGTACGCGATATGGAAAACAAGCTGGCAGAGTGGGGCTACCCGCTGGAGGGCTGCGCAGGCCTGATGACGGCAGTGCCGCTGGAGCATGCGGCGGTTGCGGAGGAGGATACCGGCTCTGCGGGAATCTTTTGCTGCGTAACTGCGGCTGCGGGCAACGCGGCCCGCGCCGGGGTAGAACGGAGTGTGCTGAAGGCTTACCGTCCGGGCACGATCAATATTATGCTTGGCATAGATGGTCTGCTGACTCCGTCGGCGATGGTGAACGCTGTAATTACGGCAACCGAAGCCAAGGCCGCTGCCCTGGCGGATCTCGGCATCACTGATTCCGAGAATGGACTGACCGCCACAGGCACGACGACAGATGCAATTGTGCTGGCAGTCAGCGGAAGCCGCCGTTACGGGGCGGAGCATGTGTACGCCGGTACAGCGACTGATCTCGGCGGAGCGATTGGCCGGCTGGTTTATGCAGCGGTAACAGGCAGCCTCCGCTCAGTGCTTGCTGTGCAGGAGCAGGCAAGGAAGACTGGGAAATGAGCATTCTTCTGCACGGGATGTGGAGCGCTCAGCAAACGGGCGCAGGTTCGCGGAAAATATGGAGCGCTCAGCAAACAAACGCCGGCTTGAGCAGAATGTGGAGAACTCCCCAAACAGAAGGTGCGCTGGGCCAAATAGTGCAGGCTCAACAAATAAGCACTGCGCCAGGCCGGCCACGGAGGACTTGCCCATGACGGCCGCAATCCAGCTGCTTGCAGCGTATATATTGGACCGCCTTATAGGCGATCCCCGCAGCCTGCCCCATCCGGTTGTGCTGATGGGAAAAGCAATTACCGCGCTGGAGCGGGCAATCCGCCGCTTAACTAGCCAACCGCGCAGCCTGAAGCGTGCCGGCATTCTGCTGCCCCTGCTGGTAGCAGGCGGAAGCTGGCTGGTAACAGCAGTGCTGCTCTGGCTGCTGTCCCGGATCTCGCTTTGGCTGGCGCTGGCGGCTGAAGCCTGGCTGATCTCTACAACCATTGCCTCCAAAGGACTGAAGGATGCAGGGACGGCGGTCTATGCAGAGCTGCAAAAAGGTGATCTTCCTGCAGCCAGGCAGGCGCTCGGCATGATCGTCGGCCGGGATACGGCACACCTGGACAGTCCGGAAATTGTGCGCGGTACGGTGGAGACGGTTGCCGAGAATATAGTGGATGCAATCATTTCTCCGCTGTTCTACGCGTTGCTTGGAGGTGCGCCGCTCGCTATGGCCTACCGCGCTGTGAACACACTGGATTCGATGGTCGGCTATAAGAACGACAAATACCTTAATCTCGGCTGGGCCTCTGCCCGGCTCGATGATGCAGCCAACTACATACCGGCGCGTATCACTGCGCTGCTGTTAACCCTCTGCGCCTGGCTGCTTCGGCTGGACTGGCGCAGATGCTGGCAGACCGTGCGGCGTGATGCCCGCCTGCATCCCAGCCCCAACAGCGGCTACCCCGAATCGGCAGTAGCCGGAGCACTGGGCATCCGCCTGGGAGGGGTGAACGTCTATCACGGTGTGGCCTCATTCCGCGCCTATATGGGCGAGTCCCTGCGCGCTCTGGAGCCGGACGATATTATTGTTACTTCCCGGCTGATGCTGCTTTCTTCCACTTTTTTTGTGGTCCTTTGTGCAGCGGCAGCCTTCATATGAAACGGGGGCTGAGCGGCTTAATATGAATAACTTGGGACGAGGGGAGTCTCGCGGCAAGCACACGGTAGAATTGGTACTGCTGCGCCATGGGCACACGCAGTGGAATAAGGAGCGCCGTTATCTGGGCAGCACCGATCTGCCGCTGCTGCCCGAAGAACGGGAGAAGCTGGCTGCGAGCAAAGAGCTGCCGGAGCTTACCGGCGAGTTCTGGCGGGTGTACTGCAGTGATCTGCTGCGCTGCAGGGAGACTTTGGAGGTAGTGGCGACAGCACTGGCAGCACGGGCTGTATACGATTCACGGCTGCGGGAAACTTCCTTCGGGGAGTGGGAGGGCTGCACTTATGAGCAGCTCAGCGATAATCCGCTGTATAGAAGCTGGATTGATGATCCGGCGGCGGTTACACCGCCGGGAGGAGAAGCCTGGACTGCTTTTACAGCCCGTCTGGAGCAGTTTCTGGCAACGCTGCTTCAGGAAGCAGGAGAATCAGAAACGCCAGCCGTAAACCGCCCTGATCCCCAAAGGGAAAGCGGGCAGCCAGGCAGTCAGGCAGCCGTCCTCCACAGTCATAAACCGCAGAAGCTGCGCGTATTGATCATCACCCACGGCGGCGTGATCCGCCATCTGCTGGCTGAGACACAGCCGGGCGTCACGTTCCGCACTGCAGCAGCACCGCCTCCGGGAACGGCGGTAGTCATTCAGCTGCAACACACGCCAACCCGCGCTTAGCGCGGGTTTTTGCTTTTTAAGCATACAGGCATAACAGCTTTAATCTATCTACTGGAAAGTCAGCCAACCCTCAGCCATGCGCCGGCCCAATTCTTTTGCCGAAGCAGCGTCATAATGCAGATAGTCACCTTTATGGGTGAGCCCAGCCGAATCCGCCAGAAAGAACTTGTCATAAACCGCGGCTGCTGACTCCAGCGCCACGTTAATCTGATCGGTATACGGGTATTCTGCCGGGCGGATGAATCCGCCCAATTTTGCCGCAACAAAAGGAACCTCCTCTGCATTCAGCTCCTTCCGCAGGCTGGTAATCAGGCTGAATAACCGGTCTTTGTAGACCGCCGCATCAGCCTCCAGTTCGGAATCGCTCTCCCCTTGGGCCCAAAGAATGCCGCTTAGCTGACCGCTCTCCAATGCCAGGCGTGCCCGGGAAACAGCCCGCTCATACAGGTCTCCGCCGGGTACCCAGCGCTCCATTTTTGTTCCGCCCACTGCACAGGGAATCAGCCCAACCTTCCCGCCGTTAAATGTGCTAAGAACCGTTCGTGCGAACGTCAGTCCGGGACCTACACCGACCAGCTCCGGCTTGTCATTATGTACCGGTTCTTTTGCGTTCAGCCAGACCCCGTTCCCGTCCAGCTTGTAGATATTTTTCTCAGGCTCCGCGTTTATGTCCGGTTCCTCCAGTACTCCCCTGCCGGCCATATTGGATTGTCCGATTAACAAGAATACGCGCATACTGCAACACCCCTGTTTATTTTTTCCACAGCTCTCAATTTCAAAAAGGATACTAGCACAGATAGATTAGAATGACAATGACCAGCGATACGGGAGACGGGAAGCGGATACATGAGCAGAAAAAAGCTCGAATCTTACAAATGAAGCTTATTTTTTTCCATTCCAGTGCCCTGGCGGAGCGTGATAGGATTTTGGTAATGAGAGAGTTTTGCTTAGGAGGTAGAGGAATGCCGAAGATTTATCTGGCTTTTCCAGAGGGGAAGCATAAGGTACTGACCATGAGCTACGACGATGGTAAGAAGGCCGATAGACGGCTGGTGCCAGTCTTTAACCAGTATGGGATCAAGGGCATGTTTCACCTGAACTCCGGGCGTCTGGGGCAAGGGGACCGGATTACCGGGGAAGAGGCAGCGGAGCTGTACCAGGGACATGAAATTTCAGCGCATACCGTTACCCACTCGACGATTACCAGAGCCCGCAGGAGCTAGTTGTCCGGGAAGTACTGGAGGATCGTGAGCGTTTGGAGACGTTAACCGGTTACACGGTGCGTGGAATGTCTTATCCGAACGGTTCGTACAGCCGGGAGATCAAGGAGCTGCTGCCGCATCTGGGCATTGAATATGCCGAGTTGTTCCGAGTACCGGACAGTTTGGCATGCCTGAGGACCTGCTGGAGTGGAAGCCGACGTGCCACCACAAGGAAAATCTGTTGCAGCTCGGTGAACAGTTCATTTCGCTTAATAAGCGGCAGTATCTGTACTTGATGTACGTGTGGGGCCACAGCTACGAGTTTGACAACGATGGCAACTGGGAAATTATTGAGCAGTTCTGCCGGCTGGCCGGTGGACGGGAGGACATCTGGTACGCTACCAACATGGAGATTGTCGACTACCTCAGCGCCTACCGCCAGCTGAAAATTGCCGCATCAGGGCAGTTCGTATGGAATCCGGGGGCAGCATCGGTCTGGCTTAGTATAGATGATGACAGAATTGTGGAAGTTAAGGGCGGCTGCCGGACAGTTCTCGTGTAATAACGGCAGTTCATAATTTAACGGGGAGGCTTTTTGAATAATGAAGCTGGACTTATCTAATCTTGATCTGAAAAAGGTTACAGACAGCGTAGCCGATTACACACTCGGCATGGACCTGACCTGGAACTGGCCTTGCGGGGTTGCTTATTACGGAGTCAGCCGGGCTTTTGAAGTTACTGGAGAGCAACGCTATCTGGAGCGGATGGCCGACTGGTGTGCCGAATATATAGAGGCAGGGCTGCCGGCTGAGTGGACGGTTAATACCTGCGCGATGGGCCATATGCTGCTCACACTCTACGAACAGACGAAGGAGCAGAAATACCTTGACCTGATTGTCAGCAAGCTGGATTATCTGCAGAACCGGGCTCTGCGTTTTGGTGACCGGGTGCTTCAGCATACGGTTTCGGTCAAAAATGATTTTCCGGAGCAGGCCTGGGCCGACACACTGTTCATGGCAGCCTACTTCGAATTGCGTGCAGGCGTGCTGCTTGGGGAGAAAAAGTGGATCGATGACGCACTCCATCAGTTCTTCTGGCACATCAACTACCTGCAGGATGAAAACACCAGCCTATGGTATCACGGATACAATCACATTGAGCAAAATCACATGTCCGGCCTCTACTGGGCCCGCGCCAACGCCTGGGCAGCCTACACCATGTCCAGAGTCGGTAAAATTCTGCCGGAAGCCTACCTGTATCCGCCGTATATGCATATTTCCAGCTCACTTCGCGATCAGCTCGCAGCGATCAAAAAGCTGCAGAAGCCTGACGGCCTCTGGGGTACCGTACTCGACCATCCGGAAGCGTACGGTGAAGTGTCGGCTACAGCGGGAATCGGCGCAGCTATGGTCATGCAGGGGAACCCGCTGCACGGAAAGTATGTCAACCGGGCGCTGCAGGGCCTGCTCGATAATATCGCCGATAACGGCCGTGTGCTGAATGTATCCGGCGGAACGGCAGTAATGAACGATCTGGCCGGCTATCTCGGCATTGACCGGAAGTGGGCGCAGGGCTGGGGGCAGGGACTGGCGCTTGCGTTCCTCTGTGCGGTGATTGAACAGGCGCGGTAAGCGGGAACATTAGGCCGGGTCAGCATCTGTATCCTGCTTGCAAAAAGTCAGGCGGGCAAAGACGAGACTTTGTTAGTGACTTCGCAAAAGGCTAAACGGAGCAGTGTAGCTCTTCATTGGATTATGTCGCAAAAGCCCGGCAGAACACTTTGGCTCCTTCATTAAGTAACTATACGCAAAAAAACAGGCGAACCGGTATTGCTCCTTGGATTGGGAGCGCTGGTTCGCCTGTTTTGTTGCAATCCCGGCCCCGCTAACGGACCCAGGAGACGTTATTTACTGGATTTCAAGAGTATTTCTGATCTAACGGACTCAGCAACCGCTATTTGCCGTCATATGACCTCGGAGGTGTGTTTTGGCGCTAAATAAGGTCATCTGAGTCCGTTAGGTTAGGCCGGGGGACGAATTGGTGCAGATAAGGTCATCTGAGTCCGTTAGGCTGTTTGTAAGGTTAAAAAAGCCCGCGCCGCCAGGCGGGGGCTTTCAATCACCAACCACCAAACATCCTCAGTCAGTCCACGACTGATAGATCCGCCGCACCTCGCGGAACGACTGCTTGGGCTTGCGGTATTCGTTGACCAGACCTTTGTTGTTGAAGCCGCGGGCCCGGTCGCGGAAGTTCCTGCTGCTGCTCTTCAGGTCGCCGCGGATGTCGGCGAACTGCCAGATGTACGTGCCGCCGATCTTGGGATCAGCGCGGAAGATATTCAGCGCTTCGGTCACGATATGCGCCTGATAGTCCTCGCTGAACAGCCGCGGCTCCCAGCCGACGTCCCCGAACAGTCCGGCGCCCCCGAACTCGGTCATCAACACCGGCGTGTCGCCCGCTCCCAGCTGCTCCGCACGCTTATGGAACTGCTCCAGCATGCCCTTGAAGCCGCTGACCTCGCCTTCGTACCAGCCAAAATATTTGTTGATCCCGATCACATCAAATAATGGCAGCAGAATATCCTCCAGCGGATGCATGGTGGCATAGGTGACAAGCCGTGAGGTATCCAGCTTCCGCACAAGTCCGATCAGTGCCTCGGTGAACGCATAGGCTTCCTGTGTGCGGGTATCGATTTCATTGTGCACAGACCAGAACGCCACGCTCGGATGATGATAATGCGTGCCGATCATCTCTTCAATCATGGTCAGGGCACGGTCCCGGAACAGCGGCTCGCTGACGGTCTCATTCGGCAGGAAGCAGCCCCAGATCGGAATCTCGCTCCAGAATACAAGCCCATGCTCATCGAGCAGGTCGAGCCAATAGGAGCTTTGCGGATAATGGGAGCCCCGGACGGTATTGCAGCCCAGCTCCAGAATGATATCCAGCTCCTTGTGCATCAGCTTCGGCGGAAAAGCAAAGCCCCATTCCGGATGCTCCTCATGCCGGTTCACACCCTTCAGATAGACCGGGGCGCCGTTGATCAGAATCCGGTGGTCTCTAGTCTCGATTGTGCGGAAGCCGATCCGCTCAATCTTATCATCATGCTCTGTCCGCAACTGGAATGTATATAATTCCGGCTTGCCCACATTCCACAGACGGACCTCCGCCAGCTGCAGATTAATCACATGGTTCAGCACCTGGCCTGCCTCAACCAACACTTCCTCCGCATGCAGCTCCTGTCCGCCTTCACTGAGCACCAGCCTGGTCACCAGCGCATCCGTCAGCAAAGAGCGCAACTGCACCTGTACAGACACCTCAGCCTCTGCACCCTGCAGCTCATAATCAATCTTCAGCTGTTCGATATAGAGGTCCGGCAAAAACTGCAGCTCCACCGAGCGGATGATACCGCCGTAATGGAACCAGTCCACCTGCTCCGTCGGAATAGTAAAGCTGTCCAGCGTGCTGTCAGTCCGGATAATCAGCTCATGCTCTCCTGCAGCCAGGGACGGAACAAGGAACTCAAAGGGCGTAAAGCCGCCGTAGTGGTAGCCCAGATGCTGCCCGTCCAGATAAACATCGGAATGGCCCTGCACCGCATGAAAAATCAGCCGGACATGCTGCTTATCACTCAGCGTGAGTTTTTTACGGTACCAGCCGACGCCCTCATATTCATACATTCCCAGCTCGTTATTCCAGCAGGAAGGGACGTGAAGAGCCTGCGGAGAATGTGGAAAACGCTCAAACCATTTTTCCTCAAGGCCTGCCTTTAAAGGATCTTTCGCGAAATCCCAAGGCCCGTCCAGCAGCTCTGTTACGCGGATATTATGCTGACGAAAAGTTCTTAACAAGTGTGTGTGCCTCCCCGTTATTGTGCGATGGCATTGCCTTTTACAGGCATCGTGTTAGTATGGATAGTATCATTTACCACTCGGGCAGTGAATAGAAAAAAACAATAAAGTCTTGTATAAATCGCGCCTGCAGCAGCAAAGGGGAGACTGTGCTTGGAAGAGAATGCCTATAACCTGAATGACCTGAGCGTGCATATTCATTTTGTGCTGGATAAAGTGACTTTTCCGGGCTGGGAGGACATCCGCAACATGGTCAATGTCCATAGCCTGTACTGGATTCATGAGGGTGAGGGGATTTTCAGGACTAATGTGGAGCATAAGGTGCAGGCAGGAATGCTGGCTTATCTGAAGCCCGGCCTCAAAATGTCCATGCGTTCAGAAATGGAAGCCCCGCTGCGTATCACGATGCTGCTGTTCGATTGTGCGGAGCTCGGCTATGATGCGGTCTGGAGGAACGTCCGGCCCATAGAGACACTGCGGCTTCCCTTTCTGAGCCAGTATGGCCCCGGGCAGGCTGAGGTGATCGGCGCTATGTTCCGGGAGATTAACCAGGAGTGGCTGCCGGGGCAGACTGCCGGAACGGCCGTTTCCCGTGCCAAAACACAGATTCTGCTCCATAAGCTGCACCAGAGCGTCCGGGCAGACTGGAATGTGATGGAGTCGGGGGCTTTTGCCGCTTTTGAGCAGATTAAGAGCAAGCTTGAGAATGCCTACATGGACCATCACCGGATCGAAAAAATGGCGGAGGAGTACGGTATTTCAGCTTCGTACCTGCGTAAGCTGTTCCTGAAATATACCGGTATGGGGCCGAAGGAATATCATATGCATATCCAGAACCAGCAGGCATGCCGCTACCTGACGTTTACGGATTATCCGGTGAGGGAAATTGCCAAGCTGTGCGGCTTTTACGAGGAATACCATTTCAGCAAAATGTTCAAGCAGCTGAACGGCGTATCGCCGACAGCCTACCGCAGCAGCCAGCGGAACGGGGAGTGAAGGACCAGGAGGAACCACAGGCGGGGGAAAATGCCGGGTCTGTGGTTCTTTTTTTACGGAAAAGATTATGCCATGATAGCTACAGGGGGCGAAGAACGGATGTTTAATGATTTCAGGCTCATTGCCGGGCGGCCGGTGTATGTGCAGGTTAAGGATTATATGAAAAGCCTCATTCTGAGGGGTGCCCTCCAGGGGGAGCAGAAGCTGCCCTCTACCCGGGAACTGAGCCTGCTGCTCAAGGTCAGCCGTAACTCCGTGATCTCCGCCTACATGGCGCTGGAGGATGACGGGTTCGCCTATACGGTGCAGGGACAGGGGAGTTATGTCAGTAACACGGCCCTTCCGGAAAATACAGCAGCACCTGCCTGGAGCGTGGACTGGAAAAGCCGCTTAAGCAGCAGGGCGCTGCTGGCCGAAGAGCTGGATATTATGAAACGCGGCATCCGCGCGGGGAAGGACACAATTTCTTTTACCAGTATCGCACCTGATGAAAGCCTGTTCGATCTGGACAATGTAAAACGCGCCTTTCTGGAGCGGATGTCTGTAGAAGGCAATGTTCTGCTGAACTACGGCTATGCCAAGGGGTATAAGCCTTTGATAGATTATTTGAAGCAATATATGGAGCATAAGGGCGTAGACATGCGCGGCAAGGATCTGCTGATTACGAACGGGTTCACGGAGGGTTTTGATATTGTACTGTCAGCGTTAGGCCAGCGGCACGGGAAGGTGCTCTGTGAGAATCCGACCCATCATACGGCGCTCAAAAACCTGCGGCTGAACGGCTTCGGCATCCGTGGAGTGGCCATGGAGCGTGACGGCATCCATCTCGGTGAGCTGAAGCGGGCGCTGGAGGAAGGGATGTATGATTGTGCCTACCTCGTGCCGTCCTACCACAATCCGACCGGCATTGTCATGTCCCCTGAAAAAAGGCTGGGCGTGATGAAGCTGATGGCCGACTACGGTGTGCCGGTGATTGAGGACGGGTTCAACGAGGAGCTGCGCTATTCCGGCTCGCATGTGGCTCCGCTGATCGCGGCGGCCGGGGGCGGCAACAGTGTGATTTATCTGGGGAGCTTTTCCAAGGTGCTGTTCCCGGGCCTTAGAGTAGGCTGGGTGCTGGCGGACCAGGAGCTGATCTATTATCTGGAAAGTGTCAAAAGAGCACGGAGCATCCACACTTCGACGCTTGACCAGTCCATTCTGTATCAATATTTGCTCGGCGGAAATTTGGAGAAGTATCTCAAACGGGCCAGAACGGAATACAAGCGGAAGTATGAGCTGACGATGGCTTGCTGCAGGGAGCTTTTGCCGGATTGCAAGGTGAGCGGGGACGGGGGATTGCATCTGTTCGTCACGTTTCCGGATGGCTTCAGCACACGAGAGCTGTTGGCGGCGTGCCGGGAGCAGGGGGTTATTTTTACGGTGGGGGATATGTTCTTTACAGACGGAACAGGACAGAACACGCTGCGGCTGGGCTTCTCCAGGGTAGCGGAGGACGATATACGCAAGGGAATCGGGATTATCGGCAGGACAGCACGTCAACTACTCGGATGAGATGAAAAGGGGAATGGGGATATGTTAAAAGTAGGCGTAATTATGGGCGGAGTGTCCTCTGAATACGAAGTGTCGCTGAATACCGGTAAAGAGATGCTGAAAGCTTTGGACCGGAGCAAATATGAGGCGGTGCCGGTTGTGATTGAGGAGCGCGGGCAGCTGATCGATGCGGTAAAAGGGCTGGATTTCGCGTTGCTGGCGCTCCATGGCGCCTACGGCGAGGACGGAACGGTGCAGGGAACGCTGGAAACACTCGGTATCCCCTACTCCGGGAGCGGTGTGCTGGCGAGCAGCCTGTGCATGGATAAGCATCTGTCCAAAACCATTCTCCGCAGCAAAGGTGTGATGACCCCGAATTGGCTGTGCTGGGAGAGCATGGAGGACTATTCAGAGGAAGCTGTGGGACAGCTGGGCTACCCGGTTATGGTAAAACCGAACGCCGGCGGCTCCAGCATCGGCATGTCCAAGGTGGATAACGCGGAGGGGCTGCGTGCGGCGGCGGAAAAAGCTTTTGCCGAGGATCGGGCGATCCTGATCGAGGCCTTTACCGAAGGGCAGGAGATTACCTGCGCGATCCTTGGCGGGGAGCTGCTGCCGGTGATCGGCATCCAGTCGCTGGGTGCGGAATGGTTCGATTACAGCGCCAAATACGAGCAGGGCGGGGCAGATGAACAGGTTATCCAGCTGTCACTGGGCACACATGAGCGGGTGCGGACGGCGGCGTTCGCCTGCTACAAGGCGCTGAAATGCTCTGTCTACGCCAGAGTGGATATGCTGCTGCAAAAGGGCGTGCCATATGTGCTTGAGGTGAACACGCTGCCGGGCATGACCGGAACGAGCCTGCTCCCGCGCAGCGCTGCCGCTGCCGGGTATACATTCAGCGGACTATTGGATGCGATTATTGAGGGCTCGCTGCTGGAGCGGGGGAATGGTGCGGGGCGGAGTAAGGGCGCTGCCGTGCTGATGCAGAAAGTGGATGGGCCGGGCGAAGCAGTGGCTGAGGGATATAATACGGAAGCCGAGGCGGCCGGAGCACACGCAGCACCGGAGGAAATAGGCATACGGGAGGTGGCCAGTCATGTTTAATGAGCAGGTGTCTCCGTACACGCAGGGGTGGATTGCCCCGCGTGTGCGGGAGATCGCGCCTTCGGGCATCCGCGCTTTTTTTGATCTTACAGCAGGTAACAACGAGATTATATCACTTGGTGTCGGGGAGCCGGACTTCAAAACCCCGGAGCATATCCGGGCTGCCTGTATCCGTGCGCTGGAGCGCGGCGAAACCACATACACGCCGAACAGCGGACTGCCTGAGCTGCGGGAGGAGATTGCGCATTATCTGTCTAACGGCTTCGGACTGAGCTATCAGGCTACCGATGAGGTAATCGTTACCGTAGGCAGCAGCGAAGCGCTGGATCTGGCGCTGCGTGCGTTCACTGCTCCGGGTGACGAAATCATTATCCCTTCGCCGAGCTATATCGCCTACTCGCCGATCGCCCATCTGAACGGCGGCACGCTGGTCGAGGTGGAGACTACGGCGGAGCAGGGCTTTAAGCTGACAGCTGAAGCCCTGGAAAAGGTGATCACACCGCGCTCCAAGCTGCTGGTGCTGAACTTCCCTAGCAATCCTACCGGGGCGGTGATGTCTTATGAAGACTGGCTGCCGATTGCTGAACTGGTGAAGCAGCATAACCTGCTGGTGCTGTCAGATGAAATCTATGCCGAGCTGACCTATGACAGCAGGCATGTCAGCATTGCCTCGCTTCCCGGCATGCTGGAGCGGACGATCCTGATCAGCGGCTTCTCCAAAGCGTTCGCCATGACCGGCTGGCGCGTCGGCTACGCCTGCGGCAGCCGCGAGCTGCTGGCTGCGATGCTCAAGATTCATCAGTACACCGCGATGTGCGCACCGGTGCTGGGACAGATCGCTGCCCTGGAATCGCTGCGCAGCGGGCTGGCTGACAAGGACCGGATGAAGGAGGTTTTCCGCCAGCGCAGAACGCTGTTCGTCGAGGGTCTGCGGAGCATCGGGCTGGACTGCCGCGAGCCGGAGGGGGCGTTCTATGCCTTCCCGTCGATTGCCCGCACCGGAATGCGGTCGGAGGAATTTGCACTGAGGCTGCTGCAGGAAGCAGGAGTTGCCGCTGTTCCCGGGCATGTGTTCGGAAGCGGCGGCGAAGGGCATATCCGCTGCTCTTATGCAGCTTCCACAGCTAAGCTGACCGAGGCGCTGGAGCGGATGGAAGGCTTCATGAAAGTAAAAATCTGATTGTAAGATCATTCCGTATCCCCTATCCTTGAAGAAAAGGGGATACGGAATAAAGCGTGCGCGCATGCTGCTGTGTACCGGCAGCGGCAGGGGTCCCTTTCTTTTGAAGGGGCTTTTTTCTGCGGCAGATTGCATAATGCCGGATCTGCCAGGCTGTGGAGCTGTAACGGACACAGATGACCTTATTCGCTGATTTTAGCCTTTTTGGCGCGGCTAACGGACTCCAGTGACTTTATTACTCTCAAAACCCGCCTCAAGGGCCATTTAGCCGGCAAATAAAGGCATCTGAGTCCGTTAGTGCGGAGAATTGCCTGTATGCTGATTGATAAGGGCTATATGGTCCGTTAGAAGGATTGGCTCACCTTGTACTGCTGCAGCGGTGAGGAGAGGTTTAGGTGCAAGTGGTGAGCGGCTGGCGGAAGATGATGAGTGGATAGTGACAGAAGGTGAGCGGGCTTGAGGCATATGGTTAGCGGACTAGTAGCATATGGCGAGTAGCAGGGTGTAAGAGGGCTAGTAGCACATTGTGAGTAGTTAGTGGCAAATAGTGAGTGGATAGGGGCAGAAGGTGGTGGGCAGTAGTCGAGAATATACGGTAAGCGCTAAAGGGCAATTGGCTTGGCGAGCAGGGTGAGGCTAGAGGTAGACGATACATAGGAGGAATACTGATGCATTCAACAATTGAGCAGGTAATCTGCCGGATTAAACCGGCAGATTTGGAAGCCATTAAGCGGGCAGAGCAGCGCCTGGACATCTTGACCAAGCCGCCCGGAAGTCTAGGGCGGCTGGAGGAGCTGGCAATACAGCTGGCGGGGATTTCCGGCACGGAGCAGCCGGCTTACGGCAAACGTACAGTTGTGGTTATGGCTGCTGACCATGGGGTGTGCAGCGAAGGTGTCAGCGCTTTTCCGCAGGAGGTCACGGTTCAGATGGCCTACAATTTCCTCAGCGGCGGAGCAGCAGTGAATGTGCTTGCCCGCCAGGCGGGTGCAGAGGTGAGGCTGGTCGACATTGGCATCGCCGGAGACCTAAGCCATCCCGAATTGCTCGCCCGTAAAGTGCGCTATGGCAGCGGCAATATGGCGAAGGGCTCGGCGATGAGCCGGGAGGAGGCGCTGCAGGCTATTTTGGCTGGAGTCAGTGTGGCAGAGGAAGCGGTGAAAGGCGGAACGGAGATTTTTATTACCGGCGAGATGGGCATCGGCAATACGACAGCCAGCGCAGCAGTGCTGTGTGCGCTTGAAGGTGTTCCGGCTGAGACAGCAGTGGGACGGGGCACCGGGATTGACGATGAACGGCTGCGGCATAAAATCGCCGTTGTAGAGCGGGCGCTGAAGCTTAATGTACCTGATTCCGCGGATGCGATTGATGTACTGTCCAAGGTAGGCGGACTTGAGATCGCCGGGTTGGCCGGACTTATATTGGGAGCTGCTGCGGCCCGGGTTCCTGTGGTGCTGGATGGCTTTATTTCGGGTGCAGCAGCACTTGTTGCCAAAGCGCTTGCCCCGCTGTCTCACGATTATATGATCGCTTCCCATATCTCCGGCGAGCAGGGGCATAAGCTGATGCTGGAGCGGCTGGGTCTTACAGCGCTGCTTGATCTTGAACTCCGTCTCGGCGAAGGAACAGGCGGTGTGCTCTGCCTGCACTTTGTTGAAGCCGCCAGCCGGATTATGCGCGAAATGGCTACCTTTGAAAGCGCAGGAGTCTCGGGAGCGGATAGCCGATGAGTATTCTGGTAACGGGAGGAGCGCGCAGCGGCAAAAGCGGCTTCGCCGAACGCCTGACGCTGTCATTGGCAGGACAGGCGGTGTATGTGGCGACCGGACAAGCTTTTGACGATGAGATGAAGGCGCGGATTGACCTGCACCGGCGGCAGCGCGAAGAAAGCGGCGGACAATGGGAGACGGTGGAAGAGCCGCTGGATTTGCCGGGGCTGCTGCAACAGCTGTCGGGAGGTGGGGCAGTGCTGGTGGACTGCCTGACCCTTTGGCTGTCGAATGTCCTGCTGGCTGTTGAGAGTGGGCCGGACAGGCAGGAACGGGTCGAGGAGGAGATCGCCCGGCTGGAGGAAGCTGCCGCTGCCTTTCAAGGGACGCTGGTTCTTGTAACAAACGAAGTTGGTGACGGGATTGTACCGGAATATGCACTCGGACGGCTGTACCGGGATCTGGCCGGCAGGATGAATGCAAGACTGGCGGCGGGTTGCCAGCAGGTGTTTCTGGTAACTGCCGGAATACCGATAGAGCTGAAGAGCAGGGAGTACAAGCTGTGAGTGCGCGCAGGGACGCCGCTGCCGCTTTTCAGTTTCTGTCCCGCTTCCCGGTTAAGGATGGCGGGGATTTTTCCCCCGAGCTGCTGCGGCGCAGCGTGGCGTATTACCCGCTGGTCGGCGCGGCCATCGGGCTTAGCGTTGCGGCTGGAGCAGCAGCAGCGGTCTGGCTGCTGCCGGCCTGGCCTGCCGCAGTCATAACTCTCATTCTGTGGGTAGGGCTGACCGGCGGGCTGCATCTGGACGGCTGGATGGACAGCGCAGATGCACTGCTCAGCTACCGTTCACGGGAGCGGATGCTGGAGATTATGAAGGACAGCCGAGTGGGGGCCATGGGCGTGCTGGCCTGCGTGCTGCTTTTGCTGCTGAAAGCAGCGCTGCTGGCAGCTTTTATCGGGGGCAGCCGTTACTACGAGCTGCCACTGCTTCTGCTGCCGCCGGTGTGGAGCCGCTGGTACATGGTGCGGGCAATGGCCCGCTTCCCCCTGGCCCGCGGCAATGAAGGGCTGGCAGCGAGCTTCGCTGCGCTGCCTCCCCGGCAGGAGCGGCGCGCCATGCTGCTCGCCGCTCTGCTGACGCTTCCCGCAGCCGCAGCACCTTTGGTGCTCGGCGCGGGAGGCGGGGCATGGCCGCAGCATCTGGCTGCGGCCTGCCTGGCACCGCTGACTGCCGCGGCCTGCGGCGGATTCGCGGCGCGGCGGATCAGCAGCCGGCTCGGCGGGCTCACCGGCGACGTGTACGGCGCACTGAACGAGCTGCTGGAAGCAGCATTGCTGCTGCTTCTCGTGCTGCTGCAGCACAATCTGCTGTAGCTGATGTACAGGAGCACAGCACTTGGCCGGCTGACGCAGCTATCAGTACCGGGCTGGCTGCATCAGCCATATCGTAAGCCATTAGTATCCGGCCATCTGCATCAGCCATCAGTATCTGGCCATCTGTATCTAACCATCTGTATCTAACCATCTGTAGCAGAGCAGATATCTTTACCCGTCCGTTTTCCCTTGTATCCAGTCGGCGAAATCTGGAAAACGAATTAATATGGCTGGTTTACTTAACAGAGATGCGTTGCCGCTAGCTTGACGATTTGCAGAAAGTTCAGGAATTCCCCGGTTTCGGGTGTAATTTCCCGGCGCTAAAGGCAACCTTTTCGGGACTGCATTAGGTGAGCGGCGTTCGGTAGGCTGGCTGCACCTTGTACGGGAGAGTTGGAAGATGAAGTCTGTATACAAACTAACGGGCTTGTCCTGAAAAGAGGGATAATAATGTTCATGGCCATAATGCTGTTTATAGTAGCCGGGCTGGCCGAGATCGGGGGAGGGTATCTGGTCTGGCTCTGGCTGCGGGAATCACGCCCGCTCTGGTATGGGATCGCAGGCGCAGTTATCCTGGTTGCATATGGAATCATTCCTACTATTCAGAAATTTCCGTCCTTTGGCAGAGTGTACGCCGCATACGGCGGGGTGTTTATTGTTCTGGCAGTTCTGTGGGGCTGGCTGGTCGACAAAAAAACACCGGACATGTACGACTGGATCGGGGCCGCAATCTGCGTAATCGGGGTCTCCGTCATTCTGTGGGCACCGAGAAGCTAGGATATGTTCGAGAAGTCAGGTTATATATGTGTAAGTGCCGGACTGGGGAGGCTATTATACACTAATTGAACTTGAATATAGTCCGCAGCAGTACAACGGAAAAGTGTAATGTAGCCTGCGCGGAAATCCGTATGAAGCAGTAGCACCAAACAACCTTCTAACGGACTCAAATGACCGTATTCCCCGTCAAAAGCACACTTTAAAAATCTAACGGACCTCAGCGCCCTTATCCGGTCATATTGAGCCCAAAAACACCCCGCAGACAGACAATAAGGGCGCTACGGTCCGTTAGCCTGGTCAAATGCAGTAAACGGAAAGAATAAAGGCGCTACGGTCCGTTAGCACTCAGCAAGCAGTCAGTAGGCCGTTAGCAGTCAGCAGGCCGTTAAAAGTCAGCAAGCAGTCAGTAGGCCGTTAGCAGTCAGCACTCAGCAAGCATATAGCACTCAGTCAGCATTTAGCAGTCAGCAGGCCGTTAGCACCCAGCAGGCACTCAGCAGTCTGCCAATAGCCAGCAATCCGCAGTCATACCCCCGGTATAATAAATATTGTACGTAAAAAAGGACACCACGAAAGACAGCCGCCAAGCGGTGCTTCCGTAGTGTCCTTTTATTATTAAATCTTGAACTGAGCGACCGCCTGTTGAAGCTTGACAGCCTGCTCGTGCAGGTGCTCTACAGTCAGGGAATTGCCCTCCAGCTCCTGATACTGGCGGGAGGAATCCTCGGCAAGTGAACCGGCGATCGACTGCGAGGTGGCTGTGATCTGTGCAGCCTCTTCAACAGAGGCGCTGACTTCCTCTGTGCCGGCGGAAATTTCCTGGGTTGCCGCGGATACGGACTGGATGCTGTGGCTGATACTCTGGATCAGAATGAGCAGGTGGTTGAAGGCATCTCCGGCGGCAACGACCTTGCCGACCCCGGAGGATACTTCCGCGTTCACATGATTCATCTCCTCGACCGAACGGTTCATATCCTCCTGCAGGCTAAGCAGGAATTCACGGATCTGCTCATTGGATTCCTTGGACTGTTCGGACAGCTTGCGGACCTCTCCGGCAACAACGGCGAAGCCGCGGCCGTGTTCGCCTGCACGGGCTGCCTCAATAGAAGCGTTAAGGGACAGCATCTGGATCTGCTTCGTGATTTCGGTGATTCCCTGAACCACCTCGCCGATCATCTGCGAGCGTTCATTCATGATGCGGAACTGCTCAAGTGAATGCACCGAAACCTGCTCTACCTGGCGCATCTGTTCAACGGCACTCCGGGCGGTCTCATTCCCGCCGGCCGCTTCCTGTGAGGCCTCGCTGATCTGCTCGGTGACCTCACCGGCTGCAGCAGCAATATGCTGGATGCCGACATTGATTTCCTCCATCGCCTTGGAATTCTCAAAAGCGCTGGCGGCAATTGTTGCGCTCCCCTTGCTGATCTCAGTCACCGACTCAGCGGAGCGCTCGGCCATTCCGTTGAGTACCTCGACACGCTTCTTCAGATCATTGGCATCGGCGACAACGGTATTGGAGGTTTCCAGTACCTGGCTGATCATGTCCTTCAGCTTATGGCCCATGCTGCGGAAGCTTTCCGACAGCTGGCTGACCTCATCGTTGCCCTTGATGATCAGCTCCTGGGTGAAATCACCCTCTGCCAGCTTGTTGCTGTAGGCGGTGAGCCGGGTGAGCGGCCGGGTAATTCTGCGGCTCATGAAGTAGGCGGCTGTGAGTCCGACAATCAGGGAAGCCAGCGTGATGGCAACACTCGTCCAGACAATACTGTCTATTTTATCCTGAACAAAACCTAGATCATAACTCACACCAATCAGCATAGTGCTGCCGGGAATTCCGACGTAGGCTGTTCTATGTATACCATGACTGTCGCTATATGTGGTACTTACTCCTGTTTTACCTTTCGAGGCCTGGTCCATTACCGGGGTTACGGCAAGCGATTCGTCAGGCTTCAGCTTGGAGTCGTGATCGGCAGTCAGCACGGTGGCTTTGCCTTCGGCGAGATTGATCAGAAAGATGGTCTCCACATCATGCTGTTCTTTTTTATCCCGGAAATAATATTCCAGATTGGTTGCAGCCTGTTCACTTTTGTTAAGCGTCTGCTGGGCGTAGGTTGCATTCATTCCCTTGTAGGAATCCTGTGCTGCGGCAGTCAAAAGCTTGTTAATCTGCGGCATAACATAGCTGTCGATGGTACTCATGGAGATAAAGTAGAAGCTGATACTTAATACAAGCGACGTTAGCAACAGTACTGTAAACAAAAGAAGCGTGAATTTGCGGCTGATTGAATTTTTAAAACGTACCATTTCATTCTCTCCTTCGTGATTAGGATGCATCTATATCCCTCTGCAATGCCTTACAATCAAGCAGGCACAATATATTCCATAGGTATAGGTCATATATAAGGATATTGGACTCGAAATACGATTGATAACTATTCTATAGAATTAACCTCCGGTTGAATAGTGAAAAATGCAACAATCACGCAGAATTTTCTGAAAAATTTAATAATATTCGAATAAGTTATGTGATTTTCAAAAATATACAGGGGAATTACTGAATTTGCCGGAAATAAAATTTCATGGCTTGTTAGCTTCTCTTGTGGTAGAGTAGTAATGTTTTGTTCCGGCATAACATCATAACCGCGGTTCGTAACCATCCCGCGTAACCAAAACTAGGAGGATTTAAAGATACATGTTTAATTTGCTGTGGGGAATTGTGTTTGTCATTGTCAATTTTGCCTTTTTTCTGGTCTGCTACCGGCTGTTCGGTAAAAAGGGCCTGTATGCCTGGGTTGGAGTAGCAACGGTTATCGCCAACATCCAGGTGGCCAAAACCATCGAAATGCCGTTTGGCATTGTAATGACGCTCGGCAATACGATGTACGTCACGCTCTATATGACCAGCGACCTGCTGAATGAGAAATACGGCAGAGCTGAAGCGCGTAATGCGGTCTGGTTCGGTTTCTTCACGCTGCTGATGACGACGGCGATTATGCAGATGGTGCTTGTGTTTGAGCCGCAGGAGACCGATATCGCACAGTCTTCCCTGGAGACAATCTTTGGCATGATGCCGCGTCTGGCCCTGGGCAGTCTGACTGCTTACTTTATCAGCCAGTTCCTGGATGTACGCCTGTACTCCTGGATTCGTAAATATTACGGCAGCTCCCGTCAGCTGTGGATCCGCTCGAACGGCAGCACGATGGTCAGCTCCTTTGTAGATACGCTGATTTTCTGCACCATTGCGTTTGCCGGACTGTATGATCTGAAGGTGTGGACGGAGATTCTGCTGACCACCTACCTGTCCAAATTCCTGCTTACCGGTGCCGGTACACCTATCCTGTACATTGCCCGTTCCTTCAGCTTTGCCGAAGAGACAGGGAGCCGCAAGGATACCGAAGCCCGGATTGATGTATAAAAGAATGCTTTAAACGCATATAAATAAAAAAAGCAGCAAGCCCCCGGAAAAGGGCTTGCTGCTTTTTTTGTATAGTAGCTGCAGTACAGCAGAATGGAGCTGTCTACAGCTGAATTACCGACAGTTCCTTAGGGTAGCTGGTAAGAGTAACTGGACCTTCGGCGGTAATAAACACGTCGTCCTCAATACGTACACCGCCGAGACCCGGTACATAAATGCCCGGCTCGACCGTAAACACATTGCCGTTCTCGATAACGTCTGTGTTCAGACCATGCAGCGAAGGGTATTCATGGGTGTCCATCCCCAGGCCGTGTCCGACACGGTGCATGAAGTATTCGCCGTAGCCGGCAGCCTCGATAACATCGCGTGCAGCCTTGTCCACCGAACCAAAGGTGGCTCCGGCTGTGGAGGCAGCGATCCCGGCCATATTGGCGGCCAGAACGGTGTTGTAGATCTCAACCAGCTTGCTGTCGATATCACCGACAGCAAAGGTGCGCGTTATATCGGAGGCGTAGCCTGCAGCATATACGCCCATATCGAACATCAGCAGATCGCCGGGCTGAATGATCCGGTCCCCTGGTACGCCATGCGGCAGGGCCGTATTGGGTCCGGAGAGGACCATCGTATCAAAGGAGGGGCCGGAAGCGCCGACTTTTTTCATCAGGTATTCAAGCTCGGCAACCAGCTCGATTTCCGTTACTCCGCTCTTGATATGGCTCAGCCCGCGGCGGAGCACCTCCTCGATAAGCTCAGCGGCATGCTTCATCCGGCTGATCTCCTCCGGAGTCTTTCTGGCCCGCATGGCCCGCAGCAAAGGACCGATATCGCTGAAGCTTCCGGCCGGAACAGCTGCGGATAACAGCTCGTAGCGGCTCACGGAGAAGTGTTCCTTTTCAATACCGAGTGTTCCTGGTGCTGTACCTCCAAAACGGGATTGAAGCAGCTCATACGGATTATCCGTATCGCTGTGTGTCAGAATCGTCTTGACTGAGGAGGCCGCATGCGCCGCCTCACTGTCGAGCGCCGGAACAATCAGGACCGGCTCCACGCCGCGGATCAGCAGCAGGCCAAGAAACCGCTCATGCGGGTTCGAGGCAAAGCCGGTCAGATAATAGACATGCTTGGGATCGGTGACGAGCAGTGCATCCAGCCCGCTTCCCGCCATTCCCTGCTCCAGGCTTTTCAGAGCGTCGTTCATTTCAGGTATTCCCCTTTCGTATAACCCTTCTAAACAACAATTCTCTAATTATAGCAGAGATTCCGTCAATGTCCCGATAAGCGCCTGCGGACTGCCTTCATATACTCCGCCGTGATAGCAGAGGATGGTGCGGACCCGCAGGTCCTTCAGCTTCAGCAGGCTGCGCAGCGCCAGCGGCATATCCGGTGTGGCGACATCCCACGGTCCGGCCAGCTCGCCGTCCAGGACACGCAGCTCATCGGCAGCAAGCAGCAGCTCCTGTTCCCGCTGGTAGAGGCAGATATGTCCCGGTGTATGCCCGGGAGTGTGGATAATCTCAAGCCCGCCGCCCCAGGGCAGACGTTCAGCATCATGAAGCTCTTCGATTTCCGGCAGCTGCTTCAGCTGCTCCAGAAAGCGCTCGAACGATTCCCGGCGCTCCGGCGGCAGCTGGGCTATCCGTTCCGGGGTCATTTTGAGCATCGGCCGGCTGCCGCCTATAACCGGCAGATCACCCGGATGAGCAAAGATCCGGACACCGGGGAATTGACGGGCAAGTGCGGGAAGATTCCCGATATGGTCTGTATCCTGATGGGTTAGAATGATCCGTTTCAGACTGGCAGGAGCTTCGCCTGCTTCCTCAATGGCCTTAATCAGAGCCTCATACTGGTCAAACATGCCGGTGTCAATCAGCGTCAGCCCGTCCGCATCTTTAAGCAGTACAGGATGCACCTGGGATTCTCCCAGCGGGATAGTAAGCACAATAACATTTGGTCTGATCTGCATCGTTAGCTCCGGGAGCATGTCCCGGACTCACCTCCTGAAAGTTTGGGGCTATTCTTTTCTTACACCCCTGATATAATGTAACATTATCTTAGATCAACTGCCTGGTAAAGGCCAGGCCGGGACTGCAGTCGGCAGGGTCCTGCACAGGAGAGGGGAATGAGCGGCTATGCATAATAAAATTCTGCTTGTCACCGGAGGCAACTCCGGTATGGGACTGGCTACAACGATTGAAATGGCCCGCCGGGGAGCGAAGGTGATTATGGCCTGCCGCAGCCGGATACGCGGCGAAGCCGCTCTGGCTGAAGCCCGGCGCCAGAGCGGTTCGGAAGATATTACGCTGATGCTGTGTGATCTGGCTTCCTTCCAGAGCATCCGCAGCTTTGCTGAGGAATTTCTGGCGGCCTATCCGGTGCTGGATGTGCTGATCAACAATGCAGGAGTCGTTACGATTAAGCGGGAGCTGACGGCAGACGGCTACGAGATGGATTTCGGTGTCAATCATCTGGGGCATTTTCTGCTGGCCAATCTGCTGCTCGGAGCGCTGAAGAAGGCGGAGCAGGGCCGGGTTGTCGTTGTAGCTTCCGGGGCTTACAAGATCGGCAAGCTCTATCTGGAAGACCATACGCTGTCGCGGGGTTTTAATCCTGCCAAGGCCTATGCCCGCTCCAAGCTGGCCAACCTCCTGTTCACGCGTGAGCTGGCTGCCCGCCTGAAGGGGACTGCAGTAACGGTTAATGCGGTGCATCCGGGGGCAGTGGGCACCAGCATCGGGGTAAACCGGGATACCGGCTTCGGCCGCTCGGTGCTGAAGCTGCTGTCCTACTTCTTCCTGACGCCGGAGCAGGGTGCAGACACTGCCGTTTATCTGGCAACAGCTCCGGAGCTAGGCAATATAAGCGGGCAGTATTATTACCGCCGCCAAATCCAGGAGCTGTCGCCCAGGGCTGCAGATGCCAAGGAAGCAGCGCGTCTGTGGCAGTGGAGCCTTGAACAGACCGGACTGGACTTATATAGATTTTTATAAATAGGGGGAAAGAACAGCATGGCATGGAACAATTACAGCATAGAAGATGCATCGCTGGAGGATTTAGGGGCAATTGTGGAGATTTATAATTCAACAATCGCGGGGCGGGTGGTTACTGCCGATCTGGAGCCTGTGAGTGTAGAGGACCGGCTGAAGTGGTTCCATGAGCATAACAGCCATCACCGTCCGCTGTGGGTGCTGAAGCAGGAGAATGAGATTGCTGCCTGGTTCAGCTTCCAGTCCTTCTACGGGCGTCCTGCATATAACGGGACCGCTGAGATCAGCGTGTATGTGAATGAAAAATTCCGCGGCAAAGGAGCCGGCAGCATTTTGCTGGCCAAGGCGCTGGAGGAATGTCCGCGTCTGGGTCTGCAGAATCTGGTTGGCTTTGTGTTTGGACATAATGAGCCAAGTCTTGCCCTGCTGCGCAAGTTCGGGTTCAAGGATTGGGGAGTGCTGCCGGGTGTTGCCGTATTGGACGGCATCCCGCGCGATCTGGTTATTATCGGACGCAAGCTGTAGCTTCCTGAGCTGTGCAGGAGCAGCCTGCTTCCCGGAGGAAGGCTGCTTCTATTGCGGCGGACATTCCGAGGGATCAATCCAGGCGTCCGACCACTTTTCCAGATCACGCATCACGGATTCCAGACCCTGTCCTTTATCGGTCAGGGAATATTGAATTCTGACAGGCGTTTCGGGAAAAACTTCACGCAGCACGATGCCTTCCTGTTCCAGCTCCTTCAGTCTTTCAGACAGAAGACGGCCGCTGACGGGCAGCGCGGCCTCGATGGTGCTGAAACGCTGCGGCCCCTGGAGAAGCTGATAAATGATTAAGCCCGTCCAGCGTCTGCCGATAATATCCATGCTTTTTTGCAGCTTTGGACACAGGTCTACGGATTTCATAAGGCTCACCTCTTACCTTACATTATAAACGGAAAGACTGCCTGCTAAAACAAATTTGAAGTAAATACAGAAGCGGAAAGGACGATTACCATGGCTAAAAAGAAGCAGAATACCAGCACGCCGCGCCCCGCTGCAGCGGATGCACCTGCTACACTCAAGGACTTGCTGAGCAGCGATGTGCTGAATAAGCTCAAGGCACAGTCGGATGCGCTGAAGGCTGAAGAACAGGATAAAAAGGAAGCTGTACGCAAAGCTGCAGAGGATCAGCGCAAGGCTGAGCAGAAGCGGCTGGAGAACGATTTTGCCCATCTTTTGGAGAACAGCAATCAGGACTGGCACAAATTTAAATAATTTTTTACCGGACTGGCGGGTTGACAATTTACACCAGCGCCGATTATATTGGGTTTACTAAGAACAGAAGGGAGGCCGACGGGTCATGACTGGAACAAATGTACAGACACTGCCGCTAAGCCAGATCACAACCGCATATGAACCATCTGATCCCAGCGCCTTCGTCCGGGAGACATGATGCGCAGCTGTGCTCATCTGTCTCAATCAAATAAGGGTATGCATTGAGCCGGCGCAGCCCGGAGCCTCAAGCTATTCTGCCTTACCCGGAGCCGTATGATCAGAAACTGATCTGCGGCTCTTTTTGTTGTATCTAAACCCGAGAGGAAATGAAAATATAAATGAATAACATGAATCAGCAAGCGGGCTATGAGCCCCGCTATAAACATGAGGTGGCTCTTCCCGGCGGCGACCTCAAGGTATATGCCAGCGAGCAGCTGTTTGGCTCCCTGGATTATAAAGTGCTTGAAATGGCCAATAACAATCTGCAGATTCCCGGTATTGAATATATGAGCTATACCCCCGATGTGCATGTCGGTGTCGGAACCTGCATCGGGACTACCGCTGTCTGGGACGCTGCCTCAGGCTATGTCTCGCCGTCCATCGTGGGCAGCGATATCGGCTGCGGCATGCGGGTGCATCTGACCAACCTGCACAAGGACGATCTGCGCGAGGTGAAGCTGCGCCGCAAGCTGGTGCGTGCGATTGAGAGATATCTGCCGATGGAGCAGCAGCAGCGCGGCCACTATGGTGACATCCGGCTGGAGAATATTGTCCGCAAAGGCCTGCAGGGCCTGCCGAACAAGTATATCCCCGACAGCTACACACCGAAGAAATCGAGCGCGCTGTCCCATGTGGAGATCAAGCGGCTCGGCTTTGACGAGGAGATTCTGAACGAGCTGCCTGATATGGCCTGGCACCGCGGTCACCGCCAGCTGGGCACACTTGGCGGCGGGAATCATTTTGTAGAGATTCAGTCGATTGAAATCGCTGAGGAGCAGCGGGCCGTGGCTGAAGCCTGGGGCCTCAAAGACGGGCAGATTGCCGTGATGATCCACTCCGGCTCACGGGCCTGGGGCGGGATGGTGAACCAGTTCTGCACACCCGCCTTTGCCAAGGTTATGGGCCAGCTTGGGCTCGGCAGCGCCGATCCGCGGCTGATCTACGCTCCGCTTGCCCACCCGCAGGCCCGGCGGTACGTCAATCTGATGTACTCCGCGCTGAATTATGCGGTGGTGAACCGTCACCTGATCGCTTACGGTGTGCGCGAGGGCTTCCGCGACGTGTTCGGTACCAAATGTGAGCTGCGCACGCTATATGACCTGATGCACAACTACGCTTGGGAGGAAGAGACCTCCTCAGGCACCAAATTCGTGCACCGCAAAGGGGCTACCCGGGCGTTGCCGGCCGGCCATCCGGATAACCCGGACGTCTATGCCGCAACTGGCCATCCTGCGCTCATTCCTGGCTCTATGGGAACTGCGTCGTATATCATGGTCGGGCAAAGCGGCGGGGAAGAAAATTACTACTCCATCTGCCACGGGGCCGGCCGTATCCGTTCCCGTTCAGCCACGAAACGGCTGGTGTCGGTCCAGGAATTTTCCCGTTCGCTGAACGTCGGCAAGGAGGATGAGATTGTAGTAAATCAGCATTCCCTGGAATCTATCATTGACGAATCCCCTCAAGCCTATAAGAATGTAGATGAGATCATAGAAAGCGTTACGGGCGCCGGCCTGGCTGCTGTGGTAGCCAAATGCAAGCCGCTCGCAGCGATAAAGGGGACGAAATAGGATGAAGCAGGAGTATGAGAAGCAGGCTGTAGTTTTTCCTTATGATGCAGGTGCTGGCGGTCTGATAAAAGGCTATGACGTATATGCCCGGCTCGTTGACGGTATTCTTAAAGCCCTGTATACACGCTATGATGTCCGCTATGAGCTGTACGCCAGCGATGATCCGAACAGCGAATACTGGAAGCTGCTGCAGGAGGATGTACAGTCAGGCAACCCGGAGGTTGAGCATGTTGCGCGGATTTTTGACCGGCTGGAGGACAGAACCTTTGTTTACGACGATGACAAGGAGCAGCCGGAGTACAATATCCATTTGTCGATCCGCAATAATGTGCTGGCCTACCCTTCTATGGGTGTAGCGCTTGCCAGAGTGCCTGTATTCCAGGAAAACGGCATTAATTTTCAGGATTTTGTATTCGCCGCGTCGGATGCACAGCTGCAGGCTTTTCTCGGCAATGTGCGCAGACGGCAGCGGGAGCAGAACATTAACAAGGTGACAGTGTTTACCGACCGCCGCAACGGGGTCTGCCGTGAGGATGAGCCGATTACCCGGGCCGCTTCCCGTGAGGAGGTCGTGCTGGATGCCGCCGTCAAGAAAGAAATTTACCGTTCGCTGGACCAGTTTTTTGATGCGGACCGCAGCTTTTATGTTAAATATGATATCCCGTACAAAAGAGGCATCCTGCTCTACGGCCATCCCGGCAACGGCAAAACCACGCTTGTAAAGTCCATAGCCGGCAGCGTGCCCGGACCTGTAGTGTACTGGCAGATTACCGAGTACACCAGCAGCGAGTCAGTAAATGAGGTGTTTGAGGCTGCAGCCCGGCTTGCACCGATGGTGCTGGTCATTGAGGACATTGACTCGATGCCCCAGGAGGTCCGTTCGTTCTTCCTGAATACACTGGACGGGGCAACCTCGAAGGAAGGGATTTTTCTGATCGGAACGACCAACTACCCGGACAAAATCGATCCCGGTCTCATGAACCGCGCCGGCCGCTTCGACCGGGCCTATGAGATCAAAATGCCGAATGAGGCGCTGCGGCTGGAGTTTCTGCGGCTGCGCGGCTTCTCCGCTTTTGCCGGTGAGGAAGGAGTCAGCCTGGCAGCCCGCCTGACCGGGGATTTCTCGCTCACCCAGCTTGGTGAGCTGTATGTCAGCGCCGCACTGGAGTGGCATGAGAAGGGCACGGCCGATGTCGAGCAGCTTGTCCGCGGCATGCGCGGCGAGCTGGATAAGGGCCGCAAGCGGGAGTGGCTGCGGGATGCCTCGTCCACGATCGGATTTTACTGAACCTCTGCTGTATAGTTTGAGCCATGACGGCCGCTGATGCTTAGCGGCCGGCCATGGCTTTTTATTATGGAATATTAGTTTGGGGAAATCTGTAACTTTTGAGATGCTGAAACGTGGTTAGTGTGAGGGGGGAGGGAATGAAGCCGGATTCGCTGGATCATCACTATCAGAGTTATGTTCACGATATACATCGTTATTTGTACGCCCTCTGCCGCGATCACCACCTCGCCGAGGATTTGACACAGGAGACGTTTTACCGGGCCTATCTGTATCTGGAGGATTGCCGGGAGGAGCGGATCAAGCCCTGGCTGTTCCGGGTAGCCTATAATGCCTTTATTGATCATACGCGCAAAGCGCGCCGCAGTGTTCCGACAGAAGACTGGTATTTCAACAGTCTGCCGCATCCGGAGACTACGGAAGAGGTATTCATGCGGCGGCAGCGGATGGAGGCATTGGCTGACTCTGTCGGCAGGCTTCCGGAGGTGCAGCGCCATGCGCTGCTGCTGCATGATTTTCACGGGATCGCTTATAAGGATGCCGCGGACATCATGGAGGTCAGTCTGCCGCAATATAAGATACTGATCTTCCGGGCGAGGCAGAAGCTGCGGGAAGAAGAACGGAGGAGTAGCGGATATGAGTGAAGAGTTTAAGGAAAAGCTGCGCAAATACAGTGAAGGCAGCCTGCCGGAGACAGAACGGGCGGAGATGGAACAGGAGCTGGATAAGCTGGAGGCTTATCAGGGCTATCTGGATGAGCTGATGGAGCGGGATGAGGAGCAGTCTGCGCAGAAGGCAGCGTGGAGGTCCGGCCCGATGACGGCTGATGGCGGAGGTAAATCGCCGTTAAAAAAGAAAAAAAAGGCGGCTAACAGAGAGAAACGGATAATCCGCCGGGGCAAATGGAAGGCCCGCATCTCTAATACGATGACTGTGCTGTCAGCCTTTCTGACTATTACAGTTATTAGTTCGATCATAACGGCTGTTTATTACAGCACGGGAGAGCGGGGGGAAACTTACCGGGATGTTATCTCCTCAGCTATTGCAGTTTCACGCCCCAATACAGTCGTACATTTAAATTCCGATGCCACAACTTTTTTCAGAATGAATTATTCAGGCAGACTGCTGAAGCAGGTCGGAAGTGATCAGGTCGATGCGGGCAGCTACTCTACCCAGATGTTGTTCGGGCTTGGGGGAGTAGGAACCTATAACTGGACCGATGAGCGTACTTCCCGCCAATTTTTCACCTATCCGCAGGATGGCCAGTCTCAGGGTATTGACGATAGTGAGCAGTGGGAGCGTCTTGATAAGCTGCCGGAGGGCACGGTGGCCGAAGCCTATCTTTCTCTCGACCAGCTGTACAGCACAGATGAGCTGCTGAAAAAGCTGGAGCCGCTGAATGTGCTGCCCGTCTGGTTCGCCGTGGATGATGGCCTCAGTACCGCCAATGCTGTGGTAACCAGCCCGCTGGGCTTCCCTTATCAGCCGATCTGGCATGCTAAGGATATGACAATACAGTCGGCTACAACGGAGAAGCGGGGCTGGTTCAGCAGTGTAACCTCCAGCTCCTCCAGTTCACCTTCCGTTGAGGATTACGGGAGCAGCGGGCTCCGTGAGCAGAACTTTCTCGATACGCTGCGGCTGCTTGGAGAATATAAACTTCTGTCCGGGAATGCCGGATTATTCTTAGACTTGGAGAAATCGCTAAACTATATTGAGAAGAATGGAGTCCAGCTATACGGCGTGGTTGTTACTGGACCGGTTAAGGAGCTGCTGGGGCTGCAGGAGGATACATGGATCAGTCAGATCCGGATCGGTGAGGTGCGGCTGTGGAACTGGCGGGACTAAAGCTGGGCTGAGGCGGACAGATTCAGGGCTGGTGTAACAGGGGCATACCTTTCGCGAAAAGGGGTGTCCCTGTTTGCGGATGATAGCGCTTTACTTGCTTCTGCCTGCTGCAAATCGTACAATAATCTGAAAATATGCATTCGCTGAAGCCATGATAGATACACAAGATTATTATGCAGATTATGCAGATTAGGAGCTGAATCAGATGAAAGTAGGAGTCGTATCCGATACCCATATGCCGCGGTCAGCCAAGGCGCTGCCGCAGGCGCTTGTGGAGGAATTCCGCCACGTCGACCAGATTCTCCATCTTGGCGACTGGGTAGCTATGGAAATTTATGATCTGCTGGCCGAGCTTGCCCCGGTGGAGGGGATTGCCGGCAATAACGACGGCCAGGAGATTATCAGCCGTTTCGGAGAACAAAAGATTGTTACCCTGGACGGGGTACGGATCGGATTGATCCACGGGCATGCCCCGTACTCGCGTAAAGGGACGGACGGTAATGCACTGCTGGCCTTTGAAGGCCAGGAGGTGGACTGCATCCTGTTCGGCCATTCCCATCAGCCGCTGATGCGCAGGGAGAACGGCGTCCTGCTGTTTAATCCTGGCTCGCCTACCGACAAACGGCGGGAGAAGCAGTATTCCTTCGGAATCCTGGATATTGAAGACGGTAAAATCAGCGCCCGGCATGTCTTCTACGACTCCAAAGAGTAGCGGAGGCAGGGCTTTTATCCAAATGATCCATCATTCTCTCCATGGTCAGGCAGGGGAGGTTATTTTACAATTTCCCTATAATAAAAGCCGCAGTGCTGAAAAGAGGGAATGAAGGATGGAAGCTTACCGTTTGGTGGAGGCGGAGTGGCAGGATGCGGAGCTGATTACGCCGCTGTTCAATGATTACAGGGTGTATTACGGGCAGCAGCCCGACCCCGCAGGAGCTTTAATATTTTTGCAGGAAAGGCTGAAGGCAGAGGAATCTGTTATTTTTATGGCGGTAAAAGATGAGGCTGGCAGCAGACAAGCCGGTGGCTTCGCACAGCTCTACCCGTCGTTCTCGTCGCTGACCATGCAGCGGCTGTGGGTACTGAATGATCTGTACGTAGCGGAGCATTTGCGCGGGCAGGGTCTGGGCAAGCTGCTGCTGGAAGGCGTACGCGAGTATGCCTTGAGTACAGGAAGCAAAGGGCTGACGCTGACCACCATGACGGATAATGTCCGGGCACAGCGATTGTATGAGGCTCAAGGGTACGTAAGGGATGAAGAATTTTATACGTATGATCTTATTTTTAAATGATAGCTTCAAGTAAGGAGAATTATCGTGGATAACAGCAGTAAATTAGCGGTGTTTTTTGATCTGGATGATACGCTGTACGACCATCTGGTGCCGTTTCGTGAAGCGGTGCGTGAGGTGCTGGCGCCGGATGAGGGCAGTCTTGATTACGCGGAATTATTTTATACTGTAAGGCATCACAGCGATCTGCTCTGGCCCAAGTACCTGAGCGGTGAGCTTGAGCTGGAGGAGACGCGGGTGCTGCGGCTGGAGCTGGCTTTTGCCGAGTATGGCATAGCGCTTAGCCGGGAGCAGGCGGAACAGGTGCAGGCGGCCTATATCGGGCGGCAGTACACGATTGAAATGATCGACGGGGTGGAAGAGCAGATCAGGCGCTTCCTGGCTATCGGGCATAAGGTGGGGGTTATCACCAACGGGCCGAAGGAGCATCAGACGAGCAAGCTGCGGGGTCTGGGTATCGACAAGCTGATTCCCGCAGAGATGATCTTTATTTCAGATGCGGTTGGACTGGCCAAGCCGGACCCGGCGATTTTCAGGCATGTCAATGAAGCTACGGGAACTACTCCGGACAACTCGCTGTATGTCGGCGACACCTGGGATAATGATGTGGTTGGCGCATTGTCGGCCGGCTGGAAGGTATGCTGGTACAATCCCCGCGGCAGACAGCCGCGTACGGAGCATGTGCCGAGTTATGTTTTTGCGGATTATGAAGAGTTTAGCAGGCTTCCTCTGATCTGAGGGTCTGGTGGAATACAAAGATAACAGCAAGCGGCAGAGCCTGGGCTCTGCCGCTTTTTTTTTCATATACAAATATTATATAGTTTGAGCTTATCGATGAGGACGCTTCTGCGATAGAAATAACCACGCTAACCCACTGCAGCTCCAAAATTCCTCTCCGCTATTCTTTCCTTTGTGTATAAATCCATATAGCTGCACTTTCTGCAATTAAACCAGTGGATATCAGCTTTTTCAGCGGATAGCTGCATTTTGTACAACTAAATCAGCCTGAAACAGCAAAAATCAGCATTATTCCCTTTTTTAATTGCATAGAGTGCAGTTAAGCAGCAGAGGCGCGGGAAAAACAGGTGTTTTAGTTGTATGAACTACAATTAAAGCTATATTGCTTGAATGGATAATTCCATTTAGCATGACAGAAAGCACGCCTGGATATGAGATTAAATGTAAAACTGATGGATAGGTCAAAGATAGGAAAAGGAGGGCTGAGTGCCCCCCCTTTTTTTTGTATGTGCATATAAAGTTATTCTGCAAAAGTATACGTCGGATCAGTCAGCTGCAGTCTGTCTCTGATTCCTGAGGTAGCATAGATCTTATTGTCATCAGTAATGAAGAAGGCCTCAATATTTTCCGGCAGAGCTTCCAGATACTTCATACCCTCTTCCAGACCCATCAGGAATACACCGGTGGACAAGGCATCTGCGTCTGTTGCATTCGGACTCATAATGGTAATGCTCTTCAGCCCGTTCTGGGAAGGATAGCCTGTCCGCGGGTCAAGAATATGATGGTAACGGACGCCATCCTGCATGAAATAACGCTCGTATACGCCCGAAGCATCAATAACTTCATCAGTGATCTTAATGGTGCCCAGCTGTGTGCCGCGGCTCTGATCCGGGTCCTGCAGGCCGATGTTCCAAGGGGAGCCGTTCGGCTTGTTGCCAAGGGCGATAATGCTGCTGCCCCCAAGGTTAATCATCGCGCTATCCAGCCCCTGCTCCTTCAGGTAGTCAGCGATCCGGTCAGCGGCATAACCCTTGCCGATTCCGCCCATGTCCAGCACCATGCCTTCTCTGGCAAGCTTGATTGTCTTGGCGTTCTCATCAATAATAATATCCTTATAATTAATCAGGCTCTTCGCTGCATCGATATCGGCCTGATCAGGGACATGCTCGCCGCCTTCGCCAATCGCCCACAGGTCCACCAGCGGCCCGATTGTCGGCTCATACAGTCCGTCCATATCCTCGGCATACTTGATCGACTGCTTCACAATATCCAGTGTTTCGTCGGATACAGCTACTGCTTCCTTGCCGGCGGCCTGGTTCACGGCATACAATTCACCGTCTTCCTTGGTGCGGCTGAACTGGGTATCCATACGCTCCAGCATGCTCTGGATATCATCCATATTTTGCTGGGTGGCATCGTTACCGAATATCTTGATGTTCACAACGGTATCATAGATATAAAAAGTCTGCGCCAGTGACTTGGTTCCGCCTTCTTCCGCTACAGTTGCGCCTCCCGGGGTTTCGGTTGCAGCTGTATTGCCGCTGTCGTCCCCTTTACCGCTGACGGCAAACCAGACAACAACAGCCGCAATAATGACCAGTCCGGCCAGAATAAGCAGCATTTTTTTGTTTTTAAACATATTCCACCATCCATAATGTAGTTTCTAGATCACATCCTTCTTATCATACCCCAGAAAGAATGGCAATGGATACTAATTTCATGACATTTTACGGATAACCTGAGGCCTGTCCATTGATAAACGATTGGATATAAAAGATAAGGAAGAAATAAATTTTAAATAAGTGGTTGTCTTATTCCCGCAGACATGTTAAATTACTTATTGACCGATTGACCAGAAAATGAAATTAGTCAATTCTGGTGTTTTCCAGAAGAAAGGGAGCCCAAGTCATGTCGATCGACCGCAAAGCGTTAATTCTTCAGGCAGCAACCAAATCCTTTGTCCAGTTCGGTTATAAAGCGACCACGATGGAGCAGGTATCCAAGATTGCCAATGTCGGCAAGGGAACGATCTATACGTTTTTCAAGACAAAGGAAGAGCTGTTTGAGGAAATTCTGGACAAGGCCACCCAGGAGTTAACCTCAGTCATGAACCGGATTGCCGCTGAGGAAAACACTTTTACCCATAAGCTGTTTAATCTGCTTGATTCGATTCTGGAGTTCCGCTCCGATCATGAGCTGTTCGTGAAGCTGGCCCAGGAGGTGCGTGACATCGGGACAGCGCAGGCCCTGGAAGGGGTGAAGCGGATGGAGGATTATGCGCTGGACTTTCTGCGGCAGCAGATTGAGACAGCCATCACCAGAGGTGAAGTCAAGTCCTGTGATTCCAGTGTGGCGGCATTTATGATTCTGCGTCTCTATCTGGCGCTGACAACCGAATGGAACAAAGCGCATGAGCCGCTGGATGAGGCCCGGATCAAGGAGCATATGATGCTGTTCATTTCTAACGGTATTCTCAAGTAAAGTTGAACATTCTAGCCTGTGAAGGGCTATTTTTTTCCTTAAATAATGAATGATCATGAAAGTTTTCATACATTTACAAATTAAAGAACGAGGGTGAAACCTGTGAGAGCCATTAATGTGTTCTGGAAAGATTTAAAGATTCTGCTCGGGAAACCGATGCTGCTGATTACGCTGCTTGGTGTGTCGGCACTGCCGATGCTGTACAGCGGGTTCCTCGTGGAAGGCTCCTGGGACCCTTACGGAAATACAGGCAAGCTTCCTGTTGCTGTAGTCAACCTTGATAAAGGAGCGCAGTACGAGGGGAAGACGATGGATGTCGGCAATGATTTTGTGGATGAATTAAAAACAAACACCGATTTCAACTGGAAATTTGTTGATGCGGCCGAAGCTGAAGACGGTATGGCGCACAACCGCTATTATATGACCATTACGATCCCGGCGGACTTTTCGCAAAATGCGACTACCCTGACTCAGGAGAAGCCGGTGCAGTCGGAGATTATTTTTGAGCCGAACAGCGACTATAACTTTGTCGCCGGACAGATCGGCAACAGTGCGATGAACAAGCTGAAATCGAAGCTGTCCGCGAAGATTACCGAGGCTTATACGCGCAGCATGTATGAGCAGGTAGATACGATTGCATCAGGCCTTGGAGATGCCGGCAGCGGGGCAACTGAGCTGCAGGAAGGCGCTGACAAGCTGACAGACGGCCTGTCTACGCTGAAGACTAATCTGAGCAAGCTGTCCAGCGGTACAAGCGAGTTGCAGAGCGGACTGAAGCTGCTCTATAAAGGGGCAGGCAGCCTGAAGGACGGCACAGGTACGCTTACAGGCGGCGCTGCCGATCTGGCCGGCGGTCTGAGCCAGCTCTCGAAGGCGGAGCAGCAGCTGCAGGCCGGCGCTGCGAAATCGCAGAGCGGGGCCTCGCAGCTGGCCGCCGGACTGGAGAGCGCCAAGGACGGCAGCAGCAAGCTGACCGCCGGGCTGACTGCCTCCGAGGCAGCAAGCGGCCAGCTTGCTGCCGGCGCTTCGCTGGTAGCGGCCGGGCTTGACCAGATGCTCGCAGCGACCCCGGAGCTGCAGGACAGCGAGCAGTTCCAGCAGCTGCTGGCTGCGAGCAAGCAGGTGGCCGCCGGCAGTACGCAGCTGCACAGCGGCCAGGAACAGCTGCTGGCGGGCAGCACGCAGCTGACGGAAGCGCAGCAGCAGCTGTATGACGGCGCTGCGGCACTGAGCAGCGGCGGAACGCAGCTGGTCACCGGTCTCAGCACATTCGGCGACAAGCTGAATGATGCGGCTTCCGGCAGCAGCAAGCTGGCTGACGGTGCGGTGGCCCTGAAGCAGGGTGCTTCGCAGCTGACTGAAGGGCTGACTAAGCTGGCCGGAGGCGTGGACGGCCTGTCCGAAGGCGCCGGCAAGCTGACAGACGGTGCCGGTGAGCTGCAGGACGGCTCCGGCAAGCTGGCCAGCGGCAGTGAAGAGCTGGCCCAAAAGCTTAATGACGCGGCAACGGAAACCGCCAGCGTCAACTCCAGCGATGACACTGTCAGCATGTTTGCTGAACCGGTCAAGCTGGTTGAGAACACCGACCGCAAGCTGGATCATTACGGGCTTGGCATCGCGCCTTATTTCTTATCGCTTGCACTCTTTATGGGTGCCCTGGTGTTTACGACTGTATTCTCCCTGCGGGAATCGAATGTGCCGGACGCCTCTCCGATGGGCAAATTCGCCAGCCGTACGCTGATGTTTATGCTCGTCAGTGTATTGCAGTCACTGCTTGCCGATGCAGTCCTCCTGTATGGCTTGAAGCTGCAGGTGCAGAGCGTACCGCTGTTCTACCTGTTTACTCTGATTGTCAGCTTCACCTTTACCATGATTGTCCAGGCGCTCGTTACCTGGCTGGATAATCCGGGCCGCTTCCTGGCGATCGTGCTGATGATCTTCCAGCTTACGTCCAGTGCCGGCACCTTCCCGTTGGAGCTGCTTCCGCAGTGGATGCAGAAGGTTAATCCATGGCTGCCGATGACCCACAGCATCGTCGGCTACAAAGCAATTATCGCCAGCGGCGATTACGCCCTGATGCGCGAGCAGATCGTATATCTGCTGAGCTATGCCGCCCTGTTCCTGTGCCTGACGTTCTTCTATTTCCTGCGCCAGAACGGCAAACGGACGAAAACGCCGGCTCAAGAGCTGACCGCTTAAATGAACTGAAAACTCCCGCACGCCGGGTAAGGCGGTGCGGGAGTTTTTGTGTGCGGAGCGGCGGATGGCTGCGGGCAGCGCAGCTGTGGGGGAGGGGGCGGTTCTCCAGGCTTATATCTTTGGGCGGCTGAAGGTGTGGCGTGGATGATACCTCAGTGCAGTAATATGTAAAGCTGCGAAGCTCCTTTACAATGATGCATTGCGGCAAGGCGCCGCTGATCTTTGTCTGTATGGCTTATTACCGATGAGGAGCTGGAGTACATGCTGAACGTCTGCTAGTCCAGCATGTACTCCCTATATTTGTTCTTCCGGGGATTCAGGACAAATCCAATGCCGCTGACATAGCCGGATACAGCGTTGAAATTGCGCTTCAGCGTAAACTTGCCGGTCAGATAAGTGAGCGTCCAGAGGAGGGCGGCATAATTTTTTACCGGTGCTTTGCGCAGATTAAGCAGATAATAATGATTCACCGCTGTCGCACGGGCTACGCGTCCTGCCTTGTCGCGCGAGCTTGGCGACTCATGATGGGTGATCTTCATCTCTGGATTAATGACAAGCTTGCCGTATTTGCTGGCCAGATGGCACATGTAAATGTCATCGGCCACGGCATAGCTGGTCATCCAGGGGTAGGGCTTCATATCCTTCAGTGACTCCCGCTTAAACGACATATTGCAGCCGTGAAAGAAGTCAGTCTCAAAAATATTCTCCGTCTCCCCCCAGAGCAGCAGCGAGCCGGCGAGGGTGCTGGCCGACAGTCTGCCCGGTGAAGCCGACATCTGGCAGGTCAGCCTGCCCAGGAGCTTGCCGGAGGCACTGCTGGATAAGCCCTTGGCGATGCCGCCGACGCCGACAATGGAGGGATCCGAGGCATAGGTGTCGAGCATCCGGCGGATATAGAGCGGATCATCCAGCTCGGCATCATCGTCGAAGCTCAGCACAATATCCCCGTCGATCAGCCCGAGTGCTTCATAGCGGGAGAGCCAGACGCCGGGTTTGGTTTTGCGGTAATAATGAAGCTCGGCATTAGGCATCTGGGCCAGCACTTTGCGGAAATGCGCCAGTACACTATCCTCAATCTCGCCGTCATCAACAATCAGCAGCTCAATTGAAACATCCTCCAGCTCGGTCTGCCTGCCGATGGATTCAATGCACAGCGTAAGATCACTGATCCGGTTGCGCGTGGGAATGACTATGGATACATCATGCATGCTGCTGCTCCTTCCGGGACGCTTGTGCCGTCCTGTAGACTTGGATTAAGTAATCTTCCGGATAATCTTGTTAACCCAAGTGTACCCTCATCCCGGGGAGGCCGTATATACCACTTTTGTGTACTTTTTTGCGGATTTTCTGAAATTTACAGCTGTGTGCCAGCAGGCAGTTAGGCTTCCAGTGCACTGCTTTATTGATTTTGTTGAAAAAAAGGCACTTATTATCTCGCGGTTTGCCCAGCAGACTAGTTTAGTTGGAGAAAGAGTACTTAAAAGTATAGATTGTACTCCTGATACCGCATAGTGGACAATTTAGATGACGATTTTCCACCTAAGTTCCATAAATACTGAGAAAGGCTAGAATTAAGTGTTGAAAATCCAATTAGAATCTTGAACGCGCGTCTTTAAGTTTGATTAACCCCGGTACATGTGCGGAGCCGCAGAATACGTTTGTAATTTTCGGTTTATAACTATATAATTGTAAGTGACATATTATTTGTTAATGAACCTTGATGATGTATGTGATAGGACAGATATTGCCGAGGGTTACATTAACTAAACATGCACAACTATTAGGAGGAACTCACTATGAGAATAGATGTATGGTCTGACTATGCCTGCCCTTTCTGCTATATCGGCAAAAGACGGCTGGAGCACGCACTGAGCCAATTCCCGGACCGTGACAAGGTAGAGGTTGTGTTCCGCAGCTTCCAGCTTGATCCGACAGCACGGACGGATGAAAGCAGAGACATTCATGAAATGCTTGCATCCAAATACGGAATGACCCGCGATAAAGCCAAAGCGATGAATGAACAGCTTGCAGAGCAGGCACAGGGTGTCGGCTTGCAGTTTAATTTTGATACGCTGGTGCCTACGAATACTTTTGACGGACATCGCCTGAGTCATTATGCTGCTACCAAAGGTAAAGCTAAAGAGCTGACTGAACGTCTGCTAAAAGCGTACTTCACCGATTCAGTGAACATCGGCAAGCATGATGTCCTGGCCTCGCTGGCTGCAGAAGTGGGACTTGATGCGGATGAAGTATCCGCAGTCCTGAACAGCGATGCTTATACAGCTGAAGTGAATCAGGATATTGATGCGGCACGTCAGCTGAATGTGACCGGCGTTCCGTTCTTTGTCTTCAATAATAAATATGCCGTATCAGGCGCACAGCCCGGCCCGGTATTCACCGAGGTGCTCGACACCGTCTGGGCGGAAGAGCAGAGTAAGCCTGCCCTGCAGGTTATCGGCCAGCCCAAATCGCAGACTCCGGACGGCGAAGGCTGCGATGACGGCTCCTGTAGCATCTGATTACTGCATCCGCTGGGCGGATTGCTGATCCGATTAAGGGAATGCTGGTCAGATTAAAGGATAGGCGGATTTGAGCTGAATAAGAGCAATACGGTCCGTTAGAATCACCAGTGCGGATGTTTTATAGGTTGTACAGTACTGCTGCACCGCTGAGTGTGTTAAGAACAAGAGTGTTGAATAGCGAGGCTGAGCATAGTGGTAAACTGGAGCGCAACCGGACAACTGGAGCGTACCGGGTAAACCGAAACACAACCAGACAAACTAAAGCTTACCGGACCAACCGGAGCACAACCAACTGCAACCAACCGGGGCGCAGCCAGTCCAACTGGAGCAATAAGGCACGCATAGCCGCCGCATAGCATACACAAAACCGCCAGATCTCCGGCAAGTGGAGATCTGGCGGTTTTTCGCGGTTAATATGTGCAGTAAACCCCCGCTACCTAAACGAAGTCACAAGTCCCGAAAGCAGTGTCCGCACATCATATTGATACTGGTTTATCGGCTCAACCGGGCGGCCTACACCCATGAGGGTATAGACAGCGATACGTGCGGCGCGCACGGAGTATTCTTCGGTGAACACGACGTCGTCCGGGATTTCACAGAACTGGCTGATGAACGCCAGGTTGGTCGAGCCTGCCGGCACAACCTGCGGCCGGTCGGTGCCAAGCCGCGGCATAAACTGGGACGTAATGTACGGCATCATGCACGGGATACAGTTGGCAGTGGCCATGATCCCGTCCCGGTGCGCCTCAAAATGCAGATGGCCGATCAGCTCCTGCATAATCTCTTCCCCGGTACAGTCGCACATTCTTTTGTTGACGAAATCACCGACCTTGTCCGGATACAGTCCGTAGCCCCAGAATACCTTAACATGCTCAGGCTGATTGCGGAAATGCGGCTGGAAGGCCAGCACCACCGACATGAACCAGCTTGAATCCTTGAAGGTGACAAGCGCGCCTGTGCCGGCCCGGTTGCGGGTGAACCGCTCCATCAGGTCAAAGAAGACGGAATCCTGAAAGGTGACGGTAAAGGATTCCCATTTCGATTCGTCCACATAGTCTGCGAACGGGGAGGGATTGCCGAGTCCGGGCTTTTTGGCGGCGATGTTCTCCCACAGCTTCCAGGAGCTGCCCTTGCCGTTTAGCTCAGGAGCGGAGGTCATCGAGCCAAGACTGGCGCTTTCGGTCATCGAGCCGTTCGTGACAATGACGAGATCGCCCTCTTTTACCTCAATTATATCCGCCATACCCTGGCGCAACACATTCATTTGCGTAACCGTAATGCCGTCGCCTTCCTTAAACTGCAGGTCGGTTACGGTACATTTCAGTGAGAAGTCCACACCGAGCGGCTCCAGATACTTTTGCAGAGGCAGAATGATGGAATCATACTGGTTATACGGAGTGCGCGTTACCCCCTCCAGTGTCTGAATCCGCGGAAACTCATGCATGAAGCGGAGCATGTACCGTTTGAACTCAACTGCGCTGTGCCAAGGCTGGAAGGCGAAGGTGGTCGCCCACATGTACCAGAAATTTGTCTCAAAAAAATGCGGCCCAAACCAGTCATTAATCCGCGCCTTGCCCATCGCTTCCTCCGGTGTAATGATCAGCTTGCCCAGCGCCAGCCGGTCGGCCATATCGAAGCCCATCGACAGCACATCCTGGACCTCGCCATTCCGGTCAATTAGCCGCGCATTGGAATGAGTGGGATTAGCCTTATCGAAGGCGATAATTTCCTCGCGTACCGATTGTCCCGGATGGTCAATGGAAGGAATGGTGCTTAGCAGCTCCCACAGATTCTCATACGCTTCATCGTTAAGCATCCGTCCGCCGCGGATCACATAACCTTGCTCTACATCGCCTGCACCGTCATTGCTGCCGCCGAGGATATGCATTTCTTCAATAATATGAATGTTTGCTCCCGGAAAATCACAGTCCCTGACGAGATAAGCCGCACCCGCAAGGGATGCAATGCCGCCGCCTACAAAATAAACCTGCCGGTTACCGTACTCTTTTGCCACAAAAGTCGCCTCCATAGGGTTGTTAATATGATGTGTCCTTCTCTTACTGCCCCTAATGTAATCCAAGCGCGGAATAGAAGGTATAATCAAAACCGCCGGAGTGTAATGATTTTGGTCATTTGGCTTAAAGTGTCTAGTTTTTTGACAATAATACCAGAAAAGGAACTTTTATCTGAGCGTCGAATAGCTAGGGGAGCCGGACAGGCGCAAATTTTGCTGACAGACAGGAGCTGGATAGGATGATTAAGGGTTTTGGCGGAGTATTCTGGAGAACTAACAATCTGGAGGCGGTAAAAAAATGGTACAGTGAAGTGCTGCAGCTGGATATCGGAGAGTGGAACGGGACGGTGATCAGACCGCAGGCGGGAAATGAGACGGTTTTTTCATTTTTTTCCGGGGACGACCCTTATTTTCCGGCAAATCAGCAGGTAATGCTGAACTTTGAAGTGGATGATCTGAACGAAATGATCGCGCAGCTTGAACGCCTTGGTGTACCCCTTACAAAGGACAAGCAGTCCGGTGAATACGGAACCTTTATCTGGATTCTAGACCCTGACGGCCGGCTGGTTGAGCTGTGGGAGAGATAACGGATTGTACGAAAAAAAGCTGCGCGCCGCAGGGTCACGTCAGCTTTTTCTCGTATTTATGCAGCGCTTTGGTAAAATTGCCTTCGATCATCGCGCTGAGCTGTTCAATAATGTGCTTCGGCTGCTCCTTCATTCCGCTGCGCATCCATTGAATAATGAGTCCTGTAAAGGCCAGAGTGTAAAAATTGGCGATAAACGCCTTGTCCTTGCTGCTGACCTCCATACCTGCTGAAAGTTCCTGAATCACGCCCATCACGAGATCATTGGTTACCTCATACAGATAGGTATCCAGATGACTTCTGCCAAGTGAATCCAGTGTGTTGCAGCAGAAGGCTTTATTATTTTCGATATAGCAAAAGATCCTGTAAAAGCCGTCCGTCCAAGTGCTGTAGCTGCGGTACCGGGCAATGCTCTCAACCGCCTCTGTCTGGTAAATCCAGCCGAGCAGCTCGAAAATATCCTGAAAATGATAATAAAAGGTCTGGCGGTTCAAGCCGCAATCCTCCACCAGATGTCTTACGGTGATTTTGTTCAGCGGAGTATGCTCCATCAGCTGCTTCAAGGAGCCGGCCAGCGCTTTTTTAGTCAGAAGGGAAGTGGACATAGGGTCACCTCATTTTGGGAATCCTCTGATACAATAGCAAATCCGGATACGTTAAAGGACTGTCTCAGTCCTGACGCCTGCGCTTAACCAGGTAATAGATTCCTTCAGCGACGAGCCCCAGCGCAAAACCGCCCAGCGTGTACATTACGAAAGTGAGAAAGCCCGCCAGATCCTCCCAGCCGGACATATCTCTATATGTGTAGCTGAACATCAGAATAAGTCCGGTAATCAGACCGGCTGTAGACAGGCACCACACCAGCCGGCCCCCGAGCCAGCCGAGCAGATTGAACAACCCGGACACCACCAGTGCAAGCAGGCCAAACCGGAGAGTAATCATCAGATCAAAAGGTTCGGCAAGCACGGCAAAGCGGTACAATAGCAGGACTGCCCAGAACAGGAGGCCGTAAACGGCCATCCAGCGGAACCAGGTTTGGCTTTTGGCGGTTGGCAAAAATCTCATAGCCCGTTCACCCCATTATCAGTTTATACCTTCTCCAGCTCTTCCGCACTCTGCAGCAGATGGGCCAGCAGGTCCGGAATGTCTTCCATTTGCTCCTCGGTGATCTGCCGCTTGAACGAGAGCTGGATACAGTTGTTGTAAATACCTTTGACTGCACCATAGCAGAAGCTGAGGGATTGCTCAGGCTTCAATTCAGGCCCCCAAACGCCGGTCAGAATGCGTTCAATTGCCGGGCACTGCCGCGCTGTATCGGTTACTTCCATATAAAAGCGAAGCAGCAGGCTGCAGCCGGGATTGCTGTCCGGGGTCTCCAGGATTTCATCGCTGAGCTCCTTCACGGAGGAGAGGAGAACAACCTCGGAGGTTACCTTGAATCCGCCGGTCAGCTTGAAGGCAAGCGTGAATTCCCTGGACATTACGGCCAGATCAAGCAGGTCGGTGCGGCCCGTAATCATCAGGATACCGTCCAGATTATCGTAGTCGTACAGCTGGTTTTCAAAGGCAATTTTGATATTGTCAAAAACAGTAGGGTGGAACAAGCAGGCACCTTCTTACGTTTTTCTGTTTATTGTATCATGACGCAAATGAGAGCGGAAATGTTCCGGGCGGCGGGCCTGGAAATTGCCGGGCAGCTCAGCTGGGAAATACGGATGTCATTGTGTGACCGGGCGGTGATAAGTAAAGGGTGTGTCCCGGCAGTTAATGCTGCCGGACACACCCTTTTATAAATTAGCAATCTGATTAATGGATCGCCTTAACTGGCTTAAGCAGATAGCTGCACTTTGTACACTTATTTCGGCGTATTATCGAGTAAATGAGAGAATAACTGCAGTTTGTACAACTATATTCGCTAATTTCACGATATTTCGGGTAAAATGCAAAAATAACTGCACAAAGTGCAGTTATTCTGTACAACCACTATAAAACAGGCAATATGGCTGCACAAAGTGCAACTATCTGCTTATTAGTTCGCCGGTGCAGGCGCGGTGTACTTCAGGAACGTCTTCGGAATCGGGCTCTCGAAGGTCAGCAGGTCACCGGTCGTCGGGTGGACGAAGGAGAGCACGCGGGCATGCAGGCCGAGCCGGCCGACAGCCTTGGTTTCAGCGCCGTATTTCTTGTCCCCGGCGATTGGATGGCCGATGTCGGCCATGTGGACGCGGATCTGGTTTTTGCGTCCGGTCTCAAGCCGCACTTCCAGCAGGGAGAAGTGGCGGTTCGCCTGGATCAGCTTATAATGCGTTACAGCATGCAGGCCGTCGCCTTCATGCGGGCTGGAGTACATTTTGAGCGTGGAGGTTTCCTTCAGCCAGGAGCTGATGGTGCCTTCGGCTTTTTTGACGGCTCCTTCCACAAGCGCCACGTAGGAACGCTCCTTGACCATGTCTTTCCAATTGATCTGCATCTTTTGCTGCACCGCTTCGCTTTTGGCGAACATCATAACGCCGGAGGTGTCGCGGTCCAGCCGGTGCACCACAAAGATACGGTTACGCGGATTGCCGAGGCGCACATGCTCCATCAGCTGGCGGTACGCGGTCTGTTCATTTTCATCGCCGGTGGCGATCGACAGCAGTCCGGCATCCTTCTGGATGACAATCAGGTCATCATCCTCATGGACGATAGTCAGTCCGGCCATTTCCTTGGCCTGCACCTGCTTCTCCAGATCGATAGCTACGGTCTGGCCCGGCTGCAGCGCATAGTTATGCTTCGTCACCGCTTTGCCGTCCACAGATACTTGTCCGCGGGAGAGCAGGGACTTGACGGAATTGCGTCCGCGTCCGGCCAGGGTCTCCAGCAGAAACGGCAGAAGCTCGGCCGGCTCCTTTACAGTATAGCTTTTGACCGGAGGGGCAGTCTTTGCTTTTGCTGTCTGGCCGGGCTTGCCGCCCGGTTTATTGGAACGGGTTCTTGCACCCGGTTTGTTCTGGGATTTGGCCTGGGAGGAAGCAGCAGGTTTAGCGCCCCGTCTGGACGCCTCATTAGGATTTCTTCTTGTATTCATGTGCACATTCTCCGTCCTGTAATAGAGTACTCCTCAATATACCACGGCCGCTGAAGAAATACTATGGAACCGCCGCCGGGCTTAGGAAGAAGCGCTACAGATAAATCAGCAGTCCGGCAAAAATTGCCCCCGCCGCTCCTGTGCAGACCCAGCCTATAACAGCCGCATATTTACGTTCCCGTACCCAGCCGCTGGTTCTGTAAATATTCCGGTCTACAGACAGCAGCACCAGCGCCGAGAACAGCAGCACCATAGCGGTGCAGGCGAGCAAACGGATCATACAGATCTCCTCCTTTACCAAAATCAGATTTATCTGTCCTTCAGTCCTACCCTCTGCAGATGCATATGAAGCGAGACGTCCACACCTACGCTGCTGTACAGCTCTTCCCAGTCCTTTTTACCGTGAATATGCTGCTTCCAGTAGCCAGGATGCCGGGCCCGGATCAGCTCGCCCATCCCGAAAATATCGGAGTGATCCAGCTGAGTCTGCTTAATCACACCGCTGACGACTCCGCGGATCTGTGTATTGAATTCCTGCTCAATTTGCTGCAGGGCGGCAGAGGTGCTGATCGGCTTTTCACTGTCAAAGTGCTCATCCAGGTCTCCTTCGAAATAGAGCTCATATTTAAAATAAGGCTTGCCGTCCCGGATCGAACTGGTTGTCTTGGTGAACCGCCGGTTGATTTTGATAACCACCGTACCAAGCTCCCTGGTCGTGAACAGGGTGGAGTAGCCGCCCGGGTCCATGCCCTGGATCGCCATGAATGCGCCGATCTCCAGCGGCTTCGTTGTGTTGATCATCCGGTTGCCGCTGAAATAGGCCAGCCCCTCGATTAAGATGTTTTCTTTATCGCGGAGGGCGACGTAAGGCAGATATGCGCTTTGTCCCCATTTGGATTCGGCTGACCAGAACCGGCCGAGATAATCACGGGGGAATTTGCCTGAGGCAACCGCTTTTTCCATCATAGATAAAATGTATAGGGTAGGTACCCGCTGTAAAGGCGGATCTACATCCATGAAACGTGAGGCTCTTCCCTCGGAGACAAGCAGCCAGGTTCTGCGCCGGATTTCGGGATTGCGCCGCAGGTAGTCATTCAGCTCATCCATATTGCCCCGGGCGATAGCCTCGCTGATTACAATAACCCGCAGGTGGACGAGATAGCGCGGATCGGCAATCTGCTGCTGCAGATTGTTCATCGCATCATCCAGCGTGTGGCCCGTCACAGTAACCACCCACACCGGACTGGCCTTGGCGCCGTCGCTTGAGCTGCCGCTTCCCGGACCCAGAGGCACCCTTCCCGGAACGGCAATCTGTGCTGTAACGCTGATGGCATGCCCGGGCAGCTTCACATTGTCCAGATGGGTTACCTGCTCTTCTGTAGCCATTTCTTCAGGCGAAGCCGTATCGATCGACAGCCCGAGAACGAGCGCGCGGTCCTCAATCTCCACCTCGTCCCAGCAGCCTGTCAGGAACAGGGTGAGGATTGCCAATGCCGCTATAGCCGAACTGAATTTTCGGACCCTTTTCATCAGGCAGCACCACGCTTTCCGGGACGGCGGAGCAGGTACATGCTCCAGAGCAGGCACAGATATACAGCCAGAATGATCATTGAGGCAAGGCCTAAAGCCAGAGACCAGGTATAGGTTTTAAATACGTTCGCCGGAAGGGAAGCAACTATAAATGTAAGCGGAAGGATCAGGGTAGAGCTCATCCGCTGATCCCGGAAAGCAAACACATGCTGCAGCAGACAGGAGGCCAGATAGTAGGTGCTGTAAAGGGTGGTGTAGACGGAAATGACCCACAGCACAATGAAAATAGCGTCCAGCCGTTCCAGAAAACCTTCGCCTACCGCAGCGGAACGGGCAGACTCCAGTGTGGGGTAGATCAGCAGCTTTGTTTCTTCCGACCCGAACAGCCCGATGGCGGCCACGACAATCAGCAGATAGATAATCCCGGAAACCGCTATGGCAAGAATGCCGGCCCGTACAGCCTGCTTAGGCTTTTGCATCAGGGGAACCAGCAGCACAATGATAAAAGAGCTCTGGAACAGGAAGCTGGCTTTTACCGCCCCTTTCCAAAAAGCCGCAGAGGGCATCACCAGTATAGGCTGCAGATTCAGCAGGTCCATATTGCGCATTGAAATCAGCGTTATAAGCAGAACCGGCGCAATAATCAGCGGCAGGTAGAAGAAATGAATATACGTAAACTTAACGATATTTCTTCTGGAGGAGAGCTGGCAGAGCAGCAGCATGAGGAATACTGTAGCTTCAATAGGTGTTTTTTTAAAAAGAACGGTGGTAGCTACATCCCCAAACTGGCGCGCGGTCAGTCCTGTCAGCAGGACGAAGATCAGCAGGATCAGTAAGGCGAATATGAACGAGAGCGGTTTCCCGATCAGGCGGCGGCTGAAAACAAACAGGGATTCCCGGGGAAACCGGCGGCATAAGGCAGCCAGCGGCCAGAAGCAGACGATGGAAATAACGACCCCGCTAAAAGCCACTAAGGGAGCACTGCTCCCCCCGGCAGCAGCCATATAACGCGGAAAGCTGAGTATGCCCACACCGATAATCGTGCTACCTATTACGGCTGCGGCCCGCAGCGTTGTGATCTGACGGGTAGGGGTCATCCGTTTCACCTCCCTGCTGGAGAATCTGGTCTTCATATACGCCGGGAACAGCTTCCGGGAGCCTTGTGCTGTCCGTTGTATGCAAAAAGCTGGGACGCCGGCGCATCCACCATAGCGGCACCCGCACCAGTGTGTCCTTCCAGTCGCGCCATTTGCCGGGAATAAACGGGGACATATACGGCACACCGAAGGATTCCAGGAACAGCAGATGGTTAAAGATAACAATGGTGCCGATCATAACGCCGTACAGCCCGAACATGCCGGCCAAAAGAATCAGCGGAAACCTCAGCATCCGCAGAGCAATCGCAGCATTATAAGCCGGGGTGGCGAACGAGCCGATGGTCGTCAGCGCCACGATCACCACCGTAATCGGGCTGGCCAGCCCGGCTTCTACCGCAGCCTGTCCAATGACGAGCACGCCGACAATGGACAAGGCCCCGCCGATCATCTGCGGCAGCCGGATGGTGGCTTCGCGCAGCACCTCCATCGATACCTCCATAATCAGTACCTCCAGTACGGCGGGAAAAGGAACGCCTGCCCGGCCCCCGGAAATAGCGACAGCGAAGTCAGTGGGCATCAGCTCCGGGTTGAAGGAAATGACAGAGACATAGAGCGCCGGGAAAAACAGCGAGCTGGCCAAGGCGATCAGCCGGATGATCCGGATCAGGCTGCCCATGATAAACCGCTCGGTGTAGTCGTCAACCGTCTGGAAAAACTGGTTGAACAGGGCCGGCACAATCAGCGCAAACGGCGAACCGTCTACAAGGAGAGCTACTCTTCCTTCCATCAGTGCGGCAACGGTCTTGTCAGGGCGTTCCGTGTTCTGCACCTGCGGGAAAGGGGAGAGGGGCTGGTCTTCAATGAACTGCTCGATATATCCGGCATCAATAATGCCGTCGGTATCGATAATGGAGATTCTGCGCATGGCTTCAGCTACTAGCTGCGGATCGGCGATGCTGTCCAGGTAACATAAAGCGACCCGCGACTGGGTGCGTCTGCCAAGCGGACTGATCTCGATCCGCAGGTCTGTGCTCTGCAGCCGGTAGCGGAGCAGGGCCAGATTGTTCTCCAGCTTTTCTACATAGCCTTCCCGCGGCCCGCGGATAACCTGCTCGGTCTGCGGCTGGTCTACACCGCGCAGGTCTACCTGCCGTATATCCAGCAGGAGTGATTCGGTTACGCCGTTTATCAGGAGGGCAAGACTGCCTTTGACGATGGCAGGCGGCAGGTGATCAAGCTTCTGCTCTGTATTGCCCTGCGTCACCTGCACTGCTTTTGCCCAAATATAATGGATAAGGTGATCAGGGTCCTCAGGAACACCAGGAGAGTTCTCCGGGCCGGGCAGCAGCGGTTTCAGGATATGCTCCCGGATTTGCTCCTCATTTACGAGTGACGATAAAAAGACTATTGCAGCCTCATGCCTTCCGAACAACAGAAAATCGCGTATCACAAGATCACCGTTAGCACCCAGCACAGCCTGCAACTGCTGAAGATTATCTGCCAGGCTGCGGCTCAGGCTGCCTGCTCCGGGAGCCTGCGGGGAGCCGGGCTGCTTCTTTTTTAAATAGGATTCATATTTTTCATTCCAGCTTTGCAGCGTTTCCGCCTCCTTTGGAAGGGCTGTATGGAAGATCACTATAAAGTTTTGCTTGCTGCAGCCCGTTTTATGTAAGACGGGGCGGAAGGATATGTTGCCGGCCTGCAGAAACAGAAGTTTTTTTGTCCTTTCTGCGGTTGCTCATTGTCCTTTTGCCCGGTAAACTAAAGAGAGAATGACTCAAGCTGATGCTTCCGGAAGAGAAGCTTTTTCTGCTAAGAAGCGATATACCACAGTCCATTCCCACAATACTTTTAGGAGTTATGATAGCGATGAACATGCAAGCACCTACTATGGAGCAGGCGCAGGCTGAACTGCAGAAATATTACGGCTATCCCGACTTCCGGGAAGGCCAGAAAAAAATCGTGCAGCACCTGCTGGAGGGCGGTGACACCCTGGGCATCATGCCGACCGGCGGGGGGAAATCGATCTGTTACCAGGTTCCGGCGCTGCTGATGCCGGGTCTGACCCTGGTCATCTCACCGCTGATCTCATTGATGAAGGATCAGGTGGACGCCCTGACTACGGCCGGAATTCCGGCAGCCTATATTAACAGCACCCTAAGCGGCAAGGAAGTGAACGAGCGGATCCGCGCCGCACGCCGGGGCGAGCTGAAGCTGCTCTACGTTGCACCTGAACGGCTGGAGCTGGACTGGTTCCGCCTGGAAATGGCGGGCCTTTCTATTTCCTGCGTAGCTGTAGATGAAGCCCACTGCGTATCGCAGTGGGGTCACGACTTCCGTACCAGCTATCTGGCGGTGGCGCCGTTTGTTGAGGAGCTGCCGCAGCGGCCGATCCTGGCCGCTTTTACCGCTACGGCAACGCCGGAGGTCATGGAGGACATGGTTCGGCTGCTCCGCCTGCGCCAGCCGGGCGTGTTCATGACCGGACTCGGCCGGGACAACCTGGCGATGTCAGTGCTGCGCGGAGAGAACAAGCGCGAGTACGTGCTTGACTATACCGCCAGTCATTCGCACCAGCCGGGTATCGTGTATGCCGCGACCCGCAAAGAGGTCGATGATCTCTACCAGCGGCTGCAGGCGTCAGGGATCGCCTCCGGGCGCTACCATGCCGGCATGAGCGACCAGGAGCGGGCGGACAGCCAGGAAGGGTTCCTGTATGACGATATCCGCGTCATGGTGGCGACCAATGCGTTCGGGATGGGGATCGACAAATCCAACGTGCGTTATGTAATCCACTACAATATGCCGAAGAATATGGAGGCTTATGTCCAGGAGGCCGGACGCGCCGGCCGGGACGGGGAGCCGAGCGAGTGTATCCTGCTGTTCAGCGCGCAGGACATTATGACCCAGAAGTTCCTGATCGAGCAGAACCCGCAGGACCCTGAGCGCAAAGCCAATGAATACCGCAAGCTGCAGCAGATGATCGATTACTGCTATACAACCCGCTGCCTGCGCAGCGCGCAGCTTGCTTATTTCGGTGAAGACGATGAAGACAAGCTCTGCGGGATCTGCAGCAACTGCACAGATGAGCGCGAGCTGGTCGATATGACCGTGGATGCGCAGAAGATATTCTCCTGCATCCACCGGATGCGGGAGCGCTTCGGAGTGGCGCTGGTCGCCTCGGTGCTGAAGGGCTCGCGCAACCAGAAGGTGCTGCAGTACGGCTTCGAGCAGCTGCCGACCCATGGCGCGATGTCGAGCCGCACGGAGAAGGAAATTACCGAGAGCATCAATGTGTTGATCTCGGAGGGGTATCTGGCCCTTTCAGAGGGCCAGTATCCGGTAGTGCGGCTGCAGCCGCTGGCAGCCGAGGTGCTGCGCGGCCAGCGCCAGGTGCAGCAGCGGGTGGCCCGGCCGCTGGTTACCGGCGGTGCCGGCTCGGGGCGCAGCCGCAGCCGGGGCTACGACCATTCGCCGTCTGCGGTCAATGAGACGGTGTTTGAGCAGCTGCGCCTGATCCGCCGCGATCTGGCGGGGCGGGAGCATGTGCCTTCTTATATTATTTTTAATGATGCGACCTTGCGCGAGATGAGTGTGGTTTGTCCGCAGACGGAAGCGGAAATGCTGAGAGTGAAGGGTGTCGGTGAAGTGAAGTACCGGAAATACGGCCAGCCGTTTCTGGAGTTTTTTCAAAATGAAATGTAAAGAAGGTTATAAGGCATGAGAATCGTCCTGGCGACATTAAACGCCAAATATATCCATACCTCGCTGGCCATCCGTCTGCTTAAGGCGTACAGTGAGCATGAATTCCCGGATATTATGCTGGCTGAATATACCATCAAGGATCCTGCGATGAATATCGTGTCCGATCTATTCCAGAAGAAGCCCGATGTTATCGGCTTTTCCTGTTATATATGGAACATTGAAGAAACGATCAAGCTGGTCAGCATTCTCAAGCAGGTGCTGCCGGAGGTCCAGATTGTACTGGGCGGCCCTGAAGTGTCGTATGAGCCGCTCTATTGGATGAAGCGCGAGCCCGGCGTGGATTTTGTGGTAAACGGAGACGGGGAAGAGACGTTCCATCATCTGCTGCAGGAGCTGCGGGATGAGCGCAAGTTCCACTTTGTATACGGGGCTGCTTACCGCAAAGGCGAGGAGCTGATCGTCAACCCTCCGCGTCCCAAAAGCGATCTCAACACCCTGCCGACACCGCACCGGTTCGCCGATGATCTGCCGGATCTCAGCAAACGGATCGTTTATTTTGAGACCAGCCGGGGCTGTCCGTTCAACTGCCAGTTCTGCTTATCGAGTATTGAAGTCGGCGTGCGCTATTATGATATTGAGCGGGTGAAATCGGATCTGCTCTATCTGATCAACAACGGGGCAAAGGTTATCAAGTTCCTCGACCGGACATTCAATATCAACCGCAGCTATGCGATGGAGATGTTCCAGTTCCTGATCGACAACCACCAGGGCTGTGTGTTCCAGTTCGAGATTACGGCGGACATTATGCGGCCGGAGGTGCTGGATTTTCTGTCCGAGAATGCGCCGCCAGGGATTTTCCGCTTCGAAATCGGTGTGCAGTCGACCAATGATGAGACCAATGAGCTGGTCAAGCGCCGCCAGAATTTTACCAAGCTGTCCCGTACCGTGATGAAAATCAAAGCCAGCGGCAACATCGACCAGCATCTGGATCTGATCGCCGGCCTGCCGCAGGAGGATTACGCAACTTTCCGCAAAACGTTTAATGACGTATTCGCTATGGAGCCCGAGGAGCTGCAGCTGGGCTTCCTCAAAATGCTGCGCGGCACCGGGCTGCGTGCCCAGGCTGCCAAATACGAGTATACCTACATGGAGCATGCGCCATATGAGATTCTTAGCTCGCATGTGATGTCCTTCGCTGATATCATCCGGCTGAAGCGGCTGGAGGATGTGCTGGAGAAATACTGGAACAGCCACCGGCTGGATCATACGGTCAAGTATCTGATCCGTCATGTGTTTGAGTCCCCGTTTGATTTCTTCCAGGCGTTCGGCGATTACTGGGAGGAGCGGGGCTGGCAGAAGATCGGCCATCAGCTGGAGGATCTGTTTACCCGGCTGCATGCGTTCCTGACCGATAGGGATACCCCTTCGATGGAGATCATCACCGGGCTGATGAAGCTCGATTACTTCCTGGGGCACAAGTACAAGCCGCGCAAAATCTGGTGGGACAATGCACTGGAGAAGCCGGAGTGGGCGCGCCACATGAAAGAAATCGTTGCTCATCCAGAGCGCGTCTCCGCAGTTCTGGCGGAAGCTGGCTACACTGAACGTGAGCTGCAGAAGTTCATGGTGCTTGAGGTGCTTCCGTTCCGGCTCGCGCCTGTGCTGGATTCTATCAGCGGGCTGCGGGCGGATGCTGCTCCAGAGGTTTTGCTGGTTACCGCAGGAGAAACCGCTGGCAGTGAAGGTGCAGATGCTGATCTTATGGTGGAGAACGTGCCAGCTGCAGCTGTTGCAGTAGCTGAAGCTGCACCGGAAGACGTCGGCGGAAGTACCCTGCTGATCGTGCTGTATCAGCAGGATGAGAGCCAGCGTGCGCAGTATTATGCTTTGCCTTTGAGTTAGTGGTTTTCTTATAGCAGGCAGACGGCTAACGGACCGGGCAGCCTTTATTTGCCCGCTATAGGGAGATTTGGAGCTGTAACGGACTGAGGAGACCTTATCACAGGCGAAACTCCGCGGTTTGGCGCTAATCAGCATGAATAGGTGCATCTGAGTCCGTTAGGGCCGGAAGTGGGTCGAAAATCAGCAAATAACGGCGTCTGGGTCCGTTAGAGTAGAGGAATGTCCGCTGTTTTTTTACTTCTAACCTGCTGGCGAGGGCGTTGTGACTGATGAAAATCAGATGTTACTGGCAGATGAGCGACTGATGGACGTAACGCAACAGAACAAGTAGCATAACGGTTTTACACATACAAAGAAGCCGTCCCTGCAGCCACAACGTGGCACAGGGACGGCTTCTTTGTGTTATACACTCCAGAGCATTCAATTCGCCGCCGGCTGAAGCAGAAGAGACTCTGCCGGAAGGTGGCGCACCAGCCAATCCAGCACGTCTGCGGTGACTTCCTCGTGGTTGACCTCGTTCAGCATTTCATGACGCCCTTCCGGGTACAGGCGGTATTCCACATCGCCGAGGCCTTGCTCTTTGTAAAGTGCGGCCAGGCGCAGCACACCCTGGCCGTTCATGCCAACCGGATCTTTGGCACCGGAGAACAGATAGACCGGTTTATCCTTGCACAGCTTGAGCAGCGTCTCCTGACAGTGGATGTCTCGAAGGAGCCGGAAGAAATCGCGGAAGAAGCGGGTGGTGCAGATCGCCCCGCAGAACGGGTCGGCGATATAGCGGTCCACTTCCTGCGGATCGCTGCTCAGCCAGTCAAAAGCGGTCCGGATCGGCGAGAAGGAGCGGTTGTAGGCTCCGAATACGATGCCGTTCAGCAGCACGCTACGGTGACGCTCACCCTGGAGCTTCAGCTGCAGCGCTGCGAGCGATTCTCCGGCCTTCAGCATGGTGCGCGGCCCGTTGGTGCCGCTGAGAATGTAACCGGCATAGATATCGCTGTCTTCCTCGCACATCAGCTTCTGGGCCAGAAAGGAGCCCATGCTATGGGCAAACAGGAAGACCGGCAAGCCCTCATGCCGGGAGCGGGCGATGTTCGCAAGCTGTACCAGATCACGCCGCATCCAGTAGAAGCCGTTCTCACCAGTGTCACCGAGCAGATTGACCTTACCCGCCGTTTTACCGTGACCGCGGTGGTCATTAGCGTAAACGGCATATCCGGCGGCCGTCAGGGCCGAGGCAAAGCGTGTATAACGGGCAGCCGTCTCGCACATGCCGTGGGCAATCTGCACAACACCCCGGACCGGAGCCGCCGGTTCAGGCAGCCACACATAGACGTGGATATTTACCCCCAAGGGATCGGTCATCGTAAAGCTGTTTTCCCTCATTGGATGTCCTCCTGAAAGTTTTGGGAGCGACTCTACTGTGAGATTACTCCGTACAAAACTGCTTCGAAAGCATACGCTTAGTTTTGGGAGCGACTCTACTGTGAGATTACTCCGTACAAAACTGCTTCGAAATTATACGCCTGTGCCTCAATCCTATAGTCTATTCACACATGTGCCTGTACTATGGCAAATAAGAGCGCAGTACAGTGGAATGTCCTTCAATACCATAGGCGCCGAGCGTAGACGGCAGCAGGTAGCATTCCCCTGCGGCATAAGGCTGGGAGCCGCCTTCCCAAGTGAGATGGCCGCTGCCTTCGCAGATGACCAGAATGGTGAAGCTATCCGGGGTTGTAGCGAGATTCCATTCGCCGTTTACAATCCCTTTTTCAACGATAAAGTAAGGGGAGGAGGCAATCTGCAGCCATTCTCCGGCTACGGCACTGTCTGTTTTCATAGAAGTGGCGCCAGCGCCCGCATAGGCGGTAACATTCAGCGAGTCCTCAATATGCAGCTCACGCGGCTTGCCGTCAAGGCCCGGGCGGTCGTAGTCGTAAATGCGGTATGTAGTATCTGAGTTCTGCTGGATCTCGGCTACAACGACTCCCGCACAAAGGGCATGTACAGTACCGGCAGGAATGTAAAAAGCATCTCCTGCGGAAACCGTGATTTCCTGCATGGTATCCATTACGGTGCCGTTTTCCAGCGCAGCCTTCAGGCTCTCGCGGGTGACATTTTCCTTCAGGCCGTAGATGATTTTGGCACCGGGATTGGCATCGAGCACATACCACATTTCTGTTTTGCCCAGTTCGCCCTTCGGCAATCCTTCGTAATCATCAGTAGGGTGTACCTGTACTGACAAGTTGTCGTTGCAGTCAAGCAGCTTGATCAGCAGCGGAAAACGGGTGCCGTCTTCTGTAATGCCTTTGCTGCCGAACCATTCCTTGCCGAATTGTTCGCGGATCTGATCGAGGCCTTGTCCGGCCAATTCGCCGTTAATAACCGAGGAAACACCGTTCGGATGGTCAGCGATCATCCAGCCTTCCCCGATATGGCCTTCCGGCAGCTCGAGGCCAAATTTCTCCAGGGCACGGCCGCCCCACACGCGTTCTTTAAACTCCGGCTGAAACTTGAGTGGATATGGTTTTGTCATTACAGTAACTTCCTCTCCGTTTGGTTTTTACGTGTCTATTTACTGCGTGTGGACTCAAAGAACTCCAGCTTCTCTCCATCCGGCCCGTCAAAAAAGAAATAGCGGCTGCCGTTCCCCAGCGTGTTGATATCCGTTAGTCCGGACAGCTGCAGCGCGGCAATCCGGCTGTGCTCAGACTCAATGCCGGTGACGGTAAAGGCGACATGGCTGACCTTGCCTTCGTCCGGCAGCCCGGTCCATACCCGTTCGATCAGCTCGATCTCTACACTGGCCTGGCCCGGAAAGCTCAGGAAGGCGAGGCGCAAACCGTCGCCAGGCTTACCGATAATATCCTGCAGGGAGAGGCCGATTACTTCCTGGTAAAATGCAAGGGACTGCTCGAGCTGTGCTACCTTAATGCCGATGTGCTCCATTTTGCTTACTGCCATCCTGGATTTCAGCTCCTTTTTTCTTCTCAACTGCAATGACATACGGGGCGGCCGCACGCTGCAGCTGGCGGTAAATGATGCTCTGCGCAAGGCGCTGGGGCAGGCCCGCGGCCCAGGCCTCCACAGCGGCGGCTTCGCGGTCGCCGCCGTCGTGGCCGGGGTAGAGCACGGCTGTAATGATGCCGCCCGGACGCAGCAGCGTCAGGGCGGCATCCAGCGCAGCCAGCGTGCTCGCGGTCTCGGTGATGATGGTCTTATCGGCATCGCCTGCCGGCAGATAGCCGAGATTGAACATCACCGCCGAGACCTTTCCGTGCCACTGCGTCGGCACGGCTTCAACCATCGCTGCGTGGCTGCGCGCAAGCAGCGTTACGGGAGCAAGCGCAGCCGGCGCTTCCTCCCGGGCCAGCCGCAGGCGCTCCTCCGCAAGCGCAAGCGCCGCAGGCTGGATGTCAAACCCGTACACCCCGCCGCGCAGCCCCGCGCATCTCGCGAGAAACAGCGTATCCGCACCGGTGCCCACGGTGGCGTCAATAGCCAGTCCGCCGGAAGCCAGGCGCTCCGCCGTTAATTTGTGGGCAAAGCTGAGCACGGACAGGAAGCCCATCAGCTCTTCCTCCAGTACTTACCCTGCCAGCTGTCGCGTGCAACCAGCTCGGCATCGATTGCATTCAGCACTTCCCACTTCTTCAGGCTCCAGAGCGGCCCGATCAGGGCTTCGCGCGGTGCATCCCCCGTAAGGCGATGGACAATCATCTCCGGCGGCAGCAGCTCCAATGAGTCAACGATCAGCTTGACGTACTCGTCCTGCTCCATGAACCGCAGCAGGCCGGCTTCGTACTGCTTGACCATCGGGGTTTTGCGCATAAGATGGAGCAGGTGGATCTTGATCCCCTGCACGTCCATCGCAGCTACGGCCGATACGGTCTCCAGCATCATTTCATGGGTTTCCTGAGGCAGCCCGTGAATGATATGGGTGCAGACCCGGATGCCGTGGGCACGCAGCTTGGCGACAGCGTCGACATAGCACTGGGAATCATGCGCGCGGTTAATCAGATCGGAAGTGGAATTATGAATCGTCTGCAGGCCCATCTCAATCCACAGGTAAGTCCGCTGGTTCAGCTCCGCCAGGTATTCGATAACATCATCCGGCAGGCAGTCAGGCCGTGTGGCAATGGATAATCCCACTACGCCAGGCTGCTGCAAAATAACCTCATAGTATTCCCGCAGCTCCTCTACCGGAGCATACGTATTGGTGTAGGCCTGGAAATAGCCGATATATTTGGCGTTCGGCCACTTCAGATGCTGGCGGTCGCGCACCTTATTGAACTGGGTAACGAGATCGTCGCGGCGGCTGCCGGCGAAATCACCGGAGCCTCTGGCGCTGCAGAAGGTGCAGCCTCCTTTGGCAATTGAGCCGTCACGGTTCGGACAGGTGAAGCCGGCGTCAAGCATAACCTTGAACACTTTGGTATCCATAGTTCCGCGCATTTCGTAGTTCCATGTATGGAACCGTTTATCTCCCCACATCAGCGGAGTGGAGGTCTGTAAAAGACTCACGGTAAAGCTCCTTCCCTAAATATAAGAACGTTTATTTTGAGAGCCGGACACTATCTGCCAGGCCGGCATAATCCTTATATTTGTATCGTACAGGCGTATGATCTGTTTAAAGAAGTACAGCCATTTCTTTCTAACCCGTCTATTGTAACAAAATTCAGCGTCAAGCGTAACATTGGCACCCGGAAAAAAGGTGAAAAATAGGCAGGGAAAACCCGCTATTTTACTTGTTAATGCTTACACCATATGTTATATTTAAATTGTAAATAAACCGATTACAGTAGCTGAAAAACTCCAATCTTGAATTCATACTTTCGTGTTGTCCCGCCCATACTAAACCTAAGAGGTGATCACGATGAATTCTCAAACAGCTTATGCTGAAGGAAAAGGTTCGATTGATGTACAGCTGACCCCCGATGAGGCCCTGGCGCTTACCGGCGTTGAATTTAACGGAAATCATAAGATCAAGACCGAAGCACAGCGCAAGATCAGAAATGCTTTTGAGAAGAAATTTGATTTTGATTCGCCGGCAAGGTAGACTATGAACTGTTGAAAATGGACCCCAATTCCAAATACAACGAGTAACTGAAAAGGGATTCTCCCGCGGCGTCTTCCTGCCCTCCGGAGAATTCCTTTTTGCTGTTTTAGGGTAAATCTCTTTACTTTTGCGGACAAGTTCGGCACAATGTTTCAAGTAGCAGTAATGTATAAGAGAATAAGCGGAGGAATACTATGCGTTTACGCGGAAGAAAAGGAATACGTGAAAGCCTGGAAGAACAGACAGACCTGGTAGTTCTCGATCCACGCAGCCTTAAGGGACGCTGGTCGGAAGTGTTCGGCAACGACAACCCGATTCATGTGGAATTCGGGATGGGCAAAGGGCAGTTTATAAGCCAGATGAGCTTTAAATATCCCGGTATCAATTTTATCGGCGTTGATATGTATGATGAGCTGATCCGCCGTGCGGCGGAAAAGGCGAGACTGGTATGGGAGCCGGCGGGACATGAGACCCCGCCGAACCTGAAGGTGGCACTGGCGAACATCGACTATGCCGAGGAAGTGTTTGCACCGGGTGAGCTGGAGCGGATTTATCTGAACTTTAGTGATCCCTGGCCAAAAAGCAAGCATGCCCGCCGGCGCCTGACCCACCCGCGCTTCCTCGACAAATACCGCGGCCTGCTTAGCCCGCTCGGTGAAATTCATCTGAAGACGGATTCGCGCAGCCTGTTCGAGTTCTCATTGAATGCTTTTGCCGATTTCGGCCTGCAGATGAAAAATATTTCGCTGGACCTGCATACAGAGGGCGTTATCAACGAAGAGCATGTCATGACGGAATATGAGACAAAGTTCTATAACCGCGGCGTAAACATTCACCGCTGTGAGGCGATTGTCGGTGCAGAAGCGCTGGCGCGCTATCAGGCAACCCGCCTGGATAAATACCGGCTGTAACAGCGGTTACGGCATCCATTAGACGGCAACAACAAAAAGGCAGTTACGGATTTCTCCGTAACTGCCTTTTTTGATACCTGTAAGTGTGTAGGGGGAGGCTGTTCCCTTGTTCTGGTCTGTCTTAATCCAGCATATCAATAATGCTCTGGGCGCTTTGCAGCGGATGGAATTTAGCTATAGCCTCAAGATGGCTTTTCCGTTTGGCCTGCACATCATCGTAGTGGTAGAGCAGCCGCTCCATCCATTTGTCTACGACCTCCAGGGAGGAGATCGCTTCACCGAGGCCGGCTGAGGTAAAGTAACGGACGTTCTCCTCCTCCTGTCCCGGCAGCGGGTTGTGGAAAAGCATGGGAATGCCCTTGGCCAGGCCTTCGCTGCAGGTCATACCGCCCGGCTTGGTAACCAGCAGGTCAGAAATTTCCATCAGCTTGTCGACGTCGCGGGTGAAGCCAAGCAGTGAAATGTTCGGATGCCGGTATGCGGGATCAGCCTTCATGTCATTCAGCAGCTTCTCGTTTCTGCCGAGGCAAAAGACAATCTGCACCTTCTCCCGCCAGCCGGCCAGCGCCTCGTTGACCACGCCGTCGTTCATCATGCCCCAGCCGCCGCCCATGACCAGGACAGTCGGCAGGTCCTGGAGGCTGAACTGCTCCAGAATCTCCTGCCGTCCGGGATGCTCCCAGAAGCTCGGGTGCACCGGCATGCCGGTTACCTGGATTCTGGCGGAGGGAACGCTGCGCCGGCGCAGTTTGGCTTTGACCTCAGGGGTTGAGACCAGATAACGGTCCACCTCCGGACTGATCCAGCTGGCATGGGCGTCGTAATCGGTGATAACCGTGACCAGCGGCGCCTTGAAGCCCGGGTTCAGCCGTTTCAGGCGGGAGACAACAGCGCTCGGGATAAAGTGCGTGCAGATGATGATATCGGGCTTCAGCTGTCTCACAATATTCTGGGTATGTGTATAAAATATGCGGTGCAGGGCAAGTGTGGTAAGACGGTTAAATGATTTTTGGTGACGGTACACATACCCCATCAGCCGTGGCTGTGAGGTCACTGTCTTGCGGTAAGCCGATACAATTAGCGGAGCCATTTTGGGGTTCAGAAAATTCCCCAGCTCCAGTACCCTGGTTTGAATATGGGGCGATAGCTTGCGCAGGCTGCTAGACAGCGCGTAAGCTGCCTGCGTATGTCCTGCGCCAAAACCTTCCGACAGCAACAATACTCTTTTTTTGCGCAATGTTTGATTCACCTGTTCCCAAATGGTTTTGCCGGGGGCGGGCTTCAGAACCACAGAGCAACTGTGCCTGCGGCAACGCCGCCGCCGATCACTGCACCTGCCATTACATCGGACGGATAGTGCAGCCCGAGATAAATCCGCGAGAAGCCGACAATGCACGCCAGCGGCAGCAGAACAACGGTAAGGGCCGGATAAGCCGCCATATAAGGAACCGTAGAGGCAAAGATAGCTGTAGTATGGCCTGAAGGAAAAGAATGATCCTTAAGCGGATTGTGGAACGTATTGGTGCCCGGCAGCGCCAGATAAGGCCGCATGCGCGGGTACAGCTTTTTGGCGATTGCAACGGGCAGATGGCTGACCGCCAGTGCAGTGAGGGCCTGAAGGCCTGTCGTCCGAAGCGGCTGGGGAGCAAAGGCCCAGATGAGCACATTGATACCGATAGCGCTTGTTGCGCCGCCCAGATGGGTAAGATAGAAGAGCCAGAAGTTCAGAAAAGGGTTATGCAGGCGGCCGTTGATCCATTGGAAAAGGCGGCGCTCCCAGAGTAGTAATTTCATGAATAAATGTCTCATATCTTGTCCCTCCGATAGTCCGGCTGAGGATAGTTGGCACTTCTGCTGCCAATTACGAATGTATACCCCGAAGCTGACTTTATCATACGTTTTATAGGTAGTCCATTTCAAGGAAAAGCTCTGGTGAAGCGCGGAAATTGTCAGTTTTGACTTGAGAACCCCTGACACCGTACAATGATTCAAGCGGACCGGACGCGTTTAAAAGGTAACAGAGAAAATGAGGAATCCGTCACACCGGAAAACCCTATAACATCTTTTAAACGGGATATAAATAAATGAACGCCTGGCCGCGGAAAAGGGTAAGCGCTTGTCTATTGTAAGGGATGCAACAAAAGGGTCAGCAACATCGTTTAACATGCCATAGACAGAAAAGAATGGCATATCAACAATGAAAAAGGGGGCATCAAAAGATCATGGCAGACGCTCTGTTTGTTACGCTCCAAGTGATCTTGGCAGCAATTGCAGTCTATCAGTTCACGTTTTCGCTGTTCGGACTGCACAGGAAGAAGAGAAAGGAACATTTTACACCGGAAAAGTCTTTTGCAGTTCTGGTAGCCGCGCACAATGAGGAAGAAGTGGTCGGCGCGCTGATGGAAAATTTGAAGCAGCTTAATTATCCCCGGGATCTGTACGATGTATTTGTCATCTGTGACAACTGCACCGACGGGACGGCCAAGATCGTAAGGGAGCACGGTATGAACGCCTGTGTCCGCACGAATAACAATCTGCGGGGCAAGGGCTATGCCATTGAATGGATGCTGAAGGAACTGTGGGCCATGCCGCGGCAGTATGACGCTGTAGTCATGTTCGACGCTGATAATCTGGCGCACACGGAATTCCTGATGGAGATGAATAATGATCTCTGTTCAGGTGCCAAGGTCATTCAGGGGTACATTGACACCAAGAATCCGGAGGATTCCTGGATCACTGCAGCCTACGGTGTATCCTACTGGTACATCAACCGCCTGTGGCAGCTTTCGCGTCACAATCTGCAGATGGCGAATTTCCTCGGCGGCACCGGAATGTGCTTTGAGACAGCCCTGCTGAAAGAAATGGGCTGGGGCGCTACCAGTCTGGTAGAGGACTTGGAATTCACGATGCGCAGTGCCTCCAAGGGCGTCTATCCGAAGTTTAACTATGATGCCAAGGTATTCGATGAGAAGCCGCTGACCTTCAAGGCTTCCTCGAGACAGCGCCTGCGCTGGATGCAGGGACACTTTACGGTGGCCCGCCGCTATTTCTTCCCGCTGCTGTGGCAGAGTATCAAGGAACGCAGTTTAACCAAGTTTGACCTGGCCCTGTATGGAGCCAACGTCTACATTGTCCTGCTGACGTTTCTGATGACTGCGGTTATGTGGGTAGACACCGCACTGTTCGATGGTCCGAACATTGCTAATATTTATGGTCATCTGCCGATCTGGCTGAGCTATCTGGCGATCGGAGCGAATATTCTGACCTTCCTTCTGGCCATGGCGCTGGAGAAGGTGAAGTTCAAGAAGGTATATCTGTATCTATTGGCCTTCCCGGTTTATCTGCTGTCGTGGTATCCGATCACGTTCTACGCGTTCTTCACGCAGAACAACAAGCAGTGGAGCCACACAAAGCATACGCGGGTGGTCCGGCTTGAGGAAGTTCAGAGCAAGCAGGTATAATTTAATGCAAGGTTGAGGTTTATAAACTTCTATTTTCAAAAGTGTTGACAATGCTGTAAACAATGGTGTATAGTATTCAAGTATGCAAAACATAGGGATTGCAAGCAGAAGCACCGGCTTCTCACCTGACTGGCAATACGTCAGCTGGTTTTGATCTCAATGCTTTATGAATGTTATAATTCATGAACGTTGATCAAACACGGGGTGTCGGGAGTTACCGGCGCCCCTTTTTTATGGAGAACCACAACAAATTGTCAAATAGATCCGGAGGTGGAGCGTTATCAGTAAGGAACATATGATCAATGATGAAATTCGGGCCAGAGAGGTCCGGTTGGTTGGAGCGGAAGGTGAGCAAATCGGAATTACGCCGATCCGAGAGGCGCTGCAAATGGCGATTGATCTGAATTTGGATTTAGTCAACGTAGCTCCGCAGGCGAAACCGCCGGTATGCCGCATCATGGATTACGGCAAGTTCCGTTATGAAACACAGAAGAAAGAGAAGGAAGCGCGTAAGAATCAGAAGATCGTTGATCTTAAGGAAGTCTGGTTCCGTGCTAACATTGAAGAACATGATTATCAAACCAAGTTCCGCAATGTGATCAAATTCCTGGGTGAAGGCGATAAAGTGAAGTGCTCCGTTCGTTTCCGCGGACGTGAGATTACCCACGCTAATATCGGCCAGAAAATTCTGGAACGCGTTAAGAACGAAGTGGTTGATATAGCTGTTGTGGAGCGCCAGCCTAAGCTGGAAGGACGCAGCATGATTATGATTCTGGCTCCTAAGCCCCAATAAATTTGGAGTCACTTGCACAGCAATTTGGCGCCGCATAATATTCAAGGAGGAAACACCATGCCTAAAATGAAAACACATAGCAGCCTGAAAGGCCGCTTCAAGATCACCGGATCCGGTAAAGTTCTGCGCTACAAAGCCCACAAGAACCACTTGCTGTCCCACAAGTCCAAACGTGCTAAGCGCGTACTGAACGGCAATCCGGTTATGGCTGCCGGTGACGTTAGACGTTTGAAACAAGGACTTGCTAACTTGAAATAGTTTGATCACACATTTTTGGGAGGTTTATTAATATGGCAAGAGTTAAAGGCGGATTTGTAGTTCGTCGTAGACATAAAAAAGTATTGAAGCTGGCTAAGGGTTATTTCGGTTCCAAGCACCGCATTTTCAAAACTGCTAAAGAGCAAGTAATGAAATCGATGGTTTACGCATACCGTGACCGTCGTCAGACTAAACGTAACTTCCGCAGACTGTGGATCGTTCGTATTAATGCAGCAGCCCGTCAAAACGGTCTGTCCTACAGCAAGCTTGTACACGGCCTGAAACTGGCTGGCGTAGAAGTGAACCGCAAAATGCTGGCTGACCTGGCAGTAAACGACCTGAACGCATTCAACTCCCTGGCTGTTGTAGCCAAAGAGAAGATCAACGCGTAATTGTTATAAATAACCGAAAAGCACCGCCTGCGGGGGAACCCGTGTGACGGTGCTTTTTTTGTGCGGCTATGGCGTGCGGCTGTTATTCCCAGTACTTGGTGGTGCTGAGCTGTGAAGCAAGTTTCTTACTGCTTGCGCGTCTGATCTTCCGGAGCTCGGACCGCTCTTCTGCAGATTCGCTGATCAGCTTCTCTTCATCGGTCTCAGGAATGATCGCTGGTACAGGCGCCGGTGTGCCGTCCTCTTCAATGGCTACAAAAGTCAGGAACGAGGTAGCGGCAACGGCGCGTTCGCCGGTGTAGAGGTTTTCAGAGATGATTTTAACGAATACCTCGATGCTGGTGCGGCCCGTCCAGGTGACAAAGGATTCGAAGCAGACGGAATCGGAAGGCCGGATCGGCCGCAGGAAGTCTACAGAATCAGTTGAAGCTGTGACGACATTTTTACGGCAGTGGCGCATGGCTGAGATCGAAGCCACTTCATCTATAGTGCTCATCAGCTTGCCTCCGAACAATGTCTTGTGATTGTTGACATCATTGGGGAAGACGCGGCCGGTTTTGAAAACGCGCGATTCACGGCTGTACTTAAAGGGCAGATTGGTTTGAGGATCGTTATGTTCTTCCATGATTCAGGGCTCCCTTTTCTTACAATATGTAAGCATTCATGATAATAGAAAATGGTTTGGCGTGCAATAATATTATAGACAACTAACCGTAGGAATAAGCAATTTGAGATATTCTGACGTATCATGACGGCTAATCTGACGTACCGTGTCACGGGAAGCGTTTTCTTGTGAAAAAATGCAAATTATTATTGACCTGAGGTCATTTATGGACTGGATTTTAGGGTTTTTTGCAGGTATAATTTGAGCTAATGGTATGTCCAAGCAGAAGACAGAAGACATCCAATTTTTTAAGGGGGATCACAATCGATGAAAAAGTTTTTGAAAACGTCGCTCGTTATGTTGACCGCTTGCACAGCTATCCTGGCAGGATGCGGAAACAACAATAACGCCAACTCAGGAAATGCTGCTAATGGTGAAACTGGTACCAACGCTGGAACAGCTACCAATGCACCGGCTGCTGAAGCTCCTAAGTCCGATGTGAAAATTGGTCTGGTTACTGACGTAGGCGGAGTTAACGACAAATCGTTTAACCAATCAGCTTGGGAAGCTCTTCAATCCCTTGAAACAGAGGCTGGCGTTGAAATTAAATATCTGCAGAGTAACTCTAATGCTGACTATGAGCCAAACCTTAACCAATTCGTTAAAGGCGGCTACAATCTGACTTGGGGTATCGGTTTTGACCTTGGCGACGCTTTGCTGAAGGTTGCTCAAGAAAACCCGGATGCTAACCTGGCAATCATCGACAGCGTTGTTGACGCTCCTAACGTGGAATCCGTAACATTTGCTGAAAACGAAGGCTCCTTCCTGGTTGGTGTAGTTGCAGGTCTGACTACAAAAACTAACAAAGTAGGCTTTATCGGCGGTATGGAAAGCCCGGTTATCAAACGTTTCGAAGTTGGCTTCAAAGCCGGCGTAGAAGCAGTTAACCCTGAAGCAACTGTAAGCATTACGTATGCAGGTGCATATGACAAGCCTGACACTGGTAAATCCCTGGCTGCTACATTGTATAACGCTGGCAACGACATCATCTTCCCGGCTGCAGGCGCAACTGGTAACGGTGTATTTAACGAAGCTAAGTCCCGTAATGATGCAGGCGGCGACAAAGTATGGGTTATCGGCGTAGACAAAGACCAATCCCTGGAGTTTGGTGACGATGTAACGCTGACTTCCATGATCAAACGTGTTGACGAAGCGGTTAAGAAGGTTTCCCAGCAAGTGGTTGACGGAACATTCAAGGGCGGTACTACAACTGTACTGACTCTGAAAGACAACGGTGTAGGCCTTCCTGAAACTTCCAAAGCTAACGTTTCCGCTGAAATCCTGGCTAAGGTTGAAGAATACAAACAACAAATCATCGATGGAACAATCGTTGTTCCTGGCGAGTAATAATACTTGTCCAGATTCTTTTGCGAAACAGCATAGAGCAGGGAACAAGGCCGGTCTTTAAGCTGGCCTTGTTCCCTGTCAATGCATTGGTTTTTGTCAGGCATAGATAGCCGCCCTTTCCAGGGCGGTTAACCGTGTCTGTAAGGTTCTATATATTCTGTGATGAGGGTGATTCCATGAGTGCTGCGGCTCCTGTCGTAGAGTTGAAGCAAATCACAAAACGCTTTCCCGGTATTGTCGCGAACGACTCCATTAGTCTGACGCTCCAAAAAGGGGAGATCCATGCACTGCTTGGTGAAAACGGGGCAGGCAAGTCAACCTTGATGAATATCGTATTCGGACTGTACCAGCCCGATGAAGGCAGCATAGAAATCGACGGGAAACCGGTTATTATTGATAGCCCCAATAAAGCTATTGAGCTTGGCATTGGTATGGTTCACCAGCATTTCAAGCTTGTTGAGCCTTTTACGGTAACCGAGAATATCGTTCTTGGGATGGAACCGAAGAAGGGCCTGAAAATCGACTATAAATCCGCAGCGGAGCAGGTTCGTAAGCTCTCCGAGCAGTATGGCCTCCAGGTTGATCCGAATGCCCGGATTCATGACATTTCGGTCGGCATGCAGCAACGGGTAGAAATTATGAAAACCCTGTACCGCGGAGCGGATATACTTATATTCGACGAGCCAACCGCTGTACTAACGCCGCAGGAAATTACAGAACTAATGGCGATTATGAAGCGGCTCGTTGCAGAGGGAAAGTCTATTATTCTGATTACGCATAAGCTTAAGGAAATTATGCAGATCTCTGACCGTGTAACCATTATCCGCAGAGGGAAAGTTATTGATAGTGTCACTACTTCTGAAACTAATCCTAATGAACTGGCTGAGAAAATGGTTGGCCGCGGAGTAACCTTTAAGGTGGACAAGCAGGTTCCGCATATTGGTGACAGTGTGCTTAAACTCACAAATGTCAACAGCAAGAGCAAGGATGGCGTTCCCGTCCTGAACGGTCTCAGCTTTGAAGTGAAGGCAGGGGAGATTCTGGGTATTGCCGGTGTTGACGGAAACGGACAAAGTGAGCTGATTCAGGCTATTACCGGCCTGCGCAAAATCGATTCAGGCTCCATTACCGTTTCGGGCCAGGAGATTGCCAACCTATCGCCGCGCAAAATCTCTGAAATGAACGTATCCCACATACCTGAAGACCGGCATAAACACGGTCTGGTGCTTGATTTCAGTGTCAGTGAGAACATGGTGCTCGAAACCTATTATAAGAGCCCTTATAATCAGGGCGGATTCCTCAAGATGGATGTTATTGACCGCCATGCCGAGGATTTGATCAAGCAATTTGATGTGCGGACACCTTCAATTGAGACTAAGGCCCGCTCCTTGTCCGGCGGTAATCAGCAAAAAGCGATTATTGCGCGGGAAATAGACAAAAATCCGACACTGCTGATTGCAGCACAGCCTACACGCGGTCTGGATGTAGGGGCGATTGAATTTGTGCAGAAGCAGCTGATTGCCCAGCGTGACCAGGGCAAGGCTGTTTTGCTCATTTCCTTCGAACTGGATGAAATTATGAATGTATCCGACAGAATTGCCGTTATTTACGAAGGGCATATTGTCGGCGAAGTATTCCCGCAGGATACAAATGACCGGGAACTCGGTCTGATGATGGCGGGAAGCTTGAAGCGGGGAGGAAATGCGGGTGCATAGACTGAAAAAAATCTTCGCAACAGACAGCTATATTGTGCCTCTGGTTGCGATTGTAATGGGCTTCCTGGTCGGAGCCGTTGTTATGCTGATTGGCGGATATGACCCAGTAGCTGCCTACTCCGCGCTGTTCAAACGTGTATTTGGCAGTCCGTATGATTTTGGTGAGGCCATCCGCGAGATGACGCCGCTGATGTTCACCGGTCTTGCTGTAGCTTTTGCATTCCGTTCAGGGATGTTTAACATCGGTGCGGATGGACAGGTGCTGATCGGTATGACTGCTGCTACTCTGGTCGGGATCAAACTGGCCGGTTTACCGTCCTTCCTGCTGGTTCCGCTTGCTGTAATTGCTGCAGGGCTTGCCGGTGGACTATGGGCCGGTATTGCCGGCTACCTGAAGGCCAAACGCGGAATCAATGAAGTTATAACTACGATTATGCTGAACTGGATTGCGCTGTATCTGTCGAATTATATTGTTAGGAACTTCCTCCTGCTTAAAGGCCAGAACCGTTCCGAAGACATTCCGGCATCATTGTCCATGACCTTCCTGAACGGGGTATTCGATAACGCACGTATTCACTGGGGGACGGCTATTGCGATCTGTGCGGCTATCTTCTTCTATGTCTACTTATGGAAGACCAAACAGGGATATGAGATGCGTGCTGTAGGTCTCAATCCGAATGCTGCCGAATATGCCGGGATGAGTGTAGGACGTAACGTGGTTAAAGCCATGTTTATCAGTGGCGCCTTTGCCGGTCTTGCCGGTGCGGGTGAAGTGCTCGGCGTATTCCATTACCAGTCCGTATTTGCAGCTTCGCCAGGGTACGGCTTTAATGGTATCGCAGTAGCCCTGCTGGGCCTGACACATCCGCTGGGTGTAATTCTGGCAGCGATCCTGTATGGTATGCTCACTTACGGTGCTGCAGGTATGAGCTTTGGCGCGGATGTTCCGCCTGAGCTGATCCGCATCGTAATCGGTTCGATTATATTCTTTATTGCAGCTCAAGGAATTGTCCGCTGGGTGCTTAAGCCCTTTTACCTCAAGCGGAAGAAAGAGAAGGTGTCATAGATGGATCTGCTGACGTTAGGACAATTGCTCAATACGACGCTTGTTTTTTCCACGGCGCTCATTTTCGCTGCTCTTGGCGGCATCTTCTCTGAACGTTCCGGTGTGGTCAATATCGGTCTTGAAGGTTTAATGATGTTTGGTGCCTTTGCTGCTGCTGTAGGGGGACACTATGCCCAGGATGCAGGAATGGGAGCATGGGCTCCATGGGTTGGTGTGCTCTGTGCCATGGCAGTCGGAGTAATCGGCTCGCTGATTCACGCTGTTGCCTCCATTACCTTCAAAGCGGATCAGACGATCAGCGGTACAGTAATCAACTTTCTGGCGGCAGGAAGTACGCTGTATATGGTTAAGCTGTTTTTCGACGGGGCAGGCGAGTCTCCGCTGATTGACGGATTCAAAAAAGTGTCAGTACCTGTACTTTCCAAGATTCCGGTGATCGGTGAAGGGATTTTTAACTCGTATCCGACAACCTATCTGGCGATTATTCTCGTCATCGTGATTTATTTCGTCCTCTTCAAGACACCGTTCGGACTCCGTCTGCGTGCGGTTGGTGAACATCCAAGTGCTGCGGATACTCTGGGTGTCAACGTAAACCGGATGAGATATATTGGCGTTATGCTGAGCGGTATGCTGGCAGGTATTGGCGGAGCGACGATCACTCTGACGACTACAGGCACGTTTGCGCACAATACGATTTCCGGTCAGGGCTTCATTGCGATTGCCGCAATGATCTTCGGTAAATGGAATCCGCTGGGTGCCTTCGGAGCTGCCGTATTCTTCGGCTTCTCGCAGGCAATCCGTAACTATGTGCAGCTGTTTGAATGGTCCAAGAGCATTCCGCAGGAATTTATATTCATGATTCCTTACGTGCTGACTATTATCGTGCTGGTGAGTGCTGTAGGCCGCTCCTCTGCTCCAAAAGCATTGGGTGAACCTTACGATCCTGGTAAACGTTAAACTTAATAAATCAATGCGATCGTGTGACAAAAGAAGCGCATGTCCAGTTTTTCTGGATATGCGCTTTTTTAGTTTTCCGGCGGAGTGGCGTTCCTAATCAGGTCTGTTATCCCGTCGAGCCGGGACAGGTGTACAGGCGAACCGAAGCCTTTAAGAATAGACTGAGGTTGAACCTTACGCACAATCAAGAAATTTTCAGGAGGGATAAAATGGCACAGCCCGTTACGAAGAAACAGGTTATGAAGCTGGTCGGCAAGCATATAGTGGCAGTAAAAAAAGACGGCTCCACGGTGACAGGTAAACTGGTGCGCGTCTCTGGTGATCGTCTGGTTCTGCAGCGTGTCAGCGGTAAAAAAGTGCAAACCAAAGCACTGATTCCGCTGGTATTGTTTGATCTGCTTGCTGTCGGCACGGCTCCTTATGCAGGTTATGGCGGCGGTTATGGTTACGGTGGCGGACCTTATGGCGGTTACGGACCAAAACCCGGCTATGGCGCTTACGGGCCTAAACCCGGTTATGGCGGTTATGGGCCTGGACCGGGTTATGGCGGAGGGCCTTACCCGCCAATCGGATTCTTTTAGACCCAATTGAACTGCTTCTCAAATTCATAGCAATAATTCTGCGGCTGATAACGGGCTACGCTGTAGCCCATTTTTTCATAAAAGGAGATACCTGCCGTATTTCCGGTATCCACAGCGACCTTGGCCCGCTTACAGCCGCGGGATAATGCAAACCGTTCCGCACGGTCCATCAGCAGATTTCCCCAGCGCTTGCGCCGTGCTGCCGGAGCTATGGCCAGCATATCAATATAGAGCAGATCACCGTGCAGCATGAAATGGACAAATCCCAGCGGATCACTTTCATAGTCCGGACAAGCTACCAGGGTTACTCCTTGGCTCAAACGGCGGGGCAAGTCTTTCCTGACCTGGTTAATAATAGTCTGCGGCAGATGCGACAACGGGACGAGCTGCTTCTCAATCAAGTCCATAATGACGCTGTCATCCTGCTTGGGTCTGCGGTAACGAATCATCGCGCGCCCCCCTTTCCACGCATTGTCGTACATCATATGCCTGGAGGGGTGTGGGCGTTACGGAAAGTAGAGAACAACGTTTTGTGACAGATTAGGAAATATGGGTATTGACTTATCCATGTGAGGAATCATATAATGTGTCTAAACATTTTAACGAACATACTTGTATCGGCAATGATGAGGACGAAGTTTTAAGGGCTCTTTTGCTCAGAGAGTGAGAGGATTTGCTGCAACCTCCACCGAAATCCCTTATATACGAGCTCACCTCGGAGCTGTTTTCCTGAAAGGTCCATCAGTTAGGAGCGGTGGAATTATTAGGGGGAATCGTTTGGTCCGCGTTACGGACTTCAGGTTACAAAGATTTGGGCCCTGCCTACATCGATGGATTTTTGTTACCTGATAAGGCGTTGCATCGTGAGATGTAATGCAAACATGGGTGGTACCACGGAAGCTAAACCTTTCGTCCCTCACGCGCTTTATTTCGGCGCGTGGGGGGCGGAAGGTTTTTTTGTGTAAACCTACTACTGCTGAATAAAAGACGGTCTGTCATTTGCATAATGAATGTTAACTATCGAAGGGAGGAATACTGATGAGCGCGCAAACACCGGAAGTGCGGTCTACAGAAGAATTACGTGAGAAATGGAAAAATCCCGAGGTGATCTCAGGTTCTGAAATCCTGCTGCGCAGTCTGGTTCTCGAAGGCGTAGACACGGTATTCGGTTATCCGGGCGGAGCCGTATTATACATTTACGACGCTCTTCACGGATTCGATGATTTCAAGCATATCTTAACCCGCCACGAGCAGGGTGCGATCCATGCAGCTGACGGATATGCCAGAGCAAGCGGCAAACCAGGTGTCTGTATCGCGACTTCTGGTCCTGGAGCCACTAACCTGGTTACGGGAATCGCAACTGCTTTTATGGACTCGGTTCCGCTGGTAGTCATTACAGGAAATGTCTTCTCCAGCCTGATCGGAACAGATGCCTTCCAGGAAGCGGATATCACAGGGATTACAATGCCAATCACGAAGCACAGCTATCTGGTACGGGATGTTGAAGACCTGCCGCGCATTATTCACGAAGCATTCCATGTTGCGAATACAGGACGCAAGGGTCCTGTGCTGATCGATATTCCGAAGGATGTCTCGGCAGCCAAGACGCTGTTTACACCGGTGCAGCATCAGGGAGTTAATCTCCGCGGCTATAACCCGCGCACGGTTCCAAACAAGCTTCAGCTTGATAAGCTGATCCGGGCGATCTCGGAAGCTGAACGTCCGATTATTATTGCAGGCGGCGGTGTTATCTACTCCGGGGCGCATGAGGCAATGACCGAGTTTGTAAAACGGACGGAAATCCCGATTACAACAACCCTGCTGGGACTCGGCTGCTTCCCTAGTGCGGAGGAGCTCTGGATGGGAATGCCCGGTATGCACGGAACCTATACCGCAAATAATGCTATACAGCAATGTGACCTGCTGATTAATATCGGTGCCCGGTTTGATGACCGCGTAACCGGCAAGCTGGACGGCTTTGCGCCAAAAGCTAAAATTGTCCACATTGACATTGATCCGGCAGAAATCGGCAAGAATGTAACACCTGATATTCCAATTGTAGGCGATGTGAAGACCGTTCTGGAAATGCTGATTCCGGATCTTACACGCGCCGCCAATGCGGATGCCTGGAGAACGCAGATCGCCCAGTGGAAGCTGGATAAGCCGCTCCGCTACAATGATTCGGAGACAGAGCTCAAGCCGCAATGGGTTATTGAAATGATCAATGATACTACCAAGGGCGAAGCAATCGTTACTACTGACGTAGGACAGCATCAGATGTGGGCGGCACAATATTACAAGTTCAATCATCCGCGTTCATGGATTACCTCCGGCGGTTTGGGTACGATGGGCTTCGGTTTCCCGTCAGCGATCGGTGCGCAAATGGCACATCCGGAACGGCTGGTCGTTTCCATTAATGGTGACGGCGGTATGCAGATGTGTTCCCAGGAGCTTGCGATCTGTGCCATCAATAATATCCCGGTCAAAATCGTAGTAATCAATAACCAGGTTCTGGGTATGGTACGGCAGTGGCAGAATCTCATTTATGAGAAACGCTACAGCTACACAGATCTCGCCGGCAGCCCGGATTTTGTAAAGCTGGCTGAAGCCTACGGTGTAAAAGGACTGCGGGCAACGAATAAGCAAGAAGCAGGCGCAGCGTGGAAAGAAGCACTGGAAACGCCGGGACCCGTTCTGGTGGAGTTCGTTGTTCCAAAGGACGAAAATGTCTACCCGATGGTAACTCAAGGTTCAACCATTGATCAAATGCTTATGGGAGATGAATGACAGTGATGAAACACACGATTTCTGTGCTTGTGAATGACCAGCCAGGCGTACTGCAGCGGGTATCCGGATTGTTCGGACGCCGCGGCTTCAATATTGAGAGCATCACTGTCGGGCAGTCCGAAGAAATCGGACTGTCCCGGATGGTCATCGTTACACTCGGAGACCAGCATACGCTGGAACAGATCGAGAAGCAGCTTTACAAGCTGATTGATGTCATTAAAGTTGTGGATCTCGGCTCCAAGCCAATGGTTGCCCGCGAGCTGGCCTTGATTAAGGTCAAAGCCGAGCCGGCCGAGCGTCCGGAAATTATGGGTGTAGTCGAGACGTTCCGCGCTTCCGTTGTTGATATCGGTACGAACAGTCTCTTGGTCCAGGTGGTAGGGGAGACTCAGAAGATCGACGCAATGATCGAGCTGCTGAAACCATATGGTATCAAAGAATTGTCCCGTACCGGAGTTACTGCAATGATCCGCGGGAATGCCTGATCGGTATAATTTACAGCTTTAACGAATTGCTGCTTGTGTGCATTAATTTGATAATATTATAATGAATTGCCCGCGAAAGAGCGGGGACTTGAGGAGCAGCGCAGAGCTGCGGAATCAGCCTTGGGCACTCTTGAAGTACCCGCTCTTTACGATGGGTCCTAAATTAAAGGAGGATATTGACAATGGCAGTTACAACGTACTATGAACAGGATGCAGAACTTAGCGTATTAAAAGGAAAGACAGTTGCAGTAATCGGGTACGGTAGCCAGGGACATGCCCAGGCGCAGAACCTGCGCGACAGCGGTCTTCAGGTTGTTATCGGCCTGCGTGAAGGTAAATCCTTTGAAACCGCCAAGAATGACGGCTTTGAAGTATTGTCTGTAGCTGAAGCAGTATCCCGTGCAGACGTAGTGCAAATTCTGTTGCCGGACGAAACACAGGCATCCGTATATAAAAATGATATCGAGCCAAACCTCAAAAATGGCGCAGCTCTGATGTTCTCCCACGGCTTCAACGTGCACTTCGGCCAGATCGTTGCTCCTAAGGATGCTGACGTATTGCTGGTAGCTCCTAAATCCCCGGGCCACATGGTTCGCCGTACTTATGTAGAAGGCTTCGGCGTTCCTGGACTGATCGCTATCGAGCAGGATGCTACAGGAAATGCTAAGGCAATCGGACTTGCTTATGCTAAAGGCATCGGGTGTACCCGTGCCGGAGTTATCGAAACTTCCTTCCGTGAAGAAACCGAAACCGATCTGTTCGGTGAGCAGGCAGTTCTTTGCGGTGGTGTATCCGCGCTGATCAAAGCCGGCTTCGAAACATTGACTGAAGCAGGATATGCTCCTGAAATGGCGTACTTCGAATGTCTGCATGAGCTGAAGCTGATCGTTGACCTGGTGTATGAAGGCGGACTTGCTACTATGCGTGATTCCATCTCTAACACTGCCGAGTACGGTGACTATGTAACTGGACCGCGTATCGTTACTGACGAAACCAAAAAAGCAATGAAGGCTGTATTGACTGATATTCAGCAGGGTAAATTCGCCCGTGACTTTATCCTTGAGAACCAGTCCGGCCGTGCCTTCCTGACTGCTACCCGCCGCAATGAAGCTGCTCATCCGGTAGAAGTAGTCGGCAGCCAGCTGCGTGAAATGATGCACTGGATTAAGAAATAAGCTCATATACTTAATCAGTATCAAAACAATAGTGTAATCCTCAGATGCGGCCGTGAATTTGCGGGCCGCATTTGAGGGTTTTAGCACAAATTTTTCAGGAGGTGCTCAGCTTGCGGAAAATCTATGTGTTCGACACGACACTGCGTGACGGAGAGCAGTCGCCGGGTGTGAACCTGAATACGCATGAGAAGGTGGAAATCGCCTACCAGCTTGAAAAGCTTGGGATCGACCGGATGGAAGCGGGGTTTCCCGCTGCATCGCCTGGTGATCTGGCTGCAGTGAACGCTGTAGCGCGTGCGGTAAAGGATGTTACTGTAATCGGACTCTCGCGTTCCAGGGAGACCGATATTGATGCAGTCAAAGAAGCATTGAAAGGCGCGCAGGATCCTTGCATTCATATTTTCCTGGCGACATCGCCGATTCACCGGCAGCACAAGCTGCGTATGGAGAAAGCCCAGGTGCTTGAAACGGCCCAATCGGCAATCCGTTATGCAAAGAAATATTTTTCTAAGCTGGAGTTTTCCCTGGAGGATGCCGGACGGACCGAACGTGATTTTATGGCGGAAATGGTGGCTATGGCAATCCGTGAGGGAGCAAATGTGGTCAATATTCCGGATACCGTCGGTTACCTCAACCCGGCAGAATACGGAGCTATCTTTAAATTCCTGAAGGATACAGTGCCTGACATTGAGAAGGTCCAGCTGAGTGCCCACTGTCATAATGACCTGGGAATGGCTACGGCCAACACGCTGGCTGCGATCCAGAATGGTGCGGACCAGATTGAAGGTACCATTAACGGGATCGGGGAACGTGCCGGTAATACGGCGATTGAAGAAGTGGCACTGGCGCTGGAGACGCGGAACGAATTTTTCGGTGCAAAGACTTCGCTGGTGCTGTCCGAAATCGCGCGTACCAGCCGTCTGGTCAGCAGGCTGACCGGGATGGCCGTTCCGGGTAACAAGGCAATTGTCGGTGCTAATGCTTTTGCGCATGAGTCTGGTATTCATCAGGACGGTATGCTCAAGGAGAAGACTACTTATGAGATCATGACCCCGGAAACAATCGGGCTGAAGGAGAGCAAGCTGGTGCTGGGTAAGCATTCCGGCCGGCATGCCTTCCGTGATAAGCTCAGTGATCTTGGATATGACCTGTCCGAAGAAGAAGTGAATACTGCTTTTGCAAAATTTAAAGATCTGGCAGACAAGAAAAAAGAGGTCTCCGATGAGGATATTCTGGCCTTGCTGGAAGAAAAGCTGGGGGATACGCCGGAAATCTTCAGTCTGCAAACGATCTATGTTACTTACGGCAATGAAGCTGTTCCTACCGCCAAAGTTGTCATTAAAGGCCAGGAAGCTGAGCCGGTAGTGGCTGTAGCGGAAGGGAATGGTTCGGTTGATGCCATTTATAACGCGATCGATCTGGCTACAAGTGAAGAAGTTACTCTCGGGGACTACTCCATTAAGGCTGTCAGCCGCGGTAAGGATGCACAGGGTGAGGTTCATGTAGTGTTATCCCAGGGTGAAGTAGCAGCACAGGGACGCGGACTCAGCACGGATATTCTTGAAGCCAGTGCCCGCGCTTATCTGGATGCGCTAAACAAGCTGCTGGAGAAACGTAAAACGTACACACGGCGTGACCATGCTCAACTATAAGAAACAGTGAATTAGTTGGATTAAATGATATAAGCCATGCAATCTGCAAAGACTTTTGCGGAATGCATGGCTTTTTTGTACTAGTATTAAAATAGTTTCACGGCTACCTACCTTAATATCATAGGATAATGTATTCAGTTTTTCAGTGATTTATCAGTGATTTATCAGTGGAATATAGTTACAATGTAGCTTGTGATTACAACGTTTTGATGCATTTATTTTTCGGTTGGGCAAGATGCCTAGGACATTTATAGTAAGAAATGAAGTAAGCAGTGATATATTTAACAATTAATGAGGGAGAGGGAAAATTCTTGAGTTTAATAAGACAAAACAAATGGTTCATCTGGCTCGGAATTATTATAACTGTAACAGCAATTGCAACTGCAATAGGCTTGTTTACAAAAGTCAATGCAGATGGTGAAACTCAAATTACTGAGGATATTGTGCAAAGTGTAACTCTGTCCGTATATGAGAACGGTACACAGGTTACCAGCAACGTGTATAAGCTTGATTCTATAGTTAAGCTAAATCTGACTTATCAGCTTCCTGATGCGAAGTATGGTGATGGCGCCACTTATACCTATACGCTGCCGTCACAATTAAAAATTGACCAGACCTATTCAGGCACACTGGTTAACAGTGAATTTCCTGATGGTGTCGGAACTTATACTATAGGTACAGATAACAAAATCTTACTAAAATTCAATGGTAATATTGACGGATTATTTGATATAAAAGGGGGCTTCTGGGCTGAAGCTAAGCTAAGCTAAGCTCGACTACAGTTACCGGCAGCACAACGCAGGTGCTTCCTTTTCCGATAGCGGGAAATGCGAGTAACTCCATTACTCTCCAGATCCTGCCCAATAACGGGAAGGCTGTTTCAAAGTCCGGGGTTCCGCTTCCGCAAAAATATAACGCAAGCAAGATTGAGTGGACGGTGGATGTAAATACTTCATTAAGCAAGCTGACTAATGCGTCGGTTACAGATGCAATTCCGACAGGTCTGGATCTGGATCCGGCCTCAATAACTGTTTATGGACTAACTGTCGATGTCCAGGGGAATGTGACTCTGGGGAGCCAGATAGATCCGGTATTATATGATACAACTGCAAGCACGTTAAGAAATCTGAATCAAAATTTAATAATGACATAAATGAAGCTTACAGGATCAAATTTTCCACTAATGTTACAGGTACAAGTGTAACAAGCTTTACTAATACAGCTACATTAAACGGTAATGGAACATCCCAGAGCGGAACGTCTGCAGCAGTTGCTGTCAATTACGGGAAGCCGCTGGAAAAGACTGCGGGCAGTTTTAACTCTGATTTAGAAACAATTGGCTGGCAGATCAAATTTAACTATGATGAAAAGACTATCACGGCAGACAAAGCCGTATTGACCGATTATTTTAACATAAGCCAGGACTATGTTCCCTCTTCGATAAAAATCTATAAAGTGAAGCTGGACCAAAATGGTGCCGGAACCGATGACGGGTTATTGGTTGAAGATACAGATTATACTGTGACTTCGCTGCCGGACACAGCTACAACAGCAGGCTTCAAGATTCAGTTTAAATATGATATTCAATCTGCATACCGGATTATTTACGATACCAAGGTAGCGGAACGGGTATACTCTGGTGAAAGTATCGTAAATAAAGTAACTTACAACGGCCAGACTGTTCAGGCGTCCACTTCTACTTCACAGCGGATTTTGAACAAACAGGCGCCTTCGGGAATCAACTATTTGAATAAAACCGTTGACTGGACAATTAAGGTCAATGAAGACAACAGAACGATGACTAATCTGGTGTTGACTGATAAATTTGATAATGCAGGCTTAAAGCTAATCGGCAAACCGGCTATTTCTCCAGCGCTGGTAGAAAATGTTGATTATACCATTACCAATTTAGGTACAGGTGACTTCAGCTTAAATGATGGATTCAAGATTACTTTCCTAAGAGCTATCACTGAAGCATACACTATCACATACACTACCAGTTTCGATTATTACAAGCTGACAACTGCCTCGAACTATTTTAAAAATACTGCTTCCATTACATGGGATGAAAAAACAACAACCGGAGCGCAGACATCCACACAAACGTTCACTCCGCGGACAGAAGTGATAAAGAATGGTCTCAAGTCCGGTAGCTATAATGCCTCCACTAAACAAATTACCTGGACGGTGGGCGCAAACTATAACAAAAGAGAGCTGGCTGCGGGTGCGGAGCTGGTAGATACACTGCCGGCAAGCCAACAGATGGTTGACGCAAATACTGATTCTGTAAGAGTATATAAGCTTACTTATACTGCTAACGGGGATCCTGTACAGGGAACCGAAATAGGCACTGCCGATTATGAAGCAAGTTTAACCAGTGATGGGCGGAAGCTTAAGGTTAAATTTACAAAGGATATTGATTATGCCTTTTATGTAGTCTTTAAAACAAATTTCATTGCCGGGGATAACAATACGGATAAAGTAACGAATAACGCGATTCTTAACAATGCACAGTCTGTTGCAGTATCGGAAACATTAACTGCTGCCGATGTAAGTGTACCTTACGGCGGACAATATGTAACCAAAACCGGGGCAAGAGATTCTTCGGATCAGACCATAATAAACTGGACAATGACCATTAATGCGAACCAGTCTGTGGTCAGCAATGCGCAGGTTGTGGACACCCCGAGTACCAACCAGGTGCTCCTGCCTTCGAGCTTCCAGATCTTTAAGACCACAGTAAACTCAGGCGGGACAGTGGCAGCGACAACTACTAAGCTGATCCAGGATACAGACTATACACTTGAATTTCTTACAGACTCGAGCGGTAAGGACATCTTTAAGCTTGCTTTTAAGAATACGATTTCCGAACCATATATTCTGAAGTATCAGACTGTAATTACGGCAGTTGGTACTGTACCGGTAACCAATGCCGTGTCTTTCACCGGAACGGGCTTAGCTTCGGTAAGTAAACCTTACTCCTACAGCAACAGCTTTACGATCGTAGATACCGGAGGTACGGGCAGCGGGGTTAAAGGCTCGCTTAAGGTGCTAAAAACGAATGCAGACCAAACCGTTAATCTGCCTGGTGCCGAGTTCACTCTGGGCCGCATTGTAGGTACAGAACTCAAGGAGACCAAGACGGCGACCAGCGATGCTAATGGTAGCCTGGAATTCAAGGACCTGCGGGCAGGTAAATATAAATTGAAGGAAACCAAGGCACCTGCCGGTTATGTACTGGATACTACAGAGCGTACAGTGACCATCAACTCTTCCACGCCTGTACAAATGACTGTAACCAATCAGCCTTACGGCTCGCTTAAGCTGATAAAGGTTGATAATGATGATGCTACAAAGAAGCTGGCAGGAGCACAATTTAAGCTCTATAACTCCAGCAATACTTTAGTGGGAACGGCCACTACCAATGCCAGTGGTGAGGCTGTATTTAATAATTTGCTTTTCGGGAACTATACCTATCAGGAGACTGTGGCTCCAACCGGATACGATTTAGATTCCACATTGAAGACTGTTACAATTGACTCCGAAGTCCAGAAGGTGGAGTCAATTAAGAATACAGCTACAATAGGTTCACTTAAGATCATAAAAGTGGATGCAGCTAACTCAGCGAAGAAGCTTGAGGGAGCAAAATTTGAGCTGTACAATTCCAGCAATGCTCTGGTCGCAGCAGCAACTACCAATGCCAGCGGCGAAATCATTTTTAGTAACTTAAAGGTTGGATCGTATAAGCTGGAGGAAGTAAAAGCTCCAACTGGATATGACTTGGATTCAACGATACGCCCTATCACGATTAGCTCAAGCGTTCAGCAAGTGCTGCCTGCGATAACAAATACGGAAACAGCAGGTTCGCTTAAACTGATTAAGGTCGATGCGGCTGACGCAACGATTAAACTTGCCGGTGCAAAGTTTGAGCTGTCCAATTCCAGCAACACTGTAGTTGCAACGGCTACTACTAATAGCAGCGGTGAAATTGTATTCAATAATTTGAAGCTTGGGGATTATACGCTGAAGGAGACTGAAGCTCCGTCCGGGTATGAATTGGACTCGACAGTACGCAATGTCAAGATTGACTCGAAGGTGCAACAGGTACTGACTCCGATCCCAAATAGAGCTACTACAGGCTCACTCAAGCTTATAAAAGTTGATGAAGCTGATACCACGAAGAAGCTTGCAGGAGCAAAGTTCGAACTCTACAACTCCAGCAATGCCCTGGTTGCAGCGGCTACAACCAATGCTCAAGGTGAGATTGTATTTGACAATTTGAAATTTGGAGTTTACCGGTTAGAGGAAGCCAAGGCTCCGACCGGATATGATCTGGATTCAACAGTGCGTAACATCACCATTAATTCCAAAGTACAGCAGGTTCTGGATCCTATTACGAATAAAGAAACGCTTGGTTCACTCATGTTTGAAAAGGTGGACTATAACAATTCAAATAAGAAGCTTGCCGGAGCAGAGTTCAAGCTCTACAATTCCAGTAATGCTGTGGTAGGAACGGGCATTACTGATGCCGCTGGGGAATTGGAATTCAATAACCTGAAGCTTGGAGACTATACATTGGTGGAGACCAAAGCCCCAGCCGGATATGAATTGGATTCAACGGTACGGAGTGTGAAGATTGTTTCGGGTACTCAAAAGGTTCTGAATCCCATCACAAATAGAGAAATCATAGGCTCGATAAAGTTCGTTAAGGTGGATGCAGCTGATGCTGCGAAGAAGCTTGAGGGAGCAGTCTTCAAGCTTACGAATTCAAACAACGTTGTGGTAGCCACGAAAACCAGCAATGTCAATGGTGAAATTGTGTTTGATGACTTGAAGGCTGGCGTTTATAAGCTGGAGGAGACTAAAGCTCCAGACGGATACGAATTGGATTTAACAGTACACAGCATCACGATTGATTCAAGTGTGCAGAAGGTGCTGGATCCGATTAAGAACCAAGAAACATTGGGCTCACTTAAGCTCGTTAAGGTAGATGCAGCAGATACAGCGAAGAAGCTTGAAGGAGCAGAGTTCAAGCTCACGAATGCCAGCAATGTGGTGGTAGCGACGGAGTCTACCAATGCCAGCGGTGAAATTATTTTTGCTGATCTGAAGCTTGGATCATATAAACTGGAAGAAACGAAGGCTCCGGCAGGATATGATCTGGATGCAACGGTGCGTAACATCACGATCAGCGGTAAGACACAGCAGGTGCTGTCACCGATTACAAACCAGGAAACCCTCGGCTCACTGAAGCTTGTCAAGGTAGATGCAGCTGATACTACAAAGAAGCTTACAGGTGCAGAATTCAAGCTTACGAATTCCAGCAATGTTGTGGTAGCTACGGGGACAACCAATGCGAGTGGTGAAATTGAGTTTAATGATCTGAAGCTTGGAGCCTATAAACTGGAGGAAACGAAGGCACCATTCGGGTATGAGCTGGATGCAACGGTGCGCAACATCACCGTTAGTGTGAAGGCACAGCAGCTGCTTACTGTTAAGAACCAGGAAACCTTAGGCTCGATCAAGCTGGTTAAGGTCGATCAGGATGAAGTGACTAAGAAACTGGCCGGAGCAGAATTCAAATTGTATGATGCCAGCGACAAACTGGTGGCCACAGAGACTTCGGATGCAAATGGTCTCGTTGAATTCACTGGTCTGAAGCTTGGTGCTTATACATTTAAGGAAACTATCGCACCGGTTGGCTACGTCCTTAACGGCACGGAGCGCAGTGCTACTATTACTGTAGCTGCACCAATTGCGCAGCAGCAGATCACCAACAAAGAAATTCTAGGCTCACTGAAGCTGATTAAGGTCGATCAGGATGAAACGACGAAGAAGCTTGCAGGAGCAGAATTTAAGCTGTATGATGCCAGCGACAAACTGGTCGCGACAGATACCAGTGATGCCAATGGCGTAGTTGAATTTAAAAATTTGAAAATGGGAGCATACACCTTCAAGGAAACCGTTGCTCCAACCGGATATGTATTAAACGGTATTGAACGAAGTGTCAATATTACCTTGATCACACCGAACGTTCAGCAGGAGATTGCTAATAAAGAAATCCTGGGCTCGCTCAAGCTGACTAAAGTAGATGTGGATGATACCTCTAAGAAGCTATCAGGAGCAGAATTCAAGCTGTATAATTCCAGCGATGTTGTAGTGGCAACAGCTACTACAGATGCCAATGGCGTTGTTGAGTTTAAAGACCTGAAGCTCGGAGCTTATACCTTCAAGGAAACGGTAGCCCCGGTTGGTTACGTCCTGAACGGCACAGAGCGCAGCGCTAACCTTACTATTGCTGTACCGAATGTGACACAGCAGATCACCAATAAGGAAATTCTGGGCTCACTGAAGCTGACGAAGGTCGATCAGGATGAAGTGACGAAGAAACTGGCAGGAGCAGAATTCAAGCTTTATGATGCCAGCGATGTTGTGATAGCAACGGCTACTACAGACGCAAACGGCGTTGTCGAGTTTAAGAATCTGAAGCTCGGCACATACACCTTCAAAGAAACAGCGGCTCCAGTAGGTTACATTCTGAATGGTACAGAGCGTAGCGCTAGCCTTACTATCGCTGTACCAAACGTGACCCAGCAGATCACCAATAAGGAAATTCTGGGCTCGATCAAGCTGACGAAGGTTGATCAGGATGAAGTGACGAAGAAGCTATCAGGAGCAGAATTCAAGCTTTATAATTCCAGCGATGCTGTGGTTGCAACAGCTACTACAGATGCCAATGGCGTTGTTGAATTTAAAGACCTGAAGCTCGGAACTTACACCTTCAAGGAAACAGTAGCTCCAGTTGGTTACGTCTTGAACGGCACGGAGCGCAGTGCTAACCTTACCATCGCTGTACCAAACGTGACGCAGCAGATTACCAATAAGGAAATCCTGGGCTCACTGAAGCTGACTAAGGTAGACGTGGATGATACAACGAAGAAGCTGGCGGGAGCAGAATTCAAGCTGTACAACTCCAGCAATGTGTTGGTGGGAACAGCCACTACAGATGCTAACGGGATTGTTGAATTCAATAACCTGAAGCTCGGCACATACACCTTCAAGGAAACAGTTGCTCCAACAGGCTATGTCCTGAATGGCACGGAGCGTAGTGCTAACCTAACCATCGCTGTACCAAACGTGACGCAGCAGATTACCAATAAGGAAATTCTGGGATCACTTAAGCTGACTAAAGTTGACCGGGATTACACAGCCATTAAACTCCCAGGGGCAGAGTTCAAGCTTTACAATTCCAGCAAAGTTTTGGTAGCAACAGCCATTACGGATACGAATGGTGAAATTGTATTCAATAATTTGAAGGTGGGAGAATACACCTTCAAAGAAACAATAGCCCCGACAAATTATGTTCTGGACAGTACAGAACGAAGCATTACCCTTACTTTTGCCGCACCAAATGTGCAGCAGCAGATTGCCAATGAACGGGCAACCATTTCGCCAAATCCGGGAACTCCGGCAGCGACACCAACCGCTTCGACATTACCGGGAGCTGTGGCTACACCTGGACCTTCAGCAACAGCTACTCCAGGTGCAACAGCGACACCGGGTGTTACTGCAACACCTGGCCTGACGCCAGCACCAACTGCAAGTCCGGAGTCGCCTGCTGTAAGCAGTGCACCAACACCACAAGCTACAACAGCGACTACCATTGCGGATATTCCGATTGAAGGTGAGATTCCGCTGGGCGGCATTCCGAGCATCAGTGAGGAGCCGTCACATGGTACGGTAGTGGTTACACCGGATGGAAAATGGACTTATACCCCTGATCCTGGATTTACCGGTAAGGATAAGTTCACCATTACTGTAACGGATGAGGACGGCAATGAGCAGGAGATTATCATTGAAATAGGTGTCGATGAAGTGCCACTCGGTTCGGTACCTGACACTGACAATGGTACGGATAATGGGACTAACTCGGATAACGACAATAACAGTCTGCCTGGAAATCTTCCTAAGACAGGCGAAGAAAGTCCGCTTCCACTGTATCTGGTAGGTGGAGGACTTGTAGCTCTCGGTGTCTTCCTGGCAGTAAGATTGAGATCACGCAACAAACCGGAATAATGATTTAAAATAACATTCACAGCTATAAAAGGAACCCGCCTGAAGTGTAACTTCGGGTGGGTTCCTTTTAGCGTTCAAGGATATTAATGGACTTTTACAGGAGAATTTACAGTAAAATAGGTATGGGAATTATTTATCAAAAAAAAACGTCACGGGCTGCAGGGGAAGCGAATTGCCCGGCGTCTAACGTTATGAAGAAGGAGGGGAGAATGACTTGGAAGAGGCGGAATGGATTTCAGCCGTGCTTGACGGCCAAAGCCAGGCTTTTGGAAATCTGGTTAATCGTTATCAGGGCATGGTATACAGAGTGTGCATCAAAATAACGGGAGAAGCCGAGTCGGCCAAGGATATGGCTCAGGAAGTTTTCATCAAAGCCTACAAGGCGCTCCCCTCCTTCAGGGGACAATCCTCATTTTCCACCTGGCTGTACCGGATTGCTTACAGGACTTGTCTGGACTGGAAACGGGCCAATGACAGGGAATGGCGCCACCGCAGTACAGCAGATTATACGGAGAATGACTGGGTTACCTCACAAACCCCAGAGCAGGCAGCACTCAGCAAGGAAGCTTCAGAGGAGCTGGATCAGAATTTGAACAGCCTTACGGAACCGTACCGGTCGGTCGTGCAGCTGTATTATTTTCAACACCACTCCTATCAGGAAATTGCCGAACAAAAGGGTGTCTCAGTCAAAACAGTAGAATCACAGCTCTACAGAGCCAGGCAGATGATGCGAAAAAGCGGGGAGGAATGGCGATGAATTGTGCAACAGTTAAAGAATGGATGCCGCATTATATTGAAGGCACACTGTCTCCGGAGGTGGAGCTGAACATCCGCCTGCACATTGAAGCTTGTCCCGACTGTGCATCGTGGCTGGAGGAAGCCGAAGGGCTTGCCGCATTGTGGAGTGAGATGGAAGCAGGACTGGACACGCTTGAACCTATGGATTGTCCTGACCTAACTGAAGGTGTAATGGCTCAGATTGGACAGCTTGAAGCAGGACGCCGTGAACGCGCCGTAAGAGCTACCATGGCAAGACGCCGCACTGCACCGGGCACATCCTGGATGCATTATGGAGTCGCTGTAGGGCTTACCTTTCTGCTGCTGCAGTTTGGAGTATTTGAAAATCTGGCCTATGGCATTAGCGAAATCAACGGACAGATGTCGACATCGGTTACCGCATGGTTTAATGCCCAAGGCGGCCATAAATAGAAGCACAACAAGTAATGCTCACAAAACTTTTAGGAGGATATAGCATGATTAAGAAAAAACGCTGGCTTACCTTTTTCCTGGCGCTTGTACCGGGTCTGGGACATTTATACTTGGGGTTCAAAAAGCTCGGGCTGCAGTATATGCTTGGCGCCTCGGCGTGTATTATTTTCATTCCTTCCATGCCGACGGTGTTCCCGTTCGTGCTTGCCGCTCTCTGGTTCTATCAATTGTTTGATGCCCTGCAAAAAGCGGCCTGGATGAAGCTGACGATTGCCGAGCATGAGCAGATGATGTTTCACCCTGACGGCTACGGGGCACCGTGGAGCATGGGCTTACCTCCGGTATCGGAGTATCCGCAGGATGATATAAACCCTGTATGGGTAGGTATCGGCAGCGTGGCGGCGGGTTTCCTGCTGCTGGTGGCTACTGCTTTTCCATGGCTCTGGCGCATTCTTACGGACATGAATATCGGATCAATCCTGTTGTCGCTGGCGCTGATCGGATACGGCTTCAGAATGCTCAAAAAAAATTCAAAAGTTTAAGAAATGGGGATTTCATCCATGGGGAGATGGAAAATCGGCAGCTTCTCTGCCGCAATCGGCTGCATCGCAGTAGGTGTTTTAATAGTTCTGGCTCAATATGATAAAGTTTCATACGACACCTTGGGGTATATCTGGCCCGCGCTGCTTATTTTGTTCGGACTGGAAATGCTGGTCAGGCTGTTCATCCGGTCGGATGTCAAGACCCGTGTCAGCGGCTGGGCCATTCTGCTTATTATAGTGCTGGTACTGGCAAGCGGCGGACAGACCGTACTTGCCGGCGGAACACTGGGCGGAATTTTTGGCCGGACACAGCTGGTTCCGCTTAGCGGGACAGTGGATGTGCAGTCCAAAATCGAGCGTGTGAAGATTGAGCTGCCTAGCGGAAAGGTAAAGATCCAGGGAACAACGGGCAATACGCTTGAATATGAAGGCAAGCTCGAACTGCCGGGCAGCTCGGAAGATGAAGCTGTTGCGGCCATGGAGAAGAAATGGAAGGTGTCCGAGGAAGGAGATACGCTGGTACTGAAGCTGGATTTGGAGACTAACTGGCTGTCGAACATCCACTTCGGGATCTATACCAAAGAACCGTATTTTAATATCAGCCTTCCGCAGAACCTGGAGGTTGAAGTGGAGACCAGTGACGGGGCGGTGGAAGCCGGTAATCTTGCGGCAGGCCTTGAGGTGGATACGAGCAACGGGACGCTGGATATCCATGATGTCAGCGGCGGAGTGGATGCCCATACCAGCAATGGAACCATTTCCGTTCAAAATGTGCAGGGGGAAACCGAGGTTTCCAGCTCCAACGGTGCAATTACCCTTACCAATATAGATGGTTTGGTCTCAGCAAATAGCACTAACGGCAGAATCACCGTTAACTCTGCTGTTACGGGCGACTGGGATCTGGACTCCAGCAACGGTAAAATTACAGTCAGCCTGCCGGCGGTGACTGACGCTAAAATCAAGGCAGAGACGAGCAACGGCGGACTGAAGGGGAATGTTAACTGGAACCGGGATGGCGACAACGAGGGGAAAGCAGTACTTGGTGACGGCACCCATGAGGTTTCCCTGTCGACCAGCAACGGTGCAATTACTGTAGATACTGCCGAATAAAAATATAGAGGAGCAGCCGCCCGGACGATGTCCGTTGACGGCTGCTCCTCTTTTGCCAGTAAATATAAGGTTAATGTTGAGCTAATAGTCCGGTTTACTACCAGGCGTAAGCTTTCGGTGCGGCTCCGCCGGGGCCTGGGAAAATCTCATCAAGCCGCTTCAGCACGCTCTCCTCCAGCACAACTTCGAGGCAGCGCAGTGCGCTTTCGAATTGCTCCAGTGTGCGCGGACCGATAATCGGCGCTGTGACTGCAGGGTTGGCCAGCAGCCAGGCAAGAGCGATATTATCCTGCGGCTCGCCAAGCTCGCGGCTTAATTCCGCAAAAGCCTCCAGCTGGCCCTTATGCTGCTCAATGCGCTCGGCATTGCCGCCGCTGCGGCTGCCCTCGATCTTCATAAGCGCATTGCGGCCGAGCAGTCCGCCGTCGAGCGGGCTCCACGGAATTACGCCAAGGCCAAGATTCTGCGCTGCAGGTAGCACCTCAAGCTCGGGCAGGCGGCAGGTCAGGCTGTATTTATGCTGTTCGGATACGAGGCCAAGGAAGCCGCGTGCTTTTGCTTCAGACTGGGCCACGGCGATATCCCATCCGGCAAAATTGCTGGAGCCGACGTAACCGATTTTGCCCTGGTTCACGGCAAGCTCAAAGGCGCCCCACAGCTCGTCCCAGGACACGCTGCGGTCCACATGATGCATCTGGTACAGCTCGATGTGATCAGTCTGCAGGCGCTGCAGGGAGCCTTCCAGGTGACGGCGGATAATGTAGGAGGAGAGACCGCTTTCATCATTAGGGCCATCCAGCTTGTCGCTCATGGCGCCATAGACCTTGGTGGCCAGCACGACTTTCTCCCGCCGCCCGCCGCCCTGCTTGAACCAGCGGCCGATAATCGTCTCTGTAAGTCCGGAGTTCTCACCCCAGCCATAAATGTTGGCTGTATCAAAAAAATTCACGCCTGCATCAAGTGCAGCGTCCATAATGCGGAATGCTTCCTTCTCGTCCGTAATCGGGCCGAAATTCATCGTTCCCAGGCACAGACGGCTTACCTTCATACCGGATTTTCCAAGCTTCGTATACTGCATTTCACATTCACTCCTTCTATGAAATAGACCAGCGTTTTATGAATAACTACAGCATTTATATTGTAACCATCCGGGAAATGAAGAGCAAACGCGCATACGGTTTGGAACAAAGGAATCCTATAGGCTCTGCCTATCACTTTCATAGAATCTATATCTTTGTCCTTTGGCGCCCGTTATGATACAACAATATACAGAAGAACTATGTCTGCGTATAGCAGAACATCTAAGGAGTGACGGAAATGAGCGAGGTTAAAAAAATCGCCGTAATCGCCGGGGACGGAATCGGACCTGAGGTTGTGGCTGAAGCAGAAAAAGTATTGAAAAAAGCGGAAGAAGTATTCGGCTATGCCTTTGAAACAGAGCACGCCCTGTTTGGAGGGATTGCCATTGACGAGCGGGGAACGCCGCTTCCGGAAGATACGCTGGAAATCTGCCGCAGTGCAGATGCCGTCCTGCTGGGGGCTGTCGGCGGACCGAAGTGGGATAACAATCCGAAGGAGCTTCGTCCGGAAACAGGACTTCTCGGTATCCGTAAAGCGCTGGGCCTGTTCTCCAATCTGCGTCCGGCCAATGTGTTTGACTGCCTGAAGGATGCATCCACCCTGAAGCCTGAAGTACTGGAAGGCACGGACCTGATGGTTGTGCGTGAGCTGACCGGGGGGATCTATTTCGGGGACAAGCTGCGCCGTCAGGGTGAACACGGTGAAGAAGCAGTAGATACATGTGTATATAATGTAACGGAAGTAGAGCGCATCGTGCGCCAGGCCTTTGAAATTGCCGGTAAACGCCGCAACAAGCTGGCCAGTGTCGACAAAGCAAACGTCCTGGAAACTTCCCGCCTGTGGCGCGAGGTTGTTAACCGGATCGCTCCTGAATATCCGCAGGTTGAGCTGGAGCATGTGCTGGTAGACAACTGTGCTATGCAGCTGCTGCGCCGTCCGTCGAGCTTCGATGTTATTGTAACTGAGAACATGTTCGGTGATATCCTGAGTGATGAAGCTGCAATGCTGACCGGATCAATCGGTATGCTGGCTTCAGCTTCGCTGGGTGAAGGCAGCTACGGCCTGTACGAGCCGGTACACGGATCTGCTCCTGACATCGCCGGTCAAGGCCTGGCTAACCCGATTGCGACGATCCTGTCGCTGGCCCTGATGTTCCGGATGACCTTCGGCTATGAGGATGCTGCTGCAGCTATTGAAGCTGCTGTTGCCGAGGTACTTGATGCCGGACACCGCACCAGTGATATTGCCGTAGATAAGAGCAAGGCGATCAGCACTACCGAAATGGGCGACCTGATTGTTGCTGCAATCCGCAAAGCATAAAACTGCCACTATATTCCTTCTTTGACTCAGAAAGACAATAAACTTCACAAAAAGTTTCTTATTTATAATAATTATAAAAAAGTAATGAGTGTAATATTGACTTTGATTTAGTGCGATGATACCATTTGGTCTATAGCAATGAGTAAGTGGTTAAACCATTCAATCAGAAAAAGCATATTGCCGCATACCCTTTGCAAAGGAACGTGCAAGTAATTGTTTTTCTTACATAATCAAAGGAGGAATTTAAGCAATGGCAGAACGTTTGGTAGGTAAACCAGCCCCGGATTTCACAATGGAAACAGTGACCGGTGATGGTAAGGATTTTGGTAAGGTCAGCTTGTCCGACTATCGCGGCAAATGGCTTGTATTCTTCTTTTATCCGCTCGATTTCACATTTGTATGTCCGACTGAAATTACAGCACTCAGTGATGCAGCAGCTGATTTCGCAGAACTGGATACAGAAATTCTCGGCGTGAGCGTTGACTCCGTTCACAGCCACAAAGCATGGCTTACTACACCACGCGATATGAACGGCCTTGGCCAAGTGAACTTCCCGCTGGCTTCGGATATCACTAAGAAGGTTGCCAGTGATTACGGCGTACTGATCGAAGAAGAAGGCATTGCACTCCGCGGCCTGTTCATCATCGATCCGGACGGCGAACTGAAATACCAGGTAGTTAATCACAATGATGTGGGCCGCAGCGTAGAAGAGACACTCCGTGTACTGCAGGCACTGCAATCGGGCGGTCTGTGTGCCATGAACTGGAAACCGGGCGACAAGAACCTGTAAGGGTTGTATGCTCTTTGAGAGACTAATGAGAACCTCCTTGCCGGAAGATTTTCCGCCAAGGGGGTTTTTTGCAACAAAATGCCTGTATCTTGTCAGGGTATGGTTTGAAATTAGGCGCCAAGGTTAATATAATGCCTGTAGGAGAGGAATCTCTGGCATTATTTTGTAATACAATAATAAGAAATCAATGGAACTTACCCAAGGAGGGTGAACAATAATGAGCTTTTGCTGTGGAGCGAGTATGGTTGGAACGAAGGGAACCCTTAAACATTATCGCACGCAAGTCCATAATGTTCCCCTGCTGTTTTGCCCGGTATGCCACCGGGTAGAGGTACATTACAAAGTCGAGAATGAGTATGAGATCCTTGCGGAATATGCTCATGGAGATGGCGTTACTGACGTTGATTTTCAGGATTATGTAATGGAAGACGAGGAAGCGATCTTCGAAAATGTTATTAATATGGAGAGTGAAGATCCGCTGGCGATTATCCGCAGCCAGATCGACATGGCACTCGACCTTCTGGCGGTAGCCAAGCAGATTGGCGACAGCAAATGGGAGCGGGAGCTTAAGAAGCGTCTGGCCGTGATGAGCCAGCGTCGTCACCGCCTGCAGCAGAAGGCCTGACAACAGCTTCAGCCGGCTGTAATTCTTACGCTGGCCTATAACATTACTCTAATGGTTTTGGCCGGAGATGGCTTTATAGCAACAGGGGCCTCCGCATCAGCGGAGGCTTTTTTCTGCGTGAATTTATATTAAAAACCGGGTTTTTCACTGTATTACGATATTCACGGTAAAATTAGTATGCCTTAAGAATCATTTTAACAAGTTTTTTGCCATTCGACAGTTTCTCTGATTGCGTTGTCTTCTTCTCTTGGATATGATTGGAATATAGTTGAAACGGTTGGATAATATAATACGATTTCCGAATGTTCTGGCGGCTTCGTCATATACTCATTTACATAGTAATTTGATGTCGCTTTAGCGTCTAAGCCAAATGCAGTAAAAGGGGGAACTTCGTATCGTGATAAGCCAATTTCAGGAAAGCCTGCTCCTGCCAAGCACGTTTCAATCCGTGATATTGAACAATTCATACGAGGATGTGCTGGAGCACATTGACAGCGGAATTATGCTTTTTGATGAAGAGGGAGTCCTAACTTTTGTAAATAAACAGATGTACGGCATACTTGAATTGCCCCGCCATTCCCTGCTGGGCTACACTATGGCTCATCTGCTGGCGAATATTCAGCTGAACCGTTTTAAGAAGAAGCAGGTGCTGCGCGGATACCGTGAAATGGTTCGAAAGGGTAAGCCGAATTATGAATTTATAGATGAATATGGCCGCTACTGGCGGGTATCAATGCATAGTGGTGAACAGATGAAGGGCAGCTACCTGTTCACGTTTAAGGAAATATCGGATTACAAGCTGATCGAGCAGACAGCTTACCAGAATGACAGCCTGGCTATGCTTGGCAAGTTGTCAGCTTCTATTGCCCATGAAATCCGGAATCCGCTGACGGCAATCCGCGGGTTCATCCAGCTTCTGCATCCCCATCTGCATCAACTGGGCAAAGAAGAATATGCCAAGATCATACTGGCTGAAATTGACCGGGCCAATGACATTATTCATGAGTTCCTGACTTCATCGAAGCCTTCTGCTCCCCAGGTCACCATGATTCCTGTATCTGCACTTCTTAAAGAGGTTGTTTTACTGACAGAGAGCGAGGCCTTAATGAAGGGCTGCCAGATTAATCTCCATCCGTTTCAGGGAGACATGATCATCTCCGGAGATGTGAAGCAAATGAAACAGGTAATGCTGAATATGATAAAAAATGCAATGGAAGCGATTACAGAACGCGCAGATGATTATGTAGGCAGGATTGAGGTCGGGGCCCGCAGAGAAGGTGCAGAGGTCCGCATCTTTATCTCTGATAACGGCAAAGGCATGGATACATGCACGCTTGACCGATTGTTTAACCCGTTCTTTACTACTAAAGAGAATGGGACGGGGCTTGGGCTGTCCGTCAGTGACCGGATTATCAAGAATCATGGGGGCTGCATTTCGGTCAGCAGCAGAATTAATGAAGGAACACGTATTGTCATCTCCCTCCCACTAATGCAGTAACGCGGGCTGTTATCTGGAATAGCCATGCATTATAATATAATGAACCTAAAGAGGCTGATTTCTGTATGCACGGCTGGTGCGGGAAGTCAGCCTTATCTGCGTGAACAGGGTTCACAGATTTCAAGAGCAGCTGGAGGAGATGCAATGAATATTGAATGGAATAACGGGGCTTCCTCTGCTGAAGCAGCGGGTGATGCTTTATGCATTATTATATCTGAGACTGAACTGGATAACGGAAGCCTTGCGGCAGAATGGAAAGCGGGCATAGAGCATGCGGCCAAAGCCGGACTTTTTGCGGGTAAGCTGAATCAGACCTATATCCTTCCTTTGGGAGAACAAGCACCATACCCTGCGCTCATACTGGCAGGCAGCGGAAAGGAAGCCCCGGTTGCCTGTGAGCTGAGAGTGCTAGCTGCACATATATCCCGGGCTGCTGCCCGGATGAAGGCGGAGGTGCTTGGCATTCAGTTGCCCGAATCCCTGCTGTCTCAAGGGGCATTAGCGGCACAGGCACTCGCAGAAGGATTGGTGCTGGGAGTATACCGCAGGAAGCATTATAAACAGGAACAGACTCCCTATAAGGGACCTGCTTCGGTAAACCTGTTTCCGCAATCCTCCGTGGAAGCTGGAGTGGAACTAAGCATGCGTTCAGGAATACAGCGGGGATTAGCATTTGCAGACGCAACCCATCTGGCCCGTGACCTGACCAATCTTCCAGGGAATCTTCTGACTCCGTCCGGGCTTGCAGCGGCAGCCATTGAGGTAGCTGAGCGGCATGGACTTCCGGCAGAGGTGCTGGATGAACGGGAGATTGAGCAGAAGGGCATGGGCGGCCTGCTCGCTGTAGGCAAGGGCAGTGTACATCCGCCGCGGATGATTGTCATCCGTTACCAGGGAACCGGAGAGTGGAGCAATGTTACAGGGATAATAGGTAAGGGAATAACCTTTGACACCGGGGGCATTTCACTCAAAAGAGCCCCGGGCATGGAAGATATGATCAGTGATATGGGGGGGGCAGCGGCTGTACTCGGTGTTATGGAAGCGCTGGGCAGATTACGGCCGCGGATTAATGTGGTAATGGTTATCCCTGCCGCTGAAAATATGCCTTCTGCAGGAGCCTTTAAGCCGGGTGACGTGATTACTACGCTCAGCGGCAAGACAATAGAAGTGCTGAATACCGATGCTGAGGGCAGAGTGGTGCTTGGGGATGCCTTAACTTATGCCCGGGAATGGGGAGCAGAACGGCTCATAGACGTAGCTACGCTTACAGGAGCTGTTCTGTCTATTCTGGGGGATGTTGCTACCGGAGCGGTTACGAACGATGGACCCTTTATGCAGACCCTGCTGGAGGCCTCGGAGCGATCCGGAGAGCAGATCTGGCAGCTTCCTGCATATCCCGAGTTCCGCGAGCTGCTGAGAAGCGAAGTAGCTGATATCCGTAATGCTGCCGGCAGATTTGGCGGAGCGTCTACTGCAGGGCTGTTTATCGGTGAGTTTGCTGAAGGGCTGCCATGGATTCATCTGGATATTGCCGGCACGGCATTCCTGTCCAGAGAGCGGGGCGTTAATTCCAAAGGAGCCACGGGAGTCATGGTCCGGACATTGCTGGAATATCTGCTGCACCTCAATATGGAATAACAAAAGCCGTAAAGACCGGAACCCGGACTTTACGGCTCATTAGCATGAACTGTGACTGGCAGCTTCTTAAGTGCGGTCTGTAGCAGTTCAGCCGTTGCGTTTAGTCTTAACCTGATTGGTGAAGGACTGGATGCCATTCATTAATTTATCGCGGGTGTCTTTGTTTCTAAGCAAATATACTGCTCCCAGTGCTGCGGTAGTAAATAACGTTTTTTTCGTATTCATAGTTATTCCTCCTTAGGTAGTGGTCTAGCTGCAATTGCTTATAACAAACATACCCCGATGCCAGGGAGTTTAAACCTGATGTATGAAGTTGGAAGCACCAGAATGCCGGTTTACAGCTTGCTGTCAGCCGCCCCTGAGCGGCAGGAGAGCGGAGAATCCATTGAGGCTGCCGCGCAGCTCTTGCTCTTGTCGCAGCCGGCACAAGCCCCCTGCTTGCCTTTCTGCACATGACGATAGATCATCCAGCCCGAATAGCCGAATACGGCCGCTACAATCACGATATTGACAATCATTAGTTATTCCCCGCTTTCTTCATGAACATTCCCGGATCTTATGACCATCCCAACAACCGTCCGCCTTGAAAAATAATAAGCGATACCAGGTACGCCAGCGCCAGCGAATAGCCCATAGAGAAGAAAGTCCACTTCCAGGACGCTGTCTCTTTCTTGATTACGCCTACAGTAGCCAGGCAAGGAATATAGAGCAGGATGAAGGCCATGAAGCTGACGGAGCTCAGCGGTGTAAACACCTGGGCAATCTGATTTTCCAGCCCGGCGTTATCCGGGGTGTGGTAAATGATATTCATCGTGGATACAACGACTTCTTTGGCCAAGAAGCCGGGAACCAGCGTAGATCCGGCTTGCCAGGTTCCGAAGCCCAGCGGCTGCAGCAGCGGCGCAATCAATCCGCCGAACTTGGCCAGAAAGCTTTGATCCATATCCACATTAAAGCCGGTTGGGCCGGCATAGGACATCAGCCAGATGATAACGGAACCAGCCAGAATGATGGTTCCCGCTTTGCGCAGGAACCCCTTGCCTTTCTCCCAGGTACTGCGGCCAAGTGTCTTTAGCTGCGGCATGCGGTAAGGAGGCAGTTCAATGATAAAGACGGAAGATTCATTTTTGAACAGATGCTTGGAGAACAGCTTGCACAAAATCAGTGCAAAGACAACGCCCATGACATACATCGCCAGGACTGCTGTGGCTTGCCGGGCCGGAAAGAATACGGCGGCGAACAGCAGGTACACCGGCAGCCGGGCAGAGCAGGACATCAGCGGCATCAGCAGTGTTGTCAGCATCCGGTCCTTAGGCTGTTCAATGCTGCGTGCAGCCATAATAGCCGGAACGTTGCAGCCAAAGCCGATAATAAAAGGAATAAAAGCTTTGCCGTTCAGCCCCATCCGTTCCATGGTACTGTCCATCAGCAGACAGACGCGGGCCATGTAACCTGAATCCTCCAGGAAGGAAATCATCAGGAACAGGACGAAAATCTGCGGAACGAAGACGAGTACGCCGCCGACACCGCCAATAATGCCGTCGACAATCAGTGCATGGGTAAACTCTGAAGCCCCGATGCTCTGCAGCAGAGAATTGGCACCGTCACTGAGCGGGCCGGAGATAAATCCGTCAAGGATGTCGGACAAGGGCCCGCCGATCCAGTCAAAGGTGGCTTTAAACATGGCATACATAAAAATAAGGAATAAGGGGAGTCCCCAAAAACGGTGAGTCAGGATCGAATCCAGTCGTTCCGTCAGATTATGCGGCTTCTGGGCGGTTGTATCCATGGCCTCAAGACATAAGGAATGGATATATTCCTGCCGGGTCGAACGAATCCATTGCGGCAGCGTTAAGGCCAGCTTTCTTGTCTGCAGCTCCTTCTGCACCGTATCGCAGATTTCGAGCAGACGGCTGGTGTCAAAGCGCTCACGCAGCAGCGCTAGGACTACCGGATTCTGCTCCATAAGCTGAAGGGCGATCCAGCGGTGATTGGGCAGCCCGGCGGTCTGCTGCAGATCATGCTCAATAGCCCGGATCGCCTGTTCTACCCGTTCACCATAATCAAGCAGGAAGGTTACCGGCGGAATGCTGGAGGTTTCCTTGAGGACAGTAAGCACCTGGCCGCTGCCTTTGCCGGTTCTGGCAACGAGCGGCAGCACGGTAAGACCGAGCCTTTTCTGCAGAATATCAGGGCTGACCTGAATACCGCGTGACTTTGCAACATCAATCATATTAAGACACAACACGGTAGGTTTTCCGTATTCCAGCAGCTGAAGGGTGAGCAGCAGATTACGCTCCAGCTGTGAAGCATCAACAATGTTAATCAGTGCTTCCGGTGATTCTTCGATTAAATACTGTGCGGCTACGCCTTCATCCCGGGAGAGCGGATGCAGGGAGTAGATCCCCGGTAAATCAATCAGCTTGCCCGCACCGTTCTTCAGGCTGCCGACTTTTTTCTCTACAGTTACACCTGCCCAGTTCCCGACATATTCGTAGGAAGAGGTCAGCGTGTTAAACAGCGAGGTTTTCCCGGTGTTAGGGTTACCTACAAGGGCGATTGAGCTCATGAAACATTCACCTCAATCATGGAAGCTTCCTTCCGGCGAATCGCAAGCAGCTGTCCGTTGCACTCCAGTGTGATGGGACCCATGAAGGGGCCTTTGCCTTTCAGCCGGATCACAACACCCTCAGACACCCCAAGATCGGCAAGCCGTCTCCGCAGAATAGGATTCATACCTTCAATTCTATAAATGGAACCTGCTGAGCCCGGTTGTAAGCGCAGTAAAGAGCAAGATGTAGAGGCCATTTAATAATCCCCCCCAAAAGAGACTGATAATCAATCTCATTAATTTCTTGTAATGTAGCATTTTGGCCGGGAATTGTCCGTGATTTTAATCATGGCTGCCCTGCAGCGAAAACAGATATGGAAGATAAGAGAATTAAACTTTACATTTTATTCTTCATTAAAGTATGATTGTACGATAATGATTGCATAGTAAGCTTATGCAGACGGCATTAATGAAGGATACGCTGAAGGGAGAACAAATTGTGAAGAATAATCAGAGTAAAATTGTCGATTGTACCATCCGTGACGGAGGCCTCGTTAATAATTGGGATTTCAGCATTGAGTTTGTACAGAAATTGTATGCCGGTCTGAACGAAGCCGGTGTTGAATATATGGAAATCGGCTATAAAAATTCCCCTAAACTGCTTAAGGGAGCGGAAAATGCCGGTCCATGGCGGTTTCTGAATGATGATTTTCTGCGCAAGGTTATTCCCCAGAAGGGCAACACCAAGCTGTCCGCGCTGGTTGATATCGGCCGGGTAGACGAGAATGATATCCTGCCGCGCAGTGAGAGCATGCTGGATCTGATCCGTGTAGCCTGCTACAGCAAGGATGTAGATAAGGCGCTGCAGCTGGTACAGATTTTCCATGACCGCGGATATGAAACCACCATTAATATTATGGCATTGTCTAACGTAATGGAGAATGAGCTGCTGGAAGCCTTTGATATGATCCGCGACAGTGTAGTAGACGTTGTATATATTGTAGATTCTTATGGCAGCCTTGATCACAACGATATTAAATACCTGGTGGACAAGTTCAAAACCCACCTTCCGAACAAACGCCTTGGCGTTCACACCCATAACAATCTGCAGCTGGCTTTCTCCAATACTCTTATTGCTGCTGAGCTCGGAGTAGAACTGCTGGATGCCTCCTGCTACGGAATGGGCCGTGCAGCTGGCAACTGTCCAACTGAGCTGCTGGTGACCCATCTGAAGAACACTAAATATACGCTGCGCCCGGTGCTTGATATTATTGAACAGCTGATGATTCCGCTCCGTGAAAAAGAAGAGTGGGGATATATCATCCCGTACATGATTACCGGTACGCTGGACGAGCATCCGCGCTCGGCAATGGCGCTTCGTGCATCTGAAGACAAGGATAAATCGGTTGATTTTTATGACAAGCTGACAACACCTGAGGTTACCTTCGGGGATAAATAGCTACTATCAGGGCAGAAGCACTGACCTCTATTCAGAGGCAGTGCTTTTTTCTTTTAGATTGTATAGCAGGAATGTAACTTTACGGGACTGTAAAGCCGATATTTATTAAAGGACTTGAATACAGACATTCATACTAATCATAGATATCATTTCAGACGCGAGGGACTTATGAGACAAGAAGAGAGAAAGACTATTCAGGCGGCAGTTATAGGGACGGTGCTGTTCCTTCTGATCCAGATTTTCCGGAATCCGCTTAGCCAGATTGAGAATCAGGATGTCATGCTGGCGCTCTACCTTATAATCGGCTGCTGTAATATAGCTTTCGGTTTTGCGATATTTGCCCAGGGCAGCCTGTTTTTCTCCGATACATTATCCAAATCCAGATTGTATATCTCCGCGCTCTTTTTAGGCGTCTGCATCTTTGATTTTTTACACACCCTGAGCTTTGTGGGCGTTCCGGCGATCTCCTCGATCATCAGTCCGGACCAGTCCCTATGGCTGTTAACCTTCTCGCGTCTGGTCAGCGCATGCGGCATATTGTTTATTTTCAGCAAGGAAGACGAACCGGTATCTATAAGAGGCAAGAAAAAGGTGTTCGGCGTGGCGCTTGCTGTTATCGCGGTCTCGCTGCTGGTGCTGGTCTTTAGCGATGTCCTTACACCGGGCTTGCAGACCTACTCCTGGCTGAGCACCGTCAAACATCTGATCGATATGGCGGTGCTGTTTATCTATCTGCTTAGTGTCGGAATGATCGTCTATCCCGGACGAATTGAAAAATCCGCTTCGCTGCTTATTATTATCCGTGCTTTAATCTTTTTCGCACTGGCCCAGGTCTTTTTCATGAACCTGCTCAGTGTTGGGGAGATGGATAATCTTTTTGGCATGCTCAGCAGCGGGGTCGCTTATTATCTGATGCTGACCGGAGTCTACCGGCTGACGATCGAAGAACCGTTCCATGAGAATCAGCAGGCTGAAGCAAGAATTAACTATCTGGCTTATCATGATGATCTGACAGGGTTGCCCAACCGGCGGCGGCTGATGCAGCGTGTGGAAGAGATGATGGCCCATAGTGTAAAAGCAAAAGGGAACGGCGGTTTCTCGGCGGTGGCCATCATGAACATTAACCACTTCAAAAATATCAATGACTCCCTGGGGCATAATGCCGGTGATCTTCTGCTGCAGCACGTGGCCCAGCGGATTCAGGATGAGGTAAAACTGCATGAGGAGCTGTTCAGCATGGGAGCGGATGAGTTTGCGTTCCTGATGACAGAACGGACAGGAGTAGAGAGCTGCCTGGTCCGCGCATCCAAGCTGCTGCAGCTGTTTGAAACACCGGTTCAGCTGGAATCGGGGGAGTATCATATTTCGTTAAGCCTGGGCATGAGCATTTATCCAGGAGATGGTAATACAGCAGAGCAGCTGATTCAGAATGCAGATACAGCTGTACATAATGCCAAAGAACAGAATGTTGATATCCGGCGCTATATCCCGTCCATGCAGATGAAAGCCAAAGAGCGTCTGAAGCTGGAGAATGACCTGCGCCGGGCGCTGGAGCGGGATGAGTTCTATCTCGTCTATCAGCCTCAGGTACTGCTTGAGACAGAAGAGATTGTCGGCATGGAGGCACTGCTGCGCTGGGAGCATCCCAAACGGGGAAACGTGTCTCCTGTAGAATTTATACCCATTGCTGAGGAGAGCGGACTGATTGTGCCGATCGGCGATTGGGTGCTTAGAACAGCCTGCAAGCAGAATAGAGACTGGCAACTGAAGGGATACCGTCACATCTGCGTATCCATTAACTTGTCCATGCGCCAATTTTTGCAGCCGAACCTCGCAGGCAGAATAGATGCCCTTCTGCAGGAGATCGGACTAGATCCGCGTTATGTTGATCTGGAGATCACGGAAAGCATGACTTTGGATAAAGAGACAGCATTTGACCAGCTTAACCGGCTGAAGCGGCTGGGGGTGTTCATCAGCATCGACGACTTCGGCACTGGCTACAGCTCGCTGCATTATCTGAAAAATATGCCGATTGACCGGCTGAAGATTGACCGTTCCTTCGTTTCTGATGTGATGGAAGACAGCAATAATGCGGCGATTGTTTCTACGATTACGTCCATGGCTCATCACCTGAAGCTGAAGGTAACGGCAGAGGGCGTGGAGAACAAGGAACAGCTGCAATTTTTGCGTCAGCAGCATTGTCATGAGGCTCAAGGCTATCTGTTCAGCAAACCCATCAAAGCAGCAGAATTTGAAGCGTCTTTCCTGAAGCCTTTGCTCGGCCTGCCGATGTAAATGTAAAATGCAAAAGCCAAAGGGTTGCATTTTATTCTGTGGAATGATACAATATTTTTTGTATCCTCGCGGGTGTAGTTCAATGGTAGAACTTCAGCCTTCCAAGCTGATAGCGTGGGTTCGATTCCCATCACCCGCTCCAATATGACATTTTCAAACCCTTGCCCTGCAAGGGTTTTTTTGCGTCCATTTTGCGCCTATAGAGTGGAATAAATAACACTGTATATTAACCCAGTCAATGCAGAGCCCCCAGGCATATCTTAAGCTGTACCCACTTGCAAAGGAGGAAGGAATCCATGAGCGAGAACGTTGCAGGTTATGGCGGAGGATTTGGCGGTATGACATCTACTGCTGCAATTCTGGTCCTGTTTATTCTGCTGGTTATCATCTCCAAGGCATTTGTACTGTAGTTCCAAAAAATAATAAGCCAGGGTTTCCGCGCGGTTGGCGGAGACCCTGGCTTTATTGGTGTGTCAGACCGGATTAGACGGTCTTCAGAAACTCGACAATGGTCAGCAGGCCCTTGTCAAAGTTCTCCAGGTTGAAGTGCTCATCCGGAGCATGCAGGTTCTCGTCATCCAGGCCAAAGCCCATTAGGACAACCGGTGCCTTCAGGATACGGGAGAAGCTCTCCATGATCGGAATCGAGCCGCCGTCTTTGGTGAAGAGGGCGCGTGTACCGTAGACTTTGCCAAAAGCATCTGCTGCGGTCTGCAGAATCGGATCGGACGGATCAATATTGAAGGCGCGCGCTTTTTCCATCTGCTTCACCTTTACGGTAGCGCCTTTCTGGATGTTAGCCTTCAGGTGCGCTTCCACAGCATCAAGGATATGCTGCGGGTCCTGGTCGCCTACGAGGCGGCAGGTGATTTTGGCATGGGCTTCCTTCGGAATGACAGTCTTGCTGCCTTCGCCCTGGAATCCGCCGTAGACGCCGTTAAGCTCAAGGGTCGGACGGGCGCCTACACGCTCAACAAAGCTGTAGCCTTCTTCACCGTAGAGCTGCTCCAGACCGAGGGATGCTCTGATCTTCTCTTCGTTCACGCCCTGCTTGGCGAATTCCTCGCGCAGCAGCGCAGACAGCTCAGGCACCCCCTGATAGAAGCCTTCCACAGCTACACGCCCCTGTTCATCATGCAGGGAGCTGAGCAGGGACACCAGAGCATGAAGCGCATTAGGGACACCGCCGCCGTATGAGCCGGAGTGCAGATCCGTTGAAGCCGTGTGAACAGTGACCTCCATGGAGCAGAGACCGCGCAGTCCGGTACAGATCGCCGGGCGTCCGCGTTCCAGCAGCGCTGTATCGGAGACAAGCACAGCGTCAGCCGCCAGCTTGTCCTGGTTGGCTTCCAGGAACGGAGGCAGGTTCACGCTGCCGATTTCTTCTTCGCCTTCGATGCAGAGCTTGATGTTAACAGGGAGAGTGCCTTCCTGCTTGAGAATGGCTTCAATTGCCTTGATGTGCATGAACACCTGGCCCTTATCGTCGGTTGCTCCGCGTGCATAGAGCTTGCCGTCACGGATCTCCGGCTCAAACGGAGGGGTTGTCCAGAGATTCAGCGGATCAACAGGCTGTACATCATAGTGGCCGTAAACCAGAACTGTCGGTTTACCGGGAGCATGCAGGTAGTCCGCATAAACAACGGGATGACCTGCCGTAGGGTGGATCTCGATGTTCTCCAGTCCGGCGCGCTTCAGGGTTTCAGTCAGCCAGGCAGCGGCGGATTGAACATCCTCCTTGTGTGCGGAAAGAGCAGAAATACTTGGAATGGACAGCCATTGCTTCAGTTCAGCCAGCTGGGCTTCACGCTCAGCCTGAAAATATTGTTCATAGGACATAAGGGATATGTACCTCCTTGGAGTTTCGCTGCGCATAACCGTCAGGTAAAGCTTAAAACCTCAAACCGGGCCGTTAATTGACCACCGGCTGGTTTGGCAGTGTAATGCCTTCATTATACTGAAGAAGCTCCCGGAATCAAAGCAGTCCTGCAGTTATTGATTACGCCCCATAACCATGCTAGACTTAACTGACTTATGAGCAGACAGGAGCGGAAGTGACAGTGTCAGTAAACATGGAACCAGGCAAGGAACAGGAAGGGCAATTGAACCGGCAGGAAGCAGATCCTGCTTATATTTATACGTATGCGTGCTCAGGGGACGAGCAGGATTTATGCGGGATGGAGCTGCGCTGCCTGTTCGGTAAGAATATTCCGCAGGGGATTTTCGGGAGCGGAATCTGGGTTGAGCCCAGCCGCAGCCCGTTCATCAAGGAAATGATCGAGGTCATGTACACAGGCGACAGCCTGCCGGAGATTTATGATCAGACGGAGCAGGTTGAGCTGAACGGGAAGACGTTTAAGGTTATTTTTGTGAAGACCAACGATCTGCCGCCTGAGCAAAAAATAGAATACAACGAACGCAGAGTGATTGAGCGGGAAATCGGCCTGCGGATTGAAGGCGAGGCGGACGTCAACCGTCCGGAGCTGGTATACGGCATCGTAACCCTGGGCGGCCGCTGGTATTTTGGAACCTACCACAAAAATAATGCGACCTGGTTCCGCCAGATCAAGAAGCCGCGCAGCTATTCGATTGCCCTTAGCACAAGGGTTGCCCGCGCTGCAGTTAACATGGCTGTACCGCAGCCGGACGGTATCCGGGCCATTGATCCCTGCTGCGGTATCGGGACGGTTATGATCGAAGCGCTATCCATGGGAATCGATATCGTCGGCCGGGACATCAATCCGTTTATCGCCCAGGGAGCGCGGACCAACATTGCCCATTTCGGCTTCGACGCCCCGGTTACCTTAGGTGATATCGCAGATATTACGGAGCATTATGATGCAGCCATTGTGGACATGCCTTATAATCTGTACTCCAGTATTACACCTGAGGAGCAGTTCGACATTCTCGTCAACGCCCGCAGAATTTCTGACCGGGTTGTCATTGTGGCGATTGAGGCGATGGATGAGATGATCAGCAAGGCCGGATTCGAGATTATCGACCGTTGTGTAGCCCGCAAAGGGGCTTTTTCCCGTCATTTGATGCTGTGCGTATAAAGGTGACCCGTCACCATATCCTATCTTTGGAGTGGAGGTACCAGCTATGGAAGAGAAATGGTTAACCTGGGCCAAGGAGATTCAAGCCATTGCCCAGACCGGGCTTGCCTATGCGAAGGATGTCTACGACATTGAACGTTACCAGACGCTGCGTGAGCTGAGTGTAGATATTCTGGCGAACTATACCTATGAGAGCAAGGAGAAGATCCGGCTCGCTTTTGCTACGGATGAGGGATACTGTACGCCCAAGGTGGATATCCGCGGGGTGATTTTTAAGGACAATAAGATTCTGCTGGTCCGGGAAAAGCTGGACGGGAATTGGGCGTTACCCGGGGGCTGGGGGGATATCGGTCTGTCGCCGAGTGAAGTAGCGGTTAAGGAGATTGCCGAAGAGTCGGGGTATGAGGCGGAAGCGGTGCGGCTGCTGGCGGTGCTGGACAAAAAATTTCATGATCATCCGCCGGAGCCGTATCATGTCTATAAATTTTTTATTTTGTGCCGGATTACGGGCGGGGAAGCGGCGGGAGGCGTGGAGACGTTCGGGGCAGGCTTCTTTGCTGAGGATGAGCTGCCTGAGCTGTCGCAGGAACGGAACACCGCAGAGCAGATCAGGACCATGTTCGAATTCTTAAAAAATCCCGAAAAGCCAGTCATATTAGACTAATTCTGCGCATATAATGTAGTGCAGGGCTATTATAAGTTTTATTAGACAAAAATTGGTTAATAATTATTATGAAAGCAGTTACAAAGTAAGCCGCTGAGCCTTTGTATCTAAAAATTAGTTGCGGAAATTCTACCTTTTTAGGCCAGGCGGTCTACATTTTTTCCTCTACTGTGACGATAAGATATTTTAGGAGGGGATCGCAATGGAACAAGAAGAGTTAAGACTTCCGCTTAAACAGGATACTGCGGCACGTCCTGCCGAGGGCAATATCGCTGCCGGACTGGTATGGGGTGTTCTGATCAGCATTCCCTTATGGATCTCGGTAATCGGCTGGATCATGGGGATATGGCGGTAATTATTACTTTAAATAATAGGCACTCCAAATAAACTTATAAGACTTATAGGAATGAAGGCTGCCTCTTAGAGAAGAAGCGGCCTTTTTGAATTGCATTTCAGAATGGACCTCTGAAGAATTAGAGAAGCGGTTGACAGGCTGATATTTAGGATGAAGGAGATTGGTTATGAACAACATATTACTGGAATCGCATAGTATCTTTGGAACTCCGGATATTATAGAAACATCCGCTTATTATGAACAAAAGCTGGGATTCCGGGCAATATCCTATTTGGATACACAGGAACCCCATATCTGCCTGTACCGGGATTCCACTGAGATTATTCTAACGGATTCCGGCGGACGTCCGGTTATCCCTAACCGGGAGCTGTACGGTTACGGATATGATGCTTACTTCATTACCCGAAATCAGGACGCGCTGCAGGATGCGCTCGAGGCTGCAGGCGTAAAGTTCATCCGCAAATTAACCGATACGGATTACGGTAACCGTGACTTCGTGATAGAGGACATTGATGGACGGTGGATTGCATTCGGTATTAAGCAGTCCTGAGTACATACGAATCATGAATAAAAGAGGCTGCGCCCCTGGTGAAGGAGCACAGCCTCTTTGGTTGCTGTCTAGGGGAGCGGCTTCACATGCACTACACGGAAGTTCTCGCATACGACCGGCATTGCCGGATCGAACGACATGCCGTAACGCTGGAATTCTCTTGTAAAATAAACCTCGTGCTCATAGCGCCACGACTCCAGTGAGCGGTCATCCTCGCCCTCGGAATAGGCGAACTCTGCTGTAACTTCATTGAAGGGGACGGTCTCGATACGGGTGGTTTCAATAATCGCCCGCGGCGCGCCTGCTCCATCCAGCAGAATGGAATATCCCCCGGTGAAGGGCAGGCTGATGCCCTGTTGTTCATACACTGTCTTATTGGAGGCGGTCCCTGTCTTGATTCCCTGCAGCACCAGCTCCAGAAGCTGATCCGCAAGCCTCGGGCTGTCGCCGAAAGCCCAGGCGCTGTCGTATTTATCCGCGGCCTCAGGGTGCTCCTCTACGTAAGTCTTCCAATATTCTGATATTGCTGTGTTTTCGGTCATTACACTCACCTTTATCTTTTTATTAATTAGCGGTCAAAAGATTTCTGCCGGTATTACTGCTCCGCATCGCTCATCCAGGCTGCATAGAGCTCATCCAGGCCGGCCTGCTCCGTGTCACGGGTAAGCTGCAGGTCAGCCAGCTTCACGGCATCACTGGCGATAGCAGGGTCCAGCATTTCAGCGTCAATCCGGCCGATCCGCTCCTCTGCAGCGGATATTTCCTGCTCCCAGGCGGTGGTTGAACGCGGCTTACGGGAGGAAGCTGCGCTGCTTGCAGAGACCGGAGCGTTGTACTGGGGACTGCTCTTGCCGGCAGGTTGGCTGCCGTTAGCGGCAGGCAGGCTGGAGGCAGCAGCACGCTCCGCCTGCTTCTCCTTGTAATACTCGTAGTTTCCGTTAAAGGCATGGAACCGGCCGTCTTCAATCAACCAGAGCTTGCCGAAGCAGCGGTTAATGAAATAGCGGTCATGGGAAACAGCCAGTACCGTACCCTGGAATTCCTCGAGAGCCTCTTCCAGCGCTTCCCTGGAGTCGATGTCCAGGTGGTTGGTCGGCTCATCCAGGATAAGCAGGTTCGGCCGGCGGTGCATCAGCACCGCGAAGCGCAGCCGCGTCCATTCTCCGCCGGACAGATTGGCGACGGTTTTGAAGACATCGCCGCCGTAGAAGAGGAAGCGTGCCAGCTGTCCGCGGGCCTCGCCTTCCTCCATGCCCACTTCCTCGCGGAAGTAGCGGAGCACGGACAGCTTGCCGTCCTCGGGCACAGCCTCCTGGGCAAGATAACCGACGGCCGCCCGCGAGCCGAGCGTACAGCTGCCGCTGTCCGGTGTCTCCTGGCCGAGGATCATCCGCAGCAGCGTGCTCTTGCCGGCACCGTTGCCGCCGATCAGGGCGGCCGTTTCGCCGTATCTCAGAATGTCACTGGCACCTGTGAATAGGGTACGGCTGCCGTAGCTTTTGCTGATCCGGTCGAGGATAACAGCCTGATTGCCGGTCCGGTCCTCCTGCTGCAGTTGCAGATCTATTGCTTTGCGCTCCAGAATCGGACGTTTGATCTTGACCATCCGGTCCAGCGCCTTCTGCATCGAAGCAGCCCGGCGGTGGAAGGAAGGGTTAGGCGGATTGGAGCGGTTGCCCCATTCAATCAGGCGCTTGATGCTTTCCTGCATCTGCTTAATCTTCTTCTGCTGCTCCTGGTAATCGGCGAACTGCTGGAGCAGCCGGGCTTCCTTCTCCACCTGATAGCCGCTGTAGTTGGTGTGATAGGTGATGGCTTCACCGTCTTCAATCTCGACTACCTTTTTGACTACGGCATCCAGAAAATAGCGGTCATGCGAAATCGCCAGCACAGTGCCTTCGTAGGCCAGAAGATATTGCTCCAGCCATTCGATGGCTCCCATATCCAGGTGGTTGGTCGGCTCATCGAGCAGCAGAACATCCGGGCGGCGCAGCAGCAGCTCGGCCAGTCCGACCTTGGTTTTCTCCCCGCCGGAGAGGGAGGTGAATTCACGGTCATATTGGGCGGCGGCGATGCCGAGCCCTGAGGCAACGCGCTGAATGGAGGCATCGATTTCATACCCGCCGGCTGCTTCGAATTTCTCCTGCAGGACGCCATACTCCTTGAGCAGCCTGTTCCAGGCCGCTTCATCCGTCCCGGCGTCAAGGCTGGACATCTGCTGCTCCAGCTCCCGCAGGCGGCTCTGCCAGGCGAGAGACTCAGCGAAGCTGCGCTGGAGCACGGCATATACCGTTTCTCCGGTGCCGGCCTCCTGAATTTGGGCAAGGAGGCCGACTACGCTGCCCCGGCGGATAGAAATCTGGCCCTGATCCGCGCGTTCTTCACCGCTCAGCAGGCGGAAGAGGGTTGTTTTGCCGCAGCCGTTGCGGCCGATCAGGCCGATTTTTTCGCCTTGGCGGATATCGAAGGTGATGTCGCTCAGAACAAGCTGGGCCCCGTGGTATTTCTGGACATTTTGGCATGAGATAATCATAGGTATTCTCCTTTATATAATGCCTGCCGCCGCTGTTCTCCCGGATGGAGCACTGAAAATGGACACAAAAAGACCGCGAGGAAATTTCCCCGCGGCCCTGAACGTTCTCCGGTAGTATAGCTTATCCGTTGAAGTGTGGCTGGAAAGGCATTTCACAATTGTGTAGTGTTATTGAGTTCTTGTAAATGGACAGACTTCTCCCGTTGTTGGCATTTACATGAACGATGCCAGACATGATAGTAATCAGCCGGCTGTTAACACTATTAGTCACATTGTGATCCATTCCCCACACCTCCTCTTTTACAAATTTAAGGTTAGTTTAACCAATATCTCCGGAAGATGCAAGAGAAAAAAGCCGGGCAACCGCAATCATATATTTTTAGCGGCACAAGTAGGATGTAAAAGGGCAGGGACGGCTGCCTGAATTTATTGGAGAAAAGAGGCGGGGGTATGACGATTTTTAACGGTCTTCTGGGGAACGCGTCGCAGGTGGAACTTGCCGATGTACAGCGCGAGTATGCACAAATTCTGGCTCCGGGTGAAAAAATTGAACGGGCGTACAAACTGATCAGAGATATGTTTATTTTTACCGATAAGCGGCTGATTCTCGTCGATAAACAAGGTGTGACCGGCAAGAAGACACAGTATCACTCCATTCCCTATAAAAGCATCTCCCATTATTCGGTGGAAACGGCAGGCCACTTTGATCTGGATGCGGAGCTGTGCCTGTATGTATCGAGCAGTACGCTGCCGCTGAAAAAGACGTTCAATAAATCGGTCAATATTTATGAAGTACAGGCGGTGCTGTCCCAGTATATTTTGAAATAAACGGGATTAGACGGTATACGGAAGCACGAACGCTCCATAGGCAAAAGCGGCCACGATCACCAGCGCGGGATGCAGCTTCAGCCACTTCATTGCGGCAAAAGCAATAGCGGCGATAATCAGTGTCTGCCAGATCCCGATGGCTTCCGCCGGGCTCCGGGCCATTGTAATGGTAAGCACAGTCATCATAACCGCGATAACCGGCTGTACAAGCAGCGTCATGCCTTTTACGACAGGCGACTGCTTGTATTTCTGCATAACCCGGAGCAGGATGATCAGGGCAGCAGCCGAAGGGAGAACCGTAGCCAGCAGCGCAAGAATTACACCAGCCCAGCCAAATACATCGTAACCTACAAAGGCAGCGATTTTGGTGGCGATCGGGCCGGGTAAGGCATTCCCCAGCGCCAGCATGTTGGAAAACTGCTCGTCGGTAAGCCAGCCGAAATGCGGGACAATTTCCTCGTACATCAGCGGGATGGAGGAGGGGCCGCCGCCGTAGCCCAGCAGATTAGCCATAAAAAAACCGTATATCAGTTCGAGCCATTCCATTTAGGCAGCCCCTCCCTTGTTGTTCTTCTTCGCGAGGACCCGGTAATGTACCGTTCCATAACCTAGAAAAAGCACAATCACTATGGCCGGATGCAAATGCAGCACTTCCAGCAGTACCAGCGCAAGCAGCAAAAAGGCAGCCCCGATCCACTTCCCCAGTCCTTTGAACGCTTTTTGAGCGAATTCGTACGCCATCATCCCTAGCATAACCGCGATTACAGGTGAAACCGCAGCAATCATACCAGCTACTGTCTTCGAGCCGCTTAAGTAGCTGACGGCAGAGAGCAAGGCAATCATCGCAATACAGCTGGGTAAAATATGAGCCAATACAGAGAGCAGCGCACCGCGGACACCTTTGAGCTTGTATCCGAGATAGGCTGCCATTTTGGTGGCGATCGGGCCGGGAAGGGCATTGGCGATGGCCAGCGTCTCCCCGAATTCATCATCGCTCAGCCAGGCGTACCGGGTAACGGCATCATGCCGGATCAGCGGAATGACGGAGGGACCTCCGCCGTAGCCGAGTATTCCCGTTCTACACATGGCGACGGCAAGCTGCACATAATCATTATTGGCTTTTTTCACAGGACTCCTCCTAAAAGATGTATGTATAGCAGACGGACAGTGGCCAGGTAATGCATTTACTCTTTCCCGGCTGTCTCCGCTGAAAGAAATATGGTTTTGGAACATTCTATACCAGGCGGTGGCAGTCAACTACAGCAATAATCCTGTTTGGCTGAATCTTTGTGCACCGTATACAAAAATTTGTGATTTGGATTTGAGTTTGCTGTGAGCTCATTGACAGGAGAATTTGCCGTACGGTTAAATGACGGTAACTTAAAGCGAACTGTAGAGGGGGATGGCGCATGACGACACAGCCGGTGACTGGTACAAAAACAATGGTGGTCAGCCCTCATTATCTGGCGTCTGCCGCCGGAGCGGAGATCCTGCACAAGGGGGGGAATGCTTTTGATGCGGCGGTAGCGGTCAGCGCAGCGCTGGCAGTGGTTTATCCGCACATGACAGGGCTGGGCGGCGATGCTTTTTGGCTCACGTACAGCGCAGGCGAAGGGCGCGTACGGGCCTATAACGGCAGCGGACGGTCCGGCTATGGCGTCCGCCGGGAACTGTATGCCGGGGAAGCGAATATTCCCCGGCGTGGAGTACGCAGCGCCATTACGGTGCCCGGAATGGCGGACAGCTGGGCGGCGGTCCAGGGCGAATACGGCCGCCTGGCCTTCGCGGAGGTGCTGGAGCCGGCGATCAGCTGCGCCTCCGCGGGGTTTCCGCTGTCCCCGGACCAGCACGGGGGCAGCTTGCTTGCCGGAGCCGCGCTGAGCCCGGAAGCGGCGGCGGTGTACCTGCCCGGCGGGGCGGCTCCGGCCGCCGGGGCCAGGTTTGTGCAGCCGCAGCTGGCCGGGACGCTGCGTGCTCTGGCGTCGGGCGGACGCGACGCCTTCTATAAGGGGCAGATTGCGCAGGATATAAGCGATTATATGCGTATTGCGGGCGGGTATCTGACCTGGGATGATTTTGCCGATCATCACGGGGAGTGGACGGAGCCCGTCTCGACAGAGTATCACGGCTACAGCGTCTATCAGGCGCCGCCGAACTCGCAGGGCTTTGCGGCACTGATGGCGCTCAATATACTGGAGCGCTTTGATTTCAGCGGCATTGAGCAAGGATCCTATGAGTACTATCACCTGCTGGTGGAGGCGCTGAAGCTGAGCTTCCGTGACCGGGATCAGGTGCTGACCGATCCGGCATTCGCTCCGGTGCCGCTGGACCGGCTGCTGGATAAGGGATATGCGCAGCAGCTGGCAGCTTCCATCTCCATGAGCCGTGCGGCGGCGATTTGCAGCGAACCGGTCGGCCGGGATACCGCTTACGCTGCAGTGGTGGACGGTGAAGGAAATGCAGTGTCATTCATTCAAAGCCTTTATTTTGAATTCGGATCTGGGGCTGTTGCCGGGGATACGGGTATTCTGCTGCAGAACCGGGGCTCTTTCTTCTCGCTGGACCCGCTGCATATCAATAGGCTGGAACCGCACAAGCGTACTTTTCATACGCTTATGCCGGCGATGGCGTGCCGGGACGGCAAGCCTGCCTATCTGTACGGAACGCAGGGCGGGGAAGGGCAGCCGCAGACGCAGACATTGCTGCTGACTAGGATGCTGCATTACGGCATGAATCCGCTGGAGGCGGTGAGTGCCCCGAGGTTCGTATGGGGCAGAACCTGGGGAGATCCCACCCAGGAGCTGAGGGTGGAGCAGCGTGCAGGGCAGCAGGTACTTGATGCGCTGGCGGGGGCCGGACATCTGGTGCGGACGGCGGCAGCTTTTGACGGTATCATGGGCCACGCCCATGCCATTGCAATAGGTGCAGGCGGTCTCCGCAGCGGCGGCACAGATCCGCGCTGTGACGGGGCGGCGATCGGGTGGTAGCTAACAGGAAGGAAGTGGGAGAGATGATCCTTAGTAACAATTATGGCGCATTTATTGCACCGGAGCTGGAGGTAGCCGGCTTGCAGCAGGGCGAACTGAAGGGCTTACGGTTCGCGGTAAAAGATGTCTTCGCAGTGGCCGGGCACCGCTCTTCCGCCGGGAATCCTGCCTGGCTGCGCAGCCACGAACCTGCGGCGGCACATGCGGCTGCTGTTGACAAACTTCTGGCCGCGGGAGCGTCTTTGCGCGGAGCGGCTCATACGGATGAGCTGATGTACAGTCTGGGAGGCGAGAACTACCATTACGGTACGCCTGTGAATCCGCGCGGCACTGGACGGATTCCCGGCGGTTCATCCAGCGGCTCAGCGGTGGCGGTAGCCTCAGGTGCAGTCGACTTTGCACTTGGAACGGACACAGGTGGTTCGGTCCGCGTTCCTTCGGCTTATTGCGGAGTATACGGCTTTCGTCCAACACACGGGGCTGTCTCCATGGAGGGAGTTATTCCGCTGGCCCCCGGATTCGATACGGTAGGTTGGATGACGGACAGTCCAGAGCTGCTGCTGAGGGTGGGTAGAGTGCTGCTAGATGCTGGTGTAGGGAAGGATGTCATCCATCTGCCCGGATTCGGATCTGGCTCTGGTTCTGACTTAGGCCGTACTGATGCTGATGGCGGAATGACCAGGCTGTATCTCCCTGCGGACTGCTGGGCGCTTGCAGATCCGGATATTACCGTCTGTCTGAGGCAGGGGCTGAACCGGCTGCGGGCTGCAGCCGACGAGACAGTGGAGAATGTGATTTCAGCTGAAGGCCTGAAAACATGGATGGATGTGTTCAGGGAGCTGCAGGCGTCCGAGATCTGGGCGACCCATGGCGCGTGGATCGGCGAGGAGCAGCCGGTCTTCGGGCCGGATATATCGGCCCGCTTCACTTGGGCGGCAAGCCTTGCCGGGCAAGAACATAGCAGGGCAGCTGCGCTGCGGCAGGAAATTGCCGGCCGGCTGCGGCAGCTGCTCCGGGATGACTGCTGCCTGGTCATCCCGACTGTACCGGGGCCGGCCCCGCTGCTGGGCGGAGATCTGCAGCAGCTGGAGCGTAACCGCAGCGGTGCCATGATGCTGAGCTGTATTGCCGGCCTTGCCGGCCTGCCGCAGATCACCCTGCCGGTGGAGGGGCCGGAAGGTTTGCCGATAGGCCTGTCCGTTATCGGCGGACCCGGGCAGGATCTCCGTCTGCTCTCCTGGATCGCGCGGGTTTGGCGCCTGGGCGAATAATGCCCATGCTGTCTGTTAGCTGGCCAGCCCGCACGCAGTGGGCTGAAGCTTATCCGGCATGTGGTATAGGAAAGTGAGCAAGGGTCGGAATATAGCCGTGCGGGTATCGGACTAAGCGGTTAACGTGATTTGGTTACAGCCTGTCCGGCATCCGGCTCAGCGGAAACAAGATGCGGAAGGTAGTGTGCTGACACTACCTTCCAGCCTGTCAGAGTCAGAATGAACTGAATGGGAGAGCTATCAGCGTAACCTGGAGCAAAGGAGGGAAATTCGGGGATTGTAGATGTACAGAGTGCAGTTATTCTGATTTCTTATTTTAAGAGAGTACCTTTTGTTTTGCGAATAACTCCACGCAGTCTACTGTTTCCATGTTTGTTCACTACACTTGACACATAACCACGTAAAAAGACCTGGCCAATATCATCCAACCACCTCGTTACCCCAACTACCCAATTAGTTACCTGCCAGTGAGCCGTGCTGTTGCATTAATCCGGCTGTCTGTTCTCCTTCTCCGCTGATTCTGTACGCCATTTTCTCTATTGAAATTAGAGAACGATTAATCCCGGATGTACCCGCAAGGCACACCGTGCCTCTCCTTATTTCTCCAGACTCAATCCGATTCGTTAAAATTATGTGACTTACGTCAATATACTTAACATATTCTCGTGGTATTTTCACTTTACTCTTTCCAATAGGGGTTATTTTATCTATAATGTTACATAAAGTAACATAAGAGACGATCATTTATAAACGTATTTATTTAAGGAGGGGTGGCATGCATCTTACTGTTGAAGAAGCGTTGTCCATTTATCCTTTATCCGAAGCGAGGCTTATCGCGGGGGCCAGGGGCAAACACAGAATTGTGAAGTCGATCAATGTGATGGATGCGCCGGATATCTCGGACTGGATAAAAGAGGGCGAAATGCTGTTAACGACTGCTTATCTGATTAAGGACAGTCTGGAGGATGCCTCTGCTCTGCTGCAGACGCTGAACCGGCGCGGCTCGTCGGCGCTGGGGATCAAGCTGGGCCGTTTCTGGGATACCGTGCCGGAGGAGCTGATTGCTGAAGCGGAGACGCTGAACTTTCCGCTGATTGAGCTGCCGTTTCAGTTTACCTTTTCGGATCAGATGAACGGGCTATTTCGCGCCGAGCTGTCGCGCAGCACCAGTATGCTGCAGGGAATTATGGAAAAGCAGCGCAAACTGATGCGCTTTGCGCTGCGCTCGGGGCGCAGCGGCCCGCTGTTCGAATCCGTATCAGAGGTGATCGGTTATAAGCTTGCAGTTGTAAGCGCCAGGGGAGACGTGGTCTACAATAATTCAGAATATGGCGGCCGCCAGCTGCTGGAAGGCTGGCCCTGGCAGAACCGCAGCCAGCGCTTCCGGATCGGTGACAGAACGGGTCTGCGTCTGCCTTTGATGCAGGGGGAAAAGTGCTCTGGCTATCTTTTATACTGCCCGGTTGACCCGCTTCTGCTGCCTGTGGAAGAGTGCCTGTTTATCCAGGGGGCTGAGCTGATTTCGTTTCATATTCATTCGGGTTATGAGGATTATTTTGAGCTGGCTGAGCACCGGGAGTTCAGCGCCCTGCTCCGCCGCTGCCTGAGCGGAGGGCTGTCCTGCAGTGAGCTGTCCCAGGCTGCACTGAGGCTGGAGGTCAAGCTGCTGCATGCGCCTTTTCAGCTGCTGCTTACGGATACAGCTGCGGGCGGGGAAGAACGGCAGCTGGAGCTGCTCCGGCTGAAGGAGGAGTATGCGGAACATCCTGCGCTGCGCGAACTGAATGCCATGCATGTCCTGATGGATGAAGGGCTTGTGTCACTGTTTCCGGCAAACGGCCATAGTGCAGAGCAGTTCCGTGAGCTGATTAACGAATGTTTTCATAATGTGAAGCTTGATAAAGGATATTATCCGCGTGCTGCTGCTAGTAGTGTCAAAGTGAAGCCGGAAGGACTGAAGGAAGCCTTTGCCGAGGTGAAGGAATGTATGCTGACGGCCCTGCACTGGGGGGCATTCGGGAATGTGGTGCATTACCGGCAGCTGGAGCTGAACCTTTTGCTTGGCCAGATTCCGGCAGATCAAATGACCAAGTATATTAGCGGCAATCTGCGCGGGCTGCTGAGCCGGGAGCCGGAATATGTCAAGGAAATGCTACACACGCTGGAGGTCTATCTGGAGAACGATGGGCATGTCAACGAAACAGCCAAAAAACTGTTCATCCACCGCAACACAGCCACTTACCGGATCGAGAAGCTCAGTGAGCTGCTGGATGTCGATTTTAAAAAAATCAATGATCTGATGAGACTCAAGCTGGTGTTTGTGTTCCGCAAAATGCTGGAGCGCGAATAAAGCTGCACAGTAAATTCATAACAAAAAAGGCAGGCGCAAGGCGCTGCCGGAAGGAGCGGGAACAATGAAAGTAGCCGGTATTTACCTGGCAGCAGGGACGGCCAGACGGGCGGGAGCACCCAAAGTGCCGCTGAAACTGTCTCAACAGGTCCCGCTGGAAAGTCTGGTGGTCCGTGAGCTTGAACGCTGCGCACTTGATCCGCTGATCGTGGTTGTCAGGGCGGATGATAATCTGGAATGGTTGCCGCCTGCCACTGAACCGGGCGCAAGACGGACTGAAACCTGCCTGACCGCTCATCTGGGCCTGTCTTTTTCCTTGCGCTGCGGACTGAATGCCATTCTGCCCTTGCAGCCTGATGCTGTGGTGGTGGCGATTGCTGACCAGCCTTTTGTTACAGCGTCGCTTGTGAACCGGCTGAAGGACATGTATGTGCGGAATCCGGAGCTTGATTATGTGGCTGGTACGGCTGAAGGGCTGGCCATGCCGCCGGCGCTCTTTTCCAGAAAGATGTTTACCGTATTGCAAGGATTGGACGAGGAAGAAGGGACAGCGGGAATTCTGCGGTCTTCGGATTATAAAGGGGTTGTGCTGGAGCCTGGACCTGCGGGCATTTTTATGGATACTGCTGCGCGGTTTGATTATGATGAAGCCTCTACAGAGTGGAGTGTTCGCAGGGAAAACTGACATCAAACGGCGTAATATCAGATGAATGTGAGTAAATATCACATATTTTAAATTTAATTTCTTGCAGTTTAGTGCATGAGGCACAAAAAGCACCGAACTTCTTATTATATAACACAAACGTATGTTATGTAAATTTACGTAAATGCTCCGGCTCAGTATAGTAGAGATACATTAGTGGTTTAGCCATTAAGAGAGATATCCTGGAGGAGGAGAATTATGAAAAAAAGGGGTCAGGGATTTACGGTAGGCTTAATGCTGATGGTGCTGCTGTCGGTAGTGCTGGCGGGCTGCGGAAGCAACAACAATGCGGCGGCTACGAATACAGCTGCAACAGAGGCGCCGGCAGCGGCTAATGCGGGAACGGCAACAGAGGCGCCAGCGGCAGCAGAGAAGCCGACGGTTGCTTTTGTCTACATCGGGCCTCCGGGTGACGGCGGATATACGTATCAGCATGATCAAGGCCGTCTGTACATGGAAAAAGAGCTCGGCATTACAGCGGACTTCGTCGAGAATGTTCCGGAAAGTGCCGATGCGGAGCGCATTATTACTGAGCTGGCACAAACCCACGACATTGTATTCACCACAAGCTTCGGATATATGGACTTTACTCTCAATGTAGCTAATAAATTCCCCAACGTGAAATTCCTCCATGCTTCCGGCTACAAGACGGCTGAGAATATGGGTACCTACTTCGGTAAGAACTATCAGGCAAGTTATCTGTCCGGTATCGCTGCAGGCAAAATGACTACGAAAAATCATCTTGGTTATGTAGGAGCTTTTCCAATCAGCGAAGTTATCTATAATCTGAATGCTTTTACACTCGGTGCACAAAGTGTCAATCCGGACATCAAGGTAGATGTGGTCTGGACCAACACCTGGTATGACCCGGCAACAGAACGCCAGGCGGCAATCAGTCTGCTGGATAAAGGTGCAGATGTTCTGCTGGCTTATCAGGATTCACCGGCTACCCTTCAGGCAGCAGCTGAACGCGGGGCTTACGCAGGCGGCAATGACTCTGACATGAGCAAATATGCGCCGGACAGCTATCTGACCAACCCTGTATGGAACTGGGGCCCTTACTATGTGAAGGCTGTTCAATCGGTAATGGACGGAACGTGGAAGAGTGAGCAGTACTCCGGAGACATGGCTGACGGCATGGTTGAGCTGGCGCCGTTTGGCAACAAGGTTCCGGATGATGTGAAGGCGCTGGTAGAGGAGGCAAAAGCCAAAATCGTCAGCGGCGAGCTGGATGTATTCACTGGTCCGATCTCCGATAACCAGGGCAACGTCAAGGTGCAGGAAGGGCAGACGCTTACGCTTGAGGAAGTGCTGGGCATGAACTGGCTTGCCAAGGGAGTAGAAGGTACAATCCCGCAATAATAGCTTTACTCTAAAATCATACTTCTTGTATCTATGGGTGGGGCGGGTTCCGGATGAATGGAGCCTTCCCCACCCGTACTACAACTATAAGGAAGGAGCATCCCAATATGCAGGACCATTCGGTTGAAATGCGCGGGATTGTGAAAAAATTCGGTTCTGTAACGGCAAGCGATCAAGTCGATTTTTCAGCAAACGCGGGTGAGGTTCACGCGCTGCTTGGTGAGAACGGAGCAGGTAAAAGCACGGTCATGAGCATGCTGTCCGGTGTATACCGTGCAGATGAAGGTGAAATTCTGATTCACGGCAAGCCGGCCAGAATCCGCTCCCCGAAGGATGCGGCACTGCTGGGAGTCGGGATGGTATTTCAAAACTTCAGACTGGTGCAGAGTCTCACGGCAGCGGAGAATATCGTGCTTGGCGAAAAGTCGTCTTTCTGGCGGGGCAGCAAGTGGATCAGGCAGAAGCACGAGGAGATCGGGGCGCTGGGGGAGCAGTTCGGGCTGAAGTTTCCGGTAGACCGTCCAATCTGGCAGCTGTCCGTAGGTGAACAGCAGCGGGTAGAGATCGTCAAGACGCTTTACAGGGGGGCGGATATTATCATTCTGGATGAGCCGACCTCCGTGCTTACACCGGGGGAAGCGGAACAGCTGTTTGAAACCCTGAAGGTGATGAAGCAAGCCGGTAAGACCGTAATCATGACTACCCATAAAATGAAGGAAGTGTTGGCTTCCTCTGACCGGATTTCCGTCATGCGCAAGGGCCGGATGATTGCTACGCTGGCTACGGCAGGGACGGATGAACTGGAGCTGGCCCGCCTGATGGTCGGCAGAGAGGTCGCGATCAGCCGCCAGGAGCGGGAAGAAACGCAAGGAGAGCCGCTGCTTGTCGTTAACCGCTTGGAGGTCTCGGCCGATCACGGCCGCAAGGCGCTCGACGGCCTGTCGCTCAAAGTGCGCGAGGGGGAAATTGTCGGCGTAGCAGGTGTGGCAGGCAACGGGCAGAAAGAGCTGGCAGAGGTACTTACAGGACTTAGAGCCTGGAAGAGCGGGGAGATCCATTTTGACGGCAAACGGGTAAAAACGGCTTCGGTCCGCGGTGCCATCGATGCGGGAATCTCCCATGTACCGGAGAACCGGATGAAGAGCGGGCTGGCCGGACGGCTGGGTTCGGTGGATAACCTGCTGTTCAAATCTTACCGTACAGAGGAGCATTCCAAATTTGGCATTCTGAAGGCTGCAAAGAACCGATCATGGTCGCAGGAGCTGGTTCAGCGCTTTGACGTAAAAACACCGGAGCTGGATACGCCTGTGCAACAATTATCCGGCGGGAACCAGCAGAAGCTGCTGTTCGCCCGTGAGGTCAGCCATAAGCCAAAGCTGATGGTTGCCGTTCACCCGACACAGGGGCTGGATGTGGGTGCTACAGCCGGAGTACACGAGCTGCTGATGGAGCTGCGCGGCTCGGGCAGTGGTGTGCTGCTGATCTCCGAGGATCTGGATGAGCTGCTGCAGCTGTCAGACCGGATTCTGGTCATATATAACGGTGCCATTATCGGCGAAAGCGATCATGAGCATGCGGACAGGGAGCAGATCGGTCTGATGATGGCCGGAATCCGGCATAGGGAGGAGAGTGCGGTATGAGTCCGAAAAATGCAGGCAATACAGCAGCGGCGGTGCTGGAACCGCCAGCCGCCAAGCCCGGCAAACGCTTCGGGCTGCGGCTGGAATACGATTCAAGCCGTACCCGCTCCCCGTGGTGGTCGCCGGTTCTGTCCGTTATCCTGGCATTGCTGCTCTGTGCGCTCTTTATAGTCGCAAACGGGATGAACCCGGTAACCGTCTATGAAAAGATGTTCCGCGGCGCCTTCGGCACCTCCTACGGCTTTACGGAAACGATGGTAAAAGCGATTCCTCTGCTGCTGTGCGGGCTCGGTATCGCTGTCGCCTACCGGATTTCCGTCTGGAACATCGGGGCTGAAGGGCAGCTGACCGTCGGCGCGATGGCGGCCACGGCGGTTACGATTTATTTTCCCGGCCTGTCTTCCTTCTGGGCGATTACGCTGATGCTGATCTTCGGTACGGCGGCGGGGGCGCTATGGGGCTTAATGACGGCCATTCCGCGTACGCACTTTGGTGTCAATGAGCTGATCACTTCTCTGATGCTGAACTATGTTGCGCTGCTTGCTCTGGACTATGTGGTGTTCGGTCCGTGGAAAGATCCCGCGGGCTTCAATTTCCCCGGTTCTCCGATGTTTACGGCTGCCCAGTCGCTGCCGGTCCTGGGGACGACAAGATTACATATCGGACTGATCTTCGGCCTTGTCGCCGTGCTGATCTATTTCCTGATGGTTAAATTCACCCGCTGGGGCTATGAGCTGAAGCTGATCGGCGCCAATCCTGCGGCTGCGCGTTATGCGGGCATTCATATTAAAAAGCATATTATCATCGTAATGCTGATCAGCGGCGGGCTGGCGGGCATCGCCGGGATGGCCGAGGTGTCCGGGGTGACTCACAAGCTGATGCAGGGAATCTCGCCCGGCTACGGGTACACTGCAATCATCGTCGCCTGGCTTGCCAAGCTGAATCCGCTCGGCCTAATCGTCACCTCCGTCCTGTTCGGCGGCCTGATTGTCGGCGGCTACAGCGTGCAGACCATCGGCCTGCCTTCGTCTATTTCAGAAATGCTGCAGGGCTCAATCCTGTTCTTCCTGATTGCCGGCGATATGATCCACCGTTTTCGTATACGCCGGAGCGCTTAGGCGGCGCTTTAGAGAGAAGGGAGTTAGACTATGGATTTTACTACACAGTTATTGATAGCAGCCATTTCCGCCGGAACCCCGCTGCTTCTGGCTACGCTTGGCGGCATTCTGACCGAACGGGCAGGCATCATCCAGCTTGGCGCGGAAGGTCTGATGCTGATGGGGGCCGTAAGCACTTGTATCGTCTACATCCGCAGCGGTAATCTGCTGCTGGCCCTGCTTGCTGCCATCGCTGTGACTGCACTGCTTGGTCTGGTTCATTCGTTCCTCTGTGTGACGCTTCGGGCGAATCAGACGATGTCAGGACTGGCCATGACGCTGTTCGGCAGCGGACTAAGCGCTTATCTCGGCAAATCGATCAGCGGCCTGCCGCTGCCGGGAACTTCACCCAAGCTTAATCTAAGCTGGCTGGAAGGTGTTCCGGTAATCGGGGATATTTTTGGACGGCTGGATTATCTGACCTGGTTCAGCCTACTGCTGGTGCTCATGCTGCATCTGCTGATTCACCATACGTCCTGGGGGCTGCATCTGCGGGCTGTCGGCGATAATCCGGCGACAGCGGATGTCATGGGCATCCGGGTCCAGCTGATCCGCTACAGCTATGTGACAGCTGGTGCTGCACTGATCGGTCTGGCGGGAGCAGATATGGTGCTGGCCTATGCGCCGACCTGGAATGAAGGGCTCACGGCCGGCCGCGGCTGGATTGCCGTCGGACTCGTCATTTTTGCTAGATGGAATCCGCTGCGCGCGCTTTTCTGTGCATACTTCTTCGGCGCACTGGATTCACTCGGCTTCCGCATCCAGCTGCTGGGCAGCGCAATTCCGCCGTATTTCCTGAAAATGATTCCTTATGTCGTAACGGTTCTGGTGCTGATGTATCTCGGTTACCGTAACCGGAATAAGCCGTCGGGGACTCCCGAAGCATTGGGTACGCCGTATATCCGCGAGCAGAGGTTTTAATAAAAGAAGCTTTTCCTGATTATCTGTTATAATCATTGAAATCCATTTATTGTAGTTCAAACTTTTAAACGGTTGAATACAGTGAATGGACTTTTTTTACCCTTGAAGTTATATGAGAAATATCATTGCACAGTTATTAAAACTACAGAAACGGGGCGGAAGTATGAGCGCAGAGAAAGGTACCTTAACATTAGAGCAAATTAACCGCATGAGCCGGGAACAGTTTGTAGCGGCGCTTGGCGGAATTTTTGAACATTCACCCTGGGTGGCGGAGAGGGCTTATCAGCAGATTCCGTTTCATTCAGTGGAGGAGTTGCACCGTGCAATGCTGCAAACGGTGCGAAGTGTGCCTGACAGTCAGATTACAGAGCTGCTTAGATCCCATCCGGATCTGGCCACCAGGCTGCAGGTCACACCATACTCGGCGGCGGAGCAGCAGGGGGCAGGGCTTGACCGGCTGACAGCGGAAGAATTCGGACTGCTTACAGGAATGAATGCTGCATATACAGAGAAGTTTGGCTTTCCATTTATTCTGGCGGTTCGCGGCAAAAACAAAGATGACATTATTGCGGCGATTTCCGAGCGTGTTCATCATCCGCTGGAACAGGAGCGGGAGCAGGCCTTGTACGAAATTGGCCGGATCACCGGCTTCCGGCTGCATGATCTGCTGCCGGAGCCTGAAGGGTCAGCATTATGAGCGGGCGGCTGACCACCCATGTGCTGGACCTCGCAAGAGGAGGTCCAGCAGCCGGGATGGCGCTCCAGCTCTGGAAGCTTGACGGCGGGGCGGGAGAGCTGCTGCGCGAAACGGTGACGAACAGCGACGGGCGGCTGGATGCTCCGCTGCTGACTGGCGAGGAGCTTACCCCCGGGAGCTACGAGCTGCTGTTTATGGCCGGGGATTATTTCCGCGGCACTGCGCTGGCAGCGTCTGGTGCCGGAGCAGCTGCGGCAGACCCGGGGGTATTTTTTCTCGAACAGATTCCGCTCCGTTTCAATATTACGAATACCGCAGAGCATTATCATGTTCCGCTGCTTGTAGCACCCGGAGGGTACAGCACGTACCGGGGAAGCTGACACAATAAACAGAACCGATGGCGGAGGTGGCTGGACCATGAAGGAATCGTATGAGCTTATCATCAGGAACGGGGATGTAGTGCTGCCCGGAGAAGTGGTAAAGCTGGACATTGCAGTAAAGGATGGGAAAATAGCTGCGCTGGACCGGGATTTGCCGGTTCTTCCGGACACCCGGGTCATCGATGCGCAGGGGCTGTATGTGCTGCCCGGCATGATTGATATGCATGTCCACTTTAATGAACCCTCCTTCGGACACTGGGAAGGCTTCCGCAGCGGCTCGGCGGCGCTGGCCGCCGGAGGCTGCACCTGCTATGCCGATATGCCGCTGAACGGCAATCCGCCTACGGTGAATCTGGCTGCGCTGCAGCTCAAGGGCGAGGCGGCAGCCGGAAACTCCGCCGTCGATTATGTCCTATGGGGCGGACTCGTTCCCGGCAACCTGGATGAGCTGGAGGAGCTGGCGGCAGCCGGAGTTACCGGCTTTAAGGCATTCATCTCTAATCCCGGCGGTGAAGGGGAAGGCCGGTTCCGTGAGGTCGATGACGAGACCCTGTATCAGGGGATGAAGCGGATCGCCGCTTTCGGCGGTATTCTGGCACTGCATGCAGAGAGCGAGGAGATTACGGCAACGCTGTCTGCTGATGCGGTGCGGAGCGGACGGACCGGTGCGCGGGATTTCGCTGCTACCCGTCCGGCGGAGGCTGAGCTTGAAGCAGTGGCGAGGGCGCTGCTGTACAGTGAGCGTACGGGCTGCCGGCTGCATTTTGTGCATATCAGCACGGCAGCGGCAATTAATATGATTTATGAAGCGAAGCTCCGCGGGCTTGATGTATCGGCGGAGACCTGTCCGCATTATCTCGTTATGAACGAGAACAGCCTTGAGGAGCTGGGGGCGGTGGCCAAATGTGCACCGCCGCTGCGCAGCCCGGAGGAGCAGGAAAAGCTGTGGCAGGTGCTGGCTGCCGGGCGAATTGAGCTGATTGCCTCCGACCATTCCCCCTGCCCGCCGGAGCTGAAGCTCGATCCCGGCCTGAGCTTCTTCGAAGCCTGGGGCGGCATCTCCGGGGCGCAGAGCAGTCTGGAGCTGCTGTTCCACGAAGGAGTGAATAAGCGCGGACTGCCGGTTGCGCAGATTGCTGCGCTGCTGGCGGAGCAGCCGGCCCGGCGGTTCGGGCTGGATCACCGCAAAGGCTCAATCACACCCGGACTGGATGCTGACCTGGTGCTGCTTGACCCGAACCATCCCTACACCCTGAAGCCAGAGGATCTCCTGTACCGCCATAAACACAGCCCTTATACCGGCATGACTTTATCCTGTAAAGTAAAGGCAACGATTAGCCGTGGAGCTGTAGTATACACTGCAGAAGCTGGCCTGCTGCTTGAAGGCAATGGTGAGTGGCTGCGGGTCAACGAAGGGCAGTTTTCCCGATGAATGCGCCGGCAATGAAAGTCCCTGCACAACAGATGATGGAGCTGCTGGAGGAGCTTGCCGGCTTCAGCGCTCCGGGACCGGGTGTATCCCGGCTTCTGTATACGCCTGAATGGCTGCAGGCACAGAAGTTTCTGCAGGAGAGGATGGCTGGGCTCGGCATGGAGGTCAGGTCGGACAGGGTTGGTAATGTCTATGGTAGATTTACAGGCTCGAAGCCGGAAGAGAAAGTCATCTTAACGGGCTCGCATATTGACACTGTGCTGAACGGCGGGAAATATGATGGTGCTTATGGGATTGCCGCTGCTGTGACTGCGCTGCATTATTTGCGGCAGACCTTTGGACAGCCGGTGCGGACAATAGAGGCCGTCGCCTTCTGCGAGGAGGAGGGCAGCCGTTTTCCGCTCGCCTACTGGGGCTCGGGCAATGTCACCGGGCTGTATAACGGAAGCGAGGCGGACAGCTGCGCCGATTCTGCAGGAGTGACAATCGCTTCAGCGATGGCGGCTTGCGGATTGGCGGGCGGCCCTGAGGACTGCGGAAGTGCAGCCGCAGCAGACAGTGCAGAGGGGGCTATCCCTCTCAGAGAGGATATCGGCGCATTTGTCGAGCTGCATATCGAACAGGGGATTGTGCTGGAGCAGGCAGGCCTGGAGATCGGGATCGTTGAGGCAATCGCCGGACAGCGGCGGTATAGTGTAAAGGTAGCCGGCAGCACGAACCACGCTGGCACCACACCCATGGGGCTGCGCCGCGATGCGCTTGCCGGCGCTACGGAGATGCTGCTGGCCATGGAGCAGGCGGCAATTGCAGCCGGTGATCCGCTGGTCGCTACCTGCGGGAAGCTGAAGGCGGCGCCGGGCACGCCCAATGTGATACCCGGGGAAGTGCTGTTTACACTTGATATCCGGCATAGTGAAGCGGAGGCGCTGGAGCATTTTTGCTCCGTCCTCCTCGCTGCGTTTGAAGGGATTGCCGCAAAGCGGGGGCTTACCTTGCAGTTTACGGCTACCCTGGCTACAGCTCCTGCGCCTATGGACACGGGATTAAATCAACAACTTGAGCATATAACACGTCAGCAGGGAAAAAGCTTCCGCAGAATGGTGAGCGGAGCAGGCCATGATGCCCAGCTCTTTGCTCCCATTTGCCCTACGGCCATGATTTTTGTGCCGAGCAGGGCAGGCATCAGCCATTCACCGGAGGAGTATTCTTCGCCGGATGAGCTGGCTGCCGGGCTCAATCTGCTTACGGCAGTCTTATATGAACTGGCCTATACAGAAAGCTGAACATCAGAGGAGAGGTTTGTATGAAGCGGTACGAAGATTTGGCGCCGTCCTTGCGGTGTATTATGACTCCGGGGCCGGTTGAGGTTGATCCGCGTGTGCTGCGGGCCATGTCTTTTCCGGTGCTGGGTCAGTTTGATCCCGAATTTACGGATATCATGAATGAGACGATGGAAATGCTGCGCGGGCTGTTCAAAACGAATAATAAATGGGCTTTTCCGATCGATGGCACTTCACGCTCCGGCATTGAAGCGGTGATGGTCAGCCTGATTGCTCCGGGCGACCGGGTGCTGATTCCGGTCTTTGGCCGGTTCGGCCATCTGCTGCATGAAATCGCCGAACGCTGCGGAGCTGAGGTCTATACGATTGAGAAAGAATGGGGCAGTGTGTTTGCGCCGGAGGAAGTGATCTCGGCGATCCGCAGCGTGAAACCGGATGTGGTGGCCATTGTCCACGGCGAAACGTCGACCGGACGCATGCAGCCGCTTGCTGAAATTGGGCAGGCCTGCCGGGAACAGGATGCCCTGCTAATTGTGGACGCTGTTGCTACCATTGGCGGCGTACCGGTAGAAACAGATGAGTGGATGCTGGATGCCGTTATCGGCGGGACGCAGAAATGCCTGTCCATTCCTTCCGGTATGGCTCCGGTTACGTATAATGAGCGGGCAGAAGCCAAGCTGCTGAAGCGCAAACAGATTGAACGCGGGCTCCGGACTGGCGAGTTCGAGGCAGGAGAGCTGCCGCCCGTGCGCAGCAATTATTTTGACCTCAGCATGCTGCAGGATTATTGGAGCCCCCGGCGGCTGAATCATCATACCGAGATGACATCGATGCTGTATGCGCTGCGGGAGGGGCTGCGGCTGGTGCTTGAAGAAGGGCTGGAGGCGCGGCATGCCAGGCATGCCTTGCATGAGCAGGCGTTGGTTGCCGGACTGACGGCAATGGGGCTTACGCTGTACGGCGATGCGGACTGCAAGCTGACAGTGGTGGCCTGTGTGCTGATTCCGGAGGGAATCGACGGGGAAGCGGTGCGTACAATGCTGCTTGATCATTTCGGGATTGAGATTGCCAGCTCGTTCGGACCGCTGAAGGGTAAAATATGGCGCATTGGCACGATGGGCTTCAGCTGCCGCAAAAATAATGTGCTGCGCCTGCTCGGGGCGCTTGAGGCAGCGCTTTTGCGGCATAGCCATACGCTTTCCCCCGGCCGTAGTGTTCAGGCAGCACTTGACGTATATGAACAAAAAGGGTGATAATCTTCTGAACGGCAACTGGAGAAATGGTATTTGGAAGCTTGCGGACGGCCCTGCCGGGCCGGCTTTACCCAGGAAACGGCTTGCGTCCCGCCAGGGGCGTCAGAGCCGTTTTTATTAAAATATAGCTAATTGGAGGGAGTGGAAGTCATGTCATTCAAAAGAAAACCTTTGGCGGATTGTGTGCCTGAGCTGGTTGCAACAGCACGCGGCGATCAGAAGGCAACCCTTGTTATAACGGGAGGGAAGCTGGTCAATGTGGTTTCCGGAGAAATACTGGAGGGGATGAACGTTGCGGTGCAAGGGGGGCGCATCGCCTATGTCGGGAAGGATATCGCTCATACCATTGGAGAGAACACGCAGGTTATTGATGCAGCCGGCAAATATATCGCACCCGGATTGCTTGACGGCCACTGCCATATTGAAAGCACGCAGCTGACGGTTACGGAATTTGCCCGGGCGGTGCTGCCGCTGGGGACGACGGGCGGATTTTTTGATGCCCATGAAATTGCAAATGTCTTCGGACTGAAGGGCATCAAGCTGATGCTGGATGAAATGCGCGGTACCCCGCTGGCAGCCTATATGCAGGTAGCTTCCTGTGTGCCGTCGGCAGGGGCAGAGTTTGAAACCACCGGCGCCTCGCTGGGACCGGCTGAAGTGGCGGAGGCTTTTACCTGGGGCGAGGATGTGATTGCGCTTGGTGAAGTGATGAACTTCCCGGGCGTGGTCTACGGGGATGACAAAATGATAGGTGAAATCCAGGCGACGCTGCGTGCCGGACGGTATGTTGACGGACATTTTACCTGGCCATCCAGTGACTGGAGGCTTCCGGTCTATGCTGCCGCCGGTGTAACGGGTGATCACGAATGTGTAACGGCAGAGGATGTTATCGAACGTGTCCGGCTGGGGATGTATGCTAAAATGCGCCGCGGCTCCGCCTGGCATGACGTTGCCAAAACAATTACCGCGCATACAGAGCACGGGCTGGACTCCCGCCGGATGATGCTGGTCACCGATGACCGCAGTTCGGAGTCGCTGCGCGATGAAGGACATATGGATTTTGTTGTACGTCATGCGATCTCCCAGGGAGTGAAGCCGGTAACGGCCTTCCAGATGGCGACGATTAATACCGCTGAGCGCTTCGGGGTGGCCCGAGATATCGGCTCGATTACGCCGGGCTCCTGTGCGGATATTATTTTGCTGGACGGAAATCTGGCTGATGTGCATGTAGTAACGACCATAGCTGCCGGGGTGGTGGTGGCCGAGAACGGGATTATGACAGCTGAGCTTCCCGCTTATACCTATCCTGAGGAAGTGCGGTCTTCGGTACATCTGCAGCAGCTTCCCGTGCCGGAGGATTTCATTATCCATGCTCCCGTGGAGTCGGGCAGCCTGGCTACCCGGGTAATCAAGGTTATCGAGAACCATGTGGAGACGGAAGAACTGATCGTTGAGCTGCCTGTAGAAAATGGTAAGCTGCAGATCGGCAGCGGCCTCTGCAAAATCGCCGTATTCGAACGCCATAAAGGAACCGGCAACAAATCGGTAGGCGTAGTTGATGGAATCGGCTTCCATGAGCCTGCGGCGATTGCGATGACCGTGGCCCATGATAGCCACAATGTGCTGGTGATCGGTAATGATGATGTCCTGATGGCAAAAGCGGCAACCGCCGTAGCTGAAGCCCAAGGCGGCGTAGCTGTGATTACCGAGACGGGCAGCACGTTATTCCCGCTGGCCATTGCCGGCCTGATGTCGGCAGAGCCGTTCGAAGTAGCGGCGGCCCAGTCGGCGGCGATCAGCACCACTCTGTATGATGCGGGCTGCACGCTGAACTATGCTTTTATGACGCTGTCCCTGCTGGCGCTTGCCGTTATCCCGACCCTGCGGATTTCTGACAAGGGTCTGGTGCGGATCTCGCCGGAAGACGGCATTCAGCTGGTGCCTTTATTCTGCTGACCCGCCTCCTGTAGGAATAACTCCATAGTATAGAAAATGCCTTCAGCCGGTTTCCGGTCTGGAGGCATTTTTTTATGATCTAAAAAGAGAACTGGCTTCGACGCCACGCTCTCTTTTTGCTTATTTCAAGTTCAATCCATTTAGGTGGATTTCGCTACTTAATTTCGGCGTTCTGCGGTATTGGCGACCATTAGGTGGAAAAACGGCATCTATTTCGGGCCATTTACCGCGCTGAAGGCAATTTTGGCGAAAATAAGTTGCGTTTTTCCACTTAGTTAGGCTGAAACTCACCATACAAACGCTCAATAAACGCATAAGTCTCCGCCCAGTCCAAGCTGGCTGAATTACAGAGCAGAATTACACTGAATTGCTGTTCATAGAACCTTACAATAATGCTCCGGAAGCCTGCGTCTCCGCCTGTATGCCAGATGGTTTTCGCGCCACAGCGTTCCTGAATCATCCAGCCGTAGCTGTAGCCGCCCCAATATTCGGTCAACGGCGCGCCGGCGGAATCCAGACCAGGTGTAAAAATAGCCCGTTTAGCCACCTCTCCCAGCAGCTGATTGCCGTAAAGCGCATCATCCCACTTTTTCAGATCCTCTAAGGAAGAAAAAACATTAGCCGTGCCGGTGGCAAACGTGTCTGCATAATTGCACTTCCAGTTCGCTCCGCATGGTTCATATCCATATGCGCGGTTAGGGACAACTGGTTGCTCTTCATTAAAAACCGTCGAGTTCTCCATCCCGATGACCCCGAATATATATCTTTTCAGGTAGTCCCGCAAAGACAAGCCCGTAATCCGTTCGATAATCAGCGCCAGCAGCACATAGTTGGAGTTGGAATAATCAAATTTACTTCCTGGAGGGAAGCGGGGCTGATCCTGCTGTACAAGCAGGCTGAGGACCTCGGCATTATCGGAGTGCAGCGCGTGCTGGCGTGCTTTTTGCCACAAAAGCTCATTGTAGTCTATGAATCCAGCCGAGTGGTGGACCAGCTCATAGATGCTCACTTCATTGGCATAATGCTTAAGCTCCGGTACGAACCGGGTCAGCTTGTCAGTGGCGCTAAGTTCTCCCCGTTCTATAAGCTGGAGAATGGCCATTCCGGTAAACGGTTTAGAGACAGAGGCCAGATTGAAAACACTATCTAGTTGTATAGGTACCCGGAGCTCGCAATTAGCGAGACCGAGCGTTTCCTGATAAACTGTCTTCCCCTTAAAGTTGGCGATAACACCAATTCCGGGGGTACTGTCATTAAATGCTGTAAAAGAAGCTTTTAGTCGGATACTGCTCATTCCTGTCGCCTCCGTACCATTTTCTTACAAGTATTCATTGCGGAGAGGAGCTTTTCCTGCCTAAAAGGGTTTACAAAGTTACAGTTTTGTCATAAGGGGCATAACATTAACCGATTCATCACAATTTGAAACATTTTTTTGTCGATTTTACAGAAAAACATTAACAAACCCGCGAAAATGGACGATAATACTTTTAAATTAATTATAATTGTTTTCCAATTGCCGACGATGAGACAAGCTGCTGCAAGTTTAAATATATGGAACGGGGTGTATGAGATGATCAGATTAGGAACACAGGACATCGTAAATATCACGATGAAGCAAATTGCCGGTATTTTTAAAATGGAGCCGCTTGAGCTCAGATTTGTTAACGATTTTCAGGGTGAGCAATATCTGCTAACCAATGATAAGCTGCATCTCAGCAACCAGCAATACTGGGCCAAAGTGATGGATTGCGTATTTGATAATCACGTTAGACCGGTCCTGATGTGCGAGGTGCTGTATTTCCTCCGTAATGAATTTATGGAAAGTGACATTAAGCTCAAATTCTCTTATGATTTTTCGGAAGGGTCGCAGGGTGCGGCGACAGCATCAGCGGAGGTCAGCTTTAATGATACACCTGACCTGCAGCCGGCCGAGATTGCCGAACTGATTGACTTTGCCCTGTCTATGCAGGATAAAGTGTGGTTTGAGGAACTGACTGCCAAATACAAACAATTGACCGCATAAACGACATAAATGTAAATTAACAAAAGCCGCCTGCTTCCGTGCTGTATTGACGGAGAAGGCGGCTTTTTGTTGTCATTGCAGCGGATGAACGGCTGCCGCAAGCCAGCCCTGGGCGTTCTCCTGGATGAGTCCGGCCAGGAAATTCAGCCATTCTTCACTGTTGTTAAGGCAGGGAGCTGCCAGGAAATCCTCCGCAGCTCCTCCGCCCGAGGCATAAAAATCACGCCCCTCTACGGCCAGCTCATGTAGCGTTTCAAGACAGTCGGTCACGAGGCCCGGCGAGAAAATCATCGGTCGGCGGATTCCACGTCCGGCCAGCCCCTTCAGCACTTCCTCTGTGGATGGGCCGACCCACTCCTCCCGGCCGAACCGCGACTGGAAACTGACCTGCCAGCTTCCCGGCTCCCAGTTCATTGCTTCTGCCAGCAGCCGGGCTGTTTCATGGCATTGCTCGGGATAGGGATCACCAGTATCCGCATATCTGCGCGGAATGCCGTGGAAGGAAAGTACCATGAAATCGGGTTTTACCTTGAGTGGCTCAAGCTGGCGGAGCAGATGATGTTTCATTGCAGAAATATATCCGGGTGCATCATAGTATGTATCTATAAACCGCAGGGCGGGTACAAAGCGTTTCTTTACCGGACCTGAGGCGCTTTTTCGACCGAGTGCAGCGAAGCAGGCCGCGTCATAGACAGAAGCGGTAGTGGTAGATGAATATTGCGGAAATAAAGGAACAACTACAATCCGCTGTACCCCGGCTGCTTCGAGCGAGGCTATGGCCTGTTCCATGCCCGGCTGGCTGTAGGCGAGCGCAAGCTCAATCCGGTAACGGCTGCCAAGCAGCGCTTGCAGACCCTTTTGCTGGGCCAGTGAGTGCAGAAGCAGAGGCGATCCGTCTTTATGCCAGATGGTGCTGTAGAGCAATGCGGACTTGTGCGGCCGCACACGCAGAATGATTCCCCGTAACAGAGGCTGCCAGAACAGAGGAGAGTAATCAATGATCCGGCGGTCCGACAGGAATCGGCGCAGATAAGGGCGTACAGCCTTGGCGTCCGGCGCATCAGGTGTTCCTATTTGGGCGAGAATGACTCCGATAAGAGGCGGGTTCATTGCTTGAAATGCTCCTTTCATAAACATGACATCGTTTTAAAATATCATAGTTTTTGCATACTGCACAATGCATAAAGTCATACGGCTCTCATAAGACGGAGTAAATGGGAGAAATTGAGAGTTATCGAAAATATTTTTTTTCTGTTAAATACAAATAGTGATGTTTCTTATAGGGTGTGTGATTTTATATACAGAGAAAGGAAGCCGGGATTTGTTACCATCAAGCCAGAAATGACCTCACTGAGGTTTTGAAATTTTATGTGAATTAATTCACCTTTTATGTGATTTTTTTCACCTTTCGCAGCGGGCTATAGTACAACAAGAGGAATCCGTTTCTAAAGAGAGATGTAGCGGGGCGTGCACTAACGGGAGAGGGGGGATGTTTTCTTATGAAGAAAGGGATTGTTCTTCGTAAGAAAGGGCAGAAGAAGACCGGCAGGAGGATTGTTTCGAAGAGCTACATACTACTGGGGATTTGGTAAAGGAGAGTACGCATTGAAAAAATTATTTTCTTTGACAATCAGCGCAGCCTTGCTGCTTGCGCCATTTGCTTACACGATTAACGCACCGGCTCTGAAGCTGACTGTGGATGCCGTTTCGGCCGCTTCGGAGGAAGCACCGGCAGCTACAGCCAAACCGGCTGCGAAGCCAACGGCTAAACCAACACCTAAAGCTACAGCTAAACCAACCGCCAAGCCGACGCCAAAAGCAACTGCGAAGCCAACTGCTAAACCTGCGACAACGCCAAAGGCTACTGCCAAACCAGCTGCAACCGCTAAACCGGCAGCAACGGCTAAAGCAACCGCCAAACCGGCAGCTACAACGAAACCGGCAGCAACAGCTAAACCTGTGGCAACCGCCAAACCGGTTGCAACCGCTACGCCTGTAACCGTTAAAGAAAACGTATATAAAGACGGAGTTTATGTTGCTTACGGCAATGCCTACTCCAAAGGCACCGAAGGCGCCAAGGTTACGATCAAGGACGGAAAGATTGCCGATATCGAGCTGATGAGAACCAGCCCTAAGCTGATCGACCGCAATGTCCGTGATAACTACAGCGGCGTGTGGGTAGCATACGGCCTGATGAAGGAGAGACTGCTTGGCAAAACAAGTGAAGGCGCAGCAGCGGTTGACGCTGTATCCGGTGCAACCCGCACCAGCAACGGCTGGAAGCTGTCTGTAGACAGAGCATTTGCAAGAGCGCTTGAAGTGAAGCCTGCTGATGCTGAATATTTTGCAGGGGACCACATGGGTATCGACCCTGAAGGCAAATACGCTGTATTCGCAAGCTATGATGAGAATAGTCTTACTGCAGTGAAGCTGTACCCGCTGACTGCAGCCGGCGATTTTGTAGACGAAAAAGCCTACACTGCCGAGCAGACTGCAGCAATCGCAGCGATTACTCCTGTACTGCTGGCTAAAGGCTCCTCCGCCCAGGCGGTTCCGGGCTTTGAAGTGGAGTCCAGAGCAGCTATCAACGCATTCTGGGATGCCGAGCAGAACGCTTCAATTAATAATACTTCCGCTTATGTTGACGGATTCTACTCCTCCTACGGTACTGCAAGAAGCGTGGGCGTAGAAAAGGCAGATATCGTAATCCGCAACGGCAAGCTGGTAGATGTGAAGCTGTACAGACTGGGCACCAATCTGATTGACAGAGGTACAACAGCTTATGCTGAAGTGGTAAAAGCAAATGCTCCAATGACCGCCAAACTGCTGGCCAACGGATCTTATATCGCTAATTATGATGAAAAGGTTGACGGGATCTCCGGCGCTACTGAAAGCAGCCACGGCTGGAACCAGGCTGTAGAAAGAGCATTTGAAAAAGCGCTGAAGGTTTCTACGGAAGGGCAATATTTTGACGGTAAATTTGCAGGTGTGGATAACCAGTCCAAAATCATGCTGCTGGCTGATATTGAAGCTGATGAAGTGACCGGCCTGACACTGAGCCTGTTTGGCACAGACGGCAAGCTGATTGCTGATGCTAAGCTGACTGCAGAGCAGAAAACACTGGTAGACCAGCTGAAGGCAGGCCTGCTTGAAAAAGGCACAGCACTTGCCGATGTTACAGGCCAGGAAGCACTTTCCGCAGCAGCAAGAGCAGCACTGGCTGACGCTCTGGCTAATGCATCTAAGACACAAGGCGAGTACAAAGACGGCACATTCACCGCCTTCGGTGACGCTTATGATAAAGGTACGAACAAAGCTGACGTTACCCTGCGTAACGGCAAGATCGTTAACGTAGTACTGTCCCGCGTAGGCATGAATATGGTTGACCTGGGCAAAGCCGCTTATGCAGAAGTGCAAAAAGCGATTCCGCAGCTGACAGCAAGCTTCCTTGCTGCCGGCACCAGAGAAGGCGTGCAGCAGGTTGATGCCGTATCCGGCGCAACAAGCAGCAGCAACGCACTCAAAGCGGCAGTTGACAGAGCTTACGGTAAAGCAGAAGTTGAAGAAGCAGACAAAGCGGCTTACTTCAATGGAATCTTCATCGGTGCTAGCACTGACAAGTCCGTAAACGTTATGGTTACTGTGAAAAACAATGTTCCTGTAGCAATGCTTGTCTACTACCTGGATGCTAATGGTAAAGTTAAGACTCCGGAATATCTGACAGCCGCGCAGCTTGCGGTAAAGAGTGAGATTGAGTCTACTTCGACCGGCAACAGCCTGCACAAGTACGGTTACAAAGCAGCGGCATTCGGTGCCAACGATGCTGAAAAAGCCGTGTCTGCCAAAGCAGTAGAGGCTATCAAAGCCGCTCTGGAAGCAGCAGGCAAGTAAGTACTATCCAGTTTAAGCAAGGGGTTATCCTCAGCCGTGCAAATGGCGGGGGATGGCCCCTTTTGGTGTATTATTCGGGTATATTATAGTAGACTTATTGTAACTGCGGCATATTTCAGTATGAGATTCGTATAGTAGTTAAAGGGATTTCGCAGACAATGTCAAAAGTTTACTATATACAGCAGGTGTTAGCCTGTTAATAACGGGAGGCTCCAACATGACACTTATCAAACAGCTATCTCCACAGGATGAATTTACCGGATTTTATCTGCTCAGAGAGCTGGCAATCAAACAAACGAACGGCACTCCTCCAAAGGATTATTTCGATATTGTACTAGGTGACTCCAGTGGTCAGATCTCGGCCAAGTTCTGGGATGTCAGCACTGCGGATAAGGAAACCTTTTTTCCGATGGCGCTGGTGAAGGTCCGCGGGATTGCCCATACTTACCGTGAAAAGCTGCAGGTTAAGGTTACCAAAATGCGTCTGGCCGAGGAATCGGACGGCGTGTCCCTGACCGAGTTCATCCGTTCTGCCCCGATTCGGCCGGTGGATCTGCTGCATACGATTAAAGGGGCGATGTCCAGTATCCATGACCCGGAGATTTCGGCGCTTGTTGCCTTTTGTGTCGGTAAGGTTGAGGAAAAGCTGATGCATTATCCGGCAGCCAAAACACATCATCATGCCTATTACGCCGGACTGGCCTATCATATGGTGCGTATGCTGGAAATCGGTGATTTCCTGTGCAAGCAGCGCCCGTTCCTGAACCCGGACCTTATGCGGGCAGGGATTATTCTGCATGATATCGCCAAGCCGGAAGAGATGATCTCAAGCTTCGGCATTGTCTCCGACTACAGTGTGCAGGGCAAGCTGATCGGCCATATTTCCATGGCTTCGAACTGGATTACAGAAGCGGCCATCCGCACTGGCGTGGATCTGGAGTCGGAGAAGGTGCTGGCGCTTCAGCATCTCGTATTGTCTCATCATAATCTGGGCGAATGGGGCAGTCCGGTTCAGCCGCAGACGGCTGAGGCTGTCGCCCTGCATCATATCGATGCGATGGATGCCAAGCTGCAGATGGTGGAGGATGCGCTCGATACCACGCCGGAATCAGAGGAATGGACACCGTTTATCCGTGGATTGGAAAATAAAGCAGTCTATCGGCTGAAACTATAGGCAGCCGTAATAACTGAAAATAGCCTCGGCGTGCAGCCGAATCAAAAAGCAGGTTCACCCGGTTTCGGGGGAACCTGCTTTTTTGGTGTGGGGATTGGCCTTGGAAAGGGGGAGAGAAGTGGAAAAGGGCGACAAGTTAAGGGCAAAAGAGCCTTTGATTCCACTCGTATGGAAATGGGCGAATGAAGGGCAAAAGTGCCTTTGATTTCGCTGGCGGAAGGTAGCATGAATAAAATAAAAGACATGGTAAGCGGATTGGCTGCAGTTGGTGGAAAAATCCCACTAATGCTGTATAGAGAGGCGCACTAGCCTCAGCAATGCAATGGCATTTATCCCGCTATCAGGTGTGCAGATAGGCGGGCCGCCCAAATAGCAGCGGCCCGACCGTCACGCCCCACTAAAAGTAAGGCTTAATAGATGGAGCCGATGGCGGTAATGCGGGTGCCTTGGCCGGCTGCTTCTTTCGTGGAGCTTTTTTAGGCGGCGATTTAAACGGGGTGTAGCCGCCTGCGAACATTTTTCCGGCGGTGTAGCCCTGGTTGTCTGCGAGTAGAAGCGGCTCGAACTTCTGGTCCTGCTCCATCAGCTTCAGCATTATCAGCGCTGCGGCACGGGCGTCGTCAAGCGCATCGTGGTGCTTCAGGCTGATGCCAAAATGATGGGATATCACATTCAGTTTATGGGACGGCAGCTCCTGGAGCATTTTTTTGCCGAGTAGGTACGTACATAAATATTGAAAGTCAGGGTAGCTATTCCCTGAGGCATCCAGACAATAACGCAGAACGCTCATATCAAAGGCGGCATTATGCGCAACAACAATTTCGCCCTTTAGCAGCGGCTCCACCGTGCTCCAAAGCTCCTCAAAGGTAGGTTGTCCCTGGACCATAGAGGGGGTGATGCCGTGAATCGCGATGTTCATGCCGTCAAACCGCTGGCGGGGATCGATCAGCCATACATGCTCAGCCGTTATTACACCGTCCCTGACCTGGACAAGTCCCAGGGAGCAGGCGCTGGAGCGGCTCGCGTTCGCGGTTTCAAAGTCAATTGCAGTAAAATTCATTGGTAAAGCCCCTTATCTATCATATGTAACATTAATATTAAAGTAGTGAGAGACTAAATACAATCTGCTGAATTTACAAAAGGCTGATAGTATGATATTCCTTAACTATGTAAATTTGGAAGTCTGCCATAGGTGAGGAGCTGAGGGAATGCAACTGCTGAAGGGTCAAAAAACAGACGTAACAAAGGGAAGAAACTTGAGCGGGCTTATATTGTCCTTTGGATGGTCAGCGGGAAATGAGGAGATGGGGATTGATGCCGCCGGATTTTTGCTGTCGGAGCAGGGGAAGTGTGAGCACGATGAGGATTTTATTTTTTATGGTAACCCGGTATCTCAGGATGGTTCCGTCAATCACGCTGCTGCAGGAAACGGGGACAAGGAGAGTATTGCTGTAGCACTTTCCCGTCTTCCGCAAAAGGTTGCCCGGATCGCGCTGACACTGACCATTTATGAAGGTGAACAGCTGAACCACCGGATGAAGGATGTGTCCGGCCTCTATCTCAGGCTGCTGGACCGGGAGAGCGGCGAGGAGCTGCACCGTTTTGATTATGGCTCTGATCTGTCAATGGAAACTGCGATTGTAGTGGGAGAGCTGTACCGTCATAACGGGGAATGGAGATTTAACGCCATCGGCAGCGGATTTAACGGAGGACTTGCTGCGCTGTGTGTGAACTATGGACTGGAAGTGGAAGAGGCCGGTAAGGCGGAGGCTGCTGCTGCGGCCGAAACTGTAATCAGAGCTACAAATGATACAGCGGCTCCGGACAAGCAGTCTGCATCAGCGTCTGCCAGGTTGTCCGCACAGTCGCCAGGGAATGCCCCATCTAACCCGACTCCACCGCCAATAACAGCACCATCGACAACGGAACCAGTGGAGGCCGTAAAACCACCTGTCCTCTCCAAAATAGATCTGCGCAAAAAAATCGTCCAGTTCACCCTCGAAAAGAAGCAGCTGACCGGCGTAACGGCCAGAGTAGGTATTGTCCTGGATATCAGCGGCTCCATGAGGAATCTGTATGCGAGAGGCGTGGTACAAGAAGTGGTTGAGCGGATACTTGCTGTGGCCAGCAAATTCGATGACAACGGTGTACTGGATGTGTGGGTATACGATAACGAGTTCAGCCGGATGGAGTCTGTTACAGAGCGTGACTTCGGCGATTATGTCAAACGGCATATTCTGGATAATCGTTCTATTCATAAGTTTGGATTTAATAATGAGCCGCCTGTCATGGAGGACGTGATCCGCAAATATATGAAGGAAGAGAAGAAGGATACCACTCCGGTGTTTATTATTTTTATCAATGACGGAGGCGTCGTAAGGGCTACGAAAAAAATCATTAAAACTGCAGCCGTCCAGCCGATCTTCTGGCAGTTTGTCGGCATCGGGCATTCCGACTTCGAAGTGCTGGAGGGACTGGATAACATGACGGGGCGGGTCGTGGACAATGCGGATTTTGTGCATCTGGACCGGATTGAGGAGGTTACGGATGAGGAGCTGTACGACCGGCTGCTGAACGAATTCCCGCACTGGCTTAAGGCGGCGAAGGAAAAACGGATACTCCGGTGAGATGCTGCAAAAGCAACAGGTAAAACAAGGCTGGCTCCAAGACAAGGGGCTGGCCTGTTTTACATTATAAAGGCTCCAGTCAGCTTAGAACCCTGTCGCATATAACGGTTGTTCAGCATCCTGTTCAGGTGAGGACAGCAGATCCAGGCGGAAGCCCTTGACCAGTGTTTCGCCGTTCATAATATCCGTTTCGTAGGCCCGTTTGAAGCCCAGATGCTCATACAGCTTGATGGCAGAGGCCATCATGTCGGAGGTGTGGAGGTGCAGGGCAGCGGCGCCCCATTCACGGGATCTGCGCACGGCTTCGCCGATGAGGAGGGTGGCAATTCCGCGGCCGCGGGCGGAAGGGGAGACGGCAAGCAGGCGCAGCACGGGAGCATGAATGCCCAGCTCGGGCCTGCCGTAGGCGGCTTCCGACGAGGTGAACAGCAGCATGCTTCCGGCAATCTGCTGATCAATCTCAGCCACGATTCGTGCGGCCGGTGCATCTCCGTGAACAGAATCGAGGATGGAATTACGGTATTCCAGCCAAAAGGCTTCAGACAAATAAGCGGAGTATTGGCTGTAGGCATCCAGCAACACTCCCGCAATAGCATCCCGGTCGCTGTCTAATGCGTCACGGATAATAACCTCTTTTGACATATTCCAATATCCCCCTTCATCCTGCGGATTAGGTCATTTGATTGCTGTCATTATACCTGATAATTCACAGTGATATAACTGGGATTTAAATATTCCGATAATTGGATAGAAAAGTTCTATCTATAATTGTGATGAATATAACGGAAAACGCTCCGAAATACGTTTTATGAGTGTTGACAAAAAAATGAGCCCTATCTAATATATATACAAAATCTGTAGGAGAGCACATCTATAATTCATTGTTAATTCATCGGAATAGTTAAAATTATAAAGCTTTTCAGGGAGGGCTTGGAGTGAACATTGATAATATTGAGGCTTTTGTCTACATCAACCACTATGGAAGCTTCAATAAAGCGGCTGAAGTACTGTATATTTCGCAGCCTACGGTAACGGCCCGTATTCAATCGCTGGAGCGGGAGCTGGATTGCCGGGTGTTCGACCGCCTGGGCAAGCAGGTTCATCTTACGGATAAAGGCAAGCAGTTTCTCCCGTACGCCCAGCAGATTCTCCAGGTGTATCAGAGCGGCAAGCATCAGCTTCAGGCCAAAGGCCATATTCCCAATGAACTGCGGATCGGCAGCACCGTATCGGTGTCCAACTATCTAATGCCGCAGCTGCTTCACCGGCTGAAACGGAAATATCCGCATATTACGATCAAGCTTACAACGGCTTCGACTGATCTGCTGATCGATAAGCTGAAGGCCAAGGAAATTGATCTTGCTTTTATCCGCAAAGTGGTTAACCCGGCTATTCAGACATATCCGTTCTGCGAGGACCCCATTTCGCTGTATGTGGATGCGGGACACCGGCTGGCCGCGAGCGGCCGCGCAACGCTGCAGGATATCCGTTTTGAGACGCTGGTGTTTTTTGAATGCGGGTCACTGGACTGGATGCGGCTGCATCGCGTATTCGAGAGCATGGAGCAACCGCCGAATATTGAATACCACGTGGATAATCTGGAGACGGCGAAAAAGCTTGTGCTGAAGCAGGCGGGCATCTGCTTTTTGCCGGCGCTGAGCGTGCAGGAGGAGGTGGCGGCGGGAACGCTGATCCGGGTGGATATCGCAGAGACGGAAGGGATCTCCCTGCGGACCAGCCTGATCTCCCTGAACGGGGAGAATGCGGAGTTTATTGAGACGCTGCTGGAAGCAGCCCCTGGCAAAGTGGATAATCGACTAATTGTATAGATGTATTAAAAAACTCTATTAGCGCAGGCGCAAATGCAGTGATAAAGTTAATTGCATATAATCACGACTAAATCGATAGGGATTATAAAGTTAATAAACTGGAAGAATGGAGGGCTTGCGATGAGTGAGGTTTACCGGCTGGCAGAGCTGAAGGATGCAGAGCAGCTGCTGGATGTTACATACCGCGCCTATCAGCTGATCCGCGAGCTCGGGCTGCATTGGCCGGCGGCGAACGCCGATCTGGCGCTGATCGAAGACAACATAACGGCCAACGAGTGTTATGTGCTTGAAGTGGATGGAGCAGTTGTGGCTACCATTACACTCTCGAAGGAAGAGGAGATCCGCAAGTTCAGCCCGCTGCCTTTTGTAAAATGGTTTGCCACGACGAACTGGAAGTTTTTTGAGGCCTATCTGGCGGCGGCGCTGATCTTCTGGGGACTTACGTTCCTGATTGAGCGCGCGACATCGGTGATTGAAAGACGGATTAATCTGTATAACCGGGGGGGAGTGGCATGATCAGGCTGTCACAAATTTCAAAATCATTCGGCCGCCATCAGGTGCTGAACAATATAGATTTAACGGTTACCAAAGGTGAGGTAGTGGTCATTCTCGGCCCAAGCGGCTCCGGCAAAACAACCCTTCTGCGCTGTGTGAATTATCTGGAGAAGCCGGGCAGCGGCGAGATCGCCATCGGTGATTTCAAGGTGGACTGCAAGCATGCCCGCAAGCAGGAGATTTATCAGCTCCGGCAAAAGACGGCAATGGTATTCCAGCAGTACAATCTGTTCCGCCACAAAACCGCGCTGGAGAACGTGATGGAAGGCCTGCTCGTAGTAAAAAAGCTGTCAAAGGACGAGGCGCGGAAGCGGAGCATTGCCCTGCTTGAAAAGGTCGGCCTCGGCAGCAAGCTGGATGCTTATCCGAGCCAGCTGTCCGGGGGCCAGCAGCAGCGGGTGGGTATCGCCCGGGCACTGGCGCTGGAGCCGGAGGTTATTCTGTTCGACGAACCAACGTCTGCGCTGGACCCTGAGCTGGTCGGTGAAGTGCTGGCCGTTATCCGCAAAATCGCCAAGGAAGGCATCACAATGATCGTAGTGACGCATGAAATGGGCTTTGCCCGCGATGTAGCCAATCATGTAGTCTTCATGGACGGCGGCGTCATTGTTGAGGAGGGAACTCCTACTGAGCTGTTTAACCATCCGCGTGAGGAAAGAACGAAGCAGTTCCTGAAACGGATCACACCTGAACTGAACTATTCCATATAGGAGGCAAAATCATGGCTATTACCATCAGCGTACTGGATCAAAGCCCGATCTATCCGGGAGAAACGGCGGAGGAAGCATTCCGCCATACGGTCAAGCTGGCGCAGCTGTCCGAAAAGCTGGGCTTCCGCCGCTTCTGGGTCTCCGAGCATCATGATTCCGAGCAGGTAGCCGGCTCCTCCCCGGAGGTGCTGATCTCGCATCTGCTCGCCAAAACAGAATCGATCCGGATCGGCTCCGGCGGCATTATGCTGCAGCATTACAGCCCGTACAAGGTGGCTGAGAATTTCAATGTGCTGGCCTCGCTGGCTCCGGGCCGGGTGGATCTTGGAGTAGGACGCGCTCCGGGCGGTCTGCCGCGCAGCACTCAGGCACTGCAGCAGGGAAAGACGGATACGGCTACCCTGACGGACAAAATCGTCGAGCTCGAGCAGTATGTACATAACCGGCTCGGGGAAGAGCATCCGCTGGCCGGGCTGAAAGCAGGGCCGCTGCCTGTTACGGCACCTGAGCTGTATGTGCTCGGTGCAAGTGTAAGCAGTGCAGAGATAGCTGCTGAACTGGGGCTGCCATACGTGTTCTCGCTGTTCATTAACGGCGATCAGGCTGTGGCGCTGGAAGCGATCCGTGCTTACCGCAGCGGGTTTGCAGCTGCGGAGGGCAGAGCGCCGCAGGCAATTATTGCGCTCTCGCTGATCGCTGCGGATACCGAGGAAGAGGCGAAGGAGCTGGCAGGCGCGCACAAGCTGATCCGGATTACGCTGGAGAGCGGCAAAACGCTGACGGTGGCTACCCGGGAGCAGGCGGAGGAATTCACCCGCCAGGCTAAGGAAGCTTATACCATCGAGGAGCGGGAGCCTGAGATTACCAAGGGGACGAAGGAATCCGTCCGCGAGCAGCTGCTGGCACTGTCCGAGGCATCCGGTGTCGATGAGTTTATTGTAACGACGAATGTGCAGCCTTTTGACAAGCGGCTCCGCTCGTTCGAGCTGCTGAGCGAGGCATTGGCTGAGGTGGCGGCGGAGGCTTAGAGTTTAAAAACAAAGAAAATGACATGAGGAAGGGGCCTGCATATGACAAGCAAAGCTGCAGAGCTGAGCGCGGAAGCGCTTGGAGAACAATTAACCGGGATCCGCCGTCATCTGCACCGGCACCCGGAGCTGTCCAATGAAGAATATGAGACTACCCAATATATTGCTTCGCAGCTTACACAGGCGGGAATTAAGATTCTGGATTACGGGCTGGCAACCGGCGTAATCGCAGAGATCGGAAGCGGCAAGCCCGGTCCGGTTATCGCCCTGCGGGCCGATATTGATGCCTTGCCGGTTCAAGAGGAGACGGGTGCGGAGTATGCATCCCTGTTTCCCGGCAAAATGCATGCCTGCGGGCATGATTTTCATACGGCGGCATTGCTCGGCGCCGCTTATCTGTTAAAGCAGCAGGAGGAGCGGATGCCGGGAACGGTGCGCCTGCTGCTCCAGCCTGCGGAGGAGAAGGCGCAGGGCGCGCAGCGGGTGATTGCCAGCGGGGCGCTGCAGGAGGTGCGCGCCGTAATCGGGCTGCATAACAAGCCCGACCTGCCGGTCGGCACGATCGGCATTACCGGCGGCCCGCTGATGGCCGCCGCGGACGGGTTCGCCGTTGAGGTGAAGGGCAGCGGCTCGCACGCAGCTGTACCTGAAGCGGCTATTGATCCGATTGTAGCAGCGGCACATATTGTGACTGCCCTGCAGTCGGTTGTCAGCCGCAATGTCAGCCCGCTGCACAGCGCGGTTGTCAGTGTGACGCAAATCCACAGCGGCAATTCGTGGAATGTAATTCCGGAAAAAGCCGTGCTGGAAGGCACGGTCCGCACCTTTGATGAAGCGGTGCGCACCAAGGTGCTGGAGCGCTTCGAGCAAGTGGCTTCCGGAGTTGCTGCAGCACTGGGCGCAACGGCTAAGGTCCGCTGGATTGAAGGGCCGCCTCCGGTAATCAACGACGAGGGGCTGGCTGCGCTTGGGGTTGAAGCCGCTGAAGCGCTTGGATATCAGGCTGTGAAGCCAGTGCCTTCTCCGGCCGGGGAGGATTTTGCCTATTACCAGCGCGAGGTGCCGGGACTGTTCGTATTCGTCGGCACAAGCGGCAGTCGGGAATGGCATCATCCGGCGTTTAATCTGGATGAGCAGGCGCTGCCGGTGGCTGCAAGGTTCCTTGCAGAGACGGCTGTGCGTTCTATAGCGTACTACGCCGTAAACGGGGGTGCTGAATCATAGCAGAACATACGCATTACGATGTCATTGTCGTTGGCGCGGGCTCAATGGGCATGAGCGCCGGCTATGAGCTGGCCCGGCGCGGAGTAAAGGTGCTGCTGGTCGATGCTTTTGATCCGCCGCACACGGAGGGCAGCCATCACGGGGATACCCGGCTGATCCGCCACGCTTACAGCGGTGATCCGGCCTATATCGGCCTGGCTCTGCGGGCGGATGCGCTGTGGCGGGAAGCCGAGCAGCTCAGCGGTTCAGAGCTGCTGGTCCGCTCGGGCGTGCTTAACCTTGCAGACCGCAAGGTGTATTCCTTCGGCGGACGAGTGGCAGAAGCACAGCAGCGCGGGGTTCGGGCCGAGCTGCTGGAAGCCGCAGAAATCCGGCGGCGCTGGCCGGGGCTTACGCTGCCGGAATCCTTTACGGCGATGTATGAGCCGGAGGCCGGTTATTTGTACAGCGAGCGCTGTATCACCGCCTACCGCAAGCTGGCTCTGATGCACGGCGCGGAGCTGCTGACAGACACGCCGGTGCTGAACGTGACGGCCCGCGAAGGCAGCGTAACTGTCCATACAGCCGGCGGCGATATTCACGGGGCGAGCGCTATTCTTAGCGCCGGAGCCTGGTTCAGCGGGCTGGCGCCGTTTGTGCAGCTGCCGATCAAGGCAGTGCGCAAGGTGGTCGGCTGGTTTGAGAGCAGCACTGATTATGCTGCCGGGAGCTTTCCCGGCTTTACGCTTGGCGCGGAAGAAGGCGGTTACTACGGCTTTCCAAGCATAGGCGGATCAGGCCTGAAGATCGGCCGGCATGATACCGGACAGGAATGGAAGCCGGGCGAGCCGCTCAGGCCGTTCGGAAGTGAAGAGAGCGATGAAGGAGACCTCCGCCGCGTGTTGGAAGCTTACATGCCCGGTGCGGCCGGACGGCTGCTGAAAGGCTCTGTCTGCAAATATGAGCATACACCGGATGAGGATTTCATCATCGACCGCCATTCGCTTTACTCCAATGTGTTGATCGCCGGAGGCTTCTCGGGGCACGGGTTTAAATTTTCCAGTGTGGTTGGAGAGATTCTTGCGGACTTGGCTATCGTTGGTACTACGAGTCATAATATCAGTCCTTTTGCCTTATCACGCTTTGCTACCGCCTGATTATCCGCAGGCAGGACTTACCTTGGAGGGGATTACATGAGCAGCACACAACTCAAAGCTTACTTGAACACACACTTGCAGCTGGTGCAGGCTACAGACGGATTAACGGAGGAGCAGCTGAAATGGAAGGCGGGTCCGGGGATCTGGAGTGTCACTGAGGTGCTGGCTCATCTGGCGGATCACAGCATTGTGGTGTCGTTCCGCATCCGTGATATCCTTGCAGGCACGACAGCGCAGCTGCCGGCCTTCAATCAGGATGCCTGGGTCAGCGGCCAGTATGCGAATGACGGTAACGCGGCTGATATATTAGAACTGTTCCGCAGTCTGCTGCACTATAACAGCTTGCTGCTCAGCCGGCTGGCTGCCGAGGACTGGGAGCTGAGCGGCATTAATTTCAGGGGCGACACGGTCAAAATCAGCGACATCGTCCGCGGCTTCATCGACCATGTGCAGAACCATCTGGCCCAGATTGAGCGGATTAAGCAGGGAGCGGCGGCTGCGGCATTGGTGCAGTGACGCTTCTATGCTTTCGTGGCAGGCGAAACAAGTGCTTTCTTTAAAATTTTCCAGGGACGGTGGGTCCGTAAAAACTAGTTGGATTTTTGCTGCTTATTTCTTCTATTTCTCTTGATTTCTAATGAATAGTTGTGAATTCGGCACTTAATGTGGCTCTAAAGCACCTTTACGTTACAAAACAGCAAAATGAAGTGTTGTTTATCCAATTACTATCCTCATTTCCCACAGTCATTCTAAGAAATAGCTGGCAATTTTCCACTTAACCCTTCCAGTGAACGTCTGCAAAATGAAATTCAATGAAGATAATGCTATCAAAACTAAGCGTATGCTTCCGAAGCAAGTTTTGCGAAGAATTTCAATGAAGCGGATGCTATCAAAACTAAGCGTATGCTTCCGAAGCGAGTTTTGCGAAGAATTTCAATGAAGTAAATGCTATCAAAACTTTAAGGAGGAACGATCATGGCCAAACCAAAACAACTGAAGCTGGGCGCACTGCTGCACGGGGTGGGCGGCAGCACATCGATGTGGCGTCATCCGGATGCCAAGCCGGACGCAAGCGTGAACTTTGAGTTATACAAGGAGTGGGTGAAAAAAGCGGAGGAAGGCAAGCTGGATCTGATCTTTATCGCAGACGGCCTGTATATCAACGAAAAGTCCATTCCGCATTTCCTGAACCGGTTCGAGCCGCTTACGCTGCTTAGTGCATTGGCTGGTGTCAGCACCCATATCGGTCTGGTCGGCACATTGTCCACCTCCTACAGTGAGCCGTTTACAGTGGCACGCCAGTTCGGCTCGCTTGATGTCATTAGCGGCGGCCGGGCCGGCTGGAATGTGGTGACTTCACCGCTGGAGGGCTCTGCCTCCAACTACAGCAAAAAAGAGCATCCGGACCACGGCAAACGCTACCGCATCGCCGAGGAATATCTGCAGGTGACACGCGGCTTGTGGGATTCCTGGGAGGATGATGCTTTTGTCCGTGACAAGGAAGCCGGTATCTTTTTTGATCCGCAAAAAATGCACACGCTGAACCATCAGGGAGAGTTCTTCTCCGTGAAGGGACCGCTGAACATTGCCCGCTCGAAACAAGGCCAGCCGGTAGTGTTCCAGGCAGGCTCATCCGAGGTCGGCAAAAACTATGCTTCAAAGGAAGCAGATGCGATCTTCACCGGGCATGATACGCTGGAAGACGCGCAGGCATTCTACAGCGATGTTAAGGCGCGGATCGCTTCGTTCGGCCGCAACCCGGATGAAGTTCTGATTTTCCCGGGCATTGCACCGATTATCGGTGATACTCCGGAGGAAGCAGAAAGTAAATACCAGGAGGTTGCCGGACTTGTAACCATTGAGAATGCGCTGAATTATCTGGGCAGATTCTTCGAGCATCATGACTTCTCGCAGTATCCGCTGGATGAGCCGTTTCCGGATGTCGGTGAACTGGGTCGAAACAGCTTCCAGAGCGGCACGGACAAAATCAAAAAGGATGCCAGGGAACGCGGCTTGACGCTGCGTCAGGTAGCTCTGCAGTCGGCTACGCCGCGCAGCAGCTTCATTGGCACACCGGAGCAGGTGGCCGACCAGGTCCAGCAGTGGTTTGAATCCGGCGGCGCCGACGGATTTATGATCGCAGCTGCTGTTCCGAACGGGCTGGAAGAATTCGTGGACCGGGTCGTGCCGATTCTGCAGGAACGCGGACTGTTCCGCACAGAATATGAGAGCGACACCCTGCGCGGCAATCTGGGGATTCCGGTGCCGGAGAACCGTTACGTCAAGGCTTCGCAACCGGCAGGACAGATTTGAAGGCGGATTATAAGTCGCATGGTTAATATGGATACTGGCAATCTGGAAGTTACTGGTGACACTCTGATGCCCGGTACTCCGGATTTGGAAGCTATGATGAGCTATGCCGGACAGTTAAAGGAGAAGGTCACGGCAATCCGCCGTGACCTTCATGCTCATCCGGAGCTGTTGTACGATGTTACCCGCACCTCTGGGATCGTCGCCGGACTTCTGGAGGAATGGGGACTTACCGTTCAGCGGAATGTCGGCAGGCATTTCGGGATGGGCGTTGTTGGTACGCTGCAGGGGCTGGCGGGCAGCGGACCGGTCATTCTGCTGCGGGCTGATATGGATGCACTCCCGATACAGGAGCAGAATGAGCTGCCTTATAAGTCAGTGAATGCCGGCATCATGCATGCCTGCGGCCATGATGCCCACACCGCCATGCTCCTGGGGGCGGCCAGAACACTGGCTGCTTTCCGGGAACAGCTGGCCGGAACAGTAGTGTTCGTCTTTCAGCCTGCTGAGGAAGGCGCGGTTAAAAGTCCGCTGGACGGCAGACTATTCTCCGGCGGACGCGATATGATCGAAGCCGGCATTCTGGAGGGAGCCGACTACGCATATGCGCTGCATGTGATGCCGGAGCTTCCGGCAGGAATGCTGGGCATTCATCCGCATTATGCAATGGCGGATTCCAGTCATTTCAAAGTGGAGTTCCAGGGCACAGCCGGACATCACAGTGTCCCGCATAAGGCGGCGGATGCGATTCAGATGGCAGCGCAGTTCATAGCCGGCGTCAACGGCCTGATGGCCAATCAGATTGACCCGCAGGAAGCGGCGGTGCTGGCCTTCGGTACATTGCAAGCCGGCACGGCGGTTAATGTGATCGCTGATCACAGCGAGTTGACCGGGACGTTCCGGGCCTTCTCGAAGTCAGCGGTGGCCGCGATCACTGAAGGGCTGCGGCGCCATGCTTCAGCGGCGGCCGGGGCTCACGGCGGTGATTACCTTCTGGAGCTGCGCGAGGGCATCGCTGTTGTTAACGACGCTGCGGCAGTGGAGCGGATGCTTCGGGCAGCCCGCGGAGTGCTGGGTGAAGCGCAGGCTATACTGCTGAGCCAGCCCAACCTCGCCGGGGAGGATTTCGGCTGGTATCTTGACCGGGTACCCGGCGCGTTTGCCTTTATCGGCTGCGGCAATGCAGCTGAGGGGATTACGCATGCGATCCATCAGCCGCAGTTCAACATTGATGAAGACATGCTGGTGCATGGTGTGCGAATATGGGTGCGACTTGTGATGGAACACAGTTGAATGGAATGTGTAATGGAAGGGAGATTCCGGGAGCCGGGTAGCGGCTGCCGGGGTCTCCTTTTTTGGATATGTGGAGAGATAGAGTAGCGTAGGAAATATAGAAAGGTGATGAAGTAAACAGTAATTTGGGATGTGATGTGTCTAACGGACCGTGCAGACGTTATTTCCGGAATTACGTGCGCCGCGGAAATGTAACGGACTCCAGTGACCTTAACAGGTGCGAAATGCTGTAGATTGCAGATGAAATGGGCAGATAGCGTCATCTGAGTCCGTTAGCCAGCGGAAATCCGGAAATTTCGCAAAATAACGCCTCCTGTGTCCGTTACAGCCGGGTGCTGATATTCCTGTAATTTTTCGTAACGATCATTGATATAACGGTTGCCTATCTGCCTGCAACGCAAAGCAGCGACCCCCGGATAACCCGGGGATCGCTGCTTATTTACCTGGAATAGAATGCTTGCTTAACCAAGCTTATTTGCTGCTGTCCGACTGCTTGCTGCGCAGGCGGGCTAGTTCGGCTTCCACTGCGCCTTGCAACGCAGGGTCGATGGCAGGAGCGGCAGGCTGAGCAAAAGGACCAGCCTGTGCTTCCCACTCATTGATCTTGTCTTCCATCCGCTCAAAGCCGCGGGTGGCAGCGCCAGCGTTGATTACGTGGCCGCGTACCGGGGCTCCCGGGTAAGATGATGCTGCACTGTTTTGCGCTGCGCGTTTGTTAGCTTCTGCCGCTTTGCGGGCGCGTTCGGCCAGCTCAGCTCTTTTGGCTTTCAGCCGGGTGTGCTCTGCTTTGGCATTTTGCAGATTAACTTCAAGGGCAGCCAGGGCCTGCAGGGTTTCTTCCAGAATGGTTTCGGTCTCCTGCACGCTTTCCAGATAGCGCAGCTTGGCTTCCACTGCAACTCTGGCCGCAGGCTCATTGCCTTCGCTCATCGCCTGGATTGCTGCAGCTTCACTGCTGTCTGCCTGTACCAGATACTCGGCTTTGCGGCGTTCCAGCACGCTTGCTGTTACTTTCAGCTCACGCTGTTTGCTTTCGGCGCTGCTGATTTTGTCATCGAGGTCGCGCAGATATTGGCCGGTCAGCAGAACCGGATCCTCCAGCTTGTTCAGTCCTTCGTGGATAGCCGCCTTAGTCAAAGTTGTAATACGATTAAAGATGCTGCTCATGTTCATTTCTCCTTTAAATTTGAATTTGATTTGAATTTGATTGGGATTGGGATTGGGATTGTCTGATCTAAACGTTAACCTATAACGCTTTTTCGATTAATAGTGGTCAAAACTATCTGTAAATCCGTTGCCGTAGGTCTCTTTTGGAATAATGATGCTGGCGATAATGTAGATGACCAGGACAGTGCCGAAGCTGAAGAATGCAGCGGCAGCAACAAGCAGTCTAACGAGGGTGGTATCCAGGTTAAAGTGGCGGGCCAGCCCTCCGCACAAGCCTGTAAGCATTTTGTCTGTGGTGGAACGGTACAATTTTTTCATTCATAATCTTCCTCTCTTGTTATGGATACACCCGAAGGCCTCTTCTCAATATCCGTTATCTATGTGTTAATTGTACGGCGATTTGAAGCTGCGCAAAACGGACCGGGGACTGTTTTTGAATCCAGACCTAAGGCGGGGACGGGGTCCGCAAAAAGGCGGGGCCGGAGCTGGTCAGGCCAGCCTTGCCAGCTTCTTTATACATTTTCGGGGTCCCCGCAAAGTACCTGAGTCAGCATCCATGAGAGGCCTCACTTTGTGGGGGGGGGTTAACATAAGAAGCCATCCGGTTAAATTCCCGCTTAACATTCCCGGCCTATACTATGAGTAGCTCTACCTCCCGATCTCAATGAAATGAACTGACTTTCCTGCAAAGACTATGAAGAACAAGGAGGACTGGCCTGTGGGGATTCATAAGTATTTTCGTTCACTGAATGAGCTGGAGCGGATTATCCGCTGCCCGGGTAAATTCAAATTCGAGGAGCATAGCGTAGCTGCCCATTCCTGGAAGGTCGTACAGTACGCCAAAACGCTGGCCGATATTGAGGAGAAAAACGGTGCGGTGATCGACTGGAAAAAGCTTTACGAGATTACGAGCAGCCATGATTATGGCGAGATTTTTATCGGGGACATCAAAACGCCGGTGAAGCATTCCTCGCTGCAGCTGCGGTCGCTGATCCAGCAGGTTGAGGAAGGGATGATCCATAACTTTATTGAGGAGCATATCCCGGAGGAATTCAAAAGCATCTTCGTCCAGCAGCTGCGTGAGGGCAAGGATGAGTCGCTGGAGGGGCTGATTCTTGAGGTTGCGGATAAAATGGATCAGGTGTATGAGGCGTTTGCGGAAATGCAGCGGGGCAACACGGAGAAGGAATTTGTGGTCATGTACCGCAACGCGCTGATCAAGATCAAGAACATTGACCTGAAATGCGTGGAATATTTCCTGGCAGAGATCCTGCCGGATATGGTGAACGAGGAGACGTTGTCTCCGGTGGATATCAGAAGAATTACAGAAGAGGCACTGGCTCTGTAGGTGATGAGCGGTACTCTTTTTTTAAAATATAAGAATTTGTATGTTTTACGCTATCAATAATCCTTATATTTCTCGCAGAAACGGTTACCGCCTTCTCTGAAGGACGGCATGGCCGTTTCTACTTGTTTAGCCAGCTTTCTCTTGTTATAAGAATATAGTGCCGCGGAAGCGTTAAAGGATATATGCATTAAAATGGTTAAAAGGATTGACTCTGTCGCCTGTGCGACAAGCCCGAAGAACAGTCCGCCGCTCAGCGCAAACCCCATGAACCGGATGCTTTCGGCATTGAGCTTATAGTACTGCAGGTGGGAGACCGCGAACAGAACGGCCGTAATAATCACCGCCAGGCTGAGCTGTGGAATCAGGCCATATCCAAGCTCCAGCCCGGACAAGGCACCAAAGGTTTCATTATGGGCAAGCACAGGCAGCGCCAGCCCCCGGAAGGCAATCTCCTCAAGTACAGGATAGGCGATAATAAAATTAATGGTATTGAAGCGGCCTCTGGGTGAATAGCCGGAGCGTCTGGCTACCAGTCCGTTAATGAGCAGAATGAGAAGACACAGCGGCAGTACGGCAAGAAAATCATGCGGCAGGTTGTAGACAAAATTGTCCTTGATGAACAGACTCAAGGCAATAAGCAGAGCTCCCCAGTAATAAACGGCGAACCGTATATGATGCTTGCTGAATAGTCCGATGAGCAGTTCAATGATTTTAAAGGAGAATGCTATAAGTACAGCGGTGATCAGTGCAGTCAGCATCAGCAGGCCCACGTCCTTTTTACAAATTATTCCTCATGCTACTATAATTTATCTTCCAGATGCAGTCCAGCAATAGGATAAAAATATTAAAAGTTGTATAGATACGTTATGATGAAGGAAGGATAGAGTGGTTTATACAATTAATATGCAGGCTGTAGCGCGGGGTTGTCTGGGCTATTGTGGTGCATTCATGAATAAATATAGCAGGGAAGCGCGCTTCCTGACGATTGTTACAGATAAGCGACATGATCAGAGGAAATGAGGGATGCCAAGTGAGTTTTTTTGATAAGTTCAAGGCAGGGGTAAGCGAGGCGGGCAACAAAGCCAAGACTGTTGTAGAGGTAAACCGCCTCAAACTGCAGAACAGCGGCAAGCAAAGTGAAATCGACAAGCAGTATCAAGCGATGGGCAAACAGCTGTTTGAAGCCACCCTTCAGGGCTCACCGTTGCCAACTGATGCTTATGCGGTAAACATGAGCCGTATTCTTGCGCTGAAAGCGGAAATTGAAGCCAATCTGGAGCAGATTTCTGCACTGGGTGATGTGAAAATATGCAAAGACTGCAACAGCACTGTGCCGGCGGATGCGCGGTTTTGTCCGAACTGCGGGCATACGTTTGAGGCCCCGCGGGAGCCGTAATTATGAAGGCGCTGGAAACAGCGCTTTTTTTTATTCCAAAATTAATATAACACATTGGAAATAAAGGAGTTGTTATATATAATAAGATAGAACTACATAAATATCCCAACCTGGGACTTTAGTCTAGCTAAAATTAGTATTTTTTTAAAATGGAGGTTAATAATGAAAGAGTTTTTGGTGTCACCTTTGTTTTACGGATTCTATATAGGAGCTATGGTAACAATTTTTGTGATATGCGGTATAAAAGTATTTTCTCCGTATAAATCAAGCAAAAAAGCAGCGAAAGAAATTGAATTAAAGATCAAGGAATTAGAAGAGATATCTGATGAAGCAGAAAAAATCACAACATTCACGGAATGGGTGAACAGCAGCAGTATTCCATACATAAAGAAATGCCTGGCCCCTGCCTGGGAGCATTATTACAAAAAATATATGGAGTATAGACAAAACGGAACCCCGTATACACCTGATGTATATGAGTTTTTATTTGAAGAGCAGTTTGTAAATGAATTTGGTAAAAGAAAATTTGCGGAGATCGTTGGTGGAATATTTCTGTCCATGGGCATAATCGGTACATTTATCGGAATTGCAACTGGTGTATCCAATCTGAGTATGAATGATGGTTCTGCAGCTATGCAAGCTGGTATAGATGGATTACTGCAAGGTATGCAGGTGAAATTTTTATCTTCGATTTGTGGTATTGGTTTGGCTCTTGTCTGGCAGTGGCTAGATAAAGGATACTTCTATCCTACTTTAACGAAGTCATTTGGCATAATCAGACGGAGTCTGGACGAGGCATTTCCGACGCAGGATCAGAGCACACTGCTGTTCAGTCTGGATCAAAGACAAGAGAAGCAAATGCAGGATTTCCAATCCTTTTTGTCCGAAGTGTTAATTCCAAATATGGTTAACGGTGTGGCGAGTTCAATCCAGCAAGCGATAGCTCCGCAGATGGAGCAGACCCAGCAGATCGTTTCGGATCTGATGCAGTCAACCTCGCTTAATCAGTCGCATGGCATGCAGCAAATGGTCAATCAATTTGTAACCCAGTTAAATGAACTGACCGGCGACCATATGAAAAACTTAGGTGAGACGCTAAATTTAACTCTGGAATGGCAGCAGAAGGTTCATTTTGATATGTCGGCTTTAGTGCAAGCTATGCAGGAATCAGCAGCTGGGCAGGCTGACATGGCAAACAAAACTACAACTCTTGCTGAACAAATACATAATTATACCGAAAGAATAACGGATTATCAGAGTGTTCTGGAGAAAAGCGTATCCGTTCTAAACGATGCCTCAGAAAAAAATATTGAGACACAGTCCGTTACCTCGGAATTATTAAATAAAATGATAGAAGAGCGGCAAATATTTAACGACTATTTTGACAAACACCTGGGTACTTTGAAAGAAAATGTAGATTCAATACATAATCATACCGAGCAGCAGCTTACATTCCAGAGCCGGTTTGATGAAAGCTTGCAGCACATTCTAAATATTACACAAAGTCAGCAGACGCTGGCGGGAAGCTTGTCCAAACAGGCGGAACTTAGCCAAAGGTCAAATCTTGAACTGGAAGCAATCTTTGATAAGTTTACTAACAATAATGAGACTTTTGTTAACCTGCAGGAAGATCTGCAAATCCTGTTCCAAAGTATTCAGGAAGAACGCAGAGAAATAGATGATGTATCTGACCGGCTGCAGGAAACACTGGTGGAGCAAATTTCAGGTATGGATGAACGTGTTGAATCCTTACGTTTTGTATGGGAATCAGCAAGTGAATCATTAGCAAAAACGAACAAGCATCTTGAAACCTCAATGAATCAATTTACTGATGATATGCACCGCGGTTTACAAAATACATTTACACAATTCGATCAGGAGCTTACTAAATCAGTCCAGCATCTGGCTAGTGGTGTCGATGCCATACAAGAAGGATTGATCGACCTTCCGGATGCCATGCAGACACTAAAGCAGGCAGTCAATGAAATAAACCGCCAGTCCAAACGGCTGATTAATCCTGTAACTATAGAATAAGGTGCTGATATATTATGGCTAGAGTAGTTCGAAATGAACGGCAAATGTCGCGGGTACATGAGGGTGAGAAGGAAAGCTTTTGGGTATCATATACGGATTTAATGTCAGCTCTGCTTGTTATTTTCGCCTTGGTTCTTATGGTTACTATATTTAACACGCAGTCTGCATATGAAGAGAAAGAGGCTGCAGTAATTGAAAAAGAGGCAGCTATAAACAAAACCAATGAAATGATTGCGGATGTAGTAGGGGTAAAGTCACAGATCATCCAGGAATTAATTGCTGCTTTCGCAGATTCCGATCTTGCTTTAGAAGTAGACCCACAGACAGGAGCGATCCGGTTTTCCGGAGGAGTATTTTTTGATACCAATAGCAGTCAGGTATCCGTTGACGGACGATCATACTTGCAGCAGTTTATCCCGCAATATATTCAGATATTGCTGTCCGACCGTTTTCGGGGAGAAATCTCCCAAATCATTGTAGAGGGTCATACGGACACGGCAGGGGGCTATTTGTATAATTTGAAATTGTCGCAAGACAGGGCATTATCAGTTGTGCAGGAAGTATTCCAGCCTGGTTTTCCTGACTTTCCATTTAAAGAGGAACTTAAGGGTGTTATTACGGCCAATGGCCGCTCCTTTAGTATCCCTATTTTGAAGCAAGATAGCACTATTGATCCGGAAAAATCCAGACGTGTAGAATTTAAGTTCCGTCTAAAGGATGATCAAATGATTGATCAGCTGCAGCAATTAGGTGAAACTAATGGAAATTAACCAGTTTTTTTATGACTTTTCTTTTAAACCAAGATTATTAGTAGAAGAAAGAGATAAGCTGGAGAAGAAGTTTAAGAATCGGGAGGCAGCTATTATAAAGCATAGAGGGAAGCTTATCCTTCCCCGGCTGCTTGAAGTCATTCGTTCAACCGATTTCGATCATCTAACAGAACTGGCTCAAAACCTGAAGAAGATGGAAGTATTGATGCTGATTTATAATGACTATCCTTTTCCGGAGGAGAGTCCGGAAACCTTGGCGAAGATTAACCGGATTTTGACCGCGAGATACTCGGCAGTAGTCGGCAAAACAGCATGGAATATTTTTCAGCATCAGGTGGATAGTTCGGCTGTCCAGGATCTCCTCAGCCTGATTTATGAAGTGGATTCTTTCGGTTTTCTTATGTTGGATGAAAAACTGCAAGCTTATATGGAAAGTGCAATTAACCATAATAATGGATTGGCTGAAGGACTGGTATATGCTGTTCTAATGGCTGGAATAAAACTCGATAATGCCTTCCATTCGTTAAGAATAGAAAAAGAATCTAATCTTGAATCTTTATTAATGGATGATGTTTTAAAAAAGGCACTAAGTTCTGATGAGTTTATTAAGCGGGAAGGTACAACGTTTATAGTTAGAGTCCTTAATAATTATTCAATGGATGAGTACAAACAACTGATGCGGATTTATTTTGAAAACAGGGATTATACCCAGTTCCATACCACAATAGTCCAGCAGGCTGTGGAGCGTTTAAGAGATCCCCGGGAACGATTAACTGATTGGCAATTTTTGAATGAGGGGTCAATACGTCAAGTACAGCGATGGCTTATTCAAAGAAAACTGCAAATCATTTTTGAAAAAGATCAGGATAACAAGCGGTTGAATTATTGGAAAAGATTTATTGATTATATGAGCGATGTGGAACTCATCCAGGATCCGATGATCGCGTTCATTTACTTTGAAGAATTTGTAATTGTTGAATATGGAAATATAGGAGCGGCATATTTCTATCATAGAGAAGGGTTTGACCGTTTCATTCATCCAATGAGCCGCTCAAAAGCCTTTATTAATAGCAGAAGCCAGCAAAATAGAGAGGGTATGTTTAAAGTACCGTATTCATATGAGCAGGGTATTCCGTTGTTTATCAGGAAACTGGATCATCGGGGTGGCTGGCAGAGCAGATTCGATGATTCTATGAGAGAATACTTAAACGGAGAATTCTAAGAGGAGAACCTAAAATGGCGGGGATGTTTGGTTTTTTAAACAGAAGAAAAGGTACATCCGAGGGGGCTTTGTTACCCCAAGTTGATATTAATCGGAAACTGGTCCCGGACGGAATCGACTACCGGATTACCCGTGAGAGCCAGACGCTGCATTTTCCATTAAATTTACGGATATCTGAACTCCGGCAACTTGCACATGCTGATATTCTCGAATTGCTGGAGGATTTGTGGTATGAGGAATTCCTGGAGAAGCGGGGAGACAGCTACTGTTTATCTTATGAAAAGTTTGCAGGTATTCCGCATGAATTACGGGAGAGATTGGATATTCCGCAACCTGTGCGTTTGGAACTTAAGCTGGGGCATGAAAGTGCGGTAGGCAGCCCGCATTTTAAGTTCGTACTCGAAAAAAAACATGAAAAATGGGCGCATTTGGAGAGGACTGCCAAGAATGTGGGTCCGTGGATTATCCTCCCAAATCAGCAAACACTTCTCATGGATGCCGAGCAATATCAATTTCAGCGGCTGATTGATCAAGCACCTAATCCGTTAGACCGGGATAACATTTTCACCTATGTTGCAGAGGTAAGAGCTACGGCTGTTAGGAATTGTTATGCAATGGATGACTACCTCCAGCATCAGGAGTACTTATTTGTTGATAAGGTGGATATTGCTCTGAATTATGATCAAAAAGCAATCACTTTTGCTCCTGAATATGGGTCCTCAGATCATGTTGCACCTGAACTGCTGGCTGATATGAGTGCTAATTCCAGTCGCTATGCTATGGATGATAAGCAGCGAAAAGTGTTCGTCAAACCGTCCGTTGTCGAAAATGCACAGCGAATTCGACAATTGCCGCGTATTAAAGGAGCAGACATTCCTAAATTTGCCGAGAACCCGGAAGCTTATTTGCCGGAAATGGAGGGACTCGACCTGGCTCTGTTTGGTGAACGGGTCAAGTCGCTGGGAATCCGTGTGTACCGGGCGCAGCCGTTTGTACATGCTTCTGAACAGGAAAGAGGCTGGTTTGAACTCGATTTTGGTTTCTCTGCACAGGATGAGAATGGCGAAGTGGGGCAGATATGGGAAGCTCCTGAAATGCTTAATCTTATCAACCAGGCCCAGCAGAGCGGTGAAGAATTCATTGAATGGAACGGGAACTGGCTAAAGCTTCCACAAAATGCTGAGGGTTTTGCAGAATCTATGGAGAAGGCCAAAAGTGAGCTGTTTTCTGCCAACAGTCTTGTAGATATTACTAAACTACCCTATGTTCTTGAGATTTTTGAGAACATAGGACAGTTGGAGTATAATCAACCCATTTTACAAGCACAGCAGGAGATGCAGGATCTTGGGATTTTCAGCAAACTACCTCCTGCGGACTTGAAGGCAACATTAAAGCCGTTTCAGACGGATGGTTATGTATGGATGAAAGCATTACATTACCGTAAGCTCGGCGGATTACTGGCGGATGATATGGGTTTAGGGAAGACCATTCAGGTTATTTCTTTTCTTTCGTATCTACAGGAAATAAATAGTCTCACTCCTACATTAGTCGTTGTTCCCAAAACGCTTATGGACAATTGGGAGAAAGAAATACGTAAGTTTGCCCCTGGATTGCTGCATTTGTTGTATCTTCACCGTGGAGGAGAACGTGTGAAAGATGCAGAAGTACTCAAGCGTAATGGCATTACAGTCACCACTTACCATACCTTAGCTAAAGACCAGCTGATTTTCGGTCAAGTAGACTGGCAGGCCATTATTTGCGATGAAGCTCAAGCTATTAAGAATCCTTCAACAGCCGCTTCCAAGGTATTGAAGGCTATGAAATCGAAATTCCGTCTGGCTATGACAGGAACGCCGGTAGAGAATGGATTAAGTGAATTGTGGTCTATTATGGATTATGTACAGCCAGGATTGCTTGGGAGTTTAAGAGAGTTTAAAGAGGAATTTGTAAACAAACTGGATAGTGAAACAAGAGACATACAAACGGAGCAACAGTTGCTTGCACGTATTTCCATGGTATATAAACGGCGTACCAAATCAGAAGAATTGGGAGATCAGTTGCCGCCTAAGCAGTCTGTTATGACAAAAGTGCCTTTGGGTAAAGACCAGGCGAAATTATACAGTGAAGTAATCACGTTGGTCCGCAATAAGGCAATGGATGGACTGCAGGCTATTCAAAAGCTTAAAGCGCTTAGTTCCCATCCTGCTCTTGTGGCTGACCAATTTATGAATATACCTTACGAACAGGTTCCCAAACTGAAAGAAACCATTGAAATTATACGTAAAGCAAGAGACAAGGGTGAGAAGGTACTTATTTTTTCAGAATATATTAAAATGCAGGAGATTTTGCGCAAAACCATCCGTGATTGTTTTGAAATAAACCCGATGATTATTAACGGCATGACAGATCGTAGACAGGAACAGGTTGATCTATTTAACGGGAAACAAGGTTTTGACGCCATGATTTTATCACCGAAGGCGGCGGGGACGGGGCTCACAATAACTTCCGCTAATCATGTCATTCATTACACACGCTGGTGGAATCCAGCGGTAGAGAACCAGGCTACAGACCGTGCTTATCGGATTGGCCAGGAAAGGCCGGTTTATGTCTATTATCCCATTGTTGCCGACGTGAGTCGTCTGACAAAACAGGGGACTGTTGAGGAAATTGTACACCGGCTTTTGAGCGATAAACAGGAGATGGCTTCTTCGGTGATTGTATCGAGTAGAAAGCTAAGTGTTGAAGATGAGGTCTTGAAAACGATAGATTAAAAAATCTGATGCAGAAAGAAAGGAGTAGGAATGTGAACACAACAGCTGCCTTTTCAGCATCAATCGAAGCCTATTTGCACTACACCCGGATGCCCGCTACATTAATGATTCATTTGAGCAGGTAGCCGGCGGGCTGGGGACGTTCGAGTGGAGCTTTTGCCATAACATTCTTGAATATACGGAAGATCCGCAGCGGTTTCTCGAGTTGATTGCCGGTTGCCAGCAGGCGGGGGGGGTATCTGTCGCTGATTGCCCATAATCCGGCAGCCGAGGTGATGAAAAAGGCCATTCTGAACAAGGACCCGGACAGTGCACTGGCCGCTATCGGCAACAGTCAGGAGTACAGCGGACTGATTCAGACTGATTATACTGTGATTCTTACGAACAGCTGGCGCATTGGCTAAGCAGTGCAGGCTATGAGATTGCAGGGCATTTTGGGATACATAATCTGTACGGATATATTACTGATAATGAAGTGAAGCAGGATAAGGACTGGCATAACCGGATGGTGCAGCTGGAGCTTGCGGTCGGCAGGCAGAGCCCGTACAGGGACATTGCTATTTTTACACATATTATTACCAGAAAGATTTAGGATTATTTTCATTTCAGTGTGGATGATTTCGATCTTGTGATTGAGCAGATGGAGGACCGTCATAATAACCGGCTGATACCGGTAGAGACAGCTTATTTTTATCACCGGACAATTGCGATGTTTGCGGATAAAGGGATTAATCTTGTACTGGATACGGTAATTGATAATGCCTTCAGCAGAGCAGATTTTGCGGAATGCCTGGCTGAGTATCCGTTGCTGCGGGTCGGTGTCCATTGTCCGCCGGAAGAGCTTGCGCGCAGAGAACGGGAACGGGGAGACCGGCGGATCGGACAGGCGCTGGAGCAGCTGGCGTTCGTCGAAGAAGTGTATGATGTTGAGGTGGATATTTTTACAGATAGTGTGGAGCAGTGCACTGAAATAATCGTTCAGCAGGTCATGAAGAATAGCGACGGGTAGTGCGGAATTTAGCTTGATTTTTGCCACCTAAATTCTATGTGTTTAGGATATGCTGCTATTAGTCAGAAAAAACGTCATCTAATTCGGGCTATCTATCGCGCTGAGGGCAGTTTCGGCGAAATTAAGTTATTCAGAATAGTTGGCTTCATCTGAAAATTAGGTGGCGAATTTTTACTTATTATGAATGCTTCATGTATAGACCCAGCCCCGCTGTGCGGGGTTATTTTGCATTCACTCCAGAAGAAGAAGCAGAGGCCGGGCAAGTGAAGGAAAAAATTCATTTCAATAAATTAATTACATATAGTAGGAAAATGACTCGACAGGCATGTCCCGCAATTTATTTATAAGACTTTTTTAGCTCAAAACCAAAATTAGCGATAAAAGATCAAACGGAGAAAAAACGGGGTTAGAGATGGAAAAACATCTGCAAATCCTGGTTACTTAAAAAAAGGGGAGTACACACTTTAGAGTGAATATTCTTCTTTATTCTTTGTCAAAAAAAGTTGTGATATTGGTTCTGAATTGATTATTTGATAATAAATTTATTAATTGACATAATTGCCTAAAAAATGATATGGTTTTTTATGTTATAAAATACTATATTTTAGGAGATGGTGTGATTGTTCAGAATTTCTAAGGGCTTTTCTAAAGGTTTTGTGTCACTTGTAGCAATTATTTTTTTATGTACTAGCATCTTATCCCAAAGTGCCAAAGTAACTGCTGCTTCTGCAGACGAGGATCAGGTATTTACAAGAATTGAGAATAATCAAGATATCGCTAGCCAAATTTATCAACAGGTTGATGAAAGTGGTGCTCTCGAACAAGGTTTAATCCAAATGCATAAAGAGTTTTCCAAAAAGCTCAGTTATGATATGGAGAAAAAACATATTTTAAAAGTGAGTAGCTTTGATTCAGAGTTTTATTTTGTATATTATCCTTTACTGGGTGGAGAAAATAGCAGCAACTATATTATTACAATTAATAGTGATGGAGAAGTACTTGAGACACAACTGATCCTTGGATTGAAAAATAAGAACGGTCAAGTACATTCCATTATTCAAATTAATGGAGTAACGAAAATTGATGCTCAAGTTAGTGAAACTGGAAAAATTATTTCTGGTTATAAGTATCTACCTGATGGTAGTAAAATCGATCTTGCTCCAAAAGTCGGAATACAAAGTTTTTGGTCATGTATGAATAATTGTTTAGCTTCTCAAGGAGTAGCTGCTTGGGCTATTACTGTTTTAGGAATTTTATGTGCTGCTGGATGTGCTGCTACTGCAGGGTTAGCTTGTTATGCCTGCTTAGCAGCAGCCGATATCGGTGCAGGCGCAGCAGTTGGTTATTGTTTAGCACAATGTGATTGATCTAGGGAAGGACATGAATTATGAAAATCAAAAGAGTGGTAATAACTTTTAATATTTTGGCTATTATTTTTTTTCTATTCACTCTTCTAGGGAAAAGTTTTTTTGAATATGCACCTCTAATAGGATGGATTGGGGGCTTTATTTCACTAACACTAAGCCTAATCTTTATGACTGTATTTAATATTAGGAAAAGAGGATAGACTTTATTACAGCCGTTTTTCCATACTATGGGAACGGCTGTAACTCAATTATTAGGCAACAGCAAAAAAATGCATATAAGTGTTTTTTAACATGAGCATTTTGCATAATTCATTTCCAGGAAAAAGATAAGGCTATACTGCATGATAAATTTAGGTTTTGAGAAAAGAAGAGCAAAAATGGACAGACGGGCAGAATTTGCGGAAAGGCTAAATTTAAGCGGCAGTTACGACTCTTTGTCTCGATACAGCGAGCGCAGAAGCAAGCAGCACAATGGCATTCAAATATTGGTGAGTCGTAACTTTTTGAATACCCCAAACATGCAATTGGTCTGCGGTTAGATAGGTCTTCATTCGAGAATTACAGCGTTCTACACTGGTTCGCTTGTTGTAGAGTTCCTTCCAGCCCCGACTTTCTCGGTGCGGCATTGCATAGCGGCGAAGGTCTTGCTGAGTGTCGACCTTGACCACCATCCCATAATTGGAAGTGGAGCAAGCCGTCATGCCTAAAGGACAATCCACTTTCCCCGTAGCGTGTGGACAACGAAACTTCAAACGTTCCTTTTCCTGTCCCCAATACGTCATCGGAAACCCCATCGAACAGCAAGGTGTCCCTTTGCTTGTCATACCTGCAGGGGGTTCCTTTTCATTCCGCGGATTCATTGGAATAATCGCTTGGGCCTTGACGCTGCGAGCCGTTTCGTAGTTTTTCATTTGGTCATATCCTGCATCCAGCATGAAAAAACGAGGCTTGAATCGTTCGACGGTTCGCTTCATGAGTGTAGGTCCCTCATCGCCATCATTCACATGAGCAGGTGTAACGTTTAGGGCAATCGGAAGTTCACTCTTCGTATCGACGGCCAGATGCAGCTTATAGCCAAACCACTTAACTTTGTTGCCAAACGCATCGAGTTTTACTCCCCAATTGGCATTGCCGGTGAGTTCGCTTTTTCGCTTAGGTTCTTTTTTCTCGTAAGCGTGAATGGCTGCGCTGTCGATGGCGACATGAGTGCCGCCTAGGATTCCAGCTTCTTGGCACTGAGCGACAAGATCCTCAAACAACTGCTGGGCGAGGTTTTTGCGAGTCAAGTCGGCAAAAACCCGGCTTAACGTAGAGATCGAAGGGGCGAAGATGTCCAGCCGAAGTCCACATTGGTAACGGAAACGAAGGTCAAACTCCAGTCTACGCGCTAGGCCGGTGAACGTATCGATGTTCTCTAAGGGAGCCGCGAGTAATGCGCGAAGAATGCCTTGACGGCAGTGCCCATCCGCTCCTCGGGGTGAAGGGTTTCTCAATTGCCTCGCATACGGTCGTAAGTCCAGTGCACTAAAAAAGATAGGCAGTCGTTCTTTCGATTCGATTTTTTGAAGCTCCTCAAAGGAAAATAGACTTTCTTGGAGAATATACAAAAGGGGCTTCCTCCTCTTGAGTGTTTTGGTTTCGTCACCAAAAAACTTCTCCAAGTTGGGGTGAAGTCCTTTTTTATATCCAAAATCCCTTTGTATAGCAAGGGCTTAGATTAATGCAAAATGCTCACATAAATATAGGGGTGCTAAATGAAAAATAATCACAAGAAATATACTATTGTATTAGGTTTTGTGGTGATAATAGTAGTTATACTATCTTTTTTTAATATTTTTAATGAAAAAACAAGTGCAAATGAACTCCCGACTTTAATGGATGCTAAAGGTAAATTGGATATTAAAAAGGGAGATTTTGATCTTGAGAACCAACCTTTCTTAGGTGAAGAAAGTGCTCCTGTTAAAGTAATTGAATTCTTAGACTTTAAATGTCCTGTCTGTAAAAACTGGGATAAAGAAGTGTTTCCAGAATTTAAAAAGGAATTTATTGACACTGGAAAAGTGCAATTTTACTTTATTAACTTTCCTTTTCTTGGCCCTGACTCCATAGAAGCTGCACTTGCGGCAGAAACAATCTATAATCAAAATTCTAAATTATTTTGGGAATTCAAAGAGAAATTTTTGGAAAATCAAGGAAGTGAAATGAAAATTTGGGCAACTGAAGAATTTATATTAAATTTTGTAAAGGAAGAGATCGATGGAGTTGATTTTAAGTTATTTAAGAAGGAATTACAGAAAAATAAGTATCTGCTAGATGTAAAGAAAGATTTTAAAATTTCAGCAGCTAATGGGGTTTTCGGTACCCCTACTTTTCTTGTGAATGGAATTGGAGTAGATACAATTCAACTGAGAGAGAAGGTTCTAGAACAACTTAAATAGATTCAATATCTTATTAAATTTCCCCAAGTGTGCATAAACGAGCGATATCGGACGAATGAAAAATCACATCGATTTTATTCAGCAGCTTTTTTACGGATACAGGAGGGTGCAGCATGCGTAAATATAGCCTGATTCACCTTTGGTTCACATCTGAAGGCAGATCCGGATACAAATATTCCGGACAAACACTGTTCGCTTAGTGAAGACATTATTACGGTAAACAGCTGGATGTATATGACGGCAGTTTATTTTTGCAAAAGGATCCAGCTAGTCAACAAGTAGGTAGCAAAACAATAAGCCAGGCGTGGAGGGTCACAGCAATCTTCCACGTCTGGCTTATTTATGGCTGCTTTGTCTACTTCCGCCCCAATTTCCGGGCCAGAAAGATAATAAGCAGCAGTGACACAGCAATGATCACAATGTTGAACCCGGTCCGCCCCTGGAACCAGCTGGTCTGCGGGGTGTCCGCTGCAGGTGACTGCCGGAGCTCTGCCGCCCCGAGTCCGGCCAGCATTTTGCCTTCTCCGGCAATATAATCCTTGAAGTTTACAATATCATATTGCGGGGCAGCAGCTTCAGCATTACCGTAGAGCAGGCGGAGCGGCTGCTCACCTTCTGCAGCAAAAACAAGCCGGTCCAGCAGATATTCTAGCTTCAGACCCTTAACGGATAGCGGTGCGTCATCCTGATTATATATGACGATCCGCAGCGTGGAGGCAGAGGAAGCTCTGTCGGGAATAATGGCTGTAGAGTCAATTTCGGTAGCCTTAAAGTCCAGCCGGTATAATTCCCCGCTGCCCGCTGCGGGCAGCAGTCTGCCTTCACCGTCATAAAGCTCGAACCGGCGGGTAAAGCTGCCGTTGCCGCCGATTTCCAGCTGCAGCCCGGAGATGTTCAGCCGGGCCGGATTCTGAATGATGATTTCCGTCTGCCGTTCCTTTTGCTGAATTTCATAAACGGCATCCTGCTGCTGCCTGAAATGATCTGTATGCGTCACCCTCGTGTCTCGCAGCAGAGTAAGGGAAGGGAAAGTGAGATTGGCCGCGTTGTTCTCGGCAATCAGCCGGTAATAGCCGTATCTATAGCTCGCGCCCAGTTCAATGCTACCCTGCACACGCCCGTTCACATTATACAGATCTCCGTCCGCTATAGGCTCCCAGGCCACTCCGTCATAGCTGCCGAGCAGCTGTGTGTGGAGCAGGAAATTTACGTCCGGCAGCCCGAGCTCCAGCCGGTTGCCCAGAATGTCAACATTCTCAGCCAGGGGTGTTACCTTGTAATCGAACAGGGTGCTGGCGCCTTTTTTGGCGCTATGGATCAGTGTAGCGGAGTAGGTAGTGAGCCGTTCCTCCGAGAATTCTTCGCTGCTCTCCTTATAAAATGGAATAAAGGTGCCGGTATTGTCCATAATCCGCAGGTCACGCAGATCAGCCGCTGCACCTGCATATACCTCAGGATCAAGATATAGCTCGGTGTAGGGGCTGTGTTCCGGAAGCTCGATCACCTTGGAATATTTCCATTCAGGGTGTGCAACAGCGTCTCCGGTAACCTCTTCTGCCGCGGCAGACAGAGGCTGCCCGGAGAACAGCGCAAACGGGCTGAGCGCGCCCAGCAGCAGAAGCGCCGTGCTACTCTTGATCAGAATCCTGTTCCTCCTGCTCCGGTTGCTCTGGTTGTGTCTGCGCATAGGCTTCCTCCATTCTGGCCGATACCCGCTGATAAAGATAAGAGATGCCCAGCAGGCATATACCGAAGCTGAAATAGGCAATGATTTTGCTGCCCGTTCCGAGAAGCTGAAGATCGTAGAGCAGCAGCTTGCCGGTAGCCAGCAGTGTGAGGCCCAGTCCGAATCGCCGGATATACACGTATCTGCGGCGGAAGCCGAACATGATGAACAGCACCGCCAGCAGCAGGTACGTGATACTGTATACCAGCCCGCCGTCTGTCTGCCGCAGCTGCATGCTGAGGAAGGCGGTAACGACTGCCAGCAGATAGACGCCCATGATGACCGGATACAGCTCGGCATTGTTGTATTCCCGTCTGAGCAGCACCTTCAGGAGGCGCCCGCCGTTCAGCCAGACGAACACGTTGAACAGCAGCAGCAGTCCGAAGGAGATGTAATCGGCCGCTGTATTATCGCTGAAATCTGCCCGCAGGGTATGCTGGCCGAAGGTGAGTCCCACTGCGATAACATAACCGACCGCATAGAGGAAATAAACCATATAGCCGATCACGTTGTCATACAGTACCTTGATCCGCGGCAACACATAAGCGAGTCCCAGCGTCAGCAGCGCCGCCAGCAGCATTTTGTAGAACGAAGCCCGGGTGAAATCCTCCGGGACATACAGGTCGTAGAGATGCATGGCTTCATATATAAGATAGGCATACAGGTTCGCTACAGCCGCATATTTAAACCAGATTCCGATTTGAATATCGAGGGGAGTACTGGTCAGAACAACCTCGCGGTCGGTATGCCGGACCGCATAGACAAAGGCGACGATGAGCAGGCCTGCCGTGATAAAGGTGTATTTTAGCGCAAAATACGAATTGTCATAAAGAATCAGCGGAGCGGCGGACGACGATTGTACCAGCACATCGACGAAGAAGAAAATGCCCACCGAGAGCAGCAGAATGCCCCAGCCGGTCCGCTCCACAGCCTTGAAGCGCTGCAGATGGCCGTATACCGTCAGCACAACCGCTTCGATCAGCCAGCCGATCGACCACCAGACAGCGCCGAACTGGAACGGAATCATCAGGACAGCGAAGGTGAGCGCAGTAGAATAGAAGAGCACCATACTTTCTTTTTCCTGGGCCATCCGCTTCTCCAGCAGCTGTCCGAGACCCAGATACATCAGGCAGAAGACCAGGGCAAGCGCCCCTTTGTATGCACCGAGACCCGCATTAATGAACAGCACGTACAGGACAAGACAGCTGGTCAGTGTATTGCAGGCAAGCAGTGCGAAATCCCACCAGGACAGCTTGGTCCGGAACTTGAACGGATACCACAGCGTCATGCCCAGATACATGGCAAAGGTCAAAACGGAATAGAACATGCTGATGCCGTGGCTGTCCGACAAGATAATCAGCAGCAGCATCGAAGGTGTATTGAACAAAAAGCTGATGTAATTGACCACAATCCACCGCTTGCGCAGTGAGATCATCAGAATCAGCAGATTTAACAGGAACAAATACCCCATAGCTACATAGACGGCAGAGCCTTCCAGACCAAACGCGCCTATATAGGAAAAGAGCGGAAGATAGCCCCCGGCCAGTCCCAGCGAGCAGATTGTCCTTGACTCATAACGGAGCGACAGCAGCACGGCCGTAAGGGTGATGAGCACCGACAGGCCCAGCCCCGTATAAATACCGATAATCTCCAGCAGAAAATAACTGTAAAACACAGAGCCGTAAAGCACGGAAATCCCGCCGCCCAGCAATCCGAGCGCAAAGGTGCCCCGGCCTCTGCGGAACAGCCATTCCCCGCCGCCCAGCATTAAAGCCCCGAGCAGGAAAAAAGCGCTGCCCTTCATATAGCCGCTGAACCAGTTGGAATAGGTATACTTAAAGCCTGCACCGACAGCCAGGATCAGCAGCAGGATACCCAGCCAGTTGATCCAGTTCAGCCCGATCTTCATCTCGATCCGGTTCTGCCGGCGCCTCCGCTGAATCGTCTCCTCACTGATCCCTTCGGCTGCAAAATCATCCAGCCGGCTGTCCATCTCTGCCGCCAGCGGCTGCTCGGCTGTCCGCAGGGCTTCCCGCTGGCGGTGAATGCCTTCACTCAGTCTGGCGGACAGCTCATCCAGCATTCTGCGCATATCCTCGCGGTCTCTGCTGAGCAGCCGTTCTGCCGTGCGGTACATTTCGGCGATCCGCTGCTTGGTTCGTACCTCGAACGCGGTCAGCCGGTTATGCTGGCCCGCACTTTGCCCGGCAAAATACGTGTGCAGCTTCTGCCGGGACAGCTTAAGAATACCGAGCTTCTCATCGAGAATCTGCTCGGTCAGCGCCGTGCGCAGCTCGGCATTCTCCTGCTTCAGCCTGGCCTGCTGTGCCTCAGCCTCGGCCAGCGCCTGCTCCACTGCCGCCGCTTTTCTTTTGAGCAGCTCATTTTCGTTAACCAGATCGCTGCCCTCATAGGCTTTGACGAGATCGCGGTATTCAGCGGCAAGTGTATCCTGCTGTTCTTTTATGGATCTTAATCGGTCCTTAAATTGCTCCATAAGCGCCCCCAATGGCTTTTAATAAATGATCCGAATCAATGGCGTTCTGTATTAATGTTTCCATTTTACTATAGGTGATACGGCAAAATCTTCCTTTTTTATGAAAGTCAGCGGATGGATTACTGTTTATTACCCTTTATCTGCATAGTTGACATGAACCGAGATGGGGGGACATTACAGCCCCAGGGACTCATAAGGGAGAGACGGTCAGAAGGCTGCAGGAGCTGCTCGGGGTTACGAAGGAAGAGACCATGTCCTTTGGCGACGGGGAAAATGATATCTAGCTGATGGCCGCGGCCAAATACAGCTTTGCGATGAGCAACGGTTGTGAAAATACGAAGCAGTCCGCCCAGCTTGATTATCCGTAAGATGATGGAGCTGCAAAACGGAATGCCGGTATAGCCGGCTTTTTAATAAAGTAACTAAAAACCGCAAGCCTCCGGGGATGGAGAGCTTGCGGTTTATTTTTATACAGGTGAACGTAGCTGTTACTTCAGGCTCTGGCCGTCAGTAGCAATAACATCCTTGTACCAGTGGAAGGATTTCTTGCGGTAACGCTCCAGCGTACCTGTGTTGTCGTCGTGGCGGTCCACATAAATGAAGCCGTAACGTTTGCTGAGCTCTGCCGTCGATGCGCTGACCAGGTCGATACAGCCCCAAGCAGTGTAACCCATAATGTCAACGCCGTCCTCCAGCGCTTCGCCTACCTGAACCAGGTGGTCATTCAAATATTTAATCCGGTAATCATCGTTAACTGTCGGCACGCCGTCTTCGCCTGTAATCAGCACATCCTTCGCGCCAAGACCGTTCTCAACGATAAACAGCGGTTTCTGGTAGCGGTCATAGAACATGTTCAGCACGTAGCGCAGACCCTGCGGGTCAATCTGCCAGCCCCATTCGCTTGCTTCCAGGTATGGATTGGCTGCACCGCTGAACAGGTTGCCTTCCGTCTGCTTGCGGCTGCTGTCATCGCCGGTTTCGCAGATACTTACATAGTAGCTGAAGGAGATGAAGTCTACCGTGTGCTTCAGAATTTCCGCATCTTCCGGCTCCATATGAATCTCGATGCCGTTTTCACGGAAGTAGCGTTTCATATAGCCTGGGTATACGCCGCGCGCATGCACATCGCCGAAGAAGTAGTTCATATGCTCTGACTTCATTGCTGCGATCACGTCATCCGGGTTAGGAGTCAGCGGGTAAGTCGGCATACTGAGGATCATGCAGCCGATTTGGGCTTCGGGATCGATTTCGTGTCCGATTTTGACAGCCGTTGCACTGGCTACCAGCTCATGATGGATGGCCTGATACAGATCCTGCTTGCTCAGCTGTTCCTTGGGAGTGTAAATTCCGCCGCTCATGAACGGTTCGTGCAGAATGGAGTTAATCTCGTTAAAAGTCAGCCAGTACTTTACTTTGCCCTTGTAGCGCGTGAACAACGTTCTGGCATAACGCTCGTAGAAGCCAACCAGATCACGGTTAACCCAGCCGTTATATTGCTTGGAGAGGTGCAGCGGTGTCTCGTAGTGAGAGATGGTCACCAGCGGCTCGATTCCATATTTATGGCATTCGTCGAACAGGTCGTCGTAAAATTGCAGGCCTTTTTCGTTAGGCGTAAGCTCGTCCCCGTTCGGGAAGATACGCGTCCAGGCAATGGAGGTACGGAACACCTTGAAGCCCATTTCGGCGAACAGCTTGATATCTTCCTTGTAACGGTGATAGAAGTCGATGCCGACCAGCTTCATATTATCTTCGGTAGGTGCTTCGGTGATGGGTCCTTTGATACCTTGCGGAGCCACGTCCTGGGTGGACAGGCCTTTGCCGTCTTCATTATATGCGCCTTCCAGCTGGTTAGCTGCTACTGCACCGCCCCACAGGAAGCTTTCAGGAAATTTTTTTGCAGTCATTTAAATCCCGCCTTTTATAGTTGTAGTAAGAGTTATGGTAAGCTATTAATATGTCCTATAACTGCATGCTAAATGTTGAAACGCGTTACATGTCAAGAACTTTTTTGTGAAAATAAGGAGAGACCTATGTCGAATCTTGAGCAAATCGCCAAGCTGTCGGGATTTTCCAAAGCCACCGTATCAAGAGTGCTGAACCAGTCCCGCCATGTAAGCCAGCCGACCCGTGACAAAATTCTGGCGATTATGGAGGAGCTCGACTATGTGCCGAACGGCAACGCCATCTCCCTGTCCAAGGGGCTGACCATGCAGATCGGGCTGGTGACGGAGGGTATCAATGAGGTTATGCTGCCGTTCCTGAACAGCTTTGTGGAGACGGCCAGCCAGTACGGCTATCAGACGATTATCTATACCTCAAGCGGTGATCCGAGAAAAGAGCTGCAGGCGTTCGAGGATATGCGCAGAAAAAGAGTGGATGCGCTTGTCATCAGCACCTGTGTCAACGATCTTGCGCTGCTGGGCAGCTACTGCAAATACGGGCCGATTGTCTCCTGGCAGCGGATGGAGCTACCGCAGATTGCTTCGGTGGCAATGAACCAGTATGACGGTTATACGCTGGGGCTTGAGCATGTGATTAGCCGGGGGCGCACGCGCATCGCTAACGCTTATGGCAGGCCGAGCAGCATCAATACGCTGGGCCGGATTAAGGCTTATGAGGATGCCGCCCATAAGCACGGGTTAGCGGAGCTGCCGCAGTGGTCCCGCACCGGCATTCATTCCATCCGGCAAGGGGAAGAGCTGGTCCGGGAGATGCTGGCGGTGGAAGATCCGCTGCAGCGGCCGGATGCCGTTCTCTGCTCCAACGATCTGGTGGCGGCAGGCATCGTCAGCGAGGCGCGCCGCCGGCAGCTGCGGGTGCCGGAGGATCTGGCCGTCGTCGGCTTCGACAATACAGAGCTTGCCCATACGCTGGGGATTACATCCATTTATAATCCGATCGCCGACCAGGCGAAAAATGCCTTTCATCTGCTGCTCGCGAAGCTGGGAGGCGCAGGGGAGCAGCAGCAGAAACTGCAGTATTTCCTGGTGCAGCGGGCGACTACGTGAGTGATATAGTAAAGGTAGAAAGCTAAGGTAGGCGTAAGGAAAAGGTGCAGGTACAAGTCCAAGTAGAAGCACGGGTAAAGGGGCTGTCCTGCTGGTCATAATGATGACTGGCGGGGCGGTTCTTTTTTATTGCAAAAGGATGAAGTCTGCGGGAGTCGGGAGTCGGGGTTCGGGAGTCGGAAGTCGGGAGCTGCGAGGCTGTGCGCTGAACAACTAAGTGGAAATTTGCTATCTATTTTCGGAAAAAACACCGCCCTGAGGTCACTAGTTGGAAAAACGTCACTTAGATCTGCTGATAATGCCCCAGATAAGGGATTCTGCCAAGAATAAGTGTTGATTATCCACCTAATGATTAGAAAAACGGAGAAAAGTTGGAATTAAGTGTCGAAAATCCAACTACATATTGGGGGGGGGAGGCAGTCTCGGCGTGGATATGGTATTGGCAGGTATGTCCCAGGTTTGGCAAAGAGTATTGTGTCCTTATAGACCTGACAGGGCGGAGCTGCTGCAGCCAGCCAGGTCACCTATACCTTCAGGGAAGATTCGTGAGGCAGCTTTACCGGTAACTTGAAGGTGTACTATTCCTGAACTGTTTGAATACCCGGTTAAAGGTCCGGACATTCGTAAACCCGCAGTCGAGCGCGATATCGATAATCGGCTTGTCGCTGCTGAGGAGCATTTCTTCGGCTTTGTTGACCCGTATATGATTCAGGTAAGAGATGTAGCTCATGCCGGTGGTGCTTTTGAAGAATCTTGAGAAGTAGAACAGACTCATCTCCGCCTGTCTTGCTGCATCCTCCAAAGTAATGACCTCTGCAAAATGGTCTTCCAGATAATCAAGTACGTTCTGCATTACCTTCATACTGCTCATCCGCCGCATGTCTTTTTTCTGGTCGGCCGGTTCTGTAGGCAGATGGCGCAGCAAGAGTCCGCAGAGCTCGTTCAGCTGACCGGTAATGACCTGCTCGTAGTGAGGCAGCTTATCGTTAAACTCATGCTCCAGCTGAAGCATAAGCCTGGAAATGTCGGCCTTCCCGGAAGCTGCAATGCCTGCCTGATTCTGGACCTCTGTGCAGATAAAAGGGTCTGTCAGCCGCACGTCCTTAGGCCAGCCGCCGGGACTTGCAATCAGCTGAGGGTTGAAAATAACGAGCTGAATGACCGATTCCCGGTCCGTGCTGTCGTAATAATGAATGTCCCCGCTGCTGCAAAAGGCCATATCACCTTTATAGAGCACACGGCTCTCCAGATTAATGCCCATACGGATGGACCCCTCACATACATACACAAATTCCAGATCGGTATGCCAATGCGCCAGGAAATTAATATTGCTCACACGCCATGAGCTGAACGGAAGGCTGGACGGATACATGCGGTTTTCGTGAAAAGCCTTCATAAAAGGGCTCCTTTGGAAGCGGGCACGCTGACGGGTGCTGCCGGTGAGATTTTATTAGATAATAGCAAAAAATGACCATAGCGGCAATGAAAATGACGAGCCGGACGAGAGCGCTTGCATTACAATGGAATGGAGCAAACAGGGAAAAGGGATTGAATTATTTATACAACAATAACCTGGACAGTAAAGGAGCATATAGAGATGGCTAAAAAAGCACTGATTGTAAGAGGCGGCTGGGACGGGCATGAACCGGTGCAGGTATCGGAAATTTTCGCGGGACTGCTGGAGGCAGAGGACTTTGAGGTAGAAATCTCCGACACGCTGGATAGCTTCAAGGATGAAGAAAAGCTGCTCGGGCTCAGTCTGATCGTCCCGATCTGGACTATGGGCGAGATCAGTAACGAGCAGCTGCAGCCTGTGCTGAAGGCGGTAGCTTCAGGCGTAGGGCTGGCAGGCTGTCACGGCGGGATGTGCGATTCCTTCCGCAACAGTGTCGAATGGCAATTTATGACCGGATCACAATGGGTAGCCCATCCGTTCAATGACGGGGTGGATTATGTGGTCAACATGGTGCAGTCCAGCTCCAGTCCGCTAATCGAGGGAATTAAGGATTTCAAAGTAAAGTCGGAGCAGTATTACCTGCATGTGGATCCGTGCATTAATGTCCTGGCGACCACAACATTTCCGGTCAGCGAAGGCCCTCATTCTGCCAATGGCGTAATCACCGTGCCGGTTGTGTACACCAAGAAGTGGGGCGAAGGCCGCGTATTCTATAACTCCCTGGGCCATCATGCGGATATCTTCGATATTCCGGAAGCAAAGGAACTGATGCGCAGAGGGTTTGTGTGGGCAGCGAGATAAATACGCAAAAGCAACTATATAGCAGACAACAACGGCCGGAAATCCAAACATTCTGGAGTCACGGCTAATCTGAAATAGAGTATTAAACTTAACAATGAACAGGTGGGATTGCTTTGGATAAAGTAAAAGTCGGGATTGTCGGCTGCGGGAATATCAGCGGGATTTATTTTGAAAACCTGACCAAGCTGTTCGTCAATACAGAGGTTTATGCCTGCGCTGATGTGTTTAAGGAACGGGCAGAAGAGGCTGCGGAAAAATACGGTGTGCCGCATGTATGGTCCACAGAGGAGCTGCTTGCTTCACCGGAGATTCAGATTGTAGTCAATCTGACCACTCCGAAAGGACACTTTGATGTATGCAAGCAGGCTCTGCTGGCCGGCAAGCATGTCTATGTTGAGAAGCCGCTGTCGCTGGAGCTTGCGCACGGGCAGGAGCTTGTAGATCTGGCTGCGGAAAAAGGGCTGATGCTAGGCTGCGCACCGGATACCTTCCTGGGGGCTGGAATCCAGACCTGCCGCAAGCTGATTGACGACGGATTTATCGGCGAACCGGTGGCAGCTTCAGCGTTCATGGTCTGCCACGGGCATGAGAGCTGGCATCCGGACCCTGAATTTTATTACCAGGCAGGCGGCGGGCCGATGTTCGATATGGGACCTTATTATCTCACGGCGCTCGTATCGCTGCTGGGTCCCGCTGCAACGGTCGCGGGCATGACTAAAACTTCCTTTGCCCAGCGGACCATTACCAGTGAAAAGAAATTCGGCAAGCAGATTGATGTCGAGGTGCCGACACATGTCGCCGGAACAGTGCAATTTGCCAGCGGGGCTGTTGCCACAATGATCACAAGCTTCGATGTATGGGACAGCACGCTGCCCCGCATCGAAATCTATGGCACCCGGGGAACCCTGATCGTTCCCGATCCCAACACCTTCGGCGGGCCGGTCCTGCTGAAGCCGGCAGGCGGCGCCGGATTCATGGAAATCCCGCTGGTGCACAACTACGCCGGCAACAGCCGGGGGATCGGAGTAGCCGATATTGCAGACTGTATCACTAGCGGCAACCGTCCGCGGGCAGGCGGCGAGCTTGCCAATCATGTGCTGGAGATTATGCACGCCTTCCACACCAGCTCGGATACGAAGCGTTACGCAGAGCTTGCCACCAGCTGTGAGCAGCCAAGACCGCTGCCGCTTGGGCTGATCAAGGGCTACATTGGCTAGGAAGCTATCAAGATCTTCTCTGCAGCTCATTTGGGGGCTGCAGGCGGATCTTTTTTGGCAGAGGCGGAGTTGGAGCAGACGCCCTCTGCCGGTCAATGTGCTGTACCGCTTGGGAAAGACTGGGAGTAGCGATTGTTTCCCTGGTGGCGGGAGTTTTAGCGGGAATGGAGCGCTAGTTACCTAAGGCTTCGGCTTAGGTAACTACGGCCGGCCGGTTAGCGGATCAATAGAGGGAAAAATCCCACTAAAGGAGCAGAGAGTGGCTGGTTTGCGGAGCAATAGAGGGAAAAATCCCACTAATGGAGCTGTAAGTGACGGGTTTGAGGAGTAATAGAGGGAAAAATCCCACTAATGGAGCTGTAAGTGACGGGTTTGAGGAGTAATAGAGGGAAAAATCCCATTAATGAAGCTGAGAGCGGCCGGTTAGCGGAGCAATAGAGGGAAAAATCCCACTAATGGAGCTGTAAGTGACGGGTTTGAGGAGTAATAGAGGGAATAATCCCACTAAAGGAGCAGAGAGTGGCTGGTTTGCGGGCCAATAGAGGGAAAAATCCCATTAATGAAGCTGAGAGCGACCGGTTGCAAACTTTTCTACAGCATCTGCACATTATCCATAATTTATGGTGGTAAGTTCTTTAGTTTCTGTATAGGACAGGGAAACCGAAGAGAGTACAATGAAAGGGTCTTGGAGTATTCTGATGTAAGCGTTAGCAAAAATGGGATGAAAGATTCCGCCGGTTGACGCAAACAACAACAATGTAGCTCCAGAATAACTTTGATCGGCAGTAATGAAACCGGTTTACCGTAAGTTAGCAGTACAGACAAGCCCTAATAACAGTATTTCCTGGCTTTAAGCCAAACTATAACCCTAAAAGGAGTCAATAATCATGAGCAGCGTCAAACCTAACCAACCGCTAGTAAAGCATATTTTTACAGCCGATCCGTCCGCCCATGTGTTTGAAAATAAAATCTACATTTACCCGTCACATGACCTGGACCATGACGGTCCGGATAATGATAACGGTGACCAGTATAAAATGGAGGATTATCATGTGCTGTCGCTGGACAACTTCGATTCTCCTGCTGTGGACCATGGCGAAGCGCTGCATCTGAGAGATGTACCATGGGCTTCAGCCCAGATGTGGGCGCCGGATGCGGCGTATAAGAACAACCAGTATTATCTGTACTTTCCGGCGCGGGACAAGGACGGAATCTTCCGGATCGGCGTAGCCACCTCACCGACTCCGGCCGGACCGTTCAAGGCGGAACCGGACTACATTCAAGGCAGCTACAGCATTGACCCTGCTGTGTTGGTGGATGAGGATGATCAGGCCTATATTTACTTCGGCGGACTGTGGGGAGGCCAGCTGGAGAAATGGCAGACCGGCACCTTCCAGCCGGAGCAGACCGAAGGGCCCCCTGCAGACCAGCCGGCAATCGGGCCGCGCGTAGCCAAGCTAAGCGAGGATATGCTCTCTTTTGCAGACGAGCTGCAGGAGATTTCGATCATCGACGAGGATGGCAATCCGATTACTGCGGGTGACGAGGACCGAAGATATTTTGAGGGGCCATGGGTTCACAAATATAACGGCTACTACTACCTGTCCTACTCAACAGGCTCAACGCACAAGCTGGTGTACGGGATCAGCCGCAGCCCGCTTGGACCGTTTACTTATAAAGGCATCATTCTTACCCCGGTCATCGGCTGGACCACGCATCACTCGATCGTCCAGTTTGAGGATAAATGGTACCTGTTCTATCATGACAGCTCCTTGTCGGAAGGTGTGAACCACAAGCGCTGCGTGAAATACACGGAGCTGAAATATAATGAGGATGGCACCATTCAGACGATCGATCCCTACCCGGCCGCAGAATAATAATTAAATAATGTTGCGCCAAAAAAAGCACAAGAACCCGCAGTTGGAGGCTCTTGTGCTTTTTACTGCGGGGCCGCAGATACACATAACGTTATTTACTGAATATAGCCGGATGTCCGTATCCTCCTAATTGATGACTTGAAACTTAAGGTTTCAAACCGCCGCCGCCAGGTACAATAAAGACACAATAACAAGCAATAGACAGGAGTGCAGCCGATGTTATTCAGCAACCCCGTAATCCCCGGGTTTCATCCCGATCCCAGCATATGCCGGGTTAATGACGACTATTATTTGGTTACCAGTACCTTTGAATATTATCCGGGGGTACCGATTTTTCATAGTAAGGACCTAGTCCATTGGCGGCAGATTGGCCATTGCCTGACCACTCCTGCGCAGCTGCCGCTGGGGAATGCTTGGAGCTCTGGAGGTATTTATGCCCCGACCATCCGTTACCATGACGGCTGGTTTTATATGGTCACTACTAACGTCAGCGGCGTCGGTAATTTCTACGTCAAAACCAGAAATCCGGAAGGGCCGTGGTCAGCTCCTATTCCTGTCAAGCAGGGCGGTATCGACCCTTCCCTCCTGTTCGATAATGATGGCCGCGTATACTTCCAGTCGTCGTGCAACGGGACTGAAGGACATGCTATCTACCAGTGTGAGATCGATATCGAAACCGGAGAGATGTTGACTGAAAGCCGGTATATCTGGAAAGGAACTGGGGGTGCTCACCCGGAAGCTCCGCATCTGTACAAGATCGACGGCTGGTATTATCTCATGATTGCAGAAGGCGGCACCGAATACGGGCATATGGAGACGATTGCGAGAAGCCGGCAGCCATACGGGCCGTTTGAGTCCTGTCCGCACAATCCGGTGCTCACTAACCGGAGTATGGACAGCAGCATCCAGGCTACCGGACACGCTGACCTGATCGAGGCACACGACGGAAGCTGGTGGGCGGTATGCCTGGGTATCAGGCCGGTTGCCTATCCGAAGGCTCATCATCTGGGGCGTGAGGTGTATCTGGCTCCTGTCACCTGGACAGAAGAGGGCTGGCCGCTATTCGGCCGCGATACACATATCGATCCGCAGATGGAAGCGCCGGAGCTGCCTCAGACTGCTTGGCCGGAGTCCCCGGTCAGAGACGATTTCAACGAGAAGCAGCTGGGCTTCGACTGGACCTTTTTGCGCAATCCCCTGGAAGGCAGCTGGTCCTTACAGGAGCGTCCGGGGTATCTGGTGCTGCACGGACATGAGATTAACCTGAGTAATGCCGGTGCTCCGGCTTTTGTCGGCCGCAGACTCAGCCATTTCTCCTGCAGCATCGCGGCGGCGATGGAGTATGAGCCGCAGTATGAGGGGGAGGAAGCCGGATTAACGGTCTTCATGAACGAAAAGCATCATTATGATCTCGCCGTAACCCGGGTAGAGGGCCGCAAAAAGGCAGTTTTCCGTAAAACGATCGGCTCTCTGCAGACCGAACAGACCTGGGATTGTCCGAAGGGGCCAGTTCAGCTTAAGGTCCGGGCCTTTCCCAAGACAATAGTCGCTTCACTTCAGACGGCACAAGGCGACCTTATTGACCTTGGCTGGGGCGAGACCCATCTGCTCAGCACAGAGGTTGCCGGAGGCTTTACCGGTGTCTTTATTGCCATGTATGCTGCGGGTTCCGCAGAGGGGCAAGCTGCTCCGGCAGCTTTTGACTGGTTCGATTATGAGCCGGCAGAGCAGGAAGACAGCCAGTAGAATGTTTTTAAATCAAACAAAGTAAGAGAAAAGCGGCAGAACAAGACTTGATAGAAAGTCTTAGACTGCCGCTGTTTTTGTTCAATCAGCATACTCAAATTGCAGCTGGAGCGAATCACAAACCGGCTTATAGCCAATCTTTTGATAGATGCTGTTAGATGTGGGATTTGCCAGGTCTGTATATAAGACGCATTTGGTAAATCCCTTATCCAATGCCAGCTGGCTTATTTGCGCCACAATGGAAGTTGCGTAGCCCTTGCTGCGCTCATATGGAGGAGTATATACAAAGGCCACACCAATAGCTGTCTGCATTACCCTTGTGTATCCCGCCATAGAAACGGGGATGCCATTGTCCTCTAAAATATAGAGTTTTTTCGATTCTATCCGGTAAAGGTATGGGCCTGCCTCTTGCGGGATGGACATTTCTGTCTTACCATAAATCGCCGCTGCATTGAATGCTTCCGCCCAGTATGGGAAAAAATGAATATCCTTATTCTCGAGCAATCGAACAATACCAGGCTTTTGAATGCCCGGGTTTACTGCCGTGAGTTCGTATATACGCTGGTTCATTACTGTTTTAAACGTTATTCCCTTGCTCAGGGTATATTCCTTGGCAAAATATTCTGCCAGCGTTTTTTCGGTGGTCACACCTGGAATATCACGGTCTTTCAGCCCCTCGATGAGACAGCTTACAGCTTCCGGATTAATGTTGTTGTCTGTTGCATAAAGCGTAATATTGTGCGGCGGCGTCATTATGGCGGTAAGCTGTATGCCCTTGTCATCCGAAATCGTTGCCATAAGCCAGTTTACAGGGTCACGCCAGTCTGTTTTATCTTTTCCTTCATGTCCCATGATGATATTGCCAAGAGGAATCAAATTTTGCGCTTCATGACGCATCAGCACATCATAGGTATCCTTGTAAAACGCATGCACATCCGTATACAACTTGAACTGCATTCCACTTCACCCTTTCTTTGGCTCGACGCTTATTCGAAATTGCTCGGCGTTACAGACTTATTTCCCCCTATAAGCCTTCGGCGACACGCCGTAGGCTTTTTTGAATTGGCGGGTCAGATAATTGCTGTCATTGAAGCCGCACATATAGGAAATCTCCGTGATGGAATGCCTGCTCCCGCGGAGCAGGGTACAGGCCAGCTCCAGCCGCAGGCGCTGGATGTAGGCGATGGGGGTCGTCTGATAGTACGCACGGAAGATACGGTTCAGATGCCTGACCGAAATCCGCGACTGCGCGGCGATATCCTCCAGTGAAATCTGCTCACAATAATGATCCTCGATGTAGGAGATGGCGCTGGCCAGATGCATCAGGCTGTTATCCGTTCCGGCTTCCTGATTCTCATAGTGCCTGGACAGATAAACTACCAGCTCCATGAACCGTGAGGCTAGCATCGTCTGGTAGCCCTGCTGCTTCTCCTCGTATTCTTTAATCATCGCTGCGATGAAGGCGGAGACATGCTCGAGGCTGGCGATCGGCAGATTCAGCTTGCTTTTGAACCCGTTGATACTGCGGTAAAACGGCTCCAGCACAAACAGCGCCTGATAGCCGTTCAGGGTTCTGAGATCCGGACCTGCTGATTTTAGCATCTCTGCCTTATACATTATGTTGCAGATTTTAAAGTCATACGGCGCCATATAAGCATGTGGTGTGCCGCCGCTGATGACGAAGACGTTCCCTTTTTTGATAAAGGATTCCTCATCATTGACGACATGAGTCGCGTGTCCGTTAAGCACGATAACCAGCTCGGAGAAATCCGCATGCTTATGGAGCGACATGTCCTCCTCATGACCGCCGTACTGGATAAAGAACGGAAATTGCTCATCTGTTGTGAACCAGTTCAGATAGACATTACTCACAGGCGGTACCTCCCGGAAAATGGGCGTTCGTGTCTATATAATGCTATTTTATGACCTGAAAATCAAGGTATCCGGCCAAAGGCACAGAGTAAAATGAGAGCATCACCAAGAACAGCACTGATAGGCGATGAGGTTTGCAACCGCATTCAAGAAGCTGCTTATGCATCAGATTAGAGCTAAAGGGGGATTTATCAGATGAGTCATAAGGTATCGAAAAAGCTGGGGGCAGCTCTGCTGGCAGGCTTACTGCTGGTATCGGCCGGCTGCAGCAATTCCGGGAACAACGCAGCAGACAGTACGAACGGGAACAGCGGTAATGATACGGAGCCGGTGACCTTTACGTTTTTTGGAGCAGATGCCAGCCCGAACTGGAATAACATGCAGGACGATGTAGGCAAAGAAATTATAGCGAAGACCGGTGTTACCTTACAGGCGGAATTTGATGTCGGCGGCGGGGGCGGACAGGATCGGATTGCCATGATGGCCGCAAGCGGCGAGTACCCGGATATTATTTTCGCCAAAGGGGAGATTGGCAAGCTGGTGGATGCGGAAGCCCTTATGGATCTGACTGATCTGATCGATAAGCACGCGCCCAATATCAAAAAGGTCATGGAAGGCAACATGAACCGCATGAAATACAGCAAGGACAACGAAGCGATTTACTCGATTCCGACGAATGTCGGCGTAGGCGAACAGAAATTTGACGCAACCAACGGCTTCCAGATTCAGCACCGGGTTCTTAAGGAACTCGGCTATCCTGAAGTGAGAACGGTCAAGGATTTTGAGAATGTGCTCAAAGAATATTATGCCAAGCATCCAACGACTGACGGCCAGCCGACCATCCCGATGACACTGAATGCCGACGGGTGGAAGATCATGATTACCGTAACCAACCAGGGGGATATCACGACTGGCGGGGCCAATGATGGAGAGTATTATGTGAACCCGGAGACGTATGAGACGATGCTTCACTACAAAAAACCGGAGGAGAAGGAGTATTTCCGCTGGCTGAATCACATGTACAATGAGGGGCTGCTCGATAAGGACTCTTTTGTGCAAAAGGATGACCAGTACAAAGCGAAAATTGCCAGCGGCCGCGTGCTTGGTCTCAGCTCAGTGGAGTGGGAATACCAGGATGCGGAGAATGCCCTGAAGTCTGCCGGCAAAGACGAGTATACGTACGCGCATTTCCCTGTTACCTTAAATGAAGAATACAAGGATCATGCAATGCAGGCTGTCGGCGTAGACGGCTACGGTATCAGCATTACTACCGCCTGTGAAGATCCGGTCCGGGCGATCAAGTTCCTGGACTGGCTGTCCTCGGAGGAAGGGCAGGTGCTGAGAAACTGGGGTGTTGAAGGCAAAACCTACAATGTGGAGAACGGGAAACGGGTGATGCCGGCCGAAATTCTCGATCAGAAGGTTAATGATGCAGGCAATTTCACCAAAAATACCGGGGTTGGCTTGTATTCCATTTTTGGAGTCCGTTATGGAGACGGTGTGAAGGATTCTACGGATAATTACTATACTACCAACTTCCCGGAACAGATCCTGGCCGAATACTCGGATGCGGAGAAGGAATCTCTGGCCGCGTATAACGCAACCACCTGGAAGGACCTGTTCCCTGCCGAAGACAAATTCCCGGTAAAAGAGTGGGGTGCACTCTACAATATGCCTGTACCGACGGACGGAGACTATCAGGTCATCTACCAGAAGACCCAGGATATTGTCCAAAAGCGGATTCCGGAAGCCATCCTCTCCGGCACAGCCGACTTTGATAAAATCTATGATGACTTTATTGCCGAGCTGAACAAGGCCGGTGCCGAGAAGATGGAGAAGGAATATACAGAGCTGGTTAAAGCGAGAGTGTCGCTGTTTACCGGCAAGGATGTTAAATAGCATATGGTAAAAGAGGGCTCTGCCGGATTAGCGGCAGGGCCCTTATCTGTTGTCGGGCACTTGTGCATATGCAGGGAGGAGGCAGGCCTGCGGCAGCGGTTCAGCCCTTCGGGATGCTGCGGTAGCGGGAGGGCGAGAAGCCGGACATTTTTTTAAACAGTCTGGAAAAATAGTAGGGGTCGCTAATCCCGACAGCCGAGCTGACCTCCTTAATGCTGAGCTCCGTCAGATCGAGCAGCTGGCCGGCCCGCTGAATCTTAAGCCGCAGGAAGTACTCAATCGGAGGGACTCCTGTCTCCAGATTAAACAGGTGGATCAGGTGCTGCTGGGACAGGCCGACATGCCGGGCCAGCTCCGTTAGCCGGATGGATTCTTCCATGTGCTGGTTCATGTACTGGATCGCCTGCTCCAGATAATGCTCCCGTTTTTTCTCCTGTGCTGATTTGCTGGTATTAAGCCCGATGCCGGACAGCAGCTGCCGGGTGGTCTGGGCCACATGCACATGCGAGGTCAGTGAATACGTCCGCTCGGCCAGCAGCTCATAAGCGGGCTGAAACCATTCGGTGAATCTCGCTATTCCGCTGGGGGAAAGGGTAAGCGGCACTGCAGCCAGGCCGAACAGGCTGACAAGCCGGGCAGCATGGTCTCCTTTGAAGTGGAACCAGTAAATGCTCCAGGGGTTCCCGGCAGCGGCCCCGTAGCGGTGGGGAGTGTCCGGCGGAATAATCACCATGTCTCCTTCCCGCATTGCCATCCGTTCCCCGTACCGCAGTTCAACCCATCCCTCGCCTGTTTCACAAAAAATAAAAATATGCGCCGGCGCCCCTTCAGGGCGTTCCCGGAAATGATATTCCGCCTGCGGAAAGTATCCGATATCCGTTACATAGAGCTCTGAAGTCAGCGCCTCCTGCTCCAGCTCCTTCAGCCAATAATCTGGAAGAACGTACAGCTTCTCCTCAGTGAAGCCTTCACGCTTTTGTATCATGCGGGCGGTCATGGCGAGCCTCCTTACTTTTCCTTAAATATAATTATTTGTATGTTTCGCGTTATAAATGATCCTTATATTTCTCGCAGAAACGGATACCGTCCTGTTTAGGACGGTGTAGCCGTTTCTACTTGCCGAATATGAATATAATCCATCACTTCCCGCATTTCGTCAATTGGAACCTTCCCGGCCGGAAGCTAAAGTAGAACTATAAAAGCAAGGGAGGCTAATGCAGACATGAATCAGACAATGAATGCTCATACGCCCGGAGAAAGCCCGGCAGCGGCGGAACAGGTACTGGTATGGGAATCAGAGGTGCTTATTCCTACGTATGAGGCGGGAAAAGCTGACCCGAATCCGATGTTCCTGGAGAAACGGGTCTATCAGGGAAGCACAGGCAAGGTATATCCTCATCCCGTAATTGAGTCCATCTCCGATGTAAAAGCCGATAAAAATTACAAGCTGGTCATTCTCGAAAACAAATATGTACGGATTGAGATCATGCCGGAGATCGGCGGGAGAATCTACCGCGCCTTCGACAAGACGAACCATTATGATTTTGTCTATTATAACCGGGTCATCAAGCCCGCGCTGGTGGGTCTGGCGGGTCCGTGGATTTCCGGCGGAATTGAATTCAACTGGCCGCAGCATCACCGTCCGAACACCTTTGGCCCGGTAGAATACCGTTTTGGGCAATCTGAGGATGGAAGTGCCTCTGTCTGGGTAAGCGAAATCGACCGGATGTACGGCACCAAGGTTACGGCAGAATTCAAGCTCTATCCCGGCAAAGCCTACCTGGAGATTAATGCCCAGCTGTATAACCGGACAGCAGAGCCTCAGACCTTCCTGTGGTGGGCTAACCCGGCAGTAGCGGTCAATGACCATACGCAATCTGTATTTCCTCCGGACGTAACAGCTGTATTCGATCATGGTAAACGCGATGTATCCCGTTTTCCGGTCGCTACCGGAACGTATTATAAACAGGATTACTCCGAAGGCGTCGATATTTCCCGCTATAAGAATATTCCAGTCCCGACCTCTTATATGGCCTACAAATCGGATTATAATTTCGTCGGCGGCTATGACCATGGTGTTCAGGCCGGTCTGCTGCATGTGGCGAATCATCATATCTCCCCCGGCAAAAAGCAATGGACCTGGGGCAACGGGGAGTTCGGACAGGCCTGGGACCGCCAGCTGACCGATGAGGATGGCCCGTATATTGAGCTTATGACCGGTGTCTATACGGACAACCAGCCTGACTTTACCTGGCTGCAGCCGTATGAAGAGAAGACGTTCACGCAGTATTTTATGCCCTACAAACAGATCGGCATGGTGAAAAATGCGTCCATAGAAGCTGCCGTTAACCTGGAAGTGGATACAGCTACCGGCGAAGCCGTTGTCCAGGTATACGCAACTTCGCTCCTGGAGCAGGCTACAGTGACGCTGCAGGGCAGAAACCGTAAATATGTAGAGGAAAAAGCAGATTTATCACCGGAGCAGGTGTTCAAATCCATCGTAGCGCTGGATGCCGGTGAGCAGGAGCATGAGCTGCGGCTGTCGGTCAGAGCGTCAGATGGCCGGCTGCTGATTGCATATCAGCCGAAACGCCCGGAAATTGAGCAGATTCCGGAGGCCGCGAAGCCGCTGGGTGAGCCGCATGAGCTGCGTTCCACTGAAGAGCTGTATCTGGCAGGGCTGCATCTGGAGCAGTACCGGCATGCTACCTTTGAGCCGGAAGCCTACTATCTGGAAGGCCTGAAAAGAGACAGCGGCGATATCCGGCTGAATGTGGCTTATGGTACACTGCTGCTGCGCCGGGGGCTTTACAGTGAGAGTGAGCCGTATTTCCGCAAAGCCATTGAACGGCTGACCTGGAGAAATCCGAATCCGTACGACAGTGAAGCCTACTATCAGCTGGGTGTGGCCCTGCGCGGCCAGAACCGGCTGGATGAAGCCTTTACTGCCTTCCACAAAGCGGTATGGTCGGCGGCCTGGCAGGATGCCGGCTACTTCTCCCTTGCCCAGATTGCCAGCTGCAAGGGCGAATACGCTGAAGCGCTTGATCTGGCTGAACGCTCACTGGTCCGCAATTCCCGCAACTACAAGGCACGCAATCTGAAAGCGGCTATGCTGCGCAAGCTTGGCCGGCATGAGCAGGCACTCGCTCTTGCACAGGAAACTACGGCGCTGGATGTAGCTGACTTCGGCGCTTATAATGAGCAGGCGCTGGCCATTGCTGCACTTGGTGATGCGGCCGCAGCAGAAGGCGTACTGGCGGAACTGAGTCTGCTGATGCGCGATGACGCACATAACTATCTGAACCTGATCGCCGATTATATGGGCTGCGGTCTGCTGAATGAAGCAATTGAAGTTGGCTTGAGCATTATTCCGGCTGAAGGTACAGTGTATCCGATGGTGCATTATGCTCTAGCTGAGCTGTACGCGCTCACAGGCAACAAGGATAAAGCTGAAGCACAGCGTCATGCCGGACAGTCGGCCGACCCGACTTACTGCTTCCCGAATACCCTGTTCGAGCTTGGCCTGCTGGAGAATGCGGTTCGGGCTAATCCTGAAGATGACAAGGCTCATTATTATCTGGGGAACTTCTATTATGATAAAAAACGTCCGGAAGAGGCAATTACCGTCTGGGAACGCTCACGTGAGCTGCGCGGGGACTTTGCAACCGTACACCGTAATCTCGGACTCGCTTATTTCAACAAACAGGGTGATCCGCAGGCAGCGATGGATTCACTGGTGCAAGCCTATGCCTGCTCGCCGGAGGATGTGCGGATTTTGTTTGAGCTGGATCAGCTGCGCAAGAAGCTGGCCTTACCTGCACAGGAGCGGCTGGATATACTCGAAGCTAAGCGGAGCCAGGTGGAGCAGCGGGATGATCTTTTTGTAGAATATGTTACGCTGCTTAATAATCTGGGACGTTACGACGAGGCTCTGGCGGCACTTGACTCCCGCAATTTCCATCCCTGGGAAGGCGGGGAGGGCAAGGTAACCGGACAATATAAATTTGCCCATACCGAGCTTGGCAAGGAATTGCTCAAGGATGGCCGCCGTGAGGAAGCTTTGGCTCATCTTCAGCAGGCGCTTGTATATCCGCTGAATCTTGGCGAGGGTAAGCTTGCCGGGGCGCAGGAAAATAATATCTACTATTATATAGGGCTGGCGTACGAAGGCCTTGGACAGGAGCAGCTGGCTGCGGAGAGCTACAGAACAGCTTCGCAGGGGCTGGAGGAGCCCTCGAGCGCGATGTATTATAATGACCAGCCGCCGGAAATGATCTTTTATCAAGGGCTGGCCTGGCGTAAGCTCGGCAATGAGAAGGAAGCAAAGCGCCGGTTCAATAAGCTGATTGATTACGCGGAGCAGCATATTTTTGACGAAATCAAAATCGATTACTTCGCCGTATCCCTGCCGGACTTCCTCGTATTTGAGGATGACCTGAACCGCCGGAATGTGATTCACTGCCGGTATATGCGCGGACTGGGGCTGCTTGGACTGGGCCGTGCCGGCGAAGCCGCCGGAGAGCTGGAAACGGCACTGGAGCTGGAGCCTAACCATCAGGGAGCGATCATTCACCGCCGTTTGTGCGGGGAGGCAGCGGAGTAAAGCAGGCGTTCTAACATCAGATCCCACGTCAGATCTCACATGAAGGGTTGCGGATACTTTGATTAACAGCGGGCGATATACAACAACACTGGATTCAGGCTGGATGTTCCAGCCTGATCCGCAGAACCAGGGTGAACAACAGGGCTGGCAGGCGGGGGGCTTGCCTTCCCCGGTTCCTGTTTCCGTTCCTCATACCTGGAATGTGCAGGAGGGACTTGAGGAGTTCCGCGGTGCAGGCTGGTATGAACAGAATTTGGATCTTGCCGGTGGAAGGGCAGACAGCAGAGTCAGACTCTTTTTTGAAGGAGCCTATAGGGATACGGATATCTGGGTGAACGGTGCACTGGCCGGCAGTCACTATAATTCGGGATATACGTCGTTTGAGGCGGATATTACACCGTATATTCTGGCCGGAGGGAACAACAGACTGGTAATCAGAGTGGACAACCGGAACAGTGACACGGCGCTCCCTGTGAGCAACAGCTTTGACTGGGCCGATGACGGCGGGCTGATCCGGCCGGTAACGCTGGTGGTAACGGGCAGTACGGCGGTGGAGCACCTGCGGCTAGAGCCAAAGGTTAACTTCAACAATGACGGCCGCGGGCATACAGGCGGTACAATTTCTGCTCATATCAAGCTCTGTGAGCCTCCGGCTGCTGCTGTCCAGGCAGAGATTAAGGTATACCGGAATGAAGCTCCGGTCTGGCAGGGGACAGAGGAGATTATAGCCGGTGCTTTGACCTGGAGCTTTGCCGAAATAGGGCTGGCTGAAGTCGATTTGTGGCATTTTGATCATCCGCATCTGTATGAGCTTGAAGTTGTGCTGCGTACCGGAAGCGGAATTCAGGACCGGATTGTCCGTTCCTTTGGTTTCCGGGAGATCATGGTGCAGGGCCAGCAGCTGCTGCTTAACCGTGAACCGGTCCGGCTGATGGGCGTGGAGTGGATGCCAGGCTCGCACCCGGATGCCGGGATGGCCGAGAAGCTGGAAGATCTTAAGGCGATGCTGGTCAGGCTGAAAGAGGCTAACTGCATCATCACCCGCTTCCACTGGCAGCAGGGTAATGAACTGCTGGACTGGTGCGACCAGAGCGGTCTGCTGGTCCAGGAGGAGATTCCACACTGGCAGCAGCCGGCTGAACCGGGGAAGGACACCCGCCAGCTTGCTTTGAGCCAGGCCAAAGAGATGATTGCCAGCCACTCGCATCACCCTTGCATCTTCGCCTGGGGAATGGGCAACGAGCTGGACGGCCAATCAGCGTTAACGAACGAGTATATGGTGCAGCTTAAAAAGGAGTTTCTGCAGCTTGATTCAACCCGGTTGGTGAACTATGTAAGCAATACGCTGCAGCTCCAGCCGGCATCCGATGCTACGGGGGCGGGGGATATGCTGATGTGGAACGACTATATCGGCACCTGGCATGGTGATCTCGATGAAGAAGAGGTTATCCGGCAGATCATCGCTGATCATCCGGACAAGCCGCTTGTTGTAGCGGAATACGGCCTGTGCGAGCCTGCCTTTGAGGGCGGGGATGCCAGAAGAATTGAGATTCTCAGGGATAAAACAGCGATTTACCGCCGTTATCCGGCGTTTGCGGCGCTGATCTATTTCAGCCTGAATGATTACCGCACACAAATGGGCGAGGAAGGAACCGGCCGGCTCATGCAAAGAGTGCATGGATCGCTGGATCTTTACAACCAGACGAAGCCCTCCTATGCCGCTTTGCGGGAAGAGTCTTCACCGCTGAAAATTGACGGAGAGCCGGTATGGAAGGCTGGAGGACTTGAGCTGACGCTGGAGTGCCGGAACGATATTCCGAGCTACTCAGTCCGAGGATATACCTTGTCGGTTGCCCTGCCGGGCGGTGAGGTGATCTCGCAGCAGCTTCCTGATCTGGTGCCGGGAGAGGTGCGGACGGTGCATGTGGACCTGCCGGATGGTGCCGGCAGTGCCAGCGGAACTAACGATGGTGCTGGCAGTGCAGGCGAAGCTAAGGAGAATTGTGCCCGTACTGCGACATTGTCCATACTCCGTCCTACCGGCTTCAGTGTGCTGGAGCTGCAGCTGTAGCGAACTGGATTTGTAGCGTTACTTTAAGTAATCAGGATTTATGGATAGGAAAGTTTAAAGCCCATGAGAACGGTTGTTTAACCTTCTCATGGGCTTTTTGTTGTCAGTTAGCTGAAGAGGCAAAAGTGCCTCTGAATCCAGCCCAGGTGGCTAACTCGGCCAAATGAGAGGCACAAATGCCTCTGAATCCGTACCAAATGGCCAACTCAGCCAAATGAGAGGCAAAAGTGCCTCTGAATCCGGCGAAAGTAGCTAACTCAGCCAAATGAGAGGCAAAAGTGCCTCTGAATCCGGCGAAAGTAGCTAACTCGGCCAAATGAGAGGCAAAAATGCCTCTGAATCGGGCGAAAGTAGCTAACTCGGCCAAATGAGAGGCACAAATGCCTCTAAATTCGGCGAAAGTGGTCATCCCGGCCAAATGAGAGGCACAAATGCCTCTGAATCCGGGGAAAGTGGCCAACTCAGCCAAATGAGAGGCAAAAGTGCCTCTGAATCCGTGCCAAATGGCCAACTCGGCCAAATGAGAGGCAAAAATGCCTCTGAATTCGGCGAAAGTAGCCTTTCCGGCCCGGAGGCCGCGCTCCAGGTAAATCAATATTTGTCCCTTACTTATCTGCTTTAAGCTCATCGGCCCCAAGCTCATTCCCCACAGTAACACTATTCCCCGACACAATAGCCTCATCGACCGCGAACGCCAGCCTCACATCGGTCAGGGCATCCGCCAGCGAATACGCGGAAACGCCCGTATGCAGGAAGTCAGCCATATTCAGCAGCGCCTGCCCGATCCCGATCTCTTCATCCGAAAGCGGGGCAGCCGTAAAAGGGTTACAGAACAGGCTATGCTGTCCTGCCCGCAGTTCTCGCAGACCCAGGCTGTCCAGACTGCCCTCCTGTCCGCCTTGAACCCGCATAATATTCAGATGCTCTGTCTCTTCCGTCCCCAGCCGGCGGATAATCTCATTATCGCGGATTTCCCCGTGCGACCCGCGGATCAGGACGCGGTTGGTGCGCAGCGGTGAGAAGTATTGGGAGCGGGTGAAGTCGAGCACGGCGCTCTGGCCGGAGGGGAAGACCATGATGGCAATATCCTGCTGCTCTGTTTTCAGGATGTCCTCTGCTGCACGCCCCCGGTAGGAGAAGTCCATAATCGGGAGCTCGACCCGGCGGGCGGTAATTTCACAGGCTGTGCCTGTGACGGGGAGCCACCTGCGGATTAGGCTGATGCCGTGATACCCGTGCGCCACCGAGACTTGAACATGGCCGATTTGCCCCAGCTCTCCTGCCTTGATATAGGCGGTTCGCGCCTGATGATGCGGCAGCAGCGGATATTGCTCGGCCACCTGGATCAGCGGGCTGCTCACGGCAAGAGGGCGCAGCCGCTCATATTCAGCCGGAGTAGAGGCGGTAGGTGTTTCAGCCAGCACAGGAATGTTCAGAGCTGCCAGCTCCAGAAGCAACGGCGCAGCCGCTGTTTTGGACACCGCCAGCACCACAAAATCACTCTCAGCCGCAAGGCGCTCCACCGAGCTGTATACAGTAAGGTTATATTTTGCGATCAGCTGCTGATATTTTGCCGGATTACGGATCAGCACACCGCTTACCTTAAACTGCTGCGGCAACAGGTTAGCGAGTCTGAGATACATCTCCGCCCGCCAGCCGCTGCCGATAATGCCGAACCGGATAGGCTTATTGACCATTAAAGTTCACCTTTTCCCTTAGAGAAAAATTAGTAGAAGCGTGCCGACCGCGAAGCAGTAGTACGAAAAGTAGATCAGATTGCCCTTGGCCATAATGCCGATAAACCAGCGCATGGCAAAATAGGTGGCCACCAGCGTTGTAAGGAAAGCAATGACGTAGGGGATGGCCAGCTGCGCCCGGTTTGGATCGTTCGCAATATCGGATGCCCCCAGAATCAGGCCGCCGATGCTGATCGGAATATACAGCATGAACGAAAATTTAAGCGCCGTTTCCTGCTTCATGCCGACCGCAATGGAGGCAATCACCGTCGAGCCGGAGCGGCTGATGCCGGGAATCAGCGCTACCGCCTGGGCCAGACCGACAATAAGCGCATCCCTGACTGTAAGGTTGCCGTCCCTCTTTTGTCCCCGGAGATTGCGGATCAGCCACAGGGCGACCCCTGTAATCAGCAAGCTGATGGAGACGGTATGTACGGAAGTGAAAATCCGCTCAATCGTGTCTTTGAACAGCACTGCAGCAACAGCTGCGGGGATCGTACCGATAATAATGTAAAGACAGAACATGAAGTCGGCCTTATACTCTGCACGGCGGGTCTGCATATAACGGTAACCGCCCGTGATTAACGACTTGATATCATTCCGGAAAATAAACATGATAGCAATTAGTGAAGCAGTGTTGGTCAGTATTTCAAACGACAACCCGTTCTGCTCCATGCCAAGCAGACGCTGCGCGATAATCAGGTGTCCGCTCGAAGAGACGGGGATCGGCTCCGTCACTCCCTGAACGATCCCGAGCAGCAGATATTTTAGCCAGGTTACTATGTTTTCCATTTGTTCCTCCTGATTGATGAAATGTATCCCTCTTTAGGCCTGTCTGTTTCTGAACCGTTTCAAATACACATAGAAACCGAAGCCCAGAATAAATACGGCAGCCGTCGGAAGGATGTATGGCTTGATGATTTCGTCCACATGCTCCCATTGTGAGCCTAGCTTATAGCCCAGATAAACGTACAGTGAAGTGATAGGAAGCATCGCTAAAAAGGTATACAGACTGAATTTTAACACATTCATTTTGGCCATTCCGCATGGTACGGAGATGAGCGTTCTGACCCCGGGTATAAACCGCCCGTAAAACGCAACGCCGCTGCCGTATTTTTCGAAAAAACGGTCGGATGCCACTAAATGATGAGGGCGGATAAAGATATACTTGCCGTATTTTTCAATAAAGGGCCTCCCGCCGAACCGGCCGATCGCATACAACGTTAACGGACCGAAGGTTCCTCCTACTGTGCCTGCCAGAATCGTTAATACCAGCTTCATGTCTCCGAGATAAACCCAATAACCCGCAAGCGGAAGCACGAGCTCGGCCGGGACAAACTCAAAGGACAGGGCAATGACTATACCGGCGTACGACAAATCTTTGAAGAACAGGATGAATTCTGTAATCCATTGCGTCATGTGGTTTCCTCCAGGCATTTAATCGTTTTTTTAGGGAATAATCGTTTGATTTAATCTCTACTAAAATAAAGATTAACAATTGCTAGTAGGAGTTGTCAAAATTAAGAGCTTATTTTAGCATAATATAAAAGAATAAATAAAGGGGTGTCCATGCAAAGTTCGACATTTTGCGAGTATTTTACAGGACTGAGGGCTATCATTTGTGTTATCATAACAACAAGTGAAGGTAGACTATAGTCATAAATAGGATATAATTACAAAAGAGAATTTTCATAACACATACACATCACATGCAATCCGTTACTCTCCGTAATTCAGAAGATTATCAGCAGAGAAGCCCATTGCATGCGGGGCTTCTCTGTTTGATTTGTTAGCGGTTACATAGTTAATAGGGGGACATGCAATGAAGAAAATACCGATGATGCTGCAGCTGGCAGTCATTCTATTCTGTATCATGGCCATACCGACTGCCATACTGACGTGGTACAGCGGGGCGCAGATAATAGAAAACTCAGAGACGGCCATCGGAGAATCTGCATTAGCCGGGCTGAATGCTAACCGTAAGCTGAACGAGAATGCCCTGGCCAATCTGGCCCAGGACACGGCGCGTCTGGCTGCCGCTAATGTATTTGAACCGATCCGCGGCTTTGAAACCTACAACGAAGTGAATGCAAGCTACACTAATTACACCAAGGCGAAGTCTGTGCTGAATGAGCTGCTGAACTTGAACCGCCGTGTTGACGGTGTAAGCTCCTCCTATTTTTATCTGACGGATTCTGATTATGTCATTTCTACTGATAACGCTATCACAACGCTGGAGCGTTACGAGCCGATGGAATGGACAACAGAAGCCCTTGAGAATCAGAGGGGAATCAGCGGAGTGTGGGTCCCGCGCAAGCTGGCCTCTGGTGAACCTGTGGTGTCTTATGTCTATCCGCTGAACCGTCTTTCCTCTCCCACAAGCGGATTGATCGTCGTCAATATGAAGGAGAGCCAGATCGGTAAATATCTGAATATAACAAAAGCAGAGGACAGTAACTCTCTGCTGCTGGGAGCAGACGGGAAAATCATTTCGCACAGTGACAAGGCGCTGCTCCTTACTGACGGCTTGGAACTGCCGTTTGTGCAGGAAATTCTGAATCAGAATTCCAGTGAAGGCTATGCTTTCCGCGAGCTGGACGGTAACCGGATGGTTTACGCCTGGAGCCGCTCGGCACTCTCCGGATGGTGGAATGTAAGCTGGAGCTCGATGGATGAGCTGATGACCAAATCCAGGGAAATGCAGGGCAATATTATTGTGCTCACCGGAGCGATGATAGTGCTTGGTACTGTTCTGGCAGTCATCCTGGCAATCTGGCTGTCAAGGCCGCTCAGACAGCTGGTGCGGTCGATCCGCTCGAAAAGTAATTTGGAGGTGGCCGGGAAAAATGAGCTTGCCTTCCTCGATATGGCATTCAAACGGATGCAGGAGGAGGAAGAAGGGCTGTTCCGGCTGCTGCAGGAGCGTGAGGAGGATACCCGCAGCTTCGCGGTTCACCGGCTGCTGCGCGGGGAAATTCCGCCGCGGCTGGCCGAGGTGTTCCCGGAGGCGTGTTACAGGGTTGTTGCAGTCTCGATTGACCGGTACAGAGTATATGTCGGCAATACCAATGTGGAGACCCGCAGCTATCACCGTTATCTATTGAATGCCAAGTACGAGAGCCTGTTCCCTGAAGGAATTGTGGCCCACTCTGTCTATCATACTGACGGCAGTATTGTAGTGGTGCTGAACTTTGCCCAGGAGGATCACGGCTGCAGCAACGATTCGCTTCAGCAGGCGCTGGAAGCGATCCGTGATGAATCGCTTGAGCTGCTGGAGCATACTGTCACCATTGGCGTAAGTGATATAGCGGATGCACCTGAAATGGTTGCCGAGCGGCTGTTTGAAGCGATGGAATTAATTAAGCAGCGCATGATTAAGGGTGCCGGAAGCATTATGTACTGGCAGGAGGAAGAAGAGCACAGCCGCAAATATTTGGATTCCGAAAACAGCGAGCGGCGGATTCTCAACTTCCTGGATGCCGGAGATCTGGATGGGATTAGCAAGGAGCTGGAGAATATCCGCTGTATGATCAGTGCCGAGCAGCATATTTCGTACGATAATATTATGTTTATCTATCACCAGCTGATCGGTGCAACAATCAAGCATCTGCGTGAGAATCATATCAGCACCGGAAGAACCGTTATGGGTAAGGGGGATATTTACAGTGTGCTGGCAGCAATGGATACACTGGATGAGCTGGAGGAGTATCTGCAGGCGTTTTTCCGGGAGATTGTCCAGAACCTGGACCGCGGCACCGGCGAGACGAATCACGGGGAACGGGTTATCCAGTATTTGCAGGATCATTATAAAGAAGAAATTGTCCTGAAGGATATGAGCACCGAATTCGGTATCAGTTACTCTTATATGCGCAAGATCGTCTATGAGCTGACCGGAAAAAGCATGATCGATTATCTGAACCAGCTGCGGATCGACAAAGCCAAGGAGCTGCTGCTCGATACAGATCTGACGATTAAGCAGGTGGCTGCAGAGGTCGGCTACTATAATGTCCAGAGCTTCAACCGCTTTTTCCGCAAGTATGAGGGTATGCCGCCAAGCAGTTACAAAACGGCCAAGAGCAAGAGCTCCTAGGAGACGGCTCATGGCCGTTTTTCTTTTGTGAATATATGTTAATGAAAACGTTTTAGGCTATCAAAAATGATCATTCACCCTCCTGAAAGCCCTTTAAAACCGCGATTCTATCAGTTTTGATGGAGAGCAGCATTACTCATGGTTTTCAAAAGCGGGCAATGGGGCTAGCATAGAAGTCGAGCCGGTCAACACATCCGGCACAGAGATGAAATGGTTCAGGAGGTGAGATTTTGAAAGTTGCAAACGCTTCAAAGACAAATCAAAATGCTCTACTAAGAAAGAATTCGCGCTTCAGTTTTTTACAGCGTGACTGGCAGCTCTACTTGCTTGTAGCAATTCCGCTGGCTTTTGTAATCGTATTCAAATACTTCCCGATGGCCGGGCTTGTAATCGCTTTTAAGGATTATAAGATCGCAAGAGGCTTCTGGGGCAGTGAGTGGGTCGGCTTCCAAATATTCCAGGATATTTTCTCCAAGCCTGATTTCACAAAAGCGATCCGCAATACGCTGCTGCTCAACATTCTTGATCTCATATTCAGCTTCACGATGCCGATTATACTGGCCCTGATGCTGAATGAAGTCAAAAGTGTCAAGTTCAAACGCGTTAACCAAACCTTATTGTATCTGCCTCACTTCCTGTCCTGGGTTATTATCGGGGCCATTGCGTATCAGCTGCTTAGTGAAGGTAACGGGGTCGTCAACAATCTGATTGAAATGATGGGCGGTACCCGTGTGCCATTCCTGCAAGAGGATACGAACTGGCTGGTCAGCTATCTGGCCATCGGCGTATGGCAGAGTATGGGCTGGGGAACGATCATTTACCTTGCTTCAATCAGCGGGATCAACCCGGAAATGTATGAAGCGGCAACGGTTGATGGAGCCGGACGCTGGAGAAAGGTATGGAATATTACCATTCCATCCATCCGTGCAACCATAGTAACGCTGCTCATCATGAATCTCGGAAAAGTTATGGAAGGCTCGTTCGAGCGTATCTGGTCTTTGCAGAATAGGGCCACCACAGAGTTCACAACGACCATACCGGTGCTGGTGTATCGTTGGGGGATCGAATCCGGTAACTTCAGCCGGGCGACAGCGGTTGGATTATTCCAGTCCGTAATCGGAATCATTCTTGTAATCACGGCTGACCGTGTTGCCAAAAAACTTGGCGAAGACGGCATTTTATAGAAAGGAGAGAACCCGATGAGCGCATCAACCGGCAATCCTGCCGCACCAAGCAAAGGTCGTTTTGATATCTGGGATATTCTAATTAAATTCGTTATTATTCTATTCTCACTAGCCTGTTTATTACCGTTCCTGCATGTGGTATCGAAGTCCATGAGTGCTGACTCTTTTGTTATTGCCAATCAGGTATTTCTGTGGCCTAAGGGCTTCACTCTGGATGCATACAGCAAAATTTTTGCTGATGCGAGTATCCTCCGCTCCTTGTACATTTCGGTTATCGTGACCGTAATGTTCACCGTGCTGGGAATGGTTCTGACCATCTGCGCAGCTTATCCGCTGTCCAGAGCCCAATTTAAGGGCAGCCGGGTTATCACCTTCATCTTCCTGTTCACCATGTATTTCAGCGGAGGGATTATCCCGGATTACATGAACATTAACAATCTGGGTCTGATGGATACGATCTGGTCACTGGTTCTGCCGCTATCCTTCAGTGCTTTTAACCTGCTGATTTTGAAGACGTCACTGACAAGCAGTATTCCAGTGAGTCTGGAAGAATCTGCGCGGATCGACGGCGCCGGACATTTCCGGATTCTCTGGAGTATTGTGATTCCGCTTTCCAAGCCAATTATTGCTACACTGTCGCTCTTCTACGCAGTTGGCCGCTGGAACGCCTATCAGGACGCTCTGTTCTATATCAAGCATGCCACTGATCTGCGGCCGCTGCAGCTCAAGCTCTACTATCTGGTCATCCAGGCCAGCGAGAGCTTCCAGCTGGAAGCCACTACCGTAACACTCAGTAATCCGGAAGTTCTTAAAGCGTCGGTCGTAGTCTTTGCAACTTTACCTATTCTTTGCGTCTATCCGTTTGTTCAGAAATACTTCGTACAAGGTACGATGCTGGGCGCAGTCAAAGAGTAGCTGTAAATTCCGCAAGCAGCAGTTATACAGTCCGAAAATTCAAAATGGGGGTATTACAATGAACAAAAAGGGTTATGTATCCTTAATGATGGCATCTGTCCTGACAGCCGGTTTGCTTGCCGGTTGCTCCAGTAATAACAACAGTGCAGGAAGCAGCAACGCACCTGCCAACAATCTGGCAGAAGGTGAATTTGCCGATTATTCACAGGGCTTCCCTGAGAAAGTAACGATCGATATTCCGGTCTATGAGCGTGCGTTCGAAGGCTGGAACGTAACAGACAACTATTACACCCGCTGGGTTCAGTCCGAGTTCGGTGATAAGAACAACATCGAGGTCAACTTTATTCCGATCACCCGCAGCAGTGAAGTAACGGATTATGAGCAGCTGCTGGCATCGCACAAGGCTCCGGATATTATTTTCCACTATGACATGCCGCAGGCGCTGACTTATTACGGTGAGGATGTTATGCAGCCGCTTAATTATGAAGAAATAGAAAATTATGCTCCTACTTACTGGGCAAATATGGGTGAAACGATCCAGCAATACGGTACAGTGGACGATCAGAACATCTTCTTCTTCGCAGCACGTCCGGAAGCGGACAACTTTGTCAACATGATCCGTAAGGACTGGGTGGAGAAGGTTGGCATGAAAGTGGAAGACTTGACTTCCCTCGAGAAGTACAATGAAATGCTGGTGAAATGGAAAGAAGCGGGACTTGGCGTAACTGCCGGTAACCTGATCCAGAACAGCTTTAACTACAGCTATGCCTTCCGTGAATGGCCGGTTGATCCGGAATACCGTGCGCTGTACTCTGACCTGAGTGTAGCTGACTTCACGACCGCAGATACTGAGCGTTTCCTGCGCAATATGAACTATCAGTACAACAACGGCCTGATCGATAAGGAATTCTATCTCCGCAGCGATGATAACAAGGTAAAAGCGGAATTTGTTGCCGGCAAAACAGGTACTTATGCAACCTATCTGACCAACAACGCTGACGTTTTCGCAGCTACTTTGGCTAACAATCCGGAAGCGGAATTTGCTGTAATCCCTACTTATGCATTGGTACCTGAAGGCAATAAGCCTCAGCAGCGTGCCTACTGGCCGTTCGGCTTCATCATGGGGATCAACTATGAAACTACAGCAGAGGAACGTGCTGCAGTCTGGATGTACCTGGAATGGCTGAGCCAGCCGGAGAACCTGTTCAAGTTCCAGAACGGTGTGGAAGGCGAGAACTATACGCTTGACGCAGAAGGCATTGCAGTGAAGAACCCTGATTTCAAGGGCGAATCTGTTCTGGCACAAAACAACAACAAAGACTACTGGGCACTGGTAACTGAAATCGCTCAATATCCGGATGCCGACAAGACACTGAAATCCAACATGCGCAACTGGTCACCTGCCGGCTATGAATACCTGGCTGAAGATATGGTGAAATACTACAACGAAGCTGCTGAATTCCGCACACCGGATGCAATGTTCACTACAGTACTTGAAAAAGTTAACGAGTATAAAGCAGACCTGAACTCCCTGTTCCAGGATCTGTATGTGAAGACTGTCCTGGCACCGGAAGCTGAGTTCGACGCAACCTATGCAGAAGCCAAAGAAGCCTTCCTCAAAGCAGGGTACCAGGAAATCCTTGATGAGAAGCAGGCTGCGATCGATGCGGGTAAGTTCCGTTAAGATTACAGGCTAGGACTAACTGAATAGCAGTTATAAAAAGTCCCCGGCGGATATCCACAGTAGTGGAGGTCTGGCGGGGGTTTTCTGTTATTTGCGGGGGATGTATACTAATTGAAACTTGAACGGAGGAACAGTATGGAACATGAGGTCTTTAAGTACAGCTGGGTAGGCAGTGATGAATCGTATTTAGATCATGTAGAGGTTAATACACAGCAAAATATAGTTATCGGGCACTTCGGCGGGAGCACTGCGGCAGGAGCCGATAAAAATGAAGACGGGGCCTTTGTGTTAAACGGGATTAATAACAGCTGGGAATTCGTTATGCTTCTGGATGCACACAAAACCGCAGAGAGTGCAGAACTGCTGATCAATACAATTGACAGTGAAGCAGATGTTATCCTGAGCCTCCTTTCCCAGCCGGTTAACAGAGCATTTATCGCGCTGGAGGAGTTTGTATTATCTATTTTCAAGTCGGAAGCTTTTTTGAAAAAATGCAGGCAGGTTAAAGGGGAAACAGCATGCCTGATCTGCTGCCGGATGGATAATTTCATGTGGTGGTTGTCTGTGGGAGATAATTCGGTGTATCTGCTTCATCCTGAGTTGGCTGCCCGCGGTCAATATTTATTGAACCAGCGTAATTTTTATGAATGGATCGGCTGCGTCAACACATTTGATCAGCCTGTGACCTGCTACTCTTCTGGAATCCGCGAGCTGCGCAGCGGACTTAACCGGATCGTGATGACTACAGACGGTCTTTTGGAGAACGGTACAAGGTTACTTGAGGACCCAAATAAGCTGTATCTTGCATTCACTGCCGAAGACGATTTAGAGGAGTGCGTGAAGGATTCCTTATTGCAGGTGCGTCAGGAACTAGGCCGGGATAGCGCCACCGTAATCGCCTGGAGTTACTACAATGATAGGACAGCAGCAATGCCAAGTGATGAACCGCGTTAGATAACTGTTTAGAGGCCCGTACCTTTTTCACCCGTACATGCACTTCTGGGCACTAACCCACATACAATAAAAGGACCATGAACCCGTAGCTCTCATCATTTGATTAAAGAGTTAACGCTGCTAGTGTCATATGTAAGAAATAACGCTTTTCCACAACCACTCTCCGAGCAGGATGAAAGCAAATTACTAGGTATGATGGCAGAGGGTGATGCCAAGGCTAGAAATCTGTTAATTGAACATAACCTGCGCTTAGTCGTACACATAGTAAAAAGGTTGTGGGCACGATACGATGTAAATTGGTTTAGAAGATTTAATTCTGGGACTGTTTAACTTTATGTGGTCCATTTAAAATCTGGGTTTTATACAGCTTAAAAAAGTTCGCATCACTCTTATGTCAAAAAGGGGCTATGCAATTTTTTCGTTCAGGCAGTTAACAGGTTGATTAAATGTGTTAGGTGAAGGACTTAATTCATTATGCCACTAATGGCAGGAGATTCAGATATATTATAATACCTTCCTTGATAGCTTGCGTAAGCAGGACATTGAGGATTTTTTTTTGCTAAAGAGCAAATAGATTTGTCAAATAAATCAACAAATAAATATCGCAACAGCGGATTTAATATTATCTGTATTTTTTCACAATTTATACACTTATTTAGCATTGATTTCTAAATTGATTATAAGTTATATTATGAAAGTAATCCAAATATTTGAATTAAATTAAATAAAAAAGGATGGTGAGGAAAATGAAGGAAGAAGTTAAACTGCAAAAAGAAGAGCCGATGTTTCTGGCAGAACTGGAACCTGTAAGAAGATGTTCGATGGATGAAGAAGCAACCTTTGGGCCTGTTGCAAACTAGATTTTATTAATTACTACATAAAATTTAAAAGGATGGTGAAAAAAATGAAGGAAGATATTAAATTGCAAAAAGAAGAACCAATGTTTCTGGCTGAAATGGAGCCAGTAAGAAGATGTTCCATGGATGAGGAAGCAACGTTTGGACCTGTAGCAAACTAAAGAAAGAATAGGGCCGAATATTCGGCCCTATTTTTATATAGTCATGAGGAGGAAAGCATGCATCCATACTTGAAGAATAATGTCGTGCTCGTTGAAGGGCCTAAAGCCTTCGGTGTTTATGATCTGAACGAAGGACGTTTTCATCGTATTAATAAAGTTGCTGGTTCTATCCTTGAAGGGCTTCAAGGAACAAAGGCTTTGAATACATATTCTGATAATGAAATAAACTTTTTGCTGACAGCTAAGGAAAAAAAACTAATTGAATTTCAAGATGAGGAACGCTACCGGGAACAAACAAAGCTGCAGGACGTCACCCGTTCATTCCGGCCAATACGATTTGCATGGATTGAAGTGACGTCAATGTGTAATCAAAAATGCCTGCATTGTTTTTTAGGAAATGATTTAAATCGTTATACACATCAAGCTAAAGAAAAGATATTCGAGCATATCGATACACTTGTTGAAGCGGGAGTGTCCCAAATTGTAATTAGTGGTGGGGAACCTTTACTTCATCCAAATATAGAAGAAATATTATTGTATGCCGCAAGATCACCTATTTCAGTTACTTTGCTTACCAATGGCACAAGCCCAAAAGCGCTTTCCATTGCTACGCTGTTAGCGGGTTTAAGCATAAATGTTAAAATCCCTTTACTAGGATGGAAAGAAAGTCATGATCAAATGACTGCTTTACGAGGCAGTTTTAGAAAGGCTATTAAAACGATTCATCATTATATACGTTCGGGAGTAGCGATCGAGCTAGGAACGACGGTTACCTCGCTTAACATAAATGATATCGCGAAAATTCGGAAATATGCGAATCGGGTACGATTGGCTTTAGAGGTGAGTCCTATTTTTGCTACTGGATGTGCTAAAGATAATAAGGAAATATTGTTAGCCCATTCTCAAAAAACATTTACTCAGGTATGCCGAGAAGACAAAAAGAAAGCCGTTGTTAACCTGAGAGAATTCCCTGCGCCTAAACGATTCATTCAGCCTAAGCAACCAACGGATTATCAATCAGTGGACTTAAGGAATTTCCTTACTGATTGTCATGAGTGTGGTCAGAAAATCACAGCAATAACGTCGAGTGGAGAAGTTACGCCTTGTCTGCTTCTCAGAGGCCCAGCATTTTCAATGGGCAATGTGAATGAGCATCCTTTAGCTGATCTACTCACCCCTAAGTTTCCCTCCCGTAAAGAATTTGACGATAAATTGAAGCTTTCTAATGTTATTGACTGCGATAAATGCGAAGCACGTTTTGTATGTAAAGCAGGAGGATGTCCGGCTACTTCACAAGCCTTAAAAGGAACAATACACGTTAAAAATCCGTTATACAGTAAGTGTTTTTATCTGGATGAGGATAAAGATTTAAAACAAGAGAAAATACTAGAGATTGTTAAGGGTTGATACTATGAATAAAAATATATGGCTACTTCTTCTGGCAAAATGGACATCTAATTTCGGGACGCATTTTCATATGCTTGCTTTTCCGTTATTGGTATATGAAAAAACACAGTCAGTCACTCTGCTATCTTTGACGTTTATAGCTGAAACTTTACCTTGGCTTTTAATAGGCCCGGTTATTCCCCATCTGATAAAAAACAGATTTTCTCCTAAAGCGATTCTGCTATATTGTGACTTTTTTAGGTTCATCATTGTTCTAGGAACAATATATTTCATTGATCATACTTGGATTGTACTTAGTTTGATTTTCATATTAGGTACGCTGAATTCTATTCATGGTTCGTTTAGAACGAGTATTGTGAAATCCAATACAGATGACATTACATTAAAAACGACTCTAGGCATCTCACTAGGAATAGATGATGTAATCAGCATGATTGCCCCGGTTTTAGGAGCTCTTATGATCTCAAATGGAGTATCATCCTTTAATCTGCTTTTGCTGGACGCTTTAACCTATTTAATGAGTGCGATCTTACTTATTGGTGTCAAAAGTGAGAGATATACCGGTGAAGAGGCAACTCAAGAGAAGCAGTATTTTGTACGTGAGGTGACCAGAGGGTTTCATATTATCTGGAATCATCCTCAGCTAAGATGGCTAGCCACTATTGAAGGAATACGCTCATTGGTCGAAGGAATCTCCATCCCGTTGTTAATGCTCTATGTAGTGGATGTCTTATCCAGTTCCGATGCTACATTTGCCTGGTCTAGGGCTTTATCTGCAGCCTGTGCAATCCTTGCGTCACTGTTTTACATTAAGTGGAGTTTAAAAATATCAACAGAGAAGTTTACCAAGGTGGGTACAATTATTTTAATTGCCTCAATGGCTATTTTTTCGGTAATTCATCACACCGTTTTGTTTTTTATAGCCTCTGCATTATTGGGCTTAGGAATGGCCATTCGTCAGCTTGTATCTGAAAATCTTCTTATTCAAGTTACACCGGCTAGAGATCTCCCAGAAGTTGCCTCTGCTTTCAATGCAGCAATTTCAAGCTTTTATGTTATAGGTTACGCTATATCCATTTTACCGGAGCAGGGAATTCCTGTTACTTATTTCTTTGCGCTCAGTGCAGTTCTCCTAATTGCAGGGCATGTTCTTACCGTTGGAAAACGTTCTATAAACGATTCAGAGGAGAGAAGCAATGGAACCCAAGTTAACCTTTGATTTAGATAGGTTGTTATTAAACGGCAATCAAATAAAGAAGATTACCCGTAATATATTTAAGGAGCAAAAAGTAAAAATATTTTATGCTATTAAAGCCAATTCAGATGAGCCGGTTCTTTCTTCTGTATTTAAACAAGGTATAGGAGCAGAGGTTCTTTCACTGAGAGAACTAGAATTAGTTCCAAACCATGTTGAAGTAATTGTAAACGGTCATTCAAAAGGCACGGCACTTATTGAAGCTGCATTAAAAAGAGAGTCCTGTACTTTTATGGTTGAAAGTGTAGAGGAACTTAGGCGAATTGAAGAGTATATAAAGCTTGCTGGAATATCTATAAAACCTAATATTGGAGTTCGAGTATCCGTTTCAGACAAAGCTAGAATCGGGTTACCATTAACGGATTTGCATTTATTAGATGAATGGATCAAACCAGAGTCTACCCTTCGGATTAACACTCTTCATTTGCATGCTGGATGGAATGTAAAAGAAGACGAAAAGGTTCATGAGATGCTGAATCGGATGAACATTATGCATGAATATATCCAGAAGAAGGGTGGCAGGATTACATGCTGGAATTTTGGAGGATCATTTGCTGAGGCTTCAAGTTACCCGCAACAGTTGCAGAAAAGACTCCAGCTCTATCACCGACTTCTTCCCGAGAATGTATCAGAAGTGTATTTTGAGCCAGGCAGATATTTAGTAGGAGATTGCGGTAAATTAGAAGCGCAAGTGATTGAAGTGAGAAGTAATCAGACCATTATTAATTCAGCTACATATGGATATATGCTTTCAGGTGCTACGGCTAAGTTGAAATATGTACTAAAAGGAGAAAAAAATGAAAAAAGTTTGTTGTTAAATGATGCTGAGTCTGAAAACCAAACAGTATTATCTGGAATTTGGCCAAGTGAAAATGATTGCTTAAATGTTAGTTATTCCGGGCGTTCTTTGGAAATTGGAGACACCATTTATTTTGAGAATATGGGGGCTTATCTTGCCAGCTCTATGCGCTCTCTAAGTGATGAAGAATTGCTCACATACCAATACCAAAGTAAGCTCATAAATCTCTGGCAGAATGCAGACGATATGCAGCAATCTTTATTGCTTCGCTTCTGGTGCTTCAACATCAGGCAATTTAAAACACTTCCCAAAAAATTAATTGAGTTAGAAAAAATATTACAGTTAATTTCTTTGGAATTTCAACCAGGGACTTTGTACACGGAGAATGAGGTGAATGAAGTTTTACTCCAATACAATCTTGATTTTTGTACGTTAAGACGTGATCTGGTTGAGCAAAAATTCCTTCATAGACAGGAAGGAGCGAAAGTAGTCTATGAAAGAATCGTGTAACTCCATTATCTTGGCTCCGTATGTAGCTGTAGGATACAGTCAAGGAATCTTAAACTTGGGATTTGGTTCTCTAAACGTAAAAGTGACCGAAAAAAATCTTCAACTGATTGTTTTGGAGTTATGCGCATTTTTTAAAAACGCCCATGAAGAAGAGGAAGCGTATAAACTTCCTTTTGAAAAAGAACTCATTCATGAAGGTCTGTCTATACTTAAAAGCAAAAGCTATTTGGTGAGGGACTCCGTATGGAAAGAAGTTCCTGTGTTTTTTCAACGGATGTCGTTGGCCCTTCTTTCTGAGGGTATAGATCCGGTACAAGCTTTTAAGAATATTTCAACAAAAGAGATTATGATTATGGGATGCGGAGCGATTGGGACTTCAATGGCAATGCTTTTGGCTACTATAGGGATAAAGCGGTTAATTCTAATCGATGAAGACCTCTATGATGAGAGTAACACAGGAAGAAGTACTCATATCACGCCTAGTATGATTGGAAAGAATAAAGCACAGGCCCTAAGAGATATAGTAATAGAAAAAAATCCTTTAATAAATGTAGAGGCTCACTCTAAAAAGCTTGAACAGGATGTGGAATATATTCTTCCTTCTTGTGGTTTTGTTATTTTAAGTGCCGATTCTAGTTATCTACTTAAAACAGTAAACGCGATTTGTGTCAGGCAAAAGATTCCGTTTATGCAGGTAGGGTATGCCCACGATCAAGCGGTTTGGGGTCCCCTTGTTGTACCAGGAGAAACAGGCTGCATTGCTTGCAGAAGTCATACATTGCAGCCATCATCCTTAAACGAACGTGAAAAGGAGCTTTTAGCCTTTATTAACACAGGTTATATTGCCCCGGCACCGTCATATCTGGCACAATTTTCGGTTAGCTTAGCAATAGAGGATCTTGTGCGCTTTTTTACGAATCGAAGAGCAAGGGCCTTAAATCATCAAATTGCAGTATCTATGCATGATTTACAGGTTCAAAATTTAGCATATCATTCATCGGAACATTGTTTCTGTCAAACGCGTTATTAGAATAAGGATGTCTATGGTGGGGACCAAATTGATGCCAATTACTAATGATAATATTAATCGAGAAGAAACATCCCGTTTAACCTTACAGTATTTAAATGAACTGTCGAATGAAATTGGTCCAAGGGCAGCAGGATCAGAAAATGAACAAAAGGCAGCTGACTATATTATTACTAAATTTAAGGAGTTTGGATACAATCCGCATATCCAGCCGTTTACTTCTGAAGTGCAAGACAATAAAATAATAAGCTCCAGTAATATTGAGATTATTAAAAAGGGCATTTCTTCAACTGAAATAATGATTGGCGCACATTATGATTCCGTCGAAGTGGGTGAAGGTGCGGATGATAATGCATCTTCAATTGCTGTTATGCTTTATATAGCTGAAAAACTAAATAACTGGAAAACTTATTATACGATTAGACTTGTAGCTTTTGGAGCTGAAGAAGCTGGATTAAAAGGTTCAAGATTCTATGTATCCCAAATGCGAGATAGCGAAATTCAGAAGACAATGTTAATGATAAATATGGATAGTCTTATTGCTGGAGATCATATGTACGTTTATGGTTATGGTTGGAGAACAACAGAGATAGGGGGACAGCTAGCTAAGATTTTTAATGATTATAGGACTAGCATCTATACAGAAATAAATGAGTCTGTTGCTGGAGATTGGAGTGATTACGCTCCATTTAAAAGAGCGGGGATACCTTGTCTTCATTTAGAGGCTACAAATTGGCAGTTGGGCGATAAAGATGGCTATACGCAAGTTGATGAATCATTAGGGGTTATAGGGAAAATATGGCACACAAAGTATGACACGATTGATTACATCAGTCGAACTTTTCCAGGCAGGATAGAGAACCATCTTCTGGTCTTTTCTAGGCTGTTACATGATATCATGACCAAAATAAAGTAACAGGAATAATTCAATACACTGAAGCCAGAACTTCAAATGAACAGAAAAAGATAGATGAAGCAACAAAAGACAGCCGATTATAAGAATCGGCTGTCTTTTGTTTAATTAACGGGTAGTTTAGTTACAATGATTAGATCATAGAGTGTAATTTAATATTGAGAGGTTGTAGACACGATACGAAGTAAAACTCAACTCACAGCATTTAAATTCCTGCAACAGGTGATTGTGTTCGATAATTCTGTCCGGTACATTCTCAGACGCTGAAATTCTTCTTTAATGACTTCTTTACGACAAGGTAAAGTATTTTTGATACTGTACTCCTAAGCAAGTCTTACTTCGAGTATGTCAATATCCAGTAGAGCAGAATAAATTGTCGTACCATCTAATGCTGCTCAAGCAACAACGTCTGATATATGTTCATACCAACAGGACCTGGTTTAGTTATTAAGGTACAGTGTGATGTATGTGGACGAGAACTGGATCTTTCCGAATGGTGATCCACATAGGTTAGCTTAGAAATCAGTTGTTTAAGTTATTTATGATTCTGTTTTGGAGGTACAGGCACTTCTGGGCACTAACCCACATACAATAAAAGGACCATGAACCCGTAGTTCTCATCATAGACCGGTTTCATTGTACATGTGCGGGAGGTGTCGCCAAGTTGCCAGGGATCATAAGTACAATCGCGCTGCTGATTAAAGAGTTAACGCTGCTGGTGTCGTATGTAAGAAACAACGCTTTTCCACAACCACTCTCCGAGCAAGACGAAAGTAAATACTTAGGCATGATGGCAGAGGGTGATGCTAAAGCCCGGAATCTATTAATAGAGCATAATCTGCGCTTGGTAGCCCACATAGTTAAAAAATTCGATAATACTGGGGAAGACATGGAGGACCTGATCTCCATTGGCACCATCGGATTAATCAAAGCCATTGAGAGCTATCGGCCGAACAAGGGTACTAAGCTCGCCACTTTTGCGGCCCGATGTATTGAAAACGAAATCCTAATGCACCTTCGGTCATTGAAAAAGACGCGTAAGGATGTCTCCCTCCACGATCCAATTGGGACAGACAAAGAGGGGAACGAGATCACGTTGATTGATATACTTGGCTCCGAGACAGATGATGTGATTAAGGAAGTTGACTTAAAAATCGAGAAGAGCAAAATCTACCGCAACCTCGATATTCTCGATGAACGGGAGAAGGAAGTCGTCGTCGGCCGTTTCGGCCTGGACACCGGCGGGGAGGAGCGGACGCAGCGGGAGATTGCGAAGGATCTGGGGATCTCGCGGAGTTATGTGTCGCGGATAGAGAAAAGAGCGCTGATGAAGCTTTATCATGAGTTTTATAAGGCAAAGCGATGAGAACACAAAGATAAGCTTGAAGTAATGTTTTCAAAAATAATTTAAGGTTATATAGGCAAATTATCTGCGGATAATTTGCTTTTTTTTTTTAATTCCTAATTCCGATTTTCCTTTTAAGAATAAGCTTCCGAATTCCTTATCTCCAACTTCGCAGATACGAAAATAAGTGTTGTTTTTCACAAGGTTAAATGTTATGCAATGCCAATAAACACTTCTTTTGTCGAAAGTGTTTTAAAATTGTATCTTTATGTTTATTAATACCCGTATTTGAGGAAAGGAGGAATATTTTAGAATTAATTGCAGTTTCAGCACCCACAATAAAATATTACATATTGGGAGGTATGTGTAACATGCAGCAAAAGAAGCCCCTTTCTTTTTTGCTAGCATTAATTTTGCTCATTCAGCTTTTTTCCGGCACTGTATTTGCTTCTGACAATCGTTCGCTGGATTTGCCGCCTGTTGAAACCATCCAGGTTCCAGAGAGCCCGGTTCCTTCTACAGACCCTTCATTACTGGAGCCAGTGTCTACTTTAGATAAGGCACAGCCCGATGACCCCGTCTCAGTTACCGAGATTGTGTATCAAAGAACACCGGTTCCCGGTAAACCTTCACCCTCGCTCGAACTGAAAGATAAACGTACCTCTAACACCAAGACCTATCAGCTTTCCGAAGACACCTATGAAACCCTCATCAGCACTGAAGCTCTCCATTATCAGGATCGCAGCGGAGATTGGCAGGATATTTCCTTATTGCTCACTGACGAAGAAGATATTGTTGAGCAATTAAACGAGCCGCTATCCAAAGATGCTCTGCCTGAGCTACAGCTGCCTTTAACTACAGACTCTGCTGCCAGATCAAGTGTAAACCGAAATGCAGCAAGTCTCCCCCAAGATGCTTACCGTGCTTTACAAGTACCCTTTGATATTAAAATCAACAAACAGTTCACAAAAGGATACACGATTGGCAAAGGGGACGACCGCCTGTCCTTTGTACCCGTAGGCGCTAACGCTTCAAAAGCGGAACCGTTAGTAAGTGAGGATGGAAGCTCCGTTATCCGGTACGTATCTGCCTGGGAATCCACTTATGTAGATCTCCAGCTGATCCCTGACGGCGTCAAAGAAACCATTGTTCTTACTTCATCATCCGCACCTGCTACGTTCAGTTATGAGGTGACTTCGGGAATCGATGAAAATTTGATTCAGGGAGACCTGCGAATTGAACCAGCTTGGCTTATAGACGATGCAGGCGTTTTTCGTGACGTTCCGCAAACAGTACGGACAGAAGGCGGTAGAACCTATCTCGATTTAAAACCGGATCTTAGCCATTTAACATATCCTGTGCGGATCGATCCGACAGTGGTTCTGCGTTCTACCAACAACCAGACCAAGGACACAACCATTAATGCCTATGAACCGAACCGGAATTATGATGATGCCGCCCGGCTATACACAGGTAAAGATGTCAATGGTAACCACTTCCGCTCTCTGGTTCAGTTTGATCTGAGCCAAATTCCTGAGGGAGAATACCGCGTCATTGATGCCTATCTTACGCTCTATCAAACAGCTGAAAATGAATATAACAACAATACAAAAGTAAATCTTCAACGGATAACGAATGTGTGGGAAGAAAACACCGTCACATGGAATACACAGCCTGGTTATGCAGCTAATGCAGAAGGTGAGCCTTACGCTACTTCTGCCGTTGTTGGAGAAGGTGCACAGGCCTTTTACATCAAGGAGCTGGCAGAAGAATGGCTGAACGGGCTTCATCCAAACTATGGTGTAGAGCTGCATGCAGATGCAGTTGGAGCACCGAATGTAAAAAAATACGTTTCAGCCGATACAAGCGCACAAGCGCTGCATCCGGCACTGACCTTGCAGTACACACTGCCGGATCAGACCTGGAGTGGAACGACATCCAGTGCAGATTCCTTGACATCCTTTAATCAGAAAAAAATAGACTATACCTCCGACGGATATAAATGGATGCTGGTCCGTGACGGCAGTGACTTCCGTCTGGACGGGATGAAGCCGGAGGAGAATACCTGGTTCCATACCAGTGCTATAGAACTGAATGCAGCCAATGGCTCCATGATGATTGACCAAGATAATGCTCTGCATTTAGCTTATAAATCGCTGGATGGGCCGGTCAACTATGTGCGGGGAACCTACAACGCAGTTACCCACCGCTGGGAATTTGGCACTCCAGTGGCGGTTAATACGGACTCTTCAGTAAACTATCCGGATCTCGTGGCGCATCGTGCTGTCTCAGGCGGGGGATGGAACGTTCATATTGTCAGCTCCAAACACAATGCAGCTACCAATAATGCACTTTACAACCGTATAGATATCACTTCAGCCGGAACAGTCGGAACACCAAGTACGGCAACCGTGCTGGATAGCGGAACACTTGGAGTGCCTACATGGCCGTCCATTGATTTCCAGCATACTTCAGCTTCTGTAAGCAACGGTAAAGCCGTCAAGGACGGAACCCCACATTTATATGTTGCCTGGAATGCAGGAGGAGCAGGAGACGGACTTGGCATCCGCTACAAACAGGCGTCTTACAGCGGAGGGGGCTGGAGCTGGAATGCTGAACAGCCGGTGGATGAAAACCAATATACACTAACCGACCGTGACTGGTTCCTGAGCGTGTATGACGGCAGCCGGTCAGTAGTCTTCGGTTCGCTCCGTAATATTGCAGATCAGCAGAATCTGCTTGTGTATACTATGCAGGCTCCAACCAGAGTTTTGAATTTATTTAAAGGCTCCGTGCCTGAGGGCAAGCAGGCGCTTTACGGATCTGGCAGTTATGATGCGCAGGGAAACCTGTACTTTACAGGACGTTCAGGAAGTACCGGAGACTTTGTCTACTTTAAATGGAACCGCGCTGCCGGTACATTATCCCTGCCGGAGCTGGCTGTACCCCGCAATGGAACAGCTTATGCAACGATGAAGCGCGGAGACAGCTACAGTAAGATTGAGCTTGCTACGACGAATCAATCTGGTGAAGATGCAAGTCTCTTTGACATCGAGCACAAGATCAGCCTGGATACTATTGAACGCAAGTTCACCCAGTATTCTTATGATTCCGCATCAAGACTGAAATATATTTACCTTCAGAGCGGGGATGGCATTGATTTTACCTATGATGCAGCAGGGAATTTAACCAGACGTCAGCTGGACGAGCAGCCTGACACAAACGGGACGAATTTGCTGATCAACGGCAGCTATGAAGTAACGGAGCAGACACCGGGAGTACCTCCAGAACAAACAGACCCGAACTACGGCTGGAAGACGTATACAGAGCCGGGCAGCAGCGCGGATTTCCAGCATGTTGACCAGCCCGTCAGCCGGGGCAATAAAGCCTACAAGCTGCAGGTGAGTGAACTGCCGGTCTATAAGAGCAGCTTTGTATATCAAACGATTGGTGTGACTGATAATCAGCCGTTCCGCTTAAGCGGAAAAATATATAAAGAAGCTTTAAATCAAGCCTCTGCAGTACTGGCGGTGGAATTTCTGACAGAAGATCTCGCTGTACTGGGCAGCTATGAACAAGAATCCGCGGATGCCTCTTCATCCTACGAAACCCTGTTGAAGCAGGGCCGGATTCCAAAAGGCACTTTATACGCCAAAGTGTACGTTAAAGTAAAAGCTCTGGGAGATCAGGCTTCGGGCACGATTTACGCAGATCAGATCAAATTGGAATATGTAGACGGCAATCTGCTAAATAATCCGGGGCTGGAACGGACCAAGGACGATACTATCGTTCAATGGACCACTTCGATCGGCAGAGTGGTCAGTGCTACCGTTACAGCCGATTCAGATGCCTATGAAGGCAGTAAGGCGTTGAAAATAGCTGCAACAGATATCCCGACAGCTGCCTATGCTTACATCCACCAAACGAAAGGTATTGGTGCAGGTGAGACCTATTCATTAAGTGCAGCCTTCAAGGCAACGGAATTAACGAATGCAAGAGGAGTAATGGTTGTACAAATGCTGGATCAAAACGGCGGCCAGCTTGAGTGGAAGGAAGTAACAAGTAATACAGTAGGCAGTTACCAGACATTGTCGGTTAATGGAACAGCACCAGCTGGAGCCGTCTATATCAATGTTTATATAGGCATCAAGGGCGCCGGAGGCGGGGGCCAAGGAACGGTATATTGGGACAAAGCACGTTTGGAAATCAACCAACCATAAGCCATTATTCCGATAAAGCGAGGGGAAGCTGTTTGAAACCATTATCTCATTTTCGTTCAAAATGCCGTTCCGGTCTTATCATAATGCTTACTGTGTCGTTTTTGGTGCCGCCTATGCCGGCGGTACCAAATAAAGCTTATGCGGATACGGCTAACAATTCAGTAAGTTTAAGCAACCTGGATACAACCAAAGCTCTGTACGATATCTATGCAAATACCCCTCAAAGAGACATTCCCGGCGGGGAGAATATCTCCAGCCTGACCGGAGTTCTAAACGTAACAGAGACAGATCTTGTCTTTCCGGGCCGTAATGGCCTGGATGTGTCTCTGACGCGGATTTACAGCTCCCGGGACAGTAACTTGACGAATCCAAAGGCTACGACTACGAACACTTCCAGCCCTTATTACTATACCAACGATTCCACAAGCGACAAGTACACACATAATGAAAAGCGTTATAACCTGGGAGCAGGCTGGTCGTTTGCTTTTCCTTCCGTAGAACTGCGGGGAGGAGAGACCTTCCTGCACCTTGCGAACGGGAATGTATACCGGATTACCGGAACCGGAACGACACGCACTATCGAAGGCTATACGCTTCAGGACATGACCTTCTCCACGGCTACCGATACCATCGGTGGAGCAACAGCTGCGTTTAAATTGAGCAATACACTGAATACTGCTAATTACTTTGACTCAACCGGTAAATGGATCGGAACCCGCGATGCTTTCGGCAACGAAGTAACAGTGGCTTATGTATCCAAGCCGATTTTTGGCGGAACCAGTGCTTCGGTCATCAGTGCAATTACCAGTACAGGTAACCGTGTTATAAGCTTTGATTATCCTGATGCTGACACGGTTGCGGTCACATATCCTATTGATGGCACAAAAACCGGAAAACTGGTTTACAACAAATCTGCAATCTCAGGTCAGACCAATGAAATGCAGCTGTCTTCTGTAGACTCTTTTATTAATATAGACACTGCCAATAGTTCGAATAACAAGAAGCTGACCACCGCGTACAGCTATGCATCCAAAAGTGCAGCATTTGATTACGAAACTGCAGATACTAGTAAACCAAACGGCACAATCACTTATCAGCTACTGACCAAGATCACTTACCCTACAGGAGCCTCCAGCAATTATGGATATGAGGCTGCTGCCCAGAAAAAGTTTCTTGGTACAAAGGGTTATCTGGAATATTACCGGATTGGTGAACGTTATGACAGCTTGAAAGGACCAACCGGTACAGTACAGAAGACACAGTATACCAAATACTCATTTGAAGCAGGAAAAAATTTCTCTGGATATGGTACAGCGGGTGAGAGTAACCCGGATAGTTTATCTTCAGGCTTTACAATTAAAAACAGCATGAGGACTTTTACCGATCCGGATACTGCTGTGCCGACCCAGGACCGCCTGCTGGAAAGCTTCACTTACAATAACAAGCATCTGCTCGTAACTTCCTCGGCAGAAAAACAAGGGGAATATAAAGAAAATAAGGTCTACACCTACGATCCCCAGCGTGAATTGCCGAGCAATATCAGACAGAACCTATACAGCATTGACGGAACGGATCAATCCTCATTTACAGAAGAACAATACACCTATGATAACTATGGTAACGTACTAACCTATATTAATCCTAAAAATTACAAGACTACGTATAGCTATCACAGTACATTCAAAAGCATTCCGATAACTACAGAAACAACCTATGGGATCGCTACAGGCAGTCCGGTAGCAGAAAAATATGTACAGACGGTCTCTGCCACCAAACCAGAGGTTACAAAATCCGAACAGAAGTATAAAAATACTTTGGCGGACACTGTCGAGCAGACCGATACGACGGAATATACCTATGATACTTACGGCAATGTTTTGACAGTAAAGCTCCTGCTGGAAAATAACCGCTCACAATTGACAACGTACACCTATGACAGCAACAGCTTGTTTCCGGTAAGTGTCAAACAAAATGTAACGAAAAACGGGACAACACGCTCTGTTGAGGAAAAATACGAATATACCTCGGGAACCGGCTGGCAAAAGGGTTATCTGGATCCCAATGCAGTCAAGGCAGGTACAAGTGCAGCTGCAAGCCGCAAATATGAGACAGAGTATGACCTGATTGGCCGGGTAACCAAAATCAGGTCCTCCATGAATGCTGGTGAATCGGTTAAACCGGAGCGAACATTCAGCTACACCTATGATACCGCCAATCAATCCTATACTGTCCAGGGGGTAGATGAAGAAGGAAATAAGACTAGCAGTCTTTATGACGGCCTTGGCCGTATCCGTGAAGTGAAGGCACCTGCCGCGAATGTTGTTATGGACAGTACAACATTGGCGCACACGCCGGCAACGAAGCAGTCTTATACGTATAACGGACTGGGCGAAGTAATTGGGGTTAAGGATGGACTGAATCATACTACTTCTTTTGAGTACGATAACGTGGGAAGAATAAAGCAAACAACGACTCCGCTCGGGCAAATCTATGGCTCATCCTATAATGACATGCTCCGCAGTATAACAACGACAAGACCGATTACAGCAACTACACAAGCGGTGACAGAGCAAACTACAGATGAGCTGGGCCGAATGACGAATGTAAAGCAGCTAAATAGCAACCCTACAAGCAGCGATGTATTACAGCGATCCATTGCATATGAAGTAGGAAGCGATCCTTTTCAGATTCAAAATACGGATAGTAACGGTAATCAGACTACGTATCAAGGCAACGGCCTGGGTCTGTTAACTAATCTGGAACAGACTATTAATGGCCTTAGCCAGACATCCACGTATGGATACAACAAGCTTCGGCAGATCACCAGCAAACAGGTTGAAGGGCAAATTTTAACCACCTATGACTATGATGAGCGTGGACAGCGGATTTCCAAAACGGATTCCAACGAGGGAACGGAAACCTATGGATATGATGACAACGGCAACCTTGTTGAAGGCACGGACAGACTCGGCAATCCCGCTCAGCACAGCTATGATGAACGGAATCAATTGACCGGCTGGAACTATGGCGCTGCAGGCAATGCCGTAACGGCAAGCTTTACTTATTATAAGAACGGATTGCGTAAGTCTATGACGGACGAGACGGGAACTACGCAATATCTTTATAACCGGGACTCTACTTTACGCAAGGTTACTTTTCCTGACGGGAAAACGATACAGTACGAATATGACAACGCAGGCAACCGCACCAAAATGACCGATCCGTTTGGAGCTATTACTCTATACACCTACGATGACGATAACCGCCTGACCAAAGTGTCATTGAAGGAGAATAGTTCTTCAGCAGAAGTTACGCAAGCTTCCTATACCTACTCAGGCAGCGTGCTGGATAAGGTGACTTTAGGCAATGGAATCGTCACGCAGTATTTATATGAGGATGGCTTCGGTCGGCTCACGGGACTGAAACATCTGAAAGGCACAGAGGTACTGAATGAATATAGCTATACGTATGATGATAACGGGAATATTACTCAGCGGACCTCCAACGGTAACACAGAAACATTTACGTACGACGAATTAGACCGTATCATTTCCAGTTCAGAGGGTAATGAACAATATGGATATGATGTAAAAGGCAACCGGACGGTACAGCTGTCAACCGCTTCGAGCCCGCACACAGATACAATGGAATATAGCTATGACGGCGCTAACCAGCTAAAGCAAGTGACACGTAACGGATTTACGACGAGCTATAAGTACGATGGCGACGGTCTGATGCGCGAAAAAAATGATGGTAGCACGACCCGTTATTATTATGACGGAGAGAATATCATCGCCGAAGGAAGTGTATCGGGAAATACCGTCAACTTCAAAGCCCGTTATGTCCGCGGATTGCAGTTAATCAGCATGAAGAACCAGTGGGGGACAGTGGGATACTATCTCCAAAACGGACATGGCGATGTCGTTAACCTGTACAGACAGGATCAGACCCTTCTGAACACCTACGATTATGATATTTGGGGTGATCCAACTGTAAAAGAAGAAGCGGATCAGTACACGAACCCGTTCCGCTACTCCGGGGAATACTGGGATGAAGGGCAGCAGCTGCAATATCTTCGTGCACGCTGGTATGATCCGGGTGTCGGAAGATTTATCACAGAAGACACTTGGGAAGGCAGACTGAACCATCCGGATAGCCAGAATCCGTATATTTATGTGGTGAATAATCCGCTTAGGTATGTGGATCCGAGCGGGCATTATTATTGGAGCGGAGCAGGAGCTATTGCTGGGGGATTTATCAATGCTGGATATCAATCGGTTAAAGCGCTTTTAACAGGTGATGACGTTCTAGCAGCTGCAGCAGGAGGAGCAGTTGAAGGTGCTATAACCGGGGGATTTGCAACTTCAGGGGTGCCAGCATTAATGCTTGCTTCTGGTGCTGTTGGGAGTGCGTTTGGAAACGCAGTTGAGCAACTTGTTGCAAATGATGAACCATTTAATCTCAAAGAGGTATTATTTGAAGGATTTAAAGGCGCAGGAACTAATTTTAATACCCCGACTAATAAAGCTCTCTCATATGGTATTGATACGATAGAGGTCATTCTAAGTAGATTAGAGGGTTGAAACAAGTAATACCAGGGCCGGGTAAAAGTTTTAACAAACTTCTATTCAGGCCCTGATGGTTTCGGAGGGGATTAATATACTCTATATACTTGAACTACTTTCACCTATAGTAACAATAGGGGCAGTTATCTTTTTGACTAGATTTTTGGTAAATAGAGCTAAACCACAATTTCCTGTTCGTTTAGAAGAATATGCTTTCCCTATAATATTTAAAACTCAAAAATGGCTGTATTTTTGTTGCATAGTTATTTTTTTGATTGGAATGTTAGTGGTGTTTAAGGGAGTGAACGATGATAACATACCTGGAATATGGATTGGATTAGCAATTACTTTTGCAAGTATCATAGCGATGATTTATCTATTCCGTAGAGCGTATTTACTCACAAAAAAGACAATAACAATTCAGACTATGTTTAAAAAAAGGCAGATAAATATTCACCAAGTGAATAAGATAGAGGTAACTAATCAGTATATCTATCTCTTTTACGATGATAAAAAAAGAGTGGAACTAGATCCCTTTATCGCAAATATGTCTTTGTTTTTAAATCTAATACGGCAATTAGCATTACAAAATGATGAAAGGAGGCTTTAAATGTCCATAAAAACGCAAGCACTTATTGTTGGGTTCTTTTCTGGTGGAGGATTAACTGCTACTGTATGGCTACTTTTTGATGAATGGTCAAATTCAAAGAAGGTTCTGTATACCTTTTTTGCAATCTTAGTGGGCGTTGCAGGATATTGGATGGCTATGAATTCTAAAAGAAAAGGTTGAGATTTTTATCATAACCCTTGTGGCTCTATTATTTGTGTTGGATTGTATAAAGCGAAAGGGATTCTGCAGTATCTAATGGTTATCGAAATGATATTTGTATTTATGGTTTTTAGGTTTAGTTCTTAATACATCGCATCGTGTCCACAACCTCAAAAAATTCGACAATACAGGCGAAGACATGGAGGACCTGATCTCCATCGGCACCATCGGATTAATCAAAGCCATTGAGAGCTATCGGCCGAACAAGGGTACTAAGCTCGCCACTTTTGCGGCCCGATGTATTGAAAACGAAATCCTAATGCACCTTCGGTCATTGAAAAAGACGCGTAAGGATGTCTCCCTCCACGATCCAATTGGGACAGACAAAGAGGGGAACGAGATCACGTTGATTGATATACTTGGCTCCGAGACGGATGATGTAATTAAAGAAGTGGATCTGAAGATTGAGAAGAGCAAGATTTATCGGAATCTGGATATTCTGGATGAACGGGAGAAGGAAGTAGTAGTGGGGCGGTTTGGGTTGGACAAAGGCGGGGAAGAAAGGACGCAGCGGGAGATTGCGAAAGACCTCGGCATTAGCCGGAGTTATGTTTCGAGAATTGAAAAAAGGGCGCTTATGAAGCTTTATCATGAGTTTTATAAGGCGAAGCGGTGAGCGTGTAATCTACAATGTATTGCTGATATCAATAGCGTTTATTGTAAGCAACTTGTCTGCGGATGAGTTGCTTTTTGATTTAGTTCTCGGAATGTATGACACGTCTATTGTGGGGAATTTTTGGGAGTAAAGGCCTGCGGGCAATTAATGTATATCATTTCCAGTTCAGAGGGTAATGAACAGTATGGCTATGATGTAAAAGGCAATCGGACGGTACAGCTGTCAACCGCTTCGAGCCCGCACACAGATTCAATGGAATATAGACATGACGGTGCTAACCAGCTCAAACAAGTTACCCGCAATGGCTTCACAACGAGCTATAAGTATGATGGCGACGGTCTGATGCGCGAAAAAAATGATGACGGCACAACCCGTTATTACTATGACGGAAATGACATTTGGGGTAATCCAACTGTAAAAGAAGAAGCGGATCAGTACACGAACCCGTTCCGCTACTCCGGGGAATATTGGGATGAAGGGCAGAGCTGCAATATCTTCGTGCACGCTGGTATGATCCGAGTGTCGGAAGATTTATCACAGAAGACACTTGGGAAGGCAGACTGAACCATCTGTATAGTCAGAATCCTTATATTTATGTGGAAAACAATCCGCTTAGGTATGTGGATCCTTCAGAACAACTAGCAGAGTGGGTAGCTGTTTTATTGGCAACCATAATTGGAAGCGGGTTAGTTGCGTTCACAGTGGAGTTATTTAAAGGTGGCTCTTCAAAAGAGGCTGCTATAGAAGGTTTAGGAGCAGCAGGAGGGGCAGCTTTAACAGGAACTTTATTAGCTTTAGCAGGACCTACAACTGGATTTATAAATATAGGATTAGCAAATGCAGCAGGTTCGGCTTTTGCTGATATGATTGTATCCTCAATTAATAATGATCAACTTCTTACACCTGAATTTGCTGCGAGTATAATAAGTTCAGTTGCCGGACAAATAAGAAACGATGAATTGTCTTTATTTTTAGATTTGTTGATAAGTAGTTTGAGGACTTATTTAGAATGAGCATTTTGCATTAATCTAAGCCCTTGCTATACAAAGGGATTTTGGATATAAAAAAGGACTTCACCCCAACTTGGAGAAGTTTTTTGGTGACGAAACCAAAACACTCAAGAGGAGGAAGCCCCTTTTGTATATTCTCCAAGAAAGTCTATTTTCCTTTGAGGAGCTTCAAAAAATCGAATCGAAAGAACGACTGCCTATCTTTTTTAGTGCACTGGACTTACGACCGTATGCGAGGCAATTGAGAAACCCTTCACCCCGAGGAGCGGATGGGCACTGCCGTCAAGGCATTCTTCGCGCATTACTCGCGGCTCCCTTAGAGAACATCGATACGTTCACCGGCCTAGCGCGTAGACTGGAGTTTGACCTTCGTTTCCGTTACCAATGTGGACTTCGGCTGGACATCTTCGCCCCTTCGATCTCTACGTTAAGCCGGGTTTTTGCCGACTTGACTCGCAAAAACCTCGCCCAGCAGTTGTTTGAGGATCTTGTCGCTCAGTGCCAAGAAGCTGGAATCCTAGGCGGCACTCATGTCGCCATCGACAGCGCAGCCATTCACGCTTACGAGAAAAAAGAACCTAAGCGAAAAAGCGAACTCACCGGCAATGCCAATTGGGGAGTAAAACTCGATGCGTTTGGCAACAAAGTTAAGTGGTTTGGCTATAAGCTGCATCTGGCCGTCGATACGAAGAGTGAACTTCCGATTGCCCTAAACGTTACACCTGCTCATGTGAATGATGGCGATGAGGGACCTACACTCATGAAGCGAACCGTCGAACGATTCAAGCCTCGTTTTTTCATGCTGGATGCAGGATATGACCAAATGAAAAACTACGAAACGGCTCGCAGCGTCAAGGCCCAAGCGATTATTCCAATGAATCCGCGGAATGAAAAGGAACCCCCTGCAGGTATGACAAGCAAAGGGACACCTTGCTGTTCGATGGGGTTTCCGATGACGTATTGGGGACAGGAAAAGGAACGTTTGAAGTTTCGTTGTCCACACGCTACGGGGAAAGTGGATTGTCCTTTAGGCATGACGGCTTGCTCCACTTCCAATTATGGGATGGTGGTCAAGGTCGACACTCAGCAAGACCTTCAGAATAAGTAAATTGCCGGCAATCTTGATATTCTCGATGAACGTGAGAAGGAAGTCGTGGTAGGGCGGTGGTTTGGTTTATCGATATCTTTGACTTTGAGCTGGCTGATTAAGATGTTTATGTAAAACTAACACTCCTTGTGCATGATTTCAGGAGAAAGCAAAAAATTCTAAACCGATTTAGCTCGGTTGAATCGGTTTAGTTTACTTAGTTGTTGAGAAGAGGGCACTTATGAAGGCGTCTCTTATAAGGCGAGGCGTTTGGGAAATGGATGGGTACCTGTCATTGGACGGGTGCCTTTTTAGCGTTATATGGTTTCTGAATTTATTTGGAAAGGAAAGTCTAGAACCTGCTAACGAAGTTTGAATAAGATTTAACATGTGGATACTAAGTGAACATTATTGAATTCATAAATAATTTATCCGAAAATCTTTCGTTACGGTATTACCTATTGTGGAATTTTTGTTACAATATGGATAATTAAACTGGAGAGGTTGATGTTGATAATGATGGATTGTTTAAGAAAAGTGTTAAAACTCATATCGTTCTCGAGTTTATTACTTATGGTTATAGGAATGAGTACGGCTTGCGACCTATCTTCGGAAAATAAGTCTTCTTTTTACGAATCGACTAACAGTACCTCTTTAGGTGATGAAGATATCCAATCCATTGCTTTAAATTCAACCGAGACAGATGTATTTAATGTTTTTGGTGAGCCAGATTTTAAGGATGAAGTGGAGTCACCGAAATCTATGCATTACATTTATGGAAAGGAACAGTCCCGTTTCGACGTCGATTTCCTATTAATGAATGATAAGGTAACGAGATATCATATAGGCAGCACTAAATATAAAACAATCCGGAACATTACGTTAAACAGCCCTAAGGAAGATATTATTTCCGCATATGGTAAAAACTTTTATACACGATCCGATACAGGAGCGGAGGTTATTGGTTACTTTGATAAGGTGAATGACACTAATCTTGAATTTGGATTTTCTAAAAACAAAGTCATTACGATTATTTACTCTTATTATACATATTCTAAATGAGCTACGGAATAATGATGACATTGACTGATAAAGAATATTCCTTTAAATGATGGAGTGAGGATGATCTATCAAAAGCTTGTCCATTTTGATTATATTCTTGGATTAAAATTGCTGCATACCCAGATGTATAAGCTGTTGCAAAGGATACTCCTGTATCCAAGGTCATTTTTTCATTTAGATATGAAGAAATAATATCCTGGCCTGGAGCAAAAACATCAACTTTTTTGTTTTTGAATTCTTCGGTATATAGCTCTCCTGTGGTGTTTAACATGCCGTCACTGATACCATCAGGAAAATAATAAATTCCTTTATCCTCAAGATTTTACTTTTACCACACCCATTGCTGAATGAATGGGGCAGCAGTAGTATAACCTACCTGAACTTGTGATTATCTCCAAACTACCCTCAGAATCATCAGATACCACCGTATTTAAAGTCAAAATAAATAGAGTCTGTAGATGACCGCCATGAGCGTGGTCGCATGGGGAATAAGAATGAAACGGAAATAAGTGAACTTTCGTTACAATCAATACAGCAACTATTACCTCGACGTGGCCATATTATTCCTGCGATAATCTGTAGGAGAGACTCCGGTTTCTTTTTTAAAGATGCGGTTAAAGGATCTATAGTTCTCGAACCCGATGAATTCAGAAATCTCAAAGGTTTTGTAATCAGTGGTGATTAGCAGCAGCTTCGCCTTCTCAACTCGCAGCCGGGTAAGATATTGAATAAAGCTTTCTCCAACGGCTTTTTTAAACATCGTGCTGAAATAAGGTACGCTGTAATTAATAGAAGCAGCCAGTTCCTCCAGCTTATAAGGATAGCTGAGATCTTCACGCATGTGTTGAATGATTCTTGAGATTGAAGCATCAATCTTGCGGCTACCCTCCTGCAGCTGTTGAAGCTTGCTGAAATAAGCACAGGTGGCCTCATGCACCGAGTTGAAGGTTTGGCACAGCTCTAATTTTTTGCGGAGGTCTGCTTCTAATTCTGCACCGCCTTCGGCTCCAACTAAGGCGTGGCTCATATTCAGAAAAACCCGCAAATATAAGGATTTTATCTGCTCTGGGTCCCAGCAGTGCTCCAAAGCTTGTCGGTAGAGAGAATTGCGTTCCTGCTCCAGTGCCGAGGCATTTAGATACGGCTCCAGTAACGCCTGCTGCAGCACCTTGCTCCAGAACCGATTTAGCGGCTCAGGTATGCTGTGGAATTGGGCTACTGTTCCCAACTCCTCGATACGGATGCTTTCATCGTAGCGGTAGAAAAAAGGGTATGGTGCGGACGACAATTGTTTAAGCGCATCTGGATGAAGCTCTAATCCGTGCTCGAACCGGCACTGAAGAGCAATACAGTTCATTTTTAGATTGGTAGCAGTGGACTCGAGCACCTGCTGTAGAAATCCGGGGTACTCCAGACTCATAGTATCAGTGTAAATAGCTAGAAAACGTCCCTTATCCAGGGCAATGACTTTATTCGCGCCAATATTGCTGAGCAGTTCCTTTAACACATTGGCTCCGGCAAATTGCCACAGCTTCAGCTCTTCTTGCTGGTCAAACGAAAAGCGCAGGGAGTTTCTGTCGAGCTCAAGCAGCAATGCTGTAAAAGAGTTGCTGTAGATCGAGAGCTGGGCCTCCTCCAGGCTACGTAGCCATTTGGCTTCAGCAGCAGGGTTCAGCAGCATATCCAGAAACAGGCTTTGTTCAATCTCAATTTCGCTCAAGCGTACCTGCTGCTCTAGCTGGAGCTGCTTTTCCCGAGATTTATCAAATGATTCTACTTGAGTCGCTAATGCTTCCATGGTTCTGGTGAGCAGCTCCGGGTCGGAAAGACAGTCATCCTTGATGAGATAGGAAGAGGCTTTCAGCTGAATGGCTTGTTGGGCATAATGAAAATCCTGGTGGCAAGTTAGGATAATAACCTTTGGCACATGTTCCCCGCTTTTTTCAATTTCCCTAAGCATCTCCAGCCCGTTCATAACCGGCATCGTAATATCTGTTACGACCAGTTCCGGCTTATGCTTCAGGAACAATTCCAGCCCGTCCATGCCATCCTCAGCTTCACCAACCAGGCTAAACAGGTCGTCACGCTGCTCAATAAAATGGCGGAATATTTCGCGGGCAGGAGTTTCGTCTTCCACGAGTAGTACTTTATGGTGCTTCATGTGGCTCCTCCTTTATCATTACGGTTTCAAGCAGCAGCGTGATCCGAATGGTGAAGCCGTCCCCATCTGAATTCAGCTCGATATGCGCCCCGGTTCCGAATAGCAGCTTCATTCTCATCCACACGTTCAGCAGCCCGATGCTCTCGGTCATTTCCTCTCGTTGCAGATGGAGCTGTAATTGGGTCAATTTATTGTCCTCCACCCCAATTCCATCATCTATAATCTCCAGTATAATTTGCTTTGCTGTAAAATCATTGAAGACATGTACAGTGATATGCCCTTCGTTCAATTTCTTTGGAAGAATGCCATGGAAGATGGCGTTCTCGATAAGCGGCTGAAGGCTTAGCTTAGGAATAAACATCCTTTGCAGCGGTTCCTCAACCTCGAACAAAAGGTGAACCTGACATTTATAACGGATATTTAGCAAGCCTACATAATCTGTTAGATAATCAAGCTCTTTCTCCAGTGGAACGGTCTGTTCAAAATTTTCCATCGAGTACCTTAATAGTGCAACAAGGCGTCCCATCAGCATGTTGATTTTGTCGTAATCCTTCATAAGTGCGAACATGCGAATGGTATTCAGCGTGTTGTACATGAAATGGGGATTAATCTGTGATTGGAGCGCGCGTATTTCCAGCTTACGTTTTAAATCCTCAGATTCACGCAGATCTCCGAGCAAGTCTTGAATTCGGACGGACATAATATTGAGCATACGACCGAGATCTCCAATTTCATTGTTCGCAAAATGAGTGACCCGCGCATTGAAGTTCCCCTTTTTAATGGCGTCGACCTGGCGTTTCACGGCTTGTAGTGGTTTATATAGCTGATAGCCGAAGCCGACAACACAAAGAGCACCAAGCAAAACAAGAATCAGGAGAAAATAGGTTACCGTGTCGCGAATGATTTGTGTGCTGGCGGTAAGCTCATTGGAGGGGATCTCCGAAACCACAATCCAATGATCATACGTAGAGGTCTGCTTGACGGAGACAATGGAGGTGCCAACAGCAAATTGTGTAGGACGATCTATTTCCTTCCAATGCTTAAGAATGTTATGTACACGCTCGTTCTGTTCCCGCGTCTCCAGCTTACTGGTGGTAGCAATGGTCTGACCGTCTTCCGTAAGCAGCGAAATAGAGCCGTGGTTGCCGAGCTGGATATTCTCAATTTGCTTCTGATACTCGTCGTTGCTCATGGAGATCAAGAGCACTCCCTTTAAGTCTTCATACATGAAGAAGGGAACCCGTGAGATGTAATAGGTAGATGAGTCCAGTATTCGCAGTTCAGGCAGCGAGTGCTTATCAAGAAAGAGGCCGGTCTGTCCTGAGGACAAATAGGCTTCGATCAATGGTTTATAGGGAGAGCTATCCAGCGTAGCAGGTGCCTCTGATGAGGAGAAGACTTCATCTGTAATTGCTGAATATACGAGTAGTCCCTCTACATTTCCGATGATTGCTGAGGCTGTACTGAGTACAGAGATCAGGTCTCTTTTGCGGACAACCTCTTCAAAATATTGTTCTGACGGTGTAACCAATGCATCTTGTATGGAGGTATTGCGTGAATATTGTTCACTTAGCTCTCTGAATCTGATCATGGTTAGCTCAATCCGGTCGACGACTTGATTAACGAGCTGGGCATTGAGACGATTTACTTGTTTCTGTACCGTATTGCTGGATACGCTTACAGAAATATAAGACAGGACAATTAAGGGGATTACAGAGATCGCGAACATGACAACAATCATTTTGAAATAGAAGCTGCGTCTTAAAAAACTAAAAAAGGATGACTTCAAATGACCACTTCCATTATTATTATAATTTATTTTTAATTTAATTTTAATTTATATTGATTATAGTACATCAGCACTCTGGCATAAACACAAATAAAGTGAAATATTAAAAACGGTTACACATTGGCGAAAATCCGGCATGTTCACAATTGCTGCTCTCTTTTATAATCCAAAGTGTCACATACAAGAATGCGCATTCAAAACTGAAGTAATGGGGGATGACAATGAGCCTTACTAAAAAACAAGCATCTTTGACGTTAGCAACGGTGTTACTAGCTTCAACAATAGCGGGTTGTTCCAGTAATAGTAATAGTAATAGTAATAGCGGTAGTGGTAATAGTACAGCGAATAGTGCTGAAACAGGGGCAACATCGGCACAGGCTAAGCCGACCAATATTAAGGCGATGACGATTCTCTTCGGCGATCCACCGGCAACACAGAATAACAAAGCCAAAGAGGATTTGGAGAAGCGGGGAAATGTAAAGCTGGACATTACCTTCGTACCTTCCGAGGCATATGCAGATAAGCTTTCAGTGGCGATCTCTGCAGGAAATTCCTACGATCTTATGTTGATGGACGGCGGGAAAAATGATAATTTCGTCAATCTTGTGAAGATGGGTGCCTTTCATGATCTAACTCCGTACATCGAAAAAACGAAAAATCTTAGTCTAATCGATGAGCAAGTGTGGAATGGTCTAAAGGTAGAAGGTAAGGTCTATGGAATTCCACGTCCACGTGGTCTGTATGGTGGCGGGGAAGCTAGTATTATCATCCGCAAGGATTGGCTGGATAAATACAACATACCTTTACCTGAAACGATGGATGAGTTGACTCATGCGCTTGAAGTGTTTAAGGAAAAAGACCCGGCAGGCGGCGGCAAAACAATCCCGCTTACAGCCTTTGCAGTTGGTACTCCGGGACCTTTCGGAGGAGTAGCTCCAATGAAATTTGCATATGGTCTTCCAAATGATTGGAAGATTGAGGATGGAAAGGCAGTTCGTGACTTCCAAACTCCTGAATACAAAACTTATCTGGATTGGCTTAAAGATGCTTGGAGCAAAGGTTTAATCGACAAGGATACACCGGTTCTTAAGGGACAAGCACAAACACGCAGCAAATTTTTATCGGGTACGGCAGGTGCATTCATCGGTAACGTAACTGATCTTTTGGAAACCAATCTTGAGAAGCTGAAGCAGATCGATCCGAATGCTGAAATGGCGATCATAGATATGCTGAAGGGGCCTGATGGAAAGACCGGTGTAGCTATTTATTCCGGATACTACGGACTGTGGAGCATACCAAGCTCTGTACCAGATGATAAGGTTCAGCAAATAATCGATTTCCTTGACTTTTCGGCTTCCGAAGAGAATGCGGATTTCTCTAAGGCAGGTATTAATGGAGTTCACTCCAGTGGACTTGAAAATGGCGTAGCTGTGCAGACAGCTGAGCAGAAGAAGCAGTATGACTTGGAAAAACCTAGCAATTTTGTATTGGAGAACAGAGTGAATCCTTACGTATATGCCAATTCCCAGGAGCAGGATATCCTGAAGGTTCAGATGGAGTCGCTGGATCGAATTAGCAAAGTTGGGATCGAGAATCCGTTCCTCAGCTATACCTCTGAGACCGCTAGTAAGAATCCTAATCTGCTGCAAAAGATGAGCGCTGTGATGACGAAATATGTGCTTGGTGAAGGTAGCTGGGATAATGTGCAACAAGAAATCGATGCCTATACTAACGGAACGGGGCTACAGATCGCTAAGGAAATGATGGATCAATACAACGCAGATCATTAAAGAAGTCAATTTGGTAGATGAGAAAGGGGGAATCCCCTTTCTTTTCAGGATAAGGGGGTTTTCTACATGCAGACAGCGATGAGTTCGAACCGCTTTCTTAAATATTGGCCATTCTATGTACTGGCGGCACCGGGGCTTATATATTTCTTGCTTTTTAATTATTTACCGATGTCCGGTTTGTCATTAGCCTTTAAAGATTATAGTCCCTTCAAAGGCATTTTAGAAAGTCCGTGGGTAGGGTTTGATAATTTCAGACAATTCTTCGGAACATCCGATTTCTATATGCTGTTGAAGAACACATTGCTGCTCAGCTTACTGAATATGGTTATTTATTTTCCATTTACGATTATTTTGTCGCTATTAATCAATGAAGTACGGCTCAATGTATTTAAACGCTTTTCCCAGACCATTGTCTATTTGCCACACTTTTTATCCTGGGTCGTTATTTACGGAATTACGATTTCCTTTTTTGGTCCTTCGGGTGTGATCAATCACTACTTGGAGCAATGGTTTGGTACAAGTGCGAGCTTCCTGGTCAGCAATGAATGGTTCCGGCCACTGGTCATTTTCCAAGCGATTTGGAAGGATGCGGGCTGGGGGACGATTATTTTCTTAGCAGCACTTGCCGGAGTCAATCCGGAGATATATGAAGCGGCAAAGGTGGATGGAGCCAATCGCTTACAGAATATTTGGCACATCACTTTACCGGCGATCAAAAGCACGATTGTGATTTTGCTGCTCCTGCGTTTAGGCTCATCGCTTGATTCGAATTTTATGCAAATATTCTTGATGACGAACAGTCTCAACCTGGACGTTTCCAATGTATTTGATCTGTACGTCTACCGTGTCGGCCTGGAACAGTTTAATTACAGCTTCGCCATTACGGTAGGTATGTTTAAATCTATTGTCAGCTTGATCCTTGTTGTCGGAGCGAATTATGCGGCAAGACTGCTGGGCGAAGATGGCATATTCTAGAATTGGAACAGGAGTGGGGCGTCATGAGAGTACGGTTCACCTGGTTTGACAGCATCATTGTTGTGTTCATTAGCTTAATAAGTCTACTGGTAATACTACCTTTTCTTTATATTATTGCAGTATCGTTCAGCCCGGCAGCAGAATCGATGTCAGGAACCTTCTACATTTGGCCGAAGAGCTGGACGCTGGATGCCTACAGCTATCTCCTGCACGCAAACAGCTTTATGGGCTCCATTAAAAACTCACTCATCATCACGATCATGGGAACCTGTATCAGCTTGTTTGTATCCATTACCCTGGCCTATGCAATCTCGAAAAAGTATCTGCCGGGCCGACGGGTAATGCTGCTGCTTATTTTCTTTACGATGATCTTTCATGGCGGATTGATTCCTAACTATCTGGTCGTGAAGAATCTGGGCTTAATCGATTCGTATTGGGCGGTTGTGCTTCCAGCAGCTTCCAGTGCATTTAATATTCTAGTAATCCGCTCGTTTTTCCAGAGCCTCCCGGAGAGCTTGGATGAAGCGGCGCGTATTGACGGTGCTGGCGAGTTCAGAATTTTATTCTCCATTGTACTTCCGTTATCGAAACCGATTATTGCAACCTTTACGCTGTTTTTTACGGTGCAGTTCTGGAATGACTTCTTCTCCTCTGTAATCTATATCAATGACACCTCGCGCTGGCCAATTCAACCGCTGCTCCGGCAGATGGTCGCGATCGGTTCTTCCAATATTTCAGCAGAGGCATCCGTCGATGCCTCACTTGCGGCCAATCTTGGACCCAATGTACAGAATGCAGCGATTCTGCTGGCCATGCTGCCGATTATCATAGTCTATCCGTTCCTGCAAAAGTATTTCGCGAAAGGCGCGATGCTAGGCTCGATTAAAGAGTAAAAGCTACTTACAATCAGGATGTCATTGTTATCTCTCGCAAGTAAAAAATGATTGGGGGGCGTTGCTATATGCTCGGCACGATTGAACTGCTTCATGGTTTGGACATGGGAACGAAGGAAGGCTTCAGGGAGAAGCTGTTTCTGGAGGCTCGCACGCAGGAATATCGTAATTTTCGTGATGATGCACTGAATATAGAATGGGTTGAGGAGGTTCGGGCATACAAGAACCAGCTTGATAAGCAACCGATTACCGCGCTAACGTATTCAACGTTTAAGCTGTTTTCGGAGCAAGGGTCAAGAGTGGAGTACGAGAGCTTGTATTTTGCAAGACGCTTGCGTCTGAACGCATATGCCTTGCTGGTATTAATGGATGAGCGGCCAGAGGATGTAGCCAGCCTGGAGGACATCATTTGGGCGATTTGTGATGAATATACATGGTGCGTTCCTGCGCATCTTGCGAATAAAACGGGGGACCAGCTTCGTTACACCATCGATTTGTTTGCAGCTGAGACGGGCTGGGCATTATCAGAGATTGTAGAACTCACCAAGAGCAAGCTTGCTCCAGAGATTATCGAGCGAGTGGAGAGAGAGGTTACGGCACGTATTCTGGAACCCTTTATGGAGCTTCGGCCGATGCATTGGTGGGAAACCGCGACGAATAATTGGGCTTCTGTGTGTGCAAGCTCGATCGGAGCATGTGCGATCTATTGGATTGAAGACAATCAGATTTTGGCGCCGGTGTTATCTCGTGTTGTTCAGGTGCTGCGCAATTATTTATCAGGCTTTGGAGAAGATGGAGCTTGTACCGAAGGCTTGTCTTATTGGAAATATGGCTTTGGCTTTTATGTTGCTTTTGCTGAATTGTTACGTGAGAGAACGAGTGGAGTGGTAGATCTATTACAGTCGGAGAAAGTAAAATCCATTGCGTTATTTCAGCAGCACAGCTATTTATACGAGAATTTTACGATAAGCTTTTCGGATGGCTCTTTAACCTCATCCTTCCATGCCGGCTTAACCTCGAGGCTAAGTGAGCGAATCGGGCAAGTGCAAATTCCGGATATGAAGTATCGCTCCAGGTTTGGTGAAGATCACTGTCACCGCTGGATTCATGCTGCGCGGAATATTTTCTGGGTGAAGCCAGAGGGAAACAAGTCGGCAGACTCTACGTTAGCTCCTTCCAGTTGTTACTGGAAGGATGCAGAGTGGTTTGTGACACGATCGCAGGTTCAAGGGCATACGGCGGTATTCGTAGTAAAGTCTGGACATAACGATGAGCATCATAATCATAATGATGTCGGTAGCTTCATTCTGCATTTGGATGGGGAGACCTTTCTGGTAGATGCCGGTGCAGGAGAGTATACGAAGGATTATTTTAGCTCTCGAAGATATGAATTTGCAGTTGCCGGGTCACAGGGACATTCGGTTCCGATCATTTGTGGGCAATATCAGCAGGCAGGCAGGGAATATCGCGGTGAAGTTATTCAAGCTGAGTTTGGTGAGCATACCGACCGATTTGTAATCGAACTGTCCGATGCGTATCAGGTAGATTCCTTATTAGAATGTCGGCGGACGTATCAATATGAACGTGCGAGTGGTGTGTTGAACTGTACGGATGAATATAAGCTTGCTGAACCTTGTTCGGACGTTCGCAGCAGGTTTGTAAGCTTTCTACAGCCGGTAGAAATAGCAACAGGTAAGCTTCTATTACGTGGAGAACGACATTCCGTGCTGGTTCAATATCATGCACTGACATGTACACATATGTGGAGTGTTACAGAATATATAGATCATCATCATGATGTGAGAACCCTGTACATGCTTGATGTGATGCCGCGGGATATGAAGAATGAAACCACTGAAGGTACTGAATTCAAGGTAGAGGTATCATTCACACCATTATGGGAGCATGAGGGGAGCAGATATGAGTAAAGAGTTTGCGGATGCAGTGTTAAAGCGCCTTGAGCCAAAGGTAGACCGGATGCTGGAGCAGATCGGCGATAAATGTCCTCATGTTGCAAGGGAAGATGGAATCTATGATAACACGGGCAGTGACTGGTGGACTTCAGGCTTTTGGCCGGGACTATTGTGGGTGATGTATTCTGTCACTGGCAAAGAGCGATACAAAGAAGCTGCATGGCGTTGGGATGAGGAGATCGAGCAATGGTTCGTTAAGACGAATGAAGAGCTGCATCATGATGTAGGTTTTCAATTCTTAATGACTGCCGTCATTAAGCATACGTTAACCGGTGATAAGGATGGCCTGCGCAGAGGGCTCGAAGCCGCTAATTTCTTAGCGGGACGCTTCAATCCGGCTGGAGGCTTCATTCGTGCCTGGAACATGGACAAGTACGGTTGGGCGATCATTGATTGTATGATGAACATCTCTTTATTGTATTGGGCTTCGCGTGTATCAGGCGATCCTAGATTCAAGCATATCGCTTCTATTCATGCCGATACGGCTCTCCAGCATTTCATTCGCCAGGACGGCTCGGTAAATCATATTGTGAGCTTTGATCCGGAGAGCGGAGAGTTTCTCGAATCGTTTGGCGGACAGGGTTATGGGCCGCATTCGGCGTGGAGCAGAGGGCAAGCCTGGGCGATCTACGGTATGGCTAATACCTATCGTAATACAGGAGAGATTCGTTATTTGGAAGCTGCCAAGCGTGTTGCTCATTACTACATAGCATCCCTGCCGGAGGATTCCGTTCCCTATTGGGATTTCCGTGCAGAGCAGCGGGATGGGCAAGAGGAGCCAAGAGACAGCTCAGCAGCGGCCATTGCAGCATCCGGGCTGTTGGAAATTGCGAAGCTTGTGCCAGCAGTAGAAGCTGAGCTTTATTACAATAAGGCATATCGTATTCTGCAATCTTTAACAGAGCATTATGGAACGTGGGATCAGCCTAACCATGAAGCGATTCTAATTAAGGGTACAGGGCATAAGCCTGCTAATTCGAACATTCATGTTTCACTTATTTACGGCGATTACTTTTATGTTGAGGCAATAGCTAAAATAAGTGGCTGGCAGCAATGCATATTCTAAACTACTAGAAGCAGGGGAGGTAAGAATATGATTGATGAGAGGCTTCCGAAGATTTGGTATGGTGGGGATTATAATCCTGAGCAGTGGGACGAGGCTACGATGGAAGAGGACATCCGGATGTTTAAGCTTGCCGGCATTGATCTTGCAACCGTTAATGTCTTCTCATGGGCTAAATCGCAGCCAGATGAGAATACCTATCAGTTTGAATGGCTTGATCGTATTATGGACCGACTTTCTGAAGCTAATATTTCAGTGTGCCTGGCTACCAGTACAGCTGCACATCCTGCATGGATGGCGAGAAAATATCCGGATGTTCTGCGGGTGACGTTTGATGGACGCAAAAAGAAATATGGCAGCAGACATAACTCCTGTCCGAACAGTCCTACGTATCGCCACTATTCGCATGAAATGGCTAAAAGATTAGCAGATCGATATCAGAATCATCCTGCGCTTGTGGCTTGGCATGTATCGAATGAATATAACGGCTATTGTTATTGCGATAATTGTGAACGCGAATTCCGTAATTGGCTGCAGAAGCGTTATGGTACCTTGGAGAAGCTGAATACAGTATGGTATACCAGCTTTTGGGGTCATACCTTTTATGATTGGGAGGATATTGTTGCTCCTAGCGGATTAAGTGAAGAGCAGCCAGGCAATAAATCTTATTTCCAGACGATTTCGCTGGATTATCGCCGTTTCCAATCAGATAGTCTATTAGAATGTTATCTGATTGAATATGAGGAATTGAAACGTGTGACTCCGAAAATTCAAATAACAACGAATCTAATGGGAACCTATTACGGCTTGGATTATTTTAAATGGGCGAAGCACTTGGATATCGTGTCTTGGGATAACTATCCTTCTATTGATACTCCGCCAAGCCATACCTCGATGTCACATGATTTAATGCGCGGTTTAAAGAGTGGTCAACCATTTATGCTGATGGAGCAGACACCAAGCCAGCAGAACTGGCAGGCTTACAATGCGCTGAAACGCCCAGGTGTGCTGCGGCTTTGGAGTTATCAGGCGGTTGCACACGGTGCCGATACATTATTATACTTTCAATTGCGACGTTCGATCGCAAATTGCGAGAAGTATCATGGGGCAGTGATTGAACATGCTGGACATGAACATACGCGCGTGTTTAGAGAGAGTGCGGAGATTGGTAGAGAGCTGCAAGTATTGTCTGATCACATCCTGGATTCACGGCTATCCTCAAAAGTTGGGATTATATATGATTGGGAGAATCGCTGGGCAATTGATTTATCCAGTGGTCCGAGTAAGCTGCTAGATTACGTTAATGAGGTTCATAAGTTCTATGATGCCGCGTATCAGCTGCATATTCAGACTGACATGATTGGTGTCGAAGAAGATTTGAATGCATATGAGGTCGTAATTGCACCGGTTATGTACATGGTCAAGCCAGGCTTTGCTGAACGTGTTGAGCAATTCGTACAGCAAGGCGGTATATTCATTACAACCTACTTCAGCGGTATTGTCGATGAACAAGATAGGGTACAAGTAGGAGGATATCCAGGCGAGCTTCGTAAAGTGCTCGGAATCTGGGCTGAGGAGATAGATGCATTACTACCGGATCAGTTCAATCAAGTGGTGATTAACGATACAAAGGGGTATTTGCAAGGGGAATATCAGTGCAGCATACTCTGTGACCTCATTCATTCAGAAGGTGCGGAGGTCGTTGCAACCTATGGTTCCGATTTCTATGCCGGTATGCCATCCTTGACCGTGAACTCGTTCGGGAAGGGACAAGCCTGGTATGTCGCATCCAGCTGTGAGTCTCGATTACTACAGGACTTATTGCGAACGGTATTTGCAGAAAAGCAGATTACACCAGTGCTTGATGCACCAGCTGGTGTTGAGGTGACGAAGCGCAGCAAAGAGAATCAGAGCTTTATATTCGTGCTTAATCACAATCCAGAGCCCGCTGCGATTCCTCTGCAAGGAGAAGTGTACATTGATCTGCTAAGTCGCGAAACAAAAACTGGCGTGTGTGAGATACCTGGTCAAGGGGTTTGGATCCTCTCAGAATAAAGCAAAGAAATAATAATCGGCTACTCATATAAATGAGTAGCCGATTATTTGACTTAATAGACGCGAATCTCAATAATCTCTGCAGAGGGGCAACCGTTTGTAGCCTCGACGGTAATTCGGAGTTTGGTTACAGCAATCGACTGCGCTAAGGTATGAATATGTTTTCGTTTATGATTGTTGGTCATATGCGCTAACAGTATCCATACACCATCAGAGCCCAAAGCTTCAAGCCGATAGCTCTTCACAAGCTCTGGAATGACTCTAAATGGTGTTGTGTGATGATGAAGATTAATTAGATCTTCATTTACGTCATCATTTAACGTGATATGGATTTGATCGATCATGACAGGGCGAGGCTGATCTTGCCAGCTTAGTTCAAGGTAAGCTTCCTGCCCAGCTATTAGCGGCTCGGAGATCCATAGATGTGGAACACCATAAGGCCGGGCATAACCGTCAATAATATGATCTGGCGAATAGGCTTCTGTATCAGGATAAGCCCGGAAACAAAGCGGATGACGATCGAACGGATTACGGTTCCATTGCAGTAGCGGTTGCTCTATATCACGGTCCTCGAGATCTGTTGATACAACATGACGTTGCAGCTTAGAGAATGAAAGTACTCCAGTTAGTGGTTCCCTTGAAGCATAAATGTTCAATGCAGGATTCTCTTTTATGATGATGAACAGGTTCTGTGGAACATCAGGTTTCCAAGGTAAGTCGATCGATACCCATTGTGTATCACCCTTTACGATGCTTGTTGATCCAGTGATTTCAAGCTGATGCGGGATATAGTTCTCGGCTCTGCCAGTGCTCCAGCCTTGTATTTCGATGATTGTATCTGATGCTGAATCAACAAGCAGCTCAATACGTTGCAACTCAGGTGCTACAGGAATCAGTAATCCAATATCTGTAGTGAGCTGGTGGGCTTCAGCTTGTTGCTCGCAAGCAAGCTTGCGTAATGAGCTGGATGACGTGACCGTCGCGGTGCGGGCTTTATCTTGCTCATCAATATTCCGTACTCCTATCAGCGAAGCATCCTGGCGAAGTAAGGTTTGCTGAAGCTCTGTAACATGCTGTTCGGCGATGCTTCGTGGTGTGATCCGATGCTGCACTGCCAGTGCGGCTCCGGTTCCCGCTGCTTCGCCAATGACGGCACATGTTGCCATAACTCTTGTTGTTCCAAAGGCGACATGGGATGCACTGATATTACGGCCTGCAAAAAGCAAGTTGCTCACATTGGCAGAGTATAGTGAACGGAAGGGAAGATGGTAAATACCGTCAGGTTGCATATGTTTGGAGCCGGATTCGGTTGAATATACCCCTTGTGGTGGATGTAAATCAATGGACCAGCCACCAAAGGCGACACGGTCATTAAACTCACGTTGTGCGATAATATCGTTCTGGTTCAGCACATAATCGCCAACAAAACGGCGGTATTCCCGTTTGCCCGGCAAAGAGCCTATCCATTCTAAGGTCATGTTAGCAGCTTCGGGGAATTCCCCGGAATTTTTAATATAATCCCATATTCCATAGATAACAGCCCATAGCTCGTCGCGAATACGTTCATTATCATGCACAGTGTCTAATTCTCCACCCCATTCAATCCACCAATAGTGGCAACCCGAGGTTCCGCTCTTAATGACGCGTTTCACAGGGATCGAGGTTGAGGTGATATCCTTGGCGAAGCTTGGTGCAACATAGGTAATGGGTTCACCAGCATCCTTAGTATAGAATAAAATCGTGCTGCCCAGCGTAATTTCATCGGCTTCGAGGGGGGCCCAGCTCTCGTTATATTCGTGTTGAGCTTCTCTCCCTAGTCGATATTGCGCACCTGCCAGAAAACCGATAAGTCCGTCTCCCGTACAATCGAGGAACATGTCGCTTTCAAATCGCAGTTGTCGTTCAGAGCCCATCATCCAGCCGCTTACTGAAGTGATCTCCGTTGATTCTGAGCATGCATTCGTCTCAACATCACGAACGTCAGTATTTAGGAACAGTTGGATATTAGGCTCTGCCCGAACCGCTTCTAAGATTGTTAAATCCCAGATGTAGGGATTGCCTTCCGGATTGCGGTATTGATTTTCAATAAATAATTCACCCATGATGCCTGTTTCACGAGCATATCGATTATTACCATGAGCCGTTGCACCGCATACCCACACGCGAACCTCGCTACTAGAGTTACCACCCAGGACGGGACGATTATGAACTAGGGCCACCTGCTGTCCAAGTCGGGCTGCCGCGATTGCAGCACATACTCCGGCAAGACCGCCGCCAATAACGGTAACCTTTGAATGGATGGTTTCTTGTCTCATTGGTTGACTGACCTCCTGTATACTAAACAATAATTCTTTGTTTAATAACATTGTAAAGGAATGATGTCAGATTATTAATGCATGGAATTATCATGACCATATCCAAAATTACAAGGAGTGAACGATATGCTCGATGATATATTGGAATATGTTCCAACCGCTATTTCACACGAATATATGCAGCAAAAGCAAAAGTTCCTGTTACCATCTGACACCTATTCTGATTGGGTACTTTTTGCAATCACTGAGGGCAAATTTAACTTTCGTATAGATGAAACGGAAGGCACAGCCGGCTTTGGGAATATCGTATTTTGCCCTCCGGGTATCCTTTTCGAGCGCGAAGTGGTTGAGACCGTTTCATTCTTTTTCTATACTTTTGAGTGGAGAAAATGGAGTACTATTGTGAAGGAGTCTCTTCCATTTCCAATGGGTCCCATTACCTTTATAGATCATGATCGCTTGATCTCAACTTATACCTATATGAAGCGAGTGTCAGCGCTACTTAATAATGAGCAGCAACTGCAATCCATAGAAATGTTATTCTCGGATTTATGGCATCAGTATTGGCTGCAAAAAAAAATGAGTGAGCAGGATTACCCCTTACGAAAGCCTTCCCCCTTAATGATTCAGGCTAAAGAATGGCTTCAGCAAAATGCCTATCAGCCTGTCAAAATCAAATCATTTTCTTCACTAGTCAACATTTCACCAGTGCAACTAACCCGCCAGTTTCAATCAGCATTTGGGGTGACACCGCTTGAGTTTTTAACTTCCTTACGTATTGAACGAGCCAAGAAGCTACTTCTTGAAACGTATTTCAACCTGGACGAAATTGCAGAGTTATGTGGGTATGAGAACGGATATTATTTAAGCCGATTGTTTTCGAAGAAGGTTCAGATCAGTCCATCAAAGTATCGGCTTATGTATCGGATTTGAACAGAAGCGGCTTTCTTATGCGGCTGCATGCTTTTTTGAATACGGAGATATGAATCGAATTCTACAGCGGTACATGGGTGCTGTGACGAATAGCTATAAGCGGAAAGAGTACAATCCGGAACTTGATTGTTGACCGGCTTGGAGTCAGTGTGAATATTGATCCAGAGTTTATTCTTGAAGTAGATAAAAGCGGAATAAACTATTATTTAGATGAACTACCTGAGTGGGCACAATGATAGAGAATTACAAAAAAATACAACGTGAGATTGCGAAGGACTTAGGGATCTCGCGTAGTTATGTGTCGCGGATAGAGAAAAGGGCACTGATGAGGCTCTCTTGAACCTTGTTCAAAATAAATAGGCCAAAACACTAATACCTCCGACCATCAATGCAATAATAAAGAGCCCGCCTCCCGTAATCACCACTGATTTTCTTTTTTGGGGGTCATCTGCTGTATTCTTATAAGCACTGATAAAGAATAGTGGTAACCCTAGGAAACCAAGCATAGCCCAATTCCCAATGGTCTCTCTTTGCTGATTAAATAAAGAATAATGTTCGAAAAATTTAATTAAACCAATCAGAATAGACATGCACGCAATCAAAATCATACCTATTGACAGAAATAGATCGTATTTGCGCCGATTTTTTACGATATGAAATATAATTAGGAATGCTAATCCGATAGACAAAAATAAATATAAAGGCAAAGGAAGACTGTTATAAAAGCTTATTATAGCGAACACTCCTAACTCTTAGCACGGATGGTGTAATTTATGGTTATTGTAATCTGTAACGGCAAGAAAGGCCATCCCTTTTGGGACGGCCCTTCTTGTAAGTCTGCTTGTAATTGAACCTCTTTTACTTCACAGTCTCCAGCAACCTGGAAACAATCGTAGCAAACTCTGCTCTAGTAATATCTTTCTCAGGTTTAAATGTATTGTCAGCGTAGCCTGTAATAATATTATTGGATGCGAGTGCATCAATGGAAGCATAATACCAGGCATTTTTTTGAACATCTGTGAAGGATGCATTTCCTGTACCAGTTAATTTAAACGCTCTAGTTATCAGCGCCGCTAATTCACTGCGGCTAATCTTCTGGTCTGGACGGAAGCTTCCATCACTATATCCGTTCATCAAGCCTGACCCGGCAGCTGCACCAATAAAGGTATTTGCCCAATGCGTTGACGATACATCTGTAAAGTTACTTGCTTGACCTTCAAGTCCCATGTGAGTTGCAATGACCTTAATGGCTTCGGCACGGGTCAATCCTGAATTCGGACGGAAAGTACCATCGGCATAACCCGTCAGTAATCCCTTAGCAATGAGCGTGTCAATGCTTGCTTTTGCCCAATGATTCATTGTATCTGTGAAACTGACAACTTCCGGCTGAGGTGCTGGTGTTTCTATAGGTGTTGTTGTTGCTGGAGGAGTCACTGTGCCTGCTCCAGTACCTGGAGCCGGGTTAGTTGTTCCATTATCTACGCCTGGATCAGGATTAGTAGGGTTTGAAACGTATTGAAGTGCCGGAGCAAAGGTTGTAAGGATTCTGGCTTTACTTTGCTGCTCAAGTGCATAACCCATCCCGAGAATCTCCGCATCATCCCATGCTCTGCCAACAAGCTGCATAGAGATAGAATATCCGCTGTCATTCGTTCCTACAGGAACTACTACCGTAGGCAATCCGACAGTAGACGTTAGTACGCCCGTTCCGCGGTCAGAGCTTAATTGGGAAGCCGCTGCGTCATTGTTGTATACGTCACTAATAAATCCCGCATAGACAACAGCATCCACTTTATTATCGTCCATCCACTGTTTGATAACTTCCTTATAGTCTGTTCTATACTTGATATAATCTTGAACCGCCTGTTCAGTCATACGAGTTGGAGTACTGTATGCTCTTTGATTATAAATAAGCACCTTATCTGAAGCCAGTACACTTGCTCCATCAATGTAAGGGAAATCTTCATGAAGCTCAATGTAGCGTGCCCAGCCTTCAGTAGATCCATTAATGCCCGAAGGACGACTAGGACCTGATGGTACTGCAGACATTTCAACCATTGTTGCACCGGCTGCTTCAAGCTCTGAGAACTTATCCATTACGGCTTGTCCGGTATCATCATCGGCAAATGTGGATACAAAGGATGCAGGAATATATCCGATTTTTTTACCTTGCAATGCATCAGAATCTAGTGATTCCTTCCAGTCGGCCGGACGCTTATTATCAGCATCGGCAGTCACTGTAAAGATATCCTTTGGATCTGTACCCGTTGTAGCATTCAAAATAATAGCCAGGTCCGTTACGGTTTTGGCAATAGGGCCTGCATAATCCTGTCCCCAGGTGAGTGGCATTACACCAGTAACACTTGCTATACCGTCTGTACCACGGAAGTTAGTTAAGCTTGCGCCAGTAGATGGTGCATAAAGAGATACCCCTGTTTGTGATCCCATTGCCGCAGCTGCGAAATCAGCGGCGACAGACACGGCCGATCCTCCGCTGGAGCCAAACGATGTTTTGGATGGATATAGCGCATTCCATGTCTGCATCCATCCGCTTTCACTAAAGCTTCCGCTATTAGCAAACTCGGAGGTATTGGTCTTGCCAATAATAACAGCTCCAGCTTCTCTTAGTTTAGCAACCTGGAAGGCATCAGCATCAGGCTGCCAGCCTTCGAGAGCCTTTGTACCGCCTGTAGTCGGCATATCTTTGGTATCATATAGATCTTTAATGGCAATAGGAATCCCTAACAGATCCCCTTTTGCACCTTGCGCCCGGGCATCATCAGCAGCTTTTGCCTGGGTTAGCGCCGTTTCAGATACATGCAGGAAGGCATGTAATCCCATTTGACCTTCATCATAAGCTGTGATTCTATCTAAATACGCTTGAGTAATCTGGACAGAAGTCGTTTTACCGTTCATCATATCCTGCTGCATTTGTGCAATGGATTTATTCGTCACATCGTAAGGGGATGAAGTTACTAGTGCTTTGGCTGCAGGAGCATTTGGAATAACCAGGCTGTCTCCCGTATCAAGTCCCTCTATACCGGATATATCCCAGTTACTGATTGAACGAATTTGTGCGTTGGTTAATCCGGTCACATCCAGCTGACTATTAAGTCCATTAAGCCTAGTAACTAGATTGTTCAATCCTTCTTCGCCGGCTTCTCCAACTTGTACATAATGTACCAGGGATTTCGACTCGCCCGGCCCAATATCTAAGGTATTAATGAACCCGTAGAAATTCGCATCATTTCCGGATTTAGCTAAAGGTGTTGTGAATGGATCCTTTTGCTGATTACCCAGACCGGTTAATCCACTATTAAATGGAGATGGAGAGCCAACCGCAATACCAAGTGGTTTATTGTTTCTAGCGCTGCTGTCTACTACAATCCATGAATCATCTGTGGTTACCTCCAGGTCATTGGAGTAGGTTGCCTTTACTACTGAAGCATTTGCCGCTGTACCATAGCCTAAAGAGCCACCGAAGGATACATCGACCTTTACAGCTTCCGTATTAACATTAGTGAATGTATCAAAGAATCTCGTTCTATTATTTTTTGTATCGACATACACCGCTCGAGTAACCGTTACATTTCCCAGGTTTACAGATTGAGTTGAAGTGAAAGTATTAACGCCATCGAATTTCAAGTCAAACCCGCGCATCATTTGACCATTCATCAGTGAAGCTGAAGCGGAGGAGACTTTAACAAAAATATTGCCGAAGCCTTGTACTTGTGTAGATCCGACTGTTCGTAAGCTTCCTGTGTCTAAGCTGGGAGCAAAAACATCGTGAATCTCCCATACTGTGCCGCTTTCTGAAGTGACTCTAGTTAAAGCATCCGCTGTTTGGAACGGAATGACTCCGGAAGCCATGACGGATAACGCAATTGAAGTAGCAATGGTTTGCTTTTTGCTCCAATTATTTTTTGCCGGTAAAAAGTCAGGTGGAGTGGAGCCAGAATGATTTTTTTTAGTTTTACGCAGACGTTTAGACTTATTCATTTAGTGATCTCCTTTTCCTCTATGTATATTATTAATTTATGTTAGGGAATATAACATTGTTAATGTTTTCAGTCAATAATTAATATAAAAATTAATATATTTCAAGCTGAATACATGAAGGAAAAGGTTTATATATAATTTTATGTAATAAATATAGCGAATTAAAGGCGTTATATATAACATTATATGATACTATTGAGGGAGGTTGTTCTATAGATCGCAATCTGATAGAGGAGCGAATGCAACGGGAAATCGTGATAGAAGAGGGGGCAGAAGAAGACGCCGGGCACGTTGCCCGGCGTCTTCTCATGTTAACCAAGTACGAGTGCGCTCTCCGTTATCTTAACCTTGAGCTGCATCCGTGTTCATATAGTTAATCGCCCACATATGGCCGTCCAGGTCCTCAAAGGCCCAATGATACATGAAGCCGTAATCCTCAGGCTCTTCGTACGATTTCCCGCCCAGGGAGACAGCAGTATTCACGATTTCATCCACCTTTTCCCGGCTCCCGAAGGCCAGTGCGATCGTCATTTGTGCATACTTTTCCGTGTCAACGGTCTCCTTCTGCGTAAGCGACTTTAATATTTCTTTGGTGAGCAGCATGACCTGCAGGTTATCGCCGATTATGATGGCTACCGAGTCTTCATTATCGGGGAATTGCGGGTTAAGCTCGAAGCCGAGTCCGGTGAAGAACGCCTTCGATTGTTTTACGTTGTTTACAGGCAGATTGATGCTCGTGAAGGTGGACGTTAATGCCATTGTTAAACACCTCATCATCAGATTAGTTGGAATCGTAATGTTTTTGTTCGCTGCTCCTGTGAGATAGGTTAACCCCAGACACGTACTCTTGGAATCCTTGCCGTTCTTAGATAATCCAGCAATTGGCCGGTATGGACGGATTCATGATAGGCTACTCTAGCAACATGTCACCCAAACTTCTTATCTTATTTACGGTAGAAAAAGGCTGTTTTTCAAAAGGGGAATCAAATGCTGTCAGACTGCCCCGATTTTGGATAGCCAGATGATAATAATATTCGCTTTCTAGAACATGCCTAATCATCTCCCTGCAATTCATTGCTTCATTATCAGGTTTCCATGTTAGTTTTACGAATGAATGTTCGAATAAAAGAAAACATAATGAGCGGATATCCTGGGGTATATACGCTCATTTATCGCTGCTCTGCAAATCTCCACCAGGCAAATGTTCCGGCTATTCCGGCTACTCCCGTATACGCAAGAATCATGATGCTGCTCAGCTTTAAAGAACCGGTGCCTTGAAATACTGACGGGATGGTCCACGGAAAATAGGGGGCAAATCCAAAGGAGGCCAGCACGCTGGAAAGAATAACGATAATCAGGATGAGTCCCAGTGGCGCCAGGTATCCCTTGGTCACATTGGCCAAAAGCGTGCCGGGGGTGGTAACAAAGATATACAACAGTGATGTTAAAAGGAACCTCAAGAAGATACTCCAGATGACAGAGGCTGACCCGCCCTCAATACCCAGGATAGCCCCCGCGGCAAAGCCTACGGCAAACATATAGATGGAAAGTAACAGGCACCATACCAGAATGACAAGAAATTTGGACAATACTATTTTCGGTCTGGAAACGGGCTTGGCAAGCAAATCTTTAATGGTTCTATCTGAAAACTCCCGTCCAAATACCCATGCCGCGATAAAGGTATATCCTATAAGTCCAAGCGGGGCAAGCGTATCAAGCAATTCGGTCAAATACTGTTCCCAATGGATACCGCCGGCGTCACCGGATAAAACAATGCCTACTCCCATCATGATCGGTCCAAAGCCTAAAACCAGAAACATCAGCCAAAACACATTGGCGCGGATAATCTTGCGGGTCTCACAATATAAAACAGAAAATAGACTCATTATTTATTCCCCCTGGTCATACCAATCGTGCGGAGAAAATATCCCTCCAAATCCTCCGTAATCACCTGAAGCGAGGTTGGCGGCTGATTGCATTTCACCAGCAGTTCAGCTATCCGTTCAGGACGATCCGCTGCGTGGTCACCGGTTAATTTAATAAAACCGTCTATAGTCTCCGCAAATGCATAACCATGCTCTACAAGCACCTTCTTTAAAGCATGCTTGTCCCGTCCGCCTACCACTAAGCTTTTCTGTAAGGATTGCTCCAGTTGATCCATAGCAACTTCTTTAACAAGATGGCCATGATGAATGATTCCAATGCGTGTGGACACTTTCGCTAGCTCCTCTAGCAGATGGCTGGATAAAAAAACAGTTACTCCGAAATTTTTCGCCAAGTTATATAACATATCACGTATCTCCGCCACGCCTGCGGGATCAAGGCCATTGATCGGCTCATCCAAGATTAGAATTTGCGGATTGTGAAGCATCGCTTTGGCAAGTCCCAGGCGCTGTTTGTTCCCTAAAGAAAGATGCTTTGCTTTCTTCTTTTGGTGCGGCTCAAGTCCCAGCTTATAGATAACCTGATGTACGGAATCTTTGTCAGGCACCCCTTGCATCCGCCTTGCGATGTCAAGATTCTCAGCTACAGTCAGATCAGGATAAAAAGTAGCCTCCTCCAGATATCCAACGCTGCTCCATAATTTATAGTTTCCGGCATGGACCTGTTCACCCAACATATAGAGCTTGCCGGAGGTTGGCCTCAGCATCGCCAGGAGCAGCTTAATAGTCGTTGTCTTCCCGGCGCCATTCAGTCCCAGAAATCCGAATATCTCTCCCCGGTGCACCTCCAGCGAAAGATTATTTAATACGGTATAGTCTCCATATCTCTTGTGCACCCCGTCAATTTGTATAGCGGGCGTTCCGGCACTCTTATTCTTTGATAACATTCGCATAGCCTTTAACTCCTTCACGTTAATTCCTAAGTACTACAATCATTTTTACATCCAAAGATAAAGCTGCTTTAAAAGAAAAATAAAGGTTTATAAAGAGGATATAAAAAACTATAAAACGCAAAAAATAGGCTGCTGCCGGGTGTGAACACCCGGGCAGCAGCCTTTATCTTGGTTGCAGAAAGAAGAAGGGAAATAATAATTCAGCGATATGCCGGCAGGGGGAGGCTGAACCTGATCCCCAAACCGCCATATTTGGAGGCGTAGGCAGCAATTTCGCCCCCGTGGTGTTCAATAATAGATTTACAGCTTGCAAGGCCCAGCCCCAGACCTCCCTTTTGGATTTGCCGGGATTTATCCACAGTGAAAAATTTAAGGAACAGTGAAGAAATATCCTTATCCGGCACTCCAACTCCATTATCCTCGATTTGGAAGTAAGCATAATGTCCTTGCACGTATCCGGTCATATACACCTTCAGCTCATTTTCCCCCCCATATCTTACGGCGTTGCTAAAGAGGTTGCCGAAAACCCGGCGGATCATCGGTTCATTGGCCATAAGCAAAGTATTGTCAGTGAATGAATGACGGTAAACAAGCCGGTAGTCAAGGCCTGCCAGCTCATAGTCATATTCAAAAGCAATTTGTTCAAATAATTGTGATGCTTGTACGGGGACTGCTACCATTGATTCCAGCTCCAGCTTTTCTTTAGTGAAGCTGGAGAAATCATTGATAAGCTCGACCATATAGGCTGACTTCCTTTGAATCAATTCATAATATTCCTGCTTTTCAGTTTCAGGTAAGTCCTTATGTGCAGCCAGCAGTTCAGTAAAACCGTTAATGGATGTCAGGGGTGTTTTCAAATCGTGGGCAATCGCCGCGATGATATCGGTTTGCTCTCTGTGGGCAAGTTGAAGCCTATGCTCCATTTTATTGAAGTGTTTATAAAGTTCTCCGATCTCGTCGTTACTCCTCAAAGCCAGCGGAGGCATCGGATGTACAATATTTACTTCTTCCAGCCGGGTATTCAGACGCCGGATGGGCTTTTCTATGAAAAAATAAATATAGATGATCAGAATAATAAATATAAATAGCGCAATGACAAATATGGGCAGAAGCAAGGCTATATACTGTGGGTCCAGCAATGAAGTGCTTATAGGTGAATACACTGCAAACACGAACTTCAGGTACAATCCAATGGAAAACATCAAAATGATAAGCATCAGAAGGAATAGAAGGGGGAGCTTCATTTTCAGTTTCATACTATTGCTCTCTTTCCGTATATTTATATCCTATGCCCCATATGGTTTTTATAAAATTTGATTCAGGCCCCAGCTTCTTACGGATATTTTTAATATGGACCGTTACGGTATTTAACTCTCCGTATTCATCTCCCCAGACATTTTCATAGATCTGCTCACGAGTCAGTACCTGATTGGGGTGACGCACAAGAACAGATAAAATTTGAAATTCCTTCGTAGATAAGTCGAGCTTCCTGCCATGCAGAAAGGCTTCAAACGTTTTATCATTCAAAATGAGCGGAGCATCAGCCTTTTCGTTACCGGGACTAAGCTCTTCCCACTCTTTAAACAGCCTGTCCACTTTTCTGAAATGGGCTTTTATTCTTGAGGCAAGCTCCTGAATACTGAAAGGTTTGGTCATGTAATCGTCTGCACCTATTTCGAGACCGACGATTTTGTCAATGTCCTTATCACGAGCACTTAAAAACAGGATAGGAACATTATAAGATGCCCGGATGCTTCTGCAGACATCATGTCCATCCAGATCAGGCATCACGATATCCAGAACGATGAAATCAATCTGGTTTTCTTCCAATGCAGCCAAGGCTTCTTTTCCGGAGTATGCCGGAATTATTGCAAATTGCTCGTACCTTAAGCTTTTTGTGATGAGTTTTACGATTTCTTTATCGTCGTCTACAACTAATATTGTTTTTGACATCTTATACCTCCAAGCTCCTATACCCGGTAGCCGTCATTCCAAAATATTTTTTAAATGCATTACTAAATTGTTCCGGTGTGGAGTAACCCACTTGGGCTGCAATTCCGCTGACCGAAGTGTCTGTTGTGAGCAATAGACGTGAAGCGGCGCCCATTCTTGCCTGTAGCTTCTTATCTTTAAAGGCCATACCGTATTGCTTGTATACCATCCGCTCCGTCTGTCTGGTGCTTAGCCCCAGCTGGCCAGCAAGCTGCTGCAGCGTAATGGAATCATAGTGGTACAGGAAGCTGTTTTCAATCATTAGCAGTCTGCTGTCGTCAAGGGTCTTTAGCGGGAGGCATTGGGTGGACGCATGATTCTTACTGTATTGTCTTATCAGCCGGATCACAATCATCTCAAGAAGGTTAGTTGCCATGTGATGAACACCGGCTTGCTCCAGAGAGAGCTCATCCGCAAGCATTTCAAACAATTCCAGCATATTTCCGCTATCCAGTCCGATCCAGAAGGGAGTGGACAGCAGCAGCTGCGGAAGAGCCGGCTCCTTCACGAAGGTTCGCTTGACTAACGGGAGAGTGGAGTTACCGGGTAAAATCTCAAAGAAGATGCAATATTCCGCCATCGGATCCTCCGGGTGGGGGATCTGCTCATGAGCGACCTCCGGTCCAGTTACATATATCGTCCCGGGTGTGATTGCATAAGTTTGCCCTTGCGCGTACAGAGTGCCCTGTCCGGCCGGGATATAATGAAGCTCATAGCTGTTTTGGCTGTGGCTGTGCTCAGGCATCGGTCTGTAAAAATAGCCGAATTTGACATACAACACATTCAGCACCAGGCCTTCAAGGTTCAGCTTGATATCCATATTATCAATGTTGATGCTGGGTAACTTCATGCTCACAGACGTTCCCTCCTGTAAAAATGCGACACCTTTCCGGCTCCCTTGTCATCTCTAAGGATAACGAATCTAACCTCCCATTGATATAATTATTTTGCATTCAGACTCAGCCGTTCAGGAGGATAACAAATGACAAGACGCATGTATCAGAAAGGGAATTACGCCGGCACGTATACAGAGGTTCCTGCTGTCAACCCCGGCAATGCGTGGCGGGAGGGCATGATCAGCGGAAACGGGGAGAACGGGTATATCACGTCTGGCTCGCCCTACTCGGACAGCTTTATTTTTCAGTACATGTGGTTTAACTTTCCTTCCAGAGACCCCAGAGACATTCCGAAGGAACTAACCGCTCAGCTCCCGGATGCCCGGCAGAACGTCTTTAACCAGAACGATAGCTGGAAGATTACGGACGAGACTGGCGGAACGAGAAAAAGAACCTTTTACTATTGCTACCATCCGGGACATCAGCTCAGGGTTAACATACCCAATAATGGAAGTTTGTACGGTTATGAGAGATGGACGAACTATGAAACGGCAGAGACGGGAGTACGCTACAGCGATGAGGATGGGGAGTGGGTGCGTACATCTTTTACCTCCCGGGAGGATAACGTTTCGATCACGAAAATCACTTCATCCTCTGCAGGGGTCAAGCTTCACTTAACCCTCTCTATAGATGACATTACAGCTTTGAGCGGGGCATACGATGGTTTCAATGATTTGAAGGCACTCCAATATAAAAAGCTTGTGGATGCCAGTGCGGATTATCTCGCCCAAGTTGTTCATTACCCGTCCTATCCGGGAAGCGAGCTGGCCCATGGGGGGTACGCAGGCTTGACCCGGGTTGTTGTGGTTAACGGTACCAAGGAAAAAGTACTGCTTGCTGACAGCGGCGATGAACCGATGAATGTGTCCGGGACGGCAACTCCTGCGGTTCAGGTTAAGGATGCCGATGCCGTATATCTAATTACACGCTCTAGCAGAACGCATTCCATGGGGAAAATAGAAGACTTCTCCGCAATGACACAATACGATATTGTTGATCAGCTCTTTCAAGACACGAATGCAGTTGTGCAAAAATATTCAGCTCCGGGCGGCGGGTTCGATTATGATGCGGCTCTTGCAGTCCATGCGGAGAAGCATTCAGCAGAGTTTAACGCAGTAAGCTTCAGCATTGAAGGCGACGGGCAGGATAAGGACGCTGATAATCTGGCCCTAATCCATGCGCAAAAGTCAGCTCCGCAAAGGGTCAATCCTGCTTTTATGGAGCAGGTGTATAACCAGGGGAGGTATGCCATGATCTGCTGCAGCGGAGCAAGCGCGCCGCGCTTGTATGGCATGTGGACGGGAGAATGGAATCCTGGCTGGCGCGGCATTTATACGCTGGATGCCAATGTGAATCTGCAGGTTGCCGCCATGAATACGGGCCATTTGACACAAGCACAGCTTGGATATATTACTTTTTTCTTGAGGAACACTCCCGATTTTGAATATAATGCACGGATGGCGTACGGCATGCATGATGCGCTGCAGATATCCGTTAACTCTGACGGCGACCGCGGGATGCACGTAGAATATGACAATGATTTTCCATTTGAATACTGGAACGCGGGGGCAAGCTGGTGTCTTTTGCCTATCTATGAGTACTGGCAGTGTTACGGCAATCAGCAGATTCCGATTAACGATAACATGCGGTTCGATGAACTGAAACCGGTTCTTGGTGTTCGTGATGGAGGCCTGAATGATGAGGAATTCGCATTGCTTAAAGATAAAGGCTATTTGAATCTTGCAGAGGATATTCTCCTCCCCCTGCTAACCAAGCAGGCTAACTTCTGGGAGCAGCTCTGCACGCCGGAGTATTACACGGATGTTAACGGCAATGCATGTCACCAGCATGGCAAAACCGCGCTGAATCCGGGTGAAACATACCTGATCATTCCGGCGTATTCACCCGAGAATCATCCCATTGGCTACAACAGCACGATCACAGCTAATGCCACCATGGATATTTCAGCCGCGCGGGATGGTTTATCCATGGTCATTGCAATGGAGCAGGCAGTTAGGAGAGAGGGCTATGAACACGCAATAGCTAAATGGGAAGCTTTGCTTAAGCTGCTGCCGGATTATAAATATGATTCGGACGGTGCCTTACGCGAGTGGGCTATGAATGAATACATGGAGAATAACAACCACCGGCATTTGAGCCATCTTTATGCAGCATGGCCCGCCTATGAAACGCAGAACAATCCGGAGTTGTCTCAAGCTGCCAAGACCGCGATTGCCAACAGGGATCAGTATAATACCGGGGATGATACCGCAGGGCATGGCTGGATGCATAAGGCGCTGGTCCAAGCCAGGCTCAAAAATGGTGACGGAGTGCTCTCCTCACTGCTTCCAATGATGAGGGATGCCGGGTACTACAGCTCCTTGATGACAGATCATGATTCGAACAGAAGGTGTAACTGCTACTGTTCGGATACCTCCTTCGGCACAGTGGCAGCCGTCAATGAAGCACTAATGTTCTCGAATACCGGAGAAATAGAGGTTCTTCCTGCTTTGCCTTCCGAATGGCAAACCGGCTTCATCAATGGACTTATGGCAAGAACATGGGTCGAGCTTAAGGCGTTATCCTGGGATTTATCCGCAAGAACCGTACAAGTGACCCTGAACTCTCTCCGGGATGATAATACCATCCGTTTAAAGTTAGGGCTTCCATGGATAAAGGCTATGGTAAGCGGTAGTGAAGCCAAGGTAGAGCAGAAGGAGCAAGAAAAGTATATTCGATTGATCCTAAATGCAGGCGTAGAGGTTACCGTTGTGTTTATATTGTAATTCAAGGACTGCCCTTAGATGAGACCTGTCATTTGAAAGGTCTTTAGTTTTGCCGAATTTCTTGTCTATGGTCATGCATAAATAACTGCTTGTCCATGGTTAAAGATTGCTGCCAACCGTTCTACTCCAGATCATCCGGAAAAGGTTGAGCCAGCAATCCGGCCCGGTAATGTTTGGGTGAGGAGCCCTTTACTTTCTTAAACATTTTAGAGAACAGTAAGGCGTCGTTATAGCCTACAGATCTGGAAATGTCCGCAATGGAAAGCTCGGCGTTTGCCATCATTTCGCATGCCTTATTCATTCTATGGCGAATGAGATACTCCTGAATGCTGAGTTGCATGTTCTGTTTGAACAACAAGCACAAATAGCTTCGGTTGAGTCCGATAAATCGGGCAATATCCTCAACGGTAATCTTATATGGATAGTTCATTTCAATAAAGTTCCGTACTTTCTCGACGTAAATCTCTGTCCTTGATTCCATATTTTCTGAGGAGGTCACCGGACCGGACTCAATCAGAAGAGACAGCAATAGATAAAGCAGACCTGTCAGCTTGGTCTCCTGAGCTTTGCCTAATCCTCTCGACTCTATCATCATCTGTAAAGACTGTTCTATCCTGTTGTCCCGGTCATAGCAGAAGATAGGAGAGCTCTTGGATAAACCTGCCTGCTTGAGAAGCGGTTCTGCAGATGTCCCGTCAAACCCGAACCAACAATAAGACCAAGGGTTTGCGGTTTCAGCCTGATAGTATGTGACTATGTCCGGATAAATTAAAAAGCCCTGCCCCTTCCGCAGCTCATAACGGGCACCGCCAACCTCAAAGAACCCTTCCCCATCCAAAACATAGTGGAGTAAATAGTGGCTCCTTACCGCCGGCCCGAAGTAGTGACCCGGTAGACAATCCTCAATGCCAAACTGAGTAAGATGTAAGCCCATATGCTGTTTACTGCGGGGCAAATATTCGATCACAGCAAATCTCCTTAAAATTAGTATCAAGCATTATAACATATTTAGTAATCATCGTGCTATGTACTAAATGTCTATATATAGTATATCCTTTTAGGGACAAACGCTATTAACTTAAGGAATTATCAAGTATTAAACCATGAATGGTTAAGGTTTGCTTATCGAAAGAAGGGAGTTTGGTCATGGGTATCATCGTTAAAGAACAAGCAGGGTTGTTCCATCTGCAGTCATCGGGTATGAGTTATATCATTCAAATTATAGACGGGTACCCAATACATATCTATTGGGGAAGCAAACTGAATCACCGGGAGCCAATGTCTGATATGCTTATCCATACTCCGGATAAAGCCGGGTTAGACCGGCTGCCTCAAGAATACCCGCAATATGGAAGCGGAGACTTCCGGAATCCGGCATACCAGGTTGAGCTTATGGATGGAACACGTATTACGGAGCTAACATACAAGGGTTATCGGGTGACTAAGGGTAAGCCGTCTCTGCCTGGTCTTCCGGCCGTTTATACCGAGGATAAGGCAGAGGCGGAAACACTGGAGTTGGAATTAACCGATGCTTATTCGGGTCTTAAAGTGACACTGTACTACAGTATCTTCGCGGACCGGAACGTTATCGTTCGCTCGGCCCTGTTCAGCAATGAAGGCAGACAGGAGTTGCGGCTTCGCCGCGCCTTGAGTGCAAGTGTCGACTTTCCAGGCACACGGAATTTTGATATTATGTATCTTTCCGGCGCCTGGGCCAGGGAAGGGAATATTACCCGTAAACCGCTTCATCAAGGAGAAACCCGGATCGACAGTAAAAGAGGCATGAGCAGCCACCAATTTAATCCTTTTGCGGCTTTGGTCGCTCCCGAAACGACGGAAGGTCAAGGTGAGGCATTCGGGTTCAGTCTTGTTTATAGCGGCGGCTTTGAGGCGGATGCCGAAGTCGATTCCTTTGGCTCTGTACGGTTCAGCATTGGCATCAATTCCTTTGATTTCGCATGGCTGCTTAGTCCCGGTGAAAGCTTTCAGACACCGGAAGCGGTTATGGTTTATTCCGGACAAGGACTGGGAGAGATGTCGCGGACGTATCATCGCCTGTACCGCACCCGGCTGTGCCGGGGAAGACACCGGGATGAAGAACGTCCTGTTCTGGTCAATAACTGGGAGGCAACCTATTTTGACTTTAACGCGGACAAGCTGGTATCAATCGCGGAAGAAGGAGCGAAGCTGGGAATCGAGCTGTTTGTGCTGGATGACGGCTGGTTTGGTAAACGGGATTCGGACAATTCCTCTTTAGGCGACTGGTTTGAGGATCGCCGGAAGCTTCCCGGCGGACTGGCTGATGTTGCGGAACGTATTAACGGGCTGGGACTAAAATTCGGACTTTGGGTTGAACCCGAAATGATCTCTCCGGACAGCGAGCTGTACCGCAAGCATCCGGACTGGTGTCTTCATGTCCCGGGACGCAGACGCAGCGAAGCCAGATGGCAGCTGGTTCTGGATTACACCCGCCAAGAGGTGCGCGATTATATTTTTGACTCGCTTTCCGCTATATTTTCCGGCGTTCCTGTTTCTTACGTTAAATGGGATATGAACCGGTGTCTGACGGAAATTGGTTCTGCCGAATTGCCGGCGGAACGGCAATCAGAGACTGCCCACCGCTATGTTCTTGGATTGTATGAGCTGTTAGAACGTATCACACAGGCGTTTCCGGATATCCTTTTCGAAAGCTGCTCCAGCGGAGGAGGCCGCTTCGATCCGGGTATGCTTTACTACATGCCGCAGACCTGGACCAGTGACAATACGGACGCGGCGGAACGGCTTAAGATTCAATTCGGCACGAGCCTGGTTTATCCCGTAAGCGCAATCGGGGCTCATGTATCGGCTGTACCGAACCATCAGGTTGGAAGAATAACTCCGCTTGATTTTAGAGGCAATGTTGCTATGTCCGGAAATTTTGGATACGAATTGGATTTGACGAAATTCACTGACGAAGAAAAGGAAACGGTCCGGCGCCAAATCGTTACCTACAAAGAAATTCGCGGCTTAGTCCAAAAAGGGGATTTATACCGGCTAAAAAGTCCTTTTGAAGGAAACGAGTCGGCTTGGATGTTTGTGTCCGAGGACAAAAAGGAAGCCTTGGTTTATTATTTTCAAGTGATGGCGGTGCCGAACGCACCCCGGAGTTATCTGCAGCTGGCCGGTCTTCAACCCGAAACCGAATATGAAGTTTTGCCGGAAAACAACGGGTCCAGGTCTATTTATGGGGGAGATAGACTGATGAAGTTGGGACTGCCCCTGTCCTATCAACAGAAGGACTATGAAAGCGGCTGGTTCAGAGTCCTAGCTACAGATACGCTGAGGGATTGAGCACAATGCTCTGCCGGTGTCAGAATCTGAAGCAGTAATTCATCATAATTTCGGTTAATGAATGCCCCTTTCATATGAGAAGGGGCATTTTGCATGAAGCGGTCTATACGGCCCGGGAGGATTAGCGATGTTTTTGTTCCGCATGATGAACGATATGAAGATGAAAAAGAAATTGGCCCTTACCTTTATCTCTGCTGCCGTTCTTCCTTTGATGTTATCCGGTCTGTTCTTAACCGGAAAGCTTCGGGAGATCGTCATCAAAGATGCGTTAACTCAAGTTTCAGACAATGTGGAGCGTGTTCAAAAAAGGACCGAAGAGCTGCTTAAGGTACCGCTGGATCTTTCTTACCGGCTGACGGTTGATAACAGGATGAAAAGAGTAGCCACCCAAAAATACGAGGATTACGCCGATGTTATTCAAGCCTACCGCGAGTATACGGATATCCGGGACTACATTCAATTGTACAAAGAGATATCCGGCATTCATGTGTACGCCGTGAATCCCGGGGCGCTCAATAACTGGGAGTTCATTCAGCCGGATGAGCGGATTATGGCAGAAATCTGGTACAAGGAAGCTATAGAGCAAAAAGGGCTTGCCGGCTGGAATCTGATCAAGGAAGAACAAAACGCAGCGGAGCGGCTTAGCCTGATACGTTCGTTTCCGGCTGACTCACTTGGACGCAAAGGCGTCTTGACTATTAATGTAGATCAACAGCAATTAAGCTCAATTCTGGATCAGGAGTCCTTTACCACAATGATCGTGGATAACCGGAACCGGATTGTCGGCTCCAATGAAGCCGGTTATTTCGGAAGGGAATTGTCAGAAATGGATGGAGACCCGCAGATCCTTTCCGGTCAGGAGGGAAGCTACGACACGGTCATCAACGGCAGCTCCTCTAAAATTGTTATCGCTAACCTGGAGCCGGAAAATAGCTGGAACGGGCTTCGAATCATTTCAATTTTTTCTTATTCAGACATTACGAGGGATGCCAACCGTGTTATTCGCCTCGGGGCTATTGTAATAGCGGTTAGCCTTGTGTTTGCTGTGGTGCTTATATATGCCTCTGCCGCACTGTTGTCCGGGAGACTTCTTCGTTTAAGCAAGCATATGTCCAAGGTGGGTTCCGGTTCATGGGAAGCTTACCTCCAAATTGATGGCAAAGATGAAGTCGGATTGCTGTCGAAGCAGTTTAATTCGCTTATCAGAAGCGTGCATGAACTGGTTCAAGAAGTTCAGGAAACAAATAATCAAAAAAACCTGGTAGAGCAGAGACAGAATGAGATGAGATTCAAGATGCTGGCAAGTCAGATCAATCCGCACTTTCTTTTTAATTCTTTGGAATCGATCCGGATGGAAGCCCATATACGCAGGCAGGATGATATCGCGGAAGCGGTATGGCTTCTCAGTACGCTTCTGCGCAGCAGCCTGGAGGCCGGTAACGGCAGCATTCCTCTTAGCGAGGAGCTTGAGCGTGTGCGCTGTTATCTTGATATGCAAAAGTTCCGGTATGAAGACCGGTTGGAATATCGCTTAATGTCTGATCCTGATTTGGAAGAAATGTCTGTCCCACCGTTAATTATTCAACCGCTGGTGGAGAACTCCATCATCCATGGTCTGGATAACCGTGAAGAAGGAGTAACGGTTACGGTTGAAATAAGCAGGGTCCCGAAGGGAGCGAAGGTTAAAGTGAGTGACAATGGAGCAGGCATCACGCCGGAACGGCTTGCCGGTATCCGGGCGGAGCTTGCCGAATCCATACATGAGCAGGAGAGCGAGCGGATCGGTATTCGCAACGTGAACGACCGGCTTGTGCTGCTGTACGGGGGACCGAGCGCCCTGAACATTGAGAGCAAGCTTGGGCAAGGCACTGTCATTACGTTTTATATTCCTGGAGGTGTAGCTGTTGATTAAGGTCGTTATCGTGGACGATGAGCCAAAACTCAGGCAAGGACTGCAAACGCTAATTCCATGGGAAAGTGTGGGTTTTACCGTTGCAGCTGCCGCAGGCAATGGCAGAGAAGCATTAAAGATCATTAAGGAGGAGGCTCCGGAAGTCGTTATAGCAGACATCCGAATGCCCGTTATGGACGGCTTACAGCTCATTGAGCATTTAAGAGCGGCCGGCCATAACATGCAATTCATTATTTTGAGCGGATATGCGGATTTTGAGTATGCCAAGCAGGCGATCAAATATGGTGTGGTCGGATACCTGCTTAAACCGGTGAATATCGGTGAAATGCTGGCTACTTTAAAACTTGTGAGGGGACGGATTGAAGAGGAAAAACAGAAGCGAAAAAGTCCTCAGGCAGAGACACTAGACCGGGACTTATATCTGCATCGTCTGCTGGTCCCTCAGGAGAAGCCGGGAGAAACAATAAAGCCTGGTGCCGGCATAGGACAACCAGAATTGCTGTGGAGCAGTTACGAAGTCGTAGTTATTGTTCCGCGTGTTCCTGAAGCAGATTTGCCGGATGCGCTCAACCGGCTGGCGGCCGGGCTGAAAGCACTGGCAGAGGAGCGGAATATGGGGGCTGTAACGGTCATTTCTCCCCATGTGGTGCTTCTGCTCAACACGCCGCTTCGCGGATCTCAGCGGCGCGATCATCTGTACAGCGAGATCCGGAATATTGCCAGCGGTATCCGGTTTGTTGCTGCAACCGGCGGGGCCGTCACCGAAGCCCGGCATATTTACAATTCTTATGCGAAAGCCAGAGAAGCGGCAAAGCTGTCTTTTTTCAGTGATAGAGACCGTCTGCTGGAGCCTGAATATCCTCCTGTGTGCCCGCCGGTACCGACCGGTTTACCGGAAGAACGGAATGAAGAGCCGATGAGGGATTTAATCCTCCGCCTGTACTACTGCCTGGATGTAGGAAACAAGGATATGGTGGCGCCGCTGCTACATGAGGCAGCAGCCGTTTATTGCAGGCAGCGGCAAGATGAGGATTATGTTAAACAAGCCTTCTTTTTTCTTTGCAATGGAATCATTCATAAGCTTGCCGCCGCCTCCCGTTTAGAAGGGAAAGAGACAGAGAAGGTTTCACATTTCTTGAACGGGATCTATCAGCATGATCGTCTGCAGAAGCTAATAGAGGATATCCGCCGTTTTCTTCTGGATTTTGTGGAAGAATCGGAGACACAGGGCAAAGAGCTCGAATTTAAGAGAATGATCGATTTTATTCATAAGCATTATGCGGAAGATTTGAAATTATCAACATTGGCCGGTTTGCTTAACTATAGTACCCCTTATTTGGGGCAGCTGTTCAGAAATAAAACCGGAGAGTACTTTAACACCTATCTGGACAAAGTGCGTATCCAAAAAGCCAAGGAACTGCTGGCCCAAGGGATGAAGGTGTATGAAGTGGCAGAGCAGGTAGGTTACACGAGCGTAAATTACTTTTTCAGCAAATTTAAAAGGTATGAAGGCCGGTCACCGTCGGACTATAAGAATCCATAATTTTTAGATGATTTTTCCCGAAATCATTGGTATGGGAACCCCCTCCTCTCTAATCTATGATAGTTATGAAGAGAGGGGAGGAAGTATGAAACCGATAACGTTAAATGCGGAAAACGCATACACAAAAAGAAAAAAGAGCGCTTGGAGGGAGTTCAAAAATCAGAAGTATCTTTACTACATGTCTATACCTTTTGTTCTTTGGGTGTTTGTCTTCCAGTACTTGCCTTTGTGGGGCTGGACGATGGCCTTCCAAAAATATAGACCCGGAGTGAGCTTTTTTGAACAGAAGTGGGTAGGCTTTGAGCACTTTCAAACCTTGTTCAAGGATGACCATTTTTATCAGGTGCTGCGAAACACGCTGGCTATGAGCTTTATGGGGCTGATTGCCGGTTTTATCGTGCCGGTCGTTTTTGCACTGCTCCTCAATGAGGTTCGTGTTCAGGCATTAAAGAGGTTCGTCCAGACCGTTTCTTATCTTCCGCATTTTGTATCCTGGGTAGTCGCTGCAGGGATCGTTACCAAAATGCTTTCAACGGACGGCGGAATTGTAAACGATATCCTTCTCGGCCTGAACATTATTGATAAACCGATTCAGTTTATGGCACAGGGGAACTTATTCTGGGGAATCGTGACAGGTTCAGATATATGGAAGGAAACAGGCTGGAATGCCATTATATACCTTGCTGCCATTTCCGGGATAGGCCCGGAATTATATGAAGCGGCAAGGGTGGACGGAGCGAGCCGTCTCCGGCAAATATGGCATATTACACTGCCTGGCATCAGGCCGACCATCATCGTTCTTTTAATTATGTCGATTGGCCATTTACTGGGTACGGGCTTTGAAAAGCAATTCCTGCTAGGAAATCACCTAGTCATCGATTACTCTGAAGTGCTCGACTTGTATGCGCTTAATTATGGTCTGGCTATGGGCAGATATTCCTTCGGAACGGCAATCAACATTTTCAACTCGGTGATAAGCCTGATTCTTCTGTTTGCCGCCAATGGTATATTTAAGCGATTTACTAACGAAAGCATTATGTAGAGAGAGGATGGGTGGCATGGGGGTTGTTAACAGCAATGCTTCAACCGGCAGATTACAAATAAAACACCGTTCGAAATCAACACAGGACAGGATACTTGCATGCGTCGTTTATCTGTCCATGTTTGTAGTAACCGTATTGACGATATATCCGTTCTTAAACGTACTGGCGATCTCCCTCAACGATTCAGTAGATACCGTCCGGGGAGGGATTACCGTCTGGCCGCGGCAGTTTACTCTGGATAACTATAGTCTGATTTTCACTTATGGAAGTCTAATGACCGGCTTTAAAATTTCCGTACTGCGGACGCTTATCGGTACTGCAGCAGGTCTGGTCAGCGGTTCTATGCTTGCTTACACCCTTGCGCGAAATGACTTTCAGGCAAGGAGATTTATATCCATCTTTCTGGCGGTTACCATGTATATCTCCGGCGGCCTGATTCCGGGATTTATTTTGATGAGAGATTTGAACCTGATCGGTACCTTCGCGGTGTACATTCTGCCGGGCCTTGTAAGCGCCTTTAATGTTTTCGTGATCCGCTCCTTCATTGATGGACTGCCGTATGCGCTGCAGGAGTCAGCCAAGCTTGACGGAGCCAACGATTTTACGATTTACTGGCGTGTCATTTTGCCGCTGTGCAAGCCGGCTCTGGCTACCGTAGCCCTTTTCCTCGCGGTAGGACAATGGAACTCCTGGTTCGATACGTATCTGTTTAACGGGTCCGACGAAGCTCTAACAACGCTGCAGTATGAGTTGATGAAAATTCTGCAAAGCACAACCACAAGTGCAACGAATTCCCAGGACGTGGCGAATATGGCTGAACGAATGTCACAAATTTCGCCGGAATCCGTCAAAATGGCAATTACTATTGTCGTCACAGTGCCAATTCTTATCGTCTATCCCTTCCTGCAAAAGTATTTTGTCAAAGGGATGACGCTCGGAGCTGTAAAGAGTTAGATTGTTTCTTGAATGGGTGTGTCCAGGTTAACAAGCCTGTCTCATACAATCAGTATTTATCCATTATCTAGGGGGTTAGCTTCATGAAGCCAGAAAAAAGAGGGCTAGTGCTGTCTTCCGTGCTTGCGCTGACTTTAGCGTCGACGCTTGCCGGTTGCGGCGGTAATAACGGCTCAGGAGAAGGCAGCAACATGGAAGGCGGTTCGTCCGGGTCTGATTTAAAGCCGGTCACGCTTACTTATTTTTCAGAGGACAGCAGTACCAATTGGAATAACATGCAGGATGAAGTAGGTAAGGTTATTGCCGAAAAAACCGGTGTGACACTGGATGCCGAGTTTGCAGTGGGTGATCCGGTCCAAAAAATGTCGCTGATTGCGGCGACCGGCAATTATCCTGATTTGATTGCTGCAAAGGCGGATGTCGGGAAGCTTGTCGACGCCGGAGCTGTAATCGATTTAACGGAATTGATCGACAAGCATGCACCTAATATCAAAAAAATGCTTGGAGATAAGCTTGTTCGGGCCAAGTACAGCTTGGATGATCAGGCGATCTACGCGGTGCCAACCTGGTCGTCCGTTGATGAGAAGAAATTCAGGGCTGAGGGGGGATTTGAACTGCAGCACCGGGTTGTCAAAGAAGCTGGTTATCCGGAAATCCGCACAGTAAAGGATTTTGAAAAAGTCATCCAGGATTATATCACCAAGCATCCGACGGACGAAAACGGAAATAAAAATATCGGTCTTTCCCTGAATGGAGATGACTGGCATATGTACCAGGTTACCAACTCGGGGTTCCAGACGACCGGCGGACCGGACGACGGGGAATATTTCATTGATCAGGAAACGCATCAGGCGACCTATCATTTCCGCCGTCCGGAGGAGAAGGAATATTTCCGCTGGTTAAATCATATGAACGACATCGGACTGCTTGATCCGGAAAGCTTTGTGCAGAAGACCGACCAGTTTAAGGCTAAAGTGGCTTCCGGCCGGGTTCTTGGTTTGGCTGATCCGGAATGGGATTATGGAGACGCGCAAAATGCACTGAAGGCTGCCGGGAAATTTGATCAAACCTACGGCCATTATCCGGTCACGCTGAGTGAGGAATACAAGGATACCAGCTTCTGGCCGGCCGGCTTTGACGGAGGATACGGAATCTCGATCTCCAGCAAGTGCAAGGACCCGGTGCGGGCCATCCAATTCCTTGACTTCCTTGCATCGGAAGAGGGGCAGATCCTGAATAACTGGGGAATTGAAGATAAACATTACACGGTTGAGAACGGTAAACGGGTAGTCATCCCGGCTGTACAGGAACGTATGGACAATGACAACGCGGCGTTCCAAAAAGAATCCGGTGTTGGTCTTTATTGGAACCTGATGGTCCACTACGGAGACGGTATTAAGGATTCCACCGGAAACTACTTCACCCGCAATTACCCTGAGCAATTGACGGCAAGCTACAGTGAACCGGAGAAAGAAGCTCTGAAGGCTTACGGCGCCGAACATTGGAAAGATCTTTTCCCGGCAGAAGATGAATTTGAGTCCAGAGCCTACGGTGCTGCTTACACGATGTCACTCGCCAGCGACGATCCTGCTGTTATCCTAGGAGCCAAGATGAAGGATATCACATGGAAGAGAGTCCCTGAAGCCATTATGTCCAAGCCGGAAGAGTTCGATAAAATTTGGGATGCCTATATGGCAGATCTGGATAAGGCCGGAGTTAAGGAAATGGAAGAGGCTTATACCAAGCATATCCAAAACCGTATCGAACTGTGGTCTACTAAATAAATTGTTGATCCAGCGGGCTCGTTTCCAGCATGACAGGAGAGGAAATGAGCCCGTTGTTCTGTGGAGAGAACTCATTAGACACAAACGAGTGAGAGAGATCACAATATTAATGTAAGCGGTTAATATTGTGAGGAAACCATACTGCGATCAAATTTGCCGGGAGGAAAGCTGATGCGGTTAAACATCAAAAGAAACCTATTAGGCTCGCTGTGTTTAATGATGTTGTTTTCTTTAGTAACAAACCTGGGTGTGGACGATTCAAAAGCTGCTGCTTTCACAGAAATTTCTGACCCTGTTACTTCTTCTAATGGAGGGATGGAGGAGCGGCAGATCAATGATGGTCAAACGAGTGTCATCAAAGCCACTTATGCGGATGCAGTGTTGAACGGTTACGGCATCGAGAAACGCGGGCCTGTCTATGAGGATCAGGACCAGCTTTACGATGGCGACGGCTATATTTCTTTCTTTTTCGCGGAAGATGCTTCTTCTCCGGATGAGGCCGGGAATGCAACCTTTAAGGTGAACGCTGCAGAGGCCGGATTATACAAGCTTAGCATAGGCTACTATATTCCTGAGGGTTACGGCGGAAAGGCAACCGGTATACAGGTTAATGGGATCGGTGCTGGAGAACTTATGCTGGATGCACCTGCGGCAGGCACTGTACAGGCTGAGAAAATGGTCAGTAAAGTACTGCTCAACGCTGGAGAAAATACGATTAAGATTACTCGGGGCTGGGGTTATTATGGCATCGAGTTTATCCTGCTTGAACCGGCCAATGCCCAGCCAGTTGGAAACTTGCTTGAGGCAGAAGACGGGATGATGAGCGGCAGCGTCTCGATCGGGGCCGCAGGGGATGGATACTCGGGTGACGGATACGCGGCATTTCAACAATCGGGATCACTTACTCTGAATTATAAAGCCCCTTCTGCCGGAATGTTTGACATTCTCATAGGGTATAGCTCGCCAAATGGTGAGAAGAAGACCAGTGTCGTGTTGAACGGAAACCTAACCGAAATTACTCTGCCTGAGACCGTCAGCTTTGAGGAGATGCCTGCAGGAAAAATTTGGTTGAATGAAGGCGGTAATATCATCGAGTTCCTGGCCAACTGGGGTTGGTATAATATCGACTATGTTAAGCTGACGGCTGCCGCCAAGCCGGAGCTGCCTGAAGTTTCAACTGTCCTGGTTAATCCGGATGCAACTCCCGAAGCCCGGGCGCTAATGAACTTTCTGGATAGCCAGTATGGTCAGAAATTGATTTCGGGTCAGCAAACGCTGGAGGACACAGAGTGGATCTTCCAGCAAACCGGGAAATATCCGGCGATATTTGCCACCGATTTAATGGACTACTCCCCCTCACGTGTCGAGAAAGGAGCTACTTCAACCGAAATTGAGAAAATAATGGCTTGGCACAAGCGCGGCGGCATCGTATCGCTGTGTTGGCACTGGAACGCTCCGAAGGGAATTGGAGGGGAAGAGCCCGGTCATGAATGGTATAAGGGATTCTATACGGACTATACGACCTTTGATGTAGAGTATGCGCTCAGCCATCCGGATTCCGAGGATTATCACTTGCTTATCCGGGATATCGATGCAATTGCGTTCCAGTTGAAACGACTGCAGGATGCAGGAGTACCGCTGTTGTGGCGGCCGCTTCATGAGGCGGAGGGCGGCTGGTTCTGGTGGGGTGCAAAGGGGCCGGAACCGGCTAAACAGCTATGGAGGTTGATGTATGACCGGCTGACTAACCATCACCATCTGAACAATCTCATTTGGGTGTGGAACTCCGAGAAGACGGAGTGGTATCCGGGAGATGATATGGTGGACATTGCCAGTATCGATATTTATAACCCTGCAGGGGACTACAATCCAAGCATCGCAAAGTACGAAAGTCTGGTTTCACTGGTGAACGGGAGCAAGGTAATTGGACTGGCGGAAAACGGACCTATCCCTGATCCGGAAATGCTGCAGGCTTACAATGCACACTGGAGCTTTTTCACTACCTGGACGGGCAGTTTTATTAAGGATGGAACTACAAACTCACCTGAACATTTGAAAAAGGTCTATGGGCATGACTATGTTGTCACCCTTGACGAACTTCCGTCTGATCTGTATACCTCACAAAAGTTTGAGGCAGAGAATGGAGAACGCTCCGGCCTGAAAGTCATGGATAAGGAAGCCGGGGCTTCCGGCAGCCGATATGTTACAAGCATGGATGCCGAAGATGGACAGTTAAGAATGAAAGCAGCCGGGGCAGCCGGTACCTATACGCTCACCATTCGTTACAAGACAGGCAATGGACAGAGGAAGAACAGTATTTCGGTTAACGGCAACGAGGCGGTTGAATATACGTTTGCGGATACAACAGAGTGGACCGATATGGTAATTGGACCGTACACGCTGCAAAAAGGAGAGCAAACGTTTGAGATCATTACCGGTCAAGGCGGGACGGATATTGATTATATCAAGTTAACGCGTGTTACACCGTCTGCTGAAACCACGGACGGTACTGTTATCAGCAACACAGGAAGCGTTGGGTATAACGGGGGGCCGGACAATGCCGAAACGCAGTTTATCGAGGTGGACGGGGCAGAGCTGATTGCCGCGCTTAGACAACAGATCAACAAGCCTGCAGAGTCGCAGCTGTTCGTGATTAAATCAGATAAAAGTGAGGCGGCAGAGTTCAGGTTCCCGGCATCGGCACTTGTAGAGGCAGCCGTTATTACGCCGGATGCGGCAATCATAATCGAATGGGACACGGCTTCATACCGTTTCCCGGTGGCCCTGATCAACGTCGATGAAGCCGCGGCTCGTCTGGGAGCCAAGACTGCTGATGTCCAGATCTCGATTCAGCTGAAGAAGCTCGACAGCGGGCAAGCCGGAGGGATCAGTATACGGGCTAAGGATAACGGAGTCCTGCTAAACCCTGATATGTATGAATTGAAAGTCCTTGCTTATTCGGGAACACAAGCCTTCGAAATTAAACATTTCGGCAGCCGGTATATCTCCCATACGTTCACAATTCCCCAATCTGCCGGCAATGGATTAACAGCTTTAAGGATGGATCCTGCCACAGGAGAGCTATCCTTTGTGCCCGCTTTAACCCATGCGGCAAATGGCGCTACGGTTATAACTATTAAACGTAACGGCGGCGGTATGTATATGACAGGCCAATTGGAGCGGAGATTTGACGATCTCAGCGGTCACTGGGCCAGGGAGGATATTGAATTCATGGCGAACAAGCTGCTTGTTCGTGGAGTTGATGTCCATCGCTTTGCCCCGGACCGGTATATGACACGGGCTGAATTTATTGTGTTAATCGCAAGAGCACTGGGACTCGATGTTTCCGGGACAACGGTTGAATTCTCCGATGTTCCGTTAAGCAAGTGGTATACCGGGGCGGTTGCTGCCGCCGTTGAGGCAGGTCTAATTACAGGCTATTCAGACAATACATTCCGGCCGGATGCTTTGATTACACGTGAGCAAGTGGCAGTTCTGATTGTCCGAGCTGCGGCGTTCACAGGGCATGCAATCGAAGCAGCACAGGGCTTAACCCATGATCAGGCCGCGGCTAAAGATTGGGTAAACCGTGCGCAAGCTGCCGTCATGGTAAAGCGTCTGCTGATTTACTTAAACTTTATAAATTCTTAGTCGATTGAAATCAGATGCACGACTGGATTGCCGTAAGGATGCGGTTCCAGTCGTGTAAATTTAATAATTGGAGTCCAGAAAATGAATAAAATGATTCATGCAGCACCGTGCAATCCAAATGCGACTCAGGAAGTAAAGAACGTACTACGCTATTTAAGCGAACTGTCCGGCAAGGGGATTATAACGGGCCAGCATACCCAAACCACCGTACAGAAAGAACTGAAATATATTGAAGAGGTAACCGGAAAACTGCCGGCTCTTTGCGGATTTGAACTGCTTGCTTACTCTCCTAACATTAACTATGAGGATGCCAGCGAGGCTTGCCTGATTGAGGTGGAGGAAAATAAAAATACGCTGGATCAGGCTTGGGACTGGGTTTTAAATAAACAGGGTCTTATTACCTTTACTTGGCACTGGTTCTCACCTTTCGGCAGCCGGGATAAAGGATTCTACACTGAACACACCACATTTGACGCATCCCGGGCAGTGACCGAAGGAACGGAAGAACAAAAAATGCTAATAGCAGACATGGACCATATGGCGGAATTGCTCAAGCCATTCTGTGAGAAGCGGATTCCAATTTTATGGCGTCCTTTTCATGAATCGGAGGGCGAGTGGTTTTGGTGGGGCGCCAAAGGTCCCGAAGTTGCCAAACAGCTGTATCGTATGATGTATGAGCGGTATACAAACCATCATGGCTTGAACAACCTGATATGGGTTTGGAATTCACCGCTGCCCGAAGGGTATGTAGGCGACGATGTCTGTGATGTTATCACGCTGGATACCTATCCGCCAAAACACACTCACACCGACTTAGAGGACGAGTATAATCGGCTGGTTAAGATTACACCGGCGAACAAGCTGACCGCGCTTGGAGAGATCGGTGTTCTGCCGAGTATCCCCCGCCTGTCGGAGTCGCATATCCCCTGGGTGTGGTACATGACCTGGTCCAACGAATTCGGCACTACCGAAGAATGGACAACTAAAGAGGAACTTCGGCGTGCTTATGAGCATCCCTTCTCTGTTACATTAGACACGCTGCCGCGGCTGTATTAACTGAAAGTAGATGGGATTAACATCGCATCTTGTCCATAGCTTCCAAAAATTCGACCATACAGGCGAAGATGGAGGACCTGATCTCCATAGGCACGATTGGATTGATTAAGGCGATTGAGAGCTACCGCCCGAACAAGGGTACACAGCTCGCCACGTTCGCAGCCTGATGTATTGAAAACGAAATGAGATCACTTTGATTGATATCCTCGGCTCCGAGACGGACGATGTCATTAAGAAGTTGATCTTAATATTGAGAAGAGCAAGATCTACCGGAATCCCAGCGGTGAACTCAAGATCAAAAGAGTATTTAATACCAGATACGCCACTCATCTTATCGCAATGAAGGACGGCAGTATCGTGGCCCAGGGGCGCCCGGAAGACATCGTAACGGAGGAATTAGTCGAACACGTTTTTGTTTATCCTGCAAAATCATTAAAGATCCAGTCACAGGTACACCGCTAGTGGTTCCTGTTGGTAAGCGAAAAGCTTATTCCGGATATTAGATTAGTCCTTCGCTCCGGCCGGTTCCGGCAAATCTAAGCTCCAGTCCACATCGGTGTACTTTTTATTTGTAACTGTCCGGATCAACGTCAGCTTTTCTGGTATGGCAGTGATGCCAGGGATATCGAAGTATGAAGGACTGTCAACACCTGCTTGGGGTGCTTCAATGATGACAGTCTCTCCAAGCTGTGCTTGGCCAGTAAACTGAGCATTATATGTTTTTCCCGATTCATCCTGAACGACCCAATGATCCTCCTGGAAGCTGTTCACAAATTCACCGCTGATCAGCAGTCTGCCGGAAGGCCCGCTGCCTGTCCCGTTATCGTTGATCTTAAAATCATGCAGCTGCAATACATCTCCTTGTCCTTTAAAGACTGCTGGCTGGTTCTTTAAGTCAGCCGGGACAAAGGTTAACGAATCGTCTGTCTGAATGGGCAGCGAGTAACCGTCCAGCACTAGCCGGATTTGGGTGCTGTCATAGAGCTGGTAAGGAAGTGCATAAGTCCATTGCTGAGCTCCGTTTGCCGGGTCTTCACTCTTAAAATATCCAAACTCGAAATTGGAATATCCATTAAAACCGTAATTATTGATGCGGCCGATTTCTTCACCAGCTTCATTTTCCAAATGAAATTGAAGTGAAAGCTTCTCACTGAGCTCCGCCGGGCTACGCTTACTGGCTTCATCCGATAAACCGGTCTCAAGCTGCAGTAAAGCACCGGTCGGCGTCCGGATAAGACGCTGGGCCGTAACACTCAATCCTGCCGGCGTCGTATAAGACTGATCCATCATTTCAATGGCAGTGGACAGCTCTTTTGACTTGCTCATATCAACGTTATAGCTAAAGCTCCAGTCACCATCCAACCCGGTTGAAGCCTCATTTTTGACATTGAGTTTGTCAACAGTGCTCTCAATAATAATATGATCTCCGGGAATCTGCTCGTACACATAGGTTAACCAAAGCTTGCCGTTCTCAGAGGCTGTAATTTGGCCGTCCCCTTCATCCTGCAACGGAGCATCTGTCCGGAAAAACGCAATTTCCTGTCCTTCCTCATTTTTGATCTGAAGCCTTCTATGATCTAGAACATTCTTCCAATTGTGATTCGTCTGTCCGGAGGAATCTGTCAGCAGAAGTGAGAATACAATCCGTGTGTCATCGGCGATCACTTCTTCAAGCGATAGCGTGTAGCCCTGATCTGTGATGCTGACTTCAGGCATTTGTACAATTCCTAATGATTGGGCATTCTGCAGTCCGGGATCTGTCCAGTGCATAATCTTGTTGATTGGCATCATCGTATGAGCCTGAAATATTCGTTCACCTCCGGTTTCATAAGAGACATCCGTTTTCGTCAAGCCATAGAGTACTAGAATAATTGCTAGTCCACCAAGTACGCCTGCTCCCCAGCGCAGTCCGGTGAATCGTTTTCGCTTGTCGGCTGAAGGGAGAGGATGAATATTGGTTTGCCGTACCTGGTCCATAACCTGCTCCGTAAAACGTCCGTTAAGCGAAGCGGATATAGATTTTTTGTAAGCTTGCATTTCATCATCCAGCCACTCGTCAGCATTCGTATGATTTAGTCTGGCCATAAGCATCCTCCTTCATGGTATTCCCGGGCCATAGCTTTCTTAGTTTGCGGCGCGCCTGATACAGACGGTTTTTCACCTGATGCATGTTCAGGCCTGTTACTGCCGAAATCTCCTCGTAGCTTAAATCCTCTGTGTAGTACAGAAGCAGTACAATGCGGTAGCGCTGCGGGAGCTTTTGAATCAGACGTTGAAGCTCGACTTCACTTTCTCTGCGCATGTACCGCTCTTCCGGTGTAGGGGAGTCATCGATTTGTACATTCAACAGATCATTTGCAAAGCTGAAGCGCTTGCGCCGCTTGGCTTCTCTGAACACATTGACAGCGATGGCATACAGCCAGGCTGAAAAGCTGGATTGCAAACGATGACTGCGAAGCTTCCTGTAGGCTTGAATAAAAGCTTCCTGAGCCTGATCCTGTGCATCCGGAGGCGAAGATCCCATTTCCAGCAGAAAAAAATATAGCCTTGAGCTGTATTTATCAATCAACACCGCAAAAGCCTCCTGATCCCCCTCCAGCACCCTTTCGATGATCAATCTATCCTCGACTGGTTCTGTCATTACAGTCCTCCTATTCTGACGTCTATATCTATAAGACGGGTTGAGGCGATAAATCTTCTTATTTTTTTGTGCTGGATAGATATATTATCTGGAGAATTATGGTTTTTTTCTTTGGTTTCCAATTTTAGCGGGTAATGAGCAATATAGATATAATGCTAAAAGCAGCTATAGTTCCTGATCGAACAGGGGTGGCCGGATATTCGTACGCTTTTGCAGTTAATATAAAGGGTAGCTGTTATCAACTTTCATAGACTTGCCCTCCAACCTATGAGAGCGTATTCTTGAACATATACGAGATCTACTATATAGATTGAACTTAAGAATTTATGTTAAGGAAAGAGTGGCGGAGGGGAATTTTGGAACTGTAGGAGCGATAGCGACCGCCTTTGTCTGCGGATTTCAACCGTTAAAAACGGTATAAATCAAGAAATCTGCAGACAACAGCGGCTGGAAGTCCAAATATTCTCTGGAGTCACATGCAATCCCAAAACAGCAGTATTATTCGTTCAATCTATATAGATTACGAGAATCCTGGAAAGTGAGGCAAGTGAATGATAAGAGCATCTGAAGATAATCAGTATTATGAGCTGTCGAGTCCGACAATTCTGCCCAAGGCTTCGGGCTTCCTGTGGAATGAGCAGATGATGATCCATGTGAACTGCCGGGGGTATGCGGTGGCCCAGTTTATGCAGCCGGAGCCGGCGAAGTATTCGTATGCACCGAATCTGGAGGCCAAAACCTTCATGCAGCCGGAGCAGCCCTATTATGCCCATCATCCCGGCCGGTTTGTTTATGTAAAGGATGAGGAGAGTGGTGAACTGTTTTCTGCTCCGTACGAGCCTGTCCGCATGCCTTCGGATCACTACACCTTTGCTGTAGGCAAACATAATATTGTCTGGAAAATAGAGAAGAACGGCATCGCCATTGAAATGACGCTGAGCCTGCCTAAAAATGAGCCGATGGAGCTGTGGCGGGTGAAGGTGACTAATCTGTCCTCCGCCCCCAGAAAAATCAGTATCTATCCCTATTTCACCATCGGCTATATGTCCTGGATGAACCAGTCCGGCGAGTATAAGGAAGCCCTGCAGGGAATTGTCGCTACAGCGGTTACTCCGTATCAGAAATATCAGGACTACGATAAGATTAAACATCTGAAGGACAAGACGTTCCTGCTTGCCGATCAGGCTCCCCATGCCTGGGAGATTAATCAGGAAGCTTTTGAAGGAGAGGGTGGAATCGGCTCACCGTCAGCACTCAAAAGCGAACTCCTCGCTAAAGGAGAAGCACGTTATGAAACGCCCGTTGCGGTTCTTCAGTACAGCATCGGCCTGGCCCCGGGTGAAGAAAGAGAATACCGTTTCGTGTTTGGACCCGCTCATGATGAGCAGGACATTGCAGACATCCGCCAGCGGCTGTTCCTGGATACCAACGCAGCTGGTGAAGACGGATTTGTGCTCGCCGAGCAGGAATATGCGGAATACATCAAGGAAGGCAGAGGTGTCATCGAAATCACCACTCCGGATGCGGATCTTGACAATCTCGTAAATCACTGGCTCCCCCGGCAGATGTACTATCACGGGCAGACGAACCGCCTGACGACAGATCCCCAGACCCGGAATTATCTGCAGGATAATATGGGGATGAGCTATATTAAGCCGCAGACAGCGAGAGGGGCGTTCCTGACAGCCTTAAGCCAGCAAAATGTAAGTGGAGCTATGCCGGACGGCATTATTTTGCATGAAGCAGCTGAACTGAAATATATTAACCAGGTGCCGCATACCGACCACTGTGTCTGGCTGCCGATCTGCCTCATTACCTATCTGGAGGAGACGGATGATTACAGCATTCTGGAAGAGATCATTCCATACTCGGGCGGCGGGGAAACAGGTACTGTCTTCGAGCACATTGACCGGGCCATGCACTGGCTGATCCATGAGCGGGATGAAAGAGGCCTGAATTATATTAATCAAGGCGACTGGTGTGACCCGATGAATATGGTCGGCTATAAAGGCACAGGCGTGTCCGGATGGCTGACGATAGCAACGGCGTATGCTTTTATGGTCTGGGCGGATATCTGCGAACACAGCGGCCGGCCGGAGAACGGAAAAGCATTCCGCCTGGCAGCGGATGAGACGAATGCGGTGGTCAATCAGTATTTCTGGGATGGCGAGTGGTATGCGCGGGGAATTACCGATGACAATGTAGTGTTCGGTATCAGCGAAGATAAGGAAGGCCGGATCTTCATTAATCCGCAGGGCTGGGCGCTGTTAAGCGGTGCGGCCGATGAGGAGAAACGGGAGAAGCTGATACATTCCGTCAGCGAACAGCTGGAAACCCCGTACGGTGTGGAAAAGCTGGCGCCCTCCTATACCGCGATGCGTGAAGATGTGGGCCGGGTAACACAAAAGCATCCGGGAACAGCCGAAAACGGGGCAGTCTATAACCACGCCGCAGCCTTTTATATCTATGGCCTGTATGCGGCGGGCGAGCAGGATAATGCCTACCGGCTGCTGCGCAAAATGATCCCGGGACCTGACATCGAGGACATCATCCGCCGGGGCCAGCTGCCTGTCTTCATTCCGAACTATTACCGCGGAGCGTACAGACAATTTCCGAAGACGGCCGGACGCTCCAGCCATCTTTTTAATACAGGAACTGTGCCGTGGGTATACCGTTGTCTGATCGACGGCCTGTTCGGGCTGCAGGGTAACCGTGAAGGATTGCGGGTGCGGCCGCAGCTTCCTTCGGATTGGGATAAGGTTACGGTAAAACGTAACTTTAGAAACGCGCAGCTGCACATTGATATGAAACGTGAAGCCGGAGTTACAGCTACAGAGGTTTATCTCGACGGTGAGCTTATCCGGGATGGTGTTCTTAAAGGGCTGGAAGCCGGCGGGCAATATAATGTAATTGTTAAGCTTGCGGCGGCTAATGCCTGAGTAACATAAAATGCCCAACCGGTTCCAGGGACAGCAGAATCCCGGAGCCGGTTGGGCATTCACACTTTATTTAGTAGATTTCCTTTAAAAGGGCGATCACTTCATCCATTGTGAGGCCGAAGGATTTGTAATAATCCGTATCGGTCACCATCTGCTTCAGGATCATTTCATTGCGCTTCCTAATCTTCTCATCGGCCGACAGACCGGTGACAAAGCAGCCTTTACCTGTAACAGTATAAATCAGACCGTTTCGTTCCAGCTCCTCCCAGGCTTTTTTTACGGTAATGATACTGACAGACAGCTCAACGGCCGCCTGGCGGATGGGAGGCAGAATATAGCCGCTTTCCAGCTCGCCTTTAAGAATCTGGGCACTGATCTGATCAAATAGCTGTTGATAGATTGGTTTATCCGAGGTGTTTGAGATTGCAATATTCATTAGATTTCCACTTTCAAAAATCGTTTGTAGCCAATATGATAAGCCAAAAAGGTGAATATTGCAAAAATCGCGATAGAGGCAAGTAGGATGGAGAGTTGAGTAGTCATGCTGTCAGCACCGCTTCCCTTAAACAGGTCATGCACTAACGGGCTTTGAATGCCCAGCCATTCTGCAGCCCCGGCGAATAGGGTAGCAGCAGTAATCGATACGATGGAGGCCGCGCCGTATTTATATGCTGTTTTGTAATACATAGTAAAAAAGATAAGATTGAAGATTGCCAGCATCACCAGACATAGCCCCCAGAAGCCAATGGACGGCGCAAAGAAATAGTAGGTCATATTCGGATATAAGCGGACACTGATCAGACCGTAGATTATGGCGATTACAATATGCAGCAGCTCCAGAAGGACGATGAAAGTCACCTTCGCTTTGACAACATCCTTTTTGGCTACGGGCAGCATGCCGGTGAACATGAGATCATTTTGGCTTTTATACCCGCCGAACATATTCGGTACCGTTAAAAAACAAAAGTATAGGATAACAAGGAAATACAGCCAGCCCGGGATTAACATCAAGGCGCCTGTCAAAAAGGGTAGTATGTAGAAGAACGGATTTACGCCTAATTTGAGTTCTTTTAGCAGTAAATTATACATAAGCTTCCTCTTTTCTTGAGTAGTAGATCATAATTTCCTCGAGATTCGGAATTGCAGAGACAATGCCCGGCGACGGTTCAAAATCTTTCGTATGGATCAGGCCGGTAAAGCCGAAAGAATTCGTTTTATAGGAAATCAGCCGGTCTTTGACTTGTTCCAGCTGCTCCTTTGTTCCATTCAGCAGGCGAAACGCATCGACAAATGCTTCCTTCTCGGCACTGTTCACAATTTGCCCGTCATGGATGTAGGTGATATAGTCAGCGCATTTTTCCAGGTCGGAGGTGACATGGGTTGAAAAGAGAATGCTGATTTCGCCGTCCTGCACCAGCTCCTGAAAAATGCTCAGCAGATTATCACGGGCCGCAGGATCAAGGCCGCTTGTCGGCTCATCCAGGATAAGCAGCTTGGCGCCATGCGACAAAGCGAGGGCCAGGCTGTATTTGACCTTCATTCCGGTTGATAGTTCGGCGATTTTTTTATCTTCAATCAGATTGAATTTTTTCAGATACTTGCGGTAGGTGTTGTCATCCCAATTACGGTAAAAGGTTTTGATTACATTCGTTAACGTCTTGATTTTATTGCGGCTGTAAAAGTTGATGTCTCCAAAGGCGTATCCGATTTCCTGCTTCAGCTCGACTTCGTGCTGCGTTATGTTTTTCCCAAGGACATGAATCTCGCCGCCATCCATGCTGATTAAATTCAAAATGGATTTGATGGTCGTTGTTTTTCCCGCACCGTTAATTCCGATGAAACCCATGATATAGCCCTTTTCCAGTTGAAAAGACACATCTTTTAATGAAAAGTGTTCATAATGCTTATTTAAATGTTTGATATCCAATACCAGCATGAGATGTACCTCCTTGTTGAGATTGTGTATGTCGTGCATACACAATATATCATCGGGAGATTAGGGTGTCAATTCCTGTGTGAGATCGTTATTACACTAATTTCGTTACCATGAGCACGGTTCATCATTATTGGGTAAAGAGTTTAGATATATCACCCAAAAGTATGAGTAATTTCAGGAGGAAACAGGATGACAATCAAGCTTATCGCAGTAGACATGGACGGCACCTTTCTAAATAAAGAGATGGGATATGACAAAGAAAGGTTCCTTAAACAGTATGCAAAGATGAAGGAGCAGGGAATCCGGTTTGTTGTGGCCAGCGGCAACCAGTATTATCAGCTGAAATCTTTTTTCGGAGAGATCCAGGATGAAATCAGTTATGTGGCTGAAAATGGCGCTTATATCGTCGATCAGGGACAGGAAGTGTCCGCAGTGGATATTCCCAAGGAGGATATAGAGCTGGTTCTGAAAGAGCTGGTCTCCAATAAAAAGTTTCAGATTGTGTTATGCGGCAAAGAAAGTGCCTATGTGCTGGACAGTGTATCGGACACCTTTTTTACTATAGTAAACAAATATTATCACCGGTTAAAAAGAGTGGGCAGCTTCGATGAGGTGAATGACCAGATTCTTAAATTTGCCCTCTCCTGTCCGGATGAGGAAACGCTTCAGTTAAGAGATATGCTGCGGAGCAGCATCGGAAGCACGGTAACTGCTGTCTCCAGCGGGCATGGAAGTATTGATCTGATTGTGCCGGAATTCCACAAGGCTTCCGGTATTCAGCTGCTGCAGGACAAATGGGGTATAAAAGATGACGAAACGATGGCCTTTGGTGACGGAGGCAATGACATTGAAATGCTGAGACATGTAAAATACAGTTTTGCCATGGAGAACGGATCGGATGAAGTGAAAGCGGCGGCAAAATATATGGCACCGGCAAACATTAACAGCGGTGTATTGGAAGTGATTGATCAGTATTTTGCGGGGCAGGGTCCATTTCAGGATTAAGAATGCCAGGGCTGTGCAGAATGGACTGATAGAGTCCGCACTTTACATTCATATAACATTCATTTAAGCAACTTATCTGCGGATAAGCTGCTTTTTTAGCTTTAGGGCGCGGATATTACAAGCGGTTTACCCGATGAGCTTCAGTCTGGTGCGAGTAACAAGGGGTGTCAGGTTTTACACTAAGAAGCCTTTGTGAAAACATAGCAAAAATATTTATCCGTTAAACTTATCAGGTGTGCAAATAATAGTTTTACGGATAGGGAGGCAGTGATTTGAAGAAGCTTATTAACAAGTCAATCTTGGTGGCGCTGGTTTTCATTATGGCCTTTGGATTTGCGACCAACGGATTGACAGTCTTGGCAGAGAGCAGCAGCTTAAATGAAGAACTTCAGATCCGGGCAGACCAGCCGCTGGTTTTGCTGGAGGGAAATTCGGCATGGAAGTATGTTGACGACGGTACCGATCAGGGTACGGTCTGGCAGGCAGTTTATGATGATTCCGGCTGGAAGTCGGGACTGGCTCCCCTGGGCTACAAGGATAACGGCAGCGGGGTCAGCACTACTATTTTTGGCGGACTGAATACAAATATAAGCTATGGCAGCAGCAAATCCAAGAAATATATGACTTCGTATTTCCGTACGAATGTCAATGCAAACCTTGAGGCAGTAAAGGCTCTCGGTAAAATTGAGGGAACGCTTGCCTTTGATGATGGCGTTGTTTTGTATTTGAACGGAACAGAAATTTATCGTGAGGGCATGCCTGCAGGCGCGATTGATTACTCAACACAGAGCACTTACTCTAAGAGCGATCCTAACATCTCCAAAGTGGATCTGACTGATGTAGTAAAGGCAAACCTGAAGGACGGCAACAATGAGCTTGCTGCCGAAGTCCATCAGGCAAATGGAAGCAGCTCGGACCTGTATTGGGACATGAAGCTGGCCGTCTATCCGGCAGCTGAGCCGGAAGTTCCTGGTCAAGGCAAGCCGGAATCTGTTGCGCTTACCTTTAACGGAAACCCGCAGACCCGTATGGGATTTGCCTGGTATGCTCCTGAGACAGTAACGGGCACTAAGCTGGAGGTAGTGGAAGCATCTAAAGTAACGGGCAGCGTCTTCCCGGACGAAGGTATTCTGACCTTTGAAGGAACTACGGTCGCCGCGAGTGTCTACAACTCCAAGGCAGACAAATCTGCCGGCAAATCGTCAGTTATCTCAAGCCATAAAGTGCTTGCGGACAACCTTCAACCGGGCACTACATATGCGTACAGAGCCGGTGACGGACAAGAAGGCAACTGGAGTGACATTGGAACCTTCACAACAGAAGCAGCAGTGAATGCTTCTTATCAGTTCCTGTATACTACGGATTCCCAAGGTACAACTGAAGAGGATTTTGATATCTGGAACCACACCCTGCAGGAGGGACTCGCCAAATTCCCGGATGTTGAATTCATTCTGAATTCAGGAGATCTGGTGGATAACGGGGATATTGAAGAGCAGTGGGGCTGGTTCTTTGACAAGCCAAAGGCGATTCTGCAGAATATCCCGCTGGTCCCTCTGGTAGGTAATCATGAGAGCAAGAGCTACAGCAATTACACGGGGCATTTTAATCTTCCAAATGTTTCGAATACAGGTGCGAAGCCGGATGGATCTGTCTATTCCCTGGACTATGGCCCGGCACACTTTATGGTGCTTAACACCGAATATTACGGCAAAAGCTCCAATGCGGCAAACAACGAAATCTACTATAAACAAGTAGAATGGCTGCGCAGTGAAGTAGCCAAGTCCGATAAGCAGTGGAATATTGTGCTGCTGCATAAATCGCCTTACTCCGTAGCGAGTCACACTAATGATACGGATGTTCTGTTCTACCGTGCAGAGCTGACAAAGGTGTTCGATGAGCTGGGTATTGATATGGTGATCGGCGGACACGATCATACGTATACCCGCAGCTATCAGATGCTGAACAATGTGCCTTTGACTGATATTGTTCCGGATTCCTCCGGCACAGTGACAGATCCAGAGGGTACGCTCTATCTGATTACCAATGCGGCAGGCAACAAGAAATACAATGTTGCTTCCGGTACCTTCCCGTTTGCTGCCAAATACGAGCAGCCAGGCAAGGAAATGTTCTCAGGCTTCACTGTTACAGAAAACGATCTGAGTTACAAGTCTTATACAACCACAACTGGAGGCACAACAGACCTCTATGACGGTTACGGCATTCATAAATCAGATGTAACGGTTCCTTCCGTGCAGAACGCTCAAATGATTACCGGCACAGACGGTAAGCTGACCTTGTCCTGGGAAGCTCCAGCTACAGAGCTGCCGGTATCCGGTTACCGTATCTATGAAAGTAATGATCTGCTTGGAGCCAACTGGACTACAGAGGTTTCAACTGAAACCGGAAAAACGGCTTACAGCTACACAGTGGATAATACAGATTCCGCACGGGATTACCAGTTTGTTATTAAAGCCGTTAGCGGCCGGAACCAGTCGAAAGGCGTCATTGCCAGCCAGCCGGAAGTAAGCAAAGTGACCGTAACCTTTAACGGTGATCCGGTCAGTTCAAAAGGCTTCACCTGGTACACACCGCTGGGTTCAACAAACAGTGACCTGCAGGTTGTAGAAGCAGCTGCCGGTGCACCGGATTTCACCAATGCCATTACGTTCAGCGGCCGTTCTGCGGTTTCTACTAATGCAAAAGAAGAGCTGGTACACAAGGCAGAAGCTACTGGTTTGAAAGCCGGAACCGCTTATTCATACCGGGTAGGGGATCAGGCGCTGGGCATCTGGAGTACCGCCGGAACCTTCAGTACAGCTCCTGAGTCAGGTGCATTCACTTTTGTTGATCTTGCAGATACACAGGCAAAATCCGAAGAAGAAGCCATTCTGTCCTCGGAAACGCTGGCAAAGGCGCTGGCAACAGTACCAAATGCACAATTTGTAGTTCATAACGGGGATATCGTAGACACAGGAACGAAGGAAGTGCAGTGGGACTGGCTGCTTGGACATTCCCAGAACAGCCTGCTGAATACAACCCTTGTTCCATCGGCAGGAAACCATGAGGATGAGGCTAATGCCTTCTATGAGCATTTCAATATTAAGGAAGCCCCGGGGTCTGCAACAGAGACGGGAGCCTATTATTCCTATGATTACAGCAATGCCCATTTCGTTGTACTGAACAGCAATGAGGACTCGGCAGAGTATGCCAATTTCAGTACGGACCAGGTGGAGTGGCTTAAAGCAGATGTAGAGGCGGCCAAGAAGGCCGGGGCACAGTGGATCATTGTTAATATTCACAAAGGTCCTTACACCACCTCGAATCACGCAACCGACAAGGATATTATCGGCGCAAATGGAGTAAGATCCAAAATTGCACCGCTGATGGCTGAGCTTGGCATCGACTTTGTCCTGCAGGGCCATGATCATATTTATGCCCGCACCAAACCGATTCAGGCAGACGGAACAGCTGCAGCTACAGAAAAGATTACAGAATCCCTTAATGGAACAACGGTGGAGTATACCGTGAACCCGGATGGATCGATTTATCTGATTCCGGCTACTGCCGGTGCAAAGGTCTATTACAAGAACAAGAAAGAGGCTCTTGGAGATAGCTATTACAATCTGTTCGAGGTTGCTGATGAGAACCATGCCGCACCGTATGGTCCGGACCCGAGCGACAGCTCACGTCCGAAGCGCGGCCAGGTCCAGAACTTTGTAGGCATCACAGTCGACGGCGGCAAGCTGACGGCAGTATCCTATGAAATTGACCAGAATAAGAACAACGCAGAGCCTTACATTATTGAGCAGTTTGGTATGATTAAGAAGGAGAAAGACGGAGAAGTGACGCCTACACCAACGCCGACACCGGAAGTACCGACAACAACTCCGTCTCCAACACCAACTCCGGCACCAGCGTTACCGGGAAGCTCGGTGGATTCAACAACGGCACCGACAGCATCTCCGACAGCTGCACCAACAGCTGCACCAACAGCTGCTGCTACACCAAGTCCTACACCTGCCGGTAACGGAGCGACGCCTTCAGCGGAGCCTGTTCTGACCGATGTAAGCAGTCACTGGGCCGCTTCAGCGATCCAAAAAGCAGTGCAAGCCGGTTTCGTCAACGGGTATGCGGACAATTCCTTCCGTCCGAATAAGCAGGTGAACCGTGCCGAATTCGTTACTATGCTTGCCCGCGCACTGAAGCTTCCGGAGAGCAGTGCAGGCACCTTTAAGGATGCTTCGGCTATCCCTGCCTGGGCCAGCGCTTATGCAGCACAGGCTGCAGCAGCAGGTATTATCAGCGGTTATGAAGACGGGACTTTCCGTCCGGAACAGCAGCTGACCCGTTCGGAATTAACAGTAATGATCGTGAGAGCCCTTGGCATTACGGTAGATCCACAGGCCAAACTCTCCTTCGCAGATAGCAGCGATGTTCCTAAATGGGCAGTTCCTTATATCGCAGCTGCTGTAGAACAATCTCTGGTCAGCGGTACCGGCCAGAACCGGTTTGCCCCTAACCAGAACGCAACACGGGCAGAAGCAGTGGTTCTGATCATGAATATGCTGGAGAACGTAACCGAATAATCTTCCCAAATAAAAACCTTGATTGGCCTCGTGCCTTTCAAGGTTTTTGTGTGTGTGTATTAAAAACGGTTTGTTCAGATTGTGCTATCAGGTGAGCGGAATTGTTCTACACAGAATGGTAGCTTTAATGATAAAATTATTTACTGTAGTGTGAAAATTTACTAATCATAAATGAGCTGGAGGGGAAGTTGAATGGATCATAAGGATTTCAGCAACTTTAAATGGCTTAACGAGAGCAGCATCCGGTTTGAGAATGAAGAAGTGATATTATACGCTCCTAAAGATAGTGATTTTTTCTGTAACAATGGGACTGTTTCGGAAGAAGGAATTACGCCAAGCTCGCTTACAAACGCTCCGTTTTTTTACACAGAGGTTTCCGGTGATTTCGTGATGCGGGTTAAGGTAGGGCATGATTTCCGGGATGTTTATGATTCGGCTTCGGTTATGGTCATGAAGGATCTCGCGGTGTGGGCCAAGCTGTGCTTTGAATTGACGGATTTTAATACCCATGCGGTTGTAAGTGTAGTAACAAATCCCTTATCAGACGACGCAAACGGCAACAATATTGACGGCGATTCGGTATGGCTACAGATTACCCGAGTCGGCCAGGCCTTTGCTTTTCATTATTCGTTAGACGGCGACCAGTTCTACATGGTAAGATTCTTCAATTTACCGGTGGAGGAGACTGTAAAGGTAGGCTTCGTTCCTCAGGCTCCTAATGGTAACGGCGGTGACAGAAGCTACTCTGATTTCTCTTTAGAAAAGAGAACTGTGAAAAATATTAGAGCAGGTGTGTAGGAGAGAGTAAAGTATGTTGCCCTACGTCTGAGACTGATTTAATCTATAAATAACATGCCAAAGCGGTGCTCATCATAGGGAGCACCGCTTTTTCCTTTGAAGCTATAAAAAAGCTATGCTAAACACCAAACTGCCTTAAATGATGATCCAAATGCTTATAAATGCCCTTGCCCCATTGTCCGGGCGTTAACGGACCGAAGAAGGGGTGAGGGTGGGGAGAGCATTGATCCGGGCCGTCCTTTTGAAGCTTTATAATGCGTAGTTTAAGCTTTTCTTTTTCTGCTTCAAAATCTCTGTTATCCGAAATGAGGGTCTCGGGGATGGTTGACATATTATGCGGCAACGGTTTGTCATTATAAAAAACAGGTTTTACGAACCGGCCGATCACTCTTCCCAGCCAGCCTCTGGGGGGAAAGGCGTTACCCATCGGGATATCTTGAAACGCTGAACAATGAGCGAGCATTTGAGCGGCCTGCATGGTTCCCCACTGACGGGTTGAATGAGGACTTAATTGATCTATGCGCTGTAATATCTCCGCAGCATGTGTTTTATCGTAGATATCTTTCATAGGAACACTCCAATCTGTTCATTTTGATGATATCTCCTGAAGCATCATTAACCTTATAAGCATCCTATCAACTTGACAGGATGCTGTCAAACTTGGGAACTGGGTAGCTTATAGTCTGATTTTTCATAGATATGTGCACTGCGTAGTGCTACTATATATTAAAATAAACTGGCTGCGGGAGCGGTTATATGAGTGTTTACTCAGTTCACGACATTATGCATTATTCGCTGTTTTCTTTTGCGGAGTACAGTCCCGATCCGATTTACATTCTGGGGAACGATAAAAAGGTAATTTACGCTAATCCTGTCTTCGTAGAGCTATATGGATGGTCAATGGAAGAGCTGAATCAGCTTGATTTTCCGCATATCCCCCTGGAGCTCAGGGAAGAGCTTGCCCAGATGTATATTTTTATTGATCAGGGCCGGAGGTTGTTTGCCCTTGATACGTTTCGCATCAAACGAAACGGGGAACTGATCAGTGTCAAAATAACCATTTCTCCGGTAAAGGATCCGGAAGGATTCATTAAGGCTTATGTATGTGTGCTGAGGGATGTAACGGAGATTAAGTTCTCTGAGCTAAAGTATTACAAGCTATTTAATGAAGCGAATGACCCCATTTTTATCTATGAGCAGAGCCCGGACGGGAAGCCGTCCAAATTTCTGGACATTAATGAAGCAGCCTGCCGGATGCTGGGGTATACACGCCGGGAGCTCCTGGACAAAACACCGTACTGCATAGCATCAGAGTCGTTGCTCCACGAGGTTGACCATCTGTTTGAAAGAATCCTTGAAGGAGACGGAATATTCGTTGAATGGATTCAGGTAACACGGGAAGGGAAGCAGATCCCAGTAGAAATCAGTGCCAAGCCGTTTAAGCTGAATGGCCGCAAAATGGTCATTTCGATCAGCCGCGATCTGACTGAACGCAAAAGAACTGAGGAGTTTCTCCGGTATACAGAGAATATTTCCATGATCGGTGAGCTGTCTGCAGGCATTGCCCATGAAATCCGCAATCCGCTTACCAGTATCCGGGGATTTGTTCAGCTCCTGTTCGCCCATTCCGCAAAAGGTAGAGAATTTCATCAGATCGTGGTATCGGAGGTGGACCGGATCAATTCGATTATCGGTGAACTGCTGCTGCTGGGCAAAGAAGCTCCTTCCAGTCTGGCTGACTATGATCTGGTCCAGCTGTTAAGACAAGCCGTCGTGCTGCTGAATGCCCAGGCGCATATGACGAACATTGAGATTCTCATGCATACCAGTCTGGTCTGCCTTACGCTTAAAGGATCAGCCAACAAGCTGAAGCAGGTCTTCATCAATGTGCTTAAAAATGCAATTGAAGCAAGCCCGGACGGAGCAGAAATCATCGTAGAGCTGGACCGCACAGAGGATAGTGCCATCATCCGCGTCAGGGATCATGGACGGGGCATTCCGGCAGAATACATAAATCAGATCGGCTCGCCTTTCTTCACGACCAAATCGGGAGGACACGGGCTAGGGGTTATGATCAGCAGAAAGATTATACATAATCATAGAGGAACGTTTCTGTTCAAGGCGAATCAGCCTGCCGGTACAATTGTTGAGATTACACTGCCTATAATGTAGCGGTACGCGCTATAATGAAGGGGTTCAGCATACAAGCCGGCCTTTGAACGGCAACAAAGAAAAAGAACAAGAGAAGACTGCGCCGGATAATCCGTTTTGGTTCTCTCTTTTAAAATGGAGGCTATTATGTTTCAGGTAACAGAAGCAACAGGATGCCCTTTTGACAGAACCTTTTTATTGAAGGAAGAACGCCGGGTTGATATCCGCGATTTCGGGGCGGGTACAGACCATTCACCTGTGGTGAATACTACGGCGATTAATAACGCTATTCAGGCTGCATCAGCAGAAGGCGGTACCGTGGTTATTCCTGAAGGCAGCTTCAGAGTATATACGATCCGGCTAATGAGTGGCGTTAATCTTTACTTGTCCGCAGGCAGTGTGCTTTCCGCAGCCAGAACAGATATTGTACAGTCCTATGAGCTGCAGGCCGGAGAGGGCGGCAATTATGATGAGCCTGAGGTTAATTTATATGTAGGTTTGCAGGATCACGGCCATACGTATTTTGCCAACAGCCTGATTTATGGTGCAGATATCCGTGATGTGATGATTTATGGGCCGGGGCTGCTGGATGGAAGCTCGCTGAATGATCAGGGGGAGCTGGAGCAGATTCTGATGGGCGGGGACCCGCATGAGCCTGTACACCGTAACGAGCCGGGGCATCAGGGGGAATGGTTCGGGAACAAGGCGATTGCACTGGTGCGGTGTGAAAATATAGCCTTTTGCGACTTTTCAATTCTGGCCGGCGGCCATTTTGCGATCATTACGACCTGTGTGAAAAATATGTACGTGGAGCGCATTTTGGTCGATACGAACCGCGATGCGTTTGATGTGGACTGCTGTGAGAATGTGACGATTGTGCATTCTACCTTTAATTCACTGACTGATGATGCCATTGTGTTAAAAGCCTCCTACGGCGTCGGAACATTCATGCCGCTCCGTAACGTGCTGATTGAAGACTGCATCGTCAGCGGCTATGATACCGGCTCCGTATATGCGAAAACGTATACACAGGACAAGCTGATCGCCACGGACCGCTGCGGCCCTACTGCCAGGGTCAAGCTGGGCACGGAATCCACCTGCGGGTATGATCTCGTAACGGTACGGCGCGTCCAGTTTAAAAGATCGAGAGGCTTTGCGCTTGAAGCCGTCGACGGGGCGGATTTGAGCCATATTATTTTTGAGGATTCCACTATGGAGGATGTAAGCAGCTCGCCGATTTTTATTAAAGCTGGAGACCGCGGACGTTTTCCGGTAACGGGAAACAGCACCGGGGAAGACTTCATCCCGGGCGGGGATGCCCCGCCGAATGTAAGGCTGGATCAGACGCATTGGGTGCTTCCGGCCAAGGAGCCGTACCAGGTGTATCCGGCGAGGCGCTATCTTCCATCATATAATAGAACACATAATGTTTCTGCAGATGGCAATTCTTCCTTTTATATTGTTGACTCCAAGCAGCCGCTCCGGCTCAATCCGGCCAATGTCCATGAAGAGAACGGCAAATGGTATGCTGTATGCTACGATGAGCTATCGAAGAAATATGTGCCCGATTATAGCAAAGAGCTGCAGGAAAGCGAGCTTCCGCTATATGCCAATGCAAACGGCAGTGATCATATTGCTTATGTTCATGATATTATCATCCGGAATATTACGGTCAACAATGCCGATCCCCGCTATCCGATTGAACTGATGGGCCTGATGGGCAGCCGGATCAAGAATGTATCTGTTACCAACATTAAGGTGGAGTACCGCGGCGGTCTGAGCCTGGAGCATGCAGTGGAGCAGCGTCAGCTGAATACCAACTGGGAATATGTCCAGTACGGCGGACAGAAGCGCAGTGTGCAGTCGCTGCCGTGGCTGGTGAACACCTTTTTCCTGAAAAATGAAGGGCTGCTGCCCCGCGTGGAATGGAATCCGGAAGCCGGAATGTGGCAGGACGCGCCGTTTAATGTACCGGAGCTGCCGGAGGTATATCCGGAGCCGAGTAACTGGGGGATTCTGCCGGCATATGGATTGTATGCCAGACATGTGGAGAATCTGTATCTGGACGGGATCGAACTCCGTTATCTTACAGAAGATACCCGGTATCCGATTGTGCTCGATGATGTCGTGAACGGCTCGCTTCAGAATATCAGCGTTGACCATGCTGAAGGAGTAGAAGAGGTTGTCCTGGTGAGCAACCGGTTCAAACGGCCGGCAGGCTTGGAATATGTGCCGGACTATCCGTATCAGCAGACTGCGGTTAAACATGTAGCGATCGACAGCCGCTTATCTGTTAAATCTATAGAAGTGGGGGCGCCTGCTCCGGGTACGCCGAAGGACAGAGCTTATCCGCATGAAACCGTGGCTCTTCCCGGAAGCGGATATAATTATCCTGTTGTGACTGGAGAATATCCTCTGCCGCAGACAGTCTTCCGGCCGTTCTTCTCTTTTGTTCCGGAACAGAGTGTCCGGGCGGGGGAGCAGTTGTCCTTTACGGTTATAGCCAGACAGCCTGCGTATGAGGCCTCTGCCCATGAAACCGACGGCAAAATTTATAATGAAACCCGGTCGGTTAAGGACCCGGTGGTGCGCGGGATTGCTGAACCGATGATTTTGACAGCAGGGGAGTTGCCTGAGGGGGCGTGTTTTGATCCAGCTTCCTTTGTTCCTGGCCGGGTCTGTGTGTTCAACTGGACGCCTGGTACTGATGATGTGCGTGATGAGCCGTATATAGCAGAATTTATTGCTGATGACGGGATCATTCCGGTTAAGCTGGAAGTCAGCATTAAGGTGACGGGATGAGTTATATAATGCGGTATATTAAAAGTGTAGATCCCAAACGGCTGATTATTATGGTTATCGGCAATATTTTTCTGGGTATGGGGATCAGTATTTTCAAATTGTCCGGTATGGGGAATGATCCCTTCAGCGGCATGGTCATGGCTCTTGGAGAGGTAAGCGGGATCAGCTATGCTACATTTGCAATCATTGTGAACCTTGTACTGTTTGTCATTCAACTGATTAGCGGCCGGAAGCTTATCGGACCAGGGACTTTGGTAAATGCTATTCTACTCGGTTACATTGCTACGTTCTTTTATAATATCTGGCCGGATTTGCTGGGCGAGCCTCAGCTGTTATGGCAACGGGTAATGACCGTGGTGATCGGCGTGGTGGTGTGCAGCTTCGGGGTATCCCTGTATCAGACCTCGGATGTGGGAGTGGCGCCCTATGATGCTCTGTCCCTGATTATGAAGATTAGAGCGCCAAGGATTTCTTATTTCTGGCACCGGATGTTTACCGACGCGCTATGTGCGCTGATCTGCTTCCTGGCAGGAGGCATCATCGGACTCGGGACGCTGGTGTCCGCATTCGGCCTGGGACCGATCATTCAATTCTTCGATGTGCATTTTACGAACAAGCTGCTTGGCAAAAAGAGTGAAAAAGCAAACGGCGGTCCTGTTTCGCTGTAAGTGCGCTGAACGATAATGGTGCGTAACAAAACAAGGTATCCCGGACTCCGCAATCTGCTGCGGACCGGGATACCTTGTTTGATGTTTGGAGTAAATCCCAATGCATCAGTGCAGGCCTGGCTAGGCCGGACTAAATAAAGGGGAAAACCTACGGTACCACCCAAAGTGGGCGGAGCGGGCAAATGAAAGGTAAAAATGCCTCTGCTCACGCAACGCCTGTTCGATCCACCCTGCTAAAAAGAGCGCCCATAGATTTTCAGACACTTGCTCAGTCCCTGCGGTCTTCTTTGTCTTTCCGATCAGGGGCAATCCCGGGAGCGGTTACTTCCGGATCATCACCCAGCACCGCACCTACGATTTCGTCCAGCTTACTTGACGCTCCTGTATCGCTATCCGCTCTGGAATCAGGTTCAGGGATCGGGTGAACCCCCGGTTCACGCCCGTCCAGCGGAGCTTCCTTATTGTCCTTCATTGGATAATCTCCTTTCTATGTGCAGACTCTATTTTAGAATGTGCCGCCAAAAGCCGTTCTATGTAACGATAACCGCCACCAGGCAAAGTGAACCATATAGTGTTGTTCTTTTACCCTGGCGCCCGGTATCATTTGCTAATGTTGTGATAAATATTATAGACTGTTTTCTGTGAGCTTTTATCCAAGTAAGCTTATAAGATGGCGAATTTATTCAGAAACGGGGAAGATTAATGAATGTAAGAAGACAACCGAAATCAAATAAGCTAAGAATTTTTTCAAAAGCATTATTAGTAACCATTGGCGCCCTGATCGCAGCATATGGCCTGGAAGCCGTATTAATTCCCAACAACGTCTCGGATGGCGGCGTGACCGGTTTGAGTATCGTTGGGTCAGAATTGTTCGGACTCCCCTTAGGAATGCTGATCGGGATTATTAATATCCCTTTTGTATGGCTTGGTTATAAGCAGATCGGTAAAAGCTTTGCCCTTTATTCCATTCTGGGAATTGCTTCACTGGCTGTCGGCACTGTACTCATGCATCATGTGCCGACGATTATCCAAGGAGATACCCTGCTGGTTACGGTGGTCGGCGGGATTATCATCGGTTTCGGGATGGGTTTAGCTTTGCGTAACGGCGGAGCGCTGGACGGGATTGATATGCTGGCCGTGCTGCTGTCGCGGAAGCTACCTTTTGGTACGAGTGACCTGATCCTGTTCCTGAACACCTTTGTGTTTATTGTCGTTTCAACTGTGTTTGGTCTGCAGGGAGCGATCCTGTCGGCTCTTGCTTATTTCATTGCTTCAAAGGTTATACATATCGTGGAGGAAGGCCTGAGCGGCTCCAAAACGTTTAAAATCATCACCAATCAGCCGGAAGTCATGGTTGAAACGATCCGCGACCGACTTGGCCGGGGAGCAACCTATACCGATGCTTACGGCGGCTACTCCAATGAGCAGTTCAAAGAAATCACCTGTGTCATCAACCGTCTGGAAGAAAGTAAAATTAAAGATATCATTCATGAGATTGACCCGGGTGCTTTTGTCGTAGTGTACGATGTGGCCGAGGTTAAAGGCGGTAACTTTAAAAAGAAAGACATTCACTAGTCACGATATGATGCATTAGCGATGAAGAGCAGGAAGACCGGTAACGGTGCTTCCTGCTCTTTTTTGATGCCGCTGCCCAATCTCCATCATCCTTTAACCGAACCGAGCAGCACGCCTTTAACAAAAAACCTCTGCGCAAACGGGTACAGGATAATCATCGGCAGGGAAGCGATGACCATCGCAGCCAGCTCAATGGTGCGCGCGGTGACGGCCCCGACGCCGCCGGTATTGTTTAGCAGATTGGCTACGGCAAGATTTGTACCGTTGTTCATACTCATCATATTCTCAACTGCACGGTTAGACTGGATGAGCCGCAGAATTAAGTACTGCAGTGTCTGCAGATCGGTAGACTGCGTATAGTAGAGCGTCGCGCCGTAGTCATTCCAGATGTTAACGGCTGTGAACACAGACAATGCGGCCAGTACCGGTTTGGATAAGGGCAGAACAATCTGGAAAAAGATACGGTATTCGCTGGCCCCGTCCATTTTGGCGGATTCAAATAAGGCTTCCGGAATGCCCTTGTAATTGGCGTTGAAGATAATGACATTCCAGAATCCGCCGAACAGGACAGGAAGGATGTAGACCCAGTAGCTGTCATATAATCCAAGCCAATTCATCAGCATATAGGAAGGAATCAGTCCGCCGCTGAAATACATGCTGATAAAGCCGATCGTAATGTAAAAGGCTTTGCGCCGCAGATAAGGGCGGGAAAAAGCATAAGCAAACATCGACGTGTAGAGAATGGATACAGCTGTGACAATCACGGTACGTGATGCTGTAATCCAGGCTGCATACAGAATGCCCTGATCTGATAAGACGGCTTTCCAGCTGGCGAAGGTGAACTCCCGCGGCCATAAGAACACAGGGCCACGGAGTAAATCGCCGCCGCTGTTAAATGAACTTATGACCGAAAACCAGAACGGATACACGGTCATGATCATGAGCAGGATCATTATTGCAATGGTTAAACCGTTGAACAGCCGCTCTCCGGCATGGTTTCCGCCCACCATAACAGTATTCCTCCTTAGAACAATCCGGTTTTTGTTATTTTGTTGGATACCCAGTTTGAGCTCACCAGCAGGATCAGGGCAAAGACAGATTTCGTCAAGCCGATTGCGGTCGCTGATGAGAATTGGAAATTGAGCAGTCCCGTCTGGTAAACATACGTATCAATAACCTGGCTGGCAGGCAGATTTAGCGTATTTTGCAGAACATAAATCTGGGTGAAGTTGTTGTTCAGCATGCCGCTGACAGCGAAAATAACGAGCACCATCAGGGTCGGCAGAATGCCGGGAATGGTCACATGGAGCATCCGCTTAAACCGACCCGCTCCGTCAATCGCCGCTGCCTCATGGAGGCTCTGGTCTACTCCGGCCATGGCCGCCAGGTACAGGATGGCGCCCCAGCCGAGATCCTTCAGCAGGCCCGTGGCAATGGCCACACCCCAGAAATATTTCGGATCAGCCAGAAATTGCAGTGGCGCGTCAATGAAGCCCAGATGCAGCAGCATATAGTTGACGATACCGTCGCTGTTCAGCAGCGTAATGAACAACCCGCCAAAAATAACCCAGGACAGGAAATGCGGTAAATAAGTAACGGTCTGGACAACTGCTTTGAAGCGGGAGCTGCGGATTTCATTCAGCAGCAGGGCGAAGAGCAGGGTACACGGGATACTGACAGCAGCCCCAAGCAGGTTAATGCCGAGTGTGTTGCGGATCATCGGCCAGAACTGAAAGTTGGTAAACAGTCTTTTGAAATGGGCCAGGCCGTTCCAGTCTGCGGTAAAGATCCCTTTGACGCCCATAACCGGCTCAAAGTCCTTGAAAGCCATAAGCAGCCCGAACAGCGGCGTGAAATCGAACAGGAAAATCAGGAACACAGCGGGCAGCAGCATCGTTTTCAGCTCCAGCTGAGTACGGAAATCGTAGCCAAGCCTGAAGGATTTTTGCTTGCGGACCGCTTTATCCTTTTTCTTGGCAGAAGTTAAGGGCTCAATCATTGCCATACCGGTTTCCTCCAATCCGGCTTGTGCCTGCAGCGGTCTGTCCAGCCGCAGGCTACAAGCCCCTTGTCATCGTGTAAACAACCTGATCAGGAATTTATGCCTTTGGCATGAACGCCGTACTCATCGCTTTTTTGCTGGATGTACTGGTTACGCTCGGCGTCAAGCTTTTCAATGCCCAGCTTCTTTAACTGCTCAATCAGTTCATTGTACAGCTGGTTAAACTCATCGTCGGTTTTGGCCATCACGATCTTGGCAATCTGCGCTTCTTTGTAAGCCTTGATCTGCATTTCAAGATTGGCGTTGTCGCTGTTGGCAGGGAACAGATCGGCCGGCAGCTCCAGGGCGGAACTGTCATAAATATGAGTCTGTTCATCTTTACCGTAGGCTGCCTGCACTTTATTGGCTGTTACGGCTTCTTTGTCCGTTTCCTCTGTAGGAGGCTGCTGCACCGAATAGGAGAAGGTAGTGTGATGGAACGGCCAGATTGCGCTGACGGCTGTATTCATATAATCTGCAGCGTCCTTCAGCCCTTTTTCGGTTTTGACCAGTAATCCTTTGTCGTCAAGAGTGTAATGCTCCCCTTCAAAGCCGTAGATATGCAGCATCATTCCTTCCTTGCTGGTCATATAGCTGAGCCATTTAGCGAGCTTCTCAGGGTATTTGGTATCTTTGGAGATCAGTGTTTTCATCCAGCCGCCGCCGGCACGTTCGCTCTTGTCCAGTGTCGGGATTTTACCGCTGGAGGGCAGGATAGGCCCTTGGGATTGCCAGTAATCGTTAAGCTGGAACGAGGTATTGGCGGTATTTCCGATAAAGGTGAAGACCCGCCCGGAGGCGACATCGGCCTTAACTGCGGCATTGTCGACGGTCATCTGCCCCGGCTCAAAGTAACCGCTGCGCATCGACTGGTTCAGGAAAGACAAGGCGTCTTTCGTTTCGGGAGCAAGGAGCAGGTCCCTGTAGCTTCCGTCTTTATCGACAACCATCGCACCGAAGGTGTTCTGGAGGAACTTGAGTGTGCTGTCCTGGTAGCCCTTGCCGTCAACCAGCAGCGGGATCACCGGTGCGCCGTCCACCTTAAGGTTTTTGGCTTTATCATAAGCGGCCAGCAGGCCCTCTTCGGTACGGATATCTTCAAGCGTCATACCGATCTGCTCCAGAATGTTTCCGTTGACCATAATGCCCAGATTGGAGGCGTAATCGACCAGGTCAACGTAGAATTCACCGGATGGGGGATAGACACTGCGGGCATCTGCCGAATTGATATGGCTCGGGTAGGAATAAAAGCCGCCGTCGCGCTCTTCGATGACTTCCTTTACGTCAGCAGGGAAGTCTTTAAGAATGTGCGATTCCGGATCGTATTTGGTCAAAAACTCCTCCAGGTCCCAAACCTTGCCGGATTGAATCAGCTTCTTGACCATCACATCATTCGTAACCGTCAGAACGTCCGGGAAATCCTTGCCGGATACGAGCATCAGATTCAGCTTCGTATCGCCATCCTGGGCCGGGATGTTAAATTCAAAGCTCAAGCCGGTCGCTTCTGAAATTGCACCTTGTACCGATTTCGGGTCCGTATTCCAGGTGGCCGGCGGATTCCAGAAATCAATGCTGGAGAACCAGACGGCCTGATCCAGCTTTCCGCTGTCCGCTCCGGCTGAATCAGGTGATGGTGATGCGGCATTGCCTGCATTGCCGGTACTAGAACCGGAGTTGCCGCATGCTGTTACCAGCAGTGATAAGGCTAATAAACCGCTTAGTACCAATGGTTTCATTCTTTTCATTTCTCTTTAAACCTCCCCGTTTGTTGTAATGAGGCATAAGACAATTCTTATGCTAAACGTTCAGCCGTCCAGGGCATAGGGCTGGAGTTTGCTGTTTTGGTGTTTTGTTCACGGATTGAATCCGCTTTCACAGCTTGCGGTATTTGCTTGGGGTTACACCGTAATGTTTTTTGAACAGCTTGTTGAAGTGAAAATAATCCTTGTAGCCGGTACGCTGAACGATCTCCTGGACCGACAGCTCCGGATCTGCGAGCAGCTGGCGGGCCAGCTGCAGACGCTTGGCTGCCACATATTCTGTATACGTTGAACCGGTTTCCCTTTTGACAAGGGCGCTTGCATATCCGATGCTCAGGCGGAAGTTCCGGGCAACCTCGCTCAGCAGCAAATCCTCAGTAAAGCTCTCATCGATATAATCCAGCACCCGCTTCGCAAGCCCGCTCGGATTAACCGCCGGTTCTCCGGCTGCATTTTCGAATCCTGATGCAATGCGGGCGAACAGCTCTTCAAGGGTGCAGTGCTGGCGTGCAATATTCTCATAGGTCAAGGGCTCAGGGCCTGAGTCCCATGAAGAACCGCAGTATTTGTAATACAGGCTGACAATCTGATTGTAGACGATGGCAGCTTGATCGGCCGGCAATAGACAGCTTCGGCAAACAGCGGCTATGGAGGCGGTATCTGCGGCAATGTCGTCCATATTCCGTTCTTTAATGGATACCTCCAGCCGGAGCAGCGTTTTGCGCAGATCGGCGGGAGGCGAAACGGGCTTGTAGCGCAGCACCTGTTCTGTCCGGTATAAGGCAGAGCTGAACAGCGCAATATCAGCCTCCTGATGAAGGCGGGCGAGCAGAGTCTCCGGCAGGCCCTGACTGCTGATACCAGTCCACTCGGCATATTGCAGATGATCTGAAATATAAGTCAGGAGATCCAGCGGGTGGTTGTCCTCGTCGTACATGAGCAGAATGGACAGCTTATTGTGGCCTGTACGCAAGCGGAGCTCCTGAATGTGCCCGGCCGCTGCAGGGCTGGTCAAAGCCGGCCAGTCAGCGGAGGCTTCCGCAAACAGGCAGTTGATGAAGCGGAAGTGCGGGAAGCTGGTAGAAAGTTGCCTGTTCTCCATGAATCCGGCAATGGTGATACTGTTATCCGGGTCGAGCAGCTCGAACAATTCATCAAGAAGCAAATCCAGCTCTCCTGCAGCAGGCTGCTTCCTGGCATCGAGGTACTCACCTACCCGTTTGGCTGTGTCCTCCAGCTGGTCCTGCTCCACCTGCTTGAGCAGATAATCAAATGCGCCGTAACGGATCGCCTGCTGGGCATAGCTGAAATCCGCATATCCGCTGATCAGCACAACCTGGGTGGAGAGACCGCTCTTCTGTATATGCTCCAGCAGCTCCAGGCCGTCCAGGCCGGGCATCCGGATATCTGAAATAACCAATTCCGGCTGTTCCTGCAGGACACGCTGCCATGCGCTGGCCCCGTCATAGGCTTCGCCGATGACCTGAAAGCCGAGACTCTCCCAATCTATCAGCTGTGAAATGCCGTAGGCGACCCAAGGCTCGTCGTCAACGATCAATACTTTTCTCATCGTAATGCTCCTTTCGTCTCATCCACGGAGATATGAACGGGAAAATCCAGCGTTACAACCGTCCCCTGCACCGGTCCTGCTTCAATCCGGAGTGCTGCCTGTTCACCATAAAACAGCTTGAGCCGCCGGAAGCTGTTAGCGAGGCCGATTCCGGAGTCCTGCGGTCCTGTACGGTAATCGCCGGTTAGCTCTGCCTGCCGCAGGAAGGACTGGAGTTGCTCCAGCTTGTCCTGCGGGAAACCAGCTCCGTCATCAGCGACAACCGCCCGTATGGCGTCCGGATGAATCCGGCTCAGCGTAACAGTAACCGTGCCGGGCTCGATTTTACGCTCAAGGCCATGGAAGACAGCGTTTTCAACTAAGGGCTGCAGCAGCAGCTTTAGTGTCCTCACCTCGTATAAGCCTTCTTCCACCTCAAAAGCGATCCTGATCTTTCCCCTGAACCGGAAGTCAATAATCCGGGCGTATTCGTGCAGGTGGGCGACCTCTTCCCGGAGGGTCACAAAGTTGTCCCCCTTCACGGAGTATCTGAACAGTCTCGATAAGGATGCGGTGATCTCAGCAATGTCGCCTGCTTTGTGGTAAAGGGATAAGGCCCGGATGCTTTCCAGCGTATTATACAGAAAATGAGGGTTGATCTGGTTACGGTAAGCGGTAATTTCCATCTGCTTGCGGTCCAGCTCAGATTCATACATTTTACGCTGGGCATTCTGTACGTCATTGCCCAGCTGTACAATGGAATCCAGCATATGGTTGATGCTAGTCCCGAGCACACCGATTTCATTATGGTAGCTGTTACGGAATCTGGCCTGTCCGCCACTGCGTGCATAAGTATTAACGAATTCCAGCAGAGCGCGTATAGGCCGCAGCAGCTGGAAATAGAACAGCAGCAGAAACAGCAGGAACACCAGCGAAATAACAGCATAGGCAACGACGTTCAGCCGTTTGACCAGATCCAGTTCGGACAGCAGCTCTGCCCGTGGGATGTCACTGACAATCCTCCAGCCGTTGGCCAGTGTTTTTTTGAGCACAATATACGTTTTACCGGAGCTATGCTGATCTACATCTGCCAGGACGCGGGCATCAGGCCCGTCAGAGCCGGTTATGATACGGTCCCGGTCATCGGTCAGGAACAGGCGTGAATGTTCGGTCAGCTTCGATTTGCTCAAGACAGAGGTGAAGTTCTTGACGTCCATAAAAAATACGCACATCCCGCGGTAGTCCTTGAGCACCCGGTTATTCTGCAAATTGTACACGGGTACTGAAATGGTATAGTAGGTTGTTCCGGCCTGATCAGAAGCGCCCAGCTCATACTTCATTTCATCCACCGAACGCAGCTGGACCGGAGCGAATGGTTTACCGACACTGGTGGCGAGCTCCCCTTCCCGGTTATAAAGCTGAATCCCCATAACCTCCTCCTTCAGGGCAAGGGTGCTGGAGAACTCGGCAACGATTTCCGGATTCATCAGAATCTTTGTGAGCGGATCGTCACTGCTTAAATAATTTTGCAGGATCGTGCTGTAGAGCAGGGAGTAAGAGATACCGTCCATGTCCTTAAAAAAGTTGGCCAGTGTCTCCTCCACCTGCAGCACAATTTTGTCAGCCGAGTCCGCAACCTTCTTTTCCACCGTCCGCTCGGCAATTTTATTGGATACAGCAAAAGAAACAAGCACGATAATAAACGTCAGGCCGATTAAATAGAGCAATTGCCTGAATAAGCCCGCATTGTGAAATGGATTGCGCATAGGTCCCCTCCCGGCGATTCTTGGACATATCATAACTTATTCTTTATTGGTCCGCATAAAAAGCTTGAAAAACACTATGGATTACCCGGTAGGATTTTCTCTTATACAATGGGCTGCTGCTTGTGGGATGCAGGTAAAATCAGTAAAATGTCAAAGAGGTTATCTGAAGTATATTGTGTGAAATGCCATTAGCTGGGATGATAAAGGTTGCATGGGAAATATGATATGCTCTACAGAACGGATGTCAGGAGGAATAGAGTTGAGCAAATACTTGCTGAAGCTGCTTGCCTATAGTCTGGTGCTGGGCATCCTGCCTACTGTCATTATCGGCTTCGCCTCCTATTCTACAGCTTCAAGGGATATGGAGACGAAGGTCAAGGAAATGAATATGCAGTGGCTGGATCAGACGCAGATGCGTGTCGAGCAGATTCTCAGAACTACAGAGAAATCGGCTACCCAGTTTGCCAACTCCTCGCTTGTCAGGGAATCCATAAGCAGCCCGTTATCTTCATATAACTTTGAGGCCGTCCGCCAGCTAACCAAGGAGCTGTATAACCTGCAGTCCAGTGATGCCATTATTACGCAGGCGTACCTGGTCAGCCTGGAGCAGAACTGGGCGCTGGGCCTGAATGTAATGAAGCCGCTGGATCAGCTGGAGAACTATCAGGAATTTGTAGGAAATGCCAGACAGCCGAAGAGCATCTTCTGGTATACAGGGGTATCGGCTCCCGGTACAGAAGATTTATACGAACCAGTGAAAACGATTACATTAGTACATAAAATCCCTATCCTGCCGCGGACCAATGAACCGCAGGGGCTGCTGGTCGTGAGCATTGTTTTATCTGAGGTCCAGGATGTCATGCAGCTGTCCTCCAACGTATCCAGCCGGAATTATATTCTGGACCGGACGGGGGCGGATATTCTGGCTGCCGGACCGGATAAGGCCAGATATGCAGAGATTAACAGCGAGGTGCTTGACCGGCTTAACTCTGATACGAAACGGCCGTCAGGAATATTGAATACGAAGCTGGACGGAAAAGAAGCGGCTGTCATGTACCGTTCCTCCGGCTATAACAGCTGGACCTATATCTCGGTGGTGGATATCGGGGAGATCAAAAAGGATACGCGGAAAATAGCCGGATTTACCATTCTGGTATGTCTGACTATCCTGCTGATTGTCGTTACTTTAGCTTTGTATGGAAGCCGCAGAATGTATTTGCCTATCCGTAATCTGCTTAAGGTGGCGCGGACCTACGGGGATTCCGATTCAGACCAGCGTACCCCGCGCAGCCGGGATGATCTTGAATACATCAAGTCGAGTTTTCAGTCCCTTGCCGGATCACGGGACCAGCTGGAGAAGCAGATGATGGGCCAGACCAGCCATCTGAAGGAATATTTTGTGTTAAAGCTGCTCACCGGCCAGATCAGCGAAAACGACTATTTATTCCGCTCAGACAAATACGGCTTTCCTGAAGGCTGGAAGAGTCTCGGGGTGCTTGCCCTGCAGATTGATAATCTGCAGGAGACCCGCTGCCGGGAAGAGGACCGTGAGCTGCTGCTCTATGCGATCAGCAATATTGCCCAGGAGGTGCTGCCTGCCTCGCTCCGTTTTCCGCCGATCACGCTAAACAGTTCTCAGGTTACGCTGATTGCTACAGATAAGGAAGACAGGGAGGCGGTCAGAAAGATTCTGTATGAGGCTGCAGAGTGTATTAAGCTAAATGCCGAGAAGGTGCTGCAGATTAAGGTGAGCATCGGAATCAGCAATCCGTATGTCCAGCTCACAGATACCGTCTATGCCTATGCGGAAAGCCTCAATGCCCTAAAGGCGCGGATCAGCCTGGGACCGGAAATGATCATTCATTACGGCGATACCGGCAACCATGCAGCAGACAGTCATTATGAATACTCTCATCTGAAAATTCTGGAGGACCGGGTAATCTACGCCATCAAGGAAATGCAGCCGGACAGCGCTTCTGAGCTGCTGGGCCAGTATCTGGACACCCTCGTCCATAAGGACCGCCCGCTGTATGAGCATCAGACCATGCTGCTGCAGCTGGCCTCCGGCATCCTGCGGATCGCCCAGGAGCAGGGAATTCCGGTCAAGCAGGTGCTGGAGGGTGAGAGCAGCCTGAGAACCATATTTCAGCTGCAGACCCGGGAGGAGATTATTCACTGGTTCGAATCCAGACTGTTCAGGCCTCTGATCAGGCTGCTGACAGACTGCTCCAAAATCCAGTACGTTAAAATTGCCGACAGGCTGGTGAACCTGATTCATGAGCAGTACGATCAGGATATTACCCTGGAAATGTACTCGAAGCTGCTGAGCTATCATCCGGTGTACTTAAGCCGTATTTTCAAGCGGGAGATTGGGATCTCGTTCAGTGATTATCTGACGGATTACCGGATGAAGATGGCCAAGGAGATGCTGGAGACGACGGATATGAGGATAGCGGAAATCAGCGAGAAAATAAAATACAAAAATATCAGCTCCTTTATCCGCAGCTACAAAAAAACCTATCAGATTACCCCGGGCCAATACCGGGAGAATATGATGAATGGAGCCCAGGAATGAACATGAATGTCTGCCGTGGTATAGCTATCCTGTTGTTGACGGCTGTTCTTGCCGGCTGCGGACCTGTGGATGGAAACACAGCCAAATCCTCCGGCCCGGATCGATTCTATCTTTCCATAGGCGCCACCTTGATCGGTGAGCTGCCGCCCAACAATAATGCAGTAGAGCAGGCTATCGAAGCTTATACGGACACCGAGCTGCAGATTGACTGGATTCCGATGTCTGCCTATGATGACAAGCTGAGGCTGATGATTGCAGCAGGAGAGCTTCCCAAGCTGGTTAAGCTGGGCTATACACCGGACTATATAAGCACGATCAGAGCCGGCCAATTCTGGGAGCTCGGGCCGCTTCTGAAGGATTACCCCCATTTATCAGTGCTGGACAGCGAGTACTACAGCAATATCTCGGTGGAAGGGCGGATCTATGGGATCCCCATTGTCCGTGATCTCGGCCGGGCGACCATCCAGTACCGCAAGGACTGGTTCGATAAGCTGGGCCTGAAGGTTCCGGTTACGCTGGAGGACTGGTACACTGTCGTGCGCGCGATGACCTTGGAGGACCCTGACGGGAACGGAAAGCAGGACACTTACGGCATGGTGCTGGATAAAAGATTCAACCAGGATGCCAGCTCGATGCTGACCCGGATTTCTGTATCCCAGGGCGGGCCGAACAAGTGGCTGGTGGAAAACGGCAAATTTATTCCCGAATTCCTGACCGGGACCTTTTATGAAACCATGCAACTATTCAGAAGGCTGTACGCGGAGAAGCTGATTAATTCTGATTTTGTAGTTATCGATAATAATGAAACCTCCAGAATCTATGATTCAGGTCGTGCAGGCATCCAGATCTCCGGAGGGAACGTCCAGAGCTGGATGGATAAATTAATCAAGACAGTGCCGGACGCGAAGGTGGATGTAGCCTTTCTTGCCGGACCAGCAGGCAGCCGTCTGCCGGGTGAGCCGGGCAATGCCGGATTCTTCGCAGTTCCCAAGGATTCTGTAAAAACACTGGAGGAGGTCAGGCAGATCCTCGAATTTCTCGACAAGCTGTTTGAGCCTCCGATGCAGACTGTAATTACAAGAGGAATTGAAGGCCGGCATTGGTCTGACCAGGGAGATTATGCCGAAATTACGGACCGCACGCTGGATCTGAGAGAGGTGAAGCCGTACCGGGATCTGCTGCCCAATCTGGCAGAGTATCAGCGTTCGATCAAGCCCGTCCGTCAGCCTGAGCTGTACCAGAAGAATCAGCAGATCGGCAAAATGAACAGGGAATATACCGTAGAGAATCCGGCCCTGACACTGGAGTCGGACACCTATAGAGAAAGAGGCAAGGAGCTGGAGACCATTATTCTGGATGCCGAGACCAAATTCATTATGGGCATGATTGATGAGGAGGGCTGGCGGGCGGAGCTGGCCAAGTGGCAGGCGGCAGGCGGCACTCAAATGTGTCTTGAATATGAGCTGGCCTACAGCAGCAGGGCGGCGGAATAACCGGCGGGTTGAGATCACAGATCTCACCCGTTTTTTTTGTTTATATCACGCTGTAGCCATGGTTATCTGAAATCAACGGTAAAGGATATATGAAGGCTATTGCAGGCTTCTGAATCACCGGAAAGCCTTATGGACAGCGGCCGGACAGCCGCAGCGATTAACAGGTTGCCCCGGCCTTATAGCCGGTCACGGCAAACTGAAATAAGATGGGGCCAGAAACCAAACAGGACCATAAGGAGGTTACAAAAGGTGAAGCAGAATGTCTCAACTTCTGCAGGGATGCCCGGCATTAAAGCCCCCAGAGGCAAGGCGGGTACCCTGCTGCGGGATATTATCCGGGACAAGTGGCTGTATCTGATGCTGCTGCCCGGTGTCATCTATTTCATTATCTTTAAGTACGTCCCGATGTACGGGGTATCGATGGCTTTTATGGATTATAAGCCGTACACCGGTTTTCTGGGCAGCCCTTGGGTGGGCTTCAAGCATTTTGAACGGTTTTTCTCGGAGCCGCAGTTCGGCATGCTGTTCCGCAATACGGTTATTCTGGCGGTCTACAATCTGGTGTTCTTTTTCCCGATGCCGATTATCCTCTCTCTTATGCTTAATGAGGTTAGAAGGGCTAAATTCAAAAATTTCGTGCAGACCCTGATCTACATTCCGCACTTTGTATCCTGGGTCGTGGTTGTCGGGATTTTCTATATTCTGCTAACAACGGAGAATGGGATTCTGAATGAGCTGCTTTATCGGATTACCGGCGAAAAAATAGCCTTCCTGCTGGAAGCGGAATGGTTCCGGACGATGATTATCACCCAATCGATCTGGAAGGAAATCGGCTGGGGAACGGTTATATTCCTGGCTGCCCTGGCCGGAGTCGATCTGCAGCAGTATGAAGCGGCACGGATTGACGGAGCCAGCCGCTGGCGCCAGCTGTGGCATATTACACTGCCGGCGATACGCAGCACAATCATCATCCTGTTTATTTTGCGGCTGGGCAATTTCCTGGATTCCGGGTTTGAGCATATCTTCCTGATGATTACGCCGACCAACCGCGAGGTGGGGGAAGTATTCGATACCTACGTGTATACCAAAGGGATGACCCAGGCCCAGTACAGCTACAGTGCGGCGGTCGGATTGTTCAAATCGGCAGTAGGGCTGGTCCTGGTATTAGGGTCCAACTGGCTGGCCAAAAAATTCGGAGAAGAAGGGGTCTACTGAACCCGCTGGATGAACAAGGAACGGAGGAGGAGTATTCTACTATGCTTCAAGATAAAACCATCGGTAACCGGATTTTTGACATTATCAATTACACGCTGTTAATTCTGATCGCTCTGGTCTGCGTGCTGCCCTTTGTATATGTGCTGGCGGTTTCCTTTACCAGTCCGGCAGAAGTCGCGAGGGGCGGGTTAATTCTGTGGCCGAAGGAATGGTCACTGGCCTCATACCGGTATATTTTCTCAACGGATACGCTGTTCCGCAGCATGCTGGTGTCCATCTACATTACGGTAGTGGGGACTTTCATCAACCTGCTGTTCACTTCACTTATGGCCTATCCGCTGGCAAAAGCAACACTCAGAGGCCGCCAGTTTATTCTGCTTGCTGTACTGTTCACCATGCTGTTCGGCGGGGGCATGATTCCTACATACTTCGTAGTCAAGGCGATGGGGCTGACGAACAGCCTGTGGTCGCTGATGATTCCGAATGCGATCAGTGCCTTTAACCTGATTGTGCTTAAAAATTTCTTTCAGCAGATTCCTGACGGCCTGGAGGATTCGGCACGGATCGACGGCTGCACCGATGTAGGCGTGCTGTTCAGGATTGTGCTGCCGCTCTCGATGCCGGCGATGGCTACCTTTGGACTGTTTTATGCGGTCGGTCACTGGAACCAGTTCTTCAGCGCCATCCTGTATATCAACGACAGCCGGCTGTACCCGATTCAGGTGCTGCTCCGCCAGATCGTAATTTTGGCACAGGGCAGTATTGGTGACACCTCGATTGATAACTTAGAGATTCAGCCGCTGACCATACGGATGGCCGTCATCGTGTTTGCTACCGTTCCTATTCTGCTGGTCTATCCGTTCCTCCAGAAGCATTTTGCCAAAGGGGTAATGCTCGGATCGGTCAAGGGCTAAGAGGGCTAAGGATGCTTGAAAGGCAGTAAACAGGCTATGAATGCCTGTAGCTCCTGATTAAACGGGCGTTACAGGCTTACCATAGAAATTTCTACAACCGGAGGGGTTAGGTTAATGAAGAAAAGAATGGCGTTACTAATGGGAGGCGCGTTACTGGCCACATCTGTATTGTCGGCATGCGGCAGCAAAAATGAGCAGAATGCGGCGGGCGGCAATACGGATGCGGCTAAGGGTAACACGAATGCACCTGCTGTGGAGGACACTTCACCGCTGGAGCTGTCCATTGCCGTACACCAGGCCGCTGAGGCGCCTGCCAAGGGAAATCCGATGGAGCAGGCTATTGAGAAATATACAAATACCAAGCTGAGTATCCAGTGGATTCCGAATTCGGGCTATGACGAAAAAATTAACGTTATGATTGCCTCGGGAGAGCTTCCCAAGATCCTGAAGGTCAGCTATGTTCCAACCATTATCAGTGCCATGCAGGCTGATGTGTTCTGGGAGATTGGACCTTATCTGAAGGATTATCCGAACCTTGCTGCCCAGCCTGAGACTTACTATAACAATATTAAAGTGGACGGAAAGCTATATGGACTGCCGGTATTCCGCAGTGTAGGCCGTGCTGTTCTGCAGTACCGCAAGGACTGGTTCGATGAATCCGCCCAGAAGGTTCCAAAGACGCTGGATGAGTGGTATAACGTGCTGAAGGCTGTAGCGGAGAATGACCCGGACAAGAACGGGAAGAAGGATACCTACGGAATGATGCTGGATAAGAACTACAATCAGGGTGTAGCTTCGACCTTAACCAGATTTTCTGTTATGCAGGGCGGCCCGAATAAATGGGAGGCCGATGATCAGGGAAACTTCACTCCTGAGTTCATGACCGATGTATTTAACGATACTCTGGATCTATTCAGACGACTGTATGCCGAGAAGCTGATCAATCAGGATTTTGCTGTAACGGATGCCCAGACCATCGATAAGGCATATGAAGCAGGCCGGGTAGCTATGCGCATCTCCGGGGGCAATGCCCAGACCATGCAGACCAATCTGGTGAAGGTCGTGCCTACCGCCGTTATGGATGCGGTTGCACTGGAAGGGCCTGGCGGAATCCGTGTTCCTGCCGAGAGCGGAAATGCCGGAATATTAGTATTGCCGAAGTCCTCTGTTCAGGATGAAGCGGAAATGAAACGGGTGATGACGTTCCTCGACCAGCTGCTCGACAAGGAAATGGTCAATCTGATCAATAAAGGGATCGAAGGGACGCATTACTCAGTAGAAGGGGATTTTACCATTCCACTGGATAAGGATGCTGATGCCAAGGAAGTGAAGCCTTACCGGGATACCCTGCTTCAGCGCGGGGAGTCCTATAACATGGATAAGCCGATGAAGCAGACAGAGCTGTTCCAGAAGAACAATAAAATAGTAGCAGACAACGAGCAATATGTGGTGTCCAATCCGGCCCTTACGCTGATCTCGAATACCTATACAGAACGCGGAAGCGAGCTTGAGCAGATGATTACGGACGCGGAAACCAAGTATATCATGGGCAAAATTGATGAAGCAGGCTGGAACGCCGAAATTGAGAAATGGAAGCAGGCCGGCGGCAGCAGCCTGATGGAAGAGTATAAGGAAGCGTATCTGAAAAACAAATAAGATTTGCCGGCTGGAGTAGAACCGTCTTATGAACCTGGAAAGGAAGTCAGACGGTTTTTTTAGAATGAAGATGAAAGCGCTTAGATGAGCACCGATTTATCATTTTTGAAACAAGGAGGACACACATGTACAAGCAGACTAAAAGAGCCATGAGCCAGCTCATGGTACTTGTGATGCTGGTAACGGCTGTGTTTGGCCTGCAGCCTGCCCCCGCAGAGGCGGAGGGCAATGCACAGGGCGGCCAGATCGAGGTATGGGACTTCGGAGGCGTACAGGCAGCGGGAGATTCCTATATCAATCACATTACAGTGGATACACTCAATGGTTTAGGTTCCTTTATCGGGGCCGGCTGGTTCAGGGAGAATACCGCGTTCGGCGACTTAACGGTAATGACCCCAGCCGGGGGCGGTTACCACAGACTATATTATTACGACGGTGAAGGGAACGGCGCATTATCTTACGGCAAGCCTACGACCAAGACCTTCAGCGACGGCTATGTCAGCAAGGGCTCTGTCTATTCCGCCGGCAACGGGGATGCTTCAGCCAAATACATCCGGCTGGAGAATGTTAAAGCCGGAGACAAGATCACGGTATACGGCTTTGTTACCAACGGGTCCGGGCCGGCAACCGTTAATTTTGCCCTGAACGGCAGCACCACCGGTGAAGTGGTGAGCAGAAGCACCGACACATTTACTTCAGCGGGACAGATCCTTGAATATCATGCACTGGACTCGGGAACCTTGCAGCTGTTTTATTCGGAGTCAGGAAGCTATAAACCCAATGTGGCACGCATTACCAGAACCCCGGGTGTTACAGTGTCCGGTGCGCTGGACCTGAATGGGCACGCGCTTTCCGGTCACTCCATTGTTTTTCAGAATCAGTCCACCGGGGAGCTACTGCCGGCTGAGCTTGCCGCTGACGGCACTTACACGGCCGCTCTTACAGCCGGCTACACGTATAACGCCGTTCTCCGGGGCGTCGGCTCTGAATATGCCATTTCGGACACCTCCAAGACCGTAGCCGTTACGCTTGCTGATCTGGGCAGCGGCATTAAGAATGTCCAATTAAATGTGGTTAAAAGCTCCATGGCAAAGCTCAGCGGTACCCTTAGCGGATTTGAGTCAGGCTACAGCCTGAACAGTCTGAAGCTTAGTCTGGTTCCGCCCCAGGGAAGTCTTGCTCCGGTTGTAGAGGCTGTCCTGGATACAGCAGCGCTGACTTACTCGGCAGATCTCCGTGCCGGAGAGCGTTATACCCTGACCCTTTCCGGCGTGAATGATTACGTGCTTACAGGCGAAGCGGATGTTAACATCAGCGCGGATAGGGTGCGGCCCCTCACGGTTGCGAAGGCAGCGGTCTATAACGCAACCGGTGCTTTTACCGGATTGCCGTCCGGGGTCACCGTCAGCAGTATCAAATTTACGAATCTTAATGACGGGTACAGCTATACCGGAAACGTTACGGGCGGCGGTTACTCCGTCAAGCTGAGGGATGGCGCTTATGCAGTGACCGCCGTTTGCTCTGACCCTGCCTATACAACTGCAGGACACACCGTTGTTAAGGGAGAGGGCGCGGCAAAGGATCTCAAATTCTCAACCTCCAAGGCTCCGGCCGCTCTTCCGCTGGTTCAGGATTTGTATGTAGGCGACAGCGCCAGGGAGCACCATTTCGGCTCGGTCAAGGAGGCACTGGCAGCAGCCGCGAGAATGAATCCTTCCAGCGAGGCTGAGCGGATTACGATCCATATTGCCCCCGGCACTTACCGGGCCCAGCTGAAAATCGCCACTCCTTACATCAGCCTTGTCAATGCCGATCCGGGTAAGGAGGTTAAAATCACGTGGTACTACGGGGTTGGTTACGATTATTACAGCGCAGGGCCGGATGGGCTGTACAATGAGGACCGGGCTTTTGATAAATACCTGAAGGGCAATCCGGGCAGCTTCAAATGGGGAGCTACCGTATTTGTTACGGGTGCTGCCACCGGCTTCAGGGCAGAGAACATCGTGTTTGAGAATTCTTTTAACAAGTACATCACCGAGGAGGAGCTGGAGGACGGAGTTGAGGTAACAACGATCAACACGCCTACCAATCTTACTCCTAGAACAGCTTCACTGGATGCCAGATCGAGAGGGGCAACAGAACGGGCGGCTGCCATCGCGGTCGAAGCCGACCAGGCAGAATTTTATAAATGCAAATTTTTGTCCAACCAGGATACGCTGTTCACGGGCAACACCCGCCAGTATTACAAGGACAGCTTCATAGAAGGCAATACCGACTATATTTTCGGCTCGGGCAACGTTGTATTCGATAATAGTACGCTTAACTTTGCGGGCTACAGCGACCAGGATTCTGGAGGCCATATTACAGCAGCCAAGCCTTCTTCCGCAGCTGATCCGTCCTTTCACGGCTATCTGTTCAGGGACAGCACAGTCACTGGCAGCTCTACTAATAACTTTAAGGCATCCGGAGATTTCGGGAGACCGTGGGGACAGGATGCCAAGGTGACCTTTCTGGATACCAGACTGGAGAACAGCTCTATCATCTATCCGGAGGGCTGGGCCGGCATGGGCGGCTCCGTTCCGGAAAAGGCAGACTTCTATGAATACAACACGACCTATAACGGTGTGCCGGTAGACACTTCAGCGAGAAAAGGGAAGGTGCTTAGCGCAGCATCGGCTGTGGTCGATGTGACCCCATATTTTGGCGCTGACTGGGTGCCTCACTATTATGAGCCGGGTACCTTGACGCCGCCTGTGCTGCAGGCTGACTCCGTCAGCGAATCCCGGGCAATAATCAGCTGGCAGGGTGCTGTCAGCAGCATCGGCTCCATCCTTTATGAGGTATATCAGAATGGACAGAAGGTTGCGACAACAACTGAAGCCACTTATGCGGCGGATCATCTGGCCCCGCTGACAAGCTACACCTTTAAGGTCAATGCCGTCAACACTGCCGGAAATACGGCGGAAAGTAATGCTGTAGAGATAATTACCGCTGAGCAGGGGCTGCCTGCTGCACCGGTCATAACGGCTGAATCCGGCGGCGGGAATGCCACGATCTCCTGGTCAACAGTAACAGGCGCTACCTACTATACCGTCAAAGGCAGGTCTGCCGGCAGTGACGGATTCGACATGCTGCATACGGTTAGCCCGGCAACGGTTACCTCTTATACGTACTCGGAGTTAACCAACGGAACAGTCTATCATTTTGTTGTCTCCGCTTCCAATGAGCACGGGGAAGGCCCGGATTCCAATGAAGCTGCAGTAACCCCGGAAGCCGGAACTGCACCCGGCACTGTTATTAAACCGGAGGATTTCACCGGCTTTGACATCGGCAGTCCCGGCACACCGGGCTCATCAATCTTTGATGAGGATACTAACCTGTTCACGCTGACCGGTTCAGGAACGGGAATCAATAAGAATGCCACCGGACTGGATCAATTTTATATGAAGGCAGTCAAGGTCAAGGGAGATTATACGATCAGCGCCAAAGCGGTCTACAGTGAAGGCCAGCTGGGGGCGATGAGCTTAACACTCAGAGAGAGCCTGGACCCGAACAGCTACCATTACACACAGGCAGCCACCGCTACAGGCGGACGAAAAATGTTCCGGTACAGCGGCTCTTCCAACGGCTCCAATTCTGTAATGCCCGTGAAGGGAACGGCCTACCTGCAGATCACCAAAACCGGTGACAAAATCGTTTCCATCGTCAGCACCCTGCCGATCCCGGCTAATCCGGTTGCCTCGGAGACGCTTGCGATCAGTACAGCTACCGCTAAGCAGCTGGGCCTGGATGAGAACGGTAATCCCAAGGAGTTGTATGCGGGGCTGATGGTGAATGCCGCCAATGCATCTTCTTCCCTTAAGGCAGTATTCGAAGATGTCAAAATTGTGATGGCCGATGGTACCGTGCTGTTTGACGCCAATGCCGGCAAGCCGGTCGCGCCGAAGAATATCCAGGCCAAGCCTTACAATGCGGGCGCCCGGATTACCTGGGATGCGTTAAATACAGCCACTTCCTATACGGTACAACAAAGCATAAGCCCGGAAGGGCCGTTTACAGAAGCGCTTACCGTTGGAGGCTCTGTGTATGAAGCCTTCGTTACAGGGCTGGAAAATGACAGAACCTACTATTTTGCCGTTACTGCAAAGAATGCCAGCGGGGAAAGTGTGCCGTCACAGGTGGTAAGTGTCTCGCCTACTGCTTCAGCGGATTTGCCTCCGGTTCTTACGATGACTTCGGCTGAGCCGGCCGCCCGGGTGTTCAGTGCCCTGCTGCCGCTAAGCGGGACCGTGGATAAGGAGAGCAGCCTGACAATCAGAAATAACGGAATCCCCGAAAAATGGAACGGGACGGAGGAGTATTTACTTTTACACAAAGGAGATACGTTCAGCGCGAAGCTGATTCTGGTGCCGGGCCTGAATGAAATTGAAATCAAGGCTACCGATACGTACGGCAATGAAACCGTTATTAAGTATACCGTCACTTATACGTATAGAGCGGGCAGCATTGGCTTCTATGATACACAGGGGCAAGCCGTTACTGTACTCGAAGCAGGACGGGAAATTTGGATACAGGCAGAAGCTGAAAATTATATCGCTGACACCAAAGATGTTCTGCTGTTTATCGGCCTGTATGACGAACATAACAACCTGATCAAATTCATCAGTACGGCTGAGACCCTGTACAGTGGTGAGACGGATACCCTATACGCCCGGCTGAGGCTTCCTGATGATGTGGACGGCTATACGCTCAAAGCCTTTGTCTGGGACAACATGACTGACATGCAGCCTGTTTCTGAAACGGCCGAGTTACAATCCAATTAATCTGCAGGAGGATGAACCATGAAGAAAAGGATGATCTCAACTGCGTTATGTGCGCTGCTTGGCGCTTCATTTCTGGCTGATGCCGTGCCTGCTCATGCTGCCCAGGCGCCGGCGGCTATACCGGCGTTTCCTGGGGCCGAGGGCGGGGGGATGTATGCCAGCGGCGGCCGGGGCTATGACGTCTATGAAGTGACCAATCTGAATGACTCCGGGCCGGGGTCTCTAAGGGACGCTGTGAGCGGAGACAACCGGATGGTCGTATTCCGTGTATCGGGGACGATTCACCTGGCCAGTTCGCTCGGCTTCACCAACAGAAAAAACATTACGGTTGCCGGACAGACCGCTCCTGGAGACGGGATCTGCATCGCCGGCTTTAACACCGACATCAGCAGTGCAACCAATATTATTATCCGGTATTTAAGATTCAGACCCGGTTCGGCCAACATCTCCAGTGAGCCGGATGCCCTGGGCGGCCGGGGCTCCAATTATGTGATGATTGATCATGTCTCGGCCGGCTGGTCGACGGACGAAGGTTTATCCTTTTATGAGAATAACAATCTGACCGTGCAGTGGAGCATCATCAGCGAAAGCCTTACTTTATCCGGGCATGTAAAAGGAAAACACGGGTACGGCGGGATCTGGGGCGGCAATGCGACAACCTTCCACCACAATCTGCTTACCAGCCATACCAGCAGAATGCCGAGAATCGGAAACGGCAATACGCCCGGCAATATCACGATGTCTAACAATGTGATTTACAACTGGGGCTTTAACAACACCTATGGCGGCTTAACCACGCTGCAGTCCAATGTCATTAATAACTACTACAAGCCGGGACCGTCTACCCTCCAGTCTGTAAAAGGCAGAATCATCAATCCCGGTGACGGTGAGTTTTTTGTGGACGGGAATTACATGTACGGCAGCCCGGAGATCAGCGCGGACAACAGCAAGGGGATTCAGAATGCAATCCCGGCTACGGTTCTCTCCAAGGCCCCGTTTCAGAATGACAGCTATACAACCGTAAAGATCACGGATGCCGAGCAGGCCTACCGGGATGTGCTGGACATGGCTGGTGCGGTGCTGCCAAGAAGGGATGCCGCAGATGCCCGGGCCGTACAGGATGTAATAGACGGAACCGGCCGGACGATCAACCGGGAATATGAGGTGGGCGGTTACCCGGAATTACAATCCGCTGAAGCTCCGCTGGACAGCGATCATGACGGCATGCCGGATGCCTGGGAAGAGGCTCATGGCCTGAATAAGCTGAACAAAGCGGACGGCAAAACCATCAGTCCGAACGGGTACAGCAATCTGGAGAATTATCTGAACAGTCTGGCAGATATGACCCATGCTGCAGACAATCCTGTGGTTAAGCTGAAATCACCTGTGTATAGCGCTTTGTTTGCCGAAGGCGGAGCCATCCAGATTGATGCAGAGGCTTCAGACATGGATGGAATTGCCAAGATGCAATTTTACAGCAATGATGTGCTGCTGGGGGAAGTAAAGAAGGCCCCATACAGCTTCACTATGGACAATGTGGAGGACGGCACTTATTTTATCTCGGCGCGTGCTTTTGATACGAAAGGAAATGCAACCCAGTCCACCTCCCTGCCGGTTCATGTCAACGGTCCCGAGGTGTCTGCAGATTGGAAGTCTGCCGATATCGGCAATACGCCGGTGAAGGGCAGTGGAAGCCTGGACGGCTCCGGTACGCTGACCGTGAAAGGGTCCGGAAAAATCACCGGCCGCAGTGACAGCTTCCATTATGTATACCAGCCGGTCAGCGGCAATGCATCCTTAACCGCCAGACTGGATTCCATCGCCCTGCTGGACAACAACGCCATTTCGGGCCTGATGATCCGGGACAGCCTGGAGCCGGACGCAGCTGCAGCGGTGATCAGCACCTCCATCGTGAAGGCAGACCGGGATGAGCTTGGAAACGGGGATAAGGATGACACGTTCTATGCCACCTATTTCTCATCGCGGATGAACAAAGGAGAGACTATCCGCACGCTGAACAATGCAGATTATCCGCAGGACTATTTGCCAAGCTTAACCGATAACACCTTGCCGATCTGGCTGAAGCTGGAGCGTGTAGGGGATACCATTGTTGCTTTTACCTCCTATGACGGTGAGCATTGGAAAGAGCTGTTCAGGGATACCTTTGCTATGGATAAGGAGGCTTATATCGGATTTGCCGTCGACGGGACCCAGCCTGCGATCGGGGATAAATACTATAACACGGCTAAATTCTCGAATGTGCAGCTCAGCAGCTCCTTTACGGTAACGGATATCAAGCTTACAGATGCACTGGGAAATGAAGCAGCGCAGCCGGCTCCTGGGCTGACCGCTGTAGCCGCAGTTACTGTTGAGCGGAATTCGATTGCTGTCCCGGAGGGTGTCGTTGTTATCCAGCTGTGTGACGCAGAGGGCAATATTCTCTCCTCGTCTTATGTGAAGTCAGCCTTTGGGGTGAACGGGACCAAGACTGTAAAAGCCATGTTCAGCACTCCCCTGCAGCTTACAGGGCTGCAGATAAAGGCTTATGTCATCAATAATGTGCAAGAAGGACAGCTCATTTCCAACGAGAAGTCCGTGCAGTTAGGAGGAGGCTTATGAACAAGAGGATCTTCAGAGCATGCATAGCATGGATCATATTCTCATTGCTGGTGCTTCCGTTCGGCATTGCCGGTGTATCGGCAGCCGCAGCCTTAACGGCCAGCCTGGAGGTAGATCATAATACAGCAGCAATCAAGGTGACCAGTACAGCCAATGAGCAGGACACAATAACGGTATTGATTATGCAAAAGCAGACCGGATCCATCGTCTATGTGGATCAGGCTGAGCTTAAAAATGGACAGCACACCTTCCAGACCGTGCTTCCAAAGGGAGAGTATTACGGCTCCGTGAGCTCGGCCGGCAGTGGGAAGGCAGAGCTGCAGGCTTTCACAGTTGAGCATACCGAGACGATAACGGGCTTCAGGCCCTTGCAGGCTATTACAGTTGCCAAAGGCGGCAAGCTTGTGTTGCCCGGCTCCGTAATTGCTGTATTCGACAGCGGGGCTAACCGGGAGGTAGGTGTGAAATGGTCCGGCGTGCCGGATACCGGTACAGCCGGCCCATTCACGGTTACCGGTAATGTGAACGGAAGCCCGAAAACCGTGGAACTGGTGGTAAAGGTTGGTGAAACGGCTGCAACGCCTACACCAACGCCGGCGGCGACCGCCACACCAACACCACCGCCGTTGCCAGGCGGACAGACTGGAGCAGCGACACCGAAGCCTTCGCCTGAAGCGGCAGGCTCTGCCATCACGCTGACTGCCGTGCTTGATCCGGCGACGGCTGTCGCGAAGGCAGAGGTCTCTGCAGCAGCCGTCAGCACGGCCTTGTCCAAGGCAGCAGCGGATGCCAGGGGAATCAGGACTGTGGAGATCATTATAACGCAGGCTGAAGGAGCTAAAGCGTATGAGCCGGTGCTGCCGGCCAGCCTGTTTGCAGGAGATCCGAAGCAGGTAATCCAGCTGGTTACTCCGGTTGGAACTATTGAACTGCCCGGAAATATGTTCGAAGCTGCGCTTATAGCAGGCAGCTCCACTGTTTCCGTGGTTATTGGCTTAGCGGATGCGGCGGCAATAAATGACCCGTCGCTGAGAGCAAGCGCCAGCAGTAAACCGGTCATCGAGCTGACTGCGAAGGTTGACGGTGCAGCCGTTGAATGGAGCAACAAAAATGCACCGGTTAAAGTATCTGTTCCATACACACCTAGGCAGGACGAACTTAACAGCGGTGAACATCTCGTAGTCTGGTATATTGATAAGGCGGGGATGGCAACCAAGATACCCAATACGAGATATGATGCGGCGGTAGGCAGGGTAACCTTCAGTACCACGCACTTCAGTAAGTTTGCCGTTTCCTATGCATTCAGGACTTTTGCTGATGCGGCTAAATTGACATGGGCGCAGCAATCGATAGAAACACTGGCCTCCAAAGGTGTAATCAACGGAATTTCGGATACGTCCTTTGCACCAGATACAAACATCACCCGGGCGGATTTCCTAGTTATTCTGGTAAGGGGTCTGGGACTTACAGCCAGCTTCAATGATAACTTTAGCGATGTTAGTCCTGCGAAATACTACTATGAAGCGTTGGGAATCGCCAGGGAGCTGGGGATCACAGATGGAGCGGGCAATAACCTCTTCAAGCCGGATACGCCGATCTCCCGCCAGGAGCTGATGGTTCTCGGCAGCAGGGCCCTTTCGCTTAGCGGGGCGGCAATGCCGGCGGGCAGCGCTGACGATATCCGTAAGTTTAGCGACAGGTCGGAGGTGGCAGCCTATGCTGTAGCAGATGTTGTTAAGATGGTAAAGGAAGGAATCGTCAGCGGCAGCGGTAGCAAGCTCAATCCGCATGCCAATGCGACCAGAGCAGAAGCTGCGGTTATTGTGTATAGAATTATTAATAAGCTGTAGCTATATTATTCTTTATGGTGCGCCTCCCTTGTGGAGGCGCATTTTGAGCTGAATCAACATTAATACGAATTCAACATTACTTTATATGGGGGGAATTAGCTGTTACTCAAAGCTATTGCCAAAAAACCGCCTTTAGGGGTACATTACTACTGCGTGTATAGAAGCTGAGAAGGAAGGTAGCTACAGTTATGACAGAAGCCATTGAGGTATATAGAGCAACGGAGAATAATGTAAAAATCATCGGACGGACCCACTATTATAATGATGTGCGGTGGCTGGCCCTCTCCGGCAGCGGTGTTGAATTCACCTTTTATGGCCGGAAGGCGCAAATCACGTTAAAAGGGGATGCTGTTGCCTTAACCGGCAATAACCTGGCCCGGATCGCTATCTGTGTAAACGGTGTGCGGGTGATTGATGAACAGCTTGACCGGCCGCTGGCAACGTATACTGTGTTTGAAAGCGACACAGAGCAGGAGATTACGGTAACCGTCATCAAGCTGTCCGAGGCGGCAATGTCGACCGCAGGGATTGTGTCTATCACAGTCGATGCTGCGGAGGGCATTAAGCCGGCCCCGGCCAGCGTACATAAGATCGAATTTATTGGAGATTCCATTACCTGCGGTTATGGTGTGGATGATGAGGACGGGACGCACTCTTTCTCCACCGCTACTGAAGATGTTACCAAGGCCTATGCGTATCTGACCGCCCGAAGGCTTCAGGCAGACTACAGCATGGTATCTTACAGCGGATACGGGATTATCACAGGCTATACGGAAAATGACCAGAAGCTGACTACACATCTGCTTCCGGATTACTATGAAAAGGTGGGTAAATCCGAGGGCAGATTTGATAATAAGCTGCTTCCCCAGCAGCTTTCCTGGGATTTCAGCCGGTTTGTACCCGACCTGATTGTTATTAATCTGGGTACAAATGATGATTCCTATACCAAGGATGACGCTGTGCGGCAGGCCGAGTATGCCCGGGAATATGCCGGATTTCTAAAAACAGTCCGGCGCTGTAATCCGCATGCGAAGATACTGTGTACGCTGGGAATCATGGGGGACAGGCTCTATCCTTATGTGGAGCAGGCGGTTAGCTGCTATTCTGCTGAAACGGGGGACAATACTATTTCCACGATGAAGTTTGAAGTGCAGGAGGCAGCTGACGGCTATGCTTCCGACCTTCACCCGTCACCGGTTACTCATCATAAAGCGGCTGATAAACTGGCTGCCCATATCCAAAAGCTTATGAAGTGGGAATAGATGAAAAGAGGGGCCTGCGGTTTTCCGCAGGTCCATTAAGGCCAAAATCAGACTTGATGACTTGTAGCAGCACACCGCTGATTCCGGCACTGCATAATCCAGCAGGTCACTATACCTTCACGGCCTCCGGTCTTTTTACCTGAAGCGGCGGAGGGATCAGCCAGCCGTTTTTCTTGGTTAAATGCAGAACTTTTAGACCAAGGGCAGCTTTGGTGAGGTGATACTTGGCAAACAAGGCGCCTACATCCTCGCGGATGGATATTCCCATGGCCTGGCTGCAGGCGACCAGTCCGGCTGCGCTGTCTGCAGCCAGCATGGCTGCAATCTCCGGGTCAGTAAATCTTGCGCCGACCGGGATGTCTTCGAGCTTGGCTTCAGGACGTAGCGGCATAGCTGGCGCAGACGCCAGTCCCTGCTCGGCCAGCAGCGAATCCAGTTCGCTGATTTCCAGCTCAGCCTGATCAATCATAGCCCCTAAGATCTTCTTCAGGTCATGATCACCGGCATGATATGTGTACGCCCGGTAACTGGATAATGCGCCCTTGGCTACTGTCGAGGCTGTCCATACGCTAAAAATCTCCCCGTAATGCATCGGCTCGTCTTTAGGGTTGCCGCCTAAAATTCCTGTCATGGATATGCTCCTTTGTCATTAAAGTGGTCTTTAAAGTGAAATGTGTAACAAAGATAGCATGCCCTGAATTGTCCGGAATTTGCAGACTTCTTTTTACGGAAACACTGGAAAAAGAAAAGCTGCTTTACTCCTGAAGAGGAGTAAAGCAGCTTGGTTGTGCAGTTTATGCTGAGCTTAGTCTTTAAATAGTATTCTGAAGCTGAAGGGTTCGAGCGCAAGTGTGATCTCGCCATTGTCTGCTGCGGCGGCTTCTCCGGTGAAGGCATCCTTCCAGCTGCCCTCAAGTGCCTGTGCCAGGGTTGCCGGTTCCGCGGATGGATTCATCCAGACCGTAAAATGTTCTTTATCATTGTAACGTTCATAGATCAGCGGGCGTTCCTGCTGGTTGTTCTTCAGGAAGCTGAACTCTCCTGTACTCAGAACCGGATGGTCCTTGCGGAGCTGGATTAGCTGTTTGTAGGTTTGATGCAGACCCCGGTCCTGCTCCTCTTCCTCCCAGATCATGCATTTACGGCAATCCGGATCTCCTTCGCCATCAAGGCCAATTTCATCCCCGTAATAAATACAAGGCGTTCCGGTAAAAGTAAGCAGGAAGGCGACCGCCAGCTTGAGCTTGTTTTTGTCGCCGCCCAGCTGGGTAAGCAGCCGCGGGGTGTCGTGGCTGGCCAAAAGATTGAACAGCACTTCATTGGCTTGCTGCGGATAACGCATCAGCAGGCCGCCGATATATTCCGAGAAGGTCTGTGCATCCATATCGTCGCTTTGCAGGAATTCAATCAGCCGGTCTGAGAGCGGATAATTCATGACGGAATCAAACTGGTCGCCATGCAGCCAGCGCAGGGAATCATTCCAGTTCTCGCCGATAATATAGGCATCGGGGTTAATGGCCTTAATCCGGGTGCGGAATTCCTTCCAGAAATGATGGTCGATTTCATTGGCAACATCAAGCCGCCAGCCGTCCATGCCGAGTTCCTTGAGCCAATACTCGGCAATATTCAGCAGATATTTGCGCGTTTCCGGATTGGCTGTATTCAGCTTGGGCATCTCGGCGAAGAATCCGAAGGCATCGTAATTAGGTTTTCCTTCTTTGACCTGAACCGGGAATTCGTTGATATGGAACCAGTCCGCATATTTGGAATTCTCCCCATGTTCGATAACATCCTTAAACTGGGGAGAATTGGAGCCGATATGATTAAACACGGCATCCAGGACAATCCGGATTCCTTTGGAGCGGGCTTCATCAACCAGTTTTTTGAGCAGCTCCAGATCGCCGAAGTGAGGATCAACCTTCATATAATCGGTGGTGTCATACTTATGGTTGGTAGGTGCCTCAAAAATCGGAGTGAGATAAATGGCCGTAATCCCCAAATCCTCCAGGTAGTTGAGATGGTCGATAATCCCCTGTAGATCCCCGCCGAAAAAGTTATCCGTAGCAGGCTTACCACCCCATGGTGAAATTTTATCAGGATCATTGCTTGTATCCCCGTTCGCAAAACGCTCAGGCATAATCTGATAAAATACCGCTGATTTGGCCCATTCCGGAGCCTGGAAAATATCAATTTCATGGATATACGGCCAGTCATAGAAGCCGTTTGGTGATTCAGGCTCCCCGGTATGAATCCCGTTCTCAGTCATCCACACGGTTTCTTCACCGGTATGAAAGCGGAAGGCATAGGAGAAACGGCGATGGTCCGGCTTTACCGTCGTTTGCCAATAATCGAAGAGCCGGTCGGTCCCGATTTTGCGCATTTGATATTCGTGATTATAGGTTTCCCAGTCATATTTATCTCCTGTCAGTGCATAAACACGTTCCACGTTCTGCTTTTTGGTCCGGACACGTAAATGAAAGGTCTCCTTGTCGTATGGGTAGGCCCAGTTGCTGTGCGGAACATGATGCAGACTTTCCAAATGAATATTGGTTGTAAGGTTAGCAGAGCTTATAGCTTGTTCATTGGATATCATCCTAGTTCCTCCCGGATTTATGATGTTGGCGTATGCTGTTTATTGTTACCTTATCAGGAGCAATAAGCCGGAGCCTTATTATTGCCGTCAAAAAAAAGCCCGGAGTCCGGGCTGCGGAAATGATGCTAACAATTCTTAGCGGTTATTTTTGCAGCTCAAGCGCTGTTTCAGCTTTTTTTAAATCATGCTCTACCTGTTCGGTTATATCATAAGGATGGTACATTTCATTTTCAATCATATAGGCGGCAATTTTCTGATGTGTTTCGATGGCAGTATCCAGCTGGGCTTTTAGTACTTTGTGTACTTTGGGGGTCGCAGTCTCCGTAAGGGCAATCGCGTAGGTGCGTACGGCCGTTTTTGCCGATAACAGCATGTCAGTGGCAATCGCCAGATCATCCATAGGTGCTATAGCGTTAACCAGCATTTCCTTCGTTTTGGTTGTGGTTGGCATCGTAACCCCTCCTTGTGAATTCTAAAGTGCTACATTATAAATAACCCGTGCCGGAGGAACTAAACAGCAAAGTTCCATCCCGGCGGGGGATGAGTAATACTCCTCTTTAAACGGACTACGCTAAATTATATATAGTACCTTATAATATGTTATAATGGACTTCTTACTGCAAATTATGAAGAATAGAGGTCGCCAGAGGATGAAATGTAAAATTAACCGCAATGCCGCTAAAGTCCTGAAAGACATGCTGAACACTCCGGAAGCGGAAGGCAAGAAAATCCGCGTAGTGATTACCCAGAATCACGGGGATCACGGTCACTATGATGTGACTCTGGATACACCGACTGAGCATGACGAAATTGTAGCAACCGACAAGGATATCGAGGTACTGCTGGATACACGTGAGCCCCTGCTGGACGGAGTATGGGTTCAATACTTCTACGTACCGCAGGAAGGTTTCTTCATCACAAATCCATCTACCGGATTCCTTGAAAAATAAGCAGTGCTGTCTATGCGAAAAGCGTTCAACCCTTAGCCGGGTTGAACGCTTTTTTTGTAGACTTAGAACAGACGCGAAGAGGGGATTTCTCTGAATATTGCAAAAGGAGGGCCGTTAGCTAAAGTGAGCCGATTGGGCGAAAGTGGCAGGCTATGCCGGATGTGGACGAGTAAGAGCGATTAGAGGGGAAAATCCCATTATTTGAAGCGAGATGAGGCTGAAAGAGCGATTAGAGGGAAGAATCCTATTATTTGGGGCGGAATGAGGCTGAGAGAGAGTGATTAGAGGGAGAAATCCCACTATTTGGAGCGGAATGAGGCTGAGAGAGGGTGATTAGAGGGAAAAATCCCATTATTTGAAGCGAGATGAGGCTGAAAGAGGACGATTAGAGGGAAAAATCCCACTACTTGGAGTGAAATGAGGCTGAGAGAAGGAGATTAGAGGGAAAAATCCCATTAATTTGGCCCGCTCAGCTGCTAGTACACTGCACCCCGCTCCGGCCGAGGAACCCTGTACTGCACTCGCACTGTGCTGACCAGCGTCGCCCCGCTCCGGCCGTGGCCCCTTCACTGCACCCTAGCACCGTGCTGACCCGCGGCACTCCCGCCTTGCATCCTGCTCGCACCCTGCTCGCACCCCGGTACTCCACATTTTGGTACTTCATGCGCTGCCGCCCCTTTAATGCTAATCCGTGACAAGCCCGCGCTTTTTACAAATAGCACAAAATCGACTGCTCAATCCAATACATAAACCGGGATGCCGGACTCAGGCTCTCGTATGTTTTCATCTTCAGGTACATGTCCAGGCCGTCTGAAACGTCATGCCACAGATCGGTGAACACAAAGTCATATTGGCCCTGAGACATTTGCTGCTCAGCATATTCAAAGGCATCTGCCTGGATAACCGTGACCTTCTGCGCATTACCGAACTGGGGCAGAATATGCTGGCTGAACAGCTTGATCACGTCCTCGTTGCTGTCCACTATCGTTACCCTTTGCACGTCTTCTTTTTCCGAAACCATGTAGGCATAATAGCCCATCCCCAGCCCGTACGTCAGCACATTACCGGACGCCCCGGCGACAGCTTCCTTCATCGTCTCGATCTCATTCGGCGTAATGGTCATCCAGATCCGGTTGTTCTCAAGCACCGCCGGGAATCGGAATTCCGTCTCAAAGAAACCAATCTGCGGCATCAATCGTCCTTCAGGCGTGGTAATAATGTCATTGCAGACAAAAGCCTCATAAGGCTTATACTGTTCATATTTCAGTTCACTGCTGCCGATCGTAACCGCGGGAATTTTGATGTTCCTGAAGTACGGATTAGCGTAATATTTCTGAATATCGAGCCTGTGCAGCATTTTGCTGAAATAGGTGTTATAGAGAGCCGTATCCTCAGCGTTGTCCACAATATCCAGTCCCAGTGCAGCCGCGAAAAGAACCCCGAATGCATATTCTGCAGATACGCCGAATCCGGTGATCTCCTCTATCTCTTCTTTACTTATGTTATCCGGCCGGTCATTCAGGTACTGGCTTAACAAAGCCAATACTTTGTAATTATCTTCGTTAATACGTTCTGTTTTATTGGTTTCCATGGTGCCACCTTTTAGATGTAATATAGTAACCGAAGTTCATTTATGTAATATATCACATATCAATGAACGGATAATATGCTCTTATTATCCCTAACGTGAGGGCCTGTCAGGCCATTTCCGCAAAATAAGAGCGCTGGGGTCCGGTTAGCCCGGCTAAAAGTGAGATTTTGGCGAAATAAGGTTGTCTGAGTCCGTTACAGCGCTCAGGCTCTGATGTTCCAGCTGTTTGCACGGCGGGTAATCGGTTAATGATTGAGTGAGTGAACACCAAGACAGGCGCAAGGGGGTTATACGATGTGGAATAAGTTGAAAGAGAAGCTGTATGACCGGAAGGAGCCGGCCTTTCCGCTGGCGCTGTTCCGGATCGGGTTCTCGCTTGTATGGATGCTTGAGCTGCTGCAGATGATGACGATGAGGGACCTGATTTTTCAAAAAGACAGCCTGGCCGCACAGGTGCCTGTCTTCCTGACCGCCCTGTTTGTGCTCTGGATGATAGCTTTGTTCCTGCTGCTGATCGGATATCTGACCCGTCCGGCTGCGATTGTCAATTATGTAATCAGTGTTTATATACTTGGCTTTGTTGTAGTAAATGAGGCGAACAACTGGCAGGTGGATTCGCTGTTTCTGACGGGTTCATTCCTGCTGATGTTTATGCCTGTGTCAGCGTGCCTGTCCATAGAGAGTCTGATGGAGCGCCGTCGGCAGGCCCGGGTCCGTGTGCGGAAGCTGCCCAGGCCTCAGGCCCGGTTTATTCATACCGCGTTTCTGATTCTGTTGATCGGGCTGTTTTATCTGGATTCAATGCTGTACAAGCTATCCTCAGACATGTATCTTTCGGGACTGGGCCTCTGGGCGCCGGCCTCGCTTCCGTTTACCACCTACTATGATGTCTCCTGGCTGATCGACCACGAGTGGCTGGTACGGCTAATGGGCTATTCTCTGCTTGTTTATGAAGGAGTGTATATTTTCCTGGTATGGTTCAAGCGGCTCCGGGTATGGATGAGTCTTGCCGGAGTACTCCTGCATGCCGGTGTATTGTTTGTTTTCCCGATTCCGGCGATGAGCCTGCTGGTGATCACGATCCATCTGGCGATTATTCCGGAGAGCGCCTACCGCAAGCTGTATGACCGGTGGATCGCGGCGAAGCGCAAACGGCTGACGGTCTACTATGACCGGCTATGTCCGCTGTGCCGACAGACGGTCGGCATCCTCTCGGCACTGGATTTCCGCAAGGCAATTGAGTGGAAGGCACTGCAGGATTTTGCGGCTGAGGAAAAGCTGCTGGCTGATATTCCGGAGGCAGATCTCCTGCATGACATTTATGCCGTGGAAAAGGGAGAGAAGCTGCATAAAGGTGTGGATACCTACGCCGCCGTTCTACGGTCTATGGGCTGGGCTTATCCGGCCGGCCTCCTGCTTGGCCTGCCGCCGTTTCATGGTATCGCGGCCGCTATTTACGGCAAGGTAGCAGCCAAACGTAAACGGGAGGGAGGCTGCACAGACAGCACCTGCGGCATCGGTATCGTGGCTCCGCCGGAACAGGCGACCTCTCCCTTTGCCGGAAAGTTCTGGCCGGCCGGAACCTTCCTGCTGTTATGGGGGGTCTCGTTTATAGTCATTTCCTTCGGGACACCGGCCTACGGGAAATATCTGACCGGCGAAAACAGCAGCCTGACGGCTGCCCTCAGGGATACGGCCGCAGTCTACAAGCGGGTAACCTATCCCGTGCTGGGCTGGACCAATCATGGTGTGTATACTGAAACACATTATAAGGAGTATGGGTTTCAGACCCGGCTGGTTTATGTAGACAGGGAATCCTCCGTGCCGCTGCCGATCATGAACGATAGCGGCTTCTCCCGGGGTTATAAGGTCGGCCGGCAGTGGGATAACTGGGCGTACGCCTCCGTTAAACCGGACATTCCGTACGAGCAGGCCAAGAACAGCATGCTGGATTACGCCGTCTTCTGGGCGGAAGACAGCGGAACTGACCTGCATTCCGGCAGCGGCACTATTGTGATCCAGCGCAAGCCGATTGAGGTAGCGATGGATTATTTCCGCCCTGGACTGCTGCAGGACAATATGGATCAGCCGTGGAGCCGGATCGGAGAAATTGCAGCCAGCGGCGGCAGCCTGCAGCTTATGATGGACGGCGCTGCCGGCAGCGGAGAGCCGGGAACCTGGGGCGAGGCGGTTGAGGATGCGGTCGGCGCTACTGCTTCAGCTATGCAACCATAGCCTCGCTGCAATTACCTTATGAATGTAACCGTGTCGCATCAGCATCCATTAACGGCATGTTCCGCAACATCAGCTCTATAGCCACAGCCGTGCCACACTTGCAGCCGCAGGCGCATTCGCGCTTGCGGCTGCATTGCGTTCAGCCTCAGCTGCGGCCGCCCCGTATCCACCGCCCCCGAACCAGCACAGCTCAGGAATACAGCTTTCTGAACTGGTTCGGGCTGAGCTGCTCGTGCTTTTTGAACACGGTGCAGAAATAGTTGGGGTCCTCGAACCCGGACAGGAGAGCCACCTCTTTTACCGGCATATTGGGACTGCGCAGCAGCAGCTCCTTGCTGTTCTTGATCCGCACCGAATGAATGTACTGGAAAATCCGGATGTTCGTCGTTTTCTTGAACACGGTGCACAGGTGCTGCGGCGTAATGCCGGCCACTCCGGCCATCTCCTCCAGTGTCAGCGGTTTGTGGGCATTCTGCTCGATATAGTCAAACAGCGGCTTCAGCTTCAGATTGAGCGTAGAAGCACTGTTGTGCGGATGGACGGAGGCATACTGGACTATTTCAATCAGCAGGGAGTAGATTTGAGCGGACCATTCCAGACTCCGCAGGGCATAGTCGGCCTGCTGAATATCCATCATGCTCTGGATTCTGGCCGTAAAAACCTCAGGCTTCGAAAGATAGTAGACCCCCGGAGCGGTAATCCCCGCCGTCCGCTTCAGAAAGCTCTCCACCTGATGGCCGTCGAACACAATCCAGTTCACCCGCCAGGACGGGCTGACCGCATAGTACTCATGGGGAGTCCCCTTGAGCAGCAGCATCGCGGTGCCTTCTTTTACCCGGAAGGTTCTGCCGCTGGTGATCAGCTCGCCTTCGCCTTCCACACATTGAATCCATTGATACAAGTAGCCGTCCGGACGGACAATATGCTCCTGATCCCAGTGAATACCCGCATCCACAAGGTAGTAGGGAAGCTCCTTGTCTGATTCCGTAATAAGGGGCAGAAGCCGTCTGTACATAGGATCACGACCTTAATATATTAATGTTTATATGAATATCCTTAGATTGTTCGCAGGGAATAACATCACTACAATATAAATATAACAAAGTTTGTGTAGCGCTTACAAATCTATATTAAGGATGGTACATCACAATGAGCAGGCTTGAAACCAAAATCAATGACGGCTGGGAGTTCACCCTGCAGCAGCCTGAGGACGGAAATTTTGCACCCGTAAAGCTGCCGCATGACTGGGCGATCACCGCTCCGGTAAATACGCAGATGAAGCAGGGAGAGGCTCAGGGCTTCAGGGACCGCTGGGGAACAGGCTGGTACAGAAAGCGGCTGACCATCAGCGGAATGAAGGACGGCTATGTGTATAAGCTGCATTTTGGCGGAATCTATGAAAATAGTACAGTCTGGGTCAACGGCACAGAAGCAGGCGGCCATAAATACGGCTATACCAGCTTTGAACTGGATATCACAGACCTGATTCATGAAGGCGATAACCTGATTCAGGTTAAGGTGGATAACACCGTGTTCCCGGCGGACAGATGGTATTCGGGTGCAGGCATTTACCGTGATGTAACCCTGCTGGAGCTGCCGCAGAAGCATCTGGTGCCTTATGAAATTCAAGTAACAACGAAGATTAAAGGCAGCACAGGTATTGTCAATGTAAAAACCGGCATTACAGCGCTCGTAAAAGCCGTTCTCACTGATGCAGACGCAGACATCTCCTACACGCAAGAATCCAACGAGCAGGGCGTTATCCGGTTTGAGGTTCCATCAGCGAAACTGTGGAGTCCGGAGCAGCCGCAGCTGTACCGTCTGGAGCTGTCGCTTTTTCAGGGGGATGAAGCTGTTGACCATTACGGTCTGAACGTCGGCATCCGGGAAATCAAAATGGTTCCGCACAAGGGGATGTATATCAACGGGCAATTAACTAAGGTGAAAGGGCTGTGTATCCACCAGGATGCAGGCTGTCTCGGAACGGCTGTAACGGCGGAGATCTGGAAAGACCGGCTGCTTGCCTTCAAAAAAATCGGCTGTAACGCGATCCGCACCTCCCACCATATTTTTATGGCAGAGCTACTGGATCTGTGTGATGAGCTGGGCCTGCTGGTGTACGAGGAGCCTTTTGACAAATGGACCGGCGGGGCTTATGGGCGTTATTTCGAGACCGAGTGGCAGCGTGACCTGGAGGGGATGGTGAAGCGCGACCGGAATCATCCGTGCATCTTTATGTGGGGTGTCGGCAATGAGGTGGAGCATCAGGGGCAGGCCTCCATGCTGAAGATTCTTAGTATGCTGAGAGGGCATCTGCTGACGCTGGATGATACACGGCCGGTATCGTATGCGATGAACCCGCATTTTAAGGTTGAGAGCAATGTCGACGTGTCCAAAATCGAGGATATCCAGCAGTTTGTTGACGAGGCGGATGAGACGGAAATTTATGATGTGGCCGAACGGGTGGAACGGATCCGCCGGATCGGGGAGATCGTCGATGTGGTCTGCTGCAATTATCAGGAGCAATGGTACCCTGAGATTCATGAGGCTTTGCCGGATAAGCTGATTCTGGGTACGGAGACGTACCAGTTTTTCCGCGGCCACCGCGAGCAGATGCAGAATTTTACGCCAGATATACCGTGGATGGATGTGGAGCAGCACGATTATGTAATCGGCGGCATGCTGTGGACCGGAATTGACTACCTCGGGGAGTCTATGGGGTATCCGGCCAAGGGCTGGGCGGGCTCGCTGTTCTATACGAATAATGAGCGCAAGCCGCTGTCTTATCTCTATGAAAGCTACTGGTCGGATAAGCCGATGGCCTATCTGGCCGTCATGGATTATTCCCTGCAGGACGAGGGCACCAAAGAGCACTGGGATACGCCGCGGTATGCCAGCCACTGGAACTTCCCGCAGTTTAACAAGACCGTGATTCCGTACATGATTGCTACGAACTGCGAAGAGGTCACTCTTGAATTGAACGGTAAAAGATTTTATGTGGACAAGCCGGCTGCCTACCCGGGCCGGATGATTACCGGCTATCTGCCTTATCAGCCGGGTACAATTACTGTAAAGGGGTATATCGGCGGCGATGAAGTGAGCCAATATGTGCTGAAGACGGCAGGGCCTGCGGTCAGGCTGGTGTTTGATCAGGAGGCGGTCACTCTGGATGCTGATAACGTATCGCAAAAGCTGCTCACTGTCCGGGCAATAGATGCCGATGGCGTGCCTGTGTTCCGCGATAGCTCCAAAGTCACTTTCGAGGTTGAAGGCCCGGCGGAGATCATTGCGGTGGACAATGGCGACCTCAGCTCAAGCGAGCCGTATGACCGCAATTGGATGCATCTGTACCACGGCTGTCTCAGCACGGCTATCCGACTGACCGGGGAAAAGGGGCGCATCGTGTTGTCAGCCTACTCAGAGGGAATGTATCCGGCACAGCTAGTCATTAATGTAGTGTAAGGGTTGCATCATAAAAAGGGGTATCCCCAGCCTTCTGCTGACGGCTTGCGGGATACCCTTCACTATTTATGCAAAGCTATACAATCTCACGCCATGCGGCGGTACGGTTGTCTGCAGTGTACCTGCGGTAAGCTCAGCCGCTTCACCGCTCCACAGCTCTGTACCGGCTGCTGCGCTGAGGCCGATCTCTTCCAGAGCCAGCTCCACCTGCAGCGGGCTCTCGCCGGTGTTGAATACGGCGGCATAACGGGTACCGTCGTTGTGCCCGGAAGTCCACACGATGAGCTCGCCCTTGCAGAGGGCTTCTCTTGCGCCGTGGCTCTCCTGCTGGATGCGGAGCACTTCGCGGTTGGTCAGCAATGACAGTGTCCACTCGTCATTGTCACGCAGCTCGCCGCCGAAGATGAGCGGCGAGCGGAAAATGCTCCAGAGCGACATCATCGTCAGCTGCTCGTCACGCGTGAACCGGGTCCAGCGGTCTGCGCCGCCGCCGTCCACCGAACGGATGCCGATATGGCCGAGCGGCAGCATATCGCAGTCCGGCCAGCTGCCGTCCACGGGTACGCCCTGCCACTTACGGCAGCGGTCGAACATGTCCAGCAGCAGCGGCCACAGATCCCAAAAATCATCCGTGACCCGCCACATATTGGCGTGCTCTACGAAGAAGTCAGCGTATTCCACCGGAGCCGGGCCCGGTGACAGGCTCAGCACCATCGGCCGACCGCTGCGCTCGATGGCCTTGGAGATCAGGGCAATCTCCGGCTGATGGGTATCATACAGCCTGGACGCGGCGATGTCATCCACCTTGACCAGATCGACGCCCCACTGGGCATACAGCTCAAAGAGGGAATCATAATATTCCTGAGCACCTTCCTTCGAGGCATCTACTCCATACATATCCGTGTTCCAGGGGCAGATGGAGTTGGTATGGGCGATGTCGCGGGCTGTTGCCGTTGTACCGAGCAGTGCTGTACCGGCATGGGCAGCCTGGCGAGGAATGCCGCGCATAATATGAATGCCGAATTTCAGCCCGAGGCTGTGTACATAATCAGCCAGCGGCTTGAAGCCCTGGCCGTCCGCTGCCGAAGGGAAGCGGTTCTCCGCAGGCATGAGCCGGGAATATTCATCCATTACCAGCGGCACGAACGGCCGGTATTGGGAGGAGTTGGCATAAGGCTCATACCACTGGATATCAACGGTGATGTAATTCCAGCCGTAGTCTTTAAGATGTTCTGCCATATATTCCGCATTGCCGCGGATTTCGGCTTCCGTTACGGCTGCGCCGTAGCAGTCCCAGCTGTTCCAGCCGAGCGGAGGAGTAGGTGCTGCAAGCTTATGTGTCATTGTGAATCCCCTTTGCTGATGGATTATTGCTCTTATTAACCTCATCTTAATGTAGGAGATTATTAATATCTATAGTAATCTTGCAAGCGTAATAGCACTATATTGCTGTTTCTAATTAATCGAAGAACAGCCTGCGGTAGGTGAGGCTCTCGCCCCCGCTGCGGAAATCACCCGGCGTCAGCCCGGTCATGCTGCGGAAGGCCTTGATGAAATAGCTGCCGCTGGAATAGCCGATCTGCCCGGCAATGTCTGCAATGCTAAGGCTCGTTCCCCGGAGCAGCTCCATCGCCTTTTCGGTGCGGACCCGAGTCAGATAGGCTCCGGGCGTCAGTCCGGTACTGGCCGAAAACCGGCGGATCAGATGGTACTTGGATAACGCCACATGCTCGGACAGCTGATCGATGCTGATCATCTGCGCATAATGCTGCTCTATGTATTCAGCTGCCCGCCTCACGTTATCCGACCAGTTCTCCTTGTCCCGCTGGGTGGTTACCTGCATTCTGGCCAGCTCCGTCATGAACTGGTAGATGGAGGAGGAGGCAATCAGCGGGTCGGAGATCCGGCCTGCTGCCGCATCGGCGACAATCAGCTTCAGCAGCCTGACCGGGGGACAGTCTGCAGGCAGATGCGGGACTTCCCCGGCTTCGCGCAGGAATTTTCGCCAGTGGGGCAGAATCAGCTCGGGGCGGAACAGCAGGAACAGGAACTCCCACGGCTCGGACGCCCCCGGGTCATAGTAATAACGGTGGGGTCCGGGAATCTCCGCAAGAAAAGCCTGTCCGGCCGTGACCCGGTGGGTCCGGCCCCAGGATTCAAATACACCCTCTCCGGAGAGCGTGTACTGGAACAGCAGAAGCGGACCATCGGTCCGTTCCAGTCCGTCCCAGTGGTATGACGGGGTGGTGATTGAATCACTGCCGGCAGCGTAGAGTACGCATAGGCTGAGCTCTTTATCTTCGGCGAACCGGAAGCCGTAGGTGCCTTTGGACATATCCATAGCTAGGCTGGCCTCCTCATTAAAATAATATTCACTTGTAACTTTATCACACGCACCCGCAAAAAACAGCGCCGCTCCCGCAAGCAGGAACAGCGCTGTTTTAACGTTTCTTTACATTACGCCCGGGCACTTTCCGCTGTCTTGGGGCTGAACGCTCTGCGGATCAGCTTGGCCAGTTCCATCAGGATAACAGCTCCGACTGCCAGGCCTGTTGCTGTCAGCCAGTGGGACATCCCGAACGTATCCGGAATGGAGAAGATTTCTCTGATGCCCGGCAGTACGGCAACACCGTAAAAGGCGAGGCAGACCAGAACGGCTCCGATAACATATTTGTTGCTGAAAAAGCCGGCTTCCACCGAAGTCTGAGTGTTAGAGCGGGCGGCAAAGGTCTGAAGCGTACGGGACAGGATCAGCGTAGTGAACGCCATCGCTACACCCATGTCGTCGGAATGCTGAAGACCCAGGTACAGGGAGACAATAACCGCTGCTCCGATGAGCACGCCGCGGGTAATGATTGCCTGCATCAGTCCGCCTGAGAAGATGCCCTCGTTAAGCTCTCTCGGCTTTCTGCTCATCACATTAGGTTCCGCTTTTTCCATACCCAGCGCAATCGCCGGCAGGGAGTCATTCGCCAGATTGATGAACAGCAGCTGAATTGCCGTGAACGGATTAATCCAGTCAAAGATCAGGGCGAACAGGATGGCGATAATCGCCCCAAGGTTGCCTGAGAACAGATAGGCAATCGCTTTTTTAATATTATCGAACACCGTCCGTCCTACGGAGACTGCGTTAACAATCGAGACGAAGTTATCGTCGGTCAGAATCATCGCAGCCGCATCCTTGGCAACATCGGTACCGCTGCCCATCGCCACGCCGATATCGGCCTGCTTCAGGGCCGGTGCGTCATTTACACCGTCGCCGGTCATGGCGGTTATTTTACCTTTACGCTGCCATGCGCGGACAATCCGGATCTTGTTCTCCGGGGAGACCCGGGCATATACGCCGATCTGCTCCAGCTTGCTGTCGAGCTCGGCATCGGATAAGGCATCCAGCTCCTGGCCGGTGATGGCAATATCCGTATCACTCATCAGGCCGATATCACGCCCGATGGCCTGGGCGGTGGTTTTGTGGTCACCTGTAATCATGATCGTGCGGATGCCGGCGTTTTTGGATTCAGCGATGGCGCTGTAGACGGCTTCACGGGGAGGGTCAATCATCGCGGTTAAGCCTACGAGCACCAGATTTTTTTCATCCTCAAGCGTAATTTGTGTAGCGGTATTCGGTACCGTTTTGTAGGCATACGCCAGAACACGCAGCGCCCTGCTGGAGAAATCCTCATTGACTTTGATGAACCGTTCACGCAGCTCCTGTGTAAAAGGCACTTCCTCTTCATCAATCAGGACATGCGAACATACGCTAAAGAGCACATCCGGTCCGCCTTTGGTAATCATTTTCTTTTGTCCGCCAAACGTATGCAGGGTACTCATCAGCTTACGTTCGGAGTCAAACGGGAGCTCTGCTTCCCGGGGGAAGTTATCGCGGATTTCCTGGTAATTCTTATCCAGGCTATTACTGAAGGCGATCAGCGCAACCTCAGTCGGGTCGCCCAGCTCCTTGCCTTCTTCATTAATATTGGAGTCGTTACAAAGAACAGCAATATGCAGCAGCCTGCGGGCTTCCGGGGACCATTCATGATGTTCAAGCTTGAACTGGTCCTTTTTCCCCTCCGGCAGATAATAGTCGACGACCGTCATTTTATTCTGGGTGAGGGTACCGGTTTTGTCCGTACAGATGACACCGGCCGAGCCGAGCGCCTCGACAGCCGGCAGCTTGCGGATAATCGCATTCTGCTTGGCCATCTTGTTCGTGCCTACAGACAAGACAATCGTCACGATGGAGGAGAGTGCTTCAGGAATAGCGGCCACCGCTACCGCAACAGCAAACATCAGAGCGTTGAATATGGCTTCCGTAGTATCAACGTTAGTATCCGACAGCCATACACGGCCGGCCTGAATACCGAAGATGATGACCGACAGGATCAGAATAGCAATACCGAGCTGTTTACTGAAGGCTTCGAGCTTGCGCTGCAGAGGCGTCTGCTTGGCTTCGGCGCTTTCGAGCAGCTCAGCGATTTTACCGATTTCAGTAGTCAGAGCAGTACCCGTTACGAGAAAAACACCGCGCCCGTATACCACCAGGGAACCGCTGAACACCATATTGCGGCGGTCGCCGAGCGGGGCCTCCTGGTCAATGGTGTTGGTGTGCTTTTCAACAGCCTCGGATTCCCCGGTCAGCATACCTTCATTAATCTTAAGGCTTCCGGATTCGATGATCCGGCCGTCGGCAGGAACAAAATCACCGGCTTCCAGAATAACGATATCACCGCGGACCAGCTCGCGGGCCGGAACAGTCCGGGGGGCGCCGTCACGCAGCACTTTAGCTTCAGGTGCCGACATCTGCTGCAGGGCAGCCAGTGAGCTTTCCGCTTTACGGGTCTGAATCACACTGATGACGGCATTGAGGATCAGAACGAGGAAAATAATGAGCGATTCCATGACATGTCCCATAAAAATCTGGACGGCAGCTGCGATCAGCAGCACGACCACCATCGGGTCCTTGAAATTTTCCAGGAAAAGCTTCCACAGCGGATCTCTGTCCCGTCCTTTTATTTCGTTGTATCCATCCTTTTCCAGCCGCCTCTGAACCTCTGCCGAGGTCAGCCCTTTTGCCGAGCTTTGCTGCTCCTGTAAGCTGTCAGATACACTTTTGCGGTAATACTCCACTAATGATTTCTCCTCTCTGCAATGCTGTGTCTTTTTGTCTGTAGTACATAAGCTTCGATTTATTGGACTAATACCCGTTACATTCGTCTTCTACTCAGGCAGGATACCTCAGTTTGCCCAATAATCTCGGTTTGAAATCTGTTTGTAAAAGCTACGGTTTAAACGGGAAGGAGGTTTCAAAACAAACACAAACCTGTGCGGTTCTGCGGATCAATGTAGAGTAATCATTTGATGTGATTATAGGCGGGGGCTGGATTTATTGCTAAAATGGCATAAGAAGAAAGGGGTTTTATGAAAAAAATTTCATCAAAAGTCTGGAATTCAGCAGGATAGAGAGGCGGATTGAAATGGAATTTAGCTGTGTTTTGAAACCGTATCCAGAATGCAAATACGATGAGGGCCGCGGAAGCGGCTATGCTGCTGCGCCGGGGCTGTCTTCAAATGAGGATTTGCGGGACTCATGGCCGGGGGATTATTATTCGCCGCCTGTTCCCACGCTGCTGATGGATGTGCCAAACGGCAATTACAATGTTACAGTAAAGTTAGGATTATCGGCTCAAGAGGGGATAACAGGCTTGCGGGAGGGAGTGGGACATATCAGACTGCTGCGGCAAAATACGGAAGCTGACCAGCAGGTTACGGCCTCCTTCGCTGTTCATGTTAACAACGGCCAACTGCTGCTTGCCTTGGGAGCAGGCTCTGTAATAGAGCAGGTCGAGATCAGGCGGAACGCAGAAATTCCAACACTATTTCTCGCGGGAGACTCCACTGTTACGGACCAGGCATCATCCCAATACCCGTATTCCGGCTGGGGGCAGATGCTCGGGCTTTTTTTGCGGGAGGATCTTGCTGTTGCCAATCATGCGTGTTCCGGGAGAAGCGCCAAAAGCTTTATTAAAGAGGGCCGCCTGACCAGAATTGCCAAAAAGCTGCGCAAAGGCGACTTCCTGCTGATCCAGTTCGCCCATAATGACGAAAAGGAGACAGAGGACGGGGCGGGGCCGTTTACTACCTATCCGTATTATCTGAAGCAGTATATTGAGCTTGCGAGAGAAAAGCAGGCCTATCCGGTACTGGTATCTCCGATGCACCGGCGGTTCTTCGAACCGGACGGCACTATCCGGAATACGCACGGAGATTACATTGAAGCTATGCGCCAGCTTGCCCTGCGGGAGGAGGTACCTTTCGTGGACCTGGCTGGCCTCAGCAAAGCTTATTTCGAAGAATTGGGGGAGGAGCGTACCAAGCGGGTTTTTCTGTGGGCGGAGCCCGGAGAATATCCTAACCTGCCGGAGGGCGCTGAGGATAATACCCACTTCACGGAAGCAGGAGCTGTTGAGATTGCAAGGCTGGTGATCCGGGGAATCCGTGAGGCAGGGTTTGAGCTGCTTGGCAGGCATTTTATCACGGAAGAAGAAGCTGCGGCGGTAATGAACCGGATTCTGTAAGGCTTCAGCCGGAGTGATACATGTGGTGACAGACAGTCATACATGTTTTGAGAGGTGAGCTGCGGGTTATGGAAACTTTTACGGCGCTAAAAGGGCAGTAGTTGCTGAAGCTGCCCGTCTCGGGATGAGGGTCATGCGGTGCGTGTTGCCGTGACAAACAGTCTGGCAAATTCGTACGACGGCAAGCAACGGCCATTCGGGTTAATAGGCCTGGTGCAGCTGAGGCTGGTGCGTTAGAGCTGAAAACCAGGCATATGTAAAAGTAACTTGTAAGAGTAGAAGTGTAAAAGTAGAAGAGTATGACAGTAAGAAGTGTGAGAAGTGTAGTAGTGCGTGAGGATTACGGAAGTGTAAAGGCAGGTTAGTTAAAACTAATATTATGTTCTTACAGAGTGGCGAGTGAGCGTCGGGCTACTATTTCAAGCAGCAACTTGTCTGCGGACAGGTTGCTATTTGTGCTGGCTTAAAATGTGCCAACCCAGAGTCCGTTGGGAGCATGCCACTAAAGGGAAAAATCCCACTAAATGAGCTGAAACCCCGGTCGAAGCACGTCATAAAAGGGAAAAATACCACTAAATGAGCTAAAACCCCGGCCGTAGCACGCTATTAAAGGGAAAAATCCCATTAAATGAGCCAAAACCCCGGCCGTAGCACGCTATTAAAGGGAAAAATCCCACTAAATGAGCTAAAACCCCGGCCGTAGCACGCTATTAAAGGGAAAAATCCCATTAAATGAGCTAAAACCCCGGCCGTAGCACGCTATTAAAGGGAAAAATCCCATTAAATGAGCCGAATTCCCGGTCGTAGCACGCTATTAAAGGGAAAAATCCCACTAAATGAGCCAAAACCCTGGCCGTAGCACGCTATTAAAGGGAAAAATCCCACTAAATGAGCCAAAACCCCGGCCGTAGCACGCTATTAAAGGGAGAAATCCCATTAAATGAGCCAAAACCCCGGCCGTAGCACGCTATTAAAGGGAAAAATCCCATTAAATGAGCCGAATTCCCGGTCGTAGCACGCTATTAAAGGGAAAAATCCCACTAAATGCGAGCCGGACCATTGGTCTGCCTCGACCCTAGCCCGGATCACTCCCCTGCCCGCACGCTAACGCGATACTGGCGGGGGGCCATGCCGATCTTCCGCTTGAACAGCTGGTGGAAAAATTTCAGATCGGCATAGCCGACGGCTGCAGCGATCTCGGCTACGCTGCGGCTGGTGTCCGCAAGCAGCCGGCAGGCGGCATCCATGCGGATATTATGCAGATAGCCGGTGAAGCTCATGCCGGTCTGGTGCCGGAAAAGCCGGCTGAACTGGCGCTGGCTGAGGTTAGCTGCGGCGGCAAGCCCGCTTAGGGTCAGTCCGCCGGCATAATTGCTTTTTATATAGGCGATTGCTTCTTCGACCGCCACCGATTGCGGCCTGGCTCCGGCAGAGGTGCCGCTCTGCAGCTGCTGCCTGTAAAGGCCGGTCAGGATCCGCACGATGAGTGCAGCCATTACAGCCAAATACCCCGGCGGTCTGGCCGAGAATTCGCTGTACAGCTCCTGAAAGAGCAGATGGTAGGCGCCGGCGGAATCTTTTATGGAGAACCAGTCTGCATGTTCATCTGCGAAACAATCACATATATCCCCAGCCTGCGGAAAAGCATCCCGGAGCCCGGACACATAAGTCACCGGAAACAGGCAGTTATACACAATCAGCGGACGGTCCTTCTTGGTTGTTCTGGGCCGGAACACGTGGCTGCGTCCGACGGGAATAAAGAACAGGGTGCCATGCTCCACCGGCAGCGCCTCATCATCAATATAGTGAACCCCCGAGCCTTCACTGACATACGTAATCTCGACGAACTCATGGGAGTGCTCGTGCAGCTCGAAATTTTCGTAAGCACGGTTCACATAGACGGGAGTATCCGGTCCAAAAAATTCCTCGCCCGACATGACGAAGCTGCTGCGTCTAACCGTCATTTATAGGCCACCCCTTTACAAAGTTGTTCACCTGATTTCATCCTACGCATTCAGGCTGTGAATGTCCAGATACCCCTATAATAATGTCCGGAACAGCCCCCATAAGCCAGTAGTCTGCCCCGTACAATAGACGTAGAAATGCCGGAAACGGAAGAAACAGGAACGGGACCGGTCTGAGGACTACATCTTATTTTTAAGGAGCGGCTTAAATGAATGAATGTAAAGTGTTAAACCTGGCGGTGAACTACAGAACAAATCCCCTGGGAACCGATGATCCAAGCCCGCGGCTCAGCTGGCAGACCCGTGCAGACACAAGAGGCTTCCTGCAGTCCGCTTATCAAATTCAAGTAGGCCGGAATCCGTCCTTTGCAGCAGAAGAAGAGCTCGAATGGGATACCGGAAAAGTTACATCAGATTCCAGTGTGCACATAGACTACCAGGGGAAGACCCTGCTTCCGCGCACCCGCTATTCCTTCAGAGTCCGGGTATGGGATTCAGGGGATAACGTCTCAGCCTGGAGCGGACCGGCACACTGGGAAACCGCACTGCTCTCACAGCAAAATTGGCAGGCAAGCTGGATAACGGCATCATCTTCCGGGCAGTCCGCACAGAGCAGCAACGACCCGTGTGATTACTTCCGGACAGAATTTGAGCTTCCCGCCGGGACAGTCTCAGCACGGATCTATGCAACTTCTCTCGGCTTATACCGCATATATGTAAACGGTTCACCGGCGGATGACACGCTCTTCAATCCCGGCTGGACGAGCTACAACAAACGGCTGCAGTACCAGACCTATGATGTGACACAGATGCTCACAGCAGGCAGTAATGCGCTGGGCTGTATTGCCGGCAACGGTTGGTATAAAGGGTTTTTGTCCTGGGACGGAAGCAAAAACCATTACGGCGAACAGCGTGCTGTACTTATTCAGCTGCATATTACGCTTGCCGACGGGACCGAACAGGTCATTGTCACAGACGGCAGCTGGCGGACTTCATCCGGCCCGCTGCTGATGTCAGAGCTGTATCACGGCGAGACCTATGATGCGCGGCTTGAGCTGGACGGATGGTTTTCTCCGGGCTTTGCGGATCAGAAGTGGAAGCCTGCGGCCCTCACGGATGCTCCGCCTCCGCTGCTGGTCGCCCAGGAGAATGAGCCGTCCCGGATTGTTGAGACTATCGAGCCGATCGCAGTCATAAGCACACCGGACGGCGGTACTGTACTGGATATGGGCCAGAATATGGTCGGCTGGGTCAGATTTACGGTGAATGCTGAAGCCGGAACAGAAATTATACTGCAGCATGCCGAGGTGCTGGACCGGGACGGCAATTTTTATACGGGGAATTTGCGTTCCGCGCAGCAGACGGTGACATATATCTGCCGGGGCGGAGGCCCCGAGACCTTTGAGCCGCATTTTACCTTCCAGGGCTTCCGCTATGTGCAAGTAACAGGTGTGCCGCACGATCAGCTATTGGAACCATTCACCGGCTGCGTTATTCATTCAGACCTGGAGCATACCGGCAGCTTCAGCTGCTCGGATGAGCTGGTGAACCAGCTGCAGCATAACATTTTGTGGGGGCAAAAAGGGAACTTCCTCGATGTTCCGACCGACTGCCCGCAGCGTGACGAAAGGCTCGGCTGGACAGGGGATGCCCAGGTGTTCATCCGGACGGCTGCTTTTAATATGAATGTGGTGCCTTTTTTCGAAAAATGGTTAAGAGACCTGGCTGCGGACCAGGAGGCGGACGGCCGAGTGCCGCATGTCATTCCTGACATTCCAACAGCAGGGTACGGTTCTTCGGCCTGGGGGGATGCCGCCGTCATTTGTCCCTGGACGCTTTACCAATGCTACGGAGACGTCCGCATCCTGAAGGAGCAGTATCCGAGCATGAAAGCTTGGGTCGAATACATCCGGGCCCAGGGTGAGCATGAATTTCTGTGGAATACCGGCCATCACTTCGGCGACTGGCTGGGTCTCGATGCCAAGGAGAACAGTTATATCGGGGCAACGCCGAAGGATCTGATTGCGACCGCTTTTTTTGCCTATTCAACAGAGCTTCTGGTCAAAACTGCAGAGATCATCGGACAGCAAGAGGAAGCCGGGAAATACCGCGAGCTGCACAGCAATATTATCCGCGCTTTCCGGGAAGAGTTCGTTACGCCAAGCGGACGGGTAGCCTCGCCGACACAAACGGCCTATGCTGTAGCGCTGATGTTCGATCTTTTGGAGGAAAAGGACCGTCCGCGTACGGCCGCGATGCTGGCTGATCATGTAAAAGAAAACGGAACGCATCTGACGACCGGATTTGTGGGAACGCCTTATTTATGTCTTGTGCTGTCCCGCTTCGGATATACCGGGCTGGCCTATGAGCTGGTGCTGCAAAAAGAATACCCTTCCTGGCTCTATTCCGTCCTTCAGGGCGCGACAACGATCTGGGAGCACTGGGACGGAATCAAGCCGGATGGCTCCTTCTGGAGTGACGATATGAACTCTTACAACCATTATGCCTACGGGGCTGTCGGTGACTGGATGTACCGGGTTGCCGCAGGAATTGAGCTTATCGAGCCGGGCTACAAAAAAATCCGCATCCAGCCGCAGCCGGGCGGACAGCTAACTTGGGCGGAAGCCTCCTACAGCTCAGTCTACGGGGTAATCAAATCTGCCTGGAGCAAACAGCCGGATGGTACATTGGAGCTGAGTGTTGTCATCCCGGCCAATACTACGGCCGAGCTCATTCTGCCGGACGGGCAGCAGGGGGAGATTAGGGAGAGCGGGGAGGCGCTGGAGCATACAGCGGGAGTATTATCTGTGGAAAAAAATACAGCCGGCCGAAAGCTGACGCTGGGATCGGGAAGTTACCGGTTCACGGTTGCTGCGGAGCAGCAGGCTTGACAGCTGAGGTAAGTGGTTTTCATCAGAAAGCAGAGTAATAGATTGACTCTGTAAAAAGAAAAAGCGGCAGTAAAGGACGGGAAATCCAGTCCTTTACTGCCGCTTTTTTGATTGAGCCTCAGTTTCCCTTTACTAAACACGAAAGCTTCCTGCCGGGCTTTAAACTTTAATTACATTTTTGTGGAAGTTATCGTCCCTGTCGAGAGATTCAGCTGAGATCCAGGCATAGTTGAAAATACCAAGCTTCTCAGCAACCTGATAGGCACCTGGGCTCTCCATAGCGAAGATAACCTCGGGATCTTTTGTGAACAGGACCTCCAAGTCAGATGAAGAATTGCCAGCGTCTTCGACTAGTTTTTTGACTACATCCAGGTCGGAAATTTCGTCAGAAGGAGCACTTATTTCCCCTTCACCAAACATCTCAGCTAACTCCTCTTCATCGAATTCAAAATCCTCGATATCTGATTCGTCCCAGGAACAGTCAAATTTAAAAATAAGAGCAGACTGCTTGAAAATGGACAGATTCCATCCGTGGTCCTCGGCGTACACATAATGGACAAGCAGATCTTTATTGGATTCAACAATAGAGTCTGATGGTCTGAATTCATCTCCCGAGATTACGAACGTAGTCCAACGGTTGTCATCCTCAAATACATAACCCTGTTCACCTGCACGGTTGATGAGTTCAATTGCTTTTTCTTTGCTGCCCAACAAATGATAGCTTTGACTAAATTCGCTCATTTCGGTTGCTCCTCAGAATAGGATGGACATTAGGTAATATGCAGATCATTCCCCGAGTTAATAATAACTGGAGGCTTCTATCTTCTCAACTTTTCGTGTCCGTATTCAGCTACTATCAACCGTCACAACTCAAACCGCTCTTTAATTCTCAGCGCCACCTCAGCAGCAGACAGGTTTGTGTTGTTGATTCTTATATAATGTTCTCTCGTAATTTCACCCTCATGTGAATTCAGCCGGTGCTGCTCCATCGTCTGCAGCAGATTCTGCTCCGAGCGGGCGACATCCCGTTTGGTGGGTTTATGTTCAAGCCGGTGCGGGGTTTTGTTCCGTTCAAGCCGCTCCTCAAGTGCGGTCTCAAGCTCAACCAGATAGACCTCGCCGCCCCGGTCTTCGATGATTTTACAGACGGCTTCAATGTAATCCCGGTCATTCTGCAGATCAAAGGCCCATACATAGGTGAAAATCATTCCATACATCCCGCTGCCGGCAGCCGTCTCGAATATGTCCTGGCGGAACTTAGTGACGAGCTCCCACATCTCCCCGCTGAAGCCGAAAAAAGGAGCCAGCAGCTCAATCGTCATATGGTTGTGAAACAGCTTCAGTTCCGTGAGCTTTTCCAGCTCATGCCCGATCGTCATTTTACCGGATGCCTGCGGGCCAAATATAATGATCAGCTTCATGATCTAACTCCCCCTGTGAGCATATAGCTTCATCATAGCATAAGTAAAATAACCGGTCTGTACCATTTAATCGGCTCTTTATAGGGTAATGAACAGTAAGCTGGAGTGATTACACTTGAACAAGGGGGCTACAATATGCTTATTCTGAGAATTCTGGCCGGATTAGCGCTGTTCATTCTTGGGCTTCTATATATTGTGCAGAGCAAAGTGACTGTAAATATTACTACACCTAACAAGGTTGAGACCAAAAAGTATACCAAAGGCGTCCCGCTGATTTTATCCAGAATCGCCGGCGCAGCCATGATGATTATTGGCGTGCTGATCTGGGTTTTCGGGTTCCCGCATTTTTCCTGACAGATGATAGTTTTATCCAAAAGAAAGATAAGATCAGACATTCATCCGGCTGCCCGGGATTGCTAGGATTAGAAGGAACGTGCACACATCAACCGGATCAATGGAGGTCACTAAATCGTGAATATACAATTTTCTACGCCTGCCGTCTATTGGACAGAGGCGCTGCCTGCAGGAAACGGTAATCTTGGCGCAATGGTATTTGGCGGGATTGAGAAGGAACGGATTGCCCTGAATGAAGATACCTTATGGTCAGGTTATCCCCGTGAATGGAACAATCCGGGGGCAAAGGAGGTCTTGCCGGAGATAAGATCCTTAATCGCGGAAGGGCGCTATGAGGAGGCGGACCAGCTCTGCCGGAAAATGCTCGGTCCCTATACGCAGTCTTATCTGCCGCTGGGGGACCTCAATATAACAATGGAGCACGGGCAATCTGCTGAGCGGGGCAGCTACAGCCGGAAGCTGGAGCTTTCATCCGGTATGGTCAGCACGCAATACACTATTGGCGGTGTACGATATACACGCGAGGTGTTTGTGTCGTACCCTGATCAGGTCATAGCCGTAAGGATGACGGCCAGCCGGGAAGGGACGCTGAGCTTCCGCGCCAGACTGGACAGTCCGCTCCGCCATAAATTCCGGCTGGAGCAGGGGCACCTTACTATTTACGGCCATGCCCCTGAACATGTAGATCCGAATTATTACGCGTCTGCCGAACCCATCCGTTACGGGGAGCCGCAGACCTCCCGGGGGCTGCGGTTTCAGGGAAGGCTGGCGGCAAGCCATACAGGCGGAAGCCTGCACGCAGGAGCGGAGGGGCTGCATATCACGGGTGCAACCTCGGCCACCCTGTATTTCAGTGCAGCGACAAGCTTTGACCCGCTGCTCCGGGTCAGCAGTCCGGACCGGATTCCTGAGGAGGTGACGGCCCGGATCATTGAGGCCGTTAGCAGTAAGGAATACGCTGCGGTCCGGGAGGCACATCTGCAGGATCACCGCTCACTGTTTGACCGGGTGAAGCTGCACCTGGGGACAAGCAAGGCTCCTGCAGATCTGCCGACCGATCAGCGTATTGCTGAGTACGGAAGCAGTGATCCCGGGCTGGTGGAGCTGCTGTTTCATTACGGCAGATATCTGCTTATCGCCAGCTCGCGGCCGGGAACCCAGCCTGCCAACCTGCAGGGAATCTGGAACCAGGAGACCCGGGCTCCCTGGAGCTCCAATTATACGCTGAACATTAATGCGGAAATGAATTACTGGCCTGCGGAAGTGTGCAACCTGGCTGAGCTGCATGAACCGTTCATCGGCTACATCGGCAGCCTGGCCGTTAACGGCCGGAAGACGGCCGAGGTGAATTACGGCGCCAGAGGCTGGGTCGCCCATCATAATTCCGACCTGTGGGCCCAGACAGGGCCAGCCGGTGCTTATGGTGACGGCGATCCCATATGGGCGTTCTGGCCTATGGGCGCTGTGTGGCTGACACAGCATTTGTGGGAGCATTATCTTTTTAGCGGAGATGAGGTTTTCCTGCGTGAGACCGCTTATCCGGTAATGAAGGATGCGGCGCTGTTCTGTCTGGACTGGCTGATCAAAAATGAGGACGGGGAATGGATTACTGCACCGTCCACCTCACCGGAGCATAAGTTTAATGCCGGAGGGGGGCTGCATGCTGTCACTGCGGCAGCCGCAATGGATCTGTCGCTGATTGCTGAATTGTTTGATAATTGCATGGAATCGGCCAAGCTGCTGCAGACGGATGAGGAATTCGCCAGTTTACTGGGAAGTACGAAGGAACGTCTGCAGCCTCTGCGCATCGGCCGGCAGGGCAGGCTGCAGGAATGGTCAGAGGATTATCCGGAGCAGGATGTCCATCACCGCCACGTTTCCCATCTGATCGGTGTCTATCCGGGCCGGCTGATCTCGGAGAAGTCGGCTCCTGAGCTGTTCCAGGCAGCCAGAACCGCGCTGGAGATCCGGGGGGACGGCGGAACCGGCTGGAGCCTGGGCTGGAAAATCAGCCTGTGGGCCCGGTTTAAGGACGGTAACCGGGCAGAGCGGCTCATTTCCAACCTGCTGACTCTGGTCAGGGAGAATGAGACTGCCCGTAACCGGGCCGCGGAAGGCGGTGTTTACGCTAATCTGTTCGATGCCCACCCGCCGTTTCAGATTGACGGTAATTTCGCCGCCACCTCGGGCATTGCAGAAATGCTGCTCCAGTCCCATCAGGGATTCATGGAGCTGCTGCCGGCCCTGCCGGACTCCTGGCCGGAAGGCTATGTAGCGGGACTAAGGGCCAGAGGCGGCTATGAAGTGGACATAGACTGGAGCAACGGCAGCTTGTCAGGCGCGGTTATTAGAGCTTCACGCACACAAACCTGCAAAGTGCTGGCTGGCCGGAAGATTCAGATTAGAGAAGCTGGAGCCCAAGCAGAGAATCATACAGTTACTGTATCGGACGGGATTGCCGAATTCCCGGTGGAAGCCGGCAAAAGCTATACCCTTACAGTCATTAAATAGCCTGTTCAACCCAAAAAACCTCATTGTTGAGGTTTTTTGGCGTTTACCGGCAGCTGCTCCGCGCTGAAGGTCAGCCGGTAGGCGGACGGCGAGAAGCCGGTGTTTGCCTTAAATGTCCTCGATAAATAGGAAATATCGGGTATTCCTACCCGGTCACCGATTTCCGCCAGCAGAAGATTCGTGGTCACAAGCAGCAGCTTGGCTTCCTCGAGTCTTTTTTTATTGATGTATTGGATCGGAGAGGTCCCGAACTGCCTTTTGAAGACACGGATAAAATAATTGGGCTGCAGGTGTGCAAGCTCCGCCAGCTCTTCAATGGTCAAATTCCGGTGGTAGCAGCGCTGGATATGCGTGATTACCTGCTGAAGCGGTTCAGAGACCGCTGCCGGCTTCAGCCCCTCCTGAGTTACCGCACTCTTTTCCAGATAGTAGGCTATCAGCTTGAGCATGGCGGATTTAACGAGCAGCGGCCCCGTGACCGAAGGGTCTTCATGGTATTTCAGCAATTCGCGGAATAGCTCTGCAGCCCAGCCGTCATGCTCCGCATTGATCCATAGCGGCGTCTGCAGCAGATCAAACAGATTACGCTCCCCGATCCGTGCCGTAAAATGGCACCAGTACTTCGTGTACCTGGGACCGGAGGTATAAGAGAAGGACTGCTCGACGCCCTGCGGCATCAGGAACCATTCCCCGGGCCGGGGAGTGTACTCCGTATCACCGATTTTCAGCCAGCCTTCGCCGTCGCAGATCAGGTAAAACTTATTATAGTCAGGTGTATAATCCAGCTCCCGCCAGTCTGTCCACACCTGATTGTACCCTGCGGCCGTTACTCGCACCTCCAGGTTTTCCATGTACATCCGGGTTAATTGCTGATAGTTCACATCTATACTCTCCGTTCCTAAGCAGTAGGTATCATGTCTTCTTTTATTATGATTTTAGCATGCAGCGCCGGAATCCAGCCATTATTTGCAGAATAGGAAGAAAGTCCTTAAACTTTATTAAATCCAATATTTACAAAGCGGGCTGGTCAGCGTACAGTTCTGTTAGGGATTGTTTTATTTAGGTTAAGCGCTTAAGCTATTTTCACGCCAGGATATTCGCTTCTATTCCTATAAATCAGGGTACAGGTTCTTAGGAGATTTTATAAAGGAGGATAGTAGTAATGGTATACAGTGAAGATGAGTTACGTGCATCGTTGATTTGTGCAGTTCCCATCATTCTTGACAGGCATTATCAGTCCATGATTATGAAAAATAACGAGTTTGCCTGGTTTATTGAAACACATAAGGAGTTGCTGGATTCAAGCTTTACTAAAATTTTATTACATATAGTAGAGGCCCTGTACATGAATGCTGAAGATTATGAGAGATATATGGATACGCTGAACCGGGAGGGTAAACAGCAGGGGATATACATTGCAGACATATTTGGTGAACACTTTGATATTATGCTGGAGATGAGCAAGGATCTGAATCTGACAGCCCAGAACATTATGTTCCGGATTATCGAGGACCAGGTAGATGATTCAGAGAACAGGCTGCATTTCAACGGACGTCTGATGGAATGCAACTGGGTCCGGTTTACCGGCTTCGCCCGAGGTTATTTATCAAATAAAAATGAGGTAATTGACAGCCTGCATGAACAAAAGATTGCCGTAATGGGTCAGATGGCAGCCGGAATGGCGCATGAAATTCGTAACCCGCTCGCTTCTATTAAAGGCTTCGCCCAGCTTGTGAACAACCGGCTGAAGGAGCCGGAGATTAAGGCGGCAGAATTGCGTACTTACCTGGATATCACGATTAAAGAGATAGATAACCTTAACAAGCTGGTTACAGATTTTCTGGTTCTCTCCCGTAAGGGGGAAAGCGTGAAGGAAAGCGGCGAAATTTTCAACGTGATCGAGGTTATCCATAGAGTGAATAATATCGTGAACCAGCTTATCCTTAGTGATAATATTATTCTAAATGTGGATTGTTCTGCAGAGCAGGTACTGACACTGGGAAGCGCTTCTCAGCTGGAACAGGTCTTTCTGAATATTTTTAAGAACAGCATCGATGCTTTCACAGCTTTCAGTGGCAGAATTGATGTTACCATTACGACCCGGGCGGAGACAAACGAAATTATTCTGATTTTTGCCGATAATGGTGCGGGGATTCCGAAGGATAGGCTAAACCGGATTTTTGATCCTTTCTTTACCACAAAGCAGAAGGGAACGGGTATCGGATTGTCGATCTGCAAACAGCTGATAGAAATGTACGGAGGGACGATCCGGGTAGATTCCGAGGTTCAGGTGGGAACCAGCGTTACGGTCACTCTGCCTTGGGTATGCGATGCGGTGTGTGTAGGCGATGGGATTTAGCAATCGGTAAAGCAGGGGACCTGTCCGGGCGGCAGGTCTTTTTTTGTTGCAGGAGCAGGCAGATAAGGGAGAAGCGGCAAGGGGAAGAAGGACGAAGATATGATTCGCTAACGGACCGTATGTGTTTATTGCTTTCAAAATCAGTACGATTAGGCACTTAATGTTCTAAGCTGAGGATGCAAATTAGGTTAATATATATATTAACTAAATAGGGAGCCCAAGTCCCGCTTAAATATATATAATCATATAATTCAGCAATAATGGATTGACTCATCACGGATCATCTGCCTATAATACTTTTATAATTATGAATGTATTAATAAATATGTTAACTAAATAAACGTTTGTGCAGAGAGGACCAAAACCAATGGATAACCAGACCAAGCTGAAGGTGTATGCGCAAAAAGCGGAAGCGCCGCTGGGCGATTTGTTCGGCATTTTCTTTGAAGACCTCAATCATGCAGCCGACGGTGGATTGTATGCTGAGCTGGTTCAGAACCGCTCGTTTGAGTTTGACCCGATTGATCATCCAACTTACCATTCCCTGACTGCCTGGGAAAAGGTGGAGTGGGGCGGCGGGCGTGCGGAGCTGCGTGTAGAGAGCGAATCCCCGTTCCATCCCAAAAACCCGCATTATGCGGTAATTGAAATCGCTGAGCCGGGAGACGGTGTAGGCTTGTCCAATGTCGGCTTCAATACAGGTATTCCGGTTAAGGACGGCGGGAATTACCTGTTCTCAGTGTATGCGCGGCGCAGTGACAGCTTTGACACTCCGGTACGTGTCCTGATCGAAGACAGCAATGGAGCGGTATGTGCTTCAGCGGAGCTGAACGTCGGGTCAACGCAGTGGCAGAAATACGAAGCGGTGCTTACCGCCGGCTGCACCGACAATGCCTGCAGGCTGGTCATTCTGACCGGCGGGCAAGGCAGACTGGAGCTTGATCTGGTATCCCTGTTCCCTGAGCAGACTTATCTCGGCCGCCGCAACGGGCTGCGCGAGGATATTGCTGTGCTGCTGGCTGATATGAAGCCGAAATTTATGCGCTTTCCCGGCGGCTGTCTCGTGCATGACGGGTCTCTGAACCCGGATGACCGGAATTCCATGTACCGCTGGAAGAATACCATCGGTGAGCTTGCCGAACGTCCGGCGAGACGGAATAACTGGCAGTACAATCAGACACTGGGCCTCGGCTACTATGAATATTTCCAGTTCTGCGAAGACATCGGGGCCAAGGCGATTCCCGTATTGCCCGGCGGATATGATCCGCACCACAAGCGGATCGTGCCTATCGACGAGCTGGGACCGTGGATTCAGGATGCGCTTGATCTGATTGAATTCGCTACCGGTGATGCTTCGACAGAGTGGGGCGGAATCCGCAGCTCGCTCGGCCATCCCGAGCCGTTCGGGCTGGAATATATTGCGATCGGCAACGAGGAGGTTGGCGAGCCGTTTTTTGAACGGTATCCGTATTTCCATAAGGCGATCAAGGAGCAGTATCCTGATATCCAAGTCATTAACAGCAGCGGCCCGTTTGCTGCCGGCGGCGAATACGAGCGGGGCTGGGCCTCGGCAAGGGAACACGGCTCGGACCTGGTAGACGAGCATTACTACCAGTCGCCGGAATGGTTCCTGGCTAATATGGACCGCTACGACAAGTTCAAGGCTGATGAGCCTAAGGTGTTTCTGGGTGAATACGCTTCCTGGGGCAATACCTACTACAACGCCCTAGTGGAAGCTGCATTCATGACCCGTCTGGAGCATAATGCCCATGCAGTCGGTCTGGCCTGCTATGCGCCGATGCTGTGCAATGTCGACTATGTGAACTGGAAGCCGGATATGATCTGGTTCAATAACCATGAGGTGTTCGGTACGCCGAACTATTATGTACAGAAGCTGTTTATGAACCATCACGGAGACCGGCTGCTGCAGATTGCTGCCGAGAATCTCCCGGAGAAGCCGCAGGCTGCAGAAGAGCCGGTGAGCGGAAAGATTGTGCTGGCTGCTGAGAAGTCGGCTGCCTCTTACCGCAACATTACACTCACGAACAACCTTACAGGTGAGCAGAAGGTGATCGCAGACCCTGTGGAACTTGACGATACAGAAAGCACTGTCAGCAAGGAAGAAGGACAGCGTTCCTTCCTGCTGGAGGATACGGACTGGAGTGACTATACGCTCAAATTAACGGCCCGCAAAACAGGCGGCGTCCGTGCCTTCCTGATCTTCTTCGGGATGCAGGACGGAAAAAACCGGCTGAATTGGGAGCTTGGCGGCTGGCAGAACCAGGACAGCACGCTTAGTGCGGTCGTTAACGGACGGAGCTCCTGCCTGACTCAGAGCCTGTTCACTGTAGAGAATGATACCGATTATGAGCTGGAGCTGCATATTTCCGGCCGCCGGATTACGGCGTCGATTAACGGTGTTGTAATCAACTCGGCGGAGGACCGTCAGCCGGACATTCAGCCGCTGTATTATACAGCAAGCCTGGAGGATGCAACCGGAGATGTGATCGTCAAAGCGGTAAATGTTCTGGATACACCGCTTACTGTTGCAGTAGAGCTGCAGGAGCTGGACGCTGTGTCGTATCAGGCTGAAGTACACGAGCTGTCGGGCATTGAGCTGGATGCCGAGAACAGCTTTGAAGAGCCGCTGAAGATAAGCCCGTCCAGCCGGACTATTGCTTTTGAGGGCAGCAGCTTTGCTTATGAATTCCCGGGACATTCCGTAACTGTATTCAGAATCCGCAAGGCTTAGGCAGAGTGGAATGATCTTTTATCCATAACATTATCCATATTTCCGCAAGGAGGGCTTATCTTGTCAGAATCACAATCACCCTATTCAGGTTATCTGTTAGTCCACTTTATCGGGGAGCAGCCTGACGGCGAACAGGTCTACTTCTCTTACAGCGAGAACGGCCTGCACTGGAAGGATCTGAACGGCGGCTTGCCGGTTCTGTGCTCAGAGCTGGGGGAAAAGGGCGCCAGAGATCCCTTTATCGTCCGTTCGCCGAAGGAAGGCAAATTCTATCTGATCGCCACCGATCTGCGCATTGCCAGCGGCAAGGGCTGGAGTGCGGCCGTAGAGGAAGGAAGCCGTGATATTATCGTCTGGGAATCACCCGATCTGGTGAACTGGTCAGAGCCTTGGCCGGTTACTGTCGGGGTAGAAGGAGCCGGCTGTGTCTGGGCTCCAGAAGCTATATACGATGAGGCTGCAGACGAATTTCTTGTATTCTGGGCTTCGGCTACACAGGAGCAGCATGAAGACGCCCGGAAGCACAAAATCTACAGCGCACGCACGAAGGATTTCCGCAGCTTTACACCAGCAGAGAAATACATTGAGCGCGACAATCATATTATTGATACGACGATTATTGAGGCCGGCGGCAAATATTACCGTTATTCCAAAGATGAGACAACGAAGAATATCCGGGTGGAGGAAGGCGCGTCGCTGGACAAGGATGCCTTCAGCTATGTAAATGCTCCGGTTCTGGAAGACATTATGGGCGTGGAAGGCCCGGAAATCTTCAAGCTGAACGGCCGTGATGAGTGGTGCCTGATTGTAGACCGCTATGCGGAGGGAAAAGGCTATCTGCCGCTCCTGACCTCAGACCTCAGCAGCGGACAGTTCCGGGTGCTTGAGGACGGCGAGTTCGACCTTGGCAGAACTAAAAAGCGTCACGGCGGCGTGCTGCCGATCACCTTTGAAGAATCCAGCCTGCTGCTGCAGGCATTCGGGGACGGCCACCAGGTGCTGCCCGGACAATTCGCTGATCCGGATCTGGCCAAGTTCGGCGGTAAGTACTACCTGTATCCGACAACAGACGGCTTCACGGGCTGGTCGGGAACGCAGTTCCATGTCTTCTCATCAGATGATCTGCAGCTGTGGAAGGACGAAGGTGTCATTCTTGATCTGGCGACCGATGATGTGCCGTGGGCAGTCAGCAGCGCCTGGGCTCCGTGCATCGCGACCAAGGACGGCCGCTACTACTACTATTTCTGCGGCAAAAAGCCGGACGGGGACAGCGCCATCGGCGTGGCCGTTGCCGATACGCCAATAGGTCCGTTCACCGCGCAGCCGGAGCCGCTGATTACACTGGAGCAGATCAGCCGCCTCGGGCTGGTAATGGGACAGGCGATTGACCCGTCCGTCTATGTCGAGGAAGACGGGAAGATTTATCTGCTGTTCGGAAACAGTCATGCCGCGATCGTTGAACTGGGTGAGGATATGGTTTCGGTGGTTGAAGACACCATGCGGAATCTGGAAGGGCTGCACGACTTCCGGGAAGCAGTCACCGTACTCAAACGGGACGGACTGTATCACTTCACCTGGTCCTGCGATGATACCGGCAGCGAGGAATACCATGTGAACTACGGAACGGCAGAGCAGCTGTACGGGCCGGTTAACTTCCTGTATACCGTACTCAACAATAATAAAGACAAGGATATGCTCGGTACCGCCCATCATTCCATCATGCTGGACCCGGATACCGGACAGTATTGGATTGCTTATCACCGGTTCGTTACACCGCTGACCCGGTTCAGCGACTATAAAGGCATTCACCGTGAAACCTGCATCGCTCCGTTAAGCTTTGGTGAGGACGGTCGGATGCAGCCGGTGAAGCTGTAGAAGCAGATATTCAGGAGGCTGATTAGAGATGAAAGAAACCATTACCAATCCATTAGTCCTGCAGCGGGCAGATCCCTGTATTTACCGCCACAGCGACGGCTATTATTATTTTACTGCTTCGGTTCCCGAGTACGACCGGATTGAGCTGCGGAGAGCGCGGACGCTCGGGGAGCTTGCCTGCAGCGAGCCGGTTGTCATCTGGATCAAGCATGTCACCGGCATTATGAGCGGTTATGTATGGGCGCCGGAGATTCATTACATCGGCGGTAAATGGTATGTCTATTTCTCCGCAGGCAGTGATGATGCGCCTTTTGCACAGCGTCTTTATGTACTGGAGAACGGATCAGACAATCCGCTGGAGGGAAGCTGGGAAGAGAAGGGGCGGATTTATACTGCCTGGGATACCTTCTCGCTAGATGCTACAACCTTTGAGCATGAAGGGGCACAGTATCTGGTATGGGCCCAGGAGGACCCTTCGGTCCAGGGCAATTCCAGCCTGTTCATCTCGAAGATGGCCAACCCGTGGACGCTGGAAGGCGGACAGACGGTACTTACCCGTCCGGAATATGACTGGGAAATCATCGGCTACCGGGTCAATGAGGGAGCAGCGGTTCTCAAAAAGAACGGGAAAATCTTCTTAACGTATTCAGCCAGTGCCACCAACCATAATTACTGTATGGGGATGCTCACGGCAGCAGCTGACAGTGATCTGCTGGACGCCGGCTCGTGGACCAAAGCTGCGGTTCCTGTCTTTACATCAAGCGAGGAGACAGGCCAGTATGGACCGGGGCATAACAGCTTCACGGTATCGGCTGACGGCTCGCAGGAGCTGATTGTCTATCATGCGAGAAATTATAAAGAAATCACGGGTGATCCGTTGTTTGATCCAAATCGCCATACCCGCGTACAGCCGGTAGAGTGGGATAAGCAGGGTCAGCCGGTATTCGGACTGCCGGTGCCTGACGGTAAAGAACTGCTGCTCTAAATAAAACATGTAAACCTACCGATTGTGGCAGTGGGTGCAATAAACGCCTCAAATGTAACTACCGGATCCCCTGGAGCTTAATTGATCCGGGGGTTTTTAAAATCTAAGTGTAAAGGTTAGCGTACGTTTGATACTGCTGACAAAAAAACAGGGAAGCCCTCAGCCTTAACGGCTGGAGGGCTTCCCTGTTTACTTTATAAAATAACGACTATTGCAGGTTGATAATATTGCTGATGATGACAGCAGCCTGAGCACGGTTGGCAATGCCTTTTGGCGCAAAGGTGTCGGCAGTCATGCCTTTCACAATGCCTTCCTGGGTAAGCAGCGCTACAGCGTCTTTACCGTAAGAAGCAATGCTTGCTTTATCTTTGAAGCCTGCAAGGGCGGCATCGGCATTGGTAACCGATTTGTCTTTGAATTTGGTCAAAGCATTGGCAGCGATGATTGCCATCTCTTCACGGGTGATAGAGCGGTTAGGCTCGAACTTGCCGTTGCCTACACCGTTAACCAGACCATTCGCTACACCCGCAGCCACATAGCTGTATGCCCAGTTTGTAGCTGCAACATCACTGAAGCTGGCCGAAGCGTTTTCCAGCGGAAGAGCGAATGCACGGACAATCATCGTGATGAATTCAGCACGGGTAACTTCCTTGAGCGGTGCGAAGCTGCCGTTGCCTACGCCGTTGATAATGCCTTTAGCACTTAATTCTTCGATAGCAGATGCAGCCCAGGTTACTTTACCGAGATCGGTGAAGTTGCCTGCCGGAGCTGGTGTAGCTGTCGGCTGCGGTGTTGCAGTTGGTGCAGGTGTTGCGGTTGGCGCAGGTGTTGCAGTTGCAGCCGGTGCACCTGAACCCGGACTAACCGGTTCGGATTCCAATACGCCAGGGTCCATGCCGTCAGCTTCTGTAGCTGCTGGAGCGGAAGCGTAGATTGCATTAGCCAGTAGTCTAAATTGGTTCTGCGGATGATACTTATTAAGCAGATCGTTGGCGAACAGGGTTACATGGATACTGTCTGTCTGGTAATCCAGAGCCAGTACCTGATCTTTGGCAGCATCGCTGTTCGGCCACCAGCCGGCTTTAAAGAAGTCATCACCGTTTCCGTATTTCGCCAGGATTTCTGCGCCTGCCGGAACGGAAGTAATATAAGCGGCAGATACAGTGTACAGGTATTCACTTTCTGCATATGGAGCGGTAATCAGGCTGTCCTGTGAAATGGTTGCTTTGAACAAGCCTTCATGTGCAGCAGTTCCATTCGATTTGTTGACTGGATTAGCATAATTCAGACCAGGCAGGATATTCAGAGATTTAATGCTGGTCAGCATAGGACGTCCGTAGCCGATAAACGGCTTGCCGCTGGCGATCAGGTTAGTACCGGAGTTAACCAGTACATCTGCTGCAACTGTGTCGGTAGTCACTTTAAATCCGAGGTCTGCCAGGATGTAAGAAGGTGCTCCGGCAATCGCTACATTAGCCGTTTTCAGCAGTTTACCCGTTTTATCCCCAGTTGCGTAGAACGGTACGATATCCAGCAGATATTTGGAAGCTACGGTCCGCAGGTTAGATCTGGAAACCAGGAAGCTGCCCTTTTCATAGCCGGCACCGCCGTTTTCAAGCAGGGTTACGGCCTTTTTGTTCGTAAGCAATTCGTTAACCGCTTTGATCGCGTCGTTGTTGCTGTTGCGGATCACGTAATTTTGCGAGAACGGATACTGATCCAGGTTCGTCGTCGGAATTACGATATTGCTGACTTGCGTGGTTTTACCAGTGAAGGCACCAACGCTGCGGCTGATGTAACGGTCGAATCCGCGCATATCTGCGAAGTTCTGCACGGTATCGGAATACATGGCATCGAAGTCGGATACATCCAGTCCATCATACAGGACAAGGTTGGCATAGCCGCGTTTGATCTGATGCATGTTCACGACATAGGTTCCTGCAGGATAAGTGGTGCCGTCTACAGTTACCGGCGTAGTTGTCTGTTCAACTTTTACACCGTTACGGAGCAGGTATTGCACCATTTTGTACGTTTCCAGCGCGTTCTTCTGCAGCTCGTTAGCTACAGGAAGCACATAATATTCAGGGAAGAAGTTGGTGTCTTCGGTTTCACGCTCACGGCCGATGGACTCGTAGTTAGCATTAACCAGATACGGATCAACTTCTTTGTGGTCTTCATTGTTAATACCGCGTTTGAAGATTTCAAGCTGGTTCAGGAACAGCTCTTCTTTGTTGTCCTGTACATAATTGGTAGCTGCCAGTGCTGCATAGTAGAAGGCATCCAGGGAATCCTCATTCAGCTCTGGCACTTCAATGGTATGTCCAAGTGCACCCTGGTGCATGGCATAGACAGCAGTGTATGCCGGGGAAGCATCGTCCCATCCGGTTGCATTGCCGTATTTATTTGTATACTTCGGATCTTTTTTTGCTAATCCTTCGGCTTCCAGATAAGGGATGTGATACTCGTCGTACTTGGTATTGGCGATACCTGCATTACCCATCGCATTAGCTTGTTCAAGCATATTCTCTATGACCAGGTCATATTCGATATTCGGATCATGCGGCGGCGTACAAGGCTCAATCAGGAAGCCGCTCACGAAGCCGTGCATATCCAGGAAGCTCAGCGGAGTCCACTTGGCAATCTGTGCAGTAACAGCCTGAGTTTCAGGTTGTGTCTGGTAAGAGTTGTCACGGTTCGGGTCAAGCAGGGTAGAAGTCGCACGTGTATTAAGCGCACGGCCGTCCGGATTTTCTACATAATCCAGCAGGAAAATCACATTGTCTAGCGCCTTATCGATGTTAAGGGTTACCGGAACTACATTGCCTTTATCATCTGTTGTATCATAGTTGACGATTTGCTCTGTCATCAGTGTTTCCAGGAACTTAATAATAACGTCTACGCCATTGGCTTCATCAGCATGGATGTTGTTCAGCCAGATTGGCACTTTATAATCCTTAAGCTGACCGCTCTTGATCATTTCCTGCAATTTCTCAGGATCGTTGTTCATCAGCGGCAGCGTTTCGTTCAGATATTGGTCTACGGACGCTTTGTCTTTGGCGACAATGGAGAAGTGGATCGCCCGTCCCTGTGTGGACGTTCCGATCTGCTGGTACTCCACATAACGGTTGTATTTGTTTTCTTCAGTAGTGATTCTATCAATCGCCGGTTTGATTTCATCATATGTATGATAGGAATCATACGGGTTCAGGTCCACTTGCTTCTCTACAAGCACGTCACCGGAAGGTGTTTTTGCAGTCAGGTTGTATACCCCGGCAAGATTCACATACTCTGCACGGATGCCGGTGGTGGACAGGTTGACACCAAAAGGCATATCGAAGTATACCAGAGCGGTCACCGTAGAAGCAGCGGCAGGCTCATAGGATACTTTTACAAAAGGATCTCCCGTATAAGCTCTAACATTTCGGTCATTGTTCCATTTCTTCCATTCAGTCAGCGGCTTCATTGTATCCGCGGTTTTGCCGAATGTCCAGGTAAGCTGATCTGCTGTAACACCTTCAGGCAGGGTCAGCGTAACCGGCATGGTTCTGGCATCCGTCATCGAAGCCTGGTAGACTTCTTCCGATACGGTGGCCGAAGCTTCGGTATCCGCAGGGACTGTTGTTGTCTGTGCCTGAGGCTGTACTTCGGTAACTACTGCCCCGGCATAAGCGGATGGAATGATACCGGATAATGTAAGGGTTAACGCGATTAATAAGGATAAAAATTTCTTAGTCATCATTTACCTCCCAGTGTGTTTATATGGTAATTGTCTGATAGATTGCTGCCCGGTAAGGCAGACGGAATCTGCTTATGCAGATTTATGCATCCCTCCTGTAGATTCGTACGGCAAATCTCCCATGAATATGTAATATTCACATTGCATGTGACGAATTAATATACATAAAACACACTTAATATACATATAGAAAACTATAATATAGTATTTTAATTAAAATCGGAAGCTTTTTCATAGATTTACGCAAAAAAATTATATTTTAAAAATGATAACGCTTAAAAATTATATGCCGGGCCATCAGCTCTGCCATCCAAAAAATGCGGAGGGATTCCAAAAAAATAGCGTTTGATCCTACTTGCCTTTCTATTACAATGAAAGAAACGAGTCTTGGCCTTTCCGCAGCAAAGCGGGTTCCGTCAGGCACTTAAAGGATGCTGCAAATGAAAAAAAGTAAAGACCGGCTGCTGGTGTGGCTGAAGCTTCCGAAGATCCGCAGCCGTTTTTTTGCCGCGATGATCATGGTTTCACTGCCCCCGCTGTTTATTCTGGGGTATATCTCTCTGGACATCACCAAAGATACGCTTGTACAGAATCATATCCGCACCAATGAGGATCACCTGAAGACTTCCAGCGAAGTGGCGGATCTGCTGCTTGGAAATATTATTAATATGAACCGGATTATATTGTCCAGCAGTGAATTGAGAGAAGAAATAAGGCTGAGCGGAAACTCAGCGGACCGCAATCTGTCTGTACTTGATGTGAGGACGGCCAACAGGCTGCAGAATATCGTTGTCTCGAATCTGTTCGATCTGCAGAATATTGATTCCGTCTGCCTGTTCGACCGCAATTTCCGGTCCGTCTGCTATGGCCGTTCCGAGCAGGCCGGCAAGTACGGCTCGGATGAGACCAAAGGCCAGATCGCCGCTACCGACTGGTATCTGAAAGCCAGAAACGCTAACGGCAAGGAGGTGTTCTTCGGGTACAATGTCCTGGAAGACAATCCCGGGGAAGGGACGATTTCAAGTGTAAAGCTGCTGCGGGACCCTGACCGGTTAAGCGGGGAGAGCATTGGCCTTTTGATCATTAATATTAAGAACACTATTTTTCGCAAATCAATCAACGAAAGTGACGAAAGCGATTTCATAGTATTGGATAATGAAGGTTCGCAGGCACATTCGCCGATTATTTATGATCTGAAGCCGGAAATTACCGCGAACATCGGGATTACTCCGGCGGATGATGCCGGGAGTATATTTACGAAGCTGACCGCGGGCGGTTATATTTACAGCCAATACCGCAACAGCACAAGCGGATGGACTTTTGTCCATTTTGTAAGTATGAAAACGCTGATGAAGCAGTCCCAGCAGATCGCTACGATTACTATGCTGATTGCTGCTATTATCGCTGTTACGGCCCTGGTGGTTTCTTTTGTTGTCTCCGGTACGATTACGAAGCCGCTGCTGCAGCTAAAACGGATGATCAGCGACTGGGCTAAAGGTAATCCAAGCTCGGAGGCGGGTGAGGCCTTTACGGCGGACGAGGTCGGCGTCATCGGTGAGACCTTCCGCAGGGTGACTGCAGAATATCAGCTGCTGAGTGAGCGGCTGCTGCAGTCGCAGCTGAAGGAGAAGGAGGCGGAGCTAAGGTCGCTGCAGGCGCAGATCAAGCCCCATTTTCTCTACAATACGCTGGATTCTATCTACTGGATGTCGATGCTGGAGGAGAAAAATGACATTGCGCAGATGGCCCTCTCCTTATCGGAAAGCTTCAAACTGAGCCTCAACAAGGGCAAAGAAACGATACCGGTCTATAAAGAGCTGAAGCATATCGAGCATTATATGATTATCCAGAATCTGCGCTATGACAACCGGTTTGAATATGTGGAGCGGATTGAGCCGGAAGTGATGGGCTTTGAGATCATGAAGCTGCTGCTGCAGCCGCTGGTGGAGAATGCCATCTATCACGGGCTGGAGCCGAAGATCGGAAGAGGCACAGTATGCTTGACGGGAAAAAAGGACGGCGATTATCTCATCTTTACCGTGACTGACGACGGGGTCGGAATGGAAGACATCCAGAAGACGAAGCAGGGCTACGGGATGCGGAATGTGCAGGACCGGCTGCGGCTTTACTACGGCCCGTCCAGCTCTTTTTCGATCACCAGTCAGCCTGATGCCGGAACATCAATTGAACTGCGTTTTCCGTACGCAATGGTGAAGGGGGAGTAGATCATGCTCAAGGCGGTCGTATTTGATGATGAAAGTATTGTGCTAAAAGGTCTGGAGCGGCTGATCAACTGGGAGGAATACGGTGTGAAATTAGCCGGAACCGCCATGGACGGCATTTCCGCACTTGCCCTGTTCAGACAGCTCCAGCCGGAAATTGTGATGACGGATATCCGCATGCCGGGCATGGACGGCCTGAAGCTGATCGAACTGATCCGCCAGGAAGCGCCGGAGACGATGTGCATCGTATTCACGGGCTTCAATGAGTATTCTTATGTTAAGCAGGCATTGAAAATGGGCGTGATCGATTATCTGGAGAAGCCGGTGACGATTACTACGATCCGCGAGGGCATCCGTAAGGCGGTCCGGAGAATCCATGAGCTGAGTGAGCTGTCAGAGCTCAAGCAGAAGTGGAAGTCAGGTGTACTGGAAAAAGCGACCTTAAATCTGCTGCTCTCAGGTCCGAAGGCGGACCGGCAGATGCTGGAGGAATGGACACAGCAGTTTGGCGAAGCTGCCACACGGGTGCAGGGGGTAACGGTCATCACGGCTACGGAAGAAATCAATGTGCCGCAGCCGCATGATTGCCGGGTTATTTATGTGCGGAACGGCCCCGAGAATATCTATATGGTTGTACATATGGAGCCTCCGCCTGGGGGTTGGCTTGATGCGCCCGGTAATCAGCCGCAGGGCGCCTGCGGCTCCGGCCGGACCTACGAGGACCCCGGCAGCGCAGCCCTCAGCTATAATGAAGCGAAAAAAGCGCTGAAATACGGACTCTATCTGGAGGAGCGCGGCTGGACCTCTTATGAAGAGATCAGTGACGGGGGCGCTGAGGTTCACAGTTTTACGGATCAGGAGGAAGAGGTCTTTTTGGCAATGCGCAGGGCCGACCCGGAGATCGTGGCAGAGAAGCTGGATCAGCTGCTGGAGGAGCTCCGCCTGGAGAAACCGAATCCTGAGGATGCCGAGACACAAGTGCTGCTGCTGTATTTTCACGGACTGGAAATCTGCCGCGAGACCGGCGGCAATATGGAGGAGATTAAACCCCGGGTTAAGCTTGCCCAGCTGGAGCTGCGGAAGCAGGCTTCACTCGAAGAGCTGCTCCAGTGGACGCGGACAGAGCTGCTGGCTCTTATGAGCTGGATTGTCAAGGTCCGCCATCAGACCAAGCACGCGGCCGTAGAAAAAGCCCTCGGGTATATTCAGAGTCATTACGGGCGCGATCTGACCCAGCAGGAGGTAGCCGATCATATTCAGATGAACACGACGTATTTCAGCCTGCTTTTTAAAGAAGAGATGGGCATTTCCTATATTAAATATTTGACCAGAGTGAGAATGGAAAAAGCCAAATTGCTGCTCCAGGAGGGAAAAACCATCAACGACACCAGTGAGCAGGTGGGGTATTATCACGCCCGTCATTTCTCGGAAATTTTCAAAAGATATACCGGTATGACTCCGGGGCAATACCGTCTGTCGGGGAAAAGGGTATGAGGAGCGCTGCCGGATGGAGAGTTGTTACCGGACTTTTGGCAGTCTGCGTGCTTCTGTCAGCCTGCAGCCGGATGTCCAGCCAGCCGCCTTCCGGACAGGAGCCCGGGACGGCCATTCTGTTCCTGTCCGCCAATAAGGAGGGGGAAGGCAGCGCCCGCATTATCAGTGAGCTGAGCAAGGAATATCAGGCGGAGCATCCCGAAGTAGATTATAAATTTGAGTACGTCGCGGAAAGCGACCTGTACCAGCGCATCCAGCTGCTCGCTGCCAGCAATGACCTGCCGATGCTGTTTAATTACCAGTACGGCAAGCCGCTCAGCGACCTGATTCAGAGCCATGCAGTGCTTGAGCTTGAGCAGACCTTCAGGCAGCTCGGAATGTACGATCTGCTCAATCCGACTGCAGTTCAGCTCCTGAAGGGAAATGTAGGCGATACCGGCTTGTATGCGCTGCCGCTCGAAATGAATATAGAAGGCTTTTGGTACAATAAGGAGATTTTTGGGCGCTACGGACTCCATGAGCCGCAGACCTGGGAAGAGCTGCTGGACATTTCCCGTATTCTGAAACAGGAGGGCGTGCAGCCTTTCGCTGTTGCCGGTAAGGAGAAATGGCCGATTACCCGGCTGATCAACGCCTATATTATCCGTAAATACGGAGTGGACGCGATGGAAAAGGTCGACAGCGGACAGCTGGCGATTACCGATGCCGGGTTTGAGGAAGCGGTGCAGACCGTTCAAAATATGGGGCTGAAGGGATACTTCGGCGATGCGGTGAACACCATCAATATGGATACCTCTGTTGACATGTTCCTGAACGGTGAAACCGCCATGTTCTATATGGGCAGCTGGCAGCTGCGCGCCTTTAATGACGAGCTGCGGAACAGGATCGGCGCGGACCAAATCGGCTTTTTCAGCATCCCGCTGGTGCCGGGCGGGGCAGGCCGTCTCAATGAATATCCCGTAAATGCCGGATTAACCACTTCATTTTCAAGAGGGGGATACACCGATGAGGTCAGCGGCTGGATGCAGTATGTCTTCACCAGATACGGGGAGCGTGCGCTCAGCGAGCTGGGCATGGTCACCGGCTTCAAGGTGGACCCCATGCCGCAGAACCTGCCTTCCCTGACCCGGATGGTGCAGCAGAAAATCAACGAGGTCGAAAAGGGCGCCCTCTGGTTCGAAGCCCGCTTCAGCACCAAAGCCCAGACGTTGGCCTGGAACAACGCCCAGATCCTGATCACCAACCCGTCCTTCTCCCCCAGAGAGTACCTGAGCCAGCTTCAGGCTCAGTTTGATCGGGATAGGGAGGGGGAGTAGGATGGTTGGGAGTGAGGCTAAGAGGAGTAATAGAACGTATTGATGTTGCAGGAGAGTAAGAGTAAGAGTAAGAGTAAGAGTAAGAGTAAGAGTAAGAGTAAGAGTAGTGAGTATGGAGTGTAGTAATCGGGAGTGTTAGGTAACAGAGGGAGTGAAGGGAAGAAGGGAATTGAGGAGAAAGTTAGTGAGCGAGGGGGAGTAGGGGGAACTAGAGGTAGACTAGGATGCTGGGTCCTGGAAGTGGGGATTTAGATGTTGCGAGTCGTGAAGAGTAGCTGCATGTGTTATGGAGAGTGTTTAGGCGTTACTAAGTAACCAGAGGTTTGTAAGCTGCCGATAAGAATATAATGTACCAAAGCCTGCGGGATTAGACGCAGGCTTTTTGCTGTTTAAGCAACTATAGTACCTCTTCGAACTAAGTCGCTCCCAGCACACTTGGCAGATAGAGGGAAAAATCCCACTAACCAGGCCGAAGCGGGGCGCTCGAGGCGAAAATAGTGGGAAAAATCCCACAACTGAGCCCGAAGCGGGGCGCTTTAGGCGTGATTAGTGGGAAAAATCCCACTAACCAGGCCGAAGCGGGGCGCTCGAGGCGAAAATAGTGGGAAAAATCCCACAACTGAGCCTGAACTAGGCCGCTCGAGGCGTGATTAGAGGGAAAAATCCCACAACTGAGCCTGAAGCGGGGCGCTTTAGGCGTGATTAGAGGGAAAAATCCCACAACTGAGCCCGAAGCGTGGCGCTTTAGGCGTGATTAGTGGGAAAAATCCCACAACTGAGCTCGAACCGGGCCGCTCGAGGCGTAAATAGTGGGAAAAATCCCACAACTGAGCTCGAAGCGGGGTACTTTAGGCGTGATTAGTGGGAAAAATCCCACTAACCAGGCCGAAGCGGGGCGTTTTAGGCGTGATTAGTGGGAAAAATCCCACTAACCAGGCCGTATCAGGCCGCTCCAAGGGTCAGTAGTGGGAAAAATCCCACAACTGAGCCTGAAGCGGGCCGTTCGAGGCGAAAATAGTGGGAAAAATCCCACTACCACGCGGCCTGCCCATCCCTGTTTGCCCTACCCAAGGCGGGCCACCCACCAGGGAGTCCGCCATTTGCTTCCTGCTATCCCCCACAATCTAAATAAGATGAGCCAGGAAAATAATAAAAAGTGAGAAGAATCGGTGGGGGATTTTGGAACTGTAGGAGCGGAGCGTCCGCCTGAAAGCTTTTCGCAGAAAAGCTCACTTCGGAAGCATAAGCAGTCTGCGGATTTCTACCGCGAACAGCGGTCTAAATCAAAGAAATCTGCAGATAACAGCGGCCGGAAGTCCAAATATTCACCGCATGACGCCGAGCTTTAGATTGATCTCCGAGCGCATCTTACTTATAACACCTCCTCCCCTGAAAAATAAGGACATTTTACAAAAAAAGCAGCGCTTATGAGCGCCCGAGAAACCCCTTACAATTACAAGTGTAAGCAAGCACAACCTACATTCGATTAGGGGGATACAGGAATGAATAACTGGACAGTGCGCATCAGGGGAGTAGCTTTGGCGGCTGCCTTTACAATGGCTTTGACGGGCTGCGGTAACGGAAATAATGCCGGTAACAACGCGGGAGCAGAAGCGACGACAGCACCGGCAGAATCAACTCCGGCGGCTGCAGAGTCAGGTACTAACACAACAGCGGGCAGTGAACCAGTCACGCTCAATATGCTGGTGTCGGGTACAAAAGCAGCGGAAGGAGCAGACTTCGAGCTGGATACCCTGCCTAAGCTGGTCAAAGAGAAGTTCCCGAACGTTACGCTGGAGGTACAGAAACTCCCGGATGAGCAGTATTACACTTCGGTAAAAGCTAAGCTGGCGACCGGCGAAGGCCCGGATATTTTCCTCGTGTTCCCGAACATGGCTAATATGGGTGCGATTGAAGTGGCAAAAGCAGGCTACGCCGCCGACCTGTCCGACCTCAGCTTCTGGGACCGGATCAGTACTTCCGCTGCCAACGACATGAGCTATGATGGCAAAAAATATGCCGTCGCCAAAGGAATGGACATCCTCGGCACCTACTACAACAAGTCCCTGTTCGAGGAGGCAGGCATTACTGAAGTTCCGAAGGACTGGACCGGCTTCCTGGCGGCAGCAGAGCAGCTGAAGGCGGCGGGCATCACCCCGATCGTCATGGGCGACAAGGACCCGTGGGTGATCCAGTTCGGAATGTACCAGCTGGCGGCGAACAGTGTGTACCCGGCCGATGCTGATTTTGACAAAAAGCTGCAGACCGGTGAAACAACGCTGACAGACTCCAAGTGGGTGAACACGGTTAACCAGTACAAAGAGCTGTATGACAAAGGTTATGTGAACAAAGGCTCGCTCGGCATGGCCAGCGCACAGGCGCTGCAGCAGTTTGTTGACGGCAAGGCGGCGATGATTTTTACAGGTACGTGGGATCTGCCAGCGATTTCTGCTGAGGGCGCAGCCCAGTTCGAACGCGGTTTCTTCGCCCTCCCGGGCAATCAGGCCGGACAGCCGGTATATGCATCTGCCGCGACAGCTGCAGGGTATGCGATCAACGCCGGCTCCAAAAACCTCGACACCGCCAAGCAGGTATTCGAGTATCTGTACGCAGAGGATTCCCCGCTTTTCCAGGCCTGGGTGGATGCCAACTCGTCGATCAGCGTGTTTAACGGCGTAACGCTCAAGAACGAGATTTTCAAGGACGTTCTGGATGAAATTCAGGCTACCGGACATGCGTTTTATTTTCCGAATCAGATGTGGCCTGCCGGCGTGAGCGATGTGATGCAATCCAAGTTCTCCGAAATCATCGGCGGCAAAAAGACTACAGCTGAGGAAGTAACCAAAGCGATGCAGGATAAATACACCGAGTTGTTCAAGCAATAGAATCACCAGTCATCATGGGGGGGCGCTGGTCCCCCTTGGTGCAACTTACACCGGAAAGGGAAGAAGCAACATGAACAATTCCGTGATGAAAAAAACGCTGTACCTCTTTGCGGTACCGGCCCTGCTGTTTTATTGTCTTTTTTGGATTTTCCCCATCTTCAAACTGTTTCAGTACAGCATCACAGACTATAACGGTTACGTTCAGAACTTCAACTATGTGGGGCTGGACAATTTCAAGACGCTTTTTCATGAGGAAATTCTCGGACTTTCCATTAAAAACACCCTAATCTACACCCTGATCACCGTCGTTCTCGGCAATATCATTGCGCTTGCACTAGCTCTGCTGTTAAATGCGAATATTCGAGCAAAAGGCCTGTACCGTTCGGCATTCTATATTCCAACTCTGTTCAGTGCGATTGTTGTGGGGTTTATTTGGAGCTATGTGTATATGCCGGATGAAGGGATGATTGCTTCTTTATTTCATACACTTGGAATCGACTGGATCGATACGAATTTTCTCGGGAGCTACTCCAAAGCGCTGTATTCCATTATCGGCGTAGATATTTGGAAAAATATCGGGACCAGCACGATCATCTTTTTGGCCGGATTGCAGACTGTACCGGAAGATATGCTGGAGGCGGGCAGAATTGACGGGGCGGGGCGCTGGCAGCTGATCCGTTTCCTGAAAATCCCGATGCTGGCCACCTCCATCACCATTAACGTAACACTCAGCGTCATCAACGGCCTCAAGGCATTTGACTATCCGTTCATCATGACCAACGGCGGTCCGGGCACTTCAACTAACACCTTAATTTACGCTATGTACAAAATGGCGTTCACCGACCAGCTGTTCGGCAAAGCGTCGGCGCTCGGCATCATATCTTTTGCGATTATTATCGTCATCACCGGAATATTCGTAGTTACCCTGAACAAACGGGAGGTCTCAGCGTGAGTACTTCATCTATGGGCAAAAAAGCCCTGACCCACCTCGCCATTGCGGCGCTGGTTATTATCAATCTGATCCCGCTGCTGATCGTCTTATCCGGGTCACTGCGTTCGCCCAAAAATATGACCAACCCGCTGAGCCTGTTCAGTGAATTCACCTTAGCCAGCTACAAGATCGCCTTCACGCGGATGAACTTTCCTATAGCGTTATGGAACAGCGTGGTGCTGACGGCAGTATCCGTCATCTTTGTGGTGCTGCTGGCGGCGATGGCCTCGTATCCACTGGCGCGGATTAACAGTAAACTCAGCAAGTTTCTGTATCTGTTTTTCCTCTCGGGGCTGGTTGTGCCGGGACAGATGGTGCTTATTCCGATCATCCAGATGATCAAGTCGCTGGGCATCCCGATGACCCAATACACGCCGATCCTGATGTTCATAACGTGCAGCCTTCCGTTCTCCACCTTCCTGTACACGGGCTTTGTCCGCAGCAGTGTGCCGGTTGAGTTGGAGGAGGCTGCCCACATCGACGGGGCCGGAACACTCCGCAGATACTGGCAGATTGTTTTCCCGCTGCTGCTTCCGGTAACAGTATCGGTTGTCATCACACAAGGCGTGTGGATCTGGAATGACTACTTCTTCAACATGGTCTTTATCACAAAAGCCTCCGCCTCACCGCTGCCTGTTGCCATGCTCGGCTTCCTTGGGGACCAGCAGAATCCGGCACAGTGGAACGTATTGTTTGCTGCTTGTATCCTGTGCGTACTGCCGCTGCTGATCGCGTTCTTGGCGCTGCAGAAGTATTTCGTCGGCGGTTTGACGGTGGGTTCGGTGAAGGGCTAAGGGGAGAGAGTGCGCTGACTGTTGTCTCAAAGCAGTGCTCCAAGACGGCCGGTGATAAAAAGGCAGCTAATCCTGTGCGCTGCCTGACCAGCAGGGCTGATGTTAGCTGCAAGGGGAGTTGCTGATCCTGCTCGGCAGTTAATTCCAGCAAGGCTAATATAAGCACGAGGGGAGCTGTTATCCTGCCGGAACGCTAACGGACCGTAGCGCCGTTATTTGCCCAAAAGCGTGGGTTTCAGCAGGCTAACGGACACCAGCGCTCTTATTGCCCTCCCAAGCGGCCTATTTCGGCTTAATCTGGAGATTTAACGCCTCTGGTGTCCGTTAGCAGGTAGATAAGCCGATTTTTTAAGAAACAAGCGCAGCTGAGTCCGTTAGAATCTCTGGCCTTCCCGTGTGGGGAGGCCATTTTTTTGGTTGTAGCAGAGTTGCTGCTAAACGGCGGGGGCGCTGGTGCTGCTATTCCGTCAGCCAGCTTTCCTTTTGCCATCCAGTAACCAAAATTTGCGGAGTAAAGCAGAAAAATGTGTAGCTTATCCGCCTTTTAGTAAGCGGTTACAATGATGGAGAATTCTTAAATGAACCGAAAAGGAGCTGTGACATGAGTCGAGTATGGAAAAAAGCATTCTTCAAAAAAGCGGCGGTCTTGAGCCTGGCTGCGGCACTGCTGATACCGGCAGGTACAGTATCGCTGCCGCTTCAGGCAGCGGCGGAGGACGTAGCAGCAGTTACCTTCCAGCGTGATGTAACGAACAAGCCGGTTTTTGACGGCGTGCCGGGTCATCTGAAGGCCTTTGTGGAGCTGGTGCTTGCAGATATGAGCAATGACGATCTGATCTACTACACCGACCAGAAAAGCGCCGGCAATGCCCGCACCATAGCCGGAGGGTACGAGCTGCCCGGTACGGCGGCCGGAGGTGTTGACCGTGTAATGGGCGTCAGCACCGATATGCCGTCCATGCTGGCCCTGGGCCAGAGCTGGAACAAGGAGCTGGTTAATGAGGTCGGCACAGTCATCGGCAATGAGCGGCGCGGCGAGGTAGCCAGCACCAATCCCAATACGCTGATGTTCTCGGCCGTATCCGATCTGCGGACCAATCCGCTCAGCGGCCGGTTTGAGGAAGGGTATGCCGAAGATCCGGTGCTTGCCGGCTCGATGGTCAGTGCCATGTCGGAAGGAATTACCGGCTACGGGGAGGCCGGCAATGAGGACGGCTTCTGGCTGAAGGTGCAGCTCGGCACCAAGCACTTCACGAACTACATCGCCCAGTGGTTCAGACAGAGCGGCCAGTTCTCGGCAAGTGCGCGTGCGCTGAACGAATACCAGAATAAAAGCTTCCTCGCACCGCTGGAAGCCGGTCTCGTCCAAAGCATCATGACAACCTACGGGCGGACGAACGGGGTGCCAAACCATATCTCGCCTAACATTATCCGGGCAAGCAATGCCAATCCGTACAGTATGATGCCGGTCGGCGATTTTATTTTTGCCGATCAGAATATGACTAACGGCTTCAACAACGGATACCAGAATTATACCGATGCGGACGGTAAGGCTGCGCTGCTGCTGCTTAGCGGCAACCATGCCAATGCCAATGGATCGACGCAGGCTAACCTCAAAAATGCCATCGCGAACGGCACGTTCGGCGTCACCCGTACGGACCTGGAGAACGGCGTGCGCGGCCAGATTGAAATGTGGGTCCGCACCGGTTACTTCAATGCCAAGAATGCTGACGGTACGCCGGTGCTGTACCCGTTCACGCAGCTGGCCAAGGATAAGAGCCCGCAGGATTCAACGCTTACGGACAGCCAGGCGGTTGCGCTTGAAGCAGCGCGCGAAAGTGTAGTCCTGCTGAAGAATGACAATGGCCTGCTGCCGCTTGCGGGGTCGAGCGATGTGGCCGTGACCGGGCTGTTCGCCGATACCCGGTTCAAGGCAACCTACTCCGTCTCGAAGACACCGGCGCTGCCGGATGCCGGCCTCTCCCCGCTGGGAGCGATCCGTGAGGCTGCCGGTGCGGAGCATGTAACCTACGGGACGGGTGCTCCAATTGTTGCCTTCGAGTCTGTGGCGAACGGCAAGACCGTCACGGCAGCCACGTATGCGGCCGGTGCACAGCTGACTGCTTCCTTTACCGCTCCGGCTTCAGTAACGGCGGCTACCTATACAGCAGCTTCACCGGTTACAGAGGATGCTGTTACAGTAACAGAAAACGTGTATACGTATCAGGCCGGAGGAAAGTTTTATACGGATGCACAGGCCTTTGAAGCCTATGCCTGGGGGCAGGGCGGATACAGCTTCCTGTCGCTGGCGAACGGCAAGTGGATGAAGGATGTCACGAGCGGCAGCAGCCGGACGGTACAGAATAACGATGCCACCAAGCTGAATCTGGTGGAGAATCCGTTCTCGAATGTTGCGGATGCCAGCACGCTTCCCGGCCGGTTCCGCCATGAGGTAAATGCAGACGGCACGGTATCCCTGATTGCCGGAACCTACACGGAAAGCTTCGCCGGCGGGTTCGAAACGGTGTATTATACCGGCGGGCGATTTGTTACACTCGGCGCAACAGAAGGGCTGGAGCTGTCGGCAGCTCCGCTGGCGAACAAAGCTGGAGCTGCGGCGCGTACAGACAGCCAGAAGTACCGTGAGGTCGTGCTCAAGAAAGCGGGAGCGGATGCACAGGTCTGGGCGGCTGACAACGATTATGCCGTAGTTGTGGTCGGTACCCCGGCCCGTCACAGCGCCGGAGAAGGCGCCGACCGGTCGGATCTGAACCTGGGAGAGGATCAATACAAGATCGTATCCGAGGTGGCGAAATCTTTCCCCAAGAAGACCATCGTCATCGTCAAGGCCAATGCTCCGGTCAACATGAAGGAGATCCAGAACAATGAGAATGTGGCCGCGATTCTGTATCAGCCGTATGCCGGCCAGTATGACAGCAAGGCGCTGGCTGAAGTATTGTACGGCGATTATGCGCCGACAGGGCGCCTGACCTCCACCTGGTATGCGGGTACGGAGTCCTTCCCGGCGCTGAGCAGATATTCCCTGCCGGAAGGCGTTGCCGCTCCAACAACTCTTGCAGAAATTGATCCGCGTTTTACAGCGGACATGACGAATGGTGATCCGCTCGACAGTAAAATGACTTATATGTACACCGATGCAGAGGTAACCTATCCGTTTGGTTACGGGCTAGGCTACAGCAGCTTCAGCTATTCGAATCTTAAAGTTCCGGCAGGTGTAAGCGGGGATCAGCCGTTTACCGTAAGCGTTGACGTTACGAATACTGGAACTGTTGACACCTCGGAGGTTGTACAGCTGTACATCAAGCACAATGCGTCCTCCTACGGCGGACATACACCGAAGAAACAGCTGGTCTCCTATGCAAAAGCGGACATTGCCGCCGGCGCGACCCGGACGGTGCGGCTGACAGTCAAGCCGTCAGATTTTGCCGTCTGGGATGTTAACCGCAATGAGTATGTAACAGAGGCCGGCAGCTATACGCTGATGGCCGGTACATCTTCGGATGCTGTGCTGCTGGATACAGTATTCGCCTACAGCGGAGAGGGCATCGCAGTGCTTGCAGCAACTGAAGCTCCGGTGAACGTATTTGATCACAGCTTCGCATCCAGGGATGTTGTATACCGCGAGGTTTCGAAGCTGCGCACAGCCGACGGGCTGAAGGCGAAGCTGTCCGAAAACGGCTATTATGCGGTAATGTCCAAGAACAGTAATGCCTGGACAGCCCTGAATAAAGTCGATCTGACCGGCGTGAACGGAATCACGCTGCGGGGAGCCTCTGTCAATGCAAGCTCGGTCATCGAGGTAAGGGCAGATTCTCCGAATGGAACACGGCTGGCGGTATTGACCTTTGACCAGACCAAGGCGGCCACCCGCGATGTTCCCGGCAGCACCTTCAAAGTAATCGAGCTGGATTACACAGAGGTTACGGAGAGCTTCCTGACCAGTACCTCCGGCATACATGACCTGTACCTTGTGTTCAAAAACCCGGACATCCGGGTGGACAGTATCCAGCTGCATGGAACAGCACCCGAGCCTGAGCCTGCCTATCCTGGCGGCACAGGCAGTGTACAGACCCCTGTAACCCAGAACCCTGCTGCCGGCAGCACCGGTACGGAAGAGACCGGCAGTACGCCTCCGTCTCCGGTTCCTGCTCAATCCCTGTTCAAGGATGTAGGTGATAACTTCTCCTGGGCAGCGGAAGCCATTAACAAGCTGGCGGCTGCAGGCATTATTAAGGGAACGGCTGCAGACACCTTTGAACCGGGCAAGCCGATCACCCGTGCGGATGTTGTCCTGCTGCTTGTGCGTGCCTTCAGCCTGCAGGGCGGGACGGCGGCGGCTTCCTTTACGGATGTGAAGCCTGACGCTTATTATGCTGAAGCGCTGGCAACTGCCAAGAGCCTGGGAATTACCGAAGGGGACGGCGGCCGGTTTAACCCGCAGGGCCAGATCAGCAGGCAGGATTTGTTCGTGCTGATCATGCGGACGCTGAAGTCAACAGGCAAGCTGGACGTGACCGGAACAGCTGCCGACCTGGCAGGCTACCGCGATGCTGCACAGGTGTCCGGCTATGCTGCGGAAGCTGTAGCTACGCTGGTGAAGGCCGGTCTTGTTAAGGGAGACGGCACAGGCCTGAATCCGAGGGGAACGGCAACCCGGGCAGAGGCGGCGACTATTTTGTATAGAATAATGAACAGCTTATAAACCGTTGTCGGGAGTGCCGGCAAGCCATAAAACGGCTTGTGCGGCACTCTTTTTCTGATAAAGAAGAAAGGTGAGGGCTGGTGCAGAAACGCAGGCGCCGGATCAGGTTTATTGGAGCAATCCACCGAATGACCCAAGAAATCGCGTAGTCCTAAATTCATACCCGGTGACTTGCCTGCTCATTAGCTCATACTAAGGATTCATTTTCCGCAAACAACCACAATAAATGCTTTGATCCTGCCCTAACAAGGCTTAGAATACTATCTATCAGATGGATGATCATCGCGATCCGGCACGTCTGTGCAATTAAGGTAAAGAAGGCGGGGGCGAGTCCATACATGTCGCTTGAGGCATATGATATTTTTATCGGAAAAAAGCTAACCAGCAATATTTACAGCACTGCAGGCATCCTTTTAATCGCGAAGGATACGGTGCTGCTTCAGAACCATATCGATAAGCTGGCCAATTTCAGAATCAAGCTCAGGGTTGTGGAGGAGGCGGTCGAAGATACCGGCGGTGAGCAGCAGCAGCCTGAAGCCGGGGATCCCCCGGAACCTGAAAGGCTCCGCCCTTCAAGCATTGAATCACGCAGACAGGCCAAGCACACGGAAAAGCATCTGCAGGAAATCGACCGGCTTGTGCGGGCTAACGGCATCGTGCCGATTGATGATGTTGAGGAGAAGATTCTTCCTTTCATTAAAGATACTGCGAAGCGGTTTAATCTGTTTCAGGTGTTCTCGGAGCTTAAGGAGCAGGAGGATTACCGCTATAAGCAGAGCATAGGTGTTGCGGTCATCGCTACTTCACTTGGCCGGCGGCTTGGACTGGATGATGAAGAAATGGAGCTGCTGGCAACCGCCGCCTGTGTCTATGACATTGGTTTGGTCAGGCTGCCATCCTCACTGACCGCTAAACCGGGCAGACTGGAGCAGCATGAGTTCGAGATCATGAAGCAGCATACGGTGCTCGGACATGAGCTGCTGTCCAATTCGGCTGTTGATCCCCGTATTGCCCTGGTTGCCCTGCAGCATCACGAGAGGGAAGACGGCAGCGGCTACCCCCACGGGATCAAAGGTGACCAGATCGACCGGCTGAGTAAAATCGTCACCCTGGCTGACATTTACATGGCCATGATTTCCGACCGGCCGCACAGGCCTGCGGTTTCTTTTTTTGAAGTCATCAATATTATTCATGAAGGTATCATACATAACCGTTTTGACTCTTTTATCGGCATGACCTTTCTCGATTCGCTGCTGGCCAGCCAGGTCGGCTGCGCCGTTCATTTATCGGACGGAAGAACAGGCACCATTGTGCTGACTAATGCGAATTACCCTACCCGGCCGCTCGTTGCCCTGGCGTATAATGAGTTCCTTGATTTAAGTAAAACGAGCCTGGTGCATATCAGGGATGTTATCGGATAAGACGGGGAGCTACAATTCTATATGGTACAAGAGAGCAGCTACTCTGAGGAGAAGCTGCTCTCTTTCCGTTTACCCGGTACTCCGGCGGCACTAGGAGCCGGAGCTGTGCAGCTTCCGGTAATCACGCGGCGGCATCCCGGATATGCTCTTGAACACCTTGCCGAAATGGGTAAGGCTGTCGAATCCGCAGTGCTCTGCAATCAGGGTAACGCTCCAGCCGTTCTCCCGCAGCAGCCGTTCAGCTTCCCGCACCCGGATCAGATTGACGTATTCCGTAAAGCCAAACCCGGTGACTTTTTTGAAGCTGCGGCTCAGATGACTTTTGCTGATATAAAAGGCTGCGGCTATATCGTCGAGCTGAAGCGGCTCCCCGTAATGCCTATTGATATGCCGGACGATCTCGGTCACCTTGCGCTGGGAGGGCGAGGCCGGATCATCCGGCTGGATTCCCCGCTTCTGGACGGTACGGGCAATATAAATCAGCAGCTCGGCCGTCACACTCTGCAGCTGGAGCGCATGACCCGGAGCCTGCTCCTTCATTTCATCCAGCATGGACATCAGCATCTGCTCAACCTGCAGCTGCTCCTGAAGATTCAGCCGGATTACCGGGCTGTGCCGGGTAAACGGGGCGAGCAGCAGCTCCCGCTCATCGGGCTGCAGCGCAGCAAAAAAGCCGGGTGAATAATAGACGACAATCCGTTCATGATTCGGCTTGCCGGATTCAGAGGTTTTGTGCAGGGCATTGGAATCGACCATTACAAGGTCGCCGGGTCTGATCTGGTAGGCGGTGTCTTTGACGAAATAATTCCGTTCACCCTGGAACAGGTAGAAGACCTCATATTGAAAGTGGTAGTGGTTGCTGTTCATTGAATAAGGGCCGGTGCGCCGGTCGAATTCAAGCTTGAAGAGATCCAGGTCGCTGCCGAAGCGCAGGATATCAGGATAGGACGGGGCAGACATGCAGGACTCCTTTCGTGATGGCGGATGATTTTTATATTATAGCAAAATAAATGGAATAAGGCGGATTATTGCGCTTTATTGCGGAGTAATCCCGCTTTTATTGTGTTAGTCTGGTTACGAATCTCAAGCAATCTATACGGGAGGACGATATGGGGACTGATGTGATCAGGCAGAAGGAGAAGCTTGCCCAGGGACTGGATAAGCTTTGGAATAAGCTGCACGGCCGGGAGGAGCATGACAATCTGGATGTGTGGGAATGGGTGCAGGGGGTCGCGCTGTACGGGGTTATCAAAGCCTATGAGGAGACGGGTCAGGAACGGTATATTGCTTTTTTGCAAAAATGGTGTGAGGACAATGCAGAGAAGCTGCGGCACGGCTCGGTGAACTGGGTTGCGCCTGCGAGTGCACTGCTTAGTGTATACAAGGAAACGGGAAATACGCGTTATCTGCAAAGCTGCCGGGAGGTAGCAGACTGGTGTGTGAACGGGGCACTGCGGACATCGAACGGCGGCTTCGCCCATGTATGGGGCCCGGGTGCAGGCGGACTTGCGGACTATAAGAACCAGCTGTGGATTGACACTTTGTTTATGGCGGGGCTGTTCATGCTGCGGTTTGGCGTTGCGGAGGGGGACGATGCCAGTATCCGCGGGGCGCTGGAGCAGTTCGATATACATGCGGGCTGCCAGTTTGATCCGGAAAGCGGGCTGTTCTCCCACGGCTACCATTGCCTGCAGGACATTCAGCTTGGCGAGCATTGGGGACGCGGCAACGGCTGGGCTGCTGTAAGTGTAGTGGAGCTGCTGGAGCTGCTGCAGGGGCAGCCGTATGACACTGCACGGTTCGGGGAACTGTTCAGGCGGCATATGGAGCAAGCGTACGAACTCCGCATGGAAGACGGCATGCTGCGGACGCTGCTGGATGTGGAAGAGGCTTATCTGGAGACAAGCGCCTCCGCATTATTCGCCTATGCTGCACTCAAGGGCTACCGGCTCGGCCTGCTGGATGAACGCTTCAGAGACTGGGGCAAGCAGATGACAGAGAATATTCTTGCCGGTCATCTGGCGGAGGACGGGACGGTGCTGCATGCTTCCGGCGGCACAGACTGTCAGGATAAGGCGGGCTATTTGCAGGTGCCTTACGCACCCAGACCGTATAATACCGGAATCGCGCTGATGCTCTTTAGTGAAGCGCTGGTTCATCACTGTTAAGGAACAACATTATCTGGAGGTGCAAAAGAGCATGTCTATACTGCGTTTAAACTGGCTGACAGCACAGCAGGCAGAGCGTACCCCTGTAAGCTTCGGTACGCCGTGGAGCCAGGGGGCGCTGCAGCCCGGAGAGCCGGTGTCATTACAGGACGAGACCGGGAACAGAGTTCCCGTTCAGACGAAGATCAACGCTTACTGGCCGGACGGCTCAGTGAAGTGGCTGCTGCACAGCGGGGTATTGGATACCAAAGCAGCTTATGTTATGCAAAAAGGGGAGGGGGCAGCCCCGGGAGACCGCATTACCGCATCCCGGGCGGTAGACGGCTCGGTCCAGATTGATAGCGGGCTGCTTTCCTGCACAATCCGCCCGGGCGGCCAGCTGATTTCATCCCTGCTCCGCAGGCAGAGCGGGCAGCAGCCCGTATCTGCACAATTAACTGCGCTGATTGAGAACCGCCAGGAGCAGGAAGGTCTTGAGACCGTTTCCATCCATAAGCTGATCGGATATACAAACGTTATAATACTGGAGGAATCCGGCCCTTTGCGGGCTGTCGTCAAGCTGGAGGGCAGCCACCGCTATATGAACAGCAGTGAGCGTCGTTTTCCGTTCGGCATCAGGCTTTATTTTTACGCGGAAAGTGATGAAGTCCGGATTGTGCACAGCTTTGTGTTTGATGCGGATGAGAACCGCGATTACCTGAAGGGGCTGGCCGTGCATTTTCAGATGCAGGCTGCGGGGGAGCTGTGGAACCGCCATGCCGGCTTTACCGGGGATACGGGCATGTTTTATGAAGCTGTGCAGCCGCTTTATACCTATAACAGCAGCATTCATCCGCTCTACGAGCGGCAGCAGCGGGACGGCCAGTTTGTCCACATTAACCCGGACACTGAACCGGCGCTGCTGGATAATGTGCGCGACAATGCGGCCTGGAGCAACTTCCGGCTGCAGCAGGACTCCTGCGACCACTACAGCATTGTCAAAAGCACCGTCCGCCGCTGCGCCTACATTCCGGCGGCGCAGGGCAACCGTTCCAGCGGAGCCGTCTTTTTCGGCAGCGAGAGCGGAATTATGGCGGCAGCGGTCAAGGACTTCTGGCAGAAAAGCCCGATGGCGCTGGAGATTACCGGCGCCAGGGAAGACAACCCCTGCCTGAGCGTCTGGCTCTACAGCAGGTACGCCGAAGCCTATGATTTCCGGGCGTATGACACGGAATCGCATGCCTTCTCCTACGGGGATATGAATAACCATCCGCAGGGAATTGCCAACACCAACGAGCTTACGCTCAAGCTGTTTGACCGGATGCCGGGCAAGCAGGCGGTGCTGGATTTTGCCGCAGATGTGCAGGGGGATGCGCTGCTGGTTGCCGCCCCGGAAGTATACGCGGATACCAGGGTGTTCGGCACCTACTGGCATCCGCCGGGGCAGGAGCAGTACCGGACGGCTGCGCATGAGCGGGCGCTGCTGGGCTTTATGGATTTTTACATCAAAGAGGTAGAGCAGCGGAAATGGTACGGCTTCTGGGACTACGGGGATGTGATGCACACCTATGACCCTGTGCGCCACAACTGGCGTTATGATGTCGGCGGCTTTGCCTGGCAGAATACGGAGCTGTGCAACACCTATGTGAACTGGCTGCTGTTCCTGCGCACCGGGGATTATGACATCTTCCGGTTCGCCCGGGCGATGACGCGGCATACAAGCGAGGTGGATATGTATCATCTCGGCGAATATGCAATGCTGGGCAGCCGCCACAATGTGCGCCACTGGGGCTGTAAATGGAAGGAGCCGCGGATTTCCATGGCCGGGCATCACCGGTTCTTCTATTATCTGACGGGGGATGAGCGGATAGGCGATATTATGGATTTTGTAAAAGATGCCGATTATGCCCCGCGGATTGACCAGAGCGCGGATGCAGACGGCTGTTATCAGGTGCGGACCGGTCCGGACTGGTCCTCGTATGTCTCCAACTGGATGACCCGGTGGGAGAGATGCCAGGATACGAAGTACCGTGACAAGATCCTGACCGGCCTTAGGACGATCAAACAGGCGCCGAACCGGCTGGCCTCCGGTTCCCATTTCCGGTATAACCCGGAGACCGGGGAGATGGGGTATTTAAGTGAAGGCAATTACCAGTATCATATGGTCATCTGCTTCGGCGGGCCGGAAATCTGGTTTGAGCTGGCGGAGCTGACCGGGGATGAAGAGCTGCGGGATATGCTGGCCCAGTTCGGAGACTATTTCGCCATGACACCGGAGGAGCGGAAGGTTACATCCGGCGGCTTGTTTAATGAGAGCAATGACAAGGCCTGGGATGGCCTGCGGTTTGGCATACGTATGCCGGCTTATACGGGTTACCGTTACGGGAAGCCTGAGCGGATGCAGCAGGCGCTGGATATGCTGAACGCTGCAGCGGATCACAGCTCCAACACTCCCGGCCAGATTGATCCGGCTGGGAACCCGGTGTATGTGAAGGTGGCGGAAGCGGAATATATCCGCCCGGTCCGTGAGATCCCGTATGCCAACACCAACGGGATTTCGCAGTGGAGTCTCAACTATATGGAGACAGCCAGGCTACAGGAGCTAATGAAGGATAAGGGAGGAAACAGCGATGCACACAACTCACACTAGCCTGCTTACGCCGCTTAATCTGGTATCGCCCCCGGCAGCCCGGACGTCCGGAAGTATCGCGGTGGTCTGGGATAAACCGGAGGTATCCGGGGATGTCGCTTGTTACCGGGTGTATGTGAATGATGTCATTCACGGCATATGCACGGCAGCAGACTATACAGTGACAGGGCTTGCGCCTGCGCAGGAATACAAAGTGCATATCTGCGCCGTAACTGCAGCCGGAGAAGTGTCTCTGCCAAGTAATGTGATCATAGTGTCCACGAAGCCGGAAGGGGAGCTGTTCGATATTACCGTGTTCGGTGCGGTAGAGGGCGGTGAAGTACTTAATACAGCCGCGATTCAGGCGGCCATTGATGTCTGTACAGCCGGCGGTATGGTATATGTGCCGGCAGGCGTATTTTTAAGCGGGGCCATCTTTTTAAAAAGCAGCATGACGTTGTTCATTGAGAAGGGCGGGGTGCTGCTGGGCAGTGCGGAGCCGGCGGATTATCCGCTGATGACCTACCGCTGGGAAGGCCGGGAACAGCTCTGCTATGCCAGCCTGGTGAATACGCAGGAGTGCAGCGGCGGCGGGCGGCTTAAGGATATCACGATTGCCGGCGGCGGAAAAATTGATGCGAACGGGGCAGCTTTGTTCAAGGCCGAAATGGCCGAAGCGAAGGGCTTCCGCGGCAGGGCCGTCTGCCTGCGGAGCACGGATGATGTGTACCTGAAGGACATTACCGTCCGCCAGTCACCCGCCTGGTGTGTGCATCTGATCTACTGTAATCAGGTTACGGCAAACAACGTCAGCATATATACGAAGAATGATGAGCATGGCCGCAGATATGCAGATGTTTTTAACGGCGACGGGCTGAATCCGGACTCCTCCAGCGATATTTATATATTCAACTCCATGATTGCCAGCCAGGATGACTGCATTGCCATCAAATCCGGCCGGGATGAAGAGGGCAGACGTGCCGGCATTCCATCAGAGAATATCCGGATTACGAACTGCCGCTTCAAAAGCGGGTTCGGCGTAGCCATCGGCAGCGAGATGTCCGGCGGCGTCCGAAATGTCACGGTCAGCGACTGTACCTTTGAGGATGTGTACAGCATCGGAACGGTAAAAGCGCCGAGAGGCCGGGGAGCGGTCATCGAGAACATCGTGTATGAGGACTGCACGCTGCGTAATTACAGTCTGGAGCACGAGGATTGCCAGTGGTTCAGGGGAGCGATCAATATTGACCAGTTTTACAGCCATAAGCAGTATGATCTAGACCGGGCTGAGGAAGTAACCGATGGTACCGGAATTATCCGTAATATTACTTTCCGCAACATCGTGCTCGACACACATGCCGGCAACGCTGTTTTCATGGCCGGGCTCCCCGAGCAGCCGCTGCAGAATATCGTACTGGAGAATGTGTCAGCTATCGGGAAATACGGGCTGAAAGCCTACAATATTGAAGGGTTGGCAATGAACAACGTGTCCGTGCTTTCGAGGCTGGATGAGCCTTATCAATTTTATAATAGAATTCCTGGCAGCCTATCAGGCTTCCAAGTAAGCCCTCAATAAAATGCAGGCAGCCTGCCGGAACTGACATTCTTCCAGATGATGAACCGGATTCTGTTCTATAGCTTTGCTTACCAAAGAGCGCTGCCCCTAACCGGGCAGCGTTCTTTTTGCATGTCAGGAAATTGAGGTGAAAAGCCCGCCGTATAAGGGTTCGGAAATGGGATAATGCCGCAGAAATGAGTCTATTGTGCCCTTTTACGGCTGCCGGGTATAGTGTGGGTATTCAACCCGGGGCCGGAAACGGCTTACGGGAAGAGCGCAGACAGATCTGTCAAGCCTACTTGTAAGGGAAGGGATGTACACATGGACCGGAGTTTTGCAGAGCGCAGAACACAGGCAATACCGCGGCCCGTTAAGCAGAAGCGGATGGCCAGGGGCTTTTGGAAGGATTATCAGTTATACCTGCTGCTGTTTCTTCCGATCGCCTATTTCATTATTTTCAAGTACGTGCCGATGTACGGCGCAGCAATCGCCTTTCAGGATTACAGCATTTTTAGAGGAGTGAGCGGCAGCGAATGGATCGGGTTTGAGAACTTCAGGGAGCTGTTCGCCATGAGCCAGTTTTATACGGTAGTACGCAACACGCTGCTGCTGAATTTGTTGGATCTGATCGTATCGTTCCCGGCGCCGATTATACTGGCCCTGCTGCTGCATGAGCTCAGCACGGTCTGGTTCAAGAAAATATCGCAGACGATCCTCTATCTGCCGCACTTTATCTCCTGGATTATCATCGGGGGACTGGTTTATCAGATTTTCTCGAACAATGGCGGTCTGGTAAATAACCTGATTACGTCGCTTGGATTCGAATCCGTACCTTTTCTGACGGAGAAAAATCACTGGCTGCTCGTCTACCTGGGAACCGGGGTCTGGCAGAGTGCAGGCTGGGGAACGATCATCTACCTGGCGGCACTGACAGGAATCAATAAGGAGCTGTATGAAGCAGCAGAAGTGGACGGAGCCGGAAGATGGCGGAAAATGTGGAATATCACGCTTCCGGGTATCCGCCCGACCATTGTAGTTATGCTGATTATGGCGCTTGGCAAAATCATGACGATCGGATTTGAGCGGCCGTTTGTGATGGGTAATGCGCTCGTCATGGATTATGCGGAGGTTATCAGTACCTTTGTGTATAAGGTGGGCCTGCAGTCGGCGCAGTTCTCGCTGGCAACCGCGATGGGACTGTTCCAGGCGCTGGTCGGACTGATCTTCGTCATCGGGTCCAATGCGATCGCGAAGAGGATGGGGGAACAGGGACTATGGTAAGAGCAGCAGTCAATAAAATCCAGCGGACGACCAAGGTGTCGGACGTACTCATCATGATTTTCATCGGGCTGACCGTGCTTCTGAGCATTCTGCCGTTTCTGAATATCATTGCGGTTTCCCTCAGCTCAAAGGAAGCGATTATTTCGGATAAAGTGACGATTTTTCCGGTCGGCTTCAATCTGGAATCCTACAAGCTGGTGTTCGAGGATGTGCGGATGCTGAAGTCGATGGGAATTACCATCTTTCTGACGCTGGTCTATACCCTGCTCAGTATGGTGATGAGTATCTGTGCGGCTTATCCGCTGACCAAGGAGCATCTGAAGGGCAGATCCTTTTTCTCGATGCTGATTATCTTCACGATGTTTTTCAGCGGCGGGATGATCCCTGAGTATCTGCTGGTGAAGCAGCTTGGCATGCTGGACAGCTTGACTTCGCTCATTGTTCCGGGGATGATCAGTGCCTTTAATCTGATTATTCTGCGTACGTTCTTTACCTCCATACCGAAAAGCCTAGAGGAATCCGCCTATCTGGACGGCAGCTCGCATATCGGTACCCTGCTGCGGATTGTGCTGCCGCTGTCATTGCCGGTGCTGGCGACGCTCAGCTTGTTCTATGCAGTATCCAGATGGAACACGTACATGGACGCGCTTTTCTATATTACCAATTCGGAGCTGTATCCGATTCAGCTGAAGCTCTATCAGGTGGTCATGAACAGCATGGTAACGGACTTGACGGCGCAGGAAGGTGCTATTCAGACGGAGGTTGTGGCCGAAGGCATCAAGGCGGCGAGCATTATGTTCGCGACCGTGCCGATTCTGATTGTGTATCCGTGGCTGCAGCGGTACTTCGTCTCCGGGACGATGATCGGAGCAGTCAAAGAGTAGGTTGATCATTCCGCGCTTGCGGAATTGAAAGACATATTGCACAATATCAAGACAAAGGGGAGTATACACACGTGAAAACAAAGCAAAAGAAATGGTTCACGGCATCTGCGGCAGCCCTGGTTCTGGCAGGTATCCTGTCAGGGTGCTCCGGCAATACGAATTCCAATGAAGGCGCATCCTCCGCCTCTTCTTCGTCGGCTTCCGGGGGAGAAGCCGACAGCACTAAACCTAAAGATCCCGTTACGCTGAGAGTGGAAGTGTTCGACCGCGGCAATGCGCCAGCCGGTGCAGGTCCGGTTACCGACAACTACTGGACACAGTGGATTCAGAAGAACTTCGGCGATCCGAACAACATCAAGATGGAATTCGTGCCGGTTCCGCGCAATCAGGAGGTCGACAAGCTGAATGTGCTGATGGCGACCGGTGATGCCCCGGACCTCGTCTTTACCTATGACATGAATACGATCTACAACTATGTCAAAGACGGCGGTTTAACAGAGGTCGGTGCCCTGATCGACGAATACGGCCCTAACCTGAAAACGTTCCTCGGCGACGATGTACTGGCTTACGGCGTGTTCGACGGGAAGCAGTATACGATTCCGGCCAAACGGCCGCTGCAGTATACCCAGTCCTCCTACATCCGCAAGGATTGGCTGGATAAGCTGGGCTTGCCGGTTCCAGCGACTACCGGACAATTTTACGAAACGATGAAAGCGTTTAAAGAGCAGGATCCCGGACAGGCGGGCAGCAAGCTGATTCCATACGATTTTAGCGCCATTGACGGGACAACTTATACGAGCCCGATGGTGCTGATCAACTCTTTTGTCAAAAACCTGTCTGAAGAAGAGGAGTACATGTACACCTCAACGAGCTACATCCCGGAAATTTCCAAGCCCGGCTACAAGGACGGCGTCCAGTTTCTGAACAAGATGAATGCGGAAGGCCTGATTAACCCGGACTTTGCGCTGGATAAAGACGGCAAGCAGTTCGAAAGCGATGTCGCCAACGGATATGTCGGTGCGTTCACCGCACTGGCTGCACATGCAAGCCTGATGGGGCCGGGCAAGGTGTTTGATACGCTGAAGCAGAATGTCCCCGGTGCGGAGTATGTGGCTATGGATGCGTTCACGGACGAGGAAGGCAAAACGCCAAAATCGCTGTATGATCCAATCGGCATGCATATTCTGATTCCGAAGACAAGCAAGCATGCGGCCGAAGCCGTCAAATATCTGGACTGGATGTCCCAGGCAGATGTGCTCTTTACGCTTCAGAACGGTAACGAAGGCGAGCATTATAATCTTGAAAACGGCTTCCCTGTGGCCATTACAACGGATGAAGCGAAAAAGACCTTCTATAATAACAGCGACATCGCCATTATCTCGAACGGCAAGGATTTCGGCTCCGAGGAGAAAAATATTGAAGCGACCGCGCTCCAGACACCGGACTATAAAGAGCTCTCCAAGCAGACGATTCTAAATGCGCTGAAGGACGGTTATACGCTGGTCCGGTTTGAACGGCCGATTGAGTCGGAGATCAAATACGGGGATACCATCAAGGCCAAGGCAACGGAAGCAATAGTAAAATCAATCGTGGCCAAGCCGGAAAAGTTCAGTGACACCTATGACGCTTATGTTAAGGAATTCCTCAAAATCGGGGGACAGCAGGTGCATGATGAACGCAAGGCGGCTTTTGCCGAAATGAAAAAATAATACCGGTTTCCGGCAGCAGCAGGCCCCTATTAATCTATGGGGTTTGCCTGCCGGTATTTTCACGTATAAAGGATGGGGAAGAAAGTGAAGGTAAGTAACAACTACATTATGAGAATGCTATTAACCTACCTGCCTATTCTGTTTGTTACCGTCAGCATTCTGACTTTCATTTTCTTCTCGATCATGAATCAGTTCAATGTGAACAACGCGCTTCAGGCCAACCGGCTGACGGCTAAATATGTGGTTAACATGACCGATACGACGCTCAAGGGCATTTCGTTCGAGGCTCAGCAGGCGATTGATACAGCCGGTACGCTGCAGCAGTTTCTGGATGCCCCGTCCGACGGGGCGCTGGATTTTGATGCCTCGAACATTCTGAGCAGCATGATGGTCCGCTACGGACTTATTGATTCGGTGTATCTGTACCGGGCGAGGGACGGGGCCGTGCTTGACCAGAGTACAATCCGCCCCCTGGAGCAGTTTGCCGATCAGGCATATGTCCGTACCGCGCTGGACCAGGCCTATACCGGAGTCTGGTCCTCGCCGCGCATGAAGGAGAGTGCGGGCATCCGGGGAGCTGCACAGGAGAAGGTAACCTCTCTCGGCTTCAAAATTCCCCGCAATTCCGGCAGCCTCGGTTATCTGGTCATCAACGTCAAAACCTCATCGCTGCGCTCGTATATCGGCCAGGCGGTTGACTATTCCATTACAGAAGCGGAGCTGTATGATGCGGCGGGCCGGGCTTTTTTCGGGGAGGAGGAGACGCTTCCGGGGAAGAACAGACTGAGTGTAGACATTGAATCGGATTATACAGGCTGGACCTACCGGGTCGGCATCCGCGGCGGCCAGCTGCTTGATGTGCTTTTCCACGGGAGTACGGTCTGGGTGCTGCTTGGCTTTGGGGCAATCGCTTTTGCCATAGGTACTACCTTCTATGTGACCCGGAGGAATTACAGGCCGATCGAAATGATTCTGCACCGGATCGAGCGGTTTTCACAGGCAGTTAAAACATCTGATTCCAAGGGCGGCGCAAACGAGTTCGCCTTCATTGACCAGGCGATTGAGCGGCTGATTACGAACAATATGGCTTTTCAGGAGCAGCAGCAGGAGCATCTGGTAATCCGGAGACAGCAGTTTCTGCAGACCCTTTTAAAGGGGGAATACGAGGATGACCGGGAGGCCTGGGAGCAGGAGCGGCAGCATTTCGGCCTGACCGGAGGCCATTATATTATAGGGCTGCTCGAGCTGGATCATTATGTGGACTTCTGTCTGAAATACAGCCAGAATGACCAGTCCCTGTTCAAATTTATTACCAGCAGTGTGGCCGGTGAGGTAGCGGGACAGAGCGGTCAGCGGATCGTCGTGGAATGGATCACCAGGAACCAGCTGGTCCTGCTGCTGGCGGATGAGACAGGCGGGATGCTGGAGCAGAATATGCTGCAGATAGCGGAGCAGGTCCGCGCCTGGGTGGAGAGCCACCTGGAGTTTACGGTGACCCTTGGAATCGGGACGGCAGTGGACAATGAGCCGGAGATAGCAATGTCGTTCGAGGAGGCCTCCGCCGCTGTCAGCCGCAAGGTGTCGCTTGGGGTGAACCGCGTTATTGACTCTGTAGAGGTGAAAGAGAACAAGGACGGCGAATGGTTTGTGTATCTGGAAATGATCCGCTCGATGGTCCGCCAGCTGCGGATGGCCGAGTCCGGCTGGGGAGACGATCTGAACCGGCTGTTCGGCGAGATGGGCGTTAACCGTCTGCGCAAGGAGGATGTAGAGCGGCTGCTGCATTATCTGATTTTTCATCTGGAATATGAGCTGGAACGGACGCTGCCCGAAATCAGCGGAGACTGGCAGCAGGAGGCCAAGCCGGGTCTGCTGGCTTCTGTGGAGCAATCCGATACGCTGGCCCAGCTGGAGCGGGATTTCGCTGACATTATTACCCGTTTATCGGTCTTGATAGCGGAACTGTCCCAGAGCCGGCGGTACAGCACACAGATGAAGGAGATCCGCGATTATGTCGCTGCGCATTTTCTGGACCCCGATCTTTCGCTTACGCTGCTTAGCGACAAGTTTCAGATCAGCGCCAAATACTTGAGCCAGCTGTTCAAGGAGAGCATCGGCCAGAACTTCAGCGACTTCCTGATCGGGCTGCGGATTGAGCATGCCAAGCAGCTGCTGCGTGACACGGACTCCACGGTGCAGGATATTTCCCATCTGCTCGGCTATGCCAATGCGACCTCCTTCATCCGCGTGTTCAAAAAAATCACCGGTATCTCGCCGGGGCAGTATCGTGAGTTGCAGGCAGGAGCGGCAGTTTCCGGGGGAGAAAGGAAGGGGTAGCGGCCGCTGCGGGAGATCATTGACGTGTTTGTGATGGCTAATGTCCCTTCAAATGCTTCCCCGCTCAGTCGCGGTCATACCTGTTAAAAAATTAGGGCTCTGTTGCAGACGCTGACATTTACATTGAAAAATGTGAAGCGTTCGCAGAAACGTCGATCCTTCCATTAGTCTAGCGGACCGCACAGCCCTTATTTTCTCCGAAAACACGATTTTGGCGGCCTAACGGACCGAGGTGCGCTTATTGCTGGCTGTGCGGGCATTTATGGGGTTGAATTTGGCAAATAAGAGCACTGGAGTCCGTTAAAATTTGCAAAGCGGGCATATGGAGGAGATAAGGTCATCTCTGTCCGTTAGTGGCTACATTTGAACTATTTCGCGGACGTTGGGGAAGCTCAAGCTCAGCGAGCGTGCCGCGATTTCCAGGTATTCCGGTTATATAAAAGAAGCCCGGCCCGTCAGCTTGAAGCTGCGGGCGGGGCCTCTTTTGTATGCCAACCCTTGCATCACTTTATTTATATTCGCACACGAAGTCTGTAAACTCAGCTGCTGAACCTTCGCCGGTGGCATACAGTCCGATCAGCACGCCGGTAAAGCCGCCGGCGACCTCGGAGGAGAGGTATCTGGTATGCGCTGTTCCGAGCGGCAGCTCAACGCCGTCCGCCTGCTGGAGGAAGAAGCTGTAGCGTTCTGGCGCGGATTTGATAATCAGCGTCGCTTCCTGCTGGTCGTTCAAGGCAACAGTATGCTCGACCGATTTGACATCCCCAATGTTCAGCCGCTCAATCACCCGGTAACCATTCTGGTCTTTTACAATAGCCAGATCATAGTGATGCAGCTCATCCATGTACAGGGTGAGGCCGGCCTCACCGCTTCCCGTAAGCTTCACTTTGCAGGAAATAACGGCATCGAAATCTCTCTGCCGGATGCCGATAAAGCTCGGGGAAGCTGGGACATCAAGGGTGACCCCGGTGCCTGTTAAGGTTGCTTTGTCAGGTCCTAGAACGTAATTCTCCGCCGCCGGATGACGCAGGTAACACCAGTCGAGGCTCCAGTCCGTGTTGCCGAAGGTGTAGCGCTTCTTATCTTCCTGGACTGTGCTTTCCGGAAAACGGTCGGTCTCAAAGCTGCTCAGTGTGGTACCGTTATGTCCTGCGGTGAACCAGCCGTCTTCATCAAAAGTAACCGGAGTAAGGAACACCTCGCGTCCCAGGTGATGGAAGGTCAGCCAGCGGCCGGTCTGGCGGAAGCCCAGATGCAGCATCCACCAGTTGCCCTCAGGGTCCTGGATAAGGTCGCCGTGTCCAACGCCCTGCAGCTCATAGCCGCCGAGATTGCGGTTGGTCAGTACCGGATTGTGTACATAGGACTCGAGCGGGCCGGCCAGCTGCTCACTCCGGGCATAAATGACCATGTGGCCATACTCGGTACCGCCTTCAGCTGCCATCAGATAGTAACGTCCGTTGATAAGGTACATATGGGGACTTTCCAGATAACGTCCGCCGGTGCCCTGCCAGATCGTCCGGCTTGGAGAAAGCTTCTGTCCGGTAGCGATGTCAATCTCGCATTGGACAACACCGCCAACACCATTGTCGTCCTGGCCGTTACTCATAAAGTAGGCTCTGTCGTCTTCAAAATACAGATCCGGATCGATTCCCCCCTGATCAACAAAGATAGGCTCCGACCACTCCCCGTAAATATCGTCGGTCCATACATAGAAGTTCTGGCGCAGCGTATCGTTGGTTGTTGTCATATAGAACCGTCCGTTGTTGTGGCGGATCGTCGGGGCAAATACCCCGCCGGAGCTGCCCACTTCGCCAAGCTGTACCTGGCTCTTCCGGGTCAGGCAGTGGCCGATTTGCGTCCAGTTGATCAGATCCTTGCTCTCAAACAGCGGTACGCCCGGGAAAAATTGAAAGGAGCTGCAGACAAGATAATATGTATCTCCTGCCCGGCAGACGCTGGGATCTGGATAAAAGCCTTTGATGACCGGATTGTTGTATATCATAATATCCACCTCGTTTATGAATTCTTAAATATATGAATCTAATATCAGTGCTAACTAATGAAATTAAACAATATCACTGTTAATCTTGCAATGGATTGGGGTTGATCAGAATTGTTAAATCGATTAAATTAATATAAATATGAATTCAATTGCAGGGGATGAATAGCACCGATGATCAGGGCAAACGGGGACAAGCAGTATCTGCCGCTGTATGAAGCACTGGCAAGCGAGGTGAGATGGCGGATCATGAGCCTGCTTGCCGGTCAGGAGATGAATATGAAGGAGATTGCCTCCAGGCTGGAGCTCAGCCCTTCCATTGTTACCATGCATATCCGCAAGCTGGAGCAGGCCGGACTGCTGGGGAGCCGCAGAGTACGGCTGAACGGGGGGACGCACAAGCTGTGTTTTCTCAAGGAAAAACATATTGAAATCGAGCTGCCGTCGGCACACCGCAATGCGAGGGTGAGGGAGCAGAGTATATCTGTCGGCCATTATACCTCCTTTGAGGTTCACCCTACCTGCGGGCTGGGTACCCGTGAGATGGAAATCGGAGTGTGGGATGATCCGCGCTACTTTTATGACCCCGAACGGGTGAATGCGTCGATCCTCTGGTTCGGCAAAGGGTACGTGGAGTATAAAACGCCAAATTATCTGCTCCCCGGCCAGCATGTCGAAACACTTGAAATTTCGATGGAGCTGGCCTCGGAGGCGCCGGGTCTGAAGGATGACTGGCCGTCTGATATCGGCTTCACCTTCAACGGCGTCCAGCTTGGCACCTGGACCAGCCCGGCTGACTTCGGCAGGGCCGCGCGCGGCAAATACACCCCGTCATGGTGGCACCGCAATGTGAACCAGTACGGGCTGCTGAAGACCATCCGCATCGACGCCACAGGCACCTGGATCGACGGGGAGCGGATGTCGGAGGTAACCCTCGAAGACGTCCGGCTGGAGGAACCGTTCTGGACGCTGCGTTTTGCGGTCGACGAGCAAGCCGCCCATGTGGGCGGGCTGACGCTGTACGGAGCCGGGTTCGGCAATCACGACCAGGATATTGTGATCCGTGTGCAGCTGGAGGGCTGAGAGTGCTGGATGGTTCTTTGTGGAACGAATAGAAGGATGAACGAAGTGGAAAATCGCCAGCTATTTCCGGACAATTTACCGGGAAAAGATAATTAGGTAGCGAAAATCCAACTAATCGTGGAGCCCACCCGTGAGAAATCACCCGTCAACAGCCAGCAGCCAACCTGCCGCTCCGCTAACCCTCACTCACTTGCGGCAAGGACAGCTGTGAAGTACACTTTCACTATCTGATGCTAAGGACGTGTTATGGATGAATGCAGAAACGGTAATGCAGGAGCTCGAAGCCCTCGGCAAGGAACGCACGAAGAAAATGTACTGCTCAAACGGTGCACAGGAGCCGCTGTTCGGCGTGGCGACCGGGGCGATGAAGCCGATTTTTAAACAGACTAAAATTAATCAGGAGCTGGCTGAGCAGCTGTACGCAACAGGTAACTATGACGCGATGTATTTTGCCGGAATTATTGCCGATCCCAACGGGATGACCGAAGCCGATTATGACCGGTGGATGGATGGGGCCTACTTTTATATGCTGTCCGATTTTGTGGTGGCGGTGACGCTGGCAGAGGCGGATATTGCCCAGCAGGTGGCCGATAAATGGATTGCCAGCGGCGAGGACCTTCGAATGTCGGCGGGCTGGAGCTGTTACTGCTGGCTGCTCGGCAGCCGGAAGGACGCAGAATTTGATGCAGACAAGCTGGCCGGCATGCTGGAGCTGGTGAAAGATACCATTCACGATGCGCCCGAACGGACCAAATATTCCATGAATAACTTCCTCTATACAGTGAGCATCTCTTATGTGCCGCTTCATGAGCGGGCTGTTACAACAGCCAAGGCGGTAGGACCGGTAGAAGTCGGGGACAGCAAGGGGAAGAGCAAACACATTCATGCCTATGCGAATATTGAGAAGGCGATGGAAAAAGGGCAGAAGATCGGGTTTAAGCGCCGGCATGTGAGATGCTGAGGATCCGCAGACAGATTTATGGTTAAAGGAAAATAGCTTAAAGGGACAAGCCGCCGGCTTGTCTTTTTTTATGTATTGCCAAGAAAAGCCCTCTGTGATATTTTTGTGATGAAAATATTTACTTCATGTTAACCGTTGTCTTTAACGTTAATCGTTGTCTTATTGTAAACATTTCCTTTTTTTCGGTAAAAGATTAACAAAAGCATAGCTGAATTTAATCTGCCGCTATGAAGCGCAAGCCGGACCGGCAGAAATGAGCAAAAATGAACGAGGCAAATGATTAAATATGAAAAAGCCCGGGACCCGGCGGCGTTCTATAATGAAAGCGGAATCAATGATAAAGCGCAAAGGAACGGGAAGCATAAGCTGGATTTTTGCGGATTATGAAAGCGATTAAATAAAGGGAGATGGATATTATGCAATCGACGAATTTGGCAAATGAACTTCTGGTACCCGCAGCGGCAACGCCACAGGCTGACGGCAAATTAAGCTTCAGGGAAAAAATCAGCTATGGCCTGGGGGATTTAGGCTCCAACCTGATGTGGGGGATTGTCGGAAGCTTCCTGCTTTATTTTTATACAGACGTTGCCTTAATTCCGGTAGCTGCTACAGGGACGCTTATTCTGGTAGCGCGGATTCTTGACTCGATCATTGACCCGGTTATCGGCGGGATGGTTGACCGGACTAACACCAGGCACGGCAGAGCAAAACCGTATATTCTGTTTGGCATTGTACCTTTTGCCATAATGCTAATCCTGACCTTCACCAGCCCTGACTTTTCAACAACCGGCAAAATCATCTACGCCTCCGTTACATATATTATCGCAGGTCTGCTGTACTCTCTGGTCAACGTTCCTTACGGTGCGCTTATGCCGATGATGACCAGAAGCGGGGAAGAAAAGAACCAGCTGTCCAGCTTCCGGATGGTCGGTATGGCTGTCGGCAGCATTATCGTAACCGCTTTAACAACACCTATGGTCAAGTTTTTTGGCGGGGGCAATGAGAAAACGGGTTATTTGTTCACTACCGCAGTATTCGCCGTACTCAGCGCTGCTATGTTCCTTATTGTCTATAAAAATTGTAAAGAACGTTATGTAGAACCGGTATCTGCTGTTAAAGAAAAAGGAGTCTTGCTTAAGACATATAAAAGCGCATTCAAAAATACACCTTGGGTAGCTACGATATTGTTCTCCCTGCTGCTCTTTGTCCGGACAGGTGCGATTGTCTCGATTACGATCTTTTTCTGTCTGCATGTGCTGCATAACCCGGGAATGATCTCCATCCTGCTTCCGTCGCTGTATGTGTCTATACTGTTCTCTGCCGCTATTACTCCTGCTTTCCTCAAGAAGTTTAAACAGCGCAAGGGCAATATTATCGCCAACATTATCTTTATGGTGGGACTGGCTTTCATGCCGCTGCTTGAAAATAATATGACCCTGTTCGTGGGACTCTGGTTCCTGGCCAATGTGTTCGGCGGAATCAGCTCCGGTGCCGTGTTCAGTATGATTGCTAATTCCGTTGACTACAACGAATGGAAATTCAACAAAAAAGCCGAAGGTACCCTGTATGCCGGCTACAGCTTTGCTACAAAAGTCGGAATGGCGCTGGGCAGCGCCGTTGTCGGATATACCCTGGCTCTGTCGGGCTATAATGCCGAAAATGTAACACCTGCCGCGTCCTCTGCCATCAATGTATTATTCTTTGCCATTCCGCTGGTGTGTACAGTACTGCAGATTATCGCTGTTTCCTTCTATAAGCTGGATGCGATTCATCCGCAGGTTGTCCGCGAGCTGGAACAGAGAAGAAACGCAGTATAACTCCGCCGTAATTCGGATTTCCAACTGGAATTTTGCAGTGCTGTAAGGTTTCGGACTTATGGCATTGCTTTTTTTTGTAAGTGAGAGTTACTATGAGTAAATGGTTTATTATAAGTGTATAATTAGGAGGATCATTAAAATGGACAAAAGCCAGAAGCTGTACGTAGGAATTGACCTGGGAGGAACCTCAGTTAAGGTGGGCTTATGCGACCGGAACGGGGAGCTGCTGGCCGTATATGAAGGGCCGACCGAGGCGGAAAAGCGCGCCGAAGGCGTGCTGCAGAACATTGAACTGTATGTGAGAGAGCTTGTTGCGCGCGAGGGCTGTGACTGGGAGCAGATTGCCGGAATCGGAGCGGGCCTTCCCGGGTTTCTGGATATGGAGACGGGAGTGGTCAAGGCTTCGCCCAATCTGGGCTGGAGGGATGTGCCGGTAAAGGCCATTCTTGAAGAAAGACTCGGAAAAGAAGTACGGATCGACAATGATGCCAATGTGGCTGCACTCGGAGAAGTGTGGAGCGGCGCAGCTGCGGGAATCCCGAATGCAGTCTGCTATACCCTTGGAACTGGCGTAGGTGGAGGTATTATTATCAAAAATGTGCTCTGTCAGGGCTACAGCGGCATGGGCGGCGAAATCGGGCATCTGGGCGTTGTGCCTGCAGAGGAAGCGATTACCTGCGGCTGCGGACAAAAGGGGTGTCTGGAAACGGTGTCCTCCGCTACCGGCATTATCTATATGGCCAAAGAAGCGGTAATCCGCGGCGAAAAGACCCCGCTTGCCCATATCCGTGAAATCACCGCCAAGGATGTGCTGGATGAAGCCAAAGTAGGTGATCCGGTGGCGGTACGGGTTGTAGACCGGGCTGCAGATTATCTGGGGAAATCGATGGCACTGCTGTCGGTCGTGGTCAACCCGCAGCGTTTCGTGATCGGGGGCGGTGTAGCGAAGGCCGGCAGCTTCCTGCTGGATCAGATCGATAGCTATTTCCGTAAGTATGCTCTGGAAAATGCCAAGGCCAATGTGGATATTGTACCTGCCATCCTGGGCAACAATGCCGGTGTTGTCGGAGCAGCCGGGCTTCACGTATTCGGATGATCCAAGTGAAGGTGAGTGTACGGAATTCCCTTTTCGTCAAAATCCTGCTGGTCTCTTTGATGTGTATGACCGTTCCTATGACCTTCTCGCTTTTGTATGCCAATGATTCAGTGTCCACCAGCCTGTACGCAGAAAATGCCGGTTCAGTAGCCGCAATCGCCAGTGAGAAAAGGAGCGAAATCGATCTGGCGGTCGGCCAGATTATGGGCCAGTCGGTAAGCATCGCTACCCAGCCGTATATCGTTGACTATATAAATGAAGCGGATCAGCCGGGACAGCCGGCCGGTGTCATGAAAGAGCGGATCGCGGATTATCTGGAGGATGTGGTACAAGGCTCACACGGACTCTATGAAAATATCTTTATCGTTGGGGTGGAAGGAACGATTCTGATCGACGGAATTGGCGGGGGCTCAGCCGGAAGCAGTGTCGGCGGTGCTGCCCGGAGCTGGCTAAAGGAGGCAGGGGGGAATAACGGGGCAGTGATTACCGAGTCAGCCCAGATGTCACCGGTAACGGGACGGCCTGTGATTACTAACGCAGTAATTATTCCCGGTACAGCAGAAGCGGGCCCGAACGGGCTGCTGGTTACATCTATTGATCTGGGTGAGCTTGCCGGTAAAGTGAATCAGACCGAGAGCGGGCTGGAGCTCAAGACGATGCTGGTTAATGGTGCAGGGCTGGTCGTGTCCGCTGCAGAGCCGGAGTATATTCTGACCCTGGACCTCAGCAGGCAGCAGGGTGATTTACTTGATTATTACAACGGGTTCAAGGCCGCTCAGGCGGGGTCCGGAGCTTTTACCCTTGAAGGTGTCCGTTACTTAAGCGCCTATGAAAAAAGCGGAGTGCAGGATGTATATGCGGTTTCATATATGCCAATGAGCCGTTATACCGAGAAAGCGGACGAGATGAAGGATAAGCTGATTGTTGTCATGGTGGCGGCAATCCTGCTGTTTGCGCTTATTATTACCGGCTTTGCCAGATCGGTAACGAAGCCGATTGCGGCCGGATCCGCTTATCTCAGAGAAATGGCAGACGGTAACTGGCAGAATGAGCTTCCTGTGAGGTATATGAAGAAAAAGGATGAGACTGGCCTGTTAATGAGATCGGTATACCAGATGCAGCAATCTCTCCGTGCAGCCTTCGGTACCGTCAAGCAGGAATCCATTAGGCTGAATGATAATGTGGAGACGGCAAAAGGCAGTATTACCGAGCTGAACGGTCAGATCCAGATGGTCTCAGAGATTACCCAGGAGATGTCGGCAAGTACAGAGGAGACGGCTGCGGCTGCCGATGAACTGCGGTTTATGGCCAGCGGGGCCGAAGCTGCAGTCCAGGCTATGGCTGAAAATGCCGTAAGGGGCGCAGCTGATTCCCGGTCCATTTACACGCGCGCTGTCGGGCTGAAGGAGGGGACCGAGCAGTCAAGGGAGAGAGCAGCTATTCTTTTGCAGAATCTCAAGGAGAACCTCAACTCGGCTATTGCCCATTCCCAGTCCGTACACCGGATTGAACTGCTGGTGCAGACGATATTGGGAATTGTTACGCAGACCAATATTCTGGCTCTGAATGCGGGAATTGAGGCTGCACGGGCCGGGGAGAAGGGTAAAGGCTTTGCGGTAATTGCGGATGAAATCCGCAAGCTGGCGCAGCAATCGGGCAGATCAGCAGCTGAGATCCGCGAGATGACCTTGGAGGTGCTGAAGGCTGTTGAGCATTTGACTCACTGCTCGCAGGAGGCGATTACCTTTATGGATCAGACGGTGCTGGAGGATTATGAGCTGCTCGTTCAGAGCGGGGAGCAGTATTACCGGGATGCCGCGTTCTTTGAGGAGCTGCTTGGTGCGTTCAGTGAAGCGGCGGGAGAAATCCGGACATCCATTCACAGTATGGCGGTCAGTATCAGTGAGATTACACAGGTGAACAGCCAGTTCGCCGGGGACACCGCGCTTATCGCTGAGCAGGCGAACGGGATTTTGCAGCAGAGTGTGGTTGTAGCCGGTACTATCGGACAGACACAAGTAAGTGCGGATGAGCTGAGAAACGGAATCGCCCGCTTCAAGGTGTAGTCCGGCTTGCTTTTTACACCCCCCTGTATTATTCTAACAATGATTAACTACGGATTAATGGTTTACTAATAAATATGGGGGAGATGCACTATGGCTACAACATGGCATCAGGATGTACGGAACCGGAACCGTGAAGAGTTCATTCTGGCCGGGCAGCATGCGCTGATCGAATGCAATTTTACGAATGTAGGTCTTAAGGACATATGCGAACGGGCGAACCTGAGTAAGGTTACGTTCTATAAATGCTTTAATTCGTTGGACGAGCTGATCTTTGCGGTACAGCAAAAAGTACTGGGTGAGCTGACGGTGTTCATTGAGCAGAACTCCTCCTCCCGCAGCAGCGGACTTGAGAGCGTGGAAGGCTACCTGGATGTCTGGATTCAGTTTCTGGAGAACCATCCGGATTATCTGAAATACATCGGCTTTTTTGACCACACCTACCGTGACCACTATCCGAATGAGGAGCTGCAGGCGACCTATCGTGAGCTGGTCAGTGATGGTACAATTGGACGGGTGCTGCATAACTACATTGAGCAAGGTGTGCAGGACGGCTCGATCCGCCCTGAGCTGCAGCTGCAGAAGACGAGCCTGTTTATTTTCGAGATGATCATCAGCCTGATGCAGCGTCTCGCTTTCCGCGGTAAGCTGCTGCAGGAGGAGCACGGCGTTGATGTGAAGGAGCTTGCCGACACTTCGAAGGCGTTTGTGCTGCATTATTTGAAAAAATAGTGTGGCGCACGGGCCAGTGGATGCGTCGGCGGTTGACGGCGGACTTAGCGGATTCCTTGGGGAATCCGCTTTTTGTGCGCAGAGAAGATGTACGCCGGCGGGCTGGACGTTGAAATCAAAGGCAAAAAGGCCCTTGATTTCGCCCTATGCGGGCCGAACGGTGAAATCAAAGGCAAAAGTGCCCTTGATTCCGCCCTATGCGGGCCGAACGTTGAAATCAAAGGCAAAAAGGCCCTTGATTTCGCCCTGAGCGGGCCGAGCGTTGAAATCAAAGGCAAAAGTGCCCTTGATTTCGCCCTGAGCAGGCCGAACGTTGAAATCAAAGGCAAAAGTGCCCTTGATTTCGCCCTGAGCAGGCCGAACGTTGAAATCAAAGGCAAAAGTGCCCTTGATTCCGCCCTATGCGGGCCGAGCGTTGAAATCAAAGGCAAAAATGCCCTTGATTTCGCCCTGAGCGGGCCGAGCGTTGAAATCAAAGGCAAAAAGGCCCTTGATTTCGCCCTGAGCGGGCCGAGCGTTGAAATCAAAGGCAAAAAGGCCTTTGATTCCGCCCTATGCGGGCCGAACGGTGAAATCAAAGGCAAAAGGCCTTGATTCCGCCCCCGGCGCGTCGCCCGCCCCGCAGAAATGTGTGCGTTTTCTCTTGCCAAGCAAGACAAATAATGATAAAGTAATACTAAAGAGTTACTTATAGTTAACCATTAATAATAGATAAACTATTAAACGGCAAGTTAGGAAAGGAAGCGCGCATATGAAGCTAGGAATTATTGCTGCGGTCAACGAGGAAAGCTTTGTTCAGGCCAATAACAGAGGATTAAGTTTTCTGGAGTTTACCATTAATGAGGGAGACAGCGTAGATGAATTTACCCGTCAGGTTGATCAGATCGCTGAGTGGTCTTTCAAATATGGGATAGAGATTGGTTCGATCGGGCGCTGGAAATCGCTGCGGATTGACACGCAAGGTGCGATCATCCGTGAAGAGCTGGAACGCTGCTTTAAGCTGATTGATGCGGCAGCCACACTGAATTGCCCGAGCTTCGTGGCCGGCTGCAACTATGTGGAAGAGCTGTCGCTGTATGAGAACTGCACGGCGGCGATTTCCTTTTTTAGTGAACTGATTGCCTACGCCAAACCTAAGAACGTCGCCGTCTCCTCCTATAATTGCCGTAAAGTGAACTTTGTAAATACACCGGACATCTGGCGGATCATTCATGGACATCTGCCGGAGCTGGGCATCAAATTTGATCCATCGCATGCCCGCTTCTTCGGAGGGGACTATCTGCAGGAGACGCTGGACTGGGGACACCGGTTTACGCATGTACACCTCAAAGGCTCACTACTTGTGAACGGACAGAAGGTGGATGAGCCGCCAGCCGGGATGGACCAGACCGATTGGCCTTCATTCATAGCTACATTAAGAGCGGCCGGTTATGACGGCGGGCTCAGCATTGAACCGCGCAAATCGGCGCTGCCGGACCATCTGGCGGACAAAGGCGTTGATTTCTCTGCGGCCTATTTCAAAAAACTGTTGCTTGAAGATTAATAAGAGGTGATTACATTGACAGGTAAATTAAAATACGCGCTGATCGGCGCAGGCGGCAATGCGGAGAAGAAGCATATCCACGGCTATCTGGCCCTGGAGGATGTTGAGGTTGTAGCCATTTGTGATATCGATGTAAGCAAGGCAGCCAAGATGGCGGAGAAATACAATGTGCCGGGTGTGTACAGTGACTATAAGGAGATGTTCCTCAAAGAACGTCCTGATATCGTCAGCATTGTTACACCGAACTATCTTCATGCTGAGATTACTGAGTTTGCCTTGGCGCATGGCGCCCATGTCCATTGCGAAAAGCCGCTCAGCATCAGCAGTGAGGAGGCTCAGCGCATTATTGCTGCCCGCGACCGTTCCGGCAAGCAAGTGATGATCGGCCTGAACAACCGGTTCCTTAATGAAGCAGTCTTTCTGAAAAAGTGGATTGATGACGGGAATCTCGGCAAAATCTATAACGCCAAAGCCGGCTGGATCCGCCGCAGCGGCATTCCTGGCAGAGGAACGTGGTTCACCGACAAGGACCGTTCCGGCGGCGGGGTTATGATTGACCTGGGCGCCCATTATCTGGACCTGGCGCTGTATTTTATGGGCTTGCCCAAGGTTTCTTACGTAGCCGGCAGCATCCACCAGAACTTTGTCCATACCACTGCCCGGAACCGCAACGGCTACAAAGGAATGGAAGGCGGCCTGTTTAACGTGGAGGACGCAGCAACCGGTTACCTTGGACTGGAAAACGGGGCCAGCCTGTCGTTTGATTTCAGCTGGGCTTCCAACATTGAAGAGGACCGCTTCTACGTGGAGCTGATGGGCTCAAAGGGCGGAGCCAGTCTTGTTAACGGCCAGCTTAAGCTGTTCGGCGAAAGCTCGGACATCTGTCTGGACATCACTCCGAAGCTGAAGCTGAATCCGACGCTACAACTGAAGAACGAGTTTAGGCATTTTGTCGACAGTATCCGGCAGAACGGCAGTGAACTGGTTGCTCCCGCGGAAGACGGCCTGTATTTTGCGGAAATCGTAGATGCTTTTTATCAAAGCGCTGCGGCTGGGGCACCGGTGATATTAAAACAGGAGCAGCCGGTAGCTTCTATCAGATAAAGCTGTAATATTGTGCGCGGCATGCGGCATTCCCGAAGAAAGGTTCGGGGGTGGCGCATGTTTTTGTTTATAAATGATAACGTTTACAAAAATGAAAAATAAGCGCTTGCCAAACAAATCCGGAAGTGATATTGTATGAACAGGAAGTTTACTTCTAGTAAATCATTGAACTAAAGATAATAATTTATTGGTAGTAAATAACTTTGGATTTTTATTCAATATTCATTATTCAGGAGGAAACTAACATGAGCAAAAAATTGAGATTCGGATTTATCGGCTGCGGCGGGATCGCCAATCAGAAGCATTTCCCGGCACTTGCCGCCCTTAGTGAAGAAGCAGAGCTGGTGGCATTCTGCGATATCGTGGAGGAGCGTGCGGCTAAGGCAGCCAAGCAATACGGGATTGAAAATGCAAGCGTATACACGGATTATAAGGAACTGCTGAAGGACGAAACGCTGGATGTTGTGCATGTCCTGACTCCCAACGTGTCCCACTCCTACATCACGGTTGATGCGCTGGAAGCCGGCAAGCATGTACTGTGCGAAAAGCCAATGGCCATTAGCACCGAGGAAGCACAGAAAATGCTGGATGCCGCCAAGCGTACCGGCAAAAAGCTGACAATCGGCTACCAGAACCGCTGCCGCGTTGATTCCCTGGCTCTGCATGAAGCCTGCGAAAATGATGAGCTTGGTGAGATTTATTTTGCCAAAGCCCATGCTGTTCGCCGTAAAGCTGTTCCGACCTGGGGTGTATTTCCGGACAAATCGAAGCAGGGCGGCGGCCCGCTGATTGATATCGGTACCCATGCGCTGGATCTGACCCTGTGGAACATGAACAACTACAAACCAAAAATGGTGGTCGGCTCGACGTACCAGAAGCTTAGCAACAACCCGATGGGTAACATGTTCGGACCTTGGGACCCTGAGACATTCGAAGTGGAAGATTCTGCTTTCGGCTTCATCAAAATGGAGAACGGTGCAACAATCTATCTCGAAGCAGCCTGGGCCCTCAACGTGCTGGACGGCAAGGAAGCTCAAGTTACGCTGTGCGGAACCAAAGCCGGTGCAGAAATGCGCGGCAAGGCGTTCCTCGATGAAGGTTATGTTGTGTTCAATACGGCACAGCACGGCCAGCTGGTTGAAACCGGCCCGTCTGACGGCGGTGGTGTAGCCTACTTCAGCGGAGAGAGCCGGAGAGCAAACGATGTGGAAGCACGGATGTGGCTGGATGCGCTGCTCAATGACAAAGAGCCGCTGGTGAAACCGGAGCAGGCCCTGGTTGTAACGCAAATTCTTGAAGCGATCTACAAATCGGCAGAAACAGGCGAGCCGGTATTCTTCTAAAAAGAAGGTGTGGTAACAATGAAACTTGGAGTATTCTCCGTACTGCTGCAGCAGCTGCCTCTGGAGGAGGCGCTGGATATCATCGCCTCCAAAGGACTGGATGCTGTGGAGCTCGGAACCGGCGGTTATCCCGGCAATCACCACTGCAAGCCTGACGAGCTGCTGGCAGATGCCGGCAAGCTGAAAGCCTTCAAGCAGCAGTTTGAATCCAGAGGACTAAGCATCAGCGCACTGAGCTGTCACGGTAACCCGCTGCATCCGCAGAAGGCTGTAGCTCGGCAGTACCATGAAGAGTTTATGGAGACGCTCGAACTAGCCGAACGTCTGGAGGTTCCGGTTGTTGTCGGCTTCTCCGGCTGTCCCGGTGACTCAGATGAGGCAAAGTATCCCAACTGGCCGGTTGCACCGTGGCCGAACGAATACGGAGAGCTGCTGGCCTGGCAGTGGGAACAGAAGGTTATCCCTTACTGGAAGGAAACCGGCCGCTACGCCCAGGACAAAGGGCTGAAGATTGCGCTTGAGATGCATGGCGGCTTCTCCGTCCATACACCGGCTACGCTGCTGAAGCTGCGAGATGCAGCGGGTGAAGCCATCGGGGCCAATCTTGATCCAAGCCATATGTGGTGGCAGGGCATTGATCCGCTGCAGGCGATTCAGATTCTCGGCCGGGCCGGCGCCCTGCATTACTTCCATGCCAAGGATACCGTAATTGATCCGGTCAACGTTAACCGTTACGGGGTAACGGATATGCAGCCGTACACTGCACTGCTGGACCGGGCCTGGAATTTCCGCTCTGTCGGCTATGGCCATGACAGCAAGACCTGGGCTGATCTGATCAGCACACTGCGGCTGGTCGGCTATGATTATGTCATCAGCATAGAACATGAGGATGGCCTGATGTCGGTTGGAGAGGGCTTCTCCAAAGCGGTGGATACACTGAAGCCGCTGCTCATCCGTGAGCCGGCAGCAGAGATGTGGTGGGTATAATCTACAGATAACAACGGGAAAGGAACTGTGCAATGGAGAAATCAGGGCATCCTATATTGCGGATTATCCCCCGCCTGTCATTACAAACGTCGATTCTAACCGAGCGGGATTCCGGCTCCATTGCAAGTCCCGATATCCTGATTGTCTATGTACTGCGGGGTAACCTGACGGTGCAGCGGCAGGAGCTGAAGCTTACGCTCGGGCCGCATGAGTTCATCCTGTTTAATTCGCTTGAGGAGCATAAGCTGAATGCCGGGAAGGATGTTCTGGCCGCCCGGTTCAGGGTTCCCCAGGAGCTGCTGACCTTCTTTGGCGGCCAGGAGGAGACCAGGTTTTTCTGCTGCTCTGTGCGGGAGCGCAAGGATAGCGATGATGAACTGCGAAGCATGTTCACTGAGATTCTGCAGGGACGCATAAGGAATAAAACGATGCATCCTGTGGTGGAAATCAAACTGACCTTCGAGCTGCTTCATCTGCTGCTAAGCCATTATACAGTAAAAACAGGGGCTCCCGGCTCCACGCTTGCCCCGAATAAGCCAAATCAGCGGCTGATGGAAATCTGCTCTTATATGCTGGCGAACTACCGGCAGCCGCTGACCCTGAATGAAGTAGCCGAAAAACATTATGTTTCCGTGCCTTATCTCTCCAAGTCGTTCAAGAAAGAGGCAGGCATGACTTTTTCGGAATACCTGAATCAGATCCGTCTGGATCATGCGATGGCCCATCTGCTGTATACCGATCAGCCGATTACGCGGATCGCTCTGGACAGCGGGTTCCCGAGTCTGACCGCGTTTAACAGGGTCTTCCGGGAAGCATATCAGCTGACACCTTCCCAGTACCGGAAGGCGGCGCTGGAATCCGGTCCGGTGCTATCCGGTGAAGAGGAAGGATCAGTGCTTCCTGCAAATGCCGATCTGGGAGAGCTGGAAGCGCTGATCAGCAATCATACGATGCCGGATGCCTCCATTGTGACGGTGCAGGCTGTGCCGGAACAGGCGGCCAGCTACCGGAGAGTCTGGAAGGAAATCATCAACATCGGCTACGCCCGTGATCTGCTAAATTCCGATCTGCAGGAGCAGCTGCCGCTGATCCGCACCGATCTGGGCTTTACGTATGCCCGGGTATGGGGAATCTTCAGCGATGAGATGATGATCGAGGACCCGTCGGACCCGGATAACGGCTATAACTTCAGCAATCTCGATAAGCTGATTGATATTCTGATCCGCAACAATCTGCGGCCGTACCTTGAGCTGGGCGACAAGCCAAAGCTGATCCAGAAGAATGCCGCCCAGAAGATGGGGAAGGCTCCTGCAGTACACCGGCAGAGAGGAACGGAGGAATGGAGACGGCTGATCCGCTCCTTTCTCATTCACTGCATCAACCGCTACGGCAGCGAAGAAGTGGAGAGCTGGTATTTTGAGCTGTGGCATTCCAGCAAGCATGCGTTTCTGTTTGAGGGAGTGGACCATCTGGTCAGCACCGCCTACCAGCCGGGCGAGATGGAGCAGTGGTTCAATGATTATTTTGTCCGCTTTGACCTGACCTGGAAGGAAATGAAGGAGCTGCTTCCTGCTGCAAACCTAGGGGGCTGCGGATTAAGCATGGATCTGGAGGGGCGCTTCCTGCCGCTTTTGCTGGACAAGTGGAGCCGGAGGGAGATCATCCCGGATTTCCTGTCCGTCTATCTCTATCCGTATGAGTTCACTACGCCTGCAGACGGGAGTGCTCCGGTGTTCGCCCATTCAGCCGACGAGCAGTGGATTCTTCATACGATACAGGCGGTCAGACAGTCTTTGACCGATCATGGCCTTGCGGATTTGCCGCTGCATGTGTCGGAATGGAATTTCAGTATATCTAACCGGGACCCGCTGAATGACAGTATCTTCAAAGCCTCGTATATTCTCAAAAATATGACGGAGGCGCTCGGGGAAAAGGTGCTGATGGGCTACTGGCTTTACTCCGACATTTTCAGCGAGTTCAGGGACTCCCGCCGGCTACTGCACGGGGGAGCGGGGCTGATCTCCAAAAATGGAATCAAGAAGCCCGCCTATTATGCCTTTGCCTTCCTGAACCGGATGGGCAAGCAGCTGATCGGCCGGGGCCGGGATTATATGCTGACCAAGCGCAGCGGTGACTGTTACCAGCTCCTGTGCTTTCATTACCGGCATTCTGAGCTGGGCGGTTACGGGGAGTCAGAGCCTGTACCTGCGCCGGATGAGCTTCAGGAGCCGGGAACCGGGTCTAAGCCGCTGGAGCGTAAGTTCCGGCTGGAGGGTCTGAAGGACGGCAGCTACCGGCTGAAGCGTTCCTCTGTCAGCAGCGAGCGGGGCAGCATTCTTAAAGAGTGGAAAAAATTCGGTGCTGTCCACGATATCCGGCCTGATGAAATTATGTTTTTGAAGCAGATCTGTGTGCCGGACATTTCCGTTGAGCATGTGGAGGTGAAAGGCGGACGAATAGAGATCAGCAGCTCACTCCGCGCTCACGAAATGTGTCTGATTGAGCTGGAACTGCGGATGGATACGTTATAACCAATACTATACTAAAAGAAACGAGGGATAAACATGTCCAGTATTAAACGGGCGGTAAGCTTGTACAGCTACCAGGATGAATATGTACGCGGCAAATTGACGCTGGAAGGCTGTCTGCAGGAGCTGGCGGAGATTGGAGTGGAAGGAGTAGAGGTCATCACGGACCAGATGTTCCACAATACGCCGGAAACCGACGATGCGAGCATCAGGAACTGGAAACGGATCGTTAAGGAAACGGGGATCGTTCCGGTCTGCAACGATATTTTTATCAATACGAACCTGTATCATAACCGTATGCTTACCAAGAAAGAAAACTTGGATTTCCTGAAAAAAGAGCTGGTCCAGGCCCATAAGCTCGGCTTCCCGATGGTCCGCCTTGTTTCCGCCACACCGGCCGATATTATTGAGGAAGCCCTGCCGCTTGCCGAAGAGCTGAATGTCATCATGGCGCTTGAAGTGCATGCGGGAATGGCCTTTGACAATGTTATGACCCAGAGATTTACCGAGATCATGTTCAAGCTGAATTCGCCTTATCTGGGTCTGGTCGTGGATACAGGAATTTTCTGCCGCAGGCATCCGCGCGTATCCACAGCCTTTTTCCTTGATCAGGGCTTGAATCCTGAGATTGTTAAATACATCGACGATATTTTTGCCGGCGGCGGAGATCCGCTTGAGCTTTCCCATAACAAGCTTCCGGAAGACCTGGAAAAGATGGTTCGTTCCCGGATCGACAGAGAATACATTCTCTTCGCGGGCGGATATGAGAACAAGGATTTCTCCGTGCTGGACCCTTATATGCCGTATGTGAAGCATTTCCACGGCAAGTTCTGGGAAATGACGGAGGAAGGCACTGAATACTCCATCCCTTATAAGGAACTGATTGATTACCTGAAGGACAAAGGCTATGGGGGGTATATTGCCAGCGAATATGAGGGCGGCCGCTTTGCCCTTCCGGGAACCGAGATTGATGCGGTAGCCCAAGTGAGAATGCAGCAGGATATGCTGCGTTCCTATATCTAAGCAGAGGAGAGATGAGTATATGTTCGATAACTATGTCCTAACCGATAACAGTCTTGAGAATGTCAAAAATGACGGGGAAATCACCGGCTACAAAATGCGCACGCGCATTACCTACTACCGCGGTATTCCGCTTTCCATGGTCCATGATATCCAGGTTGAGGTTGACGGACAGGAAGTTCCCCGTGAAAGTATCCGTTTTTCGCCGGATGGGGAGATTTATTTTACCCTTGAAGAAATGAAGACGGTAACCAGCTATAAGTGGGAGTATGGGCAAGAAGGCATTGTGTATGTGGAGCAGCCAGGCGGGCTTGCCCCAGGCGAGCATAAGGTGAAGCTGACTCAGGTCTCGCGTGTTGCGTACATCCCCGTACCTTTTGCCGGAACGCAGACAAAGACATTGATGGTGCAATAATACAGTTTAATAGCTGAACGAGAGAGTCCGCAGCGATGCGGGCTTTTTTGTTGAGAGTGTCCTTGAATTCGTGAAAAGCGGGCAGATCGCTGGAATCAAAGGCAAAAATGCCTTTGAATTCGTGAAAAGTGGGCAGCCGGCTGGAATAAAAGGAAAAAATACCCTTAAATCAAGGCAATGCAGCCAAAAAACTCCCCAGGCGGGAGTTTTTTGGCTGCATATTTTGGCTGCTAATAATGCCGGAGCCTTACCTGGCTGACTAATGCGGGCGGGTGAGTTTTCGCTGACATATTTTAACGCGGCAATGAATTGGAAAAGTATATGACACATATACGTTATATAAGCTATAATGGGGCATAAAAAATAAAAAATGGGGTCAGGACATGAATCAACAAAAAGGTCAACAAAGCCTGCTGACTGAGAAAAAAGAACGTTTCTCGAGCAGCGGCTTCATTTTTGCAGCCATCGGCAGCTCGGTGGGTCTGGGGAATATGTGGAAGTTTCCTTATATAACAGGGGAAAACGGGGGCGCAGCCTTTTTCCTGCTCTTCATTGTCTGCCTCGTGCTGATCGGCTTGCCGGTGCTGCTGGCTGAGCTGGCGATCGGACGCAGCGGACGCGGAAGCGCCGCAACCTCGTTTATCCGGGCCGGAGGCGGAAAAGCCTGGAAGGCTGCCGGTATTTTGCAGGTCATCGCGCCGTTTCTGATTCTTTCATTCTACTTGATTGTTGCTGGCTGGACATTGCAGTATGCGGTTATTTCCTTTAACGGACAGCTGTTCAACACTACGGATTATGCGGGTGAATTTGGTTCCTTTATCTCCGGTTACATGCCGATTGTCTGGCAGGGCGTAGCCATGCTGATTACAGCGGCTGTCGTTATTCTCGGCGTATCCGGCGGGATTGAGAAATTCAATAAAGTCCTGATTCCAGGGTTGATTGTACTGTTAATTGTACTGATGATCCGTGCCGTTACACTGCCGGGCTCATCTGCAGGGGTTTCCTTCTTCCTTAAACCGGACTTTTCGGTGCTGACGGCGGAATCCGCACTGGTCGCACTGGGACATGCCTTTTTCTCACTGTCGCTCGGGATGGGGATTCTGCTGACTTACGGCTCCTATGTAGATAAAAGACAGTCACTTGGTACTGCCACACTGGCTATCGGCGCAGGCGATCTGCTCTATGCGTTCATTGCCGGCCTGATTATTTTCCCGACAACGTTCTCGTTCGGGATTGCACCCGATCAGGGGCCATCGCTGATCTTTGTTGCGCTTCCGGCGGCGTTCTCTGCGATGCCTTTCGGTGCCTTCTTCGGCGGCCTGTTCTTCATCCTGCTGGCAATTGCCGCTCTGACTTCGGCCGTATCGCTGCTTGAGGTTCCTGTATCCTATGCAATGGAACGCTGGGGCTGGAGCCGTCCGCGTGCTGTCTGGATTCTGTCGCTGGTCTGCTTCCTGGTCGGTATTCCGTCAGCGATGTCGCTGGGCATGTTCCCTGAGCTTACATTCGGCGGAAAAGCACTGTTCGACTGGATGGACTTCATCACCTCCAACATCATGCTGCCGCTCGGCGGCCTGCTGATTACCATTTTTGCCGGCTACTTCTGGAAAAATGCGGCTGATGCAGCCGGACTGAATGCCCGCTGGTTCCGCATCTGGCTGTTTACCCTGCGTTATGTAGCGCCGGTGCTTGTATTCCTGGTGCTGCTGCATACTTCGGGAATCATCAAATTCTAAGCTGAAGGTACACGCTTGTTAGCCCCGGGACTTGTCCCGGAGGCTTTTTTGTATGCCTATAGCCTCCATTAATACCGCCTGTACAGCTCTCTGGCAACAACACCTTGCTTAAACATACAAAATGTTAAATTAACTACGTTCTCAATGCTCCGCTATCTTTGGTATATTGATTTGTAAGTGTTTACATAGAAAGGGTGATCAGCGTATGAGAACGAAGAGAAAAATAACCTCTGTATTGCTCGCCGTCATGCTGACCGTGAGTTCATTTTCATTCGGTACGGCTAAAGCGGCAGCAGCAGAGCCAAGCAGTCCGTATATTGTGAACGGAGGGTTCGAAACGGATTTTTGGGCCGATAAATCATGGAGTGTGGATACTGCCGCGTGGGATCAGCTGGATCTTCAGCATTACGCTTATGCCAATGATTCCTGGCTTATACCGGATGAAGGTGCACACGCTTTCAAATACTGGATGAAGACCACAGCCTCCGCAGGCACGTCGTTTACGGTGCAGCAGAATGTTCCTGCACTTCCGGCCGGCAGCTATGAGCTTACGGTTAAGTCGATGGGAGGCAGCGGCAAAGAGGCCGGCAACGTTAAGTTGTTCGCGGGAAGCGAGCAGGCAGCAGCTGTATCTACTACGGGTTATAACGCCTGGGGGACAGCCAGCCTCAAGTTTGTCCTCACCCGGAATACCGAGAATCTGGCCGTCGGAGCGGATGTCAGCGGCGGTGCGGGTTCGTGGGGGTATTTGGACAGCTTTGAGCTGAAGCAGCTGAGTACAGATGCGGTACCTCCGGTAGCTGCGGATATTTTTGTGAAGAAGGTAGAAGGTCTCCGGCCGGATTTTATCAAAGGCGTGGACATCTCCAGTATCATCTCGCTGGAAAACAGCGGAGTCCGTTTCTATAACGAGGCCGGGCAAATACAGGATATTTTTACAACCGTGCATGAAGCAGGGGTCAATTATATCCGGGTACGCGTGTGGAATGATCCCTTTGATTCGGCTGGGAACGGCTACGGCGGGGGCAACAATGATCTGGCAACGGCCATCGAAATCGGCAAAAGAGCGACGGCTAACGGCATGAAGCTGCTGGTGGACTTCCATTACTCCGACTTCTGGGCCGATCCGGCCAAGCAGCATACGCCAAAAGCCTGGGAAAACCTGAGCTTTGCCGACAAGAAAACGGCGCTGTACAACTATACAAAGGAAAGCCTGCAGGCCATGCTTGATGAAGGCATTGATATCGGAATGGTGCAGGTGGGCAATGAAACGAACGGGCAATTTGCCGGGGAATCCGACTGGACCAAGATGAGCGAGCTGTTCAGCGCAGGCAGTAAAGCGATCCGGGAGACCGATCCTGGTATCCTGGTGGCGCTGCATTTTACCAATCCGGAGTCGTCAGGCAGATATGCCACCTATGCAAAGACGCTGCAGGCCAATAATGTGGACTATGATGTCTTCGCAAGCTCGTATTATCCGTTCTGGCACGGGACATTGAGCAATCTGACAGCCCAGCTGAAGCAGGTTGCCGACACGTACGGTAAAAAAGTGATGGTCGCCGAAACCTCCTACGCTTTCACAGCCGAGGACGGGGACGGGCACGGGAATACTGCGCCGCAGAGCTCGGGTCAGGTGCTGGATTATCCGATCAGCGTGCAGGGCCAGGCCAATTCGGTGAGAAATGTGATTGAAGCGGTGGCGAATGTGGGTGAGGCAGGCATCGGGGTGTTCTATTGGGAGCCGGCCTGGCTTCCGGTAGGTCCAAAATCCGAGCTGGAGCACAATAAGCAGATCTGGGAGCAGTACGGCTCCGGCTGGGCTTCCAGCTATGCTAAGGAATATGATCCGAAGGATGCAGGCGTATGGTATGGCGGAAGTGCGGTGGATAATCAGGCGCTGTTTGATTTTGCCGGGCATCCGCTGGCTTCACTGAATGTATTCAAGTATGTCAACACGGGTGCGGTTGCTCCGCTGGCCGTTGATGAAATCAAGGATGTAACGGTTACTGCGATTGCCGGCGAGCCGGTCCAATTACCGTCTGTTACCGATGTGACCTACAATGACGGAAGCACCGGAACAGTGGCTGTTACCTGGAATCAGACAGAGCTGGAGCAGGCGATCAGCACGGGTGCGGGCAGCTATGTGATCAGCGGAACGGCTGCGGACGGACTAGGCGTGAAGGCTTATCTCGTGATCAAAAAAGAGAACTTTATCCTTAACGCAGGCTTTGAGCAAACCGACCGGAGCATGTGGAAAATCACTTACGGCGCGGAAAGCAGCCCGCATACCGATTATCAGAACAAAGCGGCAGATGCCAAAACAGGCAACTATTCGCTGCACTTCTATTCGGCTGCCGGAGTCCACTTCAGCGTATCACAGACCGTGTACGGCCTGAAGCCGGGCTATTATAATCTTTCGATGTTCATTCAGGGCGGCGATGCGGCCAATCCCGAAATGAAGCTGTTTGCCATAAACGGCAGCGGCGAGGTCGTCTCAGCGGCTACGGGAGTGAACGGCTGGACACAGTGGAACAATCCGGAGATCGGGGATATCCTGGTGACGGACGGCAAGCTGACTGTCGGAGCCTATGTAAAAGCGGACGGAGGCGCGTGGGGCACGCTGGATGACTTCTATTTAAGCTACGTGAAGGAAGCTGGCGGACAGGAGCCTAATCCGGGAACGGAGAATCCAGGAACAGAGAATCCGGGAACAGAGACACCGGGGACAGAGACACCAGGAACGGAGAATCCAGGAGCAGAGAATCCGGGAACAGAAACGCCTGTTACACAGCCGTCTACGGGTACAACCCAGTCCCCGGCTGAGCTGATTACCCTTAGCGGGGATAACGGCAACGCGGTAATCACCCGTACGACTCAGGCGGACGGGACCAAGAAAGACAAGGTCGATTATACTGCGGCAAAAGCGGCTGAAGCCGTCAGCAAGGCGGCAGCAGCCGGACTGGATACCGTGCGTCTCGTTCTGCCGGATACCGATGATAAGGTGTCAGAGCTGGAGATCGGCTTAGCCGCTGATACGCTGAAGGCGCTGTCTGCCGGCAAAGTGAATCTGGAGATTAACACAGTTAATGCGCGGCTGATCCTGCCGCAGCAAACCTTGGCACTGCTGGGCGGGGATGTCGAGTTCAAGTTCACTCCGGTGAAAAATGAGAGTGCGGTTAAAGCAGTCGGTGAACGGGCGAAGCAGGAGCCGGTTGTTCAGGCGGCAGCAGGTACCGGAGAGGTCAAAGTCGTAGGCCGTCCGGTTGTTATTGAGACAGCAGTGAAGGATCATCCGGTAGAGCTGATTCTCCCGCTGCCGGTCAATGTGATTCCGGCAGATGAAGCAGCCAAGCAAGCGTTCCTGGCTAATCTGGCCATCTATGTCGAGCACAGCGATGGACAAAAGGTGCTGCTGCAGCCGGAGGTTGTCCAGTATTCGGCAACTCAGCTGGGGCTGAAATTCAGTGTCAGCAAATTCAGTACCTTTACTATCCTGAATATAGCAAACTGGGCGGCTTCGCAATTGCCGGCTCACGAACCGTATATGCAGGGTTATCCTGACGGCACATTCAGACCGGACCAGGCGATGACCAGAGCGGAGATGGCAGCTGTATTGTCCCGGATCGGTGCAGGTCAGACTGCAGCTGGCGGTGCTGCTGGGGATGCAGTCTATAAAGACCAAGCCCGTTTCGGATGGGCAGCCGAAGCTATTGCACAAGTAACAGCGGGCGGCCTGATGAGCGGCTATCAGGATGGCAGCTTTGGCCCGGATCTGTTCATCACCAGAGCGGAGATGGCAGCGATTGTTGTCCGCTGGATGAAGCTGGACGGAGCAGCAGCAGCTGCTCCGTTCACCGATACCGCCGGGCATTGGTCAGCCGGTAATATCGCACGGGTTCAAGCTGCCGGCTACATGAACGGCATGCCGGACGGCAGCTTCTCACCGGATCAGATGCTGACCCGGGCGGAAGCCGTAACGATCATTAACAGGGTACTGCAGCGCGGACCGCTGTACGGCATCCAGACCTCTTCGTGGACAGATGTATCCACCAGCCACTGGGCATTCCGCGATATCGTAGAAGCTGCTGTCAGCCATAAATATAGTGACAGAGCAGATGGCGGGGAAGAGCGGGAGTAGGAATAGGTTCTACAGTAAAATGAATGCAGGCAGACTTCTGCCTGCAAGACATGGCGGCTCAGGGTGACAATCCCTGGGCCGCCATTTTTGACGATCAGGTACAGCGGAATCAGCCCGCCGTGAACCCGACAACGAGGAAGAACAGGGTATTGCCATAGCCTTTAATACAATTGACATTCTGGAGACGGTTCTGCCGGGCCTAGCGCGAGAGCCTAATCATAGTAAATGGCATCGTACGGAAACTCCAGCTTCTTCAGCCGGTATTCCTTGGGGGTCATGGACATATATTCGCGGAACACTTTGCCGAAATAGCTGGGGCTCTCAAACCCGCACTGCCGGCCGATTTCCTGAACGGAGAGATCTGTCGTACGCAGGAGGGAGAGCGCCGCTTCCACCCGCCGTTCCCGCAGATAAGCGAGAGGGGAGGTCTGTTCGGATTTCTGAAAGAGCCGGCACAGGTGGTGCTTATTGACCCCGCAATGCTCTGCAATCATATCCAGAGTCAGCGGCTCGGCGTAATGAGTCTTCAAGTATTTTTTGGCTTTTAACATAATCGAGCTGGTAGCAGCGCTGATCTCCTTGGTGATCTCCCGGCTTGTTCTGACCAAATCGAGCAGCCAGCTGTAGACCTGGGCGGACAGCACATATTTGTCGGTCACTTTTTCCTCGGCAATCGTCCTCAGCAGCTCCCATAGTCCCGTGACCAGCGGGGAATCGGCTTCTCTCTGTATGACATGCCCCTCCTGCGCAATAATCAGCTCCCAGATACGGTTTGCCTCGTCACCCCGCAGATTCAGCCAGAGAATTTCCCAGGGCTGGCCCTGATCCGAATAGTAATAACGGTGATTGCTTGGAACCCGGACCAGAAAGCCCGTGCCCCTGGTTAGAGGAATCAGCTGCTGCTCCACCTCGATCCAGCCCTGACCGCTAAGCGTATATTGAAAAATAACATGCCCCGAGTCCGGGCGCTCATTGCCTGCAAAGCTGTATTCGGGACTGCTGATTCTCTGCCAGCCGATAGAGCTGAGCGTCAATATTGAAGTATCGTCATTATGAAAAGCATAGGATGCTGGCTCTGACATCATTCTGCCTCCTGAACTTAAAAGTCAATTTTGTTATATTATATAGCACAACTTTTAGATTGTCTGCGGCTGGCTGCACAGGTAAGATCGGAGTAGAAAAAGGAGTGAGGTCAGATGGATCAGACGACAAAATGCAAACAGCTTATCAGGCTGCTTCCGGGGGAATGCTGGTGGGGAGGACGCGCTGCTGATGGCAAAAGCATGCCCTACGGGACGGAGCTGTTCCGGGCGGATCTGGATGAGCACCATTACGGGAATCAGGCTTGTCCGCTGCTGCTCTCCAGCCAGGGAAGATATATCTGGAGTGAAGAGCCCTTTGCATTCCGGTTTGAAGACGGTGTCTTGTCGATATCCGGACAGGGTGAACTAATCAGCGGAGAGGGCTACGGCAGTTTAAAAGGCGCATTCGGGCAGGCATCCCGCAGCTACTTTCCGCCTGCTCCCGGCATACCGGAGGAGCTGCTGTTCACCGCACCGCAGTACAATCTGTGGATCGAGCTGCTCTATGAGCCGGCTCAGGAGAAGGTATTGCAGTATGCGCATAAGGTGCTTGAGCACGGGTTGCCTCCGGGTGTCATCATGATTGATGACAGCTGGCATGAGCCATACGGCACCTGGACCTTTCATTCCGGCAGATTTCCTGATCCCGGCCGGATGGTTCAGGAGCTTCATGATCTGGGCTTCAAAGTCATGCTGTGGGTCTGTCCATTCATCAGTCCGGATTCGCGTACATTCCGCCAGCTTGAGCCTGCCGGAATGCTGCTGAAGGACCGGGAGGGCAAAACTGCCCTGCGGAAATGGTGGAACGGCTTCAGCGCCGTGCTGGACTGCACTAATCCGGAAGCGGTCAAGTGGATTCAAGCGCAGCTGGATACCCTGCAGCAGGAGTACGGAATCGACGGGTTCAAGCTGGACGCCGGCGACGCTGAGTTCTATGAGCCGGACGATCAGGCTTTTGTTCCATCCACGCGCAGCGGACACAGCGAGGCTTGGGCCAGAGCCGGCCTGAAATACAGGCTGAACGAGTACCGGGCCTGCTGGAAGCTGGCCGGACAGCCGCTGGTTCAGCGGCTGAAGGATAAAAGCCATGACTGGGAGGAGAACGGGCTGGGCGCACTGATTCCCGACGGGCTGGCCCAAGGCCTGCTGGGCTATGCGTACACCTGCCCCGATATGATCGGCGGGGGGGAAATCGGCAGCCTGACCTCAGCCAGGATCGATCCTGAACTATTCGTCCGGTATGCCCAGTGTTCTGCGCTGTTCCCGATGATGCAGTATTCGGCTGCACCGTGGCGGGTGCTGGATGAGGAGCATTTGGCTATCTGCGTAGAGGCAGCCCGGCTGCATGCGCAGTTCGGCAGCGAAATCCTGGAGCTGGCCCGCCGCGCCTCCGTTACCGGCGAGCCGATCATGCGCCATATGGCGTACGAGTTCCCGGGCCAGGGCCTGGAGGCCGTCAAGGACCAGTTTATGCTGGGTGGCAGCGTTCTGGTTGCTCCGGTTATCCGCAAAGGGATGAGATCCCGCAGCGTGATTTTCCCGGAAGGAACATGGACCGGGGATGACGGCAGCATCGTTACCGGCCCTGCTGAGCTGGAGATTGAGGCCCCGCTCAGCCGGCTGCCGTATTACCGGAAGGGGTAACGCTGTGTCATCTGCTGTATGGAAGCTGTACGGCAGATTTCAGAGAAGAGCAGGCTGCAGAGGCCGTTAATCCCCGCAGCCTGCGTATTGAGTGGGCCTGCCATGCTGTGCGGTGACTGTAACGGACCGTAGCACCGTCATTTTTCCTATATAACGCTTCTGACAAAGCTAACGGACTGTAATGCGCTTAAATCATCCCCGGGAGACATTTTTAGGCCAATTTATCGAATGTAAGGGCACTGGTGTCCGTTAGACTGAAAATATATCGATTGTACCGGAAATAAGAGCATCTCTGTCCGTTAAAAACATTCAGCATTACCTGCTCATTCACCGGTTCGGTTATGGTTTGCTGACCCGCCCGGGACTTTCGGAAGGTGCCCGCCGATAATCGCCCGCCATTTTGGGTAAATAAAAGGTAGTCGTTTGGATAACCTATTACTCTAATATGGAAGAAATGAGGCGATAAGCATGTCAACTTTGAACAATAGCCACCAGGAGGCTGTCGAGACGGTCCGCAAGCTGATTAAGGGCATTGATACGGCGATGTTCACTACGATTTCACCTGAAGGTCTGGTTTCCCGGCCGATGAAAACGCAGGAAGTGGAATTTGACGGGGATCTGTGGTTCCTGACCAAACGGGATACCAGCAAGTTCGACGAGATTCTGCACGACCCGCGGGTTAACGTGGTATACGCAGATAAATCCTATGTATCTATCCGCGGTGTGGCGAGAATCGTAGAGGATGTGGCCAAGAAGAAGGAATTCTGGAATCCGGGCTATGAGGCTTTTTTGAAGACCAGCTATGATGATCCGGAAGTGATCCTGATTCAGGTGCATGCCGAAGCGGCAGAGTACTGGAAGAGCGGCAATCTGGCCGAGAAGGCGACCTACATGTTCAAAAGAATAACCAACCAGAATACGGAAGATTCGAACCTCAATCAGACGGTTGAACTGGAATAGCACTGAAGAGGATAGCATGACAAAAAGGAGCCCGCTGCGAAAGCGGAGCTCCTTTTTGGTTCGTGGCTGTATGCTGAAGCTCAGATTTTGAACTGGTTCAGAATCTTCTGGAGATCATCGGCCAGACTGGCTAATGCCTGGGCTGAAGAAGAAATCTCTTCCATGGAGGCCAGCTGCTCTTCGGTTGCGGCAGAGATATTTTGCGAGAGGGAAGAAGAGTCCCTGGCAACCTCGCTAACCTGGCCGATAGAGGCATTCACGCTAACGGCACCACCGGCGAGCTTTTGCAGAGCAGCAGAAATGTCCCCGATCTGGGCAACGAACCGGCTCACCGCCTCATCAATGTTGCGGAAGGAGCTGCCGGCATCGTCCACTACGATCAACCCGGCATGCACTTCTTTTGAAGCGATATCCATCGTATGCAGTGTTGTCTCTGTATCCTGCTGGATAAGGTGTATAAGCTGCGTAACCTGCTCGGTTGATCTGTCCGACTGCTCGGCCAGCTTCCGCACTTCACCGGCTACCACTGCGAAGCCTCTGCCATGTTCCCCGGCTCTGGCTGCTTCAATTGATGCATTCAGTGCAAGCAGATTGGTCTGGGCTGAAATCCCGGAGATCACACTAACAATCTGCTCTATTTGACTAGAGCGGCTATTGAGGCTGTTAACTGCTTCATAGAGGCTGCTTACATTTGTAGAAATCGAGTGCATTTGTGAGGTAACCTCTGTAATGGCCTGATTGCCCTCAAGCGACATTTGGGAAGCGTGGAGTGCATCTTGTTTCATTTGTTCTGTATGGCCGGCAATTTCCCGGGCATAGCCGGTCATGTCAGAAATGGAAGCCGAGCTCTCTTCGACAATATCCACCTGCTTCTCTGTACCGGATACCAGATCCTGAACCGTCTCGGCAATATGGCCGCTGGCATGGCTGTTCTGTTCTGCGCTGGCACTGAGCTCCTCGGATGTGGAGGCAACAAAATGAGAGGACTCCTGGACTGTGCTGAAAATAGACTGTAGCCTGCCGGTCATTGCATTAAAAGAAGCTGTAAGCTCACCAATCTCATCTTTGGAGGTATAGCTGCCTTTGACCGTAAAATCACCGCTTTGCGCCTCAGCCAGCAGATGCCTGACTTCCTTAACCGGTTTTACGATCATCCGGGCAATCAGAGTGCCCAGCAGCACCAGGAGCGCCAGTGCAGCAAGAATAACAATGGAGGAGATAATAAGAATGCGGATTACACTGCTCTGATTTTCGGTGTTTATAGTGCCTGCACCATCCACTTTCGAGCGCTGCAAGGCTTTAAGCGTATCATTAACCAGTTTTCGCTGTGATTCAACTTCCTCAGTATAAAGAGCGTAGGCCTCTGTATTTTTATTTTGGATAGCCAGTTCCACGACCCGGTCCCGGGAGATTTTCAAAGCATCGGCGTACTCATGATATTGGGTCATTAACTGGCGTTCTTCTTCTCTGAGATGGGTTGCTTCAATCTCCTGAATCATGCCGTCAATTTCCTCCCAGGCGGAGATGATCTCCCCGTTAAGCTCCTTGGTCCGAGCGGCATCTGTGGTTGCGAGGATTTCCAGCGTGTAGGCATCACTTGCCCTGACGTTTACCCGGATTTGCATAACGGTATTAAGCGGTATCAGATTTTCTTCATACATGACTGTTGATTCATCAGCCATTTTATTGGTGTATTGCTGTCCGAGAATCCCCACTGTTAATAAGGAAATGGCGCTTACGCAGATAAGGATCATAAGCTTTTTGGCAATGCTAAGGTTTTTCAGAAGCTTCATCGGAGTTCCCCTTTATTATCTGTAATTTGAATTGTTTTTCAACTCTCAGATATATCGTCAGTCTGGTCCGGTTTTTTAAGGAAAATAGAGGGGAATAGTACTTTTTTCGTTGTGTAAAATATGGAAAAAGGGCTTTAGTCCCCCTGGGAGACTAAAGCCCTCTGTAGTAACGGTATGATTTTATAAACAGATCAGCCTTGTACGGCTCTCAGTCGGTAGGTGCAGCTGGCGAAGTCGCCGCGCAGATCGGACACGATGAGACCGATGCGCATCAGGCGGTCGCCGCCGTAAGGTGTTCCGCCGAAGGCCGGCTGGAACGGGGCAGAGCTGTCTGCTGCAGCAGCCGCTGTACTGCCATGGCTGTCCGTGCTGTCCGCTGCGCCGGTCTCCAGCACATAATCCAGCTCAGGATCAAGTCCTTTAAGCGCAAGCCGGGTAATTGGGGCATTAGGCTTGGCAAGTACACGGAAGTACGCGACAAAGGCTTCTGTCTTGTCTTCACTGACAAACATCCAGGCGGTATCCCCGCTGCCTTCGAACGGGCTCATCAGCCGGTACATATCACCTTGCTGGACAAGCGTACGGATTTCTTTGTATTGGGCGATCTGCTTGGCAGCCAGGTTCTTTTCTGCTTCGGTGAAGGCAGTCAGATCCAGCTCATAGCCGAAGTTTCCGCTCATGGCCACGTCGCCGCGGATCGCAAGCGAGGTTGTGCGCTCAACCTGGTGGTTCGGCACGGCGGAGACGTGTGCGCCCATGCTGCTGGCCGGGTACACAATGCTTGTGCCGTACTGGATCGCCAGACGCTCGATGGCATCGGTGTCATCACTGGTCCAGGTCTGCGGCATGTAGAACAGCATGCCCGGATCGAACCGGCCGCCGCCGCCGGAGCAGCTCTCGAACAGGATGTCAGGGAAACGTGAAGTCAGGCGCTCCATCAGGTTATACAGGCCGAGCATGTAGCGGTGGGCCGTTTCCTTCTGGCGCTCAGGAGCTGCAGCAGCAGAGACAACCTCGGTCATGTTGCGGTTCATGTCCCATTTAACATACGTAACCGGCGCGCTTGCAAAGACGGCGCTCAAGGTTTCATACAGATAATCGCAGACCTCCGGACGTGAAAGGTCAAGAATCAGCTGGTTGCGAGCCTCGGTACGGCGGCGCCCTTCAGCATGCAGGCACCAGTCCGGGTGTTTGCGGTACAGCTCGCTGTCCGGCGAGACCATTTCCGGCTCTACCCACAGGCCAAATTGCAGGCCTTCCGCATTTACGCGGCCGGCAAGGTCAGCAAGACCGCCTGGCAGCTTGCGGCTGTGTTCGAACCAGTCGCCGAGCGAGCTGTCGTCATTATCACGCTTGCCGAACCAGCCGTCATCAAGTACGAACAGCTCGATGCCGAGCGGACCGGCTTCCTTGGCAATGGCTGTGATTTTGTCGGCATCAAAGTTAAAATAAGTCGCTTCCCAGTTGTTGACCAGAATCGGACGGGCTTTGTCGCGGTGAACGCCGCGGGAGAGGCGGGTCCGGTACAGCCGGTGATAGGTGCGTGACATGCCGCCGAGACCTTCGCCGGAATAGACCAGCACCGCTTCCGGGGTCTGGAAGGTCTGACCCGGCTCGAGCAGCCAGGAGAAATCAAACGGGTTAATCCCGATGTTGACACGGGTTGTTCCGAACTGCTCAACCTCGGCAACCGCAGCGAAGCTGCCGCTGTAGACCAGGCTGAAGCCGTATACATCGCCGTGGTCTTCATCCGCGCCGTGGCGCAGCAGGGCCATGAACGGGTTAAGCTGATGGCTGCTTGAGCCGCGGCGGCTCTCCAGCGCTACCGCTGCGCCTGGTACAAGCGCGCGGCGCTGAATATGACGCTCTCTTACCCAGGCTCCGCTGAGGTGAAGGGTATCGTAGGCGGAATCGGCAAAATCAACCGAGGCGCTCAAGGCCTGCTCCAGCCGCAGCGGCTCCGAGCCGTTATGCTCAAAGTGTACGGAGCGGGCAATCGCGCTGTGATCAGCAAAAACAGTGTACAGCAGCTTTACGGTAAGCCCGGCGTAGTCGTCCTTCAGGATAAGCTCCAGTGTCTGTGCTTCATCATCGCTTTCAGTATAGACAGCGGGAAGTCCTTCCAGAACCGGCTTGCCGGAAGTAATAGCATATCCTGCATATTTCAGCTCTGTAATCCGGCTGCCGTCGGCAAGCTGGGCCTGGTAAGCAGGACGGCGGAAATCACTTGTGCCGTATTGCGGATACTCCTGCGGCAGGGCATCCAGTGAAAGGGACGGTTTGCCCGGCACCGGATTCGGGGAGAACGATGACCGCTCGCGTAGCTGGAGCGCATCAGTCAGACTGCTGTCGTGGCGGAGGCGTGATCCCCAATACACATGGGACGGATAGCCTTCGACGAGTTGGATAATATAGCTGGTATCTTTGGATTGAAGATGGAACAGGCCAAGCGATTCGTCTACATAAATGTTCATGCTCATGTAATGAACTCTCCTTTATTCTTGTAATGATGATATCTGTACAGCCGGATTACTCCGCTGCCGCACCGCAGCTTCCCCGGACAATCAGCTTTGTGCCGATCATCGTATGCGACGGCGCTTCACGGCCTTCAAACCGCTCGGCAAGCAGCTGGACCGCAGCCCTGCCCATCTGCTCGGGATAGGCGCGGATGGTGGTCAGCGGCGGCTGGACATAAGCCGCCATCTCGATATCGTCGAAGCCGACAACCGCCATCTCCTGCGGTACCTGCACCCCGTGATCATGCAGGGCGCGCAGGGCGCCGACGGCAAGCGGATCACTGGCAGCGAAGCAGGCGGTCGGCCGCTTCGCACCTGCCAGCAGCTCGTCCATCATCCGGTATCCGTCGGCGCTGCTCCAGCTGCCAGTGCGGATCAATCCGGGATCGTAGCAGCCCTGCTGCTGCATCACCCGCATGAAATGATGGGCCCGGCGTTCGCCGCCGTCGCCCCCGCCGATAAAAGCAATCTCGCGGTGGCCCAGGGCAAACAGGTGACCGAGTGCCTGATCCACTGCCTGGCGGAAATGCGTCCGCACCGAGTCATAGTCGGAGCGTTCCTGATACTGGTCAACGAGCACTATAGTGTCGGGATCGTTATGCAGTCCTTCAATCTCTTTGAGATCGAAGCCGCCGACAACGATAAGACCGTCGCCGGGCCGGAGCAGGTGCTGCGGTGCCCGTCCGCGCAGTGTCTGTCCGAGCCGGATGCCGAGCTCCTCACAGCGCAGCTCGACTCCGCGGCGGATAGAGCCGTAATACGGGTCATCCCTTTCTTCCTCGGGAGAACACCAGAGCAGCAGCGAAACGGTTTTGCCGCCCAGCTCGGTATCCCGTTTCAGCTGTTTCAGCCGGGCAGGCTTATACTCAAGCTGCTCCGCTACCGCAAAAATCCGGGTCCTCGTATCGTCGCTGACAGCCAGGGTCAAGTCGTTATTTAATACCCGTGATACAGTAGCTGCGGATACTCCGGCTTCACGGGCGATGTCTTTAATCGTTGCCAAGCCGACCCCGCCTTTTTTAGTTAATAAATTTACTAAATAATGATTACGCTTTTATCCTACCACCCGGACGGGGAACTTTCAAGCAGACTTTTGCCGAGAATGGAAGCTGTTCTGCTGCAGCTGTTGTCTTCTAAAGCCGGGACGATTGTGTTACCATGTTGGATATTCATTGGAGGGCGGAGGAGAACGGGCTTGAATATTGCAGCATTTATCAGAAACTGGTTTGGACGGCTCCGCTTCAAAAGCAAGGTGATTGCGATTTTTCTTCCCTTGCTGATTTTGTCTCTGCTTATTTTGGGCGCATTGTCCAGTCATTTATTCAGCCGTTCGCTGATTGAGCGGACCACACGCAATGTCGCGGACGAATCACAGCTGATTCTCTCCCGCACGGATTATATTCTGCGCAGCGCAGAAACGGCAGCCAATATTATGGTTACGAACATCAACCGTCTATATGAATCTTATCCGGGGGGCCAGAGTGTTCCGCTGGAGGAGGTACGCTTTGCCAATCTGATGCAGAGCCGGCTGTCCACGGACCTGTCCATTTTCCGGGAGGTTGATGCGGCGGTCTTCGTCGGCAACGACGGCACAGTCTATTCATCCTACACTTCCGGCGGAGAGGAAGGAGGCATTGCCGCAAGCAGCATGCTGGAGGAAATGCAGACAGCCGACAGCTACGGTGTGTCCCACTGGTTCGGGATGGAGCAGCGGAGTTATCTGACTCCTGACCCGGCGGCACCTATACTGACTCTCGGCAAAATGGTCATTAACATCGACAGCGGCGAAACGCTGGGCACGCTTTTTCTGATGATCCGGGAGGAGCAGCTGTCAGCCTTTCTGCAGTCAAGTGATCCGGCTGCGCCAAAAGCGTATTATTTCATGGATGAGCGGGGGCGCATTGTAGCTGCAGCGGATAAAAGCAGCCTGCTCCAGCCGGTGGAGCAATCGGTAGCAGCTGAAATCGGGGCGGCCGGCGGCCTTGCCGGTGAAGCGAGCTTTTCCTATCTGGAGGGCGGTAATCTGGTTACCGTCAGCCGTTACGGCCGGATGGGCTGGGAGCTGATCAATGTGGTGTCTCTGAAGCTGCTGACGGCCGATGTACAGCAGAATGTGCGGCTGACGGCGCTGGTCGGCGCACTTTGTCTGATTTTTTCCCTGTTCGGGGCGAATTTGCTTTCCCGGATGGTGGCCAGTCCCCTGGAGCGGCTGACCCGGGCGATGCGGCAGGTGGTGAGCGGTGATCTGCGGCCGGTTGCAGCAGCAAGGACGGAGGATGAGATCGGGACGATTGCCGAGGCGTTTAATTTTATGGTCGGACGGGTCGGTGAGCTGCTGGGCAAGGTGACGGAGGAGCAAAAACGCAAGCGGGAATATGAGCTGGCGCTGATCAGCGCGCAGATTAAACCGCATTTTTTGTATAACACACTGGATACCATTTACGTGCTGAATGAGCTGGACCGCAATGAGGAGGCGCGGGATACGACGAAGGCTCTGGCGGATTTTTACCGGATGGTGCTCAATAAGGGCAGAGAGCTGATTATTCTGGAAAAAGAAGCGCAGATCACCGACGATTACCTGTCGATTATGCAGATCCGCTACCCCGACGTCTTCCGCTATGAGATCGACATTCCCCCAGAACTGTCAGGTACGCCGGTACCCAAGCTGTCGCTGCAGCCGCTGGTGGAGAATGCAATCTATCACGGGCTGAAAAAGAAAGGCAGCAAAGGCTTCATCCGGATTCAGGCAGCCGTTGCCGGAGGTAAAGTGGTTGTCCAGGTGACGGACAACGGGGTGGGCATGGATGCGGAGCGGATGGAAGCGATCATGTCCGGGCATTCGCCTGAGGAGGAGACGAGGTCGATCGGCACCTATAGTGTCCGGCAACGGCTCAGTCTATATTTTGGTGAGGAGTACGGACTGACGGTGCGGAGTGCTGCCGGAGAAGGAACAGTGGTGGAGCTGTCTTTGCCGCTGCTTGGAAACGAAAAGAGGGATGTGCACGATGTACAAGGTGATGATTGTTGATGACGAGCCGCTGTTCCGCGATTTTTTGCGGCTCAAAATGGACTGGCAGCGCCACGGCTACCAGGTATGCTGTGAAGCAAGAAACGGGCAGGAGGCACTGGTGGAGGCGGAGAAGCATCAGCCGCATCTGGCGCTGGTTGATATTAATATGCCGTTTATGGACGGCATTGAGCTGGCGGGCAAGCTGAAGGACCGCTTTGAGCGGATCGTGATTGTGTTCATTTCGGGACACAATGAGTTTGAGTATGTGCAGAAGGCGGTGCGCACCGGTGTGCAGGATTATCTGCTCAAGCCGTTTAACGAAGCGGAGATGACCGAGATGCTGGAGCGCATCCGGCCGAAGCTGCCGCGCCTGTCCGGCGGCCGCGGGGCTGACCCGCAGGTGGCGGAGGGCGGCGGGGCTCCGGCTGCCGTCCGTCCCGGACAGGAGACGCCCGAACCCGGTGCGGTACGCGACGCGATTGTGCTCGGCCTGCGCATGAAGGATGCCGACGTGCTGGACGAGGTACGCAAAGCAGTAAGCCAGCTGCGGGGGAGCCCCTGGGGAGACGAATATGCGGATGCGATGATGATGGGGCTGCTCTCGCTGGCGTTAACCTTTGCGGGGGAACGCGGCTTTGCCTACAGCCGGGTCTGGGACAGCGAAGAGGACAAAGCGCCGTATGAGCGGCTGAAGGCATGCGGGTCCTGGGATGCGGCCGAGGCGTGGCTGATCGCCCTGTACCGCAGGGTCATCCAGCTGACCGAGGATGTGAAGCCGACCAAGGCTTCCAGCCTATTCAGCGCAGCTATCCGCTATATTGAGCAGCATTATGCGGATGCCGAACTGTCAGCCGAGCAGGTGGCGGGCGGCGTCTATGTCGACTCCAGCTATCTGCGCCGCGTGTTCCGCAAGGAGTCCGGCCACTCCATTGTCGACCATATCACCCATATCCGCATGAAAAAAGCGCGGGCCCTGCTGCTGGAAGGCAACCGCAGACTGGCCGATATCTCCCAGAGCGTCGGTTACGCCGACCCCAACTATTTCAGCAAAAGCTTCAAAAAGCGCTTCGGCGTGTCGCCGACGGAATATGAGCAGCTGGTGCGGAAGTAGCCGCTTTTGTGCCGGGTGTTCTGGCTGCCTGTCTGGCTGGACAATAGGCAGGCAGTGGCAGGTGGGTTGTATAGCCGGACGGCAGGCAGGCGGCGACAGCGGCGGGTGCGTTGTCTGACCGGACGGCAGGCGGGCTGAGGAGCTTGCGGAAACGGAGATTGGGAGGGCAACGGGACCTCTGAATCCAGCCGGAGCTGTGGCAGGGACGAAGTGAGTGGAGCCTGGTGTCAGGGGCGAAATGAGAGGCACAAATGCCTTTGATTTGGCCGGAAGCGGCCCAGTTGGCGAAATGAGAGGCACAAATGCCCTTGATTTGGCCGAAAGCAGCCCAGTTGGCGAAATGAGAGGCACAAATGCCTTTGATTTGGCCGAAAGCGGCCCAGTTGGCGAAATGAGAGGCATAAATGCCTTTGATTTCGCCGGAAGCGGGCAAATGGGCGAAATGAGAGGCATAAATGCCCTTGATTTCGCCGGAAGCGGCCCAGTTGGCGAAATGAGAGGCACAAATGCCTTTGATTTGGCTGGAAGCGGCCCAGTTGGCGAAATGAGAGGCATAAATGCCTTTGATTTCGCCGGAAGCGGGCAAATGGGCGAAATGAGAGGCACAAATGCCTTTGATTTCGCCGGAAGCGGCCCAGTTGGCGAAATGAGAGGCATAAATGCCTTTGATTTGGCCGGAAGCGGGCAAATGGGTGAAATGAAAGACAGAAGTCAAACCATTACAAGTGTTGCACCCCGTCACCCTCCGCAGGGGTGACTTTCTTTTTGTCCCGTTTTTTACGGGTTAGGCCCGTTTAGTGCCTTAAGATTGGCTGCGGTCCAGAGCTATAATGTGAATGTGGCAAGGACAGGATAGCCTAAAGACATATACTCGCACGAGGGGGACTCAACAATGAACAATCAGCGCAAAGGCTTAAGTGCACTAATGATAACGCTTTCCATGACTCTGGTGCTTTCAGCCTGCGGAGGAGGCAACAATGCAGCTTCTGACAACAATACGGCTGCAAATACGCCGGCAGAGGGTAGCGCAGTAAAACTGAAGGTATACGCCCAGCATTTTGACGACGATACAAAGGGGCCGTTTGACTACGCAGTAGCTGAGCTGAAAAAAGAAATGCCGGAGGTAGAGATCGAGCTTGACCCGGCGGTGCAGGACGGCAACCAGAAGCTGAAGACTTATGCCGCTACCGGCAACATGCCTGATATTTACTTTACAGACTGGGCGACACTGCAGACTTTTGCCAAGTCCAAGAATGTAGAAGTACTTGATGATTACGAAGCTACCACCGAATACAAAAACAGCCTGAACCCGGGCGTAGAATCGCGCCTGATTGCGCCGGACGGACATGTGTACGCATATCCAGACACCGGCATCGAGTTCCAGGTAATCTATTACAACAAGACTATTTTTAATGAATTAGGCATTGCCACTCCAATCAAGACCTACGATGAGCTGGCTGCAGCAGCCGGTAAATTGAAGGAAGCGGGCTACGTGCCGATGTCGATTTTTGCAAAAGAAAAATGGATTACCTCCGCGTTCTACAACGGTCTCGTAACCCGTGAAGAAGCTGCCGGCTTTGGCGCATTGGATCAGCAGGGGCTGACCGAGCTGCCGCAGGCATTCGTAAGCGCAGCAGAGGAAATGGAGAAGCTGCAGCAGGCCGGATTGTTTGACGCCAACGCAACAAATACCAACTATGACCAGGCGTCCTCCCAGTTCTACCAGGGGCGTGCCGGAATGTTCGTCAATGGCCAATGGGAAATCTACAGCTCGGCTGAGAAGCTCGGTGACCAGGTAGACTGGATGTACTGGCCGGCCAAGGACGAGGCAACCTACGAGGCGTCCAAATATAACATCGCCGGAGCGGGATCCCCGCAGGGCTATGCGGTATCTCCGGCCAGCGAGAACAAGGATACTGCAGTAAAAGTAGCCGCCTTCCTGGCAGCCAAATCAGCCGAGTACAAATATACCCAGCTGGGCAGCCCGATCGTTTCGCCTAAAACCGATAAGCCCATCGCATCCGATGTACCGGTTATGATGCAGCGGATTGCTGATGAGCTGCTGCCAAATGCCAAAGAATACGCGAAGCTACTTAGCAATACCCAGATTCAGAATGCCATCAATGACAACACCCAGAATATGCTGGTAGACGGATTCACTGCAGAGGATTTTGTCATCAACCTGAACCGCACGCTCGGCAAAGAAAACCAGTAGTTCAATCATTTTGATGCAGTCCCGACCCTGTGGCCCATGCCACGGGGTCAGGCTGTAACGGAACAAGGAGGAATGAACCGCATGAATAAATACTTGGGAAATAAACCGGCACTGGCGCTGTTTCTGCTCCCCGCCCTGTTATTATACAGTGTTATTCTGATTTATCCGGTCCTGCAGACTGTATTCCGCAGCTTTTATGACTGGGATGGTCTGAGTACCGCCAGTTTTGCAGGTTTGACGAATTACCGCGAGCTGTTCAGCGATCCGCTGCTGGGAACTTCGCTTAAGAACGGGGCTCTGTTTGCCCTGGTACTGGCTGTGTTTCAAATCGGACTCGGCACTATTCTGGCACTTGTGTGCGCGAATCCGCGGGTTCGCGGACGCAAGCTGCTCAAAACGGCGTATTTTATCCCCGTGGTCCTGTCAGTTACCGTTGTCTGCCAGCTGTGGATTGCCATGTATGACCCGACGAACGGACTTGTAAACAAGCTGTTTGATGTGCTGGGCATCCCTTATCAGCAGAACTGGCTGGTTTCGCCGACACAGTCGATTATTGCGATCGCTTTTGTCAACGCCTGGCAGTTCATGGGCTATCAGTTCTCGCTGCTGTACGCCGGTGTAAAAGCTGTTCCTGAGGATTATTTCGAGGCTGCGACAATCGACGGCTGCGGCAAATGGCGGGCACACTGGCATGTTACCCTGCCGCTGATGCGCGAGACATTCAAATTTTGCTTCACGATCGCGATTACTTCCGGTATTGGAGCCTTTGTACAGATGCTGATCATGACCAACGGCGGACCGGGCACGACCAACTATACGTTGACCTTTATGATTTACCGGTATGCTTTTATGGAGAGTAACTACGGGTATGCCTGCGCAGTATCGGTTCTGCTCGTGATGATCTCGCTTGTAGCGACCGTTGTTATCAACAAGGTATTCGACCGCGGACAGCATGCCTAATGGAAAGGAGCACAACATGAACTCAAAAACAACATCATTCCGGTCCATCGGCAGTTTCCTGCTGCAAATTCCGCTGTGGCTGTATTTTATCGTATCCGTTTATCCGCTGTTTTGGATGATTTCCTATTCCCTGAAAAATAATGACGAGATCTTCGTCACTAACCCATTCGGGTTCCCGGCCCATTTCCGGTTTGAGAACTACGTTAACGCCTGGACACAGTTTAATATTCCGCGTTATTTTATGAACAGCTTCATCGTTTCTATTATTTCTACATTGTGCATTCTGCTGCTGGCGCTGATGTTTGCCTTTGCCGTAGCCCGGATGCAGTGGAAGTTCCGCACGGCGGTCAGAACGTATATGATTGTCGGAATGTTCATGCCGCTGCAGGTCATTATGATTCCTTTGGCCATTCTGGTTCGTGATTTTCACCTTACTAATACCTATGGGGCGCTTATCATTCCCTACATAGCTATCGGTCTTCCGTTCTCAACAATGGTGTTCTACGGGTTCCTCGTGAGCATTCCCCGGGAAATAGAGGAGGCGGCCTGTATCGACGGAGCGAGTATTTACCGGCTGTTCGCACAGGTCATCCTGCCGCTGGCGCTGCCGGCGATTGCGACCATTGCGATTTTCCAATTCCTGAACAACTGGAATGAGTTCACTCTGGCCTATATTCTTATTTCAGACGAAAATATGAAAACACTGCCGCTAGGGCTGCTTTTTTTCCAGGGCTCTTACAGTACGGACTGGGGAGCTATGGGGGCAGTTATGACGATTGCTTCGGTTCCAATGGTGCTTGTTTATCTGCTGCTGAGTGAGCAGGTGGAGCGTGCGATGACGGTGGGTTCGGCGGTAAAAGGCTGATTGCTCCGGCAGAGTAAAGTTTGCATGACTTTTTAAGGAGAGTTTAGATGACAACCGGATTTTAAGATTGGAAAATCTTAAGGTCCGGTTTTTTTGCTGAAGCCCCGCCGCCAACCCTGGACCACAAGCCACCAACCCCAACCCCAACCCGTAGCCGGCCATTAAGGATAGTGTCTTTACTCTGAATAATCACTCTTGACGCCTGGAAGCGCCAAATCTATAATCTAACCAAACGGACGAAGAACGTCCCGTACTTCAAGCTTATTGGAGTGCGGGACTTTTTTGTATTGGAGAGGAGAATTGGGTAATGGGATTTCCTGAGGAGCATTCGAAATGGGTTGATTTTCATAAGAAACGGAGGAGCGGTGAACGGCTGGACCGCCTTGAACGTGGACACGGACATGGAGAAAAGTTGTTTGTCGAGCGGGTATGGTGGCCGATTTTTGGTCATATGGATGACTTGCATCCTGAGTATGAGGTTTCGGACTGGCGGGGAAGGCCGTATTTTGTTGATTTTGTGTGGAATCGGGGTCAGATTAAGGTAGCTATAGAGGTAAAAGGCTATGGCCCGCATGTGCAGCAAATGGACCGGACAAGGTACAGGCAGGAGCTTAACCGGGAAACTTATCTGCAGATAGCGGGCTATCAGGTAGTCGCGGTTCCTTACGATGATTTGGAATCAGCACCAGATCTGACAATCTCATTGTTCAAGTCCTTATTGGCTCCAAGTCTGCTGATAAATACTGATGAGTTAGAGCATCACTACACCAGACTGGAAAAAGAGATTATGCGCATAGCGGTACGTTGGAACGGGCTGATCCGACCTGTAGATCTGGCAAACGGGTTGGGAGTTGACTCGCGTACAATCCGTAAATCATTAACCCGGCTATGTGAAAAAGGAAAGCTAAGACCCGTCCCGGCGAAAGGAAGCAGTAGGGTCTGCCGCTATGAATGTGTTCCTTCCATGATGAGTAACGGAATATGGTAGAGTAAGGCCGCACGCTGAAAGGAAGGACAAAAATGCCCTTGATTCCGGCGAAAGTCGGCCGCACGGCGAAAGGAAGGACAAAAATGCCCTTGATTCCGGCGAAAGTCGGCCGCACGGCGAAAGGAAGGACAAAAATGTCCTTGATTCCAGCGAAAGTCGGCCGCACGCCGAAAGGAAGGACAAAAATGTCCTTGATTTGGCCTAGGTCAGCCGAAAACCGGCCGCACCAGGCCAGATCGCAATCTTTTCCTTCTATATAATACAGTCTAGTCCAAGAGCTTCGCCGCTGAGCCGAATACTATGCTACTATATTCAATCTACAATTGAAGAGGTGGTATAAATGAAGCGGAAGTCAGCAGCGGGGAAGCGGCGTACCCGGCAGCCGGGGACACGGTTAATTTCCAGGTTAAACGCCGGCTTAAAAAAGAAACGGAGCAGCTCTCCTCCACGGCCCGGACAACCCAAGCCAAATCTGAAGCGCAAAGCAAAGGCCTACACCGTAGATTTTGCGGTAATCGGAGACAGTCATGTGGGCTATGGTAACAGCTTGGCCATCTTCAAAAATTTGTTGCCGAAGGCGGCAGGCAGCGGAAATAAACGGTTTTTCATTTTTGGCGGGGATAATACCCAGGCCGGGGCGAATCACGGGAATAATGCGGACGCATATTACAAGGATTTTAAAGACACTGTTACCAGTACACTCGGCAGCACTCCCTACAAAGCATCTATCGGAAACTGGGAGGCCAGTACCCGGGCGCTGTTCACCAAGTATTTGGGAGCGGTAACAGGGAGAATCAATTTTCCGGGGACACAGGGGCTGGTCCGGTATGTGTGGCTGGACTGTGCACTGGGGAGCTTTTCGGCAGACAGCATCAGCCTGCTCAAAAATCTGGACGACCGCTACTATTATATTATCGACTTTCACTGGCCGCTCCAGATCAGCGGAATTACAGTGGAGTCCAGTCATGTGCTCAGCGCCGCGGAGACGGCTAAATTTTTTGCGGCGATTCCGGATAAGGCGAGAGATAGGGTGCTGGCTATTTTCACTCATCACGGCCACAAATTTTTCCGCAAGCTGACCAATATTTATCCGGGTTTCACCAAGACCAAATTTTTCGTAACCGGCTGCTCCGGCGATTATAAATGTAAGCCGAGCGGCGACCGGGGGTACTATAATGGGGTGCTGACGATTAACGGATCTGATGTTACGGTTGATGCGTTTAAAGTAACTGTATAATGTGAACCGGCTGTATGTGCCGAACCCAAGCTCCGCGTTGCGGGGCTTTTTTTGTAGGAAAGGTTTTTGGGGGCTATTCCCTGTGGAGGGATTTTAGCTTTTCCAGGAGCGTATCCGGTGAAGCTTACAAATAAACAGGAACGGAATTAAACACAAAGCCGCGCATCTCTGCGCGGCTTTGTGCCGTATCCCATATTGTCGGCCTGCCTGCCGAGAAGCTTCAGGGTCACTGCACGCTGAGATTGTCCCAATTCACCTGGAATTCCTCCAGCATGCCTTCCTTGGTCAGCTTGCCGCCCAGATAACCCTGTATGCTGCTGGACAGCTCCTGCGGCATGCCGTTCGGCAGGCGCGACCAGTTCCAGGTCAGGGCCTGATCCTTATCCGTATATTCCAGCACCTCTGCGCCCAGTGAGCCGAGATCCTCTACGGTCCCTTCAATGCTGTCGAGCGCAGGGATGAACTGGAACTCCTTGGTGATGTAGGTTTTGCCGGTTTCGGAGGTGACGAGCCAATCCAGAAATACCTTGGCCTCTTCTTTGACAGGGGAGTACTTGTTGACAACCCAGTTGCTGGGTACGCCTACATACAGCTTGTCGTTGTCTTCGGCCGTATCGTCGATAGGCATCGGCAGGATGCCGAGATTCAGCTCCGGATCAATGCCGTCGATCTGGCCCTGGGTCCAGTTTCCCTGCTGCATCATCGCTGCTTCTCCGCTGGCGACCATGGTAACCTGCGTATTGTAGTCAGTCGAGAGCGGATTCCGGTTGCCGTACTCCACCGTCAGATCCAGCAGGTCGATCCACCGGGAGAACACCGGGTCCCCGGCAAAGGTCTTGGAGCCGTCGGTCAGCCCGGCGATAAAAGCCTCAGGATCGGGCTGCTGGGCAAAAGCCACGTTCACATTGTGGTTGCCGAGGACGAACCACTCCTGATACCCGTTGGCAAACGGCGTAATGCCCGCCGCCTTCAGCTTCTCGGCCGCTTCTCTCAGAGCGGTGAGCGTCAGTGGCTTCTCGGTGATTCCGGCCTGCTGGAACAGGTCCTTATTATAGATAAAGCCATAGCCTTCCAGATTCATCGGCATGCCGTACAGCTTGCCGTCAACGGTCATCTGTTCCGCGGCGAGCGGCTTTACATCCTTGGCCCAGGCTTCGCCGCTGAGGTCCTCCAGATACTCCAGCCACATGTCGCGCTCATTATTGCCGCCGATGGTGAAAATGTCCGGCTCATCCCCGGACGAGAACTTGGCGCGCAGGGAGGCACCGTAGTCGCTGCCGCCACCGACACTCTGGATTTCAAGACGGATATCCGGGTGTTCCTTTTCAAATTCCGTTTTCAGTGAAGCCAGCGCCTCGGAGATTTCAACCTTGAACTGGTAGATATGCACCGTTTTTATTCCATCCGCATTGCCGCTGCCGCGTCCGCAGCCGGAGATGAGTCCAGCCAGCAGCAGAGAGCAAGCGAGGAGCATTCCGCGTTTTTTGTTCATATCGATTCATCCTCTCAGCCTGAAAAATACATTACCATGTGTCAGCCCTTCACAGAGCCCTGGGCAATGCCTTCAATAATATACTTCTGCATCAGCAGGAAAAAGATAACCACCGGCGTAATGCCGAGCACGAGGCCCGGGAGCGCCAGATCCCACTGCTTGGTGTATTGTCCGAAGAAGCTGTAGGTGGCAATCGGAATCGTCCGCAGCTCCGGGCTCTGCAGAATCAGTGAAGGCATGAGGTAATCATTCCAGATCCACAGCGTGTTCAGAATGATGACCGTTACAATAATCGGCTGCATAAGCGGCAGGACTATCCGGAAAAACGTACCATAAGGGCTGCTCCCGTCCACCCGCGAGGCTTCTTCAATGTCAATCGGGACCGACTTTACAAAGCCGTGAAACAGAAATACAGTCATCGGGGCACCGAATCCCAGATAAGCGAGGATCAGCCCGGCAGTTGTGTCCATCACACCAAGGCCGCTGATAATTTGTACCAGCGGAATCATGATAGCCTGAAAAGGAATGACCATAGCCGCCACGAGCGCGATATAGAGAATACGGTTGTACAGGCTGTTATTCCGGACCATTTTATAGGCAGACATGGAGCACAGGAAGGCCAGCAGAATATTACTGGCTACCGTGACGATCAGCGAGTTCAGAAAAGCATGCGGGAAAGCAGTCGCTTTCCACGCCTCGGCGTAATTGCTCCACTGGAATGCTGCAGGCAGTGCAGCGGAATCCGACAGAATCGCACTGTAGCTTTTGACCGAGTTGGCCAGCAGAAAATAGAAAGGAACAAGAAATACCAAAGCCAGCAGAATGAGCAGCAGCTCGGCCACCAGCAGGGGGATTCTGTACTTTTTGACGGTAGTCTCCATCACAGCTCCACCTCTCTTTTCTTGGTTGCCCTAACCTGCAGCAGGGAGATAACGGCCACAATGACGAAGAAAACCATCGCTTTCGCCGAGCCCATCCCGAACCGGCTGATCGTGTAGGCTTCATTGTAAATATTGAGCGCTACCGATTCGGTAGCCTTGAATGGACCGCCCTTGGTCAGCGACAGGTTCAGATCGAACAGCTTGAAGGACCAGGAGATCGACAGGAACAGGCAGACTGTTACCGCCGGCATGACCAGCGGAATGGTTACATGGCGCAGCGTTTGCATCAGCCCGGCACCGTCCACCCGGGAAGCTTCAATCAGGCTCTGCGGGACGTTGTTGATCGCAGAAATGTAGATGACCATCAGATAGCCCGCATTTTGCCAGACAAACACAAGGACGATGGCCCAGAACGCCGTCCCTTCCGTACCGAGCCAGGGCAGATTAAAGAACGGCCAGCCGGTGGCTGCGCCGATTGAAGTAAACCCTCTGACGAAAATAAACTGCCAGATGAACCCGAGCAGCAGGCCGCCAATGACATGGGGCACAAAAAAGACCGTCCGCAGCAGGTTGCGGGTGAACAGCTTCCGGGTCAGTACGTAAGCGAGCGCGAAGCCGAGCAGATTGGTCAGCACAAGACCGAATAAAGTGAATTTGGCGGTAAACCAGAACGAATTCAGAAAGGAAGGGTCCTTGGTGAAAATATGTAAATAGTTCCTCAGCCCGGTCCACTCGACATGACGCGAGATCCCGTTCCAGCTGGTAAACGAATAATACAGCCCCAGGAAGAACGGAATCAGAACAATAACAAAGAAAAACAATGACGTCGGCCCGACAAAAATAAACTGCTGCATCAGGCGTGATCGCTTACTACGGTCCATCATTCCTCACTCCTTTGTGTAAAGTTAAGCATTTGATTAAATAACCGGAAGGGGGATTAACCGAATCATTTTTGCTTAATATTGACAGCCCTTTCATAGTGACGTTATGGTAGACGGGTCAGATGAAAAGGGAGGCTGAGGGAGTTGGCAGGACTATTAGGCAATCATTTTGTTACGCAGATAGGCATTCTGGTGAATGATGTGGAGAAGGTAAGCGCAGCGTACGCGGAGTTCTTTGGGCTGGAGCAGCCGGAGATTATAGTGACGGATACAGCTGAACTTGCACAGACCCGGTATAACGGGGAAAAGACGGAGGCGCGGGCCAAGCTGGCCTTTTTCGACATGGGGTCTGTACAGCTGGAGCTGATTGAGCCGGACCACCAGCCGAGCACCTGGCGCGATTATTTGAATGAGCACGGTGAGGGTCCGCATCATATTGCGTTTGTGATTGAAGGGATGCAGGACAAGATCATGTTACTTGAAGGCAAAGGGTTTGCGCTCCAGCAGAAGGGTGAGTACACGGGCGGGCGTTATGCGTATATGGATACCTTTAAGGAATTGAAAGTGCTCGTAGAGCTGCTGGAGAACGATAATTAATAATGGATGACCGATAGAGGAGGACTACGGATGGAAAATATTCTTATAACCGGTGCCGGACGCGGACTGGGTCTGGACCTGACCGCTGAGGCGCTGGAGCGCGGATATTCAGTGATTGCGGGAGTACGCAACCCGGACGGGCAGGCGGAGGGATTGTCTAAGCTTGCCGCTGATTACGGGGATAAGCTGACCATAGCCAAGCTGGATGTGACGGATGAAACAGGAATCGCTGCGCTGGCTGCTGAGCTTAAAGAGCAGGGGCGCACGCTTGGTGCCATCATCAACAACGCAGCTGTGCTGACTGCACGCAATACACCGGTTGAAGCGCTGGACCTGGAGGACATGCTGACCACTATGGACATCAACCTGTACGGTCCGATCCGTGTGGTCAAACACTTCCTGCCGCTGCTGACCGAAGCAGAGCCTTCGATCATTAATATCTCGTCGGAAGCAGGCAGCATCACCAATGCATACCCCGGAGATTATCCGTACAGCATTTCCAAAACAGCGCTAAACATGTTCTCCCAGCAGCTGCACGTGTATCTGCAGGAACGCGGAGTGCATGTGCTCAGCGTCCACCCGGGCTGGATGCATACGGATATGGGCGGAGAGCAGGCGCCGACAGACCCGCGCCACAGTGCCGGGGGCGTGCTTGATCTGATTGAACAGCGGACAGCACCGGAAGGGCAGTTCAGGTTTGTGGATTATACGGGTAAGGATATGAAGATTTAAACCTTCAATAACGGGATACTTCCCGAAAAGATAGGGATAGGCACCGTCCAGTCGGAGCCTATCCCTTTTTATTAGCTACAGCAGTCCTCGGGAATATTTTCGTTTCGGCTCATTAACTTTTTTTTCAGCGCGTAAGCCTAGCCTTGCCCGCAAGTCTCTTCATCACAGCGATCCCCCTGTTTGAACCGGGCGTTTATCATTAATTCCCGCTCCGGATCTAGGAACCACCATCAGCACAAAAGAAACAACGAGCAGCAGCAGACACCCCCAATAGGCATGACGGTAACCGAGCCATTGGGCGGCTGCACCGCCTGCCAGACTGCCGAACAGCCTGCCCAGTGTAGAAGCATTAGTATAAAGAGTAGAGGCATAGCCGGGCAGTTCCGGCAGCAGATCCTGGATGTAGCTGATGCCGATTGCCGAGATTACCGCCACAAAAAAGGCCAGCAGCACCTGGCCGGCAATAATCTGCCACAGCTCACCGGAGAACAGAACCAGCCCGTAATAGGCTCCGCCCAGCACAATTCCCCACAATAGCAGCAGGCGGTTGGAATATTTGGCCGACAGAATACCGAGCAGCAGCATAAAAGGGATTTCGAGCAGCGCACATACACTGGATACGGAAGCCACATTCTGTGTGCTGCCGCCCAGCGTATTAATAATGAACAGCGAGATATTCAGATTGTTCATCCAGTGCCCGGAATAGAGAAGCGTCATGACGAGAAAAGGAATAAGCACCTGGGCATCCTGATGCAGCTTCAGCGGTTTTTGAGGTAATGCCATAGCCGGTTTTGCTGCCGCCGGACGTTTTGCAGTGCAAAGCATCAGCACGGCATTTAACACAAAGATCAGCGAGGTGCCGGTAAAAATACCCTGAAATCCGGTATGCTTCAGCAGGACCGCACCAATCAGCGGGCCGGTAATGAAGCCCAGGGAGAACATCGAGCGGAGCGTGGAATTGGCAAAAGCATGATCGGTGCTGCTGCTGGCATTCACAGCCTCGCGTGCGCTGGCGAACAGCTGCGGCATGGCCGGTGCGCCGATCGCGGTAAATACCGTCATATAGGCCAGCAGCAGATAGAACTCATGGATGAATAAATATCCCGAGAAAGCGATGGCATTGAAAAACATGGCCGTAACCATAAGGGTTTTGCGGTTCATTCCATTATCGGAACGTTTGGCAATCAGCGTGCTGAGCCAGACGCCGCTTATCAGCGTGACAGCAGTGAAGATGCCGAAGACACCTGCCGATACGCCTATCTCCGAAGTGAAATAAACAGCCAGAAACGGGGAGCTGATGGAAATACCCATTCCCTGCAGTATCATACAGATCATAAACGGGGTGTAGCCTGGAATGCTGAAAAGCTGGCGGATACGGATTGACATAGGGATGAAGGTCTCCTTTTGCGTTCATTGCAGTATTCGTTTTGATTTGTATTTATTATATTGAGTTTTTTATACAGAAAGAAATGTCTAATTTTACACTGATTTTTCCGTCAATTGTGCTGGTATTTCTGAAAGCGTTTATCTTTTATGATTAGATAGGATGTAACCGTTATCATATAGACCGAAGGAGTGACTGTGGATGGAAACCGCGAATTATCCTTTTCAGCAGACTGGACTGCCGCTTAATGAACGTGTGCAGGATCTGCTGTCCAGATTGACTTTGGATGAAAAAGTAAGCTTGATGCCGCAATATCAGGCGGAGATTGAGCGTTTGGGCGTAGGCGCCTATAAGCATGGTACGGAAGGAGCGCACGGCATATCCTGGCTGGGCAAAGCCACCTCTTTTCCGCAGCCGTCCGGGCTGGCCTGTACATGGAATCCTGAGCTGATGAAACAAATAGGCTCGGCGATTGGTGATGAAGCGAGAGCTTTTTACAAAAAAAATCCGGAAATCAACGGCTTGACCCTCTGGGCGCCGACAGTTGATATGGAGCGCGATCCGCGCTGGGGACGTACAGAGGAAGCTTACGGGGAAGATCCGGAATTAACCGGGCAGCTAAGCACTGCGCTTGTCAAGGGAATTCAGGGCGATCATCCGGTATATTTGAAAGCGGTAGCAACGCTGAAGCATTTTCTCGGCAACAACAATGAAATTAACCGCGGGGTCGATTCATCCAGCATTGATCCGCGCAACCTGCGTGAATATTATCTGGAAGCGTTCAAGCCGGCATTCAAGGAAGGCGGCGCACAGTCGATGATGACTGCCTACAATTCGCTTAATGGTGTGCCGGTTATTTTACACCCTGCGGTGATGGATGTAGTTAAGGGTGAATGGGAGATGGACGGGTTTATTGTAAGCGATGCCGGGGATCTGTTCGGTATTGTTAAGGATCACAAGTATTATGAATCCTTTGCCCGGTCCATGGCAGAATCCATTAAAAACGGGATCGACAGCGTGACTGAAGAGACGGCGGAAACGATCAAGGTCATTCATGAAGCACTGGCTGAAGGGCTGCTATCCGAAGAGGATCTGGACCGTGCGCTGTTCAACACCTTCCGTGTCCGCTTCCGGCTTGGTGAATTTGATCCTGAGGAAGGAAATCCGTACGCAGCGATCGATGATTCGGTGATTCTCAGCAAGGAGCACAGTGAGCTGTCACTGGAGGCGGCCAAGCAGTCGATTGTACTGCTCAAAAACGAAAATGCCGCACTCCCGCTGAACCCGCAGGACCTTTCTAAAGTAGCTGTAATCGGACCGCTGGCGGACGAAGCCTTCAGAGACTGGTATTCCGGTACATTAGCCTATGGCGTTACTCCTTTGCAGGGGGTGATCAAAAAGCTGGCCGGCAAGCAGGTCACCTTTGAAAGCGGGGATGACCGGATTGTTCTGACGTCGGCTGACAGCGGACAGGCTGTGGGAATGACCGGCGAAGACGGCAGACTGGCTGTGCTGCATGATGTTCCGGAGCGCGGGGAATTGTTCCGCCATACCGCCTGGGGCTGGACCGCCAATACGCTTGCGGCAACAAGCCGCGGCCAGTATGTCACGCTGAATGATTCAGGAACTTTGACGGCTTCCGCTGATGAAATTTACGGCTGGTACGTGAAGGAATCGCTGAACCTTGTGCCGGGTGAAGACGGTACCGTGAGCCTGCGCACCTGGAACGACAAGCCGATTGCAGTTTCTGCAGACGGTACGCTCCGTTCCGCAGAAGAGGATACAGAGGCAGAAGCGCATAATTTCCGCAAAAATATCGTTGTTAACGGCGTAGACGCTGCAGTTGCAGCAGCGAAGGCTGCCGAGGTAGCCGTTGTGTTCGTCGGTAACCATCCGCTGCTGAACGGCAAGGAAGAGATCGACAGACCGGATATCGTGCTGCCTGCAGAGCAGGAGAATCTGGTAAAAGCGGTCTACGCCGCCAATCCGAACACCGTTGTAGTCATCGTCGGCAGCTATCCGATTTCATCGACCTGGATCGATGAGCATATTCCAGCCGTGCTGTACACTTCACACAGCGGACAAGAGCTTGGCAATGCAGTGGCAGAGGTATTGTTCGGCGGCTACAGTCCGTCCGGCAAGCTGAATATGACCTGGTTCCGTTCGGTGGACCAGCTTCCTCCGTTGATGGACTACGATATTATTAAGGGCAAGAGAACCTATATGTACTTTGACGGTGAGCCGCTGTACCCGTTCGGCCATGGCCTGAGCTATACGCAGGTAGCCTACAAGCAGCTGGTGCTTGAGAGTGATGAGCTGCAGCAGGACGAAACAATCAGCCTGAGTGTCGATCTGGAAAACACCGGTGCAGCTGGGGGCGATGAAGTTGTCCAGCTGTATGTGCAAGCTTTGTCTACCCGGATCAAACGTCCGCTTAAGCAGCTGAAAGGGTTTGATAAAATCAGTCTGGCGGCTGGAGAGGCGAAGACGGTTACGTTTACCCTGCCAGTGTCTGAGCTGGCGTTCTGGGATGTAAGCCGTGAGCAGTATTGCGTTGAGGACGGGGAGTATAACATTCTTGTCGGACGTTCCTCCGGTGACATCCAGCTGTCTGCGAAGATCAGAGTGCACGGCGATACTGTGCCGGCCCGTAATCTGTATCTCCCGGTAAAAGCCGAGAATTATGACGATTACGAAGCCGTTTATCTGGATGAGTGCAAGGCAGGCGGGGCATCGGTACATCCGCTGCAGGACGGCGCCTGGATCAGCTTCCATAATGTTCAGATTACCAAAGGAGCTGCGGCGGTTGAAGCACTGGTCTCGTCAACCAGCGGCGGCAGCATTGAGGTAAGAACCGGAGGTCCCGCTGGCAAGCTGGCGGCAACGCTGCAGATTCCGGCAGGCGCACAGCAGGAATGGCACAGTCTGACGGCCGATGCCGGTGTAGATGCCGGAACAGCCGATGTGTTCCTTGTCTTCACAGGTGATGTGCTGCTGAGCCGCTTCAAATTTATCCATTAGAATCGTTGGTAAAAGTAAACCCGGCAGGCTGCGGAATCACGCAGTCTGCCGGGTTATTTGTGCTGTACGTATCAGTCTCCGCCACCGCCGCCGCCCGAATCTCCGCCGCCACCGGAATCCCCGCCTCCGAAGCTGCCGCTGTCCGGGCTTCCGTGACTGCTGTGGCCGCTGTCATGGCTGCTGCCCCAGCTGCTTCCGCCATGGTGATGGTCATGATGATGGTTGTGACTGCTGGAATGATGGCTGTGATGCTTGTTGGTTCCGTCAGAATCATCATCCCGGCGGTGATAATCACCCGTAATAATGTTCGGGTCCGCTCCCGTAAAAAAATAATTGTCGGATGGATTGCCGCTCCTGTAATGCCTGCCGTTTCTGCGTGCATTACTGTTACTCCGTACAACAGCCTGAACAACGATAACGACAAAAACAACAGCAAAAATGATTACTATAGTCAAGCTGGCCCCGCTCCTTTTTTAGAAGATGATAAAGAGGACTTCTACAGCGATCATACCATAATTTGCAAAATATGTGTGTAACGCTGTTCAGTGCTAATACATCCGCCCCATATCCTTCCTGTACTGTCTGGGAGTCATTCCCGTACATTTCTTGAACACCTTAGTGAAGTAACTCTGATCGTTAAAATGCAGCCGGGTGGCTATATCAGATAAGGTGATGCCGGGCAGCTCCATCAGGCGTTTGGCCTCCTCAATCCGCTCGCGCTGGATATAGTCGCTTACAGCAAGTCCCGTTTCTTTCTTGAACAGGTGGGACAGATAGCTTGCGTTCAGTCCGGCAATTTCTGCGAGTGTGCCAAGTGTAATTTCCTCATACAAATGGTTAAAAATATAATTCTGGCACAAGGCGGAGGTCCGGGACTGTTTGGATCTGCGGTTATCACGGACATGGTCGGCAAAATCGCACAGCGCGGCAGTCTGCGCCCGGTCCACCGCCGGAATGTCGTTCAGCTCCTCGATGTGTTGAATATGAAAATCGCTCAGGGTATAAGCCATTTCCCAGAACAATCCGCCCTCAATTGCTGCCCGGGTCGCCAGGGTGATGGAGGAGATGGCCAGGTTTTTTCTGCTGCGCAGCCGGCTTTTTTTGGACAGCAGGCCAAAGCTTTCTTCGGAAAAATCCGCCTGGCTCGCCAGCACCCCCTCCTTATCCCCGTTCGCAATATAACGGAACATTTCGCGCTCCAGCATCGGGTCATGATGCAGCCAATCGTTTTCGCGCCGGTAGGAGAGGTCCAGGTCCGGCCCGTCGCTGAGATGCTCTGCCTGCTGCTGTACGGGGCCGGCCCGGAGAAGATCTGTCACGGACAGCTCTTCTCCGGTTACAAGCGTGTATAACAGGAGTGCTGCATGATACCATCGTATCCGGCTCAGTACCGGCAGGCTGCGGTAGTACTTAAGCCAGCCTTCCTGCAGGCTCGGGGCCAGATTATAATCGCGCATCAGGTCAGCTGCATTGTCCGCGGTAATCGGTGCGGAGAGAGCCGGACCGATAATCATGGTTCCGGCTGAGCCGGACTGCCCGCCAGGGAGCCGGAGCAGAATGAACTGCTCCAGAAATCCGGTCGTGTACAGGAGCGGGAGAGGAAAAGCGCCGTTGTGGCCATCCATCGGCTGCTGGCCGGAGGCGTAGTCCGCAACCTCGTCCAGCAGACTGCTGCTTCCCTGAAGCGGTGTCCGGTACTCAAAAGACGCAGGCAGACTCAGCCGGACACTGCCGCCGCGATCCAGCAAGCCTACCGGAACCCGGTAGGCTTCATAGATTAGCTTGCAAATATAGGCGGTTCGTTCCGCAACGTCTCCAGATTCAAGCATAAACGCCCTCCTTTTGTCCAATAAAAATACCAAAAAACAAATGATAATGCCATAATTATGTCCTGAACTTCGATAGAATAATAAAAAGAAAACGCATTCCTAGGAGGCTGACTCAGTGACAAAGACGAAGACTGCAACCGACATCCGCGATCTGATCGCGCAAATGACGCTCGAAGAAAAGGCCGGGCTCTGCTCGGGGCTGGATTTCTGGAATACCAAGGGCATTGAACGGCTCGGCATTCCGTCGGTAATGGTAACGGACGGTCCGCACGGCCTGCGGAAGCAGCAGGGAAGCGCGGACCACTTAGGTCTGCACAACAGCGTACCGGCGACCTGTTTTCCTTCGGCGGCGGGACTGGCCTCTACCTGGGACCGCGACTTAATTGTACGGGTTGGTGAAGCGCTTGGTGCGGAATGTCAGGCGGAGAATGTGGCTGTGCTGCTCGGACCCGGCAACAACATCAAGCGCTCACCGCTGAACGGGCGGAATTTTGAGTATTTTTCAGAAGATCCGTATTTGGCTTCAGAGCTGGCTGCCAGTCATGTTAGAGGTGTACAGAGTCAGGGTGTGGGCACGTCGCTTAAGCATTTTGCCGCTAATAATCAGGAGCACCGCAGAATGTCGATCGACGCTGTCATTGATGAGCGGACGCTGCGGGAAATTTATCTGGCCAGCTTCGAAGGAACGGTTAAGCAGAGCCAGCCGTGGAGCGTGATGTGCTCTTACAATCAGGTGAACGGCGAGTTTGCCTCCGAGAGTGAAACGCTGCTGACCAAGGTGCTGCGCGACGAATGGGGCTTCGAAGGCTTTGTCGTTTCCGACTGGGGTGCGGTAAATGAGCGGGTGAAGGCGCTGCAGGCGGGACTTGAGCTGGAAATGCCGGCAAGCGGCGGGATCGGGGATGCCAAGATTGTGGCGGCTGTGAACAGCGGCGAGCTGCCGGTGGAAACGCTGGATAAGGCTGTGGAACGGATGCTGACTTTTGTATTCAAAAGCGTGGAGAGCCGCAAGGAGAATGCGTCCTTTGATAAGGAGCTTCATCATGCGCTGGCGCGTGAAGTAGCCCGGGAGAGCATGGTGCTGCTGAAGAATGAAGGCGGCCTTCTGCCTCTGGCGAAGAGCGGAACCATCGCCATTATCGGCGAATTTGCCAAAAAACCGCGCTATCAGGGCGGCGGCAGCTCGCATGTGAATCCGACACAGCTGGATGATGCTTTTGCCGAGATGCAGGCGGTGGCCGGAGCTTCGGCCAGCTTCCTGTATGCGCAGGGGTATGAGCTTGACAGTGATGAGGTTAATGACCTTCTGCTGAAAGAGGCGAAGGATATGGCGGGCCAGGCGGATGCGGCCGTGCTGTTCCTCGGACTGCCTGACAGATACGAGTCGGAGGGTTACGACCGCAGCCACCTGTCGCTTCCGGCCAGCCATAAAGCGCTGATCGAAGCGGTTGCTGAAGTGCAGGGCAATGTTATCGTTGTGCTGAGCAACGGTTCTCCGGTAGAGATGCCATGGCTGTCCGAAACAAAAGCGGTGCTGGCGGGTTATCTGGGCGGACAGGCTTTTGGCGGCGCAGTTGCCGATCTTCTCTTCGGTGTCGTAAGCCCAAGCGGCAAGCTGGCTGAGACGTTCCCTCAGAAGCTGAGTGACAACCCGTCGTTCCTGAACTTCCCGGGCGAAGGTGATAAGGTGGAGTACAAGGAAGGGCTGTTCGTCGGCTACCGTTATTATGATAAAAAAGAAATCGAGCCGCTTTTCCCGTTCGGCTACGGGCTGAGCTATACCAGCTTCGAGTACAGCAGCCTGCAGCTGAGCAAAAATAGTATTCAGGATACTGAGACTGTAGAAGTTACAGTCACCGTGAAGAACACCGGCACAGTAGCCGGCAAAGAAACGGTACAGCTCTATGTCAGCGATGTGAAGAGCAGTGTAATCCGTCCGTTGCAGGAGCTGAAAGGCTTCGCAAAACTTGCATTGCAGCCGGGCGAAGCGCGTGAAGTTATCTTCACACTGGATAAGCGTTCGTTCGCTTATTATGATGTGCAGCTGGGAGACTGGCATGCCGAGAGCGGGAAGTTCACGATTGCCGTGGCCGCTTCCTCGCGCGACATCCGGCTTACAGCACCGCTGGAAGTTACCTCGACCGTGAAGACAGCCGGCAAATTCCACCGTAACACTACAGTCGGCGACCTGCTGGATAACCCGCTCACTGCAGACCGAGCGAAGCATTACGGCAGTATTTTCGGCCTGGAGAATGCGATGGAAGACAATCCGGAAATGTTCGTTGCCATGATGAAATATATGCCGCTGCGTGCGCTTGTTAATTTCGGACAGGGCCAATACACCGAAGAGATGCTGGCTGATGATTTGCGCGAATTTAACGCTCTGGCGGGGCAGGAGCAGGCTGCCTCAAGTATATTGAAGTAGCTTACAGTAGCTAAAATGAGAGATTTGTAGACCTCGCCCCGGATGGGGCGGGGTCTTTTTTGGGAGACGGATGTTTAAGCAGGGTGGCGTAGCTAGTGTGGGAGGAATTAAGGGGATTTTTCCCTTTAAGTCGGATGGATGTGGCCCGTTTGGGAGTAAATAGAGGGATTTTTCCCTTTAAGTCGGGTGGGTGTAGCTCGTTTGGGTTGAAATAGAGGGATTTTTCCCTTAAGTCGGGAGATCCGTTACACTGCAGCTCATGATTAATTAACTGGGCATCATTCAGCGTATCTGGCCCCGCTCGCAGAGCAGTACCAGCCTTCTCTAAAGTGGCGGCTGCTCTGCGCGATTGGGCTTAATGTAGGAGAGTTTCAGACTTGTCTGCTCAGCAAAAATTCAAGATTGCGCTGGAACACGCCTGCTGCATCCCAGTCCCGGTATGCCTCGGGAACGGGAATATCGGCAGCCGGGGGCTTGAACTCCGGTCCGCTGAAAGGTTTACAGATGGCCAGCAGGTCACTTATGTACTGCTGCATATCCTTAATGCTGGCTGCATCACTTACAGGTCCGTGCCCGGGAACGATGTGGCGGGCACCCAGCTTTCCGAGCGTCTTCAATGCGCTTAGCCAGTCAAGCGGATCGCCATCAGTAAGCAGCGGATGATTATTGACCGCGACAGCGTCTCCGGCGAAGAGAATGGAATCAGCCGCAAGATGCAGAACCGAATCACATTCCGTATGGGCCCGGCCGAGCGACAACAGCCGGGCACTTCGCCGGGAACCGTGAATCCACAGCTGGCTCTCATAAGTAACATTAGGATAAGTAACAATCAGCGTATTTATAGATTCGCGGATTTCCAACAGGTAGCCGTGGCGGAGCGCAAGTTTCGCCCGGACAGCTTCATCCGGTTCGGCATCAACAGCTTCAGCCGCTCCGGCAATATCCGCGTTGAGCTGCGGAAGCAGAGGTGTCATCCGCTCGAGCCACTGCGGCTGGGTTGCCTGCATGCGTGCTCTTGTCCGGGTGGAGGAGACAATAGGCACGCCGGGAAAGCACTGATTGCCCCGCACATGGTCACCATGCCAATGGCTGTTAACAACATACCCAATCGGCTGATTTAGCAGCTGCAATGCAGCTTTTCGCAGGTCCAGGCCCGCTTGAGGGGTGTTAAAGGTGTCGAAGATCAGCGTAAAGCCGCCCATATCAATGATGCCTGCATTGCTCATAGCGCCGCCTTGCCCGGAGGCAGTCAGGGCGTAAATACCCTCGGTCAGCTGGTTAATACTGAAGTGTCGTGAGTGGGGCATTGTTCATCTTCCATTCTCTCAAAAAGTTATAAATACATAATAATACCATTTATTCTATTATGTAAGCCTGTGTTTAAAGAGAGTTGTCTGCAAGCTAAGCTGAAAAGCCTCACCCGGTACGCTGCAGATTCCGGATTTGTCAGGGGAGATAAGGGGTCGCAATATGCGGGGGTTGATGCTGAGCCGCTTAAGAGATGGACAACGAAACTAACTGCCAACCAAAAGCTTGCTTTCCCGCATATAATTTGCTAACATACGATGTAACTTAATCAAATTGGTTTTCTAGGGTTCCGCGGCCGGTAACGGCCGGGCTGGTCCGAGGGAAAACGCACGGATTCCAGTCCGTGTCTACACGGAGGGATAAAAGCCCGGGAGGTATCGTCAGCGATGACGGTGGCCTTCCGGGCTTTTGTGTTGCCGCCGGAAGGCCCGGATTAAGATTTCGTGCAAAGCGGGAGGAGAAAAGAGATGAGCAAGAGCAGTAAGGCATGGCTGAAAATTGTAGGCGCAGCCTGTTTTGAGGTGGTTTGGGTGATCGGACTGAAGCATGCAGCGGCCCCGTGGGAGTGGGCAGTTACCGTACTGGCCATTATTATAAGCTTTTATGTTCTGATCTCTGCGAGCAGTAAACTGCCTGCCGGAACGGTGTATGCAGTATTTGTCGGGCTGGGGACGGCCGGAACCGTACTGACGGATATGATTTGGTTCGGACAGCCGTTTCAGCTGGTGAAGGTAGCGTTAATCGTTCTACTGCTTGCGGGTGTTATTGGACTGAAGCTGGCTACCAAGGATACCGCGAAAAAGCAGATTAAGGAGGTGTCTTAAATGGATTGGATTATGCTTGTTGGTGCCGGGCTGTGCGAAATGCTCGGTGTGGCGATGATGGCCCGGCTGCAGTCGCGCCGCAACTGGCGGACACTGTCTTTGCTGATGGCAGGCTTTGGCGCCAGCTTTATCCTCCTATCCCTGGCGATGGAGACTCTTCCCATGGGGACAGCTTATGCGGTGTGGACCGGTATCGGCGCTTCCGGCGGGGCCATCCTCGGTATGGTGCTGTACGGGGAATCCCGGGATTTGCGGCGGATACTCTGCATTGTGCTTATCCTTGGCGCCGCAGTCGGCCTGAAGCTGACCGGCTGATTTTTTGCAGCAATATGTTAAAGATTTAGACACCTGTACGATGTTTCGGACGAAGCAACATGGTAAGTATAGTAAGTATACAATCCATCTGTTAAGGAGACATCCACATATGAACAACAGCACTCACAACCGGATTAAGCTAAGAAACGGCGCCTCTGTGCCGAGAATCGGCCAGGGCACCTGGAATATGGGAGAAGATAAAGCAAGCCGGTCCGAGGAAATTGCTTCTCTGCGACTGGGTGTCGAGTTAGGCATGAATCTGATTGATACCGCTGAAATGTACGGGGAAGGGCGGTCCGAGGAGCTGGTCGGTGAAGCTATCCGGGACATCCGTGATGATGTATTTCTGGTGTCCAAGGTGTACCCGCATAATGCCGGCAAAGACCGGCTCATCTGCAGCTGTGAAGGCAGCCTGAAGCGGCTCGGGACGGATCATCTCGATCTTTATCTGCTGCACTGGCGCGGCAATATTCCTTTGGAAGAGACCGTTGAAGGGATGGAGGAGCTGGTGGCTGGCGGTAAAATCAAACGTTGGGGCGTGTCCAACCTCGATACAGAGGATATGCGGGAGCTGCTGAGCATTCCCGGCGGTGAGAACTGCGCTGTGAACCAGGTGCTTTATCATTTGGGCTCAAGAGGCATTGAACATGAGCTGCTGGCCTGGGGCCGGAGCCACCACATTCCGGTCATGGCATATTCTCCGCTCGCCCAGGCCGGCAGCCTGCGCAAAGGGCTGACCGAGAACGGGACGGTCCGGCAGATTGCCGCAGAGCACGGGGTGACCCCGCTGCAGATCTTGCTGGCCTGGAGTATCCGCGAAGGCGATGTAATTGCCATCCCCAAGGCAGCGTCACGCAGGCATGTGGAAGAGAATGCGGCGGCCGGCCGGATCAGGCTGAGTGATGAGGAACTGCACCTGCTGGATGAGGCTTTTCCGCAGCCGGCCTGGAGAGTTCCGCTTGATATGATTTGATTTGATGGCTGTCCGTGATTTCGCGGGCAGCTTTTTTAGTTAGTATATGATGAAGTAAGCTGTGTAGCGGACGTGTTGCCAGGGTATAAATAATTAAAATTTTAATTATTCAGCTATACTGGATATTTGCTAATAAACTTTGTCTGCCGAAACGAGCGAAATGAAGGGCAAAAATGCCCTTGATTTCGCCCGAGGCGGCGAAAGGAGCAAGATGAAGGGCAAAAATGCCCTTGATTTCGCCCGATGAGGCGAAAGGAGCGAAATGAAGGGCAAAAATGCCTCTGATTTCGCCCGATGAGGCGAAACGAGCGAAATGAAGGGCAAGAATGCCCTTGATTTCGTCCGAGGCGGCGAGTGAGCGAAAAGTAGGGCACAGGTTCCTTTGATTTCGCTGTTTTTTTTGTGAATTAGGTCATAAGGCCTGGAAAAAGCCTATGGCAACAGCTCTTAAATGTTGTCAACAACGTTCATGACGAAACCGTATTTTGAATTTGGTGACAAAGAAAGCGCTTTGAATTACGATGTGTGCATAGGGGATGAACTTACAACAAAGCTTAAGGGTAGGAAGTCCCATTTAATTCAATAAGGGGGCATTTTAAATGGCCACATCGGCAACTACGCCAGCAACACAACCTTCATCCGGCGGAACAAGGGTGAAAGTCCAACAATTCGGCCGCTTGCTCAGCGGTATGGTTATGCCAAATATCGGTGCTTTTATCGCTTGGGGTCTGATCACGGCACTGTTCATTCCAACAGGCTGGATTCCAAATGAAAGTCTGGCTGCTCTTGTAGGGCCAATGATTACTTACCTGCTGCCGCTGCTGATCGGTTACACCGGCGGTACAATGGTACACGGTAAACGCGGCGGTGTTATCGGTGCTGTCGTTACAATGGGGGTTATCGTCGGCTCCTCCATTCCAATGTTCCTTGGAGCAATGCTCGTTGGACCGCTGGCCGGCTGGATTCTGAAACAGTTTGACAAAGCTGTTGACGGTAAAATCAAAGCCGGCTTCGAAATGCTTGTCAATAACTTTTCACTTGGTATCATCGGCGGCGGCTTGTCCATTGCTGCACTGAAGGGGATCGGACCACTGGTTGAAGGTCTTACCAACATTTTGTCCAATGGCGTGCAATTCCTGGTTGATCACAATTTGCTTCCGATCGTCAACATTATCATCGAGCCTGCAAAAGTGCTGTTCCTTAACAATGCGATCAATCACGGGGTTCTCGGACCGATTGCGCTTGAAGAATCCCAAAGAATTGGTAAATCCATTCTGTTTATGCTTGAGTCTAATCCGGGACCAGGGCTTGGTATCCTGCTGGCCTACTGGCTTGTAGGACGCGGTTCTGCAAAAGCTTCTGCGCCGGGTGCCGTAATCATCCACTTCCTTGGCGGTATCCATGAAATTTACTTCCCGTACATTCTGATGAACCCGCGTCTGATCCTTGCGGTAATCGGTGGCGGTGTATCCGGTACATTCACTTTCCAGATGCTGGGTGCAGGTCTGGTAGCTTCTCCGTCACCAGGCAGTATCTTTGCTTATTTCGCTATGACGCCTAAGGGCGGGTACTTCCCGATGCTGGCCGGTGTAGTTGTGGCAACCGTAGTTTCTTTTGTCCTTGCAACGCTGCTGCTGAAGACAGTGAAGAAAACGGATGAGGAAGAAATGGATCTGGAAGCAGCTTCTGCAAAAATGAAAGACATGAAGTCTGCCGGTACTGCAGCTTCTCCAACAGTTGCAACCGCAGCTGCCAATAACGTTGCTGCTAATGTACGCAACAAAGCTGATGTGCATAAGATTGTCTTCGCTTGTGATGCCGGTATGGGCTCCAGTGCAATGGGTGCTTCGGTACTGAGAAAGAAATTGCAGACTGCAGGCGTGAATCTTACGGTAGTGAACTCGGCAGTAAGTGAAATTCCGGCTGATGCAGATATCGTTATTACCCAGAAAACGCTGACCGACCGTGCGATTGCAGCCAATCCTAATGCAGAGCACATCTCTATCGACAACTTCCTGAAGAGTCCGAAGTACGATGAGCTGGTTGAACGTTTGAAATAAACGAATACCGTTTAGAAATGACGTATAACGCTAAATAAGGAGACGCTGGCCCCCGGGAGCCAGCGTTTGTCTCCATTTAGGGCGGAGGTACACGGTTATGAGGAAGGTTACCGCCCGGCAGCGCCAGATTATCTGGCTGCTGCTGGGCGTAAATGAAGAAATCACAGCCGCCGAAATCGCCGAAGGAATCGGGGTAAGCGTGAGAACCGTTCACCGCGAGATGGAGGATATTGAACAGACGCTTGCGGATTTCGGTCTGGATCTCATCCGTAAATCGGGAAAAGGCATACAGCTGAGCGGGCCGGAAGACGGTATCGCTGAGCTCCGGCTATTCCTGCGCCAGGAGAAGCCGGCAGAGTATTCCAGTGAGGAGCGTAAAATCTACGAGCTGTGCACGCTGCTTGAGTCAGAAGAACCAGTGAAGCTGTATACTCTGGCCCACTGGCTGAAGGTAACTGTGGCTACAGTCAGTTACGATCTGGATGAATTGGAGCCGTGGGTCCGTAAATTTAATCTTCAGCTGGTCCGCAGGAGGGGCTACGGGGTTGAAATAACGGGCAGTGAGGTGGATAAGCGCAGGGCGATCGGCCGGCTGGCTGCCGAGCATCTGGATTTATCGGATCTTGTAGGACACACTCCCCAGCTGGCCAGCAGCCCGGTATACAAGCTTTTGCTGATGACCGTCGGGAAAAACAATCTGCTGGAAGTGGAGAACACGCTGTGGGATATGGAATGGCAATGGACTGCAGAGCTTCCGGAAATCGTTTATATGGAAATGCTGCTGGGCCTTGCCGTCACCACCAGGCGGATCTCCATCGGTCAGGGCATTGAAAGCGGCGGTGACGCCGGCTATCCCAGGATGTCCGACCACCGCAACATCTCCGGGGCCGAGCAGTTTGTCCAGCGGCTCGGACTTGCGCTCGAGGAGGATATTCCGCGGGCGGAGATTCTGTATATCGCCGGCCTGTTTGACCGGGCCCAGGATTCATTCCCCTCCGGCGGAATCGCCTACGGGGATATGGAGCTGATGGAGACGGTCTACCGGCTGACCGAAAGTGTGGTAAGGCGGACGGGGCTGCCGTTTCAGAGCGACCGCTCCCTGCGCGAGGGTCTGCTTGAGCATATGGACCCTGCCTTCAAACGGCTGCGTGAGGGAACGCGTATCCGCAATCCGCTGCTTGGTCCGATCCGCAAGGATTATGACTACCTGTTTCAGATTGTCAGAGCTGCGGTGGAGGATCTGCAGCTGGACCTGGAGATTCCGGATGAGGAAGTGGGCTTTCTGGTCATGCATTTCGGCGCTTCCATTGAAAGGCTTAACCAGCTGAAACGCAATGTACGGGCGATTCTGGTCTGTGCCAGCGGGCTGAGCTCCTCCCGGCTGCTGGCCACCCGGCTCGCCAAGGAGATGCCGCAGATTGAGATACTCGGGAATATTTCCTGGTATGAAGCAGCCCGTCTTCCCGAGGTGGATTATGATCTGATCATCTCAACGATTGATTTGCCGCTCGACAAGGAGCGCTATATCAAGATCAGCCCGCTGCTGACCGGAGATGAAATGGAGAAGCTTTTGAGTTATATTCAGAATATCACGCTGCGTGAACGGGAGAGCGTTCCGGGCGGCGAGAACGGCCATTCCGTTAAGGATGATCATGCGCTGGACCGCCTGAAGAGCTATAAGGGGATACTGGATGAGACGGTCAGCCTGCTGGAGCGGTTCCGCTTTTATCCGCTGGATAATGAAGGTATTCCCCTGCAGGCTACGATTGCGGCGATGCTGGATTTCCTTAGAGGTACCGGGGTAGTCGGGGATGCGGACATTCTGCTGGAACGGCTGCTGGAACGGGAGCGGATGTCGAGCCAGGTCATCCCGGATACGGGGCTGGCGCTCTTTCATACCCGCAGCAGCCACATTCTGCTATCTTCGCTGACCCTTTACCGTCTGAACCAGCCCGTAGTGCTGGAAGGCAACACCGAGGTAAGAGTAATCCTGCTGATGCTTGCCCCGCGCAAGCTCTCCAGGGAGAGCCTGGAGGTTCTGAGTGAAATCAGCGCCATGCTGCTGAATGCGGAGCTGGTAAAGCTGCTGGAGGAACGGACAGAGTCCGAAATCCGCAGCTACCTGTCATCTGAACTGCTGCATTTCTTCGAAAATAAAATGTGAAAGCGGGAGAAACCATATGAGTATACTGTCAGAAAACAAGATTATTATGAACGGTGCCGCAAAAGACAAATATGAAGCGATCACCATGGCCGGCAAGCTGCTGGTTGATGCAGGACATGTAACAGAAGAATACGTGCCAAAGATGCTTGAGCGCGAGGAAGTTGTATCTACCTATATGGGCGGCGGGCTGGCTATTCCGCATGGTACCAAGGAAGCGAGACCTTTCATTAAATCAACCGGTCTTTCCATTATCCGTTTTCCGGATGGCGTTGACTTCGGCGGCGATGAGCCCGCTTTTGTCGTAATCGGAATTGCAGCTGCAGGTGACGGGCATATGGAAGTGCTTACGAATGTAGCCATGATATTCACTGAAGATGACGCGATTGAGCGGGTAATGAACGCCCCTACGCCTGCCGATGTCATCGCCATTTTTGAAGGAGGCCTCGAATAATGAAGGCTGTTCATTTCGGCGCAGGCAATATCGGCAGAGGATTTATCGGTCTGCTGCTCTCACAGGCAGGCTATGAAGTCTGTTTCGTGGATGTAAATGAAGCTTTTGTATCCCAGCTGAAGGAGCGCGGCGAATATCCGGTGACTCTGGCAAGTGAAGGACAGGAAACGGTTATCGTAAAAAATGTGACGGCGATGAGCAGTGTTACCCATGCGGATGAAGTGGCGGCTGCCATCGCTGAAGCCGATCTGGTTACAACCGCTGTCGGTGTATCGATCCTGAAGCATATTGCCGGTGTGATCGCCGAGGGAATGAAGAGACGCGTAGCCGTTTCGGATGCACCTCTGCATGTTATCGCCTGCGAGAACGCCATCGGCGGCAGCGCCCAGCTCAAAGAGCTGGTCTATGCGCAGCTCGATGAGGCAGCCCGTGCCAAAGCGGATACATCTGTAGCATTCCCTAACGCGGCAGTAGACCGGATTGTGCCGCTTCAGCAGCATGAGGATATCCTCAAGGTTGTTGTCGAGCCCTTTTATGAGTGGGTGGTGGATGCTTCCCAAATGATTCCGGGATATACTCCGGTTGAAGGCGTGCATTATGTTGAAAATCTGGAGCCTTACATCGAGCGCAAGCTGTTCACCGTGAATACAGGACACTGCTCTGCGGCGTATCTCGGCTTCCTCCGCGGCTACGAAACCATTCAGCAGGCAATGGCGGACGAGAGCCTGACGGCACTTGTACGTGAAGTGCTGGAGGAGACTGGAGCGGTGCTTGAGCAGAAGCATGGCTTTGACACCGCAGAGCACAGCAAATATATCGACAAAATTCTGGAGCGCTTCCGCAATCCGGCCTTGACCGATGAAGTATCCCGTGTCGGCCGCTCGCCGATCCGCAAGCTGTCGCCGAATGACCGTCTGGTATCGCCTGCGCTGCAGGCTTATGACCGCGGATTGAGCTATAAGGCGCTGACCCGTTCCATGGCCGGAGCTTTGCTGTTCCAGGCGGCTGATGATCCGGAAGCGGTCGAGCTGCAGGCAGCTATTGCCGAGCTTGGCGTGGAAGCTGCGCTGACCAAATACACAGGTCTGGCTGCTGATCATGCGGTACACCAGTCCGTGATGGCCGAGTACGCGGCGCTGAAATAGAAGATTAATATTACCGTGACAATAAAAAGAGCAAGACCCTTCCGATGCCGGAGAGGTCTTGCTCTTTCTTTTACTTTTGAACCGGTTCCCAGTGCCTGAGCTCGCCGATCGAATCACGCTCGGACGAATAGCCCCGCAGCTCGATGGAGTCTCTTTTTACCATAAAACCATAATGCACATCCGGCTCGTTGGCAAACGTTACTTCAATAACATAAGGATTATACGGTTCATAGCCATCCTCGCGGTGTGGAACCGTCCAGAACGTCCAGGTTTCATCGGGGTATTTTTGTTCCAGATAACGGTTCAGCTCAACCGATTTGCGGGCGATTTGAGCATCAATATAAGCTGGACGATACAAAAAGAAACCGATGGACAATAGAACGTATAAGCCGGCTGCAATATAAATCCACTTTCTTCTGGACTTCCGGAATAAGAGAGAGACAAGCAAAATGACGAAAAACGGGATAGCGGCTAATCCATATTCCATTAGTTCAACAGGATGCATGTCTTATCTCCCCTTTATTGCAGCTTAGCTGTTTTCCAAAATAGTCTGCAGCGTTGTCCGGTCCAGTCCTTCAACCAGCTTGATCAGCAGCTCCTTGGCTGCCTCGTAATCGTCGCTGTGGATGACGGAAGAGGCGGTATGAATGTACCGGGAGCAGATACCGATAACCGCAGACGGGATGCCGATGCCGCTGGTATGAACCGCTCCGGCGTCAGTTCCGCCCTGGGATACAAAGTACTGGTATTTGATCTTATGGGTGTCGGCAGTATCCTGCACGTATTCAATCAGCCCGCGGTGGGTAATCATCGTCGGATCATAGATGCGCAGCAGTGCCCCCTGGCCTAGCTGGCCGAAGGCCTGACGGTCACCGGTCATGTCAGCAGCGGCGCTGGCGTCAAGGCCGAAGAAAATGTCCGGATTCAGCAGGTTGGCGGCGGTACGGGCACCCCGCAGGCCTACTTCTTCCTGCACAGTAGCACCGGCATAGACAGTGTTTGGCAGCTGTTTGCCGTGCAGTGTCTTGACCAGCTCAAGGGCGAGGCCTACACCGTAGCGGTTATCCCAGGCTTTGGCCAGGATTTTTTTAGGATTGGCAAGCGGAGTGAACGGACAGATCGGCAGGATCTGCTGCCCCGGCTTGACGCCGTAGCTTTCAGCTTCTTCCTTGCTGTCGGCGCCGATATCGAGATACATTTTACTGATTTCACCGGTCTTGGTGCGCTCCTCCGGGCTGAGCAGATGAATCGGTGTACTGCCAACAACCCCTGTAAGTACGCCGTTAGGTGTAATAATCTGCAGCCGCTGGGAAGCGACAGCCGAGGCCAGCCAGCCGCCGAGCGGCTGGAAGCGGATCATCCCGTTGCCCGTAATGCCGGTAACCATAAAGCCTACTTCGTCAAAATGTCCGGCAACCATAATTTTCGGGCCGTTTTCTGCGCCGCGCAGCACGCCGAACAGGCTTCCGAGCCGGTCCTGCACAAATTCATCAGTGTAAGGTGACATAGCGTCCTTGACGTAAGCGCGCAGTTCACGCTCAAAGCCAGGTGCTGCAGGGAATTCTGTGAGTGTTTTGAACAAGTCCAATGTTTCCTGATTCATATCTGTAACGCTCCTTTTCTTGACCTTAGAAGTTCAGATTCAACCTATATAGTATGAACTTCACCGGCCTGATTGTCTATCTTTAGCAGACTTTAACGTCTCCCGCAGGCGGACACCGGGAGCTGACCGGCTGAATAACCTGTTGTAACGGGTCTGCAGGCAGGAGCCGGGAAAGGAAGAGGAGCGAATGAGGGTTGCAGGAGGTATTTCCGGACCTTTTACCGAAAAAAGTGTCCCCCGCAGGGTGCGCACGCGCGGCATTAAGCACAGATACCGCCGCCGCAGCAGCCGGGACAGCGAGATTATGCTGATCCTGGTTCTGTTCTTGCTGCTTATAGTGGTGCTGCTGTTTTTTTCCTGAGTATGCAGGGACATAACAAGCCGGGATATGGTGAACAATAAGGAAAAACTTCTAGGCGAAGAAGAGCCGGAGGGAAGCAGACAGTGAGACTGAACTCTGGGCTTCCCTTCGCACATATCCAGGAGGTGTCCAATTTTGCCGGCAAAAACAAAGAAAAGCGGTGTGAAGCTGCGGCTTGACACCATGACTCCCAAGGACTACGAAAAATTGTCCAAGCCGTTTGTACCCTCGCGTCCGGTGTTCAAAAACTGCATCCGCGCCTTTCTGTCAGGCGGCCTGATCTGTGTGCTGGGACAAGCCATCCAGGAGGCCTTCATGGCGATCTTTGATATGACCTCACGGGAAGCTTCATCCCCGACAGTGGCGGTTCTGATTCTGCTGTCCGTCATTCTCACCAGCTTCGGGGTGTACGATAAGCTTGCCCAGTGGTGCGGTGCAGGTACGGCCGTGCCTGTCACAGGCTTTGCCAACAGTATGTGCTCGGCAGCCCTTGAACATAGAGCCGAGGGCCTTGTGCTCGGCGTCGGCGGCAATATGTTCAAGCTGGCCGGTTCTGTTATCGTGTTTGGTGTGGTCGCCGCCTTTGTAGTCGGTGTAGTTTATGCCGTTATGGGCTGGGGAGGTGCTCACTAACGATGGAACAGCTGGGCAGCCAGACCTGGAAATTTACCACTCGTCCTGTCATCCTTGGTTCATCTGCGGTAGTGGGTCCTGAGGAAGGCGAGGGACCTTTGGCCTCGGATTTTGATTTTATTTATGATTCGCTTGAAATGGGCGAGAAAACCTGGGAGAAGGCCGAACGCGCCCTGTTTGAAAAAGCTTCCAAGCTGGCGCTGATGAATGCCGCGATTGAGCAGGAGCAGCTGGAGTTCTTCGTCGGCGGAGATCTGATGAACCAGATTATCAGCAGCTCCTTTGCCGCACGGAAGCTCGGTGTGCCTTACCTTGGTGTATTCGGAGCCTGCTCGACTTCAATGGAGAGTCTGGCGATTGCTTCGATGATCATTGATTCAGGCGGCGGGAAATACGCACTGGCGGGAACCTCCAGCCATAACTGCACTGTGGAGAAGCAGTTCCGCTATCCGACCGAATACGGCTCTCAGAAGCCGCCGACTGCCCAGTATACGATCACCGGCTCCGGCTGTGCGATAGTCGGCCGTAACGACGGTACTGCGCCGGGTACACAGGTTCATGTGGTTTCAGCAACAATCGGCCGGATCATGGATCTGGGCCTGACCGACCCGTTCAATATGGGGACAGCGATGGCGCCTGCCGCGGCTGATACAATTACCGCCCATTTCCGTGATACGGGCCTCGCTCCCGGACATTATGACCTGATTGTGACTGGCGACCTTGCGTCGGTAGGGCTCCCGATTGCCAAAGAGCTGCTGGCCGAAGAAGGCATTCCAATGGAACAGACGACGTTTGATGACTGTGGCCTGCTTATTTTTAATCTGGATAAGCAGAAATATGTAATCGCCGGAGGAAGCGGCTGCGGCTGCTCTGCAGTTGTCACGTACGGGCACATCCTGAAACGGATGCGCAAAGGCGAACTGAAACGGGTGCTTATTGTGGCAACCGGGGCGCTGCTGTCTCCGTTGTCATATCAGCAGGGGGAGAGCATTCCATGCGTAGCGCATGCTGTAGCCCTGGAGATCGGAGGTGAGGGACAATGATTTATCTGTGGGCTTTTCTTGTCGGCGGAGCGATTTGTGTCATTGGCCAGCTGATGTTTGATGTACTGGCGCTGACGCCGGCCCATACCATGAGTACACTCGTGGTGCTGGGAGCGGCAGCCGATGCTTTTGGACTTTATGATCCGCTTGTGAAGTTTGCCGGAGCCGGGGCCAGCGTGCCGATAACAAGCTTTGGCAATTCCCTGGTGCATGGCGCGCTAACCGAGCTGCAGCGCGACGGCTGGGTCGGTGTAGTGACAGGCATATTTGATGTAACCAGTGCCGGGATTTCGTCGGCGATCGTGTTTTCCTTCCTGGCGGCACTCGTTGTGAGGCCAAAGGGCTAAATATTTACGTCAAAATGAACAATATTTGAACACAGACCGCTAAATAGCGGTCTTTTTTCCTTGTATCATAGGTAATAAATATCAAATAAATGTCGATTATTGACGATATATAACGTTGAGTGTTTTTTACATATACAAAGACAGGGGACGTGCAGAGATTGCAGAATCAGCAGAGAGTCGAATTATTTTGGAACAGGAACAAAATTATCATTGCTATTTTTTGGGCAATAACGGTAGTAGGTGTGATTCTGGCCTTTCAGACTCCCAAGCTTTGGGGAACAAGCGGGGTAGCGGTTCCGCTCGCCATAGCACTGACCGTATGTAACAGCCGGCGTAAAGGGGTAATGGTCATACCTTGGATTATTACAGGAATCCTTACTCTGATGGCTGTTTATCTGACAATGGGTTCTATAAATAGCCTGGTTGTGTTATTGCTTTATTCTTTACTGCTGCTCTATCCTCACTACAAATATTATGCTATCGCTTCCGGTATAAGCGCTGTCCATACCCTGATTCAGCTAATGAGCGGAACCCAGGTTTTAGTTGAAGGGAACAAGCTGCTGAACTATTTTACCGGACTAGGACTGTATCTCATCATTAGTATCGTGCTCTTTGTGGTTGCGTTCCTGAATGAGAAGCTTCAGCGTCACAGCGAAGAGCAGCGGCAGCAGGTTGCCGCCACAGGGGAGCAGGTGAGTTTCCTGCTGGAACGGGTGAAGACCGCAGTGGACGGACTTTATGATTTTACCGGCAGATTCAAGGTGGAGGTAGAAATGGCCGGAGCTATAACCAATGAAGTAACAATCGGATTCCAGGAGGTTTCCAAAGGCATTGAATACCAGGCCAGCAGCATAGGTGAAATTACGGAGGCAGTTTCGGTATCTGACCGGCATATCCGTGATGTAGCCGGGTATTCGCAGGAAATGAAGAAGCTGTCGGCGGAAACGGCTGCGGTCAGTGAACAGGGCAGCGGAAATGTAGCCTTGCTGGCGGACCAATTCTCTGATCTTAAGGAAATGATGGAGCAGACCTCGAATCAGATGCTGGAATTCAGCCGGCGCAGCCAGGACATTCATGGAATGCTTGAGGGGATCACACAGATCTCCAGACAGACGAATCTGCTTGCCCTTAATGCCTCTATTGAGGCAGCGCGTGCGGGTGAACATGGGCGGGGCTTTGCCGTGGTTGCCGGAGAGGTGCGGAAGCTGGCCGAGGACTCCGGCAAACAGGCGGATTCGATCAGCGGTGTGATATTCGGCCTGCAGCAGCAGACAGATCTGCTGATCACCCAGTTTGAACAGAGCCGCAGTATTCTGCTGACAGGCAGCGAGTCGGTGCAGCGCACGGAAGAGGTATTCCGGTCTATTCTTCAGAATGCCCATAAAGTACTGGAGCAGGCAGGCGATGTGGAGCAGAGCTCGGCTGGCATGAAGCAATTCTCCGAAAAAATCGTGAGTGAAATTACAGAGTTCTCCAGCGTGACCGAGCAGTCGAGCGCCGCAACGGAAGAAATACTGGCCGGAGTGGAGGAGCAGCGCACAATGACTGACAATATGGTAGGCAGTTTTAAACAGCTTGAAGGCCTGATTATCAGCTTGAATGAGCTGGTGGGTGATCGAAAGCAGGCTTAGCTGGAAAAAGGGACCGGCAGGGCAGCGGATCTTCCTTTAAGGAGGGCGGCTGTCCTGTTTTGCTGTCCATTGCAGCAGTCCTGAAACGTCCTTTGATTTTTGTGATTTTTTACAAGAAATAGGCAGAATAGCTTCTTACAATTGTAAAACGGGCTATATGTTTAGTATCCTGCAACTTCAAAGTCTTCAATAATGTACTTTGGGTCCTATAATCATGTAAAATATATTTATTACTGCTTATTCTGACATAGGAGGTCTAATCATATATGCCCGTACGTCAAGAATCCACGCAAATTATGAAAGCTGTTCGCTCTAACCTGGAATCCTGTATACTTGGAAAATCTTTTGAAATAGAACTGCTGCTTACGGCACTTCTGGCCGGTGGACACGTCCTGATTGAGGATGTGCCGGGAACCGGTAAAACCCAGCTTATACGGGCATTATCACGGTCCATGTCCGGTGACTACCGGCGGATCCAGTGCAATCCCGATATTCTGCCGAGTGATATTACCGGCGTGTCCGTCTATCATCCGCGTGATGAAATGTTCTATTTCCGGCCGGGGCCGGTTATGACTAATATTCTGCTAGCCGATGAGATCAACCGGGCAACAACCAAGACCCAGTCGGCTCTGCTGGAGGTTATGGAAGAACGTAATGTCACGGTGGACGGGGAGACTTATCCGCTTCCGCATCCGTTCATGCTCTGTGCGACTCAGAACCCGATTGATTTTGAAGGCACCTACACACTGCCGGAAGCCCAGCTTGACCGCTTTATGCTGCGGATCAGCCTTGGTTATCCGGATAGCGAGACCGAGAAGAACCTGCTGCTCAGCCACCAGTCGGGCCAGCCTGTGGACAAGCTGACACCGGTAACGGGCATGGAGCAGATTGCAGCGATCCAGGAAGAGATCCGTGAGGTGTACATGAGTGATACGGTTCTGGGTTACCTGCTCGACATTGTACGCCAGACACGGGAGCACCCGCTGGTGCTGCTTGGTGCAAGCCCGCGTGCTTCGCTGTCCTTCATGATGGCCTGCAAAGCATATGCTTTTCTGCAGGAGCGCGATTATGTGCTGCCGGATGATGTCAAGATTCTTACGCCTTATGCCCTGGGGCACCGTATCATTCTGCGTCCGGAATCGCGGCTGGACAATGTTAACGTGGAGTCCCTGCTGCAGAAGCTGCTGCAAGGCATCCGTGTGCCTGTTACGATGAGGCAATAGCGATGAAGAGCTATCTGAGTGGAGTAGCAGCAGGAATCCAGCCGCGGAAATTCGCCGGCATACTCGCGATATGGGCTGTTACCCTCCTCTATGTGCTGTTTCAGGGCGGCAAAACATCCTTCATGCTGTTTATTATGGTCTCAGTCCTCATTCTTTATTTAATCGTCGGCGCGGTCAGCGGCGTCCGCCGGGCCAAAGGCACGCGCAGCCTGTATTCTGAGCAGGATAAGCCTGAGCTGCTGTATGCAGGCGGATATCTGCGTGTGAAGCTGCAGGTGAGCATTCCGGGATTTCTCCCGCTGCCTTACGTGGTGGTCAGGGAAATTCTCAAGCGCCATAACGGCGAGTCGTGGGTTTTTGAGGAGAGTCTGATTCCCAGCCTGAGAGGGCAGGGGGAGCTGCAGTTTCAGACACCGCCGCTGGAGCGCGGCAGCTACACCTTTGAGCAGACAGATATCCTGGCAGAGGATATTTTCGGGCTGGTAGAGCATAAAGGAACTTTCCGGGCTGAAGGGCAGTTCCGTGTTCTTCCCCGGGCTATCTTCGTACCGCGCTGGCAGCTGTATGAACGCCGGTCCCGTCTGGCCGGACTGCAGACCTCTCTGCTGCATTCACGGCGGGAGACAACGCAGATCAACGGGGTACGCGACTATGTCTATGGCGACCGTTTAACCCGTATCCACTGGAATGCGACGGCCAGAACCGGGCAATGGAAGTCCAAGGAATTCGAGCATGAGTCCGTCCCCAAGACGATTCTTGTGCTTGACGGCAGCGCAGCGGCTTACGGCAGCTCCAACCAGTTTGAGCTGGCGGTTTCCGTTACGGCTTCGCTGCTCAGCTATGGTATCCGTGACCGGATCGGTATCGGCCTTTGCTGTATAGACAGGAATACCAAGGTTTTTGTGCCTGCCGAGAGCGCGGCAGAGCGCCAGAAAATGATTCAATACCTGATTGATATTAATGCGGAAGGCCGCGGACCGGTGCTGCCTGAACTGGAGAAGAGCCACCGGATGTTTCCGAAAGGCGCCTACTTCGTTCTGATCAGTCCGCAGAGCGGCCAGCCGGTGCTGGATGTCATGCGCTGGGCGGAGAGCCGGGGAATGACCCCTGCCCATATCCAGGTGCGTAACCCGGCCGCGAACAATGCCAGCAGGGAGTGGAGTGATGTTCTAAGATCACGCGGAATAGCAAGCTACAGCGTGAATTCCCTGCAGGAGCTCCCTGCTGTACTCGGAGGTGATGCTGCAGTATGAGCCGATGGTGGAACGGAATCAAATCTTCCTGGCATCATTCCTTCAGCCTGCTCTGGCTGATGCTGATCGGCCTGCAGTGGGTATCCTTTACAGAGCCGTTCTGGCTGCAGGCTACAACAGAGGTTGTGCTGCTGTCGCTTGCGGCAGTAGCCGTTATTGAGATTCTCCTGCCTGTAAAATGGGGAGTGAGGCTGTTCCTTGAAGCAGCAGCTGTACTGTACATTACGTACAGGCTGATCCTGAACAAGGGGACCTTTGTTCCTGATCCCTGGGCTGTGACGCTGCGGGACCGTCTGCCCGATATCGCGGCCGGAATGGTCCCCTATATCTGGTTCGCCCTGGCAGCTGGCACGCTGCTGCTGCTGTCCTCCTGGTGGGTCAACTCCAAAGCACGGATTCTCATGTTTCTTACCGCTAACATCGTTGCTTTTGCGGCGCTTGATTCCTTTACCACCTCTGTCCTGTGGCAGGAGGTAGCCTGGACAGTGGCGGCAGGTATGGGCTGGCTGGTTACGCAGCACCTGCGCAGCTTTCAATTGCATTATCCGCGCGGCTGGACTTATCTGCTGCGCTATCCGTTCAAGGTATTGATTAATGTCGCCATTATTTTCTCGCTGGTTATTGTGACCGGGGTGAATATGCCTGATGTGCGGCCAACCCTGACCGATCCTTATACGGCTTGGCAGGACTGGAACGGAGACGGTAATCCGTCAGGACCGGGAGCCTCCGGCAGCTCGTCTTCCGCCACCAGCAGCGGCGGCGGGACAGGCAGCGGCAGCTCGTCTTCCGGCTATAGCCTGAACGATGATAACCTGGGCGGCGGCTTCAGCTTTGACTACTCGCCTGTAATGACAGTTACCTCCAATCAGCGCACCTATATGCGGGGAGAGTCACGGGCTGTCTATTCCGGCAGAGGCTGGAGTGATGATGACCGGTGGAACAGAGGTCCGCTGGTACGGGCTGCTGTTGGCACGGAGCTGGAGCGGGAAGCAGCCCCGAAGACGCAGACAGAGCCGCTGCAGCAGACGGTAAGGCTGCTTGGCAATAATGATTATCCCGTGCTGTTCGGCGCTTATTCCATCTCCAGAGTAGATACGATAGACGGTGAGGAGACCAGCAACGGCTTGTTCTGGCGGAGCCAGGACAATGAGATGATCTGGGGCTCTGATGATGTTCTGACCTACCCGCAGACGTATGTCCTGACCTCTGAGGTTCCGGTTGTGCCGGTTCAGGAGCTGAGCCGGCAGACATACAGCCAGCTGTATGAAGGCCAGGATAATGAACAGTATCTGCAGCTGCCGGATAATTTCCCGCAGCGGGTCAGCGATCTGGCTGAGGAGATTACAGCAAGTGCACAGACTCCTTACGAGAAGGTTGCACTGCTGCAGCAATATTTACAAGTAAGCTTTCCTTATACCAATCAGCCGGATCTCTCACGCAAAAAGAGCAGGGATATGGTCGAAAGCTTCCTGTTTGAGATTATGGAAGGCTACTGTGACTATTACTCAACTGCGCTTGTAACCATGGCCCGGACACTTGATATTCCGGCCCGCTGGGTTAAGGGCTACGCTCCGGGAGAACAGGCCCAGCTTCCGGATAATCTGATGGCACAGGGTGCGACCAACAATAATTATACGATTACGAATGCTGATGCCCATTCCTGGGCAGAGGTCTATTTCGGGGACTACGGCTGGATTCCGGTTGAAGCAACCCCGGGTTTTACTGTTCCGCTGCTGACCCAGAGCGAGGAACAGACTCCGGTAGAGCCGGAGCAGGAAGAGGAGCAGGCTGTAGAGCCGGTACAAGAGCCGGCGCAGACGGCTTCCGGCGATAGTCTGAACATTGGAACATGGATTGTGGCGGCAGCAGCTGCCGTGCTGCTGCTCTGGACAGGTTATCTGCTCTGGCAGCACCGGTTAAGCCTGCGCTTCCTGCTGCAGCGGCTGCAGAGCGGCCGGCCGCTGACCCCGGTGCAAAAAGTGGTGGCCGAAACAGAGCGGTGGGTAAGGTATGTGCGCAGAAGGGGCATGCTTAAGGAAGAGCATGAAACACTGCGTGAGGCTGTCAGCCGCTGGAGCCGGGAAACCCCGGAAGCTGCAGGCAGTTTTACTTCACTGCTGCGGCTGTTCGAGCAGGCCAAGTACAGCCCTGATATTATTGAAGACAAAGACTGGCGCAGCGTGTATACTGAAGCTTTGCAGCTGCAGCGGAGCCTTAAAGGGCGCAGGTAGTCTGCGCCCCGCACGCAAACATGACACAGGTTCATTTGCGAAGTGCAAAGAGTGTGATATAGTTTTTTGAAAGACAGGAAAGCATGTGCGCATGAAAATCGAGGTGAAATGATTGTTTGAACGATTAGTTCCCAAACTCCGGGTAAATACGGTATTTGATATTGATCTTGAAGATTTGTACCGTAAAGGATACCGCGGCATTATTACAGACCTGGATAACACGCTTGTAGGCGCCAAAGCGCCTCTGGCTACTCCCGAGCTGCTGCTGTGGTTTGCAAAGGTGAAAGAGCTTGGATTCAAGCTCATTATTGTATCTAATAATAATATGGACCGGGTGTCCCGCTTTGCCACGCCGCTGGATATCCAGTTTGTTCATCAGGCGCGCAAGCCGGTCAATACCCCTTTTCTGAAAGCTATGAAGCTGATGGAGCTGAAGCCGGAACAGACAATCGTAGTCGGTGACCAGATGCTTACAGACGTGCTGGGCGGTAACCGTCTGGGGCTGTATACAATCCTGGTCCTGCCGATTTCGGTAAAGGATGAAGGCTTCGGTACAAGAATTAACCGCCGCGTCGAGCAGATTGCGCTGACACGGCTGCGTAAGCAAGGATTGTGGCATGAGGAGGATAAACATTAATGAGTCAACACAATGAAACTGAGCGCCCGGTGAAATGCAGCGGCTGCGGTATCAAGCTGCAGACCGAGAACAAGGAGCTTCCGGGCTATATCCCGGAGTCGGCCTTTGAACGGGAACCGGTCATTTGCCAGCGCTGTTTCCGGATTAAGAATTACAATGAGGCTTCTTCGGTATCCGTAGATCAGGACGAATTCCTGCATCTGCTGAGCGGGATCGGCGAGAAGAATGCGCTTGTGATCCACATCGTGGATTTGTTTGATTTTGAAGGCAGCCTGATTTCCGGGCTTCAGCGGTTTGTCGGCAATAACCCCGTCATCCTCGCCGTGAACAAATGCGATCTGCTGCCTAAGGTAACGAACTGGAACAAGCTGCGCAACTGGATGCAGCAGCGCTGCAAGGAGCACGGCCTGCGGACAGCAGAAATCGTCCTCGTCAGCGCCAAGCGCAACCAGGGCTTTGAGCGTCTGCTGGAGACGGTCAGTGAGCTGCGCGGACAACGTGATATCTATGTTGTCGGGGCAACGAATGTGGGCAAGTCCACACTGATTAACCGTCTGATCTCGGACTACAGTGATCTGGAGCAGGAGCTGACCACTTCACGTTATCCCGGCACTACACTGGATATGGTCAAAATTCCGCTGGATGACGGCCACTCTATTATTGATACTCCGGGGATTGTATACCCTTGGCGTTACAGTGAGCTTGTAGAACGGCGTGATCTGGGCGCGGTAATGCCTGAGAATCCGCTTAAGCCTGCGGTTTATCAGCTGAATGAGGGACAGACGCTGTTCTTCGGCGGCCTGGGACGGTTTGATTTTATCCAGGGTCCGCGGCAATCCTTCACCTGCTACATCAGTACAACACTGAAGATTCACCGCACCAAGCTGGAGCGGGCAGATTCGCTGTACCAGGATCACCGCGGTGAGCTGCTGACGCCGCCGGCGGCAGCCGATATGGACAAGCTGCCGCAGTGGCAGCGTCACGAATTCCGGATCGGCCGGGGCAGCCAGACTGACCTGTTCATCTCCGGGCTCGGCTGGATTAAAGTCAACGGGACGGAAGGCGCAGTTGTTGCCGTACATGTTCCGCGCGGCGTGAAGGTGCTCACCCGCCCTTCGCTGATCTAAGCGCTTCTAACCTACACTCAGGAGGATCATGCCTATGACCGGCAATCACACGAATACGGACATGCTGCTGGGCGTCATGGGCGATCCGATTGCCCAGTCCAAGTCACCGCTGATGCATACAGCAGCGCTGAAGGCTCTCGCTATACCCGGGGCCTATGTGCCGCTGCATATTACCCCGGACCGGCTGGGCGAAGCGGTGCAGGCCATCCGCACGCTCGGCTTCCGCGGAGTCAACGTGACGATCCCGCACAAAATTGCCGTCATGGACTATCTGGACAAGCTGGATGCCAGTGCGGTTGCCGGCGGCGCGGTCAATACGATTGTCAACGATAACGGAATCCTGACCGGATATAATACCGACGGCATCGGCTATGTACGCTCGCTGAAGGCTGAGGCTGTCCCGGATCTGTCCGGTGCCCGCATTCTGGTGCTGGGAGCGGGAGGGGCAGCCAGAGGTATTATCAGCGCTCTGCTGCAGGAAGGTCCGGCTTCCGTCGTCATTGCCAACCGCACCGCTGATAAAGCGCAGGAGCTGGCAGCCTCATGGCAGGCTGCAGGCACTGTTACCGGAGCGGCAATGGGGGATATAGCCGGGCTGATCCCGGATGCTGATATTGTCATCAATACCACTTCTGTCGGAATGTTTCCTTACCCGGATGAGACGCCGGTGGCATCGGGTCTGTTCAGTAAAAACCAGGTTGTCAGCGATCTGATCTACAACCCGCTGCGCACCCGGCTGCTTGAGGAGGCTCTGCAGGCAGGCTGCACCATCCACGGCGGTCTGGGAATGTTCATCTATCAGGGCGCGTATGCCTTTGAATACTGGACGGGGCAAGCTGCTCCGGTAGATGTCATGCGCCAGACGATGCTGGAAGCTTTCGGTGTCACCGGGGCAGACATGGAATTACTTAAATAGGGTAATTATAATACTATTAATATTTGTTAATTAAGGGGTTTGTTCATTTATGTTAACTGGTAAACAAAAACGTTATCTCCGCTCTTTGGCCCATCATCTCGATCCTGTGTTTCAGGTCGGCAAAGGCGGCGTTAATGACCATCTGATCCGTCACGTTGAGGAAGCCATTGAGAAGCGCGAGCTGATGAAAATCAGCGTGCTTAATAACAATGCTGACGATCCTAAGGAAATCGGCGCAGAGCTGGCCGAGCAGTCAGGATCTGAGCTGGTACAGGTAATCGGCAAAACTATCGTGCTCTATAAGGAATCACGCGACAACAAAACGATTGAACTGCCGCGCTAAGGCATATTAACCGGAAATAAGAGGAGGTACACCTCTTGAAAGTTGGAATTATGGGGGGAACCTTTGATCCTCTTCACATAGGCCATATGCTGGCGGCGGAAGCCGCCAGAGATTCTTATTCCCTGGATGAAGTCTGGTTCATGCCCTCGCATATCCCGCCGCACAAGCATGAAGCCGGAGCTTCCGGTGCTGACCGTCTGGCTATGGTTAAATGTGCGGTTGAGGATCATGAAGCGTTCGGCATTCTCGACTGGGAAATTGTCCGGGGCGGTGTCTCCTACACCATTGATACCGTACGCAGCCTGAAACAGGAATATCCGCAGCACGAGTTCTATTTTATTGTCGGTGCGGATATGGTGGAATACTTGCCTAAATGGCACGGAATCCGCGAACTGGCGGAACTGCTGACCTTCATCGGTGTGGGACGTCCAGGAACTCCGCTTGATCTGGCTGCCCTGCCGGATTTCATCTCCGGCAGGGTGCTGCTGGCAGACATGCCGCAGGTGGATATTTCATCAACAATGCTCAGGTCTAGAGCGGCCGCCGGCCGCTCGATCCGCTATATGGTACCTGAGCAGGTGTATGAATATGTGCAAAGGAGTGGATTGTATGGCTTACAGCCGCGAAGCGCTGATTGAGGCCGTTTCTGCCCAGATGCCGGACAAGCGCTGGCAGCACACGCTAGGCGTAATGGAGACCTCAGTCAAGCTGGCGAAGCATTATGGAGCTGATCCCGGGCAGGCCGAAACGGCAGCTATCTTGCATGATGTAGCTAAATACTGGCCGGTAGAGCGGATGAAGGACGTTATTGTACAGAACGGCCTTTCAGCTGAGCTGCTTGAGCATGACAAGCAGCTATGGCATGCCGAGGTGGGGGCGTTCGTCGCCGAGCATGAGTATGGGATCACAGACCCGGGTATTTTAGGGGCGATCAGGTACCATACTTCAGGCCGCGAAGGGATGACTCTCCTGGAGAAGGTTGTCTGTCTGGCGGATTATATCGAGCCGGGCCGGGACTTCCCCGGAGTGGATGAGATCCGCAGATTGTCTATGGTGAGTCTTGAAGAAGGACTGATCGCCGGCTTTGATTCCACGATCAGCCTGCTGCTGCAGAAACGCCGGATCGTATTTCCGCTTACCGTGCTTGCACGTAATGATTTAGTAAGAATACTGGAGGAAAAAATATGAGTGTACAATCAAACAAGCTGTTCGAGCTGGCCCTGAAAGCGGTCGAAGATAAAAAAGCGATGAATGTCGTTGCCCTGGATCTGCGCAGTGTATCACCGATCAGTGATTATTTCATCATCTGTCATGGTAACTCTGACACCCAGGTACAAGCGATTGCCACTGAGGTGCGCAAAGTGGTCCACGAAGCCGGCGGCGTGATCCGCGGGATTGAAGGCATGGATGCCGCCCGCTGGGTGCTGATGGATCTCGGGGATGTTATCGTGCATGTCTTCCACCGTGACGAACGGGAGTATTACAATATCGAGCGTCTCTGGTCTGACGCCAAGGTTGTGGAAACGGTATGAGTCTGATTGCAGGTACTATCGTTACACTGGAAGTACTGCGTGAAGTTTCACCTTACGGGTACTTCCTGGGTGCAGGTGACCAGGATGTCATGCTGCACTATACCGAGCTTGTAGGCAGCAAGCCCAAGATCGGCAGCAAAGTGGAAGTGTTCATCTTCTTTGATACGGAGGACCGGCTTGCAGCAACAATGAAAAAGCCGTTTCTGACGCTCGGCGAGCTGGCACTGCTGGAAGTGGCCGACATTCATCCGCGGCTCGGCTGCTTCCTGGAGATGGGGCTTGGCCGCCAGCTGCTCTTGCCAATCGGTGAGCTGCCTGAGCTGATCGAGCTGCGCCCGCAGATTGGCGATAAAGTGTTCGTGCTGATGGAGCATGACAAGCAGGGCCGTCTGCGTGCCAAGCTGGCCGGTGAGCAGGAGCTTGCTCCGCTGGCTTTTTCCGCGCCGGAATCCTGGAGGGGCCAGAACGTTACAGCAAGAGTCTATAGACCCCTGCAGATGGGTACTTTCGTAGTCATAGACGGCGGAGTACTCGGCTTTGGTGTAATCGGGATGATTCATTCCTCCGAACGCAGCCGTCTGCTGCGCCTGGGGGAACAGGTTGAAGCACGAGTCTCCCATATCCGTGAGGACGGCCGCGTTAATCTGGCGATGACCCAGCGCAAGGAAATCGGCCGGGATGTAGATTCCGCAGCTTTGCTGGAATTTCTGCACTCCCGTCCGGGCGGCGCAATGCCGTATTCGGATGCAACACCACCGGAGATTATCAAGCAGCGCTTCGGCATCAGTAAGTCTGCCTTTAAGCGGGCGATGGGCAAGCTGATGAAGGAAGGCCTGATAACCCAGAAGGAGAACTGGACTTATCTGGCCCAGCCTGAAGAGAACGCTCCGGAACAGAATCAGGAATAGAAAGCGGTGTGCGCATTGTCTTCCTACGGGAAATTTGCTTATGTATACGATGAACTGATGGCGGACATGCCGTATCCGGACTGGCTGGCCTTTGCTGAAGCCGCATGGGTTAAATACGGCAAGCCGCGCACAGTGGCTGAGCTTGGCTGCGGCACAGGCAGCATAACCATTCCGCTGGCTGCAGCAGGCTATCACATGACCGGGATTGATCTTTCCTCAGACATGCTGGCCGTCGCCCAGCAGAAGATGGAGCGGCATCCGCAGGGACGCCGTTTTCTGCGTGAGGGAAGCGTGCGCTGGATCAGGCAGGATATGACGGAATGGGAGCTGCCGGAGCAGGTTGATTCCGTCATTTCCTTCTGCGACTGCCTGAATTACGTGCTCGAGGAGAAGGAGATCCAGGCGGTTTTCGCCCGGACTTACGCCGGACTTGCGCCTGGTGGGACGTTCCTGTTCGATGTACATCATCCGAACACACTTGTCCGCTACGAGGAAGAACAGCCTTTCGTACTGGATGAACCGTCTGTATCCTACATCTGGACCTGTGAGCTGGATGTGCCGCGCCGGGAAATTGAGCATCATCTGTCCATTTTCGCCAGGGAAGAGGGAAGCGGGCTGTACCGCCGGTTTGAAGAAAATCATGTACAGCGCGCGTACGATCCGCAGTGGCTGACAGAAGAGCTCCGCAAGGCAGGCTTCAGTGAGGTGCAGTTGTATGCTGATTTCGAATGGCTTCCGGCAGATGACAGCGCCCAGCGCCTGTTCTATGTAGCTGTGAAATAAATCTTATGTATAACTAAGGTCTCTACTTCAGGTAGGGGCCTTTTTGCTGTTATGTTGCTTAATAAAAAAAAGGAACCGGTCCTGTACATGCTGTACAGAACCGGCATCTTCCAACCTTTTACCGGTGCTCAAACAAGTCGATGGCACCCAGGACAATATGTGCCAGACCAAAGCCAAGTACGCCTGTTGCGGCCAGCTTATACCTGCTTCCCAGAAAAGCTGCGCCGGAAGCGGAAACTACGGTACCAAGAACGGTGGGGATCAGACCTTCACGCATTTGAAACACTCCTTCTCGGTGGTTTGGGAGACAGAATTATTGTCCGCTTTTTGTACCCGGATTATGTATGGCTGATACCGGGGTATGTTGTTTTAAATGATGGTAAAGGAAACGGTCTTAAACCGCGCGGAAACTATCTTTTTTTGCAATAACGAACCAATATTTTACTATTATCCAAAAGGTGTACCGGTTTTGTTTAAAAGAATCCGGAGTAAAGTAGCATGCTTTTCGTAAATTCAATGACTCATTTGCGGAAAAAGGCAGACAGCATGCATAACATTACGGAGCGGGGAAGAAATATATGTTTTTTCTGTCTCAAAAGTTTCTATTTGCTCTTTCAGCTGAATACATTATAACAGTCTAAAACATTTGATAAATCTGTAAAAGGAGGGAGCGGCAGCCGCTGTCAGGACGTATTCTGCACAAAGTGTCCCACTCGATCAGTATTGAGTTGTATCCGTTTACATTGTTTCGGGCAACAACTATTTCCTATACAGGAGGGTCATGCATGAAAAACAAATGGATTATTTCTTTACTGGTTGTCTCCATGCTTGTATTTTTGGCCGGCTGCGGCAGTAAGTCTAACTCAGGCAAATCCGGCGGAGAGTCCTCTGTCCTGAATGGCGGTGCCGGTGATGCGGCCACGGAGCTGTCCTATTGGACGTTTGTCGAGCTGCACGGGCAGCATTTTGAGAAAATGCTGGAGAAATGGAATGCCGCCAATCCTGACCGCCAGATCAAGCTGAATGTAACGGTCATGCCGTACGATGATATGCATAACAAGCTGTCCATCGCCGTGCAGACAGGGGTGGGAGCGCCGGATATTGCCGATATTGAGCTCGGTAAATTCCCGGATTTCCTGGCCGGGGAGCCGCAGCTTGAGCCGCTGAACGATGTGGCAGAGCCGTATAAAGGTACGGTTGTGCAATCCCAGCTGGATCTCTACGCCAAAGAAGGCAAAATCTACGGACTATCCACGCACGTAGGGGCGACGGTCGCTTTTTACAATACCGAAATTCTCGATGAGGCCGGGGTGGATTATAAGAGCATCGTAACCTGGGATGATTTCAAAAAAGCGGGCATTCAGGTCTACGAAAAAACCGGCAAATACATGGGCACCGCCGACACCAGCGCAATCTGGCAGGCTTCGCTGCTCCTGGCCCAGCAGGAATCGGATCTGACGGATGCTGACGGCAAGCCGCAGGTGAATTCTCCTGAGATGGTTAGAGCGATGACAATGCTGAAGGATCTGCAGGACAATAACGTGATTTCAACGATCGCTGGCGGCCAGCCGGATACGGAAGAAGCTTACGGTGAGTTTAATTCAGGCAACTATGCGACCGCCTTTATGCCGCTGTGGCAGATGTCCCGCTACACCAACTACATGAAGGACCTGAGCGGCAAAATCGCCATCGCCCCGCTGCCCGTCCTGGAAAAAGGCATGCACAGATCCTACGGCGGCGGCGGTACGGGAACAGTTGTGACCAAGACGGCTAAGGATGTTCAGTTGGCAAAAGATTTTATCGCCTACGCAAAGCTGTCGCTTGATGCCAACATTGAGATCTGGAATACACTCGGGTTTGACCCGATCAACATGAGCGTCTGGGATATGAAGGATGTAACCCACAATCCGGAGAACCAATTCGTTAAATATTTCGTGAACAACCCGTTTGATGTGCTGAACGAAATTAAAGAGGAGATCAACCTGATCAAATCGACCTCTGCCTCACCGACGATCAACAATGTACTGTGTACGGTGACGCTGAATGAGATTTTTGAGGACGGAAAAGACATCCAGCAGGCACTCGATGATGCCCAGACCCAGATCGAACAGGAATTGAAGTAACAGGTACGGTTACTCTTTAGGGCTGTCCACCCCGTGGGCAGCTCTACTTTAAAGGAGCAGAAGCCATGATCAAAAACTTCCTCTATTCGCAAAAGGTTGCTCCCTACGTCTTCGTGCTGCCTTTTGTGCTCGTATTCATCATTTTCTGGGTCTACCCGCTGCTGAGCTCGTTCGGTATGAGCTTTCAAAAGGTCACGCTCGGCCAGGAGGCCAGCTTTATCGGGGCAGATAATTACACCAAGCTGATGGGAGATACGATATTCTTCAAAGCGGTGCGCAACAGTGCGGTGTATATGATCCTGACCCTGCTGATCCTGATCCCGTTCCCGATGCTGTTCGCCGTGCTGATCAACAGTAAAGCCATGTGGGGCCGTGAGTTTTTTAAATCCTCCTTCTTTTTCCCGGCGTTGACCTCGGTGGTGGTGGCGGGGACGATTTTCCGGCTGATGTTCGGGGAGATGGAGGGCTCGCTGATCAACAGCATTCTCGGTGTGTTTGGCGTGGAGCCCATTAAATTTTTGAAGGGACAGACTACCGGATTTATCGCTCTGGTGGCGCTGGCGAGCTGGCGGTGGATGGGGGTGAACATGCTGTATTTTCTATCCGGACTGAAAAATATTCCCGACGACTACTATGAAGCCGCCTCCATCGACGGGGCCTCCGCCTTCCAGCGGTTTACCCGGATTACCATCCCTCTGCTGAAGCCGACGACCATTTATGTGCTGACGATCAGCATTTATGCCGGACTGGCCATGTTTATCGAGAGCATGATGCTCTGGAACGGGAATAACTCTCCCAAGAACATCGGGCTGACCATCGTCGGTTATCTGTACCGGCAGGGGATCGAGAAAAATAATCTCGGCTACGCAGCGGCGGTCGGGATCGTGCTGCTCATCATCACTATGGTGATCAATCTCACCCAACTGGCGTTTAGCGGTATGTTTAAGAAGGAGGAGGATTAACGTATGAACACAGGGACGCTCCGCAAAATCCTCCTGTTTGCCTTTTTCAGTGTGCTGTGCCTGCTGATTCTGGTGCCTTTCTACGCCGTGACGATTGCTTCGTTCAAGCCCGGAGAGGATCTGATCCGCTACGGCCTTAACCTGCGGTTTGACTTGTCGGCGATGAGCCTGGACAATTTCGTCTTTTTGTTCACCGGTGAGCATGCCTATTTCACCTGGTTTTTCAATTCGCTGCTGCTGACAGTGGTACAGGTTGTATTAACGCTGCTCGTCAGTGCCACTGTTGCTTACGGCTTTTCGGCCTATGAATTCAGAGGAAAAAACCTGCTGTTTGTCTGCGTGCTGCTCATTATGATGGTGCCGTTTGAGATTCTGCTGCTGCCGCTGTACACTTTAACCTTTAATATGGGGCTGATGAACAGCTATTCGGCGATTATTCTGCCGGGTGTGGCTAGTGCGGCGACGATCTTTTTCTTCCGGCAGTATCTGCGGGGGATTCCCAAGGAAATGATTGCAGCCGGGCGGGTGGACGGGGCGAATGAATATGCGATTTATGTACGCCTGATTCTGCCGGTGATGAAGCCGTCTTTTGCGGCGATGGCGATTCTGAACGGGATGAACAGCTGGAACAACTTCCTCTGGCCGTTTATGGTGCTGAGTGATGAAAATAAATATACCCTGCCGATCGGCCTCAAGACGCTGCTGACTCCATATGGCAACAATTATGATCTGCTGATCGTTGGCTCATTCTTTTCTATTCTGCCTATATTGGCGCTGTTTCTAGGGTTCCAGAAGTATTTTATTGACGGGATGACGGCGGGCGCGGTGAAGGGTTGAGGCTGGTGAAGAGTGGCTGATGAAGGGCTATAAGTCTAACTACCCTTCACCTGCCCCTAGGCAAGATAAGTATATAGACCGGTTATAAATTTAGCAGGCAGTTTACCCGGAGCGGTAGGCGGCTTGCTTTTTTTATTGGTATATCATTTGCTAATATGCTGATTTCGTTTTATTATTTGAATATATGGGAAATATTACTTGAGTGCGGAGGTCTTAGTCATGAAGCAAAGTGTGCTTAACATTACATTATGTTTTGTGCTCATAGCAGGGGTAGTTACCATGCACGACGTATTTCCTGATTTTAGTTACAGGGTGCCTTTCACTATACTGTTGGCGCTGGCCGTGTTATATATTTTTTCAAAAGCGGGAATCCGGAAGCCTGCATCGTACAAAGGGATTTCGCTGCTATTCCTGTCTTTGTTTATATTTACCTGTGTGTACCATGCGGTTCTGTCGGCGGTAACCGGGGACGGCTTGTTCGATAACAGCTACTGGATTTTCTTGTGCGTTATCTACGTTTTGTCCTGGCTGCGGATGCGCTTCAGCTTTAAAGGGAAAGGCGGCACTGCATTATAAGCAACTCATCTACGGATGGGTTGCTTTTTTCTTTGCTCTTTACTGGCTGCTGGCGAGGGAGAAGTACGGGATAAATCCCGTTGAATTTGCGAATGCGCTCCGGGGAAGGGTAATCAAAGGCAAAAATGCCTTTGAAATCACGCATCTGAGCTGAAATCGGACATCTGCCTGCGTACCTCCGTAGACTACCCGTCCTCCCTTATGCAACCGCCTAGAAAAGGCGATCCCCGTCAACGCGGGGATCGCCTTTTTGCAATAGCATCAACCGATGTGCTCATTCATCGCTGCCGATTTTCCTGCTGCCCAGCGGTTGAACAGGACGGTTATCGTGAGGGAAAATCGCAGCGAATTGGCCGATCTGTTCCGTGGACCAGGTTACCGGGTTCTCCAGGACGATCCATTGGACGCCTTCGGTACATGGCGGGGTGGTGAGCGAGCCCTGGTAACGGAAGGAGTGAAGATCGGCGGGCAGCAGCCCGGCCGGATCGAAAGACCCGTCAACCACGGTTTCCTGAGTGCTTTCTTCGGCTGGTAGCATGGACCAAAGCTGGTTCAGGGCGGTATTTTCACTGCCGGCATTGATCAATACACCGAGTACGGCAAGCGAGCCGTCTTCACTTTTATGTACCAGATGAAGCTCCATCTCCGCATGCTTGCCGTCAACCTCATGTTCGCTGGGCAAATGGAAATGGAATTGCTGCAACAGATAAGTCTTGCCCTCGATAGTAAGCTTATTGTCCTGGTTGTTAAGATTCACCTGGATCGTGTGGCCATTGTTGACGATAGACACAGGTGAAGGAGAGTACTCAGCTTTGACAGGGGAGAGGTGATCATCCGCCTGCACTTTATCATGCGGGATATTAACCGGCGATTGGGCCGTACCGGTATTACAGGTAGCGAACAGCTGATCCAGCTCCGCCCAGTGTTCGGGAGAGGTATTGCCTTCATAAGACCAGTGTGTCTGGTGCGCGGTGGACGGGGCGGTGGTTTCTTTTGCGGCTTGTTCGTTAAGGTTGAAAGGGTTATTGTTTCCGCAGCCTGCCAGCACAGTCAGGACTGCGGCTGGGAACAAGAGTCGTGACACCCGTTTAGTAACTTGCATCCTTCATCCTTCTCTCTAATGATTTGGAACATTGTTATTTATATTGTAAATAATGGATGTTGTAGCGGCCAGTGAACAAAGTCTCAATTGCGGGAATAGTCCTTAATATCCATAATAATCCAGAACCTGAACTGCAGCATAAAAATGCCCCTCCGCATCCAAAAGGAGTCGAAAGGGCAAGGAAACATAGATATGGCTGTCTTAAATGCTCGCTCTCACCAATCTTCTCAAAACAGCCGTTACTCAGCAGTGCTAGTCGCCGGACGGCGGTTCACTTCCTCCACCTCATGCACATTATAGAGCACGCGGGCCAGCAGATCCTGGCTATAGTTGCCAAAATGCTTGCCGTAAATGGTCAGGCCGCGTTTGTTGACCGGCTTGTCGGTGACAGCGATGCGGAAGGTTAGCTCGCTTTTGTAATCAAGCTTAATGTCGTCCAGCGTAATGTCGGAAATCCGGCAGCCGTCGATAAAGCTTCCTTCGTTATTGATCCGGATCAGCTTCAGCATCCCGTATTGGTTCAGGTGCGGCGGCCACCAGTCCGGGTTGAACGTTCCGCGCTGGTCGCCGAAGTCGCCGGGGCTGGTCCAGTAACCGATTTCGATCCCGTTAAGGTAGAAATACAGATCGGACGGATAATTGTCGCTGAAGCCCGGCGCCTCCGATCCGATCTCCATGGAGAACTGAATCTCACGGAAGGTCTGGTTGGCTTTCAGGTAATTCGGGATACGATATTCCAGAAAGCCCTCCGCCATCCAGATAATCTCGGAATCAATCCGCTGGGGATCAGCGAAGTAGCGTGGCTCGTCGAAGTCGCCGATAATGCTGTCTTTGGTCGCAAGGCCGCAGGTAGGAACCGCCTGATAGTTACTATAGTGGCCGACTTGGATCTCCACCTCATACAGGTTGTCGACGTCTTTGCTGCGCAGATCCACCATCAGCTTATCCTTGTTCAAATAGCAGACCTTCTGGATGCCGTGCTTACCGACGGAGGTGTTAATTTCAATCAGGCCGCTTTCCTCCAGCTTCTTGATGTGCATCGTGATGGCACCGTTGCTGAGGTTCAGCTTCTTGGCAATTTCATTCAGGTTTAGTTCCTGATTACCCGCGAGCAGCTCCAGAATTTGAATCCGGATTTCAGAGCTTAGTGCTTTGAAAATATCAATGCCACTCATTAGATCTTTAATATATATCATATCGAACCTTCTTCCGCAGACGTCATAAATAACTATTTTATAAAATTATAAACTAATTGAGGTGAAAAGGAAAGCTTTCTTCCTTTATTTGTGTGTTGTATTTAAATTTACGCTAATATTCGTTATATTAAATGATTTGTTTTAAGTTTTAATAAACATGATCCTGTGAAATCGTCTGAATAACCGTTGTTTTTTTCAGAAAATAACAATTTACAATTTTTATTTTGAATATATATAAATAGTTTTATATTTTTGTGTTTACAAGGAGGTTTATATATGCTATTTTATACCTGTAAGCGAATACATTCAAATGTTTTTTAACTAATTAATAAAGATGTGAAATGGATGTTGCCGAAATAAGAGGCGGCATTCAGCCGGACGGCAAGAACCAACGCTGAGTTAATTGTTTGCAAGAACATTTTTGTAGATGATTTACTAATTTTAATCATTTAGGAGGAAAAAGTGTTGAATAAAAAGTGGGGTTTTTCAGCAATAGCACTTGTTCTATCATTATCTACGGTATTGGCAGGCTGCGGGAACGATGACAAAAATAATACAATCACGTTCTGGACGCCGCTGACTGGTGATGACGGAGCTTATATGGATCAGCTGGTCAAAGACTATAATGCTACTAATCCGGAAATTAAAGTGAAGCATGTTATTACCGCAGATATGTATACAAAGGTTTCAACCGTACTTAACTCCGGCAAAGGCGTGCCTGACCTGGCGATTATCCATGCAGACCGCGTGCCGGGATTCGTGAAGCAAGGCCAGCTGGAGCCAATGACTGCGGTAACTACAGCACAGCCGGAGATTAAAGAAGACAACTATCTGCCGCAAGCATGGAATACAGGTAACATCGACGGAACACAGTATACTGTGCCGCTTGATATCCACAGTAACGTTATGTACTACAATAAAGATTTACTCGCGAAATACGGAGCGGAATCCTTCCTTGATGATAACGTAGTAACGATTGATGAAATGCTGTCCTTGCAGGGCAAATTGGATGAGGGAGATTATGTTGTCAATGATGCCTTGCTTGGCTGGGTCATTCTGGCACAAATTCAGGACCTTGGCGGAGACATCCAGGAGGATGGCAAACCTGCCGTAAATACACCTGTAATGAAACAGGCATTTGAAAATGTTAAGAAAATCAACGACGCCGGCCTGATGACACCATTTGGTGAAGACGGCTATCTGATGTTCCAATCCGGCAACGTACTGTTCTCTACTGACGGTACATGGAGCTCTACCGCACATGCCGGAGTAGAAGGTCTCAATTTCGGAGTGACCAACGTCTATTCCCCAACGCCGGACAAGTTCACCAACAGATCCTCATCCCACTTGTTCGCGATGCTGAAGAACAAAGACAGATCGGAAGAAAAAGTAGCCGGAATCGGCAGCTTCCTGGAGTTCATCCGCGAAAATTCCATGGAGTGGGCAAAAGCCGGACAGACTGTAGCCAGTAAACAAGTAATCGAGAATCCTGAATACCAGAACTATATGCAATCCTTCTTTACCTCAAATGAAAAAGAAATCGAATCCCTCTACATCTACACTTATGAGTACTACCCATACATTGCCGAAGCCGTTGATACGTATTGCGGAGATATCGTCCGCGGCAACGTGGATATCGACGAAACACTGGCAACGATGCAGAAGTTCGTAGAAGACAAGATTGCCGAAGGAACAAGCGCACAGTAAAACGCAAACGGAAATGATTGTATAGAGCAATGTGCCGGAGGCGGCACATTGCTTTATGCCAAAGGAGAAAAGATTGCCTATGAAAAAGAAATTAAATTTGGCGCCTGTTTTCTTTGTAGGTCCACATGTCATCCTATTCATTGTATTTATTTTACTGCCTACGATCTACGGGATTTATGCTTCGTTCACCAAATGGAATCTGATGAATGATCCGGTCTGGGTTGGTCTCGACAATTATAAGACCATTCTGTTTGACAACAGCTCTACCTTTCATACGCAGTTTAATAACGGTCTAAAGAACACCCTGATCTTCGTTCTGCTCAGTGTGCCGCTGTTAATCGTACTTCCGCTGTTAATTGCAGTGGCACTTGAACACAAGAAAGTGAAGGGTAAGAGCTTGATTCAGGCTATTTTGTATGTTCCGGGGCTGATTTCCATCTCCGCCGGAGCTTTGATCTGGCTGCTGCTGTTCAACAAACAACTGGGGATGGTTGGTAATGTGTTCGGTTCCGAAGTCTCCTGGCCGACTCACCAGCCGTATGCCTGGATTCTCATTATTATCATAACGATCTGGGGTGGCGTCGGTGGTAACCTGATTATTTACCGTGCTTCAATCAGTGGTGTAGCCCAGGATTTATATGAATCGGCAGAAATGGACGGAGCAGGACCGATCCGCAGATTCGCGAGTATCACATTGCCGTCGATCCGTTTCCCGCTCGTTTATACCTTTGTTATGACTACGGCAGGAGCGTTCAACGTGTTCGGCCAGCCGCTGATGATGACTGACGGCGGTCCGCGCCAGAGCACACATGTACTGATGATGTATATCCGCCAGCTCGCATTCGGTAACGGGGAGTCTATCGCAGGAATGGCGTCGGCGATGGCGGTATTATTGGGACTGGTTATTTTGCTGATATCGGCTCTGCAATATTATGTAATGAACCGGAATGCAGCATAATCCCCGGATAAGACAAATGGATCAAGCAGCGAATTTAAAAAGGCAGGTGTACCCGTATGGCAAACCAAGTGGCTGGGCAGCTGGATAAAGCTCCGCTTGTAAACGGACAGCGCGCACAGAAAAGCAAAGGCTCAGGCATTAGCATCTCAAAATATATCTCCTATCTGTTCCTGATCATATTGTGTGTAATCTGGATCGTTCCTGTAGTTTTCGGAATCACAACCTCCTTCCGGTCGCAGACCGAGGTCGTCAGCTCCGGGTTCAGAATGTTCCCAAAAGAGTGGATTTTTGATAACTATATCGCGATTCTGAACAACACCTCTACGGCGCCTATCCTGCGCTGGCTGATGAACTCCCTGTTTATTGCCACCATGCATACATTTCTCGTAATTGTGGTTATATCGATTACCGGTTACGGCTATTCACGGATGAAGTTTAAAGGCAGAGATACGCTCTTTTTCACCCTGCTCGGCATTTCCTTTTTCCCGGGTGTCGTGAACCTGATTCCTTCCTACAAAATCATTGATGCTCTGGGCTGGGTGAATACCTCCTGGGCGATGATTATCCCCGGACTTGCGGGTATGGGCAACCTCTTTCTGGTCAGACAATTTATGAATGGTATTCCAAAAGAACTCGATGAATCAGCCCATGTGGATGGTGCGAACCATTTCCGGATTTACGCCTCGATCATTGTGCCGCTGATGAAGCCGATTCTGATCGTATGCGGCTTGTTCTCGTTCACTGGCTCGTGGAATGACTTCCTGTGGCCGGTTATCGTCTTCACGGATGTGGACAAAATGCCGGTTACGGCAGGACTCCTGCTGCTGCAGGATATTTACGGCAACTACCGGATGATCGGTCAGCTGATGGGTTCGGCGATTCTGGCTATTATTCCTACACTGCTGCTGTTCCTGTTCGCACAGAAATATTTTGTACAATCGATCAATTTGAATTCAGGGATCAAGGGCTAATATAAATAGACTTCACCCAAGGAGAGAGAAACTATGACTGCAAAGCTTGTAATCAACGCCGATCTTCCTAAGAGCAGGATCAACAAAAATATTTACGGGCATTTTGCCGAGCATCTGGGCAGATGTATCTATGAAGGAATATGGGTTGGCGAGGATTCACCGGTTCCTAACACGGACGGTATCCGTAATGACGTCGTGGCTGCGCTGAAGCAGCTGGACATTCCGGTGCTGCGCTGGCCGGGAGGCTGCTTTGCCGATGAATATCACTGGAAAGACGGGATTGGCCCGAAGGAAGGCCGCAAACGGATGGTAAATACCCATTGGGGCGGTGTAGTAGAGAACAACCATTTTGGAACGCATGAATTTTTCCGCTTGTGCGAGCTGCTCGAATGTGAGCCTTATATTTGCGGCAATGTGGGCAGCGGCACCGTTCAGGAAATGTCGGAGTGGGTCGAGTATATGACCTTTGACGGCGAATCGCCAATGGCGGCCTGGCGTCAGGAGAACGGGCGGGAGAAACCGTGGAACCTGAAATATTTCGGTGTCGGCAATGAGAACTGGGGCTGCGGCGGCAATATGCGCCCTGAGTATTATGCTGATCTCTACCGGCGTTATCAGACTTATGTTCGCAACTACGGCGACAACCGGATATACAAAATTGCCGGCGGTGCTAATGTGGATGACTATAACTGGACTGAAGTTGTAATGCGGGAAGCGGGCAAAATGATGGACGGGCTCAGCCTGCATTCCTATACCATTCCCGGCAGCTGGGAAGAGAAACGCGCAGCACTCGGATTCGATGAAGCCGAATGGATCGAAACGATGCAGAAATCCCTTCATATGGACGAGCTCATTACCCGCCACTCGGCGATTATGGATAAATATGATCCGGAGCAGCGGGTAGGATTAATCATAGATGAGTGGGGAACCTGGTTCCTGAGCGAGCCGGGCACAAATCCCGGGTTTCTCTATCAGCAGAATACACTCAGAGATGCGCTTGTTGCGGGCATCCACCTGAATATTTTCCACAATCACAGCGACCGGGTTAGAATGACGAACATTGCCCAGATGGTCAATGTGTTGCAGGCGCTGATTCTGACAGAGGGGGACAAGCTGCTGCTTACGCCTACCTACCATGTATTTGAGATGTATAAGGTGCACCAGGATAATGAACTGCTGGAGGTTGCCTTAGACAGCCCGCTGTACACCTATGGCGGAGTGACGGTTTCGCAGCTTAGTGTTTCAGCGTCCCGGGACGATGAAGGAAAGATCTATGTCTCCATCTGTAACCTGAGCCATGAAAAGGATGCCGATCTGAATCTTGATATCAGAGGCACAGCCGCCGGCCGGGTGTCCGGACGGATTCTGACACACGCAGAACTGGGTGCACATAATACTTTTGAAGCACCGGCCATTGTAGCGCCGGCTGTCTTCGAAGGGGCGAAGCTTGCAGATGGTATTCTCGGCTGCACGCTGCCACCGGCATCTGTTGTTGTACTTACGCTGGAATAGATCCATCTCTGACATGACCAAAGGAGCAACTGATATGAGCACTTTTATAGAGTATATCAACCCGCTTGTGGAGCAGCGCGCTGATCCCTGGGTGTACAAGCATACAGACGGATATTATTACTTTACCGCTTCCGTACCGGAATATGACCGGATCGAAGTGCGCAGAGCCGCAGCAATCGAAGAGCTTGCAGAAGCGGTACCTGTTGTAGCCTGGCGCAAATATGACACCGGACCGCTCAGTGCCAATATTTGGGCACCTGAAATCCATTACCTGCAGGGTAAATGGTATATCTATTTTGCCGCCGCGCGTACAACCGAAACACAGGATGGCCTGTTCGACCACCGGATGTTCGTGCTTGAGAATGACTCGCCGAATCCGCTGGAAGGCAGCTGGGTGGAAAAAGGCCAGATCAGGACGGCCTGGGAATCCTTTGCCCTGGATGCAACGACCTTCCAACATAAGGGTATTCTCTACTATGTATGGGCCCAGAAGGACCCGGACATTCCCGGGAATTCCAACCTGTACATTTCGGAGATGAGCAACCCGTGGACCCTGACCGGGAAGCAGACGATGATCGCCCAGCCGGAATATGACTGGGAAAAAATTGGCTTCAGCGTCAATGAAGGAGCAGCGGTGATCAAGCGGGGCGGAAAGATCTTCATGAGCTTCTCGGCCAGCGCCACCGACTACAACTACTGCATGGGGCTACTCACTGCAGATGAAGACAGCGATCTGCTGGACGCAGCCTCGTGGAGCAAGCATCCTGAGCCGGTGTTCCGGACCAGCGAAGAGAACGGCCAGTTCGGTCCGGGCCATAACAGCTTCACCGTGGGCGCGAACGGGGAGGATGTGCTGATCTACCACGCACGCAGCTACAAGGACATTACAGGCGATCCGCTGTATGATCCGAACCGCCACACCCGCGCCAAGGTGATAGGCTGGAAGGAAGACGGTACACCGGACTTCGGCGTGCCGCTGCCGGATAATAAGTAGCAGTGACATGGCCGGGTGTGGTGAAGGGCAAAAATGTCCTTGAATCCGCCCGACGCTGCTAAATTGGCGAAATGAAGGGCAGAAATGCCCATGAATCAGCCCGACGCGGCTAAATCGGCGAAATGAAGGGCAGAAATGCCCTTGAATCCGCCCGACGCGGCTAAATCGGCGAAATGAAGGGCAAAAATGCCCTTGAATCCGGCCGACGCGGCTAAATCGGCGAAATGAAGGGCAAAAATGCCCTTGAATCCGCCCGAAGCGGCCAGGTTGGCGAAATGAAGGGCAAAAATGCCCATGAATCAGCCCGACGCGGCTAAATCGGCGAAATGAAGGGCAGAAATGGACCTCCGTCAAGAAAGTAGACGTAACTTTAAAAGAATTAAGCTGCCTTCTGCTTAAATTTCGCTGCAAATTGAACCGGCGAAAGATAGCCTAGTGCACCATGGATTCGTTTGCGGTTATAAAAAAACTCAATGTACTGGTAGATCGCGTCATAGGCTTGTTTCTTCGTTTTGAATCGGGTGCAGTACACAAACTCTTTCTTAAGTAAGCTGTGGAAAGATTCAATACAGGCATTGTCATAACAGTTACCTTTACGACTCATACTGGCTTTCATACGGTACTTCTTCAAACGCTCACGGTACTCCTTGGAGGCGTATTGTGAGCCACGATCGGAATGGTGGATTAGGCCTTTCTTCGGGCGTTTCGCCTTGTGAGCGTCGTCCAGGGCATCTAAGACGAGGTCGGTAGTCATTCGATCGCCAAGCCTCCAGCCTACGATTTCTCGGGTGCAAAGGTCGAGCACGCTGGCCAGGTACAGCCGTCCCTCACGGCAGGGGATGTAGGTAATGTCTGCAACCCAGGTCTTGTTGGGTTTTTTTGTCTTAAATTGCTGATTTAGCAGGTTCGGTGCAATGGGTAACTCGTGATTAGAATCGGTCGTATGCACACGAAACTTCTTGGCGACACAGGAGCGCAGGCCGAGTTCTCTCATGTATTTTCCAACGGTACGTTCGCTGACCTTTTGCCCTTCACGCTGCAGGAGGATAGTGATTTTAGGGCTGCCATAGCGACCATGGGTATCGTGAAAATGATAAGTAATCCGCTGGCATAGCAACGCTTTTCGGGCTGCTTGCGGACCTGGCTTGGCCGTTCTCCACTTGTAATAGCCGCTCCTTGACACCTGTAGTACGCTGCACATCCTCTCCACACAGAACCGGGAGCGATGATCTTCGATAAACTGGAATCTTAGTTCTTTGGATTGCTGAAGATGTGCACTGCTTTTTTTAGGATTTCCATCTCTTCTGCCATTCTAGCGATGGTTTGATCTTTTTCCTCCAGTTGCCGTTTGAACTCACTCGTTTGCTCTGGGCTGGAAACGGGTTCGTTCTGGAACTGCCGGTATTTCCCTAACCATTGATGTATGGTTTTTGCAGGGATATCCAGCTCCTGGGCTAACTCCGCCACCGTCTTGGTCTGCTCCTGGATATACTTTACCGTCTGTCGTTTAAATTCCTCGTTGTAGCTTTTTCGTGTTCCACTCATGTGGACACCTCCTCGTTAATTGTATTTTCTCTCATTCTCTTAACGAGTGTCCACTATTTATACTAACAGCAAAATGCCCTTGAACAAAAGCAGCGGCAGTCATGGACATTGATTTTTGTCCATAAGCTGCCGCTGTTTTTTTACCTATATTAGTTTACATCTATCCATCTTCGCCCGTCCGCCTTACGAAATCAGCTTCAGCCCCACGGCAGCAGCCAGCACCATTCCGATGAACAGAACACGGCGCCATTCTTTGGATTCCCCGAAGAAAAACATGCCGACCAGCGCGCCGCCGACTGTACCGATCCCAGTCCAGATTGCATAAGCCGTACCCATAGGCAGGTCTCTCATAGCGAGACTCAGACAGGCGAAGCTCAGCACAATGCCGGTGATAAAAATGAGATAAGCCTTTTTATTGCGGTCCCGTTTAATCCGGTTCATGCCGAGCACACCGACAACTTCAAACATACCGGCGAACATTAAGGTTAACCACGCCATCGTTATGCCGCCTCCTTTGTTTTGGCTGAGCCGCTGTACAGCTTCAGGCCGAGTACACCCGCCAGCAGCAAGGCGATCAGCAGAAGCTTGACCGGTTTAACCGGCTCATCGAACAGAATCATTTCAGCCAGCACGGTGCCGGCGGTCCCGAGACCGGTGAATACCGCATACACCGTGCCGACCGGCAACTTAATGGAAGCGGTAATAATGAGATAGAACGATACGACAAGCGCAACTACCGTTGCCCCCCATGTAACAACATTGTCCGCGTGCTTAAATCCGATCACCCACACTACTTCAAATAATGCTCCGATAAAAATGTAAATCCAGCTGCGGTTCATCTGTAATCCTCCTCTAGTTGTTTCTGATTCCGCGCCAGTAGACGAGCCATGAGGCATCAAGTCTGAGGGCAGCACTTTCCATATTGCCGTACAGCAGCTCAACAAACATTCCGTCCAGTACCGCTATGAAAGCGGCTGAAGCTGTTACCGCAGTGACTTCCGGATGAACAGTTCCGGCATGCGCGGCAGAAGTAAAATGCTGTTCGAGCAGCTTACCTATTGTGTCGAGATGCCGGTTGCTGAACTCCACAACCTCTTCGCGGAGATGGGATGGCGGAAAAAAAGCCATGCGCAGAAAGAACCGGGTGTCGTCCTCCTGCTCGTAACGCTTGCTGTAGCTGTGCAAAAATCCGTACAGCATATCTTTTAGCGGAGCTGTGCTGCTTCTCTGCAAATAGCTTTCGGTAAACTGCAATTCCCGCTCGGCTGCATCGCGGAACACGGTCAGGAATAACTCATCCTTGCCTTTGAAGTGGTTGTAAATCGACTGCTTCTTGATTCCCACCTCGGCAGATATATCGGCCAGCGAAGCCCCTTCATACCCGTTTTTGGCAAAATGGGCCAGTGCAATTTCCCTGATCTTATTGGATGTCATCAGCTCAATCCTCCCTTACGAACGTTCGTCAGTTTATTTAAACACAGGTTTACCTTTAATGCAAATGTTTTAACTGTATATAAAAACAGAGCCGGTCTCCCGTGAGGCCCGGCTCTGTTTACTTTTCCGGCAAATATCCCTTACTCATAGAACAACAGCCGCTTGGCGTACGCATTGCGGAAATCCGTTGGCGTCAGTCCGACGATCTTTTTGAATGATTTCATAAAATTATGGCAGTCCTTATAGCCGAGCTGGAGCGAGACCTCACTGATATTCTGGTTAGTGTCAGACAGGAGGAACTTGGCCAGCTCCATTTTTTGCTGCAGAATGTACTGCTTGAGCGGGATGCCGGAGATTGTGCTGAAGAGGTGGGACAGGTATTTTTCGTTATAGCCAAAGTATGCAGCGATCTGCGATACCTTGATATGCTCGCTGCGGCTCCATTTGATGTAGTCCACAATATCGTTGTAAAGCTGCTCCTGCTTGGTTTTTCTGAGCGGGCTATGCTCACTCTGAAACACCTGATTGTAAAGCTCGCACAGAATGACTGTGGTCATATAGTTGTTGAGCGTCTTCTGGTTGTAGGCCCTGACAGAATCCTGGAGCTGCTTCATCATGACGATGATTTTCTCCAGGCTTTTTACCGTGCCGTATTGCGGGAGCAGCAGCCGGTTCTCTGCCGGTTTAATGGTATGTCCGGTGTCTGTAATGTCCGTTACGGTAAGCCCTTCCTGCGCTTTGAAGTGGAGCCAGTAGAAGCTGCAGTTGGACGATTTATAACCGAATTGCTTGGTGTAGGGAGGGAGCAGCAGGTACTCGCCTTTGGAGACGGTAAAATAGGTAGTGTCTCCTGCCAGATAGAGCACGCCTTCAGTCATTACAATTAGCTCGTAGTCGAGCAGAATCCGGCTCAGATGAATCCAGTCGGGGGAGGGGGCGGCGAACTTGCCTGTGATCTCCAAATCGACCGGCGCATCCACGATCAGCTCAAAAGCAACCATACACATGTCCCCTTTTTTTTCTGACTTTACTACACTTGTTACTCCATTATTGGGGAAAAAGCATCCCGAGTAAAGCGCTTACCGCAGAAAAAAGTTTAGCTCCTCGCTAACCTTTTTACACATATTCGAACATTAGGCTATTTGCTCCATTTCCCTAAACAGGTAAGCTGTAAATATACAAGTTATCACCTAACAGTCCTGAAGAAGGAGGGAACGGGCTAAAAGCCAGCTGGTTATTCAGATTTCTGTCAACAGCGGTATTCAGCTTATTTTAAAGCTATAAAATGTAAGCGGATTCAATTTGGGGTCTGGCGTTATTCGAGCTTTCCATCAATGAAAGAAGTCTGAAAGTATTCAGGAGTTTTCATGTTCATTTGTTTGTTTTAGAAAATCATGAAGGTTATCTAAGGGGAGGAAGAACAATGAAGAAATTTCTGGCGGGATTATCCGCAGTTGTATTAGGCGCGGCGGTACTTTCGGGCTGCTCCGGCGGAGGCAACAATACGGACACAGATAACGGGGCTGCTGGCGGCGGGAACACAGGCAAGAAGGTTAAGCTGACCGCGATTATGACCAAACATCCGTTAACCCAGGAATTCGCCAAAATGAAGTGGCTGCAGGAAGCGGAGGAGCGCGCCGGCGTTGAAATTGAATGGCAGGAGGTTACCGCGGACTGGGATCAGAAGAAAGGCACGCTGCTGGCCAGCGGTGATATCCCCGACCTGATTGTCGGCGTGAACTCGATTACAGATGCCGACTTCTCGCAGTTCCCCGGGCTGTTCCAGGATATGACTGAATTGATCAAGGAATACGGCCCGAATGTGCAGGCGATGTTCGATGCCAAGCCGGAGACGAAGGTGATTGCCACCCAGCTTGACGGTAAAATCTACGGCCTGCCGAAATACCAGCGCTACTGGCCGGAAACGACCACCAGACAATACATTAACCAGCAGTGGCTCGATAAGCTGGGGCTGGAAATGCCTACAACCTGGGATGAGCTTTATGATGTGTTAAAAGCATTTAAAGATCAGGATGCCAACGGCAACGGGGATCTGAATGATGAGATTCCGATGGATTTTGCCCCGACCGGAACGGTAGCGTTCGGAGCGTTTATGCCGACTGTGCTGCTGGGCAGTGAAGGGATTACCCTTACGGATAACAGCGGGCTCGGTTATTTTGTCGAGGACGGGCAGGTTAAGAATTTCTTCACGGATGAGCGCTACAAAAAGCTGGTGGAATTCCTGAATAAATGCTTCAGCGCCGGCCTGATTAACCCTGAAGTGTTCACTCAGGATTACACCAAATACCAGGCGGTAGCCCGCGGCAACGGGGAAACGGCAGCAGTTGGCTTCACCTGGGGCTGGGAGGTTACCGACCGTGTAGGCAATGCGCTGGCTCCGCAGTACACATCGATGTCTCCGCTGAAGGTGAGCGCAGATTCCACTGTACAGAATTCCTGGAGCTATGACTATAACTCTCTTAACTATGGTGTGAACACCGTCCAGATGTCCGCTGCCTCCAAGCATAAAGAAGCTGCCATGAAGTTTATCAACGAGCTGTATGATCCGGAAGTGAGCATGCAGGTGCTGTTCGGCTCCCTGGGTACTAACATCGGCGACAACGGTGACGGCACATTCAGCATTCTGGCTCCTCAAGATCCGGCAATGGACCCTGGCACATGGAAGTGGACCTCCTCGTGGGCGGACAACGGCGCCATGTACATTGCTGACTCGCTCAAGCTGACGCTGGGAACCGATATGCAGTCGGTAGGCAAACAGACCGAGCCGCTGAAAGCCGCGCTGGATTCCATTGACAAGGATAACGACGTGCTGCCGAGCATGTTCATCAAATACAGTGCCCAGGATAACAACACCATGAGCCTTAACAATACAGGCATGATGTCGCTGGCGCTCTCCAAATGGTCGCAGTGGATTACCAAGGGCGGGATTGATTCCGAGTGGGATGGCTATGTGAAAAATATTGAAAAAACCGGCGTATCCAAAAACATTGAGATCATCCAAAAATACTACGACGACTATAAAAGCAAGCAGTAAGGGGTGATTTCCGTGATTTCAAAGAATCTGCATGAACGTCCGGTTCAGCCCAGAGCCCACAAAAAGCCGACGGTCATCAACACCTTCCGGCGGGATTACCAGCTGTGGATTATGATTTTTCCGGCCATTGTCGTCATTTTTATTTTTAACTATATTCCGATGTACGGGATTCAGCTGGCTTTCCGCGATTATGATTTCAGCAAAGGGCTGACCGGCGGCGCGTGGCGGGGACTGTTTTATTTCCGGCAGTTTTTTGAGAGCTATCAGTTTATGGATTTGATGAAGAATACGGTCGCGATCAGTCTGGCTACGGTGATCCTTAGCTTTCCGGCCCCGATCATTCTGGCGCTCTTGATCAACCAGGTCCGCTGGAAGCGGGCGAAAAAGACGCTGCAGACAACCGTTTATCTGCCGCATTTCATCTCTATTGTGGTTATGGTCGGACTCTTGAATGTGCTGTTGTCGCCGAATTCAGGCGTGATCGGACATCTGCTGACCTCGCTGGGGCTGGGGGATGTCAACCTGCTGGGTTCAACCCGGACGTTTGTGCCGGTCTATGTATTATCTGAAATCTGGCAGCATTGCGGCTGGAACAGCATCATCTATCTGGCCGCACTGTCCACGGTGGACCCGCAGCTCTATGATTCTGCCAAAATCGACGGGGCCAGCCGCTGGCAAACGATCAAGCATGTTGATATTCCGGCGCTGATCCCGACGATCATCATTCTGTTCGTGCTCAGTATGGGGAGTGTGCTCAGTACGGGTTTTGAAAAAGTATTCCTGATGCAGAATGCCCTCAACCTGCCGGTTTCGGAGGTCATTGCCACCTACGTGTACAAAATCGGAATTATCAGCAACCAGTTCAGCTATTCTGCAGCCATCGGCCTGTTTAATACGGTGATCAATTTTATTTTCCTGTATGCGATGAATAGGATCGCCCGCAAATCATCGGATATCAGCCTGTGGTAAGGGAGAAATTCCGGAAGGAGTGGAGTAACCGTGCCGTTTGTTCATAAAAAAAGCCGGCGCCTGAACGACATCCTCTTTGAAGGGGCCGTCTATCTTCTGTGCCTGCTGATCTTTTTAAGTATCGTTTACCCGCTTTATTTTGTTATCATCGCTTCGGTCAGTGACTCAACGCTCGTGTCGACCGGCCAGGTGACGGTTTTCCCGAAAAATATCAGCTTCTTCGGCTACAACGAAATCTTCAAGGATTCGCGGATCTGGACCGGTTACAGTAACACCATTCTGTATACGGTGCTTGGTACGGCGGTCAACCTGCTGTTCACACTGCCTGCGGCCTATGTGCTGTCACGGCAGGAATTCCGGGCCAGACGGTTTCTGATGCTGACGTTTGTGATCACGCTGTTCTTCAACGGCGGGCTGATCCCGACGTATCTGCTGATGAAGGATCTGCATATTACGAATACGATGTGGGTGTTTATTTTTCCGTTCTGTGTCAATGTGTATAATCTGATTATTGCGCGTTCCTTCTTTGAAAGCTCACTGCCGAAGGAACTGTTCGAAGCGGCCTCAATTGACGGCTGCAGCCACTTCAAATTTTTCATGAAGGTTGCCCTCCCGCTCTCCAAAGCAGTGGTGTCGGTAATCGGGCTGTATTATCTGGTGGCGCACTGGAATGATTTTTTCACCGGGCTGATCTATATCCGCAGCAATGATCTGCAGCCGCTGCAGATTGTACTCCGCGATATTCTGCTCTCCAATCAGGTGTTCTCGCAGGGTGCGGGAGCGGGCGGCTCGGCCGGCGGTTATGCGCAGCAGTATGCGGATCAGGTCAAATACGGGGTAATCATTGTGTCAACGCTGCCGATTCTGCTGGTGTATCCGTTTATCCAGAAGTATTTTGACAAAGGCGTTATGATTGGTTCGGTTAAGGGGTGAGGGTGCTGTCCCCGCGGGCCGGATGAAGGTATGGCAATAAAAAGAGGCTATCCCGTTAGCAGTTAAACCTGCTTCAGGATAGCCTCTTGTATGTTTTAAGGAGTGTATTGCTGGACAATGGAAGTGATGACGCCATTCTCGATAGTCAGATGATAAGGTGATCCGCTGAGATCGAACACATCGGTCTTGGCAAATTCCTCAGTGAACTTCTTGAGCGTAATGCTCTCATTCCAGTTGATGTCCAGATCCTCAATCTTGCCGGTGTGGTCAAAAATTTGCATCGTCACCGCCGCATTGGCTGCTACCGGGTAGTTGCTGAGCGTCTCGCTGTCATTAACGATATAGTAGCCGTCCAGTGCACCGCCAATCTCTGCGGCAGCTTCCGGCTCCCGCTCGGCAAAGATACGGTCGGCCTCAGCGCCCTCATACCATTCAACCGGATCCGCTATCAGCTTCAGGCTGCCGTCCGTGTTTGTCTGCAGTCCGTGGATATATACTGTCAGGTGCTCTGTCTGAGCTCCGCTCTGCGCTTCTGCTGTTGTCCCTGCCGTGCTTGCCGTCGTAATGAGGGAAAGGAACAGCAGGACCAGCACAGGCAGTAGAACTTTCGGTTTGTTGAGTAACATCTTATCATTTCCCCCTTGGCAAAATATAATCCAAAAAAATTGCTCATATTCATTCTTTACCCGCCCCCCTATTGTTCAAACGGGGGATGTACCGTTATTAACGTTGATTTGCAGAAAATGTTGCAATTATTTTTTGGGGCAGGGGCGGTTTGTAAAAACTTTCTTCCCGGGGCATATTAAAATATCCAAAAAACGGGCGGAAGGTGAGCAGGTTTGAGAAATATTTGGCGGATCTATAAGAGCGACTGGCGGAATCTGTTCAAGGTTCCCATAGCGGTACTGCTGATTGCGGCTCTTGTTGTACTGCCCTCAGTCTACGACTGGGTGAATATCGCGGCCGTATGGAACCCCTACAGTAATACTTCCGGAATCCGGATTGCCGTGTCGAGTCTGGACCGGGGGGCTGAGGTTAAGGGCAGGAGCTTTAATATCGGCGATGAGGTGCTTGCCAGCCTGCAGACCAACCATTCACTGGGCTGGACTTTTGTGGAGGCGGATGCAGCGGTTGCCGGTGTCCGGCGCGGAGATTATTATGCCAGCATCCTGATTCCCGCCGACTTCTCGCAGCGGATGGCCGGAATCCTGGAAGGCAGGCTGATAAAGCCTGAGGTGCAATATACCGTCAATGAAAAAATAAATGCGATCGCCCCAAAGATTACGGAGAAAGGCGCCTCGACGGTTACCGCACAAATCAGTGAGAAATTTACGGAAACGCTCAGCGGTACAGTACTGACTGCCTTAAAAGAGATTGATCAGGAATTCCAGTCAGAGCTTCCGGTCATCCGCCGGGTGGAGCAAGGGCTGTTCCGGCTTGAAGACAGTCTGCCGGAGATTGAGAAGGCGGGCCGGCTGGTGCTGAAGCTGCAGCAGGACTGGCCGGAAATTGCCGCTTCCGCCTCACGGATCGCCGCACTTCAGGATAAGCTGCCGCTGGCCGGACAGGCTGGTGCGGCAGCGGAACTGCTGGATGCGCACTGGTCGCAGATCAGCACTGCCGCCGGTCTGCTGCAGAATCTGGAGGAACGTCTGCCTGATCTGGAGAAGGCTGCGGGGCTTGTTACGGAGCTGGACAGCCGCTTCAGCGAAGTGGATGATGTGCTGGAACGGGCTTCCGGAGGATTGGCAGATGCGAAGGAGATTGTAGGTACGGCAGCACAGACATTGCCGCAGGCAGACAGGCTGGCTGAAGCCGGAAGCAGCTTCGGCCGGGAGCTGGAGCAGTTCCTGGCGGAGAGCAGTACGGCGTTCACTGCCGTACCGGAGGCGGTGCTGCAGAATCTGTATCTCCTGCAGCAGGCGGCGGATGCTGCGGTGCAGCTGGCCGGGCAGATGCCGGCAGCGGGTGCAGAAGCAAGCGGAGAGCAGGCGGCACGACAGCAGAATGGCACGGAAAGCACCGGGGCAGAGGCTCCGGTGGTACGGCTGCTTACGGGTCCGCAGACGGATGAAGCTGACGGGCTCAGGCAAGCCGCGGACCGCCTGGCTGCAGGCAGCGAGATGCTGGCGCATACCTCCAAGCTGCTCCGTGCCGTTGATGCGCTCACGCCAGAAGCTGTGGGCGACGGCGATTTGAGTGCGCTGAGCGCAGCGCGTGCCCGGTTCTCCGCTGCCGCTTCACAAGCCGGCAGTCTGGCCGACGCGCTGCAGGGCGGCTCCCGGCCGGGCAGTGCCGAATGGCAGCAGCTCAGCCTTACAGCCGGTCAGGCGAGGCTTGCTGCCGACAGTCTGCTGTCCGGCTTCGGAGCAGAGACACTGCCGGCAATTCAGACCGGCCTGCAGCAGCTGAGCAGCAATGCCCGGTTGGCTGCCCAGGCACTGCAGCAGGCTCCCGCGCGGCTGGAAGCGCTGGATACGATGCTGGAGGAAGCGGGGAGTGTCATCCTGTCCGGCCAGCAGGCGCTGACTGCGCTGCAGCAGCACTTGCCTGCCATCCGCAAAGAGGTGCACGCTGCGGCAGGCAGTATAGCTGGCCATATGGCAGCGTTGGACAGCTTTGCCCGCAATGAGCTGCCGCGTATTCTGGCTGCACTGCCCGCCGCCGGCAGTGCAGTGCATGAGGCCGCCGAATTTGCCCGCAATGAGCTGCCGGCCGCAGAGCAAAAGTTCCGCGCTGCTGCTGATCTGATCCGCACCGGGCTTCCGCGGGCGGATCTGGGGGTGCAGCGGGCCGCCTCGCTGGTCCGGGATGATCTGCCTACACTGGAGGAAGCAGTCCGCAAAGCGGCAGATACGGTCCGGCGGGTCAAAGAAGAGGTTAATTTGGATGAAATTGCCCAGCTGCTGGGCGGGGACATTAAGAATAAAAGCGATTTTCTGGCGAACCCGGTCGTGCTGGCTGAGCATCAGCTGTATCCGATCCCCAATTACGGCTCGGCTATGACGCCTTTCTACGTTGTATTGTCACTGTGGGTTGGAGGAACCCTGCTCATTTCACTTTTACGTACCGGAGTCGACACGGGGGGCAGGCAGTACCGGGGATATGAGCTGTATTTCGGCCGTCTGTTTACCTTTGTGACTGTAGGTATTTTGCAGGCGCTGGTTGCAGTATTGGGGAATCTGTTTATACTCCATTGCTACGTCGCCGATAAGGTCTGGTTTGTCCTCTTCGCCGTGCTGATCAGTATGGTGTTCGTCACGATTGTATTCACGCTCGTCTCTGTGTTCGGGAATATCGGCAAAGGCATTGCAATTGTGTTCATGATCCTGCAATTTTCCAGCTCGGGCGGCACCTTTCCGGTCAGCACAACCGGACATTTCTTTCAGGTGCTGAATCCGTTTATGCCGTTCACCTATGCCATCAGCCTGCTGCGCGAGGCGGTGGGCGGCATTCTGCCGGAGGTGGCTGTCCGCGATTCGCTGCGTCTTGTCCTCTTCGGCCTGCTGGCGCTGCTCCTGGCTCTGACCTTACAAAAACCGCTTGCCCCCTTTATCCGCAAATCTGCTGAGCAGGCAGAGAAGTCAAAGCTGATTTCGTAAGTCTATCATCCATGCAGCAGCGCTGAACAGCAAACAGAGCAGCGGTCCCCTTAGGAACCGCTGCTCTGCTATGTCTATCCGGCTGTTGCTAATTTCAGCCGGTCAGCCTTTTACCTCGCCGGGGCGAAATCGGCCACCTGGCTCAGGATGCTGTCGATCGTCTTCAGCGTGTCCGGCTGGAGGACGATGTCCACGGCCTGCGCATTTTCTTCGACCTGTGCAGGCTTGCTTGCCCCGATCAGCGCGGAGCTGACGCCCGGCTGGCGGAGCACCCAGGCCAGCGCGAGCTGCGACAGCTTCACGCCGAGGCCGGCGGCGACTTCATCGAGCTGGGCCACAACGCCCAGCACATCGTCGCGCAGGTAGCTGCGGATGACGCCGTTGACCGAGTCATCGGCGCCGCGCGTGCCTGCCGGGGCCTGCTGGCCCGGCTTGTACTTGCCGGTCAGGATGCCCTGGGCCAGCGGGGAGAAGACCACCTGTCCCAGCCCGGCTTCCCGGGAAGCCTCGAGTACTTCCTGTTCGATATAGCGCTCGAACATGTTGTAGATCGGCTGGTTGGAGGCCAGCGGACGCAGGTTCAGCCGGCGGCTGATGCCGCTGGCCGTGGCGATCTGCGCCGCGCTCCATTCGCTGACAGCGGAGTAGAGGATTTTGCCCTGGGCGGTGAGGTCATCCAGCGCCCGCAGCGTTTCTTCCACCGGTGTGTCCTGGTCAAAACGGTGGCAGAAATAGACGTCGATGTAATCGGTACCAAGCCGGCGCAGACTGGCTTCGCATTGTTCCATGATATGCTTGCGCGACAGGCCGCGGTCGTTCACGCCATCGCCCATCGGGAAGAATACTTTGGTACTCAGCACATAATCGGAGCGTTTATACTGGCTGAGCGCGGCTCCGATCGCTTTTTCCCCTTCACCGCGGTTATAGGCATTGGCTGTGTCGAAGAAATTGATACCGCATTCAAAAGCTGCAGCCACACATTCATCAGCAGCCTTCTGCTCTGCCGCAGTCCCGTAAGTCAGCCAGCTGCCCAGTCCAATCTCACTTACCTTTAACCCCGTATTGCCAAGCCGTCTGTATTTCATCCTGTTCCATTCCTCTCTGAACCTTTAAGGTAGTAGTTTCGAAACAATCAAGTTAATAGTATCACAACTTTATATGGTAACGGCATGTAGAGTTGCTATAATTGGGAGAGAATCCGCGCTGACCAGCCGGAAATATGTGCAGGAAGTGTAGATACAAACCAAATTCTACCAGGAGTGTGAGAAGGCATGTCTATCCCTTTTTCCGGATCTAACAAAGTCATTCTGTTTCAGGGGGATCTGATTGCGAAGCAGTGGCTGAAGGTTGTGGGGGAAAGCGGTATTTTGAATAACAGCTCTCTTTAGCATGACAGATTTCCGGAGTTCCGCAGTCTCTGTCCGTTACGGGATGCCTCAGGCAAAAGGTCTAACCCGGAGCCCCGGGACACTTGATGCAATGCAAATTCTTCCTTAACAGATAATCCGCAGACATGCTAATATAATGACAGACAGGGTTGAAAGCCCTTACTTTATCGCGGGCCGCCATGGTATGGTTTTGCGGACAAGGGGAGGAAGAGGCCGCGTGCAGTGGCTGCAAACAAGGTTGAAATTTAATACGCTCAGGAATCAGATGCTGCTCGGTTTCCTCGCTGTCATGCTGTTTATTCTTACGCTGGTCGGCTATCTTACTTTTCATTCAGTCTCGACCCTGCTTAAAAATAACGCCGAAAAACATATTCAGCAAACGGCTGTTCAGGCAAACGGCCGTCTGGAAGGCATCCTGGAACAGATCAACTCTCTGACGACGCTTGTGTCGACCAATGAGTATATCCAGCAGCTGCTGCTGCGTGATGTGGAGGGTCAGGCGCCAACCTTTGCGGAGCGGCAGGCCTTGCCGCCCGTTATTAACCTGGTCCAGCTATACACGGACGGTATCAAATCCGTTGAGCTCTACAACCAAAAGGGCACGAGGCTGTATCCGCTCGACGGAAGCAGCCTGAGAGGGAAGGTGCCTGAAGACCTGATCGAGCTGGCAACCAGAAAGGAGGGCAGTCTCGTCTGGTACGGGATTGATCCGCTTGACCCTAACTCCCTGCTGGCGGTCCGGCAGATCAGTCTGATCGACCGCTATTTTACGACAGGCGGCTATTTGCTTATCCGAGCCGACCGCGGCAAGTTTGCACTGGAAGACTCATTATCCGCGGAGGGGGAGAAAGAGACGATCCTGCTTCTCGCTTCCGACGGCCGGCTTATCACCTCAAACGATGATACCATTTCGCAGGAAACAGCAGCCTTGCTTGCCGGAAAATCGGGGGATCAGACAGCGTCGATCGGCAACCGTTCCTTTGTCGTGGTCAAACAGCGTTCCGCCGTAACCGGATGGACGCTGCTTATCCTGACACCGGTTAACGTCATCACCCAGGGGATTTCGGTCCTGCGGACGACGATTGTTGTATCGGCTATTATCGGCACTGTACTGTTTACCGTGCTTTCTTTTTTCCTGTCCACCCTCATTACCCGGCCTGTATTCAAGCTGATCAAAGCGATGAGAAGCACCCGGCTCGGCATTCTGAAGCCCACTGAATATGCATCATCCACTATGGAAATTCAGGAGCTGAATTATTCCTATAACAAAATGGTGGACAACATTAACGAGCTGATCCAGCTGGTGTATGAGAAAGAGCTGTCCCGGAGCCACACGGAGCTCAAAGCGCTGCAGGCCCAGATCAATCCGCATTTTCTGTTCAATACACTGGATGTGCTGTACTGGTCGCTGGTGGATAAAGAGGAGGATGAGCTGGCAGGCTATGTTGTCGCGATGTCTGATTTATTCCGTTATACCATTACAGGACAGAGTGAGGAGGGCTGGGTGAAGCTCCGCGATGAGCTGGAGCATATCGCCCGGTATCTGTTCATCATGAAGGTACGGTTTGAAGACCGGCTGGAATGGGAGATTGAAGCTGCTCCCGAAGCGCAGGATACAGAGCTGCCGAGGCTTCTGCTGCAGCCGCTTGTAGAGAATGCTATTTTGCATGGAGTGGAGAGCAGGATTGAGCCGGGCCGGGTGAAGCTGACGGTTGCCCGCAAGGGTGAGCGGATTGCCATCACTGTGGAGGACGACGGAACCGGTATGGATGAAGAGAAGCTGTCCTCCCTGATGAATGAGCTGGAAAGCGGAAAGGTATCCTCTGCAAAAGCTTCCGGGGTCGGCATTGCCAATGTGCAGAAGCGGCTGCAGCTGTTTTTTCCGGGAACGGGGGAGCAAGCTGCAGCCATGCGGATCGACAGCCGGAAGGGCCAAGGCACCACCATCAGCATCCAAATACCTGTCCGAGGAGGCACAAGGCCATGAGGAGCCGAAATATTCTTATCGTCGATGATGAACCGAAATCAAGGGAAGGATTAAAGAAGATGCTGGGGGTATGGTCTGCCGGCCAGTTTGAGGTGCTTACTGCCAGCAATGGCGTGGACGCGCTGCAGATTCTTGAGCAGATTCCAGTCGAGCTGATGATAACCGATATCCGCATGCCGGAAATCACCGGTCTTGCCCTGGTCAGCCAATTGCGGGAGCGGGGAATCCAGTCACAGCCGTCGGTTATTCTTATTTCCGGTCATGCCCAGTTCGAGTACGCCCAGCAGGCGATTCATCTGTCTGTTGTGGACTATTTACTGAAGCCTGTCAGCCGGGACAAGCTGGTGGAATCGGTGGAAAAAGCCCTGAAGGCAGGCGAGGAACGGGAGCACCTCCTCTTCATGCGGAAGACCGCCGATCCGCAGCTGATGGCCATCAGAAATGAGGAGGCCGCCTTAAGCGACCCGGTCCGCCAGGCCATTCAATTCGTGGAGATGCATATGGAAGAGGCAATCAGCCTGCAGGAGGTCGCCGGGCTTGTGCATCTGAACAGCAGTTATTTCAGCGCGCTTTTCAAGGAGCAGTGCCAGATGAATTTCAGCGAATATGTCGCCCGCAGAAAATTGCAGAAGGCGAAGGAAATGCTGCTGCGAACCAATCTGCCTATAGCTGAAATTGCCGGACGTACCGGTTACCAGGCCGTGAAATATTTTAATAAGCTGTTCAAAGAGCACGAAGGAATGAGCCCGGGGCAGTACCGGTCCATGAGGAACGAGACGAAAGCGGAAGTCAATTAACGGCTTGAATGCAGGGGGAGATACCCACGAAGAAAATCGGATTATATTGTGTTATGCTCCTGGTCCTGCTGCTGGGGGCAACTGCCTGTGACGGGAATCAAGAGGACAACGGGTACAGCGCTGAAAGCAGCGCTGAAAAGATCACGCTTAAAATGATGCATTCCTGGCCGGACAGCAGCAATTCAGCGCAGAACAAGATGGTAAAGGATATTATCAGCGAGTTTGAAGCGGCCAATCCGAACATAACCGTTAAGACGGAGGCGCTGGAGACCGAGCAGTACAAAAGCAAGCTCACTGTGCTTGCCGCGTCCAATGATCTGCCGGACATCGGATTCACCTGGGCAGCCGGGTCGATGGACCCTTATGTTAAAGGCAACAAATTTGCAGCGCTGGACGATCTTTTGCAGACAGAGCTAAGCGGAAAGTTCGTAGCGGGCACGACGGAAGCCTATTCCTTTGACGGGAAAACCTATGCTCTGCCGGTTGAACTAAACATTGTTCCGGTCTACTATAACAAAGAAATTTTTGCGAAATACAGCTTGCGGATTCCCCAGACGCTGGATGAGCTGAAGACGATTATCCGCATTTTGGATTATAACGGAGTTACTCCGGTTACCCTCGGCGGCAAGGAAGGCTGGCCGTCCTCCTTCTGGTACATGTATCTGGCTGAACGGATCGGCGGTCCTGAGCTGCTGGATAAAGCTGTTGCAGATCAGGACTTTACGGACCCTGCTCTCCTTGAAGCCGCCAAAGCTGTGCAGGAGCTGGTTAACCTGGGCGCCTTCGTAAAAGGCTATAACGGATTATCCAATGATGAAGCCAAAGTCCAGTTTCTGAACGGGAGAGCGGCCATGTTCGTTACAGGGACCTGGGAGCTGCCGGACTATACGACTACTGTGGGCATACCGCAGGAATTCAAGGACAACATTGGATACTTCAAGTTTCCGGCCATAGCTGGCGGTAAAGGAAGTGTAGATGACTGGGTCGGCGGACCGGGCACCGGTTTATTTGTATCCCGCAATTCGGAGCATGCCGCAGAGGCTAAGCGTTTTGTCAGCTTTTTCATTGAAAAATGGGGCGAGCATTCCGTTGTGGATGCGGGTGTCATCCCCGCTACCAAAGTAGATACGGCGTCCATCAGGTTGCCGTGGCTGTTCATTGATCTGCTGGATGAACTGGGTAAAGCCCGCAAAGTAACGCTTTATCTGGATACCCAAATGAAGCCGGGCGCATCCGGCATACACATTAACCAGGTCCAGGCGCTGTTCGGTAAAGCGGTAACGCCGGAGGAATTCATCAGGAAGCAAGATGAGGCGCTCAAAGCAGATAAGTAACATGAAATGAATAGCAGAGTAAGGAGACACCGGGGAATGATCGCTGGTGTCTTTTTTTATGCCCTTTAAGGCAGCTGAATCCAAAAATAGTGGAAGTTTTGCCAATGACAGGTTCCTTATGGGGAGGCATGATCAGCTATATAATTATGAATGCGGTTACATAAACCGCAGGCTTAAACAAAAGGGGAGGCAAAGTATGAAAAGGTTGAAACGTGTGTTTACAGGGATTTCTGCACTGCTGGTGATGTCAACTGCACTTGCAGCGTGCGGCGGCAACTCTAATTCTGGCTCAAACTCTTCCGGCTCTGAAGCAAGTCCGGCAGCATCAGCTGCTGCATCCGAGGCTCCGGCCAAAGGAAACGGAGAAAAGGTGACGATCAATCTCTGGAGCTTCACCGATGAGATTCCGAACATGACTAAAAAGTACCTGGAGACCCACCCGGACGCCAATGTGGAATTCAAAACGACGGTGATTGCAACGACCGACGGCGCTTACCAGCCTGCACTTGACCAGGCACTGGCGGCCGGCGGAAAGGATGCACCGGATATTTTCGCGGCTGAAGCGGCATTCGTCCTCAAATACACGCAAGGTGATGCTTCCAGCTATGCGGCTAACTATGCGGACCTCGGACTTGACGATCAAATGGTCAAGGATGCGGGCATTGCCCAATACTCGGTTGATATCGGCAGCAAGGACGGCCAGTTGAAGGGTCTCGGCTACCAGGCGACAGGCGGAGCCTTTATCTACCGCCGCTCGATCGCCAAGGATGTATTTGGAACCGATGATCCGGCTACCATCAAAAATGAAGTCGGACCCGGCTGGGAAAAGTTCTATGAAGCCGCTGCGAAGCTGAAGGCCAAGGGCTACGGCATCGTTTCCGGTGACGGGGATATCTGGCACGCCATTGAGAACAGCTCAGAAGAAGGCTGGATTGTCGACGGCAAGCTGCATATCGATCCTAAGCGTGAAGAGTTCCTTGATCTCTCCAAAAAGCTGAAGGACAACGGCTACCACAACGATACAACAGACTGGACAGAAGCCTGGTTCGCGGATATGTCCGGCGCCGGCGCCCAGCCTATCTTCGGTTTCTTCGGTCCAGCCTGGCTGATCAACTATACAATGAGCCAACAGGTTAAAGACACAAATGGCGACTGGGCCGTTACCGAATCGCCGACAGGCTTCTTCTGGGGCGGTACCTGGCTGCTTGCCAACCAGGACGTTACCAAGGACGACGCCAAGAAGCAGGCTGCAGCAGACTTTATCAAATGGGTAACACTCGATACCTCCGAAACGGGCCTGCAATATTACTGGGCTAACGGAACAATGAAAGAGGGCGAGCAGGGTACCAAGGACAGCGTTGCCTCCTCTGTGGTAATGGCGAAATCCAACGGTGAAGTGCCGCTGCTCGGCGGCCAGAACATGTTCGACGTGTTTGTTCCGGCCAACGCCAACGCTTCGGGTAAGAACCTGACCCAGTATGATGAAACAATCAACAAGCTGTGGCGCGATCAGGTGCGCGAATATACAGCAGGCAACAAAGACCGCGATAAAGCGATCGAAACGTTCAAGCAGCAGGTCAAGGACCAGCTTGGCATCGACAGCGAATAAAAAAAGAAAGTGAAGGGGCGGGGAGCTATCCCGTCCCTTCCTATCCACTAAAGGGGTGAAATCATGCGCCGCAAAGGTGTGAGCTACGCAAAATTCGGCTACATTTTTACGTTTCCATTTGTCCTGGCCTTTCTGATTTTTTCGTTATATCCCATTTTATACACCGCAGTAATCGGTTTCACTGATATGCAGGGATTAATACCCAAGCCGATTCATATTCTGGATAATCCTTTTCAAAATTTCAAGGATCTGCTCTTTGATAATGTCTCATTCAGAAAGTCCCTGATCAATACCGGACTGCTCTGGATCGTCAACTTCATTCCTCAGATCGCACTTGCGCTTCTTCTGACCGCGTGGTTCACGAACAAGCGCCTCAACATAAAGGGACAGGGGGCCTTCAAGGTTCTGCTGTACATGCCTAATATCATTACCGCAGGTACAATTGCCGTATTGTTCAGCACTTTGTTTGCCTATCCGATGGGTCCCGTGAACAGCCTGGTTAAATTGATGGGCTGGTCTGATGCTCCAATTTTCTTCCTGCAGGACAAGACAACAGCGCGCGGCATCGTGGCGTTCATCCAGTTCTGGATGTGGTACGGCAACACGATGATTATCCTGGTCGCTGGCGTTATGGGTATTAACCCGGCTCTCTTCGAATCTGCGGCGATCGACGGTGCGAACGGCTTCCAGACCTTTTTCCGGATTACCCTGCCGAGTCTGCGGACCATTCTGCTGTTCACGCTGATTACATCGATGATCGGCGGCTTGACGATGTTCGATATCCCTCAGCTGTTCCTGGCGGGCGGACCGGATGACTCTACGCTTACTACGTCGATGTTCATCTACGGGCAGGCCTTCAAGGGAAGCTATATGTATAACCGCGCTGCTGCGGCAAGCATGATCATGTTTGTCATTGCAGCTGTACTGTCCAGTCTGGTGTTCTATTTAATGCGCGACCGCGACGCCGAGAAATTGAAAAAAGCAGAGAAAACTTATAGAAAAGCTGCTAAAGCATCAGCTGCGAGGGAGGTGTAGAACATGAATCCGAGTCCTAAAGGTGAAACCGTTACCCGTAGAATCAACAAAACGATTATTTATATCGTCTGCATCTTTTTGGCGGTGCTCAGTATCCTCCCGTTCTGGATCATGTTCGTGAATGCTACCCGCTCTACAGCGGAAATTCAGAGCGGGCTCTCGCTGCTTCCTTCGTCTCACTTGATGAGCAATCTGAGAGTGCTGCTGGATAAAAGCTTTGACCCCATACAGGGCTTTATGAACTCGTTCATTATTTCCAGCTCAGCCACCATCCTGACCGTGTACTTTTCCTCATTGTCAGCCTATGGACTGGTAACGTATGACTGGAAGCTGCGCAAGCCGTTCTTTACCTTTATCTTGTGTGTAATGATGATTCCTTCCCAGGCCAGTGCGATCGGGTTCTATCAGTTTATGTATAAAATCCACTGGACCAACAGCTTCCTGCCGCTGATCTTGCCCGCGATTGCCGCACCTGCTGTGGTGTTCTTCATGCGCCAATATCTGCTCGCAACGCTGTCTCTGGAGATTGTGGAGGCTGCGCGTGTCGACGGGTCGGGTGAATTCAAAACCTTTAACCGGATCATCCTGCCACTGATGATGCCGGCAGTAGCAACACAGGCGATCTTTGCCTTTGTGGCCAACTGGAACAACCTGTTCATGCCGCTGATTCTGTTGACACAGAAAGAAAAGTATACGATGCCGGTTATGGTGAGCCTGCTGCGCGGCGATATATATAAAATGGAATTTGGCTCGATCTATATGGGCCTGGCGCTGACAGCCCTGCCGCTGTTTGTGGTGTATTTCCTGTTATCGAGGTATATCATTGCTGGCGTAGCGCTGGGTGGCGTGAAGGAATAACCCGAAGAAGCTCCGTATCCGATTTAATGAGCCTTATTAGGGAAAAGAGAAGACGGAAGAGTCCGGCTTTACTATCATTTTGTGCTTTCGAGCCCTGTTAGAGATCACTCAACAGGGTTTTTTTGGTGCCCATAGAGGTTAAGTGGATTTTTGCTACTTAATTTTGGCTTTTTTTGAATTTTGCAATCATCAGGTGGAAAAACGTCACTTAGTTCAGGCTATAACCCCGTTTAGGAACGAAAACGTCCGATCTAAGTAGCATTTTTCCAACTAATATCTCCTCACGGCAGTTAGCAGAGAAAATAGATGGCGATTTTCCACTTCGTTGCTGCTCCCGCAACCCCTCACCGGTTCTGCTTCCTGTACTGCAGCGGCGAGCGTTTGGCGATTGCCTTAAACACGCGGCCGAAGTGGGCGATGCTGTCAAAGCCGGTGTCCTCGGCGATCCGCGTAACGGAGTCGCTGCTCTCCCTCAGCCGCCGCTGGGCCTCCTGGACACGGATCGTGTTCAGGTACTCAATAATCGTGAAGCCGGTCGTCTGCTTGAACAGGCGGCACAGGTACGGGACACTGAGGTAGAACCGTTCCGACAGCTCCTCAAGCGTAACGGCACCAGTGTAGCGGGCCTGCAGATACTCGATAATCTCATACACCTTGCGCTGTTTCTCGTCATTGGCCGGGGCGATTGCGGCCTGAGCGCTTTCGCGGATACGGTTCATTTCAATCAGGAACTGGATCAGCAGCGTCTGCAGGTAGAGGCTCTGGTGGCCCCGCGGCTCCTGCTGCTCCTTCAGCATCGCAAACAGCAGGTTCTCAATGGTGCCCTGTTCATGCGCATCCGGCCGCAGCAGCAGGCACTGCTCGCTGAAGAAGGGGAGCTCCAGCCCTTTGCCGCCAAGCATCTCCTGGAGAAATTCCCGGCGGAAATTGATCAGAATGCGTTCATGGCGTACCGTGCCCTTGGCCATCGTCCGGTGCAGCTCATTGCGGTTGATGAAGATCAGATCGCCCTTGCGCAGGGAATAGACCAGATTATTAATGTAGTAGCTGCGCTCCCCGGCAAGCAGATAATACATTTCATAGGTTTCATGAAAATGGTCGGTGTCCATGCTGAAGGCGCCGGCCCTTTTCACCTGCTCCACACAAAACAAAAATTCCTGCTTTTCCTCCTGCATATTGCCCACTCCTAAGTTAAGGATAATATATGCATAAAATAGCTTATTTTCAGCAAAAACCGTTTAGAAATGAATGTATTTTATACTATACAATATACGTAGTAAACGCATTCAAAACAATAGCGATGGAGTGATAACAGTGGGAAGCAAGAAATATGCTTTTGTGGGCACGGGCGGCCGGGCCGAATTCTTTTACGGGGAGATTACAACGAATTACCGGGAGACCGCGGAGATCGTGGGCCTGTGTGATGTTAACGGGGCGAGAATGGCTTACGTAAATACACTGCTGACCGACAAATACAATTACCATGCTGTTCCAACGTATAAGGCGCACGAATTCGATAAGATGATCGAAGAGACGAAGCCGGATACCGTAATCGTTACCAGTGTGGACCGTACACACCACCGTTATATTGTCCGGGCTATGGAGCTGGGCTGTGATGTCATATCCGAGAAGCCGATGACTACGGATGTGGAAAAATGCAAGGAGATTCTGGATGCAATCGAACGTACCGGCAAAAAGCTGCGTGTAACCTTTAACTACCGCTATGCGCCGCACAACACCAAAATCCGCGAGCTGCTGATGGACGGGACGATCGGCGAGGTGCTGTCCGTCAACTTTGAATGGCTGCTCAACACACAGCACGGGGCAGATTATTTCCGCAGATGGCACCGCGATAAGCGGAACAGCGGAGGGCTGCTGGTCCACAAATCCACGCATCATTTTGACCTGATGAATTTCTGGCTCGGCTCCCGGCCGGATACAGTATTTGCAATGGGCGATCTGCGTTTCTACGGGCGGGAGAATGCCGAGAAGCGCGGGGTTACCGAGTTCTATCAGCGGGTGCACGGAAGCAAGGCAGCCGAGAACGACCCGTTTGCTCTGCATCTCAAGGACAATGAGCAGCTGAAAAAGATGTATCTGGATACCGAGCATGAGGACGGGTACTTGCGCGACCAGAGCGTTTTTGGCGATAATATCAGCATTGAAGATACTATGGGCGTTATGGTCAAATACAAGAATAAGACGATCATGAACTACTCTCTGAATGCCTACCTGCCGTGGGAAGGCTTCAATATTGTATTTAACGGCACCAAGGGCCGGATGGAGGTCAAGGTTGTCGAGCAGTCCTACGTCAATGCCGGAGGCGGCAAGGATCAGGAGGGTGCGGTAAAAGATAAGCGAATAACCATCTTCCCGCAGTTTGCTGCCCCGTATGAGGTTGAGATTGAGGAAGGTGTCGGCGGACACGGCGGCGGTGATCCGGTGATGCTGCGCGATATTTTCGAGCGTCCGGCGGATGACCGGTTCAGCCGGGCTGCCTCGCACATTGACGGAGCCCAGTCGATTCTGACCGGGATTGCCGCCAACCAGTCGATCGCCACCGGCCTGCCGGTGAAGGTGGATCAGCTGCTCAAGCTGTAAATTACGTTGTTAAAAGAATAACAAGCCTGAGGCCGTCCTGACAGCGGGGCGGTCTTTTTGTGCTGCCGCCTGCTGCTATAACAAGGATTTAAAAGAATGGCGGATGACATCCCCGCGGCTGATAATGCCGACCAGCACACGGTTGCGTTCAACCGGAACCTTTTTTATCTGTTTTTTGCCGAGGACCGCAGCGATCCGTTCAATATCTTCGTCCCAGGGAACCGTAGTAACTTTCTTTTTGGCGATGGACATAACGTTCAAATTCAGCAGCCGCCGGGTCCGTTCTTCGAATTCATCCTCGTCGCCTTTAATCACATTGACCTGGAAAAAAGAGTCGACAATCAGATCATCATGCTTGCCGATATACCGCATAATGTCCCCGTCGCTGATGTAGGCGACAATTTCGTTGCGGTCGTTGATGACCGGCATACCGCTGATCCGGTGCTCGATGCATTTTTCGATAAAGGTCCGCACGGTATCATATTCCTTCACCTTGTACACCTGTCTGATCATGATTTCATGAGCTTTCATTGGCTTCCCCCAACTGTGAATGGACTAGCTTTTATCTAAATAACTTGTATAATGAAACTATATACTTGTATTATACAAGCCGGAAGGTTGAAGTCAATAAATATCTGACATGCAAAAACGTGGAAAGAGAGGCTGCCGCACAATATGGAACGAAGCCCGCTAGAAGCAATTGAACTGGAGATGACCATTCTCAGCCGCCGGCTGACCTCTATCAGCACCTACAAAAAGTACGGCATTCTCGATCACTCGGCCTATTTGCTGCTCCACCAGATTGCTTCGCACGGCTCCGCCGGTGTGAAGGCGCTGGCGGATGAGTTCCACCTGGACATTTCAACAATCAGCCGTCAGGCGTCGGCCCTGGAGCAAAAAGGCTATGTATTCCGGGTTCCCGATCCGCAGGACGGCAGAGCGTACACGCTGCAGATGACAGAGCTGGGAGCTGAAACGCTGAAGAGTGATACGGAGGTCCGGCGGGATAAATTCGCGCAGCTGCTGCAGGATTTTAGTGAGGCGGAGCGTGAGCAGCTGGGGCAGCTGCTGCAGAAGCTGAATGATGCTGTTTTTCGGGCCATGTAACATCCAGACTGACTATACAATATACGGAGGTATCCTATGAATGTTCAGGAGCATCAGGAAGAGCAGCTGCTGAAGGTGTTTGAGAATATCAGAAGTCTGACGAACCGTACGAACTGGAATGATCCGCTTCCCTACGGTGAATTTCTGATGATGTTCATGATTGATGTGATGATGAAAAAAGAGGGCGCCCGCCCCGATACGCCGGATTGCCGCGGCATTATGGTCTCCAGGTTAAGCGATCTGCTGCAGATCAGCAGGCCTACCGCTTCGCAGACCATCAGCACGCTGGAGGAAAAGGGATATATCCGGCGTACGACATCTGCATCTGACCGCAGAGCCGTTTATATCAGCCTTACCGGTGAAGGGCAGGCGGTATTCCGGGAGCGGATGGCCCGTTATTCAGGCATCTTAAATGAAATTATCGAGAAGGTGGGCCGGGAAGAGGTTGATCAGCTGCTCGCCACCTGTGACAGGCTGCGTAATGTGGTGGAGGAAGTAAGGCGGCGATATACTTGAGATCGGACGGTGAACCTTGCAGGAGAGTGATGATCTCTGCAAGGTTTTTTTGGGGATAGGGGAAATTGGCTGGACCGGAGGGAGTTGCCCCCTGTAAACCGGGAATGCTGTACGCCGGATACCGCAGATGTACCTGTTCAAGCCGGGCATATGCCCCTATGCTCTTCTCGTATGGCAGAAATGGAAGCGCTTCATAAACTGCGAGGGGAGCTGGGAACATTTGAAGTCTTTGGCTAAAAGGATCGGGGTCAGTCTGCTGCTCTGCATGGTGGTAGCTGTACAGGCCGGTGTAACAGGAATTACAGGGAATGTGGCGGAAGCGGCGGACAAGGCGCTGGCCCAGAAGCCGTATATGGGCTGGAGCAGCTACAGCATGCAGGTGTATGAACCATCCGGCAACTGGATATCGGCAGAGCGCATCAAGGAGCAGTCTGATGCCATGCACGAGAAGCTTCAGGCCTACGGCTATGATTATATCAATATTGATGCAGGCTGGAACGGGGGCATGGATGAATACGGCCGGCCTATACCTAACGCAGAGCGCTATCCGGGCGGGTTCCAGGAGGTTATCGACTATGTGCATAACAACGGCCAGAAGATCGGGATTTATCTGATTCCCGGTGTATCGATCGACGCCTATAACCAGAATCTCGAAATTTACGGCACCAACGGGGAGTGCAGGATACAGGATATCACCTATAAGCCGCTGACAGTTATGGACTATTGGAACTCCTATACTTACAAAATCGATTTTACTAATCCCTGTGCCCAAAAATATGTGGACTCGATCGCTGATCTTCTCGGGGAATGGGGCATCGACTTCGTGAAGTTCGACAGCGTTACACCAGGTTTGGCATACTGCTTCCAGAAGTCCGCATAGTTGTGGTCAAGCGCCCATGACAGCTCGAACCAGATATCGTGGCGGTCCAGCGCCAACTGCTGACCAATGAGGAGGTCATCGCCGTCAACCAGGCCGGACATCCGGCGCATCCGGTGTCCACGAACAGCCAGCAGCAGGTGTGGTATGCCAATAACGGTGACGGGACATACAATGTGGCCCTGTTCAATCTCGGCAGCCGCAGCGCTGCGGTGGATGTGCGCTGGAGCGACATCGGCCTGGAAGGACCGGCCACTGTCCGCGATCTGTGGAGCCGCAGCGAGCTGGGTACATTCGGAACCGGCTTCAGCAGCGGACCGCTGGAGCCGCATGCCTCAAGGCTGCTCAAGGTTACGGCCGCAAGCGGAACTTCTATTGTCAACGATGATGATACGAATGTCCGCTACACCGGCTCCTGGAAGCGGAACGGCGGCAAGGAGCAGACTCCGGCCGCTCAGGACATTGCGGTGACCATTTCGGAATCAGCGCAGTCCCCCGGCGGAGGTAATCCGACTGAGCCCGGCGGCACTGTAACGCAATCGGTCTATATCAATGACAGCGACAGCAGCATTGCCTATAGCGGAGCCTGGTCCTCGCAGTCAGGCAGAACCCACGGGGATTACCGCGGGGATGTCCACTACACCGAGACGGACGGCGATTATTTTGAATACACCTTCAAGGGAACGGGTATCGATCTGCTGACGGAAAAGGATCCCTCGCAAGGGGATATCCTAGTCTATCTGGACGATGAAGCCAGCCCGCAGACGGTAAGCACCTATACGCCGGGGGACAAGGAAGCCCAGCAGGTTGTCTACAGTGTGTCGGGACTTGCCGATGAAGAGCATACGCTGAAGGTAGTAAAGGGCTCAGGCCAATACATGCTGCTGGATGCGCTGAAAATCAGCGTCAGCCGGCTGTTAGATCCTGCAGCAGCAGAATTTGATAAAGCGCCGGGCAGACAGGCGGATGTGACGGTTGCGCTTCCGGCAGGCAGTGATTCGCTGCTGGAGGTCAGAAACGGCACGGCCGTGCTGGCAAAAGGCGGAGACTATACAGTAAGCCGGGACGGGATCACCATCCGCAGGGATTATCTGTATAATCTGCCTTCAGGTATAGCGGAGCTGACCTTCATGTTCGACGGAGGAGCCAGCGCCGTGCTTGAGATAAACATCAAGGGCTCAGCGATGGTCCGCTATTCGTTCATCAACAATGATGATCCGGCTATTGTTTACAACGGCTCCTGGTCACGCAGCACCGGCCGGGGGATGGGCGATTACAAGGATGATGTGCAGTACGCCGAGCAGAATGGCGACTTCTTCGAATATACCTTCAGCGGTACGGGCATTCAGCTGTATACCGAAAAAGACGCCTCCCAGGGCGACATGGATATTTATGTTGACGGAGAATTCAAGGAGACGGTCAGTGCCTACAATAACGGCCGTCTGGCCCAGCAGAACCTGTACAGCATTACAGGACTGCCGGAAGGGCTTCATACCCTGAAGGCGGTGAAGAAATCAGGCAGCTTCATGCTGCTGGATATGCTCAAGGTGGAAATTCCCGATCTGATCAATCCGGTAGCGGCTGTCTTCGACAAGTCTGCCCCAGCCGGACTGGAGGTGAAGCTGCTGAGCCAGCCTTCCCTGTTCGGCGGTATCAGACAAGGTACTTATACACTGGCTGAAGGGACAGATTATACACTTACAGGCGACACGGTAACAGTGAAGCCGGAGTATCTGGCTGCACAGCCGGATGGCACACTGCAGCTCACGTTTGCCTTTAACGGAGATTACCTGAACGATGTCCACTATACGGAAGCCGACGGGGATTATCTGGAGTATACATTCAGCGGCACCGGCATCACCATGAGCGGACCTAAGGGGCCTGAACTGGGCGACATGGATATTTATCTGGATGGTGAATTTATCCAGACAGTCAGTGCCGCCGGCAGTGAGCGGCAGGTCCTGCAAAAGCTCTTCAGCCTGACGGACCTAAGCAGCGGGGTCCATGTGCTGAAGGCGGTTAAAGCCTCAGGCAGCCTGATGCTCATTGACCAGCTCAGCTATATTGTCGGCGGCGGAACCGGCGGGCCTACAGATCCGGGCGGGCAGCCTACGCCTGGGCCGTCTGCTACAGCAACTCCGGCGCCGACAGCAGCTCCGTCACCGGTGACGGCTATTCCGGGCGGGGTCCCGGCAGCAACGGCCTCCCCGGCGGCATCGCCTTCCGCATCCCCGGTGCCAAGCACGTCACCGGCGGCAGATCAGGATGCCGCGAAGCAGCATAAAGCCTATATCAGCGGCTATCCGGACAGATTATTCAAGCCGGAGCAGAAGATTACGCGGGCAGAAATGGCAGCGCTGCTGGTTAAGGCATCCGGCCGTGAAGGCGCGGGAGCAGCACAAGCCTTCAGTGATATAAAGGCCGGTCACTGGGCCGCAGAGGCCATAACCGGTGCAGCCGCTATGGGGCTGATGAACGGGTATCCGGACGGCAGCTTCAAGCCGGACCGGCAGATTACCCGGGCGGAATTTGCCAGCCTGATCGTGCTGCTCGGGAACCTTACGGCAGCGCCAGGGACCGGATATAGCGATGTTAGCGTCGGTTACTGGGCTGAATCCGCTATCCGGCAGGCGCAGGGAGCCGGCATCCTGAAAGGCTATGCCGACGGCACCTTCCGCCCCGGTCAGGCGGTAACCCGCGCTGAAGCAGTAACTGCCGTGAACAGGGCGCTCGGCAGAGGCCCGTTATCCGGTGCGGCAGTCTCCCCTTGGAGCGATGTGCCGCTGACCCACTGGGCCTTCGGGGATATTCTGGAGGCTTCGATGGATCACACCTACACGGAAAAGAGCGGGGGCGGTGAGGAACTGGGCGAATAATGCTTTTTATGGGTACAGTTAAGCACGAGCATGAGAAAAAATACAAGGAATGAAAGCGAAAAGGAGCCGGCAGCGGCTCCTTTTTTCGCCGGGCAGCCAAGGCCCGGATAGCTGCAGAAATCCGGCATTGTGCTGCGGAAGCTGCAATAGAATAGGCTACGGATAGGTTAAGCTTATGATGGACTATTGCGGATTCAAATAGGGCTGCGTCCGACTCGGGACTTGACTGCCGGGCAAATTGTTTTAAGCTTATATAATGATAGCGCTAACAATCGGGAGGGGAATAAAGCCATGCTCAAGTACTCCAAGGTATTCCGCAGATTTCTGATCTCTTATATGGTGATTCTGGTCATTCCCGGCATTGGCGGTTATATGTCATACCGTACCTCCATTTCCGTAACGGAATCCATCTCCATTGAGAACAGCGTGATCCAGCTGCAGAAAAGCCAGGAGCTGCTGGAGCGCCGGATGGCTGAAGTGGAGGGGCTGACCCGGCAGCTGGCGATTAACCCGGAGCTGAACGTGCTGCTGAATGAAAGAAGCGGGGAAAAGAATGTCTACGGGATCTGGAGAACGATGCGCAATGTGCTCACCTTCGGACAGACCAATGATTTTTTGCAGGATTATTATATTTATCTCGCCAACTATGACCTGGTGCTGACCTCAGGCTCCTCCTACCGTCCGGAGCATTATTATGAAATCTATCATTATAATGAGCTGCCGCTTGAAAAGTGGCGGACGGAGGTGCTCCAGAAAACACACCGCAGTGAAATCAGTCCGCTCAGCTCCTTTGTCAGCAAAGGTGTGCAGACCTCGGTCATTACCTACATGCAGTCGCTGCCGCTCGACAGCTTCAATGATTCGTCGCCTGCCGTAGTGGTCGTAATCATTGACGAAAAAATTATTGCCAGTCTCCTCTCCGGCCTGACCGAACGCTATGGGGGCTGGGTCCATATCAGCGATGCGCAGGGCAGGACGATTGTGCTGCAGGGGCAGGATGAATCCTATATGGAGGACCTGCATGCAGACGCTTCGTTTGATCCCGGCAGAGTCAGCCAGTTTTACCGGAACGATCTGGTCATTACGACCACTTCAGATACGAACGGCTGGGTGTACCAGGCGGGCATTCCCCGCAGCAGCCTGATGGAGAATGCCAACAGAATCAAGTATACCTCCTGGCTGATAACTGGAGGCACACTGTTCCTCGGCCTGCTGGCCGGGCTGGTGCTGGCATACCGCAACAGTGCGCCGATCAACCGGCTGCTCAGCGTGATGAAGGAACAGTTCGGCAAGGAGGAATCGGCGGAGCAGAGCGAATTCGATTTCCTGAGCGGTAATATCGCCGATATGATTTCCAAGAACAGGCTGCTGGAAAGCGAGCTTACACGCCAGCTTCCGCTGGTGCGGGACGCTTTTGTCAAGCGGCTGATTGCCGGGGAATTCGAGTCGCGGGAAGAAATCGCCTCTGCAGCCGCCCAGGCTGATATCGGCCTTGATCAGGGAGCCGGTTATGCGGGAGTGATCCTGATCAGCGGATATAACGGCATGGACAGTGTGGAAATCCTGAATGAGCTGAACGCGGCCAGGCTGCTGGTGAAGCAGGCGTTTGTATCCATGGCCGGAAGCCTGCCGGTAACGGATCTGGGCTCTGATAAAATCGTCGTCCTGTTCTTTACGCACAGCGGAGAACAGGGGGCGGGACCGGAGCAGGAAGCCCGTATTACCGGCATTATGGAGAATCTGGCCCAGTTCGTCCTGAAGGAATACCGGATCTCGGTGCAGGCCGGCTTCGGGGATTATTTCCCATCGGCTACCGGGGTCAGCGGCTCATTCGAGCAGGCGAAGCAGGCGCTGGAGTATGCTGTCTATACGAACAATAAAGGGGTTCTCTGGGCTCATGAAGCACAGCTTGAGAACAGCAGCAGCACTTATTATTATCCGCTCGATACAGAGCAGCGGCTGATCAGTACACTGCGGGCCGGAGAGCTGGCGGAGGCGGTGCGTATTCTTGATACGGCCTTCGAGCAGAATCTGGAGGAGCGGGAGCTGTCCGTTGAGATGAAGCACCAGCTGATCGGGGAGATCAAGGGGACCTTTCTCAAGCTGCTGGATCAGAAAGCTTTTATGGAATCCCCGGTCTTCGAGGGTGCCAGACGGCGGATCATTGACATCAGCTCTGCGGAGCCGCCGGACCTGATCAGAGCCGAGTTCCAGGCGGTTATGGAGGAGCTGTGCGGTTACATTGGGAATAAGAAAAAAGCGGCCCATACCCTGATCGTCAAGCAGATGTATCAGTATACCGAGGATATGTACGCCGATTCCGAGCTGACCCTCTACCGGGTGGCAGAGCATGTGGAGCGGCCGGAAAAATACATCTCCCAGCTGTTCAAGGAGGTAACTGGGGTCAATTACTCCGATCATCTGGTGAAGGTAAGGATGGACCGGGCAGCGGTACTTCTGAGGGACAGCCGTTATACAGTCGATGAAATAGCTGCCCAGGTGGGCTATAACAGCTCACATTCCTTCCGCAGAGCCTTCAAGCGTTTAACAGGCATCTCTCCGAGTGCTTACAGGCAATCGGGGGCAGAATAGAGGCCGGGCTCCGGTAAGGCTAATATATGAATTAGCGTTTGCGGCTGCATCATCTGTTATGGAGGATGCAGCCGTATTATTTTTGCCGGAGCAATATGTATTCGCTTACAAAACAGTGGAATAGAGGCCGTACAGGGAAGTGCTGCACCCTGCAAACAGGGTGAAATGTACGCAAAATACGGAAGTGTACCTGTTCAGGGACCGCGGTTATCCTCTATGATCAACTCGTGTAGAAAACGCTATCACACAAAAAATCACAAAACAAAGCCTATGCTTCCGAAGCGAGTTTTGTACGAAGCTAATCACTGAAGTATACGCTAATAAAACTTTTGGGGGGAGATCAACCTGCAAAAAGAAATCGTCCTGCACAGCCGGACAGTGCCCCGCAGTAAAGGCCGGGCCAGACTGCAGGCTGCCGGAAAAAAGATAATGAAGCACTGGCAGCTGCATCTGCTGGTCATCCCGCCGCTGCTGTTCTTCCTTATTTTTAAGTATTATCCGATGGCGAACGCCGTCCTGGCCTTCAAGGATTACAACGTTATTAAGGGAATCTGGGGCAGCCCCTGGGTCGGGCTCAAGCATTTCCGGCTGTTTTTTGAAAATCCGATGTTCTGGACGCTGGTCAAAAATACGCTGCTGCTCAGCGGCTACCTGCTGCTGGCCGGGTTCCCGATTCCGATTCTGCTGGCTCTGATGATCAATGAAATCCGCGGCGGCCGGTTCAAGCGGTTTGTCCAGCTGGTTTCGTTCGCGCCTTATTTTATATCCACAGTGGTTATGGTGTCGATTATCATGCTGTTCCTGGCACCGCGCCTGGGCTTTGCCAATATTGCGCTCAATTTCTTCGGGCTGGAATCGGTGAATTTTCTGGGCGAACCCGGGATGTTCCGCTCGATTTATGTATGGTCCGATATCTGGCAGACGGCCGGCTACAGTGCAGTGATCTATCTGGCGGCACTCGCCGGAATCGATCCGACGCTCTACGAGGCAGCCAGGGTGGACGGTGCTTCACGGTTTCAAAAAATCCGCCATGTGGACCTGCCCGGGATTGTGCCGACGATTGTCATTATTCTGATTCTGAATGTGGGCAATGTGATGGCGATCGGCTTTGAAAAGGTCTATCTGCTGCAAAATCCGCTCAATATTGTCAATTCGGAGATTATTGCCACGTACGTCTACGGAATCGGCCTGCTGAATGCCAACTACAGCTTCGCCACCGCAGTCGGACTGTTCAATTCACTGATTAATCTGGTGCTGCTGGTAACCGTAAACGGGCTTGCCAAGCGGATCACCAGCAACAGTATCTGGTAAGAGAGGAGTTTCTGTATGGCAGCTTCGTCCGCAGTTTCCCGCAAAATCAGAGAGTCCGCCGGTGACCGGATCTTTCTGGCCGCAGTGTACACGGTGCTTATCCTGGTGGTAATCGCTGTGCTGTATCCGCTTATCTTTATTGTCAGCAGCTCGATCAGCTCTCCGGCAGCCGTCACCTCAGGCAAAGTCTGGCTCTGGCCGGTCGATATTTCCTTCAAGGGCTTCAGGGTGCTGTTCAATACGCCCGAGATTATCAGCGGGTATGGCAATTCTATATTTTATACGGCGGCCGGTACGCTGATCAGTGTAATCCTGACGGTTATGATCGCTTATCCGCTGTCGCGCAGAACTTTTTTTGGACGCAATACGTTAATGATGATCATTACCTTCACTATGATCTTCAGCGGCGGGCTGATTCCCACCTATATGGTGGTAAAAGAGATGCATCTGATCGACACCCGCTGGGCGCTGCTCATTCCGAATGCCATCTGGGTCTGGCAGGTGATCATTGCCCGTTCCTTCTTCCAGGCCTCGATTCCCGAGGAGCTGCTGGAGGCCAGCGAGATTGACGGGTGCAGTGATATGCGGTTTATTCTCAGTGTGGTGCTGCCCCTGTCGAAGCCGATTCTGGCGGTGCTGGTGCTGATGTATGCGGTAGGGCAGTGGAACGCTTACTTTGATGCCCTGATCTACCTGAAATCGGCTAATCTGTTCCCTCTGCAGCTGGTGCTGCGCAGTATTATCATCCAGAACAACAGTGCCGGGAACATGGATGCAATAGCGATGGTGGAGCGCCAGCAGATGGCGGAGCTGCTGAAATATGCGCTGATCGTCGTCGCCACCTTGCCTGTGCTGGTCATTTATCCTTTTGTACAGCGGTATTTCGTACAGGGAATGCTGGTCGGCTCAGTCAAGGGCTGAGGCAGCATGCCTGCGGCAAGGGGGTGAGGCCTTTTCCGGTACAGCAGCACTTTTACATTTCGGCCTTGTCCAACAATAAAAAGGGAGTTGATCTGCTTTGAGAAAAAGTCTGTCAAGTTTCGTAATGCTGGCTACCGTATGTGCGGCGGTGCTCAGCGGCTGTTCGGGCAACAACAATACAGCAAGCCCGTCCGCTACAGCATCCGGCAGCAGTAATGCGGGGAGCGCTTCCCAGCCCGTAGAGGTCAGCGTATTCGCTGTCCAGGAATCAGGCATCGATATCCCGACTAATAAATTCACCACCTTCATTCAGGACAAATTTAATATCAAATTTGACTGGCAGATCAATCCGTCCGACGGCGCCAAGGAGAAACGCCAGATTTCCCTGGCCAGCGGCGATTATCCGGATGCTTATCTGCTGACTGCCTACATTGATGAGTTCTCCCAGGGTGATGTACTGAAATACGGGCAGCAGGGTGTGCTGATTCCGCTGAACGACCTGATTGAGCAGTATGCGCCCAATATCAAGGCTGCCATGGAAAAGACACCGGCGATGAAGTCGCTGATTACTGCGCCTGACGGCAATATTTACGGGCTGGGAGCGTATGCCGAATGCTTCCACTGCTCCTACCCGAACAAAATGTGGATCAATACGGAATGGCTGAAGAAGCTGAATCTGGAAGAGCCGAAGACAACAGAGGAATTCAAACAGATGCTGGAGGCCTTCAAAACACAGGACCCGAACGGCAACGGCAAGGCCGATGAAGTACCGCTGAGCGGATCAACTGAAGATTTCGGTGTCCGCATTATCCCTTATCTCATGAACAGCTTCGTTTATGACGATGACCGCAATTACCTGAATTTGACGGACGGCAAGGTGGAGTCTGCAGCGGTCAAGCCGGAGTGGAAGGAAGGTCTGGCCTATATCAAATCGTTGTATGATGCCGGCCTGATCGATCCGGGAGCCTTTACCCAGAATGCGGAGGCTTTCAAAAAAATCGGTGAAAATGCCGAGGCCGAAATCCTCGGCGCGGGGGCGGGCATGCATCCGGCGATCTTTGTTAACATCGATGCAGGCAATACCCGTTCGGCGCATTACAATCCGCTGGCTCCGCTCACCGGACCGCAGGGTATCTCCTACGCCACGCATGATGCCGGCGGCGTATCGCCGGGTGCCAAGTTCGTCATTACCAACAAAGCCAGTGAAGAGGCGCAGATTGCCCTGATCAAGATGGTTGATTACATGTTCACCCCGGAGGGCCAGACCAATGCGGCCAGCGGTATGAAGGGGATTGACTGGACCGATCCGGCTGAGGGAGACGTGGCTCTCGGCAAGGATGTCAAGCCGGTAATCAAGGCGATACCGGTAGCCGAAGGCGAAGCCCCGCGCAATGCGGGCTGGAGCGGCATGGGGCATTTCTATATGCCGAAGGAATACCGCGACACCTGGGTTCAGGGAACCGACATTTATGCCTCAAACGGATACGAACGCAGACTTTATGATGCGACCCTGCTCTATGAAGGTCATGAGCCGAAGGAGCTGTTCCCTCTCTGGGCGATCTGGATTGACCCAACCGAAATTGATGAAGCCAGCATGCTGCAGACGAATTTGAAGAATTACATCGAGCAGAATGAGCTGCAGTTTATTACCGGCAACAAGGACCTGAACAAGGACTGGGATGCTTATGTCAAAGGCCTGAAGGATCTGAAGCTGGACCGGTACCTGGAAATTCTGCAAAAGGCTTATGATGCTTCAGCCAAATAACCATACAGCCTAAGTGGCTGGTAAAGAGGTGAAAAGATGAGTCACCGGAGCAGCGGCGGCAATGATATCATTGCCCCGCGCCGGGGGCTGCCCGGCATGCGCAGGAAGCTTGCCGGAAGGTCCCCGCTTACCGTTGCCTTTCTGGGCGGCTCCATTACGGAAGGAGCCGGCGCTTCAGAGCCTGAAACGTCCAGCTGGCGGGCGCTGACCGGGTTGTACTTGCAGTCGGTGTATGAAGGCCGCCAGCTGCGCTGCATCAATGCCGGTGTCGGCGGCACCGATTCCTCGTTCGGGGCCCACCGGCTGGCGGAGCATGTGTTCCATGCGGGCAGCCCTGACCTGCTGTTCGTTGAGTTCAGCGTGAATGACGGGGGCGACCGGGAGGAATCGGTGCGCGGCATGGAGGGGATTGTCCGGCAGTGCCGTCGGCTGAATCCGCTTATGGACCTGATCTTCATCTACACGGCGGCCGATAAGAACCTGACCGGCCGCAAGCCGTTCAACATTGCGGTGCATGAGGAGGTGGCCGGCTATTACGGCATCCCGTCGGTCGACTGTGCAGCGGGAGTATATGACATGATCCAGGCCGGCGGGCTGGACTGGAAGCAATGCGCGCCTGACGGTTATCACCCGCTGGATGAGGGGCATGCGCTGTATGCCGCTTTTGTAAGGAGGTATCTGGAGCAGGCACTGCTGGAAGGGAATTCACCGAGTGGAATGGCGGCAGATAATCTTCTTCTGCCGCCTGTTCCGCTCGTCCACTGCAACTATGAATACGGAGAGATGCTGGATTGCAGCATTGCCTCGTATTCCCCGGACTTCTGTATAAGTGAGCTTCCGTCCGGTGAGCCGCTGATAAACTGGCGGTTCTCAACCGTGCATGCCTGGACAGATGATCCGGCGGCCGGCTTCAGCTTTGAGGTGACCGGACAGTGTGCCGGGCTTGTCCTGCTGTGCGGGCCGGACACGGGCATCTTTGAGTATTCACTGAACGGCGGAGCCTTTACAGAGGTTAATCTGTTTGATGAATGGTGCCCGGGTGCTTACCGGCCGGTGCCGTTTATGTTTCCGGTGCAGGCGGCGCGTGCCGTAGTGTCGATTACCATCCGCAATACGGATCGCCGGGACAGCCGCAGCACCGGCACGGGCCTGCGGGTGCTGAAGCTGCTGCACAGCTGAGGCTCCGCATACGTTTTATTGTATAAAGGGCTGCCGGGCTCTGCCCGGATGAGGCGTGGCAGGTTGTAGTCTGCCCATTCCACACGCCTCTCATATCTAGTTGGATTTTTGCTGCTTAGTTCTATTGTTTTTCATTGATAGGGCCATTTAGGTGGAAAAACGTCACTTATTTCAGCTCAAAAACGGCTAATGGCGCGAAATTCATGGATTTAAGTGACGTTTTTCCAATTAGTAATCTCATTTCGAGGTTTGATTGAGAAATAGATGTCAAATTTCCACTTAGCCTGAGCGGTATCCAAAGGTTTCGGGTTTAAGCAGACAGGAGGATGTGCAAGTGAGTGATTTGAAGTTATGGTACACCAGTCCTGCCGAAGGCTGGTCGCAGGGGCTGCCAGCGGGCAGCGGAAGAATGGGCGCTGTCATTATGGCATCCCCGCAGCGTGAAGTATGGAGCATGAATGAAGTGACCTACTGGTCCGGCCGGGAGGAAGTGATTCCAGGTCCCTTCGGAGGCAGGGAAGCGCTTGAAGAGATGCGCGGATCCTTTCTGAGCGGCAATTATGCAGAGGGTGACCGGCTTGCCAAGCAGCATCTGCAGCCTGTGAAGCGGAACTTCGGCACGAATCTGGCGCTGTGTGAGCTGGAGTTTTCTTTTGACCTGCCGGTTGAAGGAATGGAGGAGGACGGCTTGCGGTTCCGGCGTGAGCTGGATCTGGAGCATGCGGTCATCCGGAGCGAATGCCAGTATCCCGGCGGATATACACTGTTTCGGGAGGCAATTGCCTCCCATGCCGATGATGTAATTGCCGCGAGAATCTGGAGCGGACAGCCCGGCGGCGTATCCTTTACGTTGGGTGCCGGGGGCGGAACGGATTCCTTCACGATCAGCCGGCTGGACGAAAATACGCTGCAATTCCGCTGCCAGGCTACCGAGCAGGTACACAGTGACGGCACCTGCGGGGTATGGGCTGAAGGGAGAATCAGGCTGGAGCTTACCGGAGGCAAGCTGTCCATAGAGGAGGGCCGGTGGACGGTCGCGGGGGCGGATGAAGCGCGCGTATACTTTACCGTCTGCACGGATTATCCCGATCAGGCAGCAGGCTGGGAAGAGCAATGCGCCCGTAGTCTTGAACAGGCTGCCGCTAAGGGTTACGCCGCATTGAGGGAAACTCATGTTCTTGATTACTGCGGAGAATTTGCCAAGGTATCCATCCGGCTGGGTGAAGCTGCCGCTCCGGTAATTCCAACCGACAGCCGCATCCGCAGGCTGGCTGAGGAGGACGGCAGCCGTGACCCGGGCCTGTTCGCCTTGTTCCTGCAGTACGGGCGATATCTGATGATTGCCGGCTCACGGGCGGATTCACCGCTTCCGCTGCATCTGCAGGGCATCTGGAATGACGGCGAAGCCTGCCGGATGGGCTGGAGCTGTGATTATCATCTGGATATCAATACCCAGATGAATTATTATCCGGCAGAAGCCGTAAATCTGGGCGCAAGCCATCTGCCACTGATGCGTTATTTGGAGCGGCTGGCGCAGGCGGGAAAACGCAGCGCACAGGATTTTTACGGGAGTGAAGGCTGGACAGCCCATGTATTCTCCAACGTCTGGGGCTTTACCGCTCCCGGCTGGGAGACCTCGTGGGGGCTGAATGTCACCGGGGGGCTATGGCTTGCTGTCCAGATGATCGAGCATTACGAATACAGCCAGGATCGTGAGTTTCTGCAGCGCCAGGCCTATCCGGTGCTTAAAGAGGCGGCAGCCTTCTTCCTTAGCTACATGACGGTTCATCCGGAGAAGGGCTGGCTGGTCAGCGGACCGTCCAATTCGCCGGAGAACAGCTTCTCTCCTGACAGCAGCGGGGAATCGTGGCAGCTGTCGATGGGGACGACACTGGATCAGGTGCTGATCCGCGAGCTGTTTACCTTCTGCCTGCGGGCAGCGGAGCTGCTGGAGCAGGACGAAGAGCTGCAGGCACGCCTGACCGGGGCAATTGCCCAGCTGCCGCCGCTGTTGACCGGCAGCCGGGGCCAGCTGCAGGAATGGCTGGAGGATTATGCCGAAGCACAGCCGGAGCACCGCCATCTCTCCCATCTGAGCGCACTATATCCTGCCAGTCAGATTACACCGGAAGAGACCCCTGACCTGAGTACTGCGGCCAGGATCACCCTGGAGAACCGGATGCAGCAGGATGATCTGGAGGATGTGGAGTTTACTGCAGCGCTGTTTGCACTTTACTTTGCCCGTCTGTATGACGGGGAACGGGCTTACAGGCATATTTCCCATCTGATCAGCGGGCTGTGCTTCGATAATCTGCTTACCTATTCCAAGGCCGGTATCGCAGGAGCGGAAAGCAATATTTTCGTCATTGACGGTAATTTTGGCGGGACGGCTGCGATTGCAGAGCTGCTGCTCCAGAGCAGGCCGGGGGAGATCCGCCTTCTGCCGGCGCTTCCTGCAGCCTGGGGCAGCGGATCGGTGTCCGGGCTCCGGGCAAAAGGCAATATCGAAGCGGACATTGAGTGGTCGGACGGGCAGCTGGTCAGGGCCGTGCTGCGCACTCATTCAACTGGTACAGTATCTGTGCGCGTACAGGAGCAACGGACGGTAATCCATGCTGAAGCAGGTTGCAGTTATAAGCTGGACGGCCGTCTGCAGCGGATATAAGCAGGCTAAGAGCCTGACCACTGATTAATCAATTGGAATAGACGCTGCTTATCCAATATAAGCAGCGTCTATTTTAACTTTTCTCACAAGACATTTGCTGCCGAAAGAGTGCGGTATCTGTTTGCGCGAATGGGGCGCGTGAATACATTAGTTTGAAGCTGTAAAGTGTTGGATTGCAGCAAGCCGTCCGGGACCTGATGTCCTGGACGGCTTTTTTGGCTGTGCAGTTTACCGCTTTCCGGTGCAGCTATACGTCCTGTATTCTGAAATCACTTAATCATACGTAAAACTGTGTATAGGAATGCACATTATGTAAACATAAATAACATAAGGTGTTATATTTATAGAAAAATACGAAATAATATCTAAAAAACTTGTAATAAAAACGAAGACATATCCGTTTTGTTGTAATATAATCTAACTCATAAGAAAGAAACGAAAACAAATGTTATATAAACTAACGCAAAAAATGTGCTTGTTTAGGGGAGGAAACGATATTATGCAGATCACAGCATCACCTTATGTGTGGCCTTACGACGGGGCCATGGATCCCCGGAAGACAGCGCTCATGATTATTGATATGCAAACCGATTTCTGCGGCAAGGGAGGGTACGTAGAGCAGATGGGTTACGACCTTTCTCTGACGGCTAAGGCAATTAAGCCCATTCAGCAGCTGCTTGAGCGTATCCGCCGTGTTGATGGCTTCACCGTCATTCATACGAGGGAAGGGCATAAGCCGGATCTATCCGATCTGCCTGCCAACAAAAGGTGGCGCAGCAGGCAGATCGGGGCAGAGATCGGATCTGTTGGTCCTGCAGGACGGATTCTTGTCCGGGGCGAACGCGGCTGGCAGATTATTGAGGAGCTTGCACCCGCACCCGGGGAATTTATTATTGATAAGCCCGGCAAGGGAAGTTTTTACGCAACGGACCTTGACCTGATTTTGCGGAACAGGGGAATCACCCATCTGATTCTTACAGGCATCACAACCGATGTATGTGTCCACACCACTATGCGGGAGGCGAACGACCGGGGGTATGAATGTCTGATCCTGGAGGACTGCACCGGAGCTACTGATCCCCGCAATCATCAGGCTGCACTGGAAATGGTCAAAATGCAGGGAGGCGTATTCGGGAGCGTCAGCCATTCTGCAGAGGTCCTCAAAGCGCTGGAGCAGTATTAGACTGCCGCGCTGCTGAACAGTATTACTAACCATCACAATTACATCATAACGGGGGAATATCCTATGTGGAAAATGTCCAGAAAAGCAATGCTCGTCCTGTTATCGTCACTGATGCTGCTGATTACAGCCTGCGGCTCCGGAAAAGAACTCAAGGCTGACGGCCAGGGGGATTCCGGAGAGCTGAAGAAGGTTGTACTGAGGCTGAAATGGATTCATCAGGCCCAGTTTGCCGGCTTTTACACCGCTGTGGAAAAGGGGTACTACAAGGATGCCGGACTGGATGTGGAGATACGGCCGGGCGGATCGGATTTTCCGTCGGTGCAGATGGTCGCTTCCGGCAGTGAAGAGTTCGGGGTAACCGGAGCGGACCAGATTATTATTGCCCGGGAAAAGGGAGTGCCGGTCAAGGCCGTTTCAACAATTTACCGCAAAACCCCCTTTGTGATGTTCGCGCTTAAAGAGTCGGGTATTTCCACTATGGAGGATCTTGTCGGCCAGAAGGTGGGCATTAAGCTGGGCGGCAATGAGGAGCTGACGTTCCGGGCGATGGAGAAAAGCGCAGGCATCGAAACCTCGCAAATTGAGGAAATGCCGATAAAATATGATCTTAGTCCGCTGCTGACCGGGCAGGTGAAGGCGTGGCCGGGATATGTGATCAATGAAGTGCTGGCTGTGCAGGAACAGGGCAAAGAGGTGAACATTATTGATCCGAATGACTACGGCATCAATTTCTATGCAGATACGCTGTTTACTACTGAATCTGTCATTGAAAAAGACCCTGAGCTGGTCAAGAGCTTCGTGCAGGCATCCATGAAAGGCTGGGACTATGCACTGAAGAATCCGGAGGAAGCGGCGGAATTCGGTTTGAAGTATGGTGACAAGCTGGATCTGGAGCATGAGGTAGCGATGATGAAGGCCAGTATTCCGCTGCTGGAGCCGGAGCAGCTGCCGCTCGGATCGACGGAGGAAGAGGCATGGGGTACCCTGCAGAAGAGTCTGATTGAGCTTGGTTTTGTGAAGAAAGAGCAGGATCTGAAGTCACTGTTTACGAACGAATATCTGGAATAGGAGGCGGTCTTATGACGGCGGTAATTAAGGAACAGAAGAACTTCATGGCAGAACATCGTCCCTTACAGAAATCCAAAGAGCGTGAAGTGATGCTCTCGTTATCAGACTGCTCCCTGTCCTTTGGAGAGGTACAGGTGCTTAACCGGGTGAATCTGGATGTATACCGGAATGAATTCATTTCGATACTCGGGCCGAGCGGCTGCGGAAAATCGACCATGCTGAGACTGATGCTTCAGCTGCTGGGTCCCGACAAGGGAGGGCAGGTCACCTATACTTCCTCCGACTTGTCGCTCGGTATGGTCTTTCAGAAGCCGGTGCTCATGCCTTGGCTTACGGCACTCCAGAATGTCACGCTTCCCCTCGAGCTTGGCAACAAGAAAAAGTTCACTAAGCAGGAAGCGCGGGAGAAGGCGGAAAGCGCACTGCGTCTGGTAGGCCTGCAGGATTTCATGAATCATTTTCCGCATCAGCTGAGCGGCGGCATGCAGCAGCGGGCGGCGATCGCAAGGGCGCTGGCAGCTGATCCGGCGGTGCTTTTAATGGATGAGCCCTTTGGTGCCCTGGATGAATTAACCCGCGAAAAGCTGAATTTCGAGCTGCTCCGTCTATGGGAGAGTCCCGAAACCAGCCTTAGCAGCATCGTTATGGTTACACATTCAATCCAGGAGTCGGTGCTGCTGTCTGACCGGGTAGTGATGATGTCGCCCCGGCCCGCCGGAGTTACGGATATTATCCCGGTTCCTCTGCCCTCGCCGCGGGAGGCCGGGATGGAAGAGCTGCCGGAATTCCACTATACGGTCAAGGAACTGAGAAAGAGGGTGAAGCATTTATGACAGCCAAGCTTAAAGATAGCCTGTATCCGCTCGGATTCGGCCTGGGGTTTCTGGTGCTCTGGGAACTGGCCGTTCGCCTCTTTTCCATTCCGGTATATTTGCTGCCGGCTCCCACAGCGGTCTTATCAGCGGTTGAAGCCTCATTAGGCTCACATATGCTTGTTACCCTGATGGAATCCCTGGCCGGATTTATGCTGGCCAACATTCTGGGATTTGTTACAGCCGTTATTTTCGTACATTCCAAACCGATTGAGAAGGGGGCTTTTCCGCTGGCAATCGCCCTTAAGACAACACCGCTTGTGGCTTTGGCCCCTCTGCTGGTTGTGTGGCTGGGTACCGGATATTCCTCCAAGGTAGTGGCATCCACGCTGATCTGCTTTTTCCCGATACTGGTGAACAGTGTCAAAGGACTTAAGGCGATTGAATATGAGGCCTGGGAGCTGTTTTCTACTTATAAAGGGACGAAGTGGGAAATTTTCTGGAAGCTGCGCCTGCCGACAAGTCTGCCTTATATTTTCTCCGCGCTAAAAATCTCAACCTCCCTGGCGATTGTCGGAGCTATTGTCGGCGAATTCGTCGGTGCGAATAAAGGGCTTGGATACGTTGTTCTGGTCTCTTCCTATCATATGGATACTCCGGTAATGTTCTCGGCGATTATCGCTTCGGCGGCTTGCGGGCTGCTGCTGTTCTGGTGTGTCGGACTGCTGGAGAAGAAAGTCATCTTTTGGACAAGGAGTGATGATCTGTGATGAAATGCTCCGTGATTAAAGTACCTGCCGGTGCTCCGCATGATACGACAGGACTTAAGGCCTCAATTGAGGCGGGGATCCTTGATCCTGCACATGTAGTTGCCGTGCTGGGCAAGACTGAGGGCAACGGCTGTGTCAACGATTTTACCCGGGGATATGCGGTGATGGCCCTGAAGCAGTTCTTTGCTGCTTATTCCGCAGACAGCCAGCCGGCTGTGTCCTATATCATGTCAGGAGGCACGGAAGGCATACTGAGTCCGCATTTCACCGTAATGAGCCGCAGTGGTTCGCCGGAAACGGGAGGGGCCGGGCCTGGGCTGAAATCACTCGCGATCGGTGTCTCCAGAACGAGGGATTTCCTGCCGGAGGAGCTGGGGCGCCTGAGCCAGGTGGATGCAGTGGCTGAAGCGGTGTCCCGTGCGGTCCGTGATGCCGGTATTGCGTCTGCGGAGGATGTGCATTTTGTACAGATTAAATGCCCGCTTCTGACTGCAGAGCAAATGCATGAAGCCCATAGCAGAAAGGCTGAGCCTGTGACTGAGGATACCTATAAGTCGATGGGGTATTCCAGAGGCGCTTCCGCCCTCGGCGTTGCTGTGGCGCTTGGGGAAATCGGCCGGAAGGGGCTCCAGGATGAAGAGATCTGCGTGAACTGGGAGCTGTACAGCGCGGTTGCTTCGACCTCTGCCGGGAGTGAGCTTTCGTGCTGTGAGATCATTGTATTCGGTAATTCTTCCGCAGCGGAGGGTCCTTATTATATTGACCATGATGTTATGAAGGACTCCATTGACGGAGCGGCACTGCAGCGCATGATCGACCGGCATGCCGGAGATGAGCTGATTCAGGTGCTGGCCAAAGCGGAGGCTGACCCGACAGGCTATGTAAGGGAGCGGCGTCATACGATGCTCGATGATTCAGATATCAACCATACCCGGCATGCCCGTGCTGTTGTCGGCGGGGTTTTGGCTTATGTATGCGGAGATCCGATGATCTATGTATCCGGCGGCGGGGAGCATCAGGGTCCGGCAGGCGGAGGGCCGGTAGCGGCCGTATTCCGCAGAAATCAATAAATGAATCTTATGGAGGAATGACATATGCTTACACAGGAAACCGAGGTTCTGACGGCAGAGGAAATGACATGGGAGCTGATGCCTAACCATATCGAGCTGTATCACCGGGAGATTGTCTCTGCGGCGCAGGCGGATAAGCTGGGGATTCGGATGAGCTCTATTTTATGGGAAAAGCTCGGTGTCGGCGGGCAGGTGGTTCCGCATTATCACGACGTGGTGGAGATTATTCATATTACCGTAGGCGAGGTTAAGCTGCTGAGCGGCGGCGAGTGGAGCAGCTACCGGGCCGGAGATACCTTTCATGTGCCTGCCGGCGTTGTTCATTCGGTAGCCAATGCGGGGGATACGCCATCTGAGCAGATCAGTATTTTTCTGCCGGCAGAAGCACAGGTAGCTCCAAACTCCTTTTTCGGCACAACCATTATTGAAGATATCTATTCCTCGAAGCTAAAGTAAAGGCGGCGGAGCTCCATGGCGAACAATGTAATCACAGGTCTGACCTGCAGCGACATCCTGTTGATTCCCGATCTCAAGGAGGCAGTAGTGCTTGCCGGAGCGGGCGGCTTGCACCGTTACATAAATCGCGTAAACGTGATGGAGGTCCCGGATGTTATTGATTGGGTCCGGCCGGGGGAGTTCCTGATTACGAGCGGGTTCCCCTTCCGTGACCAGCCGGATTTGATTTCAGACATGATTCCGCAGCTGAACCAAAAGGGCGTTTCTGCCCTGGGGATCAAAACCAAACGTTTTATTGATGAGGTTCCGGCCAGGGCGCTTGAGCTTGCCGACCAGCTGGATTTCCCGATTTTTGAGCTGCCCTCGTCCACATCATTCTCTGATGTAGTCAGGGATATCATGGAGCGGGTGCTGGTGCAGGAAGCCAGGGAGCTCTCCCAGCTCCAGAGCCGGTTTCAGAAGCTGTCGAAGCAGCTGCTGCACGGTGACGGCATTGAGGACTTTCTGCGCACGCTGGACGGAATGCTGCACAATCCGATTGTGCTTCTGGATGATATGGACCATCTGTTCTGTTCTCCGCAGGCCGAGGAGCTCGGATTTCACCGCCAGTCACCGGTCTGGCTTCAGCTCAGGGATGAGGCGAGTCTGGGCATTTGCTTCATCACCCTTGGAGAACGGCGGATCAGGGCTTATGTGTCTACAGTTAATGACAAGCAGATGAACCAGTGCCTGCTGATCTTGCTTGAATGGAACCAGGAGCTGACTATGGTCGATCAGCTGACTATTGACAGGGTAGGTGTTCTGGTCGGACTGGAAATGATCAATGCGAACGCCCGCAGAGAAGTGGAGCTGAAGTACGTGGATCAGTTCCTGCAGGACTGGATCAGCGGCAGGATTGTGGCCGGCGAGGATCTGAAGCTGAGGGCAGAGGCCTGCGGCTGTCCGCTGCCTGATCATGCAATGACTGCAGCGGTGGTGGGCTGGCTGGATATGAAGCCTGAGGTGAAGCAGCTGCAGCAGGCGGTGAAGAGAATCAGGACCAGGCCGGATTTACAGCATGTGAAGATGACGATCATGGAAGGCGAGCTGGCAGTTACGATAGCGGATAACGGGGACAGCCCGCTCGCCGACACTCTGCAGCGCCTGCTTACGGAGCTTAGTGCTGTTTGTGCCAAAGATACATTTGTCTTCTGCATCGGAGACAAGGTTAGCCGTCCTGATCTGGTGCATTTCAGCTATGAGTCAGCAAAAAAGATTTATCATATCCGCGAGATTTGCGATTTTCGTGAACCGTTCATAGATTATAGAAAGCTGGGCGTCTTCAGGCTGCTGTACCATTTGCCGGAGCTTGAAGAAATCCGGGAGTACCGGGATCAGTATCTGATTCCCCTGCTTGATTACGACAACAAGCACAACGTATCCCTGCTGCAGACGCTAACCCAGTACTTCAAGAACAGCCGCAATGTAAAAAAAACCTCAGCCGCATTGTTCACTCATTATAATACCGTGACCTACAGGATTGAACGTGCCTGTGAGCTGCTGAACCTGAACTCAGATGACGGGGACGATATGCTTGAGCTTCATTTGGCTCTCAAGCTGCATGAGATGAGGCCTTATGAGAAGCAGCGTAACCCGCAGAATAGGAGATGAACGATATGGCTATGGCCGAATTTCCGCTCAAGCTGTCTGCAGGATGGCTGCGGGACCAATACAGAAGCGGAGTGCTCACGCCGGAGACGGTTATCCGTGAAATTATCCGGCGTTCACAGGAGGATCAGGAGCTGAATATTTGGATTGAGCCGCCGGACTACGGGCGGATACTGCCCTATCTGGAGGCTATAAGCCATTTGGACAGAGAGGATTATCCGCTATGGGGAATTCCGTTTGCGGTCAAGGATAATATAGATGTGCAGGGCTTCCCTACCACAGCTGCTTGCCCGCAATTCAGCTATATACCGGACAGACATTCCTCTGTGGTGGAGCGCTTAGTCGGTGCCGGGGCGATTCCTGTAGGCAAAAGCAACCTGGATCAATTTGCCACCGGACTGGTCGGCACAAGAAGTCCGCATGGGGCGGTGCATAACGCGCTCAGACCGGAATATATCAGCGGCGGCTCCAGCTCCGGCTCGGCAGTTGCTGTTGCCCGCGGCCAGGCAGTCTTCTCGCTGGGCACGGATACTGCCGGCTCCGGGCGTGTACCGGCAGCGCTGAACGGTCTGGTAGGGTATAAGCCCAGCCTGGGTGCCTGGCCTACCTTGGGAGTAGTCCCGGCTTGCGCCAGCCTGGACTGTGTCACGGTGTTCGCGAACAGCCTGGAGGAAGCGTTGCTGGTTGACCGGCAGGTGCGCGGCCTGGATGTATCCGATCCCTGGTCCCGCAGTATCCCCCGGCAGGCAGACCGTCGTCCTGCCAGGCTGCTGTTTCCGGCAGAGCCGCTTGGCTTCTATGGCCCTCATGAGGAGGAGTACCGGCTGGCCTGGCAAGCAGCGGGTGATTCGCTGAAGGAGCTGGGGATTCCGGTGGAATACGTGGACTGTACAATGTTCTTCGAAGCGGCTTCCATTCTGTATGATGGCCCCTGGGTAGCGGAGCGCTGGGCAGGTCTGGGAGCATTTGTGGAGAATAACCGCGCTTCCGTGCTTCCTGTCACAGAACAGATTTTATCGTCAGGAAACGGGGAACGGCATACAGCCTCCAGCTTGTTCCAGGCCATGCACCGGCTGCAGGAGTACAAGGCTAAATCCCGCGAGCTGCTGCAGGACGCGGTGCTGGTCATGCCCACTTGTGGAGGCACCTGGACCAGAGAGCAGGTGGAGCTTAATCCGGTTGGCGCCAATTCGGATATGGGCCGCTACACCAATCACTGCAATTTGCTTGATCTGTCTGCGGTGGCTGTCCCTGCCGGAGAAGCTGCGCAGGATTTGCCGTTCGGGATCACTTTATTCGCGCTGGCGGACAGCGAGCATCTGCTGGCGGGAATGGCAGGCCTTTACCTTGGGGCTTCCGGCCTGGAAGATACGGAGCTGGCTGGGAAAGTTGAAACAGCAGATACAGCAGCAACCGTGCAGCAATATACTACGATTGCCGTCTGCGGCCTGCATATGCAGGGCTATCCGCTCGAAAAACAGATGACCGGTCACGGCGCTTATTTCTGGCGCGAGTCCAGAACGGCACCCTGCTACGATATGATCAGACTGCAGACTGCACCTGCCAAGCCAGGTCTGCTTAAAAAAGCCCGAGGGGGAGCCTCCATTCAGCTCGAGCTATGGAAGATGCCGGTTCAATCGGTTGGCGCATTTGCAGCTCTGATTCCCGCGCCGCTTGGGCTTGGGAAGGTGGAGCTTGAGGACGGAAGTGAGGTTATAGGGTTTATCTGTGAAGGCTATGCCGAGGCAGAAGCGGAAAATATAACGGCCAGCGGCGGCTGGCGTTATGCTTGATGCTAATCCCTGTAGCGGCCGGATTGACAACAAATTGTGAATTGGCTATACTTTCTGTAATCTTATAGTTTGTATACGTTGAACGAGCGCAGTAGCAGCTTAGTCCCTGTCACAGAAAGCCGGGGGGTGATGGAACCCGGTACACACGAGGGCTGCGAAATACACTCTGGAGTATCTTGGGTAATGCCAAGCGGGAGCAAGCGAACGATAACTCGCTTATGAGTGGTACGGATGGGCTGATTATAGGCTTCCCGTGCAATTTGGGTGGTAACACGGTTAATTCAATCGTCCCTGTGTCTGAAGAGACAAGGGGCGATTTTTTGCGTTTGCCGGGCTGGCTGGTTGTATGCCAACATAGCAGACATTGGCGGTCCGCGGATCTCTGCCGTACCCCGGGTGATGCTCATCCACCAACGTATCCCACTAACCATACTGATCACTAACAAAGGGGCTGTACATGTTGAATATTATTGATGAACTGGAATGGCGCGATGCCATTAATCAGCAGACGGATGCGGAAGGACTGCGCGAATTAACGAATACTAAGGCGGTTTCACTGTACTGCGGTGTAGACCCGACCGGAGACAGTATGCATATCGGGCATCTGATCCCGTTTATGGTGCTCAGACGCTTTCAGCTGGCAGGACACCGTCCGGTGATCCTGATCGGCGGAGCTACCGGAACGATCGGCGATCCGAGCGGACGCCAGAGCGAGCGCTCCCTGCAGACACTCGAGCAGGTGCAGGAGAATGTGGATGCGCTGACTGCGCAGATGAAGAAGCTGTTTATCTCTGATGATGACGCCAATCAGGTCCGTCTGGTCAACAACTATGACTGGACCAAGAACATCAATGTTATTGAATTCCTGCGCGATTTCGGCAAAAACTTCAGCATCAACACCATGCTCGCCAAGGATGTAGTCTCCAGCCGTCTGGACAGCGGGATTTCGTTCACCGAGTTCTCGTACCAGATTCTGCAGTCGATCGATTACCTGCACCTGTTCAAGCATGAGGATGTGCAGCTGCAGATCGGCGGCTCCGACCAATGGGGCAATATCACAAGCGGCCTGGACCTGATCCGGAAAAAAGAAGGCAACGAAGCAAAAGCATTCGGCCTCACCATCCCGCTGATGCTCAAAGCGGACGGCACCAAGTTCGGCAAAACTGCAGGCGGCGCTGTGTGGCTCGATCCGAAGAAAACAACCCCTTACGAGTTCTACCAGTTCTGGGCGAACACAGATGACCGGGATGTAATCAAATACCTCAAGTACTTCACGTTCCTCAGCAAAGAAGAGATCGAAGCTCTTGCTGCCAAAGTGGAGTCCGAGCCGCACAAGCGCGAAGCACAGAAAGCACTGGCGGAAGAGATGACCCGGTTCGTGCACAGTGAAGAATTGCTGGAGCAGGCTAAGCGTATTACCGCAGCACTGTTCAGCGGTGATATCCGCTCCCTGACTGCCGATGAGATTGAAGAAGGCTTCAAGGAAATGCCGACCTTCACTGCCTCGACCGAAACGAAGAATATCGTCGAATGGCTGGTTGACCTTGGTATCGAGCCGTCCAAACGCCAGGCGCGCGAAGACATTACCAAAGGTGCAATCTCGATCAACGGCGAGCGTGTAAATGAGCTTGAGGTAGAGATCACCGCTGAGCAAGCCATTGGCGGCAAGTTCATCATCGTCCGCAAAGGCAAGAAAAACTACAGCCTGGTAAAACTGGTTTAATTCCCAACTGATAAGTTAGGCGGCAAAAGCACACAAAAAGGCTATCCCGGTCATTTCACATGACCAAGGGGTAGCCTTTTTTGTTTTGGTTGAAAGGAAGCCCGTCCGTTAGCTCGGTTGGCGGGCTGAGCACAAGGAGTTTGTGGGAAAAATCCCACAAACTGCACCGTCAGTAGGCTGAATAGAGGTCATTAGTGGGAAAAATCCCACAAATAGCGCTGTCAGCACGGACATATTCTTGTCTCATTTGCTAATTGATAATTATTCTCAAACGGTCTATTGTTACTATATAGCCGGAATAATAGCCGGGTAACTTCCTATTCTCCCTAGTGGGCCCCAGCTTAGGCTCCCAGTTGTTCCTGCTAGTCTGCCAGCTGTTCCTGCTTAGTCTGCAAGCAGCTCCAGTTCATCCTCCAGCCCGGCCAATTTCCTCCGGATAGCGGCGGCAAGCTCCGTGTCGCCGTCTTTTTCCGCCTGTGCCAATCCTTCCTGTGCCTGGCTGATTTGATACTCCAAATAGGCAAAATCGGATGAGGCGCCCGGGTGTGCTGAGCGTTGGGAGTAAGTCATGCTTCACACTTCCTTTTTACATATTGTAGTCATTCCTGGCTGTCACCAAGTATGTCCATGATACAGGCTTTCGATGGTGCGCTCAACCAAAAGCGACATTATTCACAGACAGCAGGACCATTCTGGTTTAACCATAAGATAGTATCAAAAATTAAAACTAATTTTTTTGGAAAAGTTTGAAAGAGTGCTCCCCGCACAGAAAGGTTGTTATACATAATGAAAGCTTTATCGTTTAATACGCTGGACGATGCAAGGCGTCAACTGGAGGAACTTGGAGAGAACCGCGGACTGGTGCTGTTTGCTTCAGCTGCTGCTGTCAGAGAATTGTCTCCGCTGGCCCCGCCGCATGCCGTACTGTGCTCGACCAAAGGCGAATACACTCCTGAGGGTTACCGAAGCGGCGTTATTACCGGCTTTGAATACGATGTACGCATGACGGGAATTGTTGAAATTCTGCAGCCGCCGGTTCTGAGCAGTGCCGGGCTGAATGCGGCCTATCAAAAGGTAAAAGACAATGCCAACGCTTTTCTGCTGCTGCTGTGCGACGGCGCGGCTGCGATGGAGGAGGCGATTCTTTCTTCGCTGTTTTTTATTGCACCGGAGTTTAAGGTGATCGGCGGCAGTGCAGCGGATGATGAGAGCGGCGAGACGTACATCTATATCGGCAGCCGGCGGGTAAAGAATCTGGGTATTTTTTTCAATATGGCTGCCCGCACCTCGCTGATCAAAGAGAATATATACGTCCCGACAGGCAACACGCTGCTGGTAACGGAGGCGGATGTGTTTGGCAGAACGGTATTTTCGTTTAACGGCCGGCCTGCGGCTGAGGAGTATGCCCGTGTGCTGGGCGTACCGGAAGAGGAGCTGACGCAGCATTTTCTCAGCAGTCCGCTCGGCAAAAGATATGAGGACGATCTGATTATCGCCTCCCCGATGACGGCCAATCCCGACCGCTCGGTCACCTTTTACAGCCAGGTGATGTCCAGTACTTATGTAGAGGTATTAGGTCTGGCCGACCCGCTGGCCGTGCTGGAGGAAACTCTAGGCGCAAGCCCGTACAAGCCTTCCTTTGTACTCAATATTAACTGCACTCTGCGGGACCAGCTGTTCAACCGTGACCGGCTGTGGGGCGCATTCGACGACAAGATGCTCAGCTTCTGCGGCAATACTACCGGGTTCATCAGCTATGGAGAGCAATATTATAAAAAGCATGCCAACCAGACCATGATTCTGCTGCTGGTTGAATAGGGGGAAATCGGATATGCAATGGATGACCAAGCTTCGCTCACTCCGGATGAAATCTCCGGCAGATACTGAGATTCTGATTCCAGAAGCTGCCGTGCCTGCTGGCGCGGTTGCTGAATCTTCAATTGAGCCTGTACCTGAACCGGTATCTTATAGCGTTCACGCTTATGCCTTGGCCGAGCAGATCCGCCTTGAGACCGGAGCAATCCTGCAGCAGGAGGGGCGGATGGTTGAAGAATTTGCAGCCCTGCGTGCAGGCAGCGGCGAGCTGATCAGTCAGGTCGGCGGGACACAGCAGCTGCTTGAACATCTGAAGGCAAACAGCGGGCAGACTGAAGACCTTATCAATGAAATGTATGGCAGCCTGTCGTATTCCTCCAATAAAATCGAATTCGCGAAGGAAGCCAACGTACAGATTTCCGAGGAAATGCAGAAGGCGTCAGCTGTATTTACCGAATTTGTTACCTTGAACGAGGAGCTGCGCCGGCATTTCACCAGTATTGAACAGCTGGCGAGAGTCATTACGGATATCGCCGAGCAGACGAACCTGCTGTCGTTAAATGCTGCTATTGAAGCAGCCCGGGCAGGTGAGCATGGACGCGGCTTTGCAGTTGTGTCCACGGAGATCCGTAAGCTTGCCGACAGCACCCGCAACCATGTGAAAGAGATAATGGGCTCACTCACGGGAATGACCGATGTGATGGAGCAGCTGCACAGCAAATCCGGCGACGGAACCAGGGCAATGACTGAAACGGCTGAGCGGATCAGCCAGTCTACCGTTTTTATGAATGAGATTGTGGAAGCGGAGGAGGAAGTGTTCGAGCATCTGGAGAAAATCCAGGTGTCCCAGGAGAGCAGCATGGAGGATGTCGAGCAAATTAACAGCGGCCTGCTGCGTATTCTGGAGAAATCCGGCCAGGATTCGGACCAGTTCCAGAAGCTCGTAATGGCGGTCCAGCAAAAAGCCGATCATTATCAGCAGCTGCTCAACCATTTGCATCAGATCGAACAGCTGCAACAGCTTGACATTACGCAGGAAATGCACTGAGCGTGCGCTTGAATTGAATATCTGTACAGCATGAACCCGCAGCCTGCCTGAATCCCGGCTGCGGGTTTTTGCGGCCGTCCGGCCGGATGACGGTATGACAGAGACACTGATTATGCTATAGTTAACAGTAAGCTTTACGAAGTGACAGCAGACCTGAAAGGGAGTACTTCATGACACAATTTGTCTACAAGCAGATTATTGATGACCTCAAAATGAAAATTTTTGCCGGAGCATACCCGGATATGCGCCTGCCCGACGAACGGACGCTCAGCGAGACCTATCAGGTCAGCCGCAGCTCAATCAAACGTGCACTCGCCAAGATGGAGAGTGTCGGCATTATTTTCAAAAAACGGGGCTCAGGCACCTTTATCAATCCCTTGTACATAAAAAATGAATCGATTTTCAATTATGAAGGCTCTAATCTGGGGGTGACCGATAACTTCCAGATGCATGGCACGAAGCCCAAGGTTAAGGTGCTGAATTTCGAGGTCATTCCTCCGACCAAAGAGCTGCAGCGGGATTTGTTCCTCGGGCCCCATGATTTTGTGTATAAAATCGTCCGGCTCCGTCTGTTCGACGATGAACCGTTCATGATTGAAACCGGTTATATCCCGATCAAAATTGTCCAGGATCTTAACCAGACGATTATCGAAGGCTCGATCTTCAATTATCTGGAGGATTCCCGTAATCTGGCGGTGACCAAATCATTTCTGTCCGTGTTTGCAGAGCCGTCCGAGGCCAATGACCAGGAGCTGCTGCACCTGTCGCCGAATGAGCCTGTCAGCATCATGGAAGGGATTTTCTTTCTGGATAACGGGACTCCGCTTGAATTCTCGCATATGAGATTCCACTACAAATATCTGAAATTTAATACTTTTGTATCGGTCACTTGACCGCTGGTCCGGGAAATTTCCCGGACTGTTTTTTTGTTGGCTGGGAGAAGAGAGGCAGGAGGATTAAGGCGCAGAAGTAAAGATGCCGAATTCGGCTGTGAAAACAATCGTCGTGCCGGTTGAAGCCAGCTCTGCTGAAGCGAGGCCGATCTCACCGTTCATCAGTGTCACAATCCGCCTGCAGATTGCGAGACCAAGTCCGGTGCCTTCTGTCTGACGGGTTATATTGTTATCTGCACGGTAAAAGGGAAGGAAGAGCCGGGATTGTTGTTCAGGAGGTATGCCGCTGCCGGTATCCTGTACACTAAATTGCAGCCGGACTGTATCAGAAGAAGCCGAAAGAAGATGTACTGCAACCGAAATGCTTCCTGCTTCGGTGAATTTTACCGCATTCCCCAGTAAATTCAGCAGCACCTGCCGCAGCCGGCCATCATCTCCGGTTACAAGCTCTGGAATGTCGGAGCCGATAGAAACGTTAAGCTGAAGCTGCTTGTTCCAGATAGCCGGAGTAAGCAGCTCCAGTGTCTCCGCTATGGATTCCCGCACACTGAACGGCTCAGCCAGCAGCTGTCCGAAGCCGGACTCCAGCTTGCTGTAGTCCAGAATGTCGTTGACGATCCGCAACAGGGACTTGCCGCTTTTTTGGATGGTGGAAACGTACTCCTGCTGGTGGTCATCCAGCCCAGTTGCGGCCAATAGCTCAGCCATGCCCAGCACGCCGTTCATCGGCGTTCTGATTTCATGATTCATCATGGCGATGAACTCATTTTTGGCCTGGTTGGCCAGCTCCATGGCTTCTTTCTCAATGAGCAGATGCTTTTGTTCATTCAGCAGCTGTCTCTGCACCGATAAGGAAGGGAAAATCACTTCTTCCGGAGAGTGATACCTGTAGAGGGGCGATTTAATAAACTCCAGGTCCATCATTACATACTCATGCTCTCTCATGAGTTCAGTCTGCAGGGAAGCAGAGATAGCAAGTGCATTATAGGCGCATACAGAGACCATTCCATATTCACGGACAAAACAGCAGGTCTGCCGCTCATAATTCATCAGGTTGCCGCGGATTTTATCCTCGCCATGCTCTCCCCAGGTCATCACATTAGCCCACGTACGCAAAGAAAGGCCTTTATGCTGAAAGGTTCCCGTTACATCCTCAAAGTGACTCACAATATGCTCAAAATCAAAATCTCCCCGGGAGCCGTAATAATCAATGTTGTTTGCATAATGCAGATATTCAAGCTGGTCAGAAGGGAGGAATTCAGCCAGTTTATTTAAGATAAGCTGATAAGTGGCTGCTTGCTCAATGAACAAAATATGATGGCCAAGCTCAATGGCAGTTGTAATATAAGTCAGCGCATTATCAACATAACGATCGTAATCCTCGAACATATAGATGATATGTCCCCCGTCATTAACGCTTGTCAAAGAATTTAACATGATTGTCTGTGTACTCATAACTATAACTCTCCGATCTCAGCATTTAATTAACATTATAGTTTAAAATGTCGTCCCAGTCACTTCAACGCAGCTTCGAGTCTAGTGCGCTAAATGTTATTTATTTCGCAACTCAGTACTTTTAGCGGATGATAAAAATTGGGAAAATACATGAAAAAGAATGGTTTTGTCTATCGATTACCAGGATATTTCATACTATGTTCAAAATTTCACAAAATTGGACCGTATCACTTGTCTAAAAGGTTGTATTTATTTTTATCAGAGGTATGATGTACCTGTAGAGAGAAAAGATTGGAAATTATAATTACAATCAATTAGGGAGTGGAGAAAATGGGATTATCGACCATGAGTGTTGATTATTCATCAAAAACGTATCTGGAGAAGCTGGATGCTTACTGGCGGGCAACAAACTATATTTCCGTAGGACAGCTGTATTTAAAAGACAATCCGTTGTTAAGAGAACCGCTTAAGGATGCCGATGTCAAAATCAAACCAATCGGACACTGGGGCACTATCCCCGGCCAGAACTTCATTTATGCCCATCTCAACCGTGTAATTACTAAATATGATCTGAATATGTTCTATATTGAAGGACCGGGTCACGGCGGCCAGGTTATGGTGTCCAATTCCTATCTGGACGGCAGCTACACTGAAATTTATCCGGAAATTACCCGGGACATCCCCGGCCTTAAAAAGCTGTTCAAGCAGTTCTCCTTCCCGGGCGGCGTAGCTTCCCATGCTGCACCTGAAACACCGGGATCAATTCATGAGGGCGGCGAGCTGGGCTATTCCTTGTCACACGGCGCCGGCGCTATCCTCGACAATCCGGACCTAATCTCCGCAGTTGTCATCGGTGACGGCGAAGCTGAAACCGGACCGCTGGCTGCATCATGGTTCGCCAACCGCTTCATCAACCCTGTTACAGACGGAGCTGTGCTGCCGATCCTGCACCTGAATGGCTTTAAGATTAGCAATCCAACCATTTTGTCCCGCCAATCCAAGGAAGAGATCACTGCTTACTTCACGGGCATGGGCTGGGAACCGTTCTTTGTCGAAGGCGAAGATCCGGAGCAGATGCACCCTGAAATGGCTAAGGCACTGGATACAATCGTTGAACGGATCGCTGCCATCCAGAAAAATGCGCGGGAAAATAATGACCTTACCCGTCCGCTATGGCCGATGCTCGTCTTCCGTTCCCCTAAAGGCTGGACTGGACCGGCACAGTGGGACGGCGTACCGAACACGGGCTCGTTCAGGGCCCATCAGGTACCGATTCCGGTGGATCAGAAGAATATGAAGCATGCTCCGGCGCTGCTGGACTGGATGAACAGCTACAGACCGGAAGAGCTGTTCGATGAGAACGGCCGCCTGTTTGCCGAAATTGCGGAAATTCTGCCTACTGGCGACAGACGTATGGGCATGAACCCTGTTACCAATGCCGGTAAGCTGATCAAGGACCTGAACTTACCTGACTTTACCGACTATGCACTGGACAATTCTGTTCCGGGTCAAGTTGTAGCACAGGACATGGCTGTTCTCGGTAAATATCTGAAAGAGGTTGTCCTGCGGAATGAGCCTGACCGCAACTTCCGGATCTTCGGACCGGATGAAACGATGTCCAACCGTCTCGCGCCTGTATTCGAAGTAACCAAACGCCAATGGCTGGACCAGGTTAAGGAACCAAACGATGAGTTCTTGGCTTCCTACGGCCGTGTTATCGACTCCCAATTGTCAGAGCATCAGGCGGAAGGCTTGCTTGAAGGGTATGTGCTGACCGGACGTCATGGCTTCTTCCACAGCTATGAAGCGTTCCTGCGCGTTGTGGATTCAATGATTACCCAGCACTTCAAATGGCTGCGCAAGGCAACCGATCAGGGCTGGCGTGCCGATATCCCTTCACTGAATGTCGTGGCAACCTCGACTGTATTCCAGCAGGACCACAACGGCTACACTCACCAGGACCCCGGTCTGTTAGGCCACCTGGCTGACAAAAAGCCGGAATTCATCCGTGAATATCTGCCGGCGGATGCCAACTCCCTGCTGGCTGTATTCGATACTGTGCTGAATGACCGCCAGAAGATCAATCTGATCGTCTCCTCCAAGCATCCGCGTCCGCAGTGGTTCAGCGCAGCAGAGGCGCAGGAGCTGGTTGATAAAGGGCTGAAGATTATTGACTGGGCAAGTACTGATAACGGCGGTGAACCGGATGTGGTCTTTGCTTCCGCCGGTACAGAACCGACGATCGAAAGTCTGGCTGCCATCTCCATTCTGCATGAGAAATTGCCGGAGCTGAAAATCCGTTATATCAACGTAGTGGACCTGCTGAAGCTGAGAAGCCAGAAGCTCGATCCGCGCGGCTTGTCCGACGAAGAGTTTGATCAATTTTTCACAAAAGACAAACCGGTCATCTTCGCTTTCCACGGCTATGAAGGCCTGATCAAAGACCTGTTCTTCGACCGTCGCAACCACAACCTGCATGTGCATGGCTACCGCGAAAACGGCGACATCACCACTCCGTTCGATATGCGCGTGCTGAACCAGATGGACCGCTTCGACCTGACAAAGGAAGCTGTACTGAGCCTGCCGGAGTCCGACGAGCATACTGCCATCGCCGCTGAGATGGACGCCATGGTCAAGAAGCACAATGCCTTTATCCGTGAAGAAGGCATCGACCTGCCGGAGGTTGAAAGCTGGGTCTGGAAGGGCTTGAAATAAGTTTGGTATATTGGTTTGAGGCCTGCTCCCTTGTTGGGGGCAGGTTTTTTTGTTCAAGGCAAAAGTGGAATGCGGAATGCTGCTAACGGACCGTACAGCCTTTATTTGCTGTGTGGAGAGCATTTTCATAATCTAACGGACCGTAATGCTCTTATTGCTCCTATATGGGTGATGATTAGAAGCAAAAATTGACAAATAAGCGCACTGGAGTCCGTTAGCCTGACAAAAATGGATTTTCAGCAGAAATAAGAGCGCTGGAGTCCGTTAGAGCTTGGTGCAGGCTGGCTTGCAGCACTATAGGAAAAATTTGCATCCTATTTCCAGTAGAAACGTAGTAGCCGTTATACAGACTTATGGAATTAATTTACTATAATACCAGCATTACAAAAGGAGGCTGTACATGAACTTGAAAAGAATGTTTGCATTATTCAAGCCGCCGGTTATTTGTCTGACGGCTATTCTATTACTACTCTCCGCCGGATTTCCTGCGTATGCGGCAGAAGGAGGAGGGCCGGCTAATGATGAAAGCCCTTCCGGAATCAGGTTGTCTGCACTTGAAGCCGTTATTGATTCTTACATAACCCCTGCCCGTATGGTAACTACTGCTGCCCTATCCGTTGCTGTTGTCAACAACGGCGAAACTATTATTAACAAAGCCTACGGCTTAGCGGATGTGGAACACAATGTCCCCGCTGATACGGATACAGTATTTGAATGGGGCTCCGTCACGAAGCTGCTGGTCTGGACGAGTGTGATGCAGCTGGTGGAGCAGGGGAAGCTGGATTTGCGGACAGATATCCGCGAGTATCTCCCGGAAGGCTTTTTCAAGAACCTGAAATATGATGAGCCGATTACGCTGCTCAATCTGATGAATCACAATGCAGGCTGGCAGGACCGGTATACAGGTTTATATTATTCGCAGGAGGAAGAGGTTCCCGATCTGGCTGAGGCGCTGCGTATCTTTGAACCACGGCAGGTTTATAAACCAGGCACTATTGTAGCCTACTCCAATTACGGCGCTGCCTTGGCAGGCTACATTGTGGAGCAGCAGAGCGGACAGCCATTTTATACATATGTTAGAGAGTATATTTTTGGGGTGCTGGGGATGAACGCTACTTCCTTTCACCCGACGATGCAAGACAACCCGGCTGTTGCCGCCGCAAGAGATAAGGTCCAAGGCTATACCGCTGACCGGAAGCTGATAAAGAAGAATAGAGCCTATATGGGGATTTATCCGGCAGGAGGTGCACTTGGTACTTCAGCAGATGCTGCAAAGTTCATGGCTGCGCTTATGCCGCCGGCAGGCAGCAAGAGTCCATTGTTTCAGAGTAATGCAACACTTGAGCAAATGCTGATGCCAAGCCTGGCATATGAAGGCACTAATGTGCCGAGAATCGCCCACGGTTTTTTTGTAAATCAGCATGCAGTCCGGACACTGGAGCATGGCGGCAATACATTAGCTTTTTCAAGCAGCTTTGTAATAGATCCTGTTTCCGGGTTCGGAATGATTGTCATGGTTAACCAGCAAAATGAAGGCCAGTATTGTGTCGGGCTTGTTGACAGAGTCTTTGGTACTTACACAGCAGAGGCTTACACAGGCGAAATGCCGGACAGCTCGGAGGTAGAAGGGACCTACATACGCGCACGGCGGGTAGTTCAGGGATTTGGAAAAATGTTTGAATATCTCAATCTGGCTGAGCTTAAAGCGGTCAACAAGCGCGTGTATAACTGGAATGGAGTGCCCTCTAACCAATATGCACCCGATGCCTATGCCAAGATATACTCTTCAGGTTCCGAGTACTTTGTAAGAGATAACCAGGGGAAGGTTGTCATGCTCTCAACCCCTTACAGTGATTATTTACCGCTTACAGGCTTCGCGGCCCATAGTACCGGGATCTCCCTGATTGTTCTCGGACTCGGGGCAGCACTTAGCATAATTGCACTTGTTATTGATGTAATAAGCTGGATCATACGCCGTTTTAAGAATGTGAAGAAGCCTTTATCCGGGATCGATAAATATCATTTGGGCGTTAGCCTGACCGGTCTTCTCATTGTTCTAAACAATGTAGTGATGATAAACCGCAGCCTGAATTACACTTCATACGCTTTACTGCGCGTTCATCTTATATTTAACATGCTCTATGTTCTGCTGGCCGCCGGATACATAGTAATGCTTCTCCTGAGGCTGCGGCGCTCGAACAGCAAAAGAATGAGAAAAGTAATGTACGTGCTGTCCGGCCTGTCGGCTGTATTATTCAGCGCGCTGATCATCGGTTGGGATTTGTACTTTTAGCATGCGGGGCGGATGCATAGTTCAGACTGCGGCTGGTTAAAATTAGGTTGCAGATTTTTTTGAAGAGTGGTTGACACCGTTTTCAGCTTGTGTTAAATTGTTTCCGAGGCTTGTTACCGGTAATGCGGGCAAAACCACAGTGGAAATGATTCTGTCATGTCCATTGTTGTTTTGCCCTTTTTTGATTCCTCAAACACAGGTGGGTTTCTAGTGATCATCAAACAAATTTTTAACAACAACATCGTCAGTACGCTTGATGACAAGAACCAGGAGCTGCTGATCCTCGGCCGGGGTATCGGTTTCCAGTTCAAGGCAGGCGACACGATCGATGAAGGGCGGATTGAAAAAATCTTCCGTCTGCAGGATGCCTCCATCTACGAGCGCTTTAAGGCGATTGTTACCGAGGTGCCGATCGATATTTTGCAGGTGACGGATGATATTGTCAGTCTGGCACGCATGCAGCTGAATAAGCAGATCAGTGACGGGATTTACGTATCCCTGTCGGATCATATTAACTTTGCCGTTCAGCGGATGGCCCGGGATCAGATTGTCCGTAACCCGCTGTCGTGGGAGGTGCAGCACTTCTATAAGGCTGAGTATGATGTGGCCAAGGAAGCGCTGACGATTCTCCGGGAGCGGCTGGGGATTGATTTTCCGAAAGAAGAGATTTGCAATATTGCGCTTCATTTCATAAATGCTGAAGTCAATGATTCGATGAACGATGTGACGCATCTGATGCAACTGCTGCAGGAGATTATGAACATCATCAAATATCATTTCAGTGTGGATCTGGATGAGGACAGCGTCAACTATTTCAGATTCATTACGCATCTCAAATATTTCTGCCAGCGGGTAATCACGCATTCCAGTCATGATGACACGGAGGAATATCTGTACGAGGTTGTCCGCAAGAATTACCCGGAGACGTTCAAATGTATTATCAAGATCGAAACGTTTATTCTCAAAAACTATGATTATGTCATGACGCATTCCGAGCAGCTCTATCTGACACTGCATCTGGAGCGGCTGATGAAAAGGAAATAACCAGGGCTTGTTACTGTTCAATCAGGCAAAACCCGGATGAGGCACGGCACGCGCGAGGGCGCGGAGACTGTGTGTTCGTTCGGGTTTTTTAGTTGCCAAAAATAGGGGGAAATAAGATGAAACATCAGGAAACGGCACAGCAAATCGTCCAGTCTGTGGGCGGGGTGGACAATGTCAACTCGGTTTACCACTGTGTAACCCGGCTGCGTTTTGAGCTTAAAGACAACAGCAAGGCCGATCAGGCTGCACTCAAAAAGCTGGATATGGTCATGGGCACCAACATCTCAGGCGAGCAATTCCAGGTCATCATCGGTAACGATGTGCCGAAAGTCTACGATGAGATGGTAAAGGCTTACCCTGCGCTAAAACAAAGCGGCGAGGGCAGCAAAAAAGAGGATGGAAAGAAACAGAACGTCATCCTGAAGATTTTTGAAACGATCGCAGGCGTATTTGCGCCAATGCTGCCGGCTATCACAGCTGCAGGTATTCTCAAGGGTCTGCTGGCCCTGTTCGTAACGCTGGAATGGCTGACAACCGGAACGGATACGTACCGGATTCTCTCGGCCATTGGTGACGGTGTGTTCTACTTCCTGCCGATTCTGATCGCTTTCAGCGCAGCCCGGAAATTCGGCAGCAATCCGTTTATTGCGGTTGGAGTAAGTGCGGCATTAATGTATCCGGATATGGGGGCATTATTGTCGAGCGGTAATCCGGTTGCTTTTCTGAACATTCCGGTTACTGCCGTATCGTATGCTTCATCCGTTATTCCGATCCTGCTGGCCGTATGGCTGCTCTCTTATGTTGAAAAGACAGTGGACCGTTTCATCACGCCATCTCTGAAATTACTGCTTGTTCCGTTAATTTCGCTGCTTATTATGGTTCCTGTAACACTGATTGCAATCGGACCGCTGGGAACCTTTATCGGCGACGGCCTGTCCGGCGGCATAAACTGGCTGCTCAATGAAGGCGGGCTGATCTCCGGTATCGTCCTTGGCGGTGCAATGGCCCTGATTATTATGACGGGTATGCACTACGCGCTGGTTCCGGTTATCATCAGCAATCTGGCTACACTTGGCTTCGACAAATTCCTGCCGCTGACTTATATCTCAAATATGGGACAGGCTGGAGCTACACTGGGCGTATTCTTTCGGGCAAAGGATAAAAAGCTGAAATCCGTAGCACTCTCCACCAGCTTCACCGCGCTTATGGGTGTTACCGAGCCGGCGATGTACGGTGTGAACATGAAATATAAAAAGCCGTTCATCGCGGCGATGATTGGTAGTGCGGCAGGGGGCGGCTTCGCGCTTGCCTTTGGTGCCAAGGCTTACGCACTTGCCGGTAACGGCGGTATTCCGGGTCTTCCGGGACTGGTGGGACAGACGTTCTGGTACGCTTTTGGCGGAATGGTTATTGCCTTTGTAGTCGGCGCTGTCGTTACAGTGCTGCTGGGATTCCAGGAAGAGGAGGATGACGCTGCACAGATCTCCGGCAATATTGCTGCTAAACCTGCTAATGAAGCACCTGAGGCTGCTGCTCCGGCATTGGTTGAAGTAGAAGCAGCTTCCGCAACTGCAGACAGCACGGCTTATGCGCCAATGACAGGTAAAGCGATTCCTTTAAAAGAGGTCAACGACCCTACCTTTGGTGATGAGCTGATGGGCAAGGGGATTGCTTTTGTGCCGACAGTTGGTGAGCTGGTATCTCCAGTTAGCGGTACGGTAATGAACGTATTCAAAACCAAACATGCAATGGTCATCCGTGACGCTAACGGCATGGAACTGCTGATCCACGTCGGCATCAACACCGTTAAGCTGCGCGGCCAGTTCTTTGATGCTCATGTGCAGACCGGTGACCGGGTGCAGGCGGGCGACAAGCTGCTGACCTTCGATCTGGAGCAGATCGCGCAGAATTATGATATTACGACCGCGATGGTTGTTACGAACACTGCTGATTACAAGCAGATTCTGCCGGTTAAGCTGGGTCCGGTTGGGTTTGGTGAGCCGGTGGTGCGGGCGGAGCTGTAGGCTGGACGTTAAGCCATGCTGGGTGAAGCCTCAAGATTGGACAGTAGACGACATTAATCCGTACCTAATTCGGGAATTTCCCGGGCAATTAGATCAATTTTGTAGTACTAACTAGGGATGGTTTTTACAGGCGCAGCAAAGACGGAGCACTTTTTACAAAAAAATATAATATAGATTGAACTTGAAAACTTAAATTAAGGGGAAAGTGGCGGAGGAGAATTTTGGAACTGGAGGAACGGAAGTGTCCGCCTTTGTCTGCGGATTTCCACCGCGAACAGCGGTATCAAACCAAGAAATCTGCAGACAACAGCGGCCGGAAGTCCAAAATACTCTGGAGTCACGGCCATTCCTAAAATTTACACTTTATAGTTCAATCTATATAAAACCAAGGAGATGAGCGCATTGAGCATACAGCAAGGGTTTCCGGAAGGGTTTTTGTGGGGCGGAGCGATCGCTGCCAATCAGGCGGAAGGTGCATTTGATGCGGACGGCAAAGGGCTGTCTACCGCGGATATGGTGCCTTATTTTAAGAAAAAGGATTATACCAATCTGAAAGAGCTGATGCATGTCACCAGCGAATCCATTCAGCGGGCAATGCAGCACACTACGGCTGAGGGGTATCCGAAGCGCTACGGGATTGATTTCTACCACCGTTATAAGGAAGATATTGCTCTGTTCGGCGAGCTGGGCTTCAAGGTGTTCCGGATGTCGATTAACTGGGCGCGGATTTTCCCTAACGGGGATGATGCTGAGCCGAACGAAAAAGGGCTGCAGTTCTATGACGATATGTTTGACGAGATGCATAAATACGGGATTGAGCCGCTGGTTACCATGTCCCACTATGAAATGCCGATGTCGCTGGTGCTGAACTATGGCGGCTGGAGAAACCGCAAGGTGATTGGGTTTTATGAAAAGTATGCAGAGACAGTGATGACCCGGTACAAGGATAAGGTTAAGTACTGGCTTACTTTTAATGAGATCAACACGACCGTCATTGAACCGTTCACCGGCGGCGGCGTGGTTGAAGATACAGTGGATAATATCCGTGAAGCGTCTTACCAGGCGCTGCATCACCAGTTCGTGGCCAGCAGTCTGGCAACGAAAAAGGGCCGCGAGATCAATCCGGACTTCCGCATCGGCTGTATGCTGGCGCGCATGATTCACTATCCGGCAACCAGTAGCCCTGAAGATGTACATCAGGCGCAGGTGGACAACCAGCTCAATCTGCTGCATACCGATGTGCAGGCGCGGGGCAGTTATCCTCCGTTTGTAAAGCGGTATTTTGCCGAAAATAACATTAATCTGGTTGTAGAGCCGGGAGACGAGCAGCTGCTGCGTGAGCACACCGTAGACTTCATCTCCTTCAGTTACTACACTTCGCTTATCTCTACAGTTGATCCGGAGAAATACGGCGTGACCGGCGGGAACCTGTTCAGTACGGTGAAAAACCCGAACCTGCAGGTAACCGAGTGGGGCTGGCAGCTTGATCCGATCGGCCTGCGAATTGTGCTCAAGGAGCTATATGACCGTTATCAGCTTCCGCTGTTCGTCGTGGAAAATGGTCTCGGGGCAAAGGATAAGGTGGAAGAAGACGGTTCAATCAACGATGACTACCGGATCGATTATCTGCGCAAGCACATCACACAAGTAAAAGAAGCTGTTCTGGACGGCGTTGACGTGATGGGCTACACCAGCTGGGGGGCGATTGATATCATCAGCGCCTCAACCTCCGAAATGTCCAAACGTTATGGAGTGATCTACGTGGATCAGGACGATGAGGGCAAAGGTACGCTGAACCGTTTCAAAAAGAAAAGCTTCTACTGGTACCAGAAGGCGATTGCCTCAAATGGTGCGGATTTGGATTAATAGCAGGACAGTGTGACGCGGTAGAGCTTTGCTGGTGCAGAGTTGTTGCGGGGGAATATAGCTGATATAGAGCTAGTGCAGATCTAAAGCAGATGTATTACAGAGCTAGTGCATTTCTAATGCAGAGCCATTGCTTAGTCTGCTGTTGGCAGGCTAAGGTTCAAGCGCCGGAGCGTTTAGTTGCAGTTTGTGCAGTTAAAAACGGTAAATTGCTGCCGCCGCTCCATATAAGTGTATTCTGTGCAGCAATATCTGCCCGTATCGGCCAAAAGTGGGTTTTGCGGACATTTTAATTGTATGGAATACACGTATATGTGTTTTCCGGAACAAAAGGGCTGTTTTAGTTGTATCAAGTACAGCTATGCAGGTTAGTTAGTTGGCAGGAATGATCGGCAGGGTATCGCTGACCAAACTAAGTGGAAATTTGCTATCTATTTCAGCTCCGACTACCCGAACAAGAGGATGCTTGTTGGAAAAAGCACACTTCATTCTGCTGTTATCGCGCTAAAGTAGCTTAACGGGCAGAAATAGATGCTGTTTTTCCACCTAATTATATAAAAATCTAATAAATGGTGGAATTAAGTAGCGAAAATCCAACTAGCTTTCGGGGAGCTATAAGTGACGTGAGTATGCGAGTAGGTAGAAGTAAGTGTGAGGGTAGACGTATGCGTAAGAGTGGGCAGTTAAGTAACTGAACACCTGAGATAGCGCAAATAGCAAACGACGTTTGTTACCTAACAGAAACAACCATTAAACATTACTTACAACATCTAAAAAGCAGTATGCAGCGGAATGAATCCGGCTGCGTACTGCTTTTTTTGCGATCAGATGAATGCGATCAGACGAATGCGGCCAAGTGAGAGTGACAAGTATATGGGCCTGACGTGTGTGACCAGCATATACGACTTCATTGCAGCATTACTCCCTCTCGATTGGTGCGCGGTGCTAAGCCGCACCCTCATTCCCCCAGCGCAATGAGCCGGTATTCATACGGCTCAAGCGTCAGAGGGCCGGCCGGCACAGCCCCGCCGGCCACAGCATCCTGCCCGCTCCGCGGCAGGATAACAGTGCCACCGTGACCGTCCATGTTCACGACGGTCCACAGCTCGCCCGCCGCGCCGCGCCGCGGGCACACCACAGTGCCCGGTGTGACGTCGCTGCGCAGCGTCACACCGGCCCGGCCGGCGTAATGCCCGATCAGCGCCTGCAGCAGCTGATCGCCGTCCCCGCCGGCCGGCAGCGAGCCGAGCATAACGATGGCCCCCTGGCCATACGGCTGCTCGGTCGCAAAGGCCAGGCCCGGCGTCCGGCCCTCCGTGATCTCACCGATCACGGAAGCCCCGCCGGGCAGCGGCTCAAACACCGCGCTCCATAAGGACAGCGGCGCGGACAGGCCAAAGGCCTGCCCGATGCTGCCGGTCCCCTCCATCGGGTAAATGTATTTGGTATGCACGCCTGCATACCGCTCAAGCTCACCCAGCGCGGCATCTGTATGCAGAGTGTGCTCCGCGGTACGGCCCCCGCTCAGCGGGCCGGCGATCCAGATGCCGCCGGCGTCAGCGAACGCCAGCGCTCTGTGCATAAACTCCGGCGACAGATAGTGCACAAAAGGTGTGAACAGCAGCTTATAGCCGCTGAGATCACCGCCTTCCGGCACCAGATCGCGGTGAAGGCCCATGTCGACAAACCTTTTATAGAAATCGCCGAGCAGGGAGCGGTAGTTCAGCTGCTTGTGCGGCTCGGTGGCGAGATAAGCCTTGGTCCGGTCCGAATAGGTGATGGCAACCTCAGCCTGTACCGGCCGGGTAGCCAGCATATGCGGCTCGATCGCCAGCCTGGCCTCTGAAGCAGCCCGCACATTATCGTAGCCGAGCGCCGGGTCACCCCAGGCGCTGAGAATCGAGCTGTGCGTCTGCTCGCTGCCGGAACGCTGCTGCCGCCACAGCCAGTAGCAGAAAGCTCCGGCGCCAAGCGCGTAAGCGGATACGGCTTCAGCAATCAAGTACCCGTCCGGATGCGGCTGGCCGTAGCTTGTAAGCGATCCGGCATATGCCGGGCTGGTCTCCATTAGCCAGAAATCCTCTCCCGGTTTGATATTGCGCCACAGATCACAGTTCAGCAGATAAGCGTGCCGGTTGGCCTGGGAAGCGTACGTGTCATATGAAGCGAAATCCAGCTCCCGGAACAGCTGCTCATTATCCACATGAAAAGCGACACTGCTGTTGTGGGTGATTGGCGCATCCGAATAGCGGCGCAGGATAGCAGCCTGTTCAGCGGCAAATTCAGCGATCTTTTCCATCTGGAACAGCCGGTACATCGTAACAAGCGAGGAGTTATGCAGGAATGGAGTGGCTACCGGCTGAGGTACCTGCTCAAACGCCTGATAGGTATGGCTCCAGACGGCTGTTCCCCAGGCTTCATTCAGCCGGGCAATGCTGCCGTAGCGCTGCTCCAGCCATTTATGCCACAGTAACCGGCAGGTTCCGCACATGCACTCTGCCACATGCGCCTTGAATTCATTATCGAGCTGCCAGGCAGCAAGACCGGGCAGCCGGCCCAGCTCTCTGGCCAGATGCTCGGCAATGATAGCAGCCCGCTGCCGGAAATAAAGGTTATTCGTGCAGATATGCTGCCTGGACCCGTGGCTCATGACTGTGCCGTCAGCCCGGACAAACAACCGCTCCGGATGCCCGTGCGTGAGCCAAACCGGCGGTGTTGCGGTCGGAGTACACATAATGGTGTCAATGCCATGATGATGCAGTTGCCGGATGTACTCTGCGAACGGGCGGACATCTATGCTGTCTTCCTCCGGCTCCAGCTCCGACCAGATGAACTCGCCCATCCGGACAAGGTTGATCCCGGTTTCCTTCATCAGCTGAAGATCCTGCTGCCGCTCCGTCTCCCCCCACAGCTCGGGGTACCATGCGGCGCCGTAATACAGTTTATGCTTCACTTTGGGCTTACCTCCAGGACATTATAATGAGGGAATTAATCTTCCGGCATCATAGTTGCTGCCTGTCAGGCCGGCAATAGTAAAGTTTTGCCGGCTTTGCACTTTTTTGAAGCAGGCTGTTCTGCAGAAGGAATACATTACAATCCAAAAAGTCTGATTGCCGGAAAAAGGTAACAGCCACATAATGGGAACCGCAGCCCAAGAGATTAGACAAGGCTGCATATCCTATCGGAGGTGAATGTAATGAAACAAGGAGCGGCGATGGGAACAGCGGAGATCCATACTGGCAGCGCCTACCGCAGCAAGCGGGAGCTGATCTTCAAACGTCTGAAGCGTGATAAATGGCTCTACATCCTGCTGACCCCTGGACTCCTGTATTTTCTGCTGTTTAAATATGTGCCCATGTGGGGGATTCTGCTCGCGTTCAAGGATTTCCAGCCTTTCCTCGGCTTCATGAAAAGTGAATGGGTGGGCCTGGAGCATTTCCGCACATTTTTCCAGAATCCTGACTTCTTCATGCTGCTGCGCAACACACTTGTATTGTCGCTGCTTAATCTGGTGTTCTTTTTCCCGGCGCCGATTATACTGGCACTATTATTAAATGAGATCCGGCTGTCCTTCTACAAACGGACGATTCAGACGCTGATTTATGTGCCCCATTTTATATCAATGGTTATCGTCGCCAGTATATCATATGTCTTTCTGACCACACAGGGCGGAGCAGTCAACGAATTTTTGTATACGTATACAGGCAGCAAAATCGACTTTCTCGCCGATCCTGACTGGTTTAGGCCGCTGATCATTCTGCAGACAATCTGGAAGGAATGCGGCTGGGGGACAATCATCTTCCTCGCTGCGCTGGCCGGTGTGGATGTAGAGCAATATGAAGCTGCTGTTATGGATGGAGCAAGCCGCTGGCGGCAGATCTGGCATATTACACTGCCGGCAATCCGCAGTACCATTGTTATTCTGCTGATTTTGCGGATGGGCACCATTCTGGACAACGGGTTCGAACAGATCTATCTGATGATGAATGCGCTCAACCGTGAAGTTGCTGAAGTCTTCGATACATATGTGTATGCGCTGGGGATTACCCAGGGGGCATTCAGCTATAGTACGGCTGTCGGACTGTTCAAATCCATCATCGGGGTAGTACTGGTGCTCGGCACCAACTGGCTCGCCAAAAAATTCGGCGAATCGGGACTTTACTAAGAAGGAGGCAACGTGCGTGGTTAAGAAGCAATATCGGAGCACGGGTGAGGTTGCATTTGACATCTTCAATTATATTATCCTGGGAATTATCGGAATCGTCGCCATTCTGCCTTTTCTGTTCGTAGTCGCCGGTTCGTTCGCAACAGAGGCGGAAATTACAAAGCGTGCGGTTTTCCTGATTCCTACAACGATCTCGTTTGATGCCTATAAATTTATCTTTTCAACGGATACGATTGTACGAAGCATCGGGGTCTCATTATATGTTACGGTCATCGGGACGATTGTGAATTTGTTCTTTACGGTAACAATGGCGTATCCGATGGCTAAGCGTTATCTGATGGGCCGTAACTTGATTCTCAATCTGGTTATTTTCACTATGCTGTTCGGGGGAGGCATGATCCCCACTTATCTGGTTATCCGTGACCTCCACCTGCTGGATACCTTAAATGCCCTGATTTTGCCGGGGGCAATCAGCGCGTTCAATCTGATTATCGTTAAAAACTTCTTCCAGGAGCTGCCGGTGGAAATGGAGGAGGCGGCACGGATCGACGGCTGCAGTGAGCTGGGCCTGCTATGGAAAATCGTGCTTCCGCTCTCAAAGCCGGTGCTGGCAACCTTTACGCTCTTTTATGCGGTAGGACACTGGAATAACTTCTTCTCGGCGCTGCTCTATATCAATGATCCGTCCAAATGGCCGCTGCAGGTCATGCTGCGCCAGATCGTTATGCTGTCCCAGTCGGCGGCCGGCGATCTCAGCCTGATGGACCCGAATTTTGTCCAGCCGCCTGAGCAGTCGATCAAAATGGCCGTAATCGTGGTCGGCACGCTTCCGATTATGTGTGTCTACCCGTTTCTGCAAAAGCACTTCGCCAAAGGGGTGATGCTCGGTTCAGTCAAAGGTTAATCTGTTATGCTAACATATAAAGGGAGGCCAATCATGAAAACGCTAAGCTCAACAGGAAAGAAATCCGTTAAATTCAAAAAGCGGTTGTTTACGCTACTGTCAACTATTATGATTGTAAGTGTAATGTCCGGCTGCGGAAGCAACAATGGAGCGAATAATGCAGCCGGAACAAACGGGGCTGCGGGCAGTGAAGGAACAGCCAAGCCGGAGACTACAGCGGGAGCGGAAGCAGAGAAACCGCTGGATCTGACGCTGATGCTGCCGATTTTTAAAACCAACTATCCGAAGGATGACAGCCCCGTTGCGGCTAAGCTGGAGGAGCTGACTAATACCAACATCCATTTTGAATGGGTGCCGAATGCTTCTTATACCGATAAATTTAACATCACACTTGCCTCAGGCAAGCTGCCGGATATTATTTATGTAGGCGATACCAAGGCTTCCAGCTTCGTTAACGCAGTCAGATCCGGCGCGTTCTGGGAGGTTGGACCTTACCTGAAGGACTATCCTAACCTGAGCCAGGCTGACCCGGTTATTCTGAACAACTCGGCCATTGACGGCAAGAACTACGGGATTTACAGAGGCCGGGCGCTGGGCCGCAACGGCGTAGCGTTCCGCAAAGACTGGCTGGAGAAGCTGGGACTTGAGAATCCGCAGACTGTGGATGAATTCTATAATATGCTGAAAGCGTTTAAAGAGCAGGACCCGGACGGCAACGGCAAGGATGACACCTACGGTATGGTCATGGTGAAGTGGACCGGCGGCTGGGCCAGCGGCTTCGACACCATTAAACTGTGGTACGGATCTCCGAACAGATGGGGTATCCAGGATGGCAAGCTCGTTCCTGAGCATGAATATCCGGAGTATCTGGAAGCGCTTAAATTTATGAAAAAGCTGTACGACGAGCAGCTGATCAACTCCGACTTCGCGGTTATGGACAGCTCCAAATGGACAGATCCGATCGTGAACAATCAGGCGGGCGTCATTGTCGATGTGGTGGATACTGCAGCGCGCATTGACGACAAGATCCATGCCGCACTGCAGAAAGACGGCAAAGACGAGCCTGACCGTCACTACATGGATGTCATGGGCGGCGTTACAGGAGCGGACGGACAGCTGCACACCCTTCCGACTTCCGGCTTCTCCGGCATGCTGGCTATTCCGAAATCTTCAGTCAAAACCGAGGATGAGCTGAAGCGTATACTGGCTTTCCTGGACCAGGTGAACGACGGGGATTTGCAGACGCTGCTGGGATACGGGCTTGAGGGTGTCCACTATAACCTGGTAGACGGTTATATCGAGCGTTCAGCGGATACCGTCCTGCTGGAATCGGAAGTAGAAGGCCTCAACCAGATGATTCCTTACATTCCTGATTCAAATGCTAAGGACGCGAAGCAAATCAAACAAACTGCACTGCGTGATAAGCAGACGCTGGTACAGGAAGAGAATAAGGCGACTATTGTTGTGAACCCGGCTGAAGCACTGATCTCTACCGTTTATACGCAAAAAGGCTCCCAGCTTGATAATGTGATCAATGATGCGCGCATCAAGTTTATTGTCGGACAAATTGACGAGGCCGGCCTGAAAGCAGCCTTTGATGTATGGCGGAAGACAGGCGGAGACGATCTGGTAAAAGAAATGAACGAACTGTACGCAAAAACGGCTAAATAGCGTCCGGCCCCGCTCCATGCACCGGCCGGAGTAGCCTCATTACCGCCGCAAGGCTGCAATGCTAAACTATGAATTCGGCTGGTGAATACACATGGAGAATGGAATGACAGAAAAGCGGAAGAGCTTCATACGGGGATGGAGAGGGCGCAAGGGGCGGTATTACCGCCATAATCTGATTATTGTCCTGATTGTCTCGTCCATTCCCGGCCTGATCATAGGATTGCTAGTTTATTGGATGGCAGGCGGCAGCCTGGAGGAGGAGCTGCTCGAGATGCATAACCGGCAGATCGAGCAGCGTGCCGCCAATATTGATGACCAGCTGTCCAATCTGGAGCTGATGCTGGCTCACTGGGCTTTTGACCCGAAATTTGATTACAGTCTGAAGAATATGGATTTCACCAAAAATCACGAGCGTGCCTGGGACATCACCAAGACGCTTTTGGTCATGCAAGGCTCCAATTCCATGGCACGGCAGGTGGAGCTGTTTCTGGCGGGCGATCAGCCGGTGCTGTTCGGCACGGAGTATGGTACTGTAACTTCCTCCGGAGCTGCAGCTTATGAGCAGCTGATGAAGACGGAGCAGAGCACCTACTGGACAGAGACGGCTTTTGAACCGGCTAAGCCGCAGCAGAAGGAGCTGACCCTTGTGCATCATATTCCCGGCGGCAGCTTAGAGCCGTTCGGGGTATTGCTGCTGCGGATGGATACGCAGAAGGTTTCCGACATGCTGCGGACCATGACCCCGTATAACAGCGGGGAAGTGTATATGCTGCAGAAATCGGGCGGCTTGTTCATCTCCGGGAACAGTACTGACGATGAGGCCAAGCCTTTTGTTCACTCGCTGCAGTCGGCGATTGAAGCAAGAGGCGGCCGTGGCAGCACCTCCTTCCTGTATGACTGGGACGGGACTACCTATGCGGTGACCTACGGTGATTTTTCCCGGATTGCCAGTGAATGGACTTATGTATCCGCTTCACCGATTTCGAGTATAACCTCTCCGGTGGTGGAGCTTTCGAGAACCATCATTACAGTCAGCCTGAGCGCGCTGCTGCTTGCAGCTGTTCTGTCCTGGATTGCATCGAAAAGAATCTACTCCCCCTTCCGCCGCCTGCTGCAGACGCTGCTCCCTGAGCATGACGTCTCTGATGGCCGGGAGGATGAGGTAACGCTGATTGAGCGGCATTGGCAGAATCTGCACGGGCAGCAGAATGCCCTGCAATATACGCTTTCGGAGCAGCTGCCGCATGTGCAGCGCAGCTTCCTCCACCAGCTGTTTCAGGGTTATTTGTATGCTTTTTCCGAACATGAGCTGCAGAGCCGGATGAAACAGTACAAATGGAATGTAGATGATTGTGTCTTTGTGGTGCTGTATATCCAGCTTATAGGCATATCCAGTCTGGAGGGTAAATTCCGCAGCGGGGATGAGAGCCTGGTGTCTTTTGCGGCGGTGAACATTATCGGAGAGCTGGCCGCTGAGCATTTTGAGCACGCAGAAACGGTTAATCTGCACAATCTTACAGCCGGTATTCTGCTGATCGGGCCGGGATGCGGGCCAGAGACAGCCAGAGTACAGGCTTTCGGCGAAGAGCTGGCCGCCACCATCAACCGGATGCTTAAGCTGCAGGCTACCGTAGCCTACAGTGCGCCGATGGACAGCATTTCGGCCATCCCGCGTTCTTTTGAAGCAGCCAAGCAGGCGGCCAGTCACCGCAGATATGGAGGCGGTAACCAGGTGGTCAGCCTGGAGCAACTGGAGCGGGAAGGAGAGGGCGCACATATGCCGCAGTATTCGTTCGCTCTGGAACGCGGACTGATTCAGGCGTTGCGCACCGGCGAGGCGGAGGAGGCAGACCGTCTGCTGGAGGAATTCCTCACTACGCTATCTGCTGAAGGTGCCAAGGTCATTGATGTACAGCAGGGAATGCTGCATCTGCTCGGTGCGGTACAGCATGCAGTGCTTGAGGCGGGGATTGCGCCGAACCAGCTGTTTAAAGGCAAGAATCTGTATGCCGGCCTGTCACAGATTCATGAGCCGGGTATGATTCTGCCCTGGTTCCGCGATCATGTTGTTTCGCCTTTTCTGAAGGAGCTGTCCGAGCGTTCAGACGCCGGAATCCGGCGGACGATTGATCAGGCCATGCTATACATTCAAGAGCATTATATGGACAATATCTCACTCGACAGCTGTGCGGATTATACGGGTACCAGCCCTTTCCTGCTCAGTAAGTCTTTTAAACGGGTGACCGGGCAGAACTTCATTGATTATTTAACGGAGCTGCGGATCGAAAAAGCCAAAGAGCTGCTGCGTGACACGGATCTGAAAATGAACGATGTTGCGCAGCAGGTCGGCTATCAGCAGAGCTATTTTAACCGGATATTCAAAAAACAGGAGGACATCACACCGACACGCTACCGTGAGCTGAGCCGGCATGAAGGGGAGAAGGATACCGGGAGCCGGTGAAGCTGTATGCTGGTGCTATGACGTGCTCTAAGGCGGCTTGTGCCAGCCGGAATGGACTGCCTGTGTGATGTCTCAAAAGGAGATGACAGCCTTGTCCTCAGCCTTGCCGATTCATCTACATTGGCTGACTAAACCCGCAGCTGCTGCGGGGGTTACGTGGGGAGTCCCCTGGACCAAAGGAGAGCTGAACCGTGAGACGCTCTCAGCTCTATATCTTGGCGGACCGGACGGCCATTCCCGTCTGCCGCTGCAAAGCCGTCCGGCCGCTTATTGGCCGGACGGAACTGTTAAGTGGTCTTTTCATTCTGCAGTCTGCCCGGAGGGCGGTGCGGAAGGATATACACTGGAACGTTGTGCAGAGCCGGAAACCGTCCAGTATACAGCAAGGGTGTCCGTCCGTGAGACGGAGGAAGCTTACCTTGTGGATACTGGTGCCATTGTATGTACTGTGGGCATACGCGGTTCTGGACCTTTTACGCAGATTTTGCGCCGGACGCCGTCATTAGCCGGCAGAACGGATAGCGATTGTAGATATTCCGGAGATTTGAAGAACATGAATGCAGGAGCCGGGTACCAGGACACAGCAATGGGCTCGGAGCCACAGGCGTTCGGTTTAGAAGAGCATGCGAACCGATTAGAAGAGCATGCGAACACTATAGGTCAGCTGGTATGCAGCGGAAGCGAGCTGGTCTGTCTTCGCGAGCAGCGGGACACGCTGAGCGGTGAGCTGACACTGCGGCAGGAACGGTTCACCGGCGTGACCAGACAGGCTGCGCTGGAAGAGAACGGGCCGCTGCGTGCCGTGATTCGCCTTGAAGGTAGGCACCGCAGCAGGAACGGGGCCGGGGAATGGTTACCCTACACGCTGCGCCTGTATTTCTATGCCGGACTTGAGTCGATCCGGATGGTGCATACCTTTCATTACGACGGTAACCCGCAGGAGGATTTTATCAAAGGGCTGGGTATCGAATTCAAGGTGCCGCTAAGCGGGCCGCTTTACAACCGTCATATCCGGTTTGCGGGCAGTGAGGGCGTCTTCAGCGAATCACCGAAGACCCTTCATACCCGCAGAACCAAGGGCAAATATGCGGAAATGTTCGCTGAACAGCTTGAAGGCCGCCTGCTGGAGTTTGAACCGGAAGAGGACGTTTATTTCACCGGACTGCTCCGGGATTCTGCAGTCTGGGATAGCTTCCGGCTGGTTCAGGACTCCTCCGAGCATTATGCCGTCCATAAGCGGACCGGGCCGGACTGTGTCTGGATCAAGGGAGCAGAGGGACGGCGTGCCGGTGGGCTAGGCTATATCGGCTCAGAGCGCGGCGGTTTGGCCGCCGGGGTGAAGGACTTCTGGCGGAAGCATCCTTCAGGCCTTGAGCTTAGAGGTGCTTCAGGTGACGAGGCGGCGCTGACAGTATGGTTCTGGTCGCCAGAGGTACCGGCTATGGACCTGCGCCATTACGATACGAAGACCCATGTAGAGTCCTCATATGAAGGTGCCGAGGAGCTGCGGGCCACTCCGTACGGCATCGCTAACACCCGTGAGCTGACCTTATGGTGCACCTCGGGCACACCGGGCTCTGCAGAGCTGTTGCGGATGCAGCAGGAGGCGGATAATACTCCGCTTCTCGTCTGTGAACCGGAGTATTATCACCACAGCAGGGCATTCGGGTTATGGAGCCTGCCTGACAGAAGCACACCGGCCAAGGCTTATCTGGAGGAACGGCTTGACGGCATTATCTCCTTTTACCAGGCGGAGGTGGAGCAGCGCAAATGGTATGGCCTATGGGATTACGGTGACTTCATGCACAGCTATGATCCCGTGCGGCATGTCTGGAACTATGACCTCGGCGGCTGTGCGTGGCAGAATGCGGAGCTGGTGCCGAACATGTGGCTGTGGGTGAGCTTTTTGCGGAGCGGGCGCGCGGATATATTCCAGATGGCAGAGGCGATGACCCGGCATACCAGCGAGGTGGATGTGTATCATTTCGGGGAGTATGCGGGTCTTGGCTCGCGGCATAACGTGGTGCACTGGGGCTGCGGCTGCAAGGAAGCGCGGATCGCCATGGCCGGATTGCACCGCTATTACTATTATCTGACCGGCGATGAGCGGATCGGCGACATCATGGACAGTGTGAAGGATGCGGACTATACGACCGTGAATCTTGACCCGATGCGGGCTTATTTTCCCAAGGATGAATTTCCGACACATGCCAGGGTGGGCCCGGACTGGGCGGCGTTCAGCTCCAACTGGATGACCCGGTGGGAACGATACGAAGAGACAGCTTACCGTGACAAAATATTGACCGGCATTGACTGCATCAAAGCAGCCAATCTGCGGCTGATTTCCGGTCCAACCTACGGCTATGATCCCAAAACAGGCATCCTCAGCCCGATGGGCGATGACAACTGGGGACGGCATCTGGCAATCTGCATGGGCGGGCCGCAGGTGTGGTTTGAGCTCGCCATGATGCTGGAGGACCCGGTGTGGGAGGATATGCTCGCGGAATTCGGCGTCTTTTACAACCTGCCGCAGGAAGAAAAGGATGCTTATGCCGGAGGAGCCATTACAGGCAAGCTGCGGTTTGAGCACCCTGTGCTGAGTGTCGCTATTGCTGCATATGGAGCCTGGTATAAGAATGACCGGGCAACGGCAGACCGCTGCTGGAGCATCCTGCTGGAGAACCCGTTCGGAGCCGTCAATCTGCAGGAAGAGCAGATCCCGGTTACTTACATGGACGAGCTGAATGAGATTGACTGGATGAATACGAACGAAGCTTCACAATGGTCGCTTAATACGATCATTGCGCTGGAGCTGATTTCTGAAGCACTTCCTGAAGCGATTCCTGAACGGGATTCGGTAAAGGGGGCAAAAGAATGACAGCTCAGCAGACAGCGCTGATCCCGGAGCAGTGGCGGGAGATATACCGCAATACGCTGGGGGGGCCGGAGCAGGTGGCCGGCTTTCGGATGGAAGGTGACGGCGCAGTAACCTTTCCGGTGGGCAGGTTGCGGCTGGAGAGTACCCGGAATGCCTCGGAGGGGCAGAAGGCGAATGTTGTATTCTGGTGCCCGGAGGTTTTTCCGGGGGACCTGGCAGTGTCGTGGACATTCCGGCCGCTGCGCGAGCCGGGACTGGCCATTCTGTTCTTCGCTGCTGCCGGTGCCGGGGGGAAAGACCTGTTCGACCCGTCGCTGCCGGTGCGGACCGGGGAGTATGATCAGTATCATCACGGGGAGATGAACGCTTTTCATATATCCTATTTCCGGCGGATGTGGGCGGAGGAGCGTTCCTTCCACACCTGTAACCTGCGCAAAAGCTACGGCTTTCACCTGGTCTCGCAGGGAGCTGATCCGCTGCCCGGTATTGCCGATATGACTGCTGCCTATCAGATGCTGGTCGTGAAGCGGGGGCCGTCTGTAACCTTTGCCATCAACGGACTGCCGCTGCTGCAGTGGACGGATGACGGCTCATCCTATGGTCCGCTGCTGGCCGGCGGCCGGATCGGCTTCCGGCAGATGGCTCCGCTGATCGCAGAGTACAGCGATCTGACTGTTTATGCGCCCTGAGAGGCTCAGAAGCTGCTGAGTATGGGCGCACAGTAAGTAATGAAAGGCATAAATGCCCTTGATTTCGGCCGGAGCGGCCAAATGGGCAAAATGAGAGGCAAAAGTGCCTTTGAATTCGGCGGAAGCGGCCGAGTGGATACTATTTTACATGAGATACCATTATCCAGATTCAAGGAGGCGTAACAGCAATGCCAGTAGTATATTACTGCTATCCGCAAGGCCGGCATAAGGCGCTGACAATGAGCTATGATGACGGAAGACGGGCGGATGAGCGGCTGGTTGGCCTGTTTAACAAATATGGGATTAAAGGAACCTTCCACTTGAACTCCGGCCTGCTGGGTGATGGCGACCGGATTACAGCGGAGGAGGTGCCGCAGCTGTATAAGGGCCATGAAGTCAGCGCCCATACGCGGCGGCATCCGACGATGGCCCGCTGTCCGCAGGAGTATATCGTCGAGGAGATCATGGAGGACCGCAAAGCGCTGGAAGCGCTGCTCCGCCAGCCGGTCCGCGGGATGTCTTACCCGAACGGATCGTATACGGAAGAGATCAAAGAGCTGCTGCCGCATCTTGGCATTGAATATGCCCGGACCGTGCAGAGCACCGGCAGCTTCGGCCTGCCGGAGGACTGGCTGGAATGGCCGGCGACCTGCCATCACAACCGGAATCTGCTTGAGCACGGGGAGAATTTTATCGCCCTGCACAAACGGCAGTACCTGTATCTGATGTATGTATGGGGCCACAGTTATGAATTCGATAACGATAATAACTGGGAGCTGATGGAGAAGTTCTGCGCCATGGCCGGCGGGCGGGATGACATCTGGTATGCCACTAACCTGGAGTTTGTTCATTATATGAAGGCTTGCCGGAATCTGATTTTTGCGGCGAGCCGGGATTTTGTATTCAATCCGAACGCTGCGTCAGTGTGGCTGGAGGTTGACGGCCAAGTAATTGAAGTGCCGGGCGGGCAGACCGTGGACTTGGTTTAATAACGGAAGCAGGCTGGGAGAGCGCGCTTGCACCAGTTGCAGGCGGGGCAAACGGATGGGAGACAAGGAGGCGCTACTGTGGATAACATTAATCAAACCAGTAATCAATCGCTGCACCGGCTGGCCGGAATCGATATTTCGGCTGCCGGTCCAAGATGCAAAATGCTGATCGGAGACCTGGACGGGGACGGCAGGGCTGAGCTGCTGCTGGTTCAGCCGGATAACCGCCAGGATGTGCGGTATATTCCGCATCAGGTGCAGTGCCTGACCGCCTTTGATCTGGACGGCCGTCTGTTGTGGCAGACCGGGAAGCCGGATGAAGGGGCCGGAAGCCAGGGCTCGGATTACCCGGCCCAGGTTTATGATATTGACGGTGACGGTGCGCTTGAGGTGTTGTGTGTCATGGATGACAAGCTGCAAATTCTGGAGGGTGCAACCGGAAAAGTAAAGGCAGTACACGAGCTTCCGTCTGCAGAGGCCCATGACTGCATTATTATTGCCAACCTTAGCGGCAAGGACCGTCCTTCTGACATTATTCTTAAAGACCGGTATCACCGCCTGTGGGCACTTGACAGCAACCTGCAGCTGCTCTGGACTCATGAGGGCAATGTAGGACATTATCCGTGGGTGTATGATCTTGACGGTGATGGACGCGATGAGGTTATGGCCGGATATGATTTGTTGGATGCAGACGGTAAACGGCTGTGGAGCTGCCGTGATCTGGAGGATCATGCGGACTGCCTCTGGGTCGGAGATGTGAACGGCGACGGGCTTCCCGAGCTGGTGGTCGGGGGAAGTGTCACGGTAATGTACAACCGGGACGGAAAAGAGCTGTGGCGGTACGAGGGCTCCATTGAATCCCAGCATCTGGCGCTTGGACGTTTCTGTCCTGAGCTGCCTGGGCTGCAGATTGCCGGACTCGACCGTATGGTCCGTGAAGATGACGGCAAGGGTCTCAAGGGAAAAGACGCCATGTTCCTGCTCGATCAGCACGGCAAGGAGCTCTGGAAAGAGGAGCGCACAACAGACGGCTGGCTGACAATCGTCGATGCGGTCAGCAGCTTCTGGAAGAACGCGCCTGATTACATTCTGGCTTACCGGCGCGGTGAAGGTGTGCTGCCTGCGCTCTATGACGGCAAAATGAATAGGGTTGCACAGTTTGCCGAGCAGGGCTACGCCGTGCACGGGGATCTGCTGGGCAGCGGCACCGAGCAGGTCATCATCTATACGGATGAGCTGGCGGCAGTCTATGCCGGAGAACAGCTCACGCTTCAGCCGGTACATCCGGGCCGGGCGTTGCCGCAGCCCAAACGGCTGTACAGCTCCACTCTGTATCCCGGCGGGGAAGTAGCGCCGTAAGGTCAAAATATTCCCGGATCAATAACCCGTGAGGCATAAGCCCTGCGGGTTTTTTGCTTATTATAGAGCGGTGGAGGCACAGCGGCCGGACGTCCAATCATTCTTTGGAGAATGTATAGTTTGCTCTGGTTAACAGACGAAAAGGTGATTTTGTAGTAAACTGGAAGGAATGTTTTGCGCTCACTCCAATCCTACAGAAAAGAATGTGATATGTTTATGCAGCTTCAGGCTCAAATACGCAGTAAAAAATGGCTGGAGAAATACCTTTCCGGGGAAGGAATGGATTACAGGCAGATCATCGCCTTGTTTATTCCCATCCTGATCGATCAGGCCTTCATCATCGGGCTGAATCTGGTAAACACGGCGATGATTAGCTCATCCGGGATGGCTGCGGTCAGCGCAGTGAACATGGTGGACTCGCTGAATATTTTTCTGATCAACGTGTTCGTGGCCATTGCGACTGGCGGAACCGTAGTAGTTGCCCAATATAAAGGCAGCGGCAACGACCGGATGGTCTCACAGGCTACTGCCGGTTCAGTCACCTCGGTGTCGCTGATCGCTGTGGGCATCGGTCTTCTGCTTATGGCCTTCCATTCGCCGGTATTAAACCTTTTATTCGGGTCGGCCTCCGCCGATGTGCTGGATAATGCCCGGATCTACATGATCGGCAGCAGCATCTCTTATCTCGGGATTGCGGTAGTTCAGGCAGTCTGCGGTGCGCTGCGGGGTGTCGGCCGGACACGGGCTTCTCTGATGCTGTCGCTTATCATGAACCTTTTATATGTAGTCCTGAACATTGTTTTTATTAATCTGCTGCACATGGGTGTGCTGGGGATGACACTGGCGGTTAATATCGCGCGGTATACAGGTATGATCTGTGCCCTCGTCTACCTGTTCAAGGTGGATACTGTACTGCGTGTGCGGGTCCGCGATCTTCTTCACGTTCCGCTTGAAATGCTTCGCAAAATTATGTTCATCGGCGTACCGTTTGCCGCAGAGCAGATGTTTTTTAATGGAGGAAAGCTCCTGACCCAGATCTTTATTGTCAGCCTGGGTACCTATGCGATCGCAACCAACGCCATTGCCGGCTCATTAGCCATGGTGTTTCAGATTCCGGCCAGTGCGCTGTCGCTGACAATCGTGACGGTAGTCGGTCAGAGTATCGGGAGGGGGAATGTTGCGGATGCGAGAAAATTTATCAAATCCTTCCTCTGGATCGGTTCCGGCTCGCTGGCCTTGATCGCACTCATTCTGATGCCGTTGTTCCACCCGCTGGTGTCGATTTTTTCGCCGCCTCCGGAAATTATCGATGATTTATTTATCGTGCTGCTGGTCAATGCCATTGCCCAGGTTCCACTGTGGGCGGTCAGCTTTATTTTGCCGTCGGCACTGCGGGCAGCAGGGGATTCACGGTTCACTTCCATTACTTCGATGCTGACGATGTGGCTGTTCCGGGTGGTTTTCGGCTATATTTTGGGGATCGTGCTCGGCTTCGGTGTCCTTGGTGTATGGATTGCGATGAACAGCGAGTGGGCGGTGCGCGGGGCTGTTTTCCTATGGCGTTTTAAAGGAAAAAAATGGTTTGCACACAAGCTGATTTAAAATTGCAGGGAAAAGAATAGGAAATGAACGTAGAAGCCTTTTTGACTTTGTTAAAACGGATACATTTCCTTTATTGGATATAATAGTTTTATCCGCTCCGGGAGAATGTAAATTTTGTTTGACAGGGGGGATTGTATGGACCATAATACAATCCATACTAAACATATAAGGTTTATAGGAAGGGGAGATTGAGACATGCAATTTACAGTTTCTTTTAAAAAATCGCTATGGTCAGGAACACTGGCAGTTCTACTAATGGCGGTGATTGCCGGCTGCTCCGGGCAGAACAATACACCTGCTGCAAGTGAGACCGCCCAGCCAAGCGCAAGCCAGGCGGCGGATGCCGGGAACAGCACCAGCGAGCCCGCGGCGGGAGGGACTTTCGTCTATGGACGCCCTGCTGCAGTGACCTCGTTTGATTTGCATAACCAGATTACCTCGAACAATGCGTTTGCGATTGATAAAGTGTTTGAATCCCTGGTTGCTTTTAACAGTGAAGGGGAGATTGTGGACTGGCTGGCTGCCTCCCATACCATCAGTGAAGACGGCTTGACCTATACCTTTGTGCTGCGTGACGGCCTGAAGTTCTCTAACGGCAACGCTGTTACAGCCAAGGATGCTGTATTCTCGCTGGAGCGTCACCTGAAGGTCGGCGGTCCGCTGGCGATTGCAGCCAAGGTGGATAGCGTAACTGCACAGGATGACAAAACGCTGGTAATTAAACTCCAGGAGCCGTACACACCATTCATCTCCGAGCTGTCCAACTTCTCGAACGGCATTATCCCGGCTGATTTCGGCGGGGTTACCGAGGAAGAATTCTTTAAAAAGCCAATCGGCACCGGCCCGTTCGCCATTGAAGCCTGGGACCCTGCGGGCGATGTGAGGTTCGTCAAAAACACGAACTACTGGCAGGAAGGCAAGCCGGCGATCGATGAGCTGGTCTATAAGCTGATCGAAGACGACAGCCAGGCTATTAACCAGCTGAAGGCCGGAGAGGTTAACGCGATCGAAGCGCTTGCCCTGCAGAATGCTGAAGAATTGAAAAACGGCGCTGATACTGCTGTAGTCACCAACGGCAGCTGGGTAACTGAGCAGCTGTTCTTCAATACACTGGATGAGCATTTCAAGGATGTGCATGTCCGCCGCGCGCTGGCACTGGCACTTGACCGTGAAGGCCTGACCAAGGCGCTGACCTTCGGTTATGCCAAGACGGCAAACTCCCTGCTGCCGACAACCATTCCTTACAATGCGAATGACACGATAAAAGCGCTGAACTATGATGTAGAAGCTGCCAAAGCTGAGCTGGCTAAATCCGCATTCCCTAACGGCTTCAGCACCAAGCTGCTGGTGGCCTCCGGCAACAGCACCAGAGCCCAGGAAGCGCAGATTATTCAGGCGGCAGGCCAGGCGATCGGCATCAAAATTGAGATTGAATCCATTGAGCTGGCTTCCTTCCGTGAACGGTTCTTCGCCTATGATTTCTCTGCTATGCTGAACAGCGGCCAGGCAGATTCTCCGGAAGCAAACTCGATTCTGGCTTTCCAGACGGATCCGGAAGGCTTCAGCAAATCGTACTGGACGCATTATACCAATGACGAAGTAACCAAGCTGCTGTATGAAGGACAAAAAACGGCAGACGGCGACGCCCGCGCAGAGATTTACACCAAGCTCCTGCAGACGCTGGCTGATGAAGTACCTTACATTCCTCTCTACTATCCTGACATCCTGATCGGTGCCCGCTCTTCGGTAGAGGGACTTACTGTATTGCCTAACGGCAGCGTCCGCTTTGAAGATGTGCGGATGGGTCAATGATGATTCCGGGCAGGCTGCAAAGTTCTGCAGCAGCAGGTAATCGTACATCCTACAGATGGCTGACGGCGGCTCTGATTAGAGCCGCTGTCGTTATCCTCTGTGTGATGACCGCTGTCTTTTTTCTGATCCGCATCGTTCCCGGCGATCCCGCAAAAATGATTTTGGGTGAATACAGTACACCCGAAGCCATCGCAGCCATGCATCATACACTCGGGCTGGATCTTCCGCTGTGGGAGCAGTTCATCCGGTTTGTGAAGCTGCTGTTCACCTCCGGTGACACCGGTAATTCCATTATCTCGGGAACCTCAACTCGGGTGCTGATTGCCGAGCGTGCGCCGGTAACCATGCTGCTGATACTGATGGCCTGTGTCATTGCTGTAGTGATTGCCCTCCTGCTTGCTACGGTTGCGGCTACGAATAAGGACAAGCTGGCGGATCATCTGATCCGTATTTTTCCGACGATTACTCTGGGTATGCCAATCTTCTGGGTTGGCATCCTTTTCATTATGCTGCTTAGTGTCCGGCTCGGCTGGTTTCCTGTCGGCGGCGTAGGCGAAGGCTGGTCGGGCATGTTGTACAGCCTGACGCTTCCGGCGGTTACAGTCGCTTTTTCCCAGATTCCAACGCTTGTCCGCTCTTTAAGGGCGCAGATGCTGGAGGTGCTGGAATCCGACTTCGTGGTTACTCTGAGGGCTGCACGCATTCCCGGCCGGGTTATTCTGTTCAAGCATGTGCTGCGCAATTCGGCACTGCCGACGCTGATGCTGCTGGGGGTTAACATTTCCTATCTGATTGGCGGCACGCTGGTCGTTGAGCAGGTGTTTGGCATTAAAGGCATCGGCAGCCTGCTGTTTACTTCCATTTCAAACCGGGATTTTCCGGTCATCCAGGGAATTGCGCTGTACTGTGCGGTTTCTGTGGTGATTATCAGCCTGCTGGTCGAGATTGCAGCCAAGTGGCTTGATCCCCGGACGAAAGGAACACGATGAAAACTACAACCAATTATCCTGAACTGCAGACGGACGGAACCGGGACTTCGCTGATCCGCCGGATTCTGAATACCCCATCCCTGCTGGCAGGAGGCATCATGTTTGCTGTGCTGATCCTGCTGGCTATTTTCATTCCGTACATCAGCCCGTATAACCCTACTGAGCAGAATTTAAGCGCGTTTCTGCAGCCGCCGTCCGCCGAGCACTGGCTTGGAACAGACCAGCTGGGGCGGGACCTGTTCACCAGACTGATCTACGCAGCCCGGACGGACCTGACCATTATGGTGCTGGCGGAGATTATCCCGTTTTGTACCGGAATTTTTCTGGGAATGGTGGCAGGCTACTATGGAAAACGGGTCGATAACATCATTACTTTGATTACGGATACGTTTATTGCCTTTCCTTTTTATCTGATTGTCATTATTGTGGCCTTTGCCAGCGGGGCGGGCCAGCGCGGAATTTATATCACTTTTATTCTCGTCGGCTGGATTGTGTTCGCCCGGGTGGTCCGCGGGCTGAGTGCCTCATTCCGTGAACAGGAGTGGATTGCTTCGGCTCAGACGCTGGGGCTGTCCGGTCCACGCATTATTTTGCGGCATCTGCTGCCGAATGTGCTGCCGCAGGCTGTGGTCGTCCTGATGACGGATATGGTCGGCCTGCTGGTTGCAATTGTCACGCTCGGCTATCTCGGCATTGGTATCGCCCCGCCGACTCCCGACTGGGGAACGATGATTGCGGACGGGCAATCCTTTATCTCGACCGCCTGGTGGCTCTCGGCCGTGCCGGGCTTCGCCGTGGTATATACGGGGATTGCCCTGTCGCTGGTGGGCGACGGGCTGGCAGATCTATGGAGGAAAAAATAATGGCTACAACACCCGTTTTGGAAATAGAGGGCTTGACGCTGACTGCCAAATCGCAGGAGGTGCTGGTCAAAGAGGCCAGCTTCTCACTGCAGCCGGGCGAGAGTCTGGGCCTGGTCGGCGAATCAGGCTCCGGCAAATCGCTTACGCTGCGGGCGGTGCTCGGCCTGCTTCCGCGAGGTGTGCAGCAGACAGGCGGGGTGATCCGCAGCGCGGCGGACAGCGCCATGGTGTTCCAGGACCCAAGGGGCGCCTTGGACCCGCTCTGTCCGGTGGTCAAGCAGGTAGCAGAGGTTGTGTATTACAGACAGCGGCTCAGCCGCAAAGCCTCGCGCGCCGCGGCGCTGGAACTGCTGCATATGCTCGGACTGCCTGAATCGCTGCGCAAGGCGGACCGGTATCCAAGCCAGCTCTCCGGCGGCCAGTGCCAGCGGATCGTCATTGCGATGGCTCTGGCCTGCAAGCCGGGTATTCTGCTCTGCGATGAGCCGACTACAGCGCTTGATGTCACCGTGCAAAAGCAGATTATGGAGACGGTGGGCCGGCTGCAGCAGGAGCTGGGGTTTGCGATGATTTTTGTGACGCACAACCTGGCGGTAGCTGCTGCGATGTGTTCCAGGCTGGCCGTGATGAAAAAAGGCGAAATCGTCGAGCACGGCAGTACGCTAAGTGTTCTGCAGAGCCCGCAAAACGCCTATACCCAAATGCTGATTAACTCGGTGCTGCCAGTGCCGGAGCTTGTACCTGAAGGGGGCGGAGCTTTATGGACTTAAGCCTGCAGGTTAACGATGTGACCGTGCGTTACGGCGGATTCACTGCGCTGGATAACATCCGGCTTGAGGTACAGCAGCACACCACCCTCGGTCTAGTCGGAGAATCCGGGTCAGGCAAATCTACCCTAGCACGGGTAATTGCCGGACTGATTATCCCGGATCAGGGCCAGCTTCTGCTGGGGACAGAGCCGCTCTCCCGGAAACGGACCCGGGAGCAGCGCAAAAGCATCCAGATGATCTTTCAGAATCCGGATGCCTCGCTGAACCCGAAGCATTCCATCCGGCAGATTCTGGCCGAAGCGCTGCTGTTTCACAAGATCGTGGGCCGCGCGGAGGTGGAGAAGCGATCCAGGCAGCTGCTGGAGCGTGTGCAGCTTGAAGGAAAAGCGCTGGATAAATATCCGTATGAATTCTCAGGCGGACAGCGCCAGCGGATTGCGATTGCCCGTGCGCTAAGCGTAGAGCCCAGCCTGCTGATTGCCGATGAGCCGACCAGTGCGCTGGATGTATCCGTGCAGCTAAATGTGCTGGAGCTGCTGGGGGCGCTCAAATCAGAGCTTAATCTGACAATGCTGTTTATTTCCCATGATATGGGTGTTATACATGCTGTAAGCGATAAGGTTGCCGTCATGCAGCAGGGAAAGCTGGTTGAGGTCAGCCCGAAGGACAGGTTCTTCAGCCGTCCGGAAGCGGCTTACAGCCGTGAGCTGCTGTCTGCGGTTCCCCAAATGCCGACTATGAAACCATCAGGAGGACTTCATGAACCAACAATATAAAGGATATGTACCGCTGACACGATCTGAATTTAGCACGTTGACCAGCCAGTTCGCCCGGCTGCTGTCAACTGAACATCCTCCGGTTATTATTCCGGCTGAGGCGATTCTGGGTATTGAGGCGGTAGCTGCAGGCATATCTGCACCGGGCCGCACGTTTATTAATGTTGTAACCGGCCCTTACGGCAGTCTGTTCGGCCAGTGGCTGGAGCGCGGCGGAGCAAGAGTGGTGGAAGTGAAGGTTCCGTTTGACGAAGTGGTACCGGCGGAAATGGTTGATGCTGTTATTGAGCGGGTTAAGCCTGATGCGCTTTCCTTTGTGCAGGCTGAGGTCGTTACCGGCGGTTCAAATCCGGCAAAAGAAATCCTGCGTATTGCGCGCAGCCACAACCTGATCACAGTAACGGACTCCGTTTCGGCAGTCGGCGGGGAAGAGCTGCTTGTGGATGAGTGGGGCGTTGACTTTGCCGCTGTCGGTGCGCAAAAAGCACTGGGCGGACCCAACGGGGTCAGTGCGGTCAGCATTTCGCCGCGCGGCTGGCAGTTCCTGGAGTCGAATAAGCATGCGCCGCGCAATTCGATTCTGTCTTTGCTGGATCTGAAGCCACCGACGGACGGGACAGAACCGGTACGTGTCCCGCCTAACATTCCGGCGCTGGAGGCCAGAGCACTGATTGAAGCGCTGGCGGCGGTTGAGCAGGAGGGGCTGGATCAGGTCATCCTGCGCCACGAGACTGCGGCTGCTTCAGCCATCGCAGGTATTAAGGCGCTGGGGCTGGAGCCTTGGCAGAAGGACAGCGGGCATTATTCCACGCTGACGACAACCGTCCGCATCGGCGGGGATCAGCGGCTTAGAATTGCGCAGCCTGTTGGAATTGTAGCCCCCGGAGACGGAGAATTGAACGGCCGGCTGCTGCGGATTAATCACTTTGGCGTGAATGCAAGCCTGCCTAGCGTGGAAAAGGCCATTACAACGCTGGCTGGACTGCTTGAACAAGAGGCAGCTTCAGCGCTGCAGGCGGTCCGGGCAGCATGGGGGAATGCCCATGCTTAACAAACATCCGGAGGCGCTGGATTATAAGGCGATCCGCATCGCAGGGATTGAAGACAAGCGGTATGACATTTCCATCAGAGACGGCAGATTTGCGTCGGTGAAGGAGACGGTGCTGGGGGAACCCGCGGGGCAAATGGAGCAGTTGGGACAGGAAGGGCACGGAGAGCAAAACGGGCAGCCTGGACCGGATGGAGCTGCTTCCCCTCAGGCTGATCTCTGGATCAGCCCGGGCATTATCGACCTGCATACGCATCTGGCCTGGACGGACTTTGACCATTCAGACCAGCTGAAGCGCAGCAGCGGCGAGGTGGAGGTTATGCAGGGCGCGGCGTTTGGAGCTACCCTGCGGACCGGTGTAACGACCGCGCGCGATGCAGGTGGAATCACGCCGCAGACGATCCGCCATCTGGTCCGGAATTATGGCCATCCGCTCAGGGTAGAGACCAGCAGCGAAATGCTGGGGGCAGCAGATGCGCTGGGGACAAAATTCCTGGAAGGCCGGCTTGCCGAGATTTATGCTACCGGAGCCGGCTGGGTCAAGATTATGGCAACCGGCGGTCTCGGCGCACCTGCAGAGAAGGTGCTTGATCCGGTCTTTTCGGAAGAAGAGTTCAACTTCATTGTCCGCCATGCCCATGCCAATCAGATCAAGGTGCTCGTTCATACCTGGGGCGGTGTAACCATTGACTGGTCGATCTCGGCAGGAGTCGAATCGATCGAGCATGGGATGTTCCTGACCGCTGACCAGGCCGGAAGGCTGGCCGAGTCCCGGACAGCTTACGTGTCTACGGCATCAATCTACCGGATTGCCGCAGATCCTGCCGGCGTGCTGGCGCTGCCGCCGGTGATCTGCGACCGCGCCGCCCGGGCAGCCGAGGCCCATTCCCGGGCCATCGGCTATGCCAGAAGCGCAGGCGTCCGCCTCGGCTTCGGCACAGACTATGCCACGCCGGCGCTGCACGGCTATAACCTGCAGGAGCTGGACACGCTGCTGGATTACGGCCTGACCCGTGCGGAGGCGTGGGAATCCGCTACCTCCGGCGCGGCTGAAATCCTCGGGCGCGGGGACGACTTGGGCCGGATCGCCGAAGGCTATCTGGCCGATGCCGTAATCTGGAACGCCGATCCGTTCCAGGCGCGGGATGCCGATGTGCTGCGGGAGAGCATCGTGTCCGTTATAACCGGGCAGAGTGAGGCGGAGCTGGCGGGCGGTAAATAGGAGGTTTAAGCTAGCTCTTATAGTGAAGTATCGGCTAGGCCGTATAACTGAGGTTATACGGCTTTTTGCTGTTGCAGCCGGAGGCAGGCTGATGGGTGGGAGATAGGCAGCACTTGCCGTTAGAGTAAAATTGGACCTGGCCGTATAACGAAGGTTATATGGCTTATTGATGTTTGGCTGGTTAGCGAACTGGTGCTGATGCTGCGTTCCCTGAAATCGTGAGCTGGTCAGAGAGAGCGGCGGGATGTATGCTGGGGAGCTTTATTTTGTCGGCATATTATGTTCAAAGGTTGGTTAGTGTTCTGTATGCTAATTTAGAGTTATGTTTATTTGCGGAAAGTGGGTGGAAGGGGAGGTGCTTGAGGTGTTTGAGGTGTTTGGTGATAAACTTCCGCCGGGATGAGGGTTCCTGCATAACTAAGTGGATTTTCGTCACTTAATTCTTCTGATTCTGTTCATTTCCAAGGATTAAATGGAAAAACGACACTTAATTTAGCCCGAATCCCAGCTTTAGGGGCGAATTAGTAAAATTAAATAGCATTTTTCCACTTAGGTTCCCAAAAGCGGTGTCCACTCGAGAATTAGATGCCATTTTTCCAATTAGCTTGATCAGTAACTCCTCCCACACCTGCAGGTTCATCCGTGTTTTATAAAAAAGTAACTTAGCCACGGAATTTGAACAGTCCTTCATCGGACATTCTCTGAAGTCACAGCTATTCCAGCTAGTAAAATCACAAACTTAACCTAAATAGTTCCTCCAATCCAGTCCGCCTCTCCCCAGCTAATTCAAATGTTATATAAAAAGTACGGTATCATCTTTAGTTTGGAGAAAGACATCGATTTTGCGGGTGTGCTACGATTTTGCTTGAGAAGGGGGGCTGTTTAACAGACGATTGTAAGCGCTTAACTTAAAGGGCAGGTACTAATCCATAAAAAAGAGGAGTGCAATGCATGAGTAGAATGTTCAAGCGAGTCTTTTCCACAATATTAGCCGCCAGTCTGATGCTTCCGCTAAGCTGGGTTGCTCCGGCATCCCGGAATGCTCAAGCTGCGGAAGCCGGCCAGACGGAACAAACCATCGTTTATCATGAAACCTTTGCGGACGGGGCAGGCAAAGCCGCTCAATCCGGCGGGGCCAGCCTGACTGCAGTAACCGGCGTGCTTTTTGAGGGCAACGCTGACGGTGCGGCTGTATATGTAAGCAACAGGGCGAACAACTGGGATGCTGCAGATTTTAAATTCAGTGATCTGGGACTCGTTAACGGGGAGACTTACACAGTAACCGCAGTGGTGTATGTTGATCCCGCTGTAATCCTGCCTGACGGTGCAAAAGCGGCACTGCAAACCGTGAACAGCTACGGAAACTATGCTGAAGCAGCCTATGAGGCGGGCAAGGCCGTTACCCTGACTAGAGAATTCATTGCGGATACGTCCAAGGATCAGGCGCTGCGCATTAATTCCAATGAGGCCGGCAAGGCGGTTCCGTTCTATATTGGAGACGTTCTGATTACCGGTAAACCAGCCTCCGGCGGCGGAGAAGAGCCGGTAAGAGACCCGGCGCTGCCGTTCAATACGATTACCTTTGAGGATCAGACAGCAGGCGGCTTCGCCGGCAGGTCGGGAAATGAGACGCTGACGGTGACTGATGAAGCGAACCATACCGCAGACGGCTCCTATGCCCTGAAGGTGGAAGGACGCACATCAACCTGGCACGGGCCGGCGCTGCGTGTAGAGAAATATGTGGACAAAGGCAGCGAATATCTGATCTCCGCCTGGGTCAAGCTGATTGATCCGGCCAGTTCACAGCTTCAGCTGTCCACACAGGTAGGCGACGGCAGCAGCGCCAATTATGTCGCACTCTCCCCCAAGACCATCAATGCCGCTGACGGCTGGGTCAAATTTGAGGGAAACTACCGCTATAACAGCGTAGGCGGCGAGTACCTGACGATTTACGTGGAGAGCTCGAATAACGCTACAGCATCCTTTTACATTGACGATATCAGCTTTGAACATACAGGCTCCGGTCCGGTAGCCATCCAGAAGGATCTGGTTCCGCTGAAGGCTGCGTACCAGGATGATTTTCTGATCGGGAATGCCATTACGGCCGAGGATCTGGAAGGAGTGCGGCTGGAGCTGCTGGAAATGCATCACAATGTTGCCACAGCGGGCAATGCGATGAAGCCGGATGCGCTGCAGAATACGAAGGGCGAGTTTACCTTTACCGCAGCGGATGCGATGGTCGATAAGGTGCTGGCGGAAGGGATGCAGATGCACGGCCATGTTCTGGTCTGGCACCAGCAGTCGCCGGTGTGGATGAATACGTCCAAGGATGCGGAGGGCAATACCGTACCTTTGAGCAGGGAAGAGGCGCTTGTAAATCTGCGGACACACATCCGTACCGTGATGGAGCATTTCGGGGATAGGGTGATCTCCTGGGATGTTGTGAATGAGGCGATGAATGACAATCCGGGCAATCCGGCCGACTGGGAGTCATCGCTGCGCCAGGCCCCGTGGAAAACCGCAATCGGAGCAGATTACGTCGAGCAGGCTTTTTTGGCGGCGCGGGAAGTGCTGGATGATCATCCGGAGTGGAACATCAAGCTCTATTACAATGATTACAACGAGGACAACCAGAATAAAGCCCAGGCTATCTATAACATGGTAAAAGCAATAAACGATAAGTATGCGCTTAATCATCCAGGCAAAAAGCTGGTCGACGGTGTAGGCATGCAGGCGCACTATAACGTAAACACGAATCCTGAGAACGTCAGACTTTCACTTGAAAAATTTATCTCCCTGGGTGTGGAGGTAAGTGTTACGGAGCTTGATATTCAAGCGGGCAGCAATTATGAGCTGTCAGAAAAGCTGGCCGATGCCCAGGGGTACCTGTACGCCCAGCTTATGAGCCTGTACAAAGAATATGCTGCGAAAATAGCACGAGTTACCTTCTGGGGCATGGATGACAATACGAGCTGGAGAGCCTCATCCAATCCGCTGCTGTTCGATAAGAGCCTGCAGGCCAAACCGGCCTATTACGGGGTGATCGATCCGGTAAAATATATTGCCGGGCATCAGCCGGATACGACGGACGCCAATGTATCTAACGCAGTCTATGGCACACCGGTCATTGACGGGACCGTAGATGCACTCTGGTCCGGTGCGCCTGAAATGCAGATTAGCCGCTACCAGCTGGCCTGGCAGGGGGCAAGCGGCATAGCCAAAGCCCTGTGGGACGACCGGAATCTGTACGTGCTGGTTCAGGTCAGCGATGCGCAGCTGGATAAGGCGAGCGCGAATGTCTGGGAGCAGGATTCGGTTGAGATTTTCGTGGATCAGAATAACGGGAAGACCTCCTTCTATCAGGACGATGACGGCCAATTCCGGATCAATTTTGATAACGAAAGTACCTTTAATCCTGACAGGATTGCGGCAGGGTTCGTCTCTGCAACCCAAGTATCAGGAACTAACTACACGGTTGAAGTAAAAATACCGCTTACCAGCGTAACACCGGCCAACGCCAAGAAGCTGGGCTTCGATGTACAGATCAATGACGCAAAAGACGGCGCGCGGCAAAGTGTGGCGGCATGGAACGATACCACCGGTAACGGGTATCAGGATACTTCGGTGTATGGTGTGCTTACGCTTACGGGTAAGCCTGATGCACCGGCAGTGACTCCTACTCCGGAGCCAACACCGGTGCCAACGGCAACAGCAACACCGACGGCTACTCCGGCGCCGGCCGCTATTCCCGGCGGTACCACTAGCGGTAGTGCTACGCCAAAGCCGACTGTTTTGGAGAGCAATGGCGGTGCAGTGACGGTCAAACCGGAGGTTATTGTCACCGGCGGCGCAGCAAAGGCAACCGTTTCTGCCGAAAGCCTGAAACAGGCGCTTGAACAATCGGCATCTGCAGCTGACGGTCAAAAACAGGTCATTATTGAGTTGGCTAAGCAAGGAGACGCAGCCGCTTATGAATTGCAGCTGCCTGCGCAAAGCTTGAAGGGGCAGGCAAACTTCGTACTGCTTGTGAAGACAGCAGCAGCAATCATTGAGCTTCCTGGCAATATCCTGTCCAGTGCAGCAGCAGACACGGAACTCTTATCAATCTTTATCAAACATGCCTCCAAAGATGGCCTGGATGCCAAGGCACGCACGCTCATAGGGGAAGGTACGGTTATCGACCTGAGCCTGACGGCAGGCGGCAAAGCTATTGCCTTGGGCAGCCCGGATGCTCCGGTAAAGGTGTCCATACCGTATACTCCTGCTGCGGCGCAGCTTAGTAATACGGCAGCCCTCATAGCAGGTCAGCTAGGCAGCACGGGCAGCCTGGCGGCCATCCCGAACAGCCGCTATGATGCAGCTAGCGGATCACTTGTGTTCCATATTACCGGGTCCGGCACCTTTGCAGCTGCCTTTAATCCAGTAAGCTTCCCAGATCTGGAGAAGCTGACTTGGGCTGAAGACGCCGTTACCGCCCTGGCAGCCCGCGGCGTCGTGCAGGGAACCGCTGAAGGCAGCTTCTCCCCGGCAGCACCCGTGAAGCGCGCCGACTTCATCGCTCTGCTCGTCAGAGCGCTTGAGCTGAAGGGAACAGGCCCGGCTGCTTCCGGCTTCAGCGATGTCCCGGCCGGAGCTTACTACGGCAGCGAGCTGGCCATTGCACAGCAGCTTGGCATCATCAACGGCTATACCGACGGAATGGTTCGTCCAGAAAGTCCGGTAACCCGCCAGGAGATGATGGTGATCGCAGCGCGGGCGCTGGCAGCCGCCGGCAAGCAAGCGGCCGGCAGCGGCAGCGGCAGCCTGGATGCATATCCGGATGCAGCACAGATAGCCGGATATGCTGCAGACAGCGTATCCCTGCTGGTTGAAGCCGGTATTGTCACCGGCAAGAACGGCCTGCTTGCCCCGGGCGACACGCTCACCCGTGCGGAAGCGGCAGTGATTGTGTACCGGATCTGGGGGCTATAGGTTAGTCTAGACAAGCAACATTGCAGCGAGAGCAAGAGCAAAATACGTATCCGCTATCAGGCTGCTGAGTTGCACCAGATAGCCAAGCATATAATGAATAAAAAGGAACCGCAGAGGCTACCTCCTGCGGCTCCTTTTTTTGATATCCGTTTAATTAAGAAGAGGGGGGAGTAATTTGAGTACAAAACGGTATTTCCAGTATCTGAGACAGCCTGTATACTAAATACTGATAGTGTAACTATTACTTGTTAGGGGATTATATATGACAATAAATAGAAAGCCCCGGGCATTTATTGGAAGCTCACGGGAAGCTATCCCATACGCTCGCGCAATTGCCGAAGGTATCGAAATGTATATTGAAGTTAATGCCTGGTACGCCAATACTTTTCAAGCTAATGACTACACCATGGAATCGCTTGAGCGAGAGCTTGATGCGAATGACTTTGGGATTTTCGTTTTTGCAGCCGAGGACGTAGCTACCATCCGAAATCAGACTTATTTTGTTACACGGGACAACACCTTGTTCGAAATGGGGCTTTTTTGGGGGCGGCTGGGACGTAAGAGAGTCTTTTGTATTATTCCAAATGTCGTCCCGTCTGGTCAAAAGGGTGACCCTACTTCTTTACATTTACCATCCGACCTGGAAGGTATTACTTTACTGAGATATATGGCTGATCATTCCAGAGGGCCGCGAAGTGCTATGAGTACAGCTTGCGGGCGAATCTTGAGTGCAGTTGAAGAAGAGGGATTCTTTAAACAACGCTATGAGCTTTTTCAAGAGATGAGAGAGGGAATGGAGAGAAAGGACAGCATTATCCAGTTGCTTTTAGAGTATCTACGGAATGTGACTCTTTCAGGCGGTAAAGAAGGCTTTAACGCTGCTGCTGAGGCTGTTCGTAATTCCATTCTGCCTCCGGAAGGATTTCGGGTCACAGGGGCAGCAATCTGGACACAGGTAGATGATGAATATATATCCCAGGTAGGCGGAAATGTCGGAAAGGGCCGAAGATATCACGTATCAGAAAACGACGGCAAATCTCCGGATGAGGAGCAAATCTATGTTCTTAAGGTACTAGGAACTAATAACTGGAAATTTTTTAAACGGGAGCAGATTGCCCGTATAGGTGTCTTATGTTATGCTTTGAGTAAGAAACACGTTCTATCGGTTCATTTTTCAGGTAATCGTGAACTGAGTGATGAATTAATGAAACAGGTTGTTGAGGTAAACCATGATTTGTTGTTTACTACAAAAGGACTGGTGGGAGGGATTCGAAATGAATGAGAATTCTAGGAAGGCAAAAAACCGTCTGATTGGATCCGGCTACAGGTCAATTGTTGTAAGCAACGGTGTATCTGCTGCGCCTGCCAACAGAAAGGACACACGTGCCGGACGGTTTATAAATATTCATGCAAAATCAGCCCCGGTTGAATTAGTAAAAGACCGGCGGTATATAGGTCCAGCAGATGAAGGTACATCAGATGTAAGATATGTTGAAGCAGTAGGCGGAACAATTTCAGATCGTAAGCCTTCCTTCATCCGGTAATACAAGTGCTCAGCAGCAGCTGGGCACTTTTTTGATAATACCGCAACAAACATTGACACAACCCCAACCGCTGGCTATACTTGAAATGTTAAAATGCAAATCGGATAAAACATTGATGAAATGAAGTACGCCGGAGCATGGCTCCCTCAGAGAACGGGTTCCGTTACGAATCATTTGTAATGGCTGCGAGAACCCGGAAGACAGACCGGCGGAAAGCTGATTTCGGAGTGCGGGGAAATCCCGCCGGGGGCGCCCGTTAACAGCCGCGACAAGGCGATCGTCTGCAGGGTCCGTGTATCACGGGTCAAGGCGATAACCAGGGTGGTACCGCGATAATCATCGTCCCTGAATTTATTCAGGGGCGTTTTTGTGTATTCCGGCAAGCTTGCGGATGCAGATTAATACTAAGACGGGGGCTGTACATGATGAAAGCAAGTGAAATCCGTTCCAAATGGCTGCAGTTTTTTGAGAGCAAAGGCCACAAAATCGAACCAAGCGCATCGCTCGTTCCGCACAACGATCCGTCCCTTTTGTGGATTAACGCCGGTATGGCGCCGCTGAAGGCATACTTTGACGGCCGTGAGATTCCTGAGAATCCGCGTCTGGCGAACTCGCAGAAATGCATCCGTACCAATGACATTGAGAATGTCGGCAAAACACGCCGTCACCACACGTTCTTCGAAATGCTGGGGAACTTCTCGATCGGCGATTATTTCAAGGAAGAAGCCATTACCTGGGCCTGGGAATTCCTGACCGGTAAAGAGTGGATCGGCTTTGACGGCGACCGCATTTCCGTTACGGTATACGCTGAGGACGAAGAAGCATTCAAGCTGTGGAATGAAAAAGTAGGCCTGCCTGCTGAACGCATCATCAAGCTGGGCGATGAGAACTTCTGGGATATCGGCGAAGGCCCTTGCGGACCTTGCTCGGAGATTTTCTATGACCGCGGTGAAGCTTACGGCAGTGACATGAGTGATCCTGAAATGTATCCGGGCGGCGAAAATGAACGCTGGCTGGAAGTATGGAACCTTGTATTCTCCCAGTTCAACCACAATAAGGACGGCAGCTACACGCCGCTTCCTAACAAGAACATTGATACCGGTGCGGGTCTGGAGCGCCTGACTTCCATTCTGCAGGATGTGGATTCCAACTTCGATACGGATCTGTTCCAGCCTGTAATCCAGAAGACTGCCGGCCTGGCCGGAGTGAAATACAAAGAGAACCTGGAGCAGGATATCGCGCTAAAAGTGATTGCCGACCATGTCCGTACTGTAACTTTTGCAGTAGGTGACGGTGTGCTTCCTTCTAATGAAGGCCGCGGCTATATTATCCGCCGTCTGCTCCGCCGTGCTGTCCGTTACGGAAAAACCCTCGGCCTTGACCGCCCGTTCCTGCATGAGCTGACTGAAACCGTCGGCGAAGTGATGGGTGTGTACTATCCGTCCGTTGTGGAGAACCGCGAATATATCGCCAAAATCATCCGCTTGGAAGAGGAACGCTTCCACGAAACCTTATCTGACGGCCTGGCTATCCTTGGTGAAATTTCGGCCAAAGCCAAAGCTGACGGCCAGAGTGTGATTGCAGGCGTTGATGCGTTCAAGCTCTATGACACCTATGGCTTCCCGTTTGACCTGACGGAAGATTTTGCATTCGAGCAGGGACTGACGGTTGACCGTGAAGGCTTCGATGCAGCAATGCAGGAGCAGCGCGACCGCGCCAGAGCAGCCCGCCAGGACAGTGCCAGCATGAAAATCCAGGGCGGCGCGCTTGCTGAACTGACGGTTAAAAGTGAATTTGTTGGATATAATGACACGGTAGCAGAGTCCAAAATTCTTGCTATTGTTGTAGACGGAGAGCTTGTGGATACCGTCAGCGAAGGCGCTGAATGCCAGGTTGTGCTTGAAGCAACTCCGTTCTATGCTGAAAGCGGCGGCCAGGTGAGCGACACTGGTGTTCTGACCGGCGGTTCTGTTACGGCAAAAGTAACCGGCCTGTTCAAAGCTCCGCACGGACAGCATGTACATCTGGTAACCGTCGAAGCCGGTGACCTGAAGGTCGGCGATAGCGTGCGTGCGGAAGTGAACCGTGCCGAGCGCGAAGACATCGTGAAGAACCACACGGCAACTCACTTGCTGCATAAGGCACTGAAGGAAGTATTGGGCGGTCATGTTAACCAGGCAGGTTCCCTGGTGGAAGGCGCACGCCTGCGCTTTGACTTCTCCCATTTCGGTGCCATTACACCGGAAGAGCTGAGCGATATTGAACACCGGGTGAATGCGCAGATCTGGCGCGGCCTGGATGTGGTCATTGAGAACAAGCCGATTGATGAGGCCAAAGCTATGGGCGCAATGGCACTCTTCGGCGAAAAATACGGCAACATCGTCCGTGTCGTGCAGGTCGGCGATTACAGCCTTGAGCTGTGCGGCGGTATCCATGTCGGCAACACATCGCAGATCGGGATCTTCAAGCTGGTCAGCGAGAGCGGTATCGGCTCTGGCGTACGCCGGATCGAGGCTGTAACCGGCCGTTACGCATACCAGTTCACCGAGGGTCAGCTGGATCTCCTGAAGCAGGCTGCAGGCCTGCTGAAATCCTCGCTGAACGATGTGCCTAAGCGGATCGAAGCGCTGCATGCGCAGGTGCGCGAAGTATCCCGCGAGAATGAATCGCTGCAGTCGAAGCTGAGCGCAACCTTTGCCGCTGAGCTGACCGGCAGCGTGAAGACCGTAGGCGCCGGCACACAGCTGCTTGCCGTTGCTGTTCAGGCAGGCAACATGGATGCGCTGCGCTCCACGGCCGATGAGCTGAAGGTCAAGCTGCCGGATGCCATCCTCGTGCTCGGCGCTGCAATGGACGACAAAGTGAACTTTGTTGTATCCGTACCGCAGGCACTGGTTAAACAGGGCTTCCATGCCGGCAAGCTGGTTAAGGAAGTTGCTGCCGTATGCGGCGGCGGCGGCGGCGGACGTCCGGATATGGCACAGGCCGGCGGCAAGGATGCTTCCAAGCTGTCCGAAGCACTGGCCAAAGCCGAGGAGCTTGTAGCTGCCCAGGCTTAAAGAGTGACAAAGGCTGTCTGCACAGCCACTCCCTCCATATAAAAATGCCCAGCGGTACTGAGAGCCTTACATCAGTACCGCTGCTTTATTAAGCAGGGCAGAGTGGTGCATTTTGGCGAAAATTCGCCCGGGAATGGTTCTGCAATAGCTCAAAAACCAAAATTATCTATATTTTTGTAGATAAAATGCCAAAAAAAGCGCTATCTCAGAGGCAGGATTTCCAAGGCAGGGCCTGAATATGTTATGATGAAGGCAGCAAGTGAGCTGTACAGCAGCAACTATGCGAAGCCGCCCTCTGAGGGTGATTTTGCAGAAGGAAGGTGTCACAAATGGACTCCATGGACAAAACGGTTAAATTCAATGTGAAGGGCGACGAAAAGGAAGCTTCTCCCCAGGAAATTCTGCTCGCCGTATACGACGCGCTGGTGGAGAAAGAGTACCATCCGATCAACCAGATCGTAGGGTATTTACTTTCCGGAGATCCGGCTTACATTCCGCGCCACAACAATGCGAGAAGTTTGGTCCGGAGAAAAGAACGTGATGAGCTGATTGAGGAACTGGTCCGTTTCTACCTGGCCAATCACCGGGTGGATCAGCCGAGATGATGAAGAAGCTGGGACTGGATTACGGCGACCGCAGAATCGGAGTCGCCACAAGTGATATTTTCGGGTGGACCGCCCAGGCTCTGGAGACCATTGAACGCCGCGGAAACGGCAATGAATTTGTACGCATCCGTGAGCTGGTCAAGGAGCATGAGATTGGAGAAATCGTGGTTGGCCTGCCGAAGAATATGAACGGCTCAGTTGGACCCCGCGGTGAAATCTGTATCGAGTTTGCCGGTCAGCTGCGGGAAGAACTCGAAATACCCGTACACCTTTGGGATGAGCGTCTGACGACAGTATCCGCCGAGCGGATGCTGATTGAAGGGGACGTCAGCCGGAAGAAACGCAAAGGGATTGTGGATAAAATGGCCGCAGCCCTGATTTTGCAAAATTTTTTGGATGCTAACAGTAAAAGGTGAGGGGTGCGCATTTATGACAAACGAGCAGATTGGCCAAGAAGAAGAACCGGAAATTATCTATATTCCCGATGAGGAAGGTAATGAAGAGGAATTTGAGGTCATCATGAAGTTTGAAGTCGACGGTTCGGATGCAAAGTATATGATGGTGGTGCCGCTTGATTCCGAGGACGAGGATAGCGACGAGGTCTATGCGTTCCGTTACGAGGAAGACGGCGATGATCTGCAGCTCTTCATGATCGAGAATGACGAAGAGTGGGCAATCGTTGAAGAAACCTTCAATACACTTGTTGACGAGCTTGACGGGGGAGCAGAGAATGACTGATTTTTCCGCGGAACAGGCGGTCTGGACATCTAAGCTCAAGGAAGTCTACGGAGAAACAGTAGAACTGGAAGATGAGCAGGGCCGGTCTTCCGTTTACAATATTGTCGCCGAGTTTGAGGTCGGTGACCGCGCGTATGCGGTACTGGCCGGTTCCGGAAAAGGCGCGGAGCAGGAAATTCTGCGGATCGTGGTTTCGCCTGACGGTGTGCCGGAGCTGGAAAGTATCGTTGACGATGAAGAGTGGGAAGATGTCTCCGAGCTGTACGATGAGCTGACTTTTCCTGCAGAAGACACGGAATAAAGACTGTTCCAGATATACAACATCTATGCTGGGCGAGGAAGAGGGCGGATTTATTTCCGCGCTCTTTTTGCTTGGTAAGCCATGAAAATGGCCATGCTGAAATATAAAAATCACTAGATCAACCCGTATAGTAAAAAAATATGTTGAATTTAAGATAATACAATTCTATACTATATAGTCGGAAAGTGAGGAATTCCATTTGAAAGCCGCAATCCGCGCCGTGCTGATTATAGTCCTGGTACTGGTCTTGGCAGCAGGGGGAGGCGCATGGTATGTCTGGAATGGAATGCAGCCGGTTAAGCCCGCAGGGCCAGCCGTTACGTTTACGATAGAGAAGGGCATGGGCAGCTCGGAAATTGCTGATCTGCTGGAGGAGAACGGCATTATCCGTAACGCTTTATTTTTCAAAGGTTATCTGAAGTGGGTTAAGGAAGGCTCCGGCTTTATGGCGGGTACTTATACCGCAAGCCCCGGCGATACTTATGACAATCTGATTGCCCGGCTGAATGCGGGGGATGTCGTGAAGAAGGAGACGGTTGTCTTCACTATTCCTGAAGGATACACAGCAAAGCAAGTAGCAGACAAGCTGGCTGAGGTCTGGGGGGAGAAGCCTGAGGTTTATCTTGAGATTATCGATTCAGGGGCAGGCTTGGCTGCTGTTGACAGGCTTGGGATTCCTTCCGGTACTGAGGTGCTGCATCGTCTTGAAGGATACTTGTTCCCTGAAACGTATGAGATTCTTAAGGACAGCACGCCCCAGGAGGTTGTCGAAGCGCTGCTGGAGCAGCTGGAGAAGAAGCTGGACAGTATTCCCGAATGGAAAAAACAGCTGGCTGAACGCAAACTCTCCCTGCATGAGCTGCTGACCGTAGCTTCGCTTGTGGAGCGTGAGGTTGTGGTTGACGATGAGCGGCCGCTGGTGGCCGGCGTTATTTATAACAGGCTGAACAAGGGCCAGGATCTGGAGATTGACGCTACAGTCCAGTATCTGCTGGGCAAGCAGAAGGAGCGGCTGCTGTACAAGGACCTGGAAGTGGACAGCCCGTACAATACTTACAAAAATGCAGGGCTGCCGCCGGGGCCGATTGCCAGTCCCGGACTTGCATCAATCAAGGCTGCGCTTGTCCCTGAGGCATCAGAATATTACTTCTACGTGACCAAAAAAGACGGCACACAAGGCCATCTATTCGGTAAAACGTATGAGGAACATTTAGCCAATATAAAAAAAAGTGAACAAACTACGCCGTAACCTATTAAAATAGAGATTACTGCGGTTTGATGTACCGCAAGGGCAGGAGGATGCAACATGATGAACAAACCGGAGCTGCTGGTTACAGCGGCATCCCTGGAAGAGGCGCGCGCGCTGCTTAATGCAGGCGCAGACGCGCTGCTGATCGGAGACGACCGTTTCGGCATGCGGCTGGCCGGCCATTTTACGCTGGAGGATACAGTTGCTGTAATAGAACTGGCCCATGGCATGGGACGTAAGGTATATGCCAGTCTGGGCGGCCTGATGTCCAACCGTCTGCTGGACGAGCTTCCGGCCTATGTGAAGGCCATTGGCCAGCTTGGGATTGACGGGATCGAATTTGGTGATCCGGCTGTGCTGTTTGCCGTGAAGTCCGAGGCGCCGGATCTTCGGCTTCACTGGAACGCCGAGATGACCTCGACGAACTACTATACGGCTAACTATTGGGGCCGCAAAGGGGCTTCACGTGTGGTACTGGCACGCGAGCTGAACATGGACGAGATCACCGACATGGTGCCTCTGCTTGAGGTGGAAGCCCAGGTGCAGGTGCACGGGATGACGAATATTTATCATTCCAAGCGCGGGCTTGTGGCCAGCTATATGGCCCATCAGGGGCGTCCGGTCTCAGACGGCAACCTCGGCAAAGACCGCGGCCTGTTCCTGATTGAAGCGGAGCGCCAGGAAGAGAAGTTTCCGATTTACGAGGATATCAACGGAACGCATATTATGAGCTCTGATGATGTCTGCATCCTGGAGGATCTGCATATTCTGCTGGCCGCCGGGGTGCACAGCCTGAAGATCGAAGGCTTGCTTAAGCCGGTTGCCTACAATGTAGCTGTCGTTAAAGCTTTCCGCCATGCGGTTGACCTGTACTTCCAGGACCCGCAGGCATATGAATTTGATGAGTCCTGGATGGATAGTATCCGTGCGCTGCAGGACCCTGAGCGTGACTTGTCGTTCGGCTTCTTCTACAAAGAACAAGTCTATTAATCAATCTTTTTGGAAATAAAATAAGGCAATGATTCAGCCTCTTAAATAAGGTTTGAACCATTAACTTTCAGGTGTAGCGGCGGAAGGGAAGTTTGGAACTGTAGGAGCGATAGCGCCCGCCTGAGAGCTTTCCGAAGGAAAGCTGGCTACGTAAGCATAAGCTATGTTTGGATTTCTACCGCGGCAGCGGATTAAAATCAGGAAATCCAAACATAACAGCGGCCGGAAGTCCAAACATTCCCTGCAACTGCGTACAACACCGTGAAGCGGGGTTTAAGCTTTTTTAACAGCTGAAGATATGGAGGGGAGAACATCAATGGGTACCATGACCAAGCCCCAATACAAGGGCAAACGTTACCGTCTGGACAAACCGGAGCTCCTGGCTCCGGCGGGCAACCTGGAAAAATTGAAATTCGCCGTGCACTATGGCGCGGATGCAGTATATATCGGAGGACAGCATTACGGCCTGCGCTCCGGGGCTGATAACTTCAGCTTCGAGGAAATGCGCGAAGGCGTTGAGTTCGCCAAAAAATACGGGGCCAAAGTATTCGTGGCCACCAACATCTATGCACACAATGAAGATATCGCCGGAATTGAAGAATACCTGCGTAACCTGTATGAGGCCGGCATTGCTGCCATAATTGTTGCTGATCCGGCGATCGTGGATACGGCGCGCCGGCTGGTGCCGGGGCTGGAGGTACATCTCAGCACCCAGCAGTCCACCCTGAACTGGCAGGCGGTCTCCTTCTGGAAGGAAGAAGGGCTGCCGCGTGTCGTACTGGGCCGTGAGACCAGTCTCGAGGAAATCGCCGAGATCAAGAAGCATGTAGATATCGAAATCGAGAGCTTCATCCACGGTGCGATGTGCTCCTCATATTCCGGGCGCTGCGTGCTGTCCAACCATTTTACAGACCGTGACTCCAACCGCGGGGGCTGCTGCCAGTCCTGCCGCTGGAAGTATGACCTGTTCGAGGATGGCCGTCCGGAAGGAACCTGGGTGTCGGAGGAGGATCAGGCTGAGGCTGCTGCGCCGCAGCATCTTTTGCCGGGAGTAACCCAGCTGCCTCTTCATCAGCCGGAGGATAACCAGTTCACCATGGGCTCCAAGGACCTGTGCATGCTGGAGAGCATTCCTGATCTGATTGAAGTCGGCATCGACAGCTTTAAGATTGAGGGCCGGATGAAGTCGATCCACTATGTTGCGACGGTAGTAAATGCTTACCGTAAGGCAATTGATGCCTATATGGCAGATCCGGAGAATTACGTGCTCAATCCGGAATGGCTGGAGGAGCTGCAGAAGGCGGCAAACCGTCCGCTGAACACCGGATTCTTCTACGATACACCGGATCATGAGGATCATATTTATGAGCCTGAGGAAAAAGCGGCGCCTTATGATTTTGCCGGCCTGGTGCTGGAATATGATGCGCAGACCGGTATGGCCCTGATCCAGCAGCGGAATCACTTCAAGCCTGGACAGGAAGTCGAGTTCTTCGGACCGGACATCACTCCATTCAAGCAGACCGTAGGTGAGCTTTGGGATGAGGAAGGCAACAAGCTTGATGCTGCCCGCCACCCGCTTCAGCGGATACGCATGAAGGTGGATCATCCGGTTGCCTATTTTGATATGATGCGCAAAAGAAAATAATAGCTTCAGTTTACACGGGGATGCCTCATATGCGGGGCGTCCTCTTTTACATAGGCGGATGTGGCAAAAGAATATAAAAACTATAAAAAATTCTCAGATTATTTCTTGCAAATCCTAAGCAATTCGTCCTACTCAGCCGATATAGATAGTGAACGCTTACATACATCCTCTATTCTTGCTGGTAGGTGATTATATGGGGACTCCCGGGCAGGGAACAGAGAGAACAAACAGAAGGGGAGAAGGGTGAAAGTGAGAGAGAACAATCAGCAATCAGACAAAGAGCAAAAGGCAAAACCAGGCTTTAAAAGGGGAAATAAATCACCGGGCAAAGAAAAAAGTAAAGTGAAGATGCCGGATTTTAGCTTTAAAGGGGTACTGAACGGGTCAGTCCGTCAGGTAAAAAGAGTTAATCCGGTGAAATCGGTAGGCGTCAAGCTGTTTCTGATTTTCCTGTCTTCGATTGTAATTGTCGTACTCCTTCTGGGTCTGTTGTCTTACAACAAGGCTAAAAACACGATTAAAGATAATGTGGCAGAAGCGAACAGACAGACCATTCTCCAAACCTCGGACAAGCTGGACATCATGCTTAACCAGTACGAGAATCTGGCACTGCAATTATATTTCGATACCAAAATGCAAAGCGATCTGAACGCTCTGGCTTCTGCACAGTCCAATTATGATAAATTCGTTGCCACGGATTCAATCAGCAAGAAGCTGTCTAGCCAGACAACGACGGATTCCAATATTGTAGCCATTTCACTGATCCCGACAGCACCGGAGGAGAGCGTCCTTTCGAGCGGTAATTCGACTCTGAAGATGGATGGGATCAGAGATCAGGAATGGTACAAAACAGTGGTTGCGCGGACCACGGAATACACCTCTTACTACACAGAGGATGCTGATTCACTGCAGAACTACTGGTTCTCAACCGCTGTACAGGGAAGCGGCGGAAAGAATGTAGCGATGGTAAGATCCCTCAAAACAATGGGATCGGCATCAGGCTATGTTCTGATGCTTGAACTCAAGAATACGCTGCTTGAGAATGCTTTTAATAGCGTTTCGCTTGGCGAAGGCTCGCGGATTCAGCTTGTTGATCCGGATGGTGTCGTGGTAGCTTCTTCCGTTTCGGCTGATGATGGTGCGGCTTCGGAATTCAACTTCATTAAGGACAGCAAGAGCGAAAGCAGCAGCCGGGAAGCCAAAACCTCGGACAGTAAGGATGTTCTTGCTGTATTCAGCACTATGACCAAAGCGGACTGGAAGCTGGCCGGGGTCATTCCGACGGGAGAACTGGTAAAAGCTGCCGAGCCGATCCTGTTCACTACTTATATGGCCGCGCTTGTAGCAGCGCTGCTTGCTGTGCTGCTGGGCTTCTGGATGGTCCGGATGATAGCCCGTCCGCTGGCCCGTCTGAAGGATCTTATGGTTGAAGGAGCCAAGGGTGATCTGAGCGTGCGGACTGAATATGCATCGCAGGATGAAATTGGCCAGCTGTCCGCATCGTTTAACATAATGATGGAACGGATTACCGATCTGGTTGCCCAGACTACCGATACAGCGCGTGAGGTGCTGGAGACTGCCGGAGAGCTCGGTGATGCCTCCCGCAAAACGGCAATTTCGGCGAAAGAGATTGCTGCGGCTACCGAGGAAATTGCCGGAGGCGCGGGCAGCCTTGCCCTTGAAGCAGAGCGCGGCAATGAGCTGACCGATCTGATCGGAACACAGATGCAGAGCGTTATTGCTGCTAACGCAGCGATGGATGAGGCTGCGCACACGGTTGGTGAAGCCAGCGGCCATGGAGCACAGCAGCTGGGCGAGCTGCTGGAGAAGACAGGCCTGATCGGCGAGAAGACAAGCGCGCTGGTGTCCCGTGTCAACAATCTGAAGGAAACGGTTTACTCAGTCGTCAAAGTGCTGGATGTGATGAAGAATATTACCCAGCAGACCAATATTTTGTCCCTGAATGCTACTATTGAAGCCGCCAGAGCCGGTGAAGCAGGCCGCGGATTTATGGTGGTTGCCGGGGAAGTCCGGCAGCTGGCTGATCAGTCCAAGCAGTCCATCGCTCTGGTTGCCGGAATCATTGACAACATCGTTACTGAAATGAACGGAACGGTAGAGGAGCTGTCTGAAGTGGCACCGCTCTTCAAAGAGCAGATGACCTCCGTTAAAAGCACAAGCGATATCTTCGTCTCCGTGCAGGGCCAGATGGAAGATTTCATCGCCAGTCTGGAGTCTGTTACCAGCGCGATTGGCAGTCTGAGTCATTCGCAGGGTGTGCTGTCTGATGCCATGAGCAATGTGAGTGCAGTGGCAGAGGAATCGTCGGCTACTTCAGAGGAAGTGGCTTCCCTGAGCAGCGAGCAGCAGAATGTGAGCGACCAGCTCGTATCGCTGTCCGGTAAGCTTGAGGTGGCTTCGAACCAGCTGAAAGACAAGCTGGCCCTGTTCACCATTTAATTCGATATAACTGGTAAGTATGATGTATATTCAGGCCGGTTCTTCCATAGCGGAGAGCCGGCCTGTTTTTGCGTAAAGGGCTTTTTCTTGTGTATCCCGAAAGAGGCAAGTATAATTATTTTGTTAGGTAAAAGTTATGATAACGGAAATAGCATTTGGAGGAATAGGAATGGCTAAAAAGATTACAATGCAGAAAATTGCCGATCATCTCGGCGTTTCTAAATTTGTTGTTTCCAAGTCCTTGTCCGGCAAAGAGGGCGTAAACGAAACGACGAGGGAACGGGTAATTCAGGCGGCTTCACAGCTCGGCTATTTCACACAAAAAAACGCATATATGCAAAATGCAAAACGCTCCAGCCAGACTGCTGACAATGACCGCAATAAACAGTCGGTTCTGGTGCTGATGCCCAATATCCGTTCACAGACACAGGATTCGCTGTACTGGGGCAAAATTGTTGACGGCATCGCCCTTGCCCTGGACGAGCACGGATTGGGCATGGTCATTGTCTCGGAGCACCGCGCTGACAATTTCGTGAATATTCTGAATCCCGGCGGACTGCTGGGTCTTGTCGGTGTAGGGACTATTTCAACCTCACTGCTGCTGGAGGTGCACCGGATCGGCCTGCCGATGGTGCTGATCGATCATGAGGACCCGCTTATTCCGAGCGATACCGTATTTGCGAACAATATGGACTCCATGTCCAGGCTGAGCAATCATCTGCTGGGTATCGGCCATACGCGGCAGCATTTTATCGGTCCGATCCGCTATTCTCGCAGCTTCAGGGACCGCTGGATCGGGTTCCGCAGTGCACTTGAGGAAGGCGGCCTCCAGTCCCAGGCAGGCGATGACGAGCTGCTGCTGCAGGAGGGGATGGACGCGATTATTTTACATGAAGAATTCAAGCAGTGGCTGATGAAACGGAAAAAAGAGGATAATGTACCGACTGCGCTGCTGTGCGGGAACGATTTTATTGCGCTTACGGTGTGCAATGTGCTCCGGGAGGAGGGCTTGTCCGTGCCTGGGGATATTTCTGTGACCGGCTTTGACAATATAGATGATGCTGCGAGGGGCATTCCGCCGCTCACCACAGTCCATGTCCCCAAAGAAGCGATGGGCCGGGCCGCTGTGGAGAAGCTGCTGAGCCGGATTAACAGCCCGTCCGCACCACTTGAGAAGATCCTGATCGCGGCCGATATTGTCCACCGGGATTCGGTGGGGGAGCTGCGGGGTTAAGCGGAAGTATCGGAAAGCCGGAAAGGGGATGTACGGGAACAAAGAGGAGTGCCAAAAGGACAACTTATTTTAACTGGAGTGAATAAGCTGATGAGCTATAACGTGCATATTACCCGGGCGGAACACTGGACAGAGAGCGACAGTAAGCCGATTTCTCTGGAAGAGGCAAAAATATATTTTGCCGGGCAGGAGGATTTTGAGTACAGCAGCGGTCTTTCGGTAGAAGGCCCGTTTGGTAAACTGGCGGTCGGCGGGGATTTTTTTAACTGGCTGGCGGAAGAGGATGAAAAAGTCCCTTTTAGACATACGGATGGCCGGATTACGGTGGCGGGCGCGGATGATTTTGTAATAGAAAAAATGGTAGAGGCTGCTGCCGGCTTGAATGCCAAAGTGCAGGGGGACGAAGGAGAGGTTTATTAAGTTTCTGGGGTTAACTTCGCGGGATGATAGGATGACTATTCCGGCGGCACCACTGGTCCAAAAGCGCAGTGCCGCCGAGTTCCGGTTAGTCTGCAGTTACTCAGTTACTCTGGCAGCTCCCAGGCCGGGTTCCAGGCGACCTCCCATAGATGACCGTCCGGGTCCTGAAAATATCCGGCATATCCCCCATAAAAGGTGTCGTGAGCAGGTACGGTAATGGCCGCGCCTGCTTTTTGCACTTCTGCCATAAGCTTATCTACTTCTTCCCGGCCGCTTACATTGTGAGCCAGTGAAAATTCCGTCGGACTGGCAGGGGTCTGCGGAAGCTTGCTGTCATGTGCGAGATCACTGCGTTTCCATATAGCCAGCCTGAGCCCTGCCTGCAGCTCAAAGAAAGCAACAGCGCCGTGCTCAAACTCCGTTCCGATTATCCCCTCAGACGGCAGCCCCAGCCCGTCGCGGTAGAACGCCAGCGACCGCTCCAGATCATCTACTCCCAATGTAATAACTGAAATCCGCGGTTTCATCTTCTTTATCCTCCTCGCTGTAAGTAAGATTTAGTTCTGTTCCATTGTACCCTGTTTATAAAATAGGAAAACATCCTCTTCGCAAGCAAGCGGACTAAGTGGAATTTCGCTACTTAATTCTCTATATAATCGCCTAATCAGCCTGCCTAGTTGGAAAAATGCTACTTAATTACACCGGATTTAGGAGTACCGGGACTTTCGAGCCGAAATAAGTGGCGAAAATCCACATAGATGTGAGAGCTGAGCCTTCTAAGGCTCAACGGCTGCCGGTACTCCCGCAGTGTTCTCTGAGGGCTTAGGCCTTCCCGAATTAAAGTCTTAGCGGCCTTGCGAAGGTACAGCGGAGCCAGAACAACAGACAGATGCCCGCAGAAGCATTAAGCTCTGCGGGCATCTGTCTGTTTATTATAAACGTATAAATTATAGCTGCAGATTACGGTCGATCAACGAGATGCGCTGCTGAACGCAGGCATAGGAGCGCAGCGGATCTTCCGGTGTGTTCAGCACGTAGTCGAGCATCTGGTCGACTGTGGTGGTTGCGACATGCACACGGGTGTCGGAGGAGGCGTAGTAGATGTAGATCTCTCCGTTGTCACGGGCGATTGCACCGTTGCAGAACACTACATTAGAAACGTCCCCGACACGTTCTTCTCCATCCGGTGCGATAAAGTGGCCGCCTGGAGCATGGGTAACCTTGTTCGGCTCATTCAGGTCGGACAGAAAGACATAGAGAACATAACGCAGGCCGGCAGCGGTATTGCGCACGCCGTGGGCGATGTGGAGCCAGCCGCGCGGGGTTTTGATCGGAGCGGGTCCCTGGCCGTTCTTCACTTCTTTGACAGTGTGATAGAAGCGCTGGTCGATGATCGTTTCGCTGGTGATTACAGCATTCTCGATCGAGTCTGCGAGACCCCAGCCGATGCCGCCGCCGGAACCGGCGTCAATGAAGCCGTCCTGCGGACGGGTGTAGAAGGCATACTTGCCGTCTACAAATTCAGGATGCAGCACTACATTGCGCTGCTGGGCGGAGCCGGTCTTCAGATCGGGCAGGCGCTCCCAGGTCTTCAGATCTCTGGTGCGGGTGATGCCGCACTGCGCTACCGCGCTGGACAGGTCACCGTGCGGCGCATCCGGGTCCTTGCGCTCGGTGCAGAACAGGCCGTAGATCCAGCCGTCTTCATGCTTGGTAAGGCGCATATCGTAGACGTTGATGTCCGGCTCTTCCGTCTCAGGCAGGACAACCGGATGATCCCAGAAGCGGAAGCCGTCCACGCCGCTGTCGCTCTCGGCAACAGCAAAAAACGATTTGCGGTCATTGCCTTCAACACGGGCAATGATGTAGAATTTGCCGTCCAGCTCGATTGCTCCCGGATTGAACACGCCATTTACGCCGATCCGTTCCGCGAAATAAGGATTAGTCTCAGGATTAAAATCATAACGCCAGATCAGCGGAGCATGCTCTGCAGTCAGCAGCGGGTAGCGGTAGCGGTCAAAGATCCCGTTGCCGAAAGGCAGCTTTTCATTGGTGCGGGTAATCAGGTCCTCATAACGCTGCGTCAGCTGTGCTTTACGTTCTTCGAATAAGGCTGTCATTAATGAGTCTCCTTTGCAGCAGCCTGCAGCCGTCCGATCATTTCGAAGCAGGCTCTGCCATTATGATATGGGCATTTCCAGGCACTGACCTTGGGAGCATGGGCGAGCGGCTGCTGATGCTCATCTACCGCCCAGTACCATTCACCAAGCTCATGGTCAACGATATAACGGTCGATGAATGTCCACACTGCACCGGAGGCATCCAAGAAACGTGTATCCTGTGTGAGCTGATAAGCATTATAGAAGCCGACCATAGCCTCAGCCTGCGGCCACCAGTCCTTTTCTTCGTTTAGCAGGCCGTTCTTATCAGCCTCGTTCCAGATCCCGCCGTCCTTATCAATCCCTTCAGCCAATACAGCTTCGGCCATGGTAACGGCAACCTTGCGCACACGCTCCAGCAGTTCCTCATCCCCAAGTACCTCTGCCGCTTCAACCAGCAGCCAGCTGCCCTCAATATCGTGGCCGTAGGAGGTGATGTCTGATTTTACATTCCACTCTTCATCCAGGAACAGGTGGAAGTGCTGGTCCTGATCATCAATAATGTGAACCATCATTGTATCAATCAGCTCGGCCAGCTTCACCCGCAGCTCCTCGGATTTCCAGACGCGGTAGAGGCCGGTATAGCCTTCGAGCACATGCAGATGGGTATTCATCGATTTTTTCTCATTCATATCCTTATCGCTGAGCGAAAGTTCATCCGTAACCTCCCATTCGCGGGAGAGAGCTTCGATATAGCCTTTATAAACGGAATCATAGCTGTACTTCTCCAGGGCCCGGAACACCTCTACCGCCTGATCCAGTGCTTCCTGATTGCCGGTAGCGTGATGGAATTCAGCCAAGGCATAAATGGCAAAAGCTTGACCGTACACCTGCTTTTTAGGCTGGGAAGGTGATCCGGAAGCATCGACCATCCAGTACAATCCGCCATATTCCTTATCCCAAAAATGCTCAAGCAGATATTGGTAAGCACGTTCGGCCATGCTCAGATATTCGGGTGAACCATACGTCCGGTAAGCACTTGCAAAAGTCCAGAGAATCCGCGCGTTAAGGACAAGGCTTTTCTCAGCTCCGGGAACAATGTTCAGCTGATTATCGATTTCACCGACGAACCCGCCGTGCTCCTTATCCAGCGTGTGCTTCATCCAGAAGCCGAGAATGTTGTTTTGTAGCTCGTTTGTAAGTGCGCCCAGCCATGCTTCAGTTGTTAGTTTCATGGTGTATCATTCACTCCTGACTCTTTATTTTGGATGTAAAATATTCTTTGATCACCGGTGCAGCCGCCTTGCCGTACATACAGTAATCATCATTGACTGCAGCCTCTTCCAAAGGGTAAAGCTCAGCCGGCCAGTCCCAGAGCATGAAGCCCTGCACCCAGTCACGCTTCTGGCTTGCGCCGAACATCGCCTGGTAGAACCGGCTTTGCTCTTCCTCATCAGGCACGCCCGGCAGTGACCAGTCATTAGGGATCGCTGCGCTTCCGCTGCGGCTCGGACAGCCGGCTTCCATGAAGAAGAAGGGCTTGCCGTGCACTTGTACCACTGCTTCAATTCTGTCCAGCTGCACTTCCCAGTCCGTTTCAGGATAATAACCGCTGGAGGAGATCACATCGAGCGCATCCCACCAGGTCACATTGTCCTCCTGATACTTGTCGCAATTGTAGGTTAGTACACCGGTGTATACCTTGCGTACTTCATCGATCAGTGCGCGCCATTCTGCTTCACGGCGGTCGGTTTGCACCATTTCACAGCCGATACAGAACATCTCGCAGCCGGTTTTTTCAGCAATTGCAGCATAATGCAGAATAAAGGCGGTATAAGAGCGGAACCAGTCTGACCATTTAGGCTCACAGGGAACATCCTTGTCAAAAAAATTAATATGGGCCCGCCATGTTCCGTCAGTGCAGTTTACAATCGGTTTCAGACAGACCTTTAAGCCGAGTGCTTTGGCCTTGCGGATGGCCCACAGCACTTCATCATCAGTAACCGTCGGCGCTTCCCGGAAAAGGATGTCCGTAGACTGGGCAGTAGCCTGAAAAGCACTGAAGGCGATAGCTGTCCAATTGGCTCCCGTAACCGATTTCATAAGTTCCATTGAGTTTCCGGCAGCCTCTGTATCCCATGTTCCGCGCTTGCCCATAAAGCCCCAGGTAACGCCTGCTACATATTCATTCAGCCGTGACATTTGCAACTCCCCGCTTTGCTAATTTTATGATAAAACAATAATAACAAATTTATTTTGTTATTAATAATTAGTTAAATAATAATAACAAAATGATAATTTAATAATACAATTTAGTTATAACCCTTTTCAGGAGTGATTTCAAGAGGGGAAACTGATGAAACAGGATGGAGATAACGATCTTTTCAAGGAATCATCGACATCAAACGTCTAATAGAACAATATCACAGCGTCCCTGGACCTAATCGATTATGATTAAATGCAGTTATGTGCAAAAGATAATGAAAATTTGGCGGTGATTGTTTGTGAGTAATTCAGGAGCAGGCAGCAAAGGAATATCCAGGCTGCTTCCATCCAGGTCATTAGGAACGCGGTTATTCCTGGTGTTTTTTATCACTACTATGGGAATTGTTCTGTCACTCGGCTACACCTCGTATTCCGTGGCCAAACATACGATTGAAAACAATGCACTGGCGGCAAATGAACAGACCGTGCAGCAGACGGCAGAGAAGCTGGATGTTATTCTGCTGCGTTTTGAGGACAGGCTGGGTGAGCTGTTCTACAACAAAACAATCGTGCAGGCTGTCCAGTCCGCAGCAGCAACAGTGTCCGGCAGCAACGATACACGGGAGACATCGGCTGCCAGGATTCAGGCTGAGCTGGATCAGTGGCTCACTGCCGCCGGCAATATGGAGGCTGTGTATCTTATTCCGCTGGATGAGAGCCTTCCGGTGCTGGCTTCAGGGATTGAAGATAACGCTTTTATTGAAGGAATAAGAGGTAATGACTGGTTCAGACAGCTGCAGGAGCAGCCTCAGAGTTTATGGATTACGCAAGCGGTAAAACAGGGTGAGAATACCGGGGTGTTCCATTTTGCCAAGTCGGTTAATGTTAACCCGGGGAGCACAGGGTACATTGCAGTCTGCGACATCAAGACCGCCGAAATCGAAGGCCAGCTGAGCAAGGTTAGCCTGGGCATGGACTCCTACATCCAGCTGCTGACAGGTAAAGACGAGCTTATCGCTACCTCGCAGCATGAGGAGGCAGATTCATATCTGCGCCTGGGCGGAACACTGTTTAACGGCTTGAGTCAAGCCTCAGGCTCACTGCCGACCAAAGACGAGCAGGGCAAGTCGATCCTGGCAGTGTACGGTACTTTGGCGAGCTCGGGCTGGAGAGTTCTAGGTGTAGTGCCTTCGGACAATCTGACCAGGGACGCGGGCCGTATCCTGAATACAACCTATATCGCTGTTGCCGCCGCCGCTGTTATTGCCGTTTTGATCGGGTTTTGGATGGTCCGGATGGTCTCAGGCCCGCTGAACAGGCTGAAAACACTGATGTTCCATGGAGCAGAGGGGGATCTCCGGGTACGGACTCAAGTCACGTCACTGGACGAGATCGGCCAGCTCTCCGGGTCTTTTAATATGATGATGGAACGGATTAATGAGCTTGTTATACATACGAATGAAACGGCGCGTGAAGTGCTTGAAACGGCGGATGCGCTGGGAAGTGCGTCACGCAAGACGGCAATGGCGGCCCGGGATATCGCTTCAGCAACCGAGGAGATTGCCGGGGGAGCAGGCAGCCTGGCGCTGGAGGCCGACCGGGGCAATGAAATGACAGAGAAAATATCCGGCCAGACTGCTCTGGTCATTGCCGCTGCGCAGGAGATGAGCAGCACAGCGCACAGTGTCGGGGAATCCAGCCAGGAGGGGGTTGCCAAGCTGCAGGAGCTGCTCGTCAGAACAGGAAGCACCGGTGAAATGACCGGTACACTGGTCCGGAAGGTGAACGGGCTGCAGGAAACGGCATCTTCAGTCATTAAGGTGCTGGATGTCATGCAGAACATCACGCAGCAGACCAATATTCTGTCGCTGAATGCCACAATAGAAGCGGCCCGGGCAGGCGAGGCGGGCAGCGGATTCATGGTGGTGGCCGATGAAATCCGCCAGCTGGCCGACCAGTCCAAACGCTCGATTGCTGTTGTGGCGGAAACTACAGACACCATTATCAAAGATATCAATGAGACTGTAAACGCCTTGTCACAGGTTGCGCCGCTCTTCACGGAGCAGATGGCCTCGGTCCGGGAGACAAGCGGGATTTTCGTATCTGTGCAGGAGCAGATGAACCAGTTCATTGCCAGCCTGGATTCTGTTTCGGAATCCATCACCGTGCTAAGCCAGTCCCAAAGGGGACTGGCGGAGACAATCGGGAATGTCAGCTCGTTTGCCGAGGAATCGTCAGCGGCTTCCGAGGAGGTGGCTTCACTCAGCGGGGAGCAGCAGAATGTGAGCGGCTATCTGGTCGAGTTGTCCGGCAAGCTGGAGAATGCTTCTCTCAGGCTTAAAGAACGGTTGTCCAGGTTCATTGTATAGTGTGCAGAAACAGATCTTTTCAAGATATAATTACAGCTACAACAACAGAATAAAGTGTGTTTATGTACAGCCGTATTATCCGTCAGGATAGTGCGGTTTTTTTCTCGGCTGCCATTCATGTAATTTATCCGGAAGGTGGGCATAATAAAGGCAGAAGTCCTGACCGGTTAAGGTACAGGCGGCAAGCGGGGGGAATAAACTTGCAAAAGCACATCAATAAGCGGATAGTCTGGAGCCTGCTCATATTGTCGGCTCTTGTTGGAGTTTTGATCTTTAGGCTGGCCTGGGTTCAGCTGGTGCTGAGGGAGCGTAAGGTTCCCGGAGCAGAATATACGATGGCTCAAATGGCGGAAATTCAAAGTGAGCGGGAGATGGTGCTCGACAGCGGAAGAGGCCGGCTCTATGACCGCAGCGGCAAGCCGCTTGCCGGGGAGACGGTGTGGACGGCGGCTTTTTTTCCGCAGGAGGAGTTATCGGAAGCGGCAGATGAGCCGAAGCTGCAGCGCCTCGCCACTGTACTTGGGGTGACCTATGGCGAGCTGGATAGCCGGATTAGCGGCCTGAAGGAGCCGCTGCTTTGGCCGGCGGACGGCGGACGCGATCCTTTGGCGCTGACCCCGGATCAGGCGGAGCAGGTTGAGCAGCTTGGGATGAGCAACGTGCGCGCGCTGCCGTTTGCCCGCAGGTATGACGGGGTTGCTTCCGGACGCCAGTGGCTGGGTTATCTGTCTGAGCTGTCCCCTGCGGCCGCGAAGCAGTCACCGACCGGACTGCGGGTCGCGCTGTCCGGAACGGACGGTCTTGAAAAGACGCTGGAGCCGCTGCTGCAGGGAGTAGGACATACGGAAGTGTATGCGCAGGTGGATGCTCGCGGCAACCGGCTTCCCGGCAGCGCACTGAAAGTCAGAGCGCCAGGGAATCCGTATTATCCGCTCTCAGTATATACGACAATTGATAAAGAGCTGCAGGAGAAGATAGAAAAGCTGGCTGTGAAGGCCGGAATAAAAGAAGGAGCGGTGGTTGTACTGGACTCCGGGTCAGGAGATATTGAAGCGATGGTTTCGCTGCCTTTGTATGAGCCGGACCATATCTCGCCTGAAGGCGGTGAGTGGAACAACCGGGCACTGCAGGCGGCCATTCCCGGCTCAATCTTCAAGATCGTTACCGCCGCCGCAGCGCTGGAGGCCGGTGTGACTTCGCCGGATGAGCGGTTCTTCTGCTCCGGCGAAGTAGGCAGGTATCACCTGTCCTGCCCGCACGGCAAAAAACACGGCTCCCTCACGCTGGCGCAAGGGTTCGCCGTGTCCTGCAATACCGTATTCGCTTCGCTGGCCGAACGGCTCAGCGGCGCTCAGCTCCAGGCCGCAGCGCTTGCGCTGGGTCTGGGCAGAGACATCGGCTGGCAGGCCGCGGACACGCTGGGCCAGCCGGTGCTCCGGCCGCTGGCTGGCGAGCAGCCGGGCCGGATCTTCAGCACCCTGGTTCCGGACGACGCCGGGGCCAGGGTGCAGACCGCCATTGGCCAGCGGGATGTCACCATGACGCCGCTGCAGGCGGCGAATCTGGTGGTGACGCTGCTGCATGGCGGGGAAGTGCGGGCGCCGCGCATTCTGCAGCGCGTCGCCTTCCGCAACGGGCAGACGCTGCAGGAGCTGCCCGCCCATCTGGCGCCGGTAGCCGCAGGCGCCATCTCGCGCGGGACCTCGCAGACGCTGCTGTCCTGGATGCGGCTGGTTGTGACCGAAGGAACCGGCAAGCGTCTGCGCAGCACGCAGTGGCCGGTCGCCGGCAAATCCGGGACGGCCCAGACAATGGTAAAGGGGGTGCCGCGAAATAACCAGTGGTTTATCGGCTACGGGCCGGCAGACCATCCCCGGTATGCCGTGTCTGTGGCCGTGGAGAATGTGGCCCCGGACAGTGAGCATGTCGCTACTAAACTGTTCGGTCAGATCTTTAATTTGCTGTCGGCATCTTCTGAAGGAGCCTGAGGCTCAGCGGCAGAATCACCAGACACCGGGCCGCCGGCCGTTGATGTGCCGGATGCCGCGAACGGAGATACAATGAACTCTTCCTGGGGCAGATAGATCCAGCGCTGCAGATATCCCTGCTGGATCAGCTCCTTGATCAGAATGAGCAGGATCGGCGACAGGATCAGTCCGGCAACACCGAAGGCTGACATTGAGAAGATGACGAACGAGAGCATCAGAAAAGCGGAGGATACTCCAATCGAATTACCGGTAATTTTCGGCTCCAGCAGCTGTCTTACAATCAGCACGACGGCGAGCAGCACAATCAGGCCGATGGCCAGGGAAGTATTGCCGACAATAAACAGGTAAACGATCCAGGGGATCAGAATGGTCGATACACCCAGCAGCGGCAGCACGTCAAAGACGGCGCAGACCAGCGCCATAGTGAGCACATTTCCGGTTCGGAGAATGAGTAATCCGACCAGCACAATGACAAAGGTGATACCGATGAGAATCGCCTGCGCCTTCAGGTAAGATCCAATAGCCTTAAAAACATTTCCCTGGACAAAAGCGTAAGCGGTCTTGAATGTCTTGGGCATTTTATCATGGGCAATTTTGCGCCAGTCCTTAATCTCCATGCTGAGGAAAAAGGCCAGGATAATCGCAATTCCGAAATTACCCATAAAGGAAGAGAAGGAACCAAGCGCTCCGATCATATACTTAAAGAAAACGATCAGCCAGCCCGACAGGACGTTGGTGGCATCTGTAAAATAGCCGTTGATTTTGTCCGTCAGATCGGCGGGCAGGGCAGCAATCTGCTGCTGGAGATATGTAGTGGCTTCGGTAAAATGAAGCTGGACAATCGCCGTATACCTCGGCAGGCTGTCCTGGAAGTGCAGCGCCTGGGTAGCGATGAGCAATCCGGCACCGAACAGGATACCCAGCAGAATGACCAGAAAGAGCAGCACCGAGATGGCTGAGGCGAAGGGCTTGCCCAGGCCTTTGCGGTTAAGGAAGCGGGCCAGCGGCTCAATTAGCAGAAAAACAAAAAAAGACAGAAAAACAGGCGCGGCGAGCTGATACAGCTTGCTGAACGCGAGCATAACCAGATACACCGTCAGTACGACCAGCCCGATGTCAAAGAACGTTCGCCAATATTTTTTGTACAGCGGCAGCATAGATTAACACGACTCCTTTTTCATAAACACAGATTTAGCAGATTTTACGTGGCTCCGGATAAATGGTTTCTTTTTAGAGAAAATGACAAAATTAGCTTGAATTCATTGTACACGATTTTAATAAAAATGCGTCTTTTTCTTTATGACCTGTGTTAAAATAGGGGGTAACGTTTTTTTTGCGGAATCTGTCCGACATCTGTCACCCTACTTGGCCGTACCCGTAAGACGAGCCAAAGTCAACTCTGGAAAAGCGGGGAATATACATGCAGACTTTGCTGCTCTGGTTATTTTACATTTCTACTTTTTATGCTTTCATTCCCGGAATGATCAGCCGGATTTTCGGCTACCGCGTCTTCCGCAAAGGGATTGGGCGGAGTGAATTTGCCTTGACCTTTGACGACGGGCCTGACCCGCTTTATACACCGCTGCTGCTGGATCTTCTTAAACAGTATGATGCCAAAGCGACCTTTTTTGTCGTTGGTGCCCATGCTGAGCAGAATCCGGACATTGTCAAGCGTATGCATGATGAGGGCCATCTCATCGGCATTCATAATTATGTGCACAAAACAAACTGGCTGATGCGGCCCGGAACCGTAAAGCGCCAGATTAAGCGCACAGATGATATTATTTACAGTATTACCGGTGAGCGGAGCACCTATTACCGTCCGCCGTGGGGGATTGTTAACCTGTTCGACTTTTCGAAGCGCCGGCAGGTGCAAATTGTCCTGTGGTCTGCGATGTTCGGGGACTGGAAGGAGAAGCTTGGTGCAGAACGCCTGACCGGCAAGCTGCTTAACAAGCTAGGTCCGGGCGAAGTCATGCTTTTGCATGACTGTGGAACGACCCTCGGTGCCGATCCGAAAGCACCGGAGCATATGCTGGTTGCTCTTGAACGGATGCTGGATGAAGCCCGCCGGCGCGGCCTGCGCAGTATCCGGATTGATGAGATGATCAGACAGGTGCAGACCTCCCCGGTCTCGCAGCTATCCTTCGCCAAACGGCTGGTTGTCGGCCTGTGGCTGATCTGGGAGCAATGCTTCCAGTTCCTGTTCCAGATCAAAACCATTGCTCCGGCTGACCCGTTTCTGCATTACCGGCTGCGCAAGTACCAGGGCGAGCCGGTGCTGATGGATAACGGTGAACGCCTGGCTAAAGGGGACCCGATTATCGAGCTGCACATCGATAACCGGCAGCTGTTCGAGCTCGGCGTGCATTCCCGGTCTTCCGCGCAGCTGGCCATCCGGATGATCCGCCGAATGGAAAAGGATCTGCCGGTGCTTGCAGAGCGGATTGCCGCAGATGTGGATCTGGCAGAAGCCAAGGCGCTGTACGGAGTAAGTATGCTGAACCGCGGGCCGGAGAAGTTCGGCTTTATGGTCCTGGACCTGCCGGACGGCTGGTTTGCCCGTTCGACCAAGTTCTATCTGAGCATCCTGCTCAGTGTCATTCATCCGGCAGGCGGCGCGCGGCTCAAGGAGCGCAGTGAGGTACTGGTGCCTAAGATGATGCTGATGCCGGTCTCTGAGCTGCTCGATAAGATGAACCAGCAGCGGCCGCAGAAGCAGGTTAAGGCGCGTGAGCGGGTAAGGGAAGAGGAGCTGGCCCTGGAAGCCGAGCTTCCGGGAGCGACGGTTGTGCATTGAACGTGTGGAAACTACTGTGCTATTTTTCTTAACATAAGTGCATTGCCCGATAACGTGCAAAAAAAGACAGAGACTCTTGAGGGAGCTTCTGTCTTTTTGAGGTAATACGATAAGTGCTTCAAATTCTATGGCTGTAAAACTGTTGTGGTGTAAAAATTATACAATGATGGATCTTCCTAAAAAAGAGAGAAAATTATATTATTTATGGCGCTTAGATAAGAAATTATGAATAAAGTAAGAAGAATGGCTACATCGTGTAGCGAGTAAATAAATCCTTTACTTTTTTGGCCTGGGAACGACTTAAAGGAAATTCTTGATTATTAGACATTATTACTGAAGAAGAAGTGAATCTACGGACATGCTCTAAATTAATTATTATTGAGCGGGTGATATACATGAATGTTGCATCTAAAGTATTTACATATTTTGATAATGTTCCATTTATAATGTATTGTTGATTCGCTGTTATCACTGTGAGCTTATTTTGCTTCAGTGAATGTTTAACTTTTACTATGGCAATAACATCTGTCTTCCTAAGAACAAGATGCTCTCGTTCCGATTTAATAGTAAAATATCGATTGGTTGAACTCTGGATAAAGCTGCACAATTTCAAGATGTTTATCTTAAATAATTCGTAATCTATGGGCTTGAGCAGATACTGGAATGTTTGAACATCAAAGCTGTCCATGACATGTTTCGGATGACTGCTCAAAAACATAATCTGTACATCGTGGTCCGGAATAAAACGAATTTTATTTACAACTTCGAGTCCGTTTATACCGTCCATCTCAATGTCAAGGATAAGGATTTGAAAAGCAAACGCTCCTTTTTCTATATAGTAATGAATCAATTCCTCTCCAGATTTAAAAAACTGAATATTATAATGATAAGAATATTCTGAGGACAATCGGGTGAAATGATTCTTTAATTGCTCATATATATGCAGTTCATCAACACAAATTGCTACTCTAAACAAATGATTTCCTCCTTTCATTGTTTGGAACAATTACACGAAATGCTTGATCGCATAAGTAAAATGTTATTTTACATGTAAATCATTCCCAAAAACATAATAATATATATATTATTTGATTGGGAGAAATAAATGATAGAATTCATTGTGAATCCAATCACATAGGTATATCTCCCCTCTGTAATCTTCAGGGGTTTGACGTTATTTGGTTAAATGATTAAAATAATAGGAGGAAATTCAAATGAAAATTAAGTATGCAATTGGTTCAGCGGTGTTATTATCTTCTATTCTTCTTTGTTCAGCTGGTGCCGGCATGGCCTCAGCAGAGAATGTGTTGAGTACAGAATCAATAATGACGCAATCCACACTAAGTAAAATCAGTCCTATTAAAACAACCAACATGATAGTTATTGACAACAAGAAAGTATTACTCTACCCAACTTTTCAAAATCAGCAAAGTGCCATAGACGGAATCAATAAAGAAGCTGCAGAGCTTTTAAATACGTTATCCCAAAGATTCGCATTAGGAGAGCTTACAACAGATAACTGGTTAGATTATAGAAGCTCTGCGGATCAATATGCCACTGAGAACTCGTCTATGTCTGAACAAGAAACTGTACAATATAGCCTGTTGAATCGTTTCTTTGATATTTATGAGAACCAGGATAAGAATAACGCCATTACTGAATTGGTCACAAGAAATAATTTTGCAAAAGCGGCGATAGATAACTCCGAATTAGAACTTTTATTACCATATACTTCGGATATCTCAAGCAATTTTAACAATATGCAAGTTGCCCAGAAACAATTAGCTACAGTAAGTTCGATTCCTAATCAGTCATCCTCTATTAGTTATGCATCTAACTACGCGGTTACGCCTAACAGCACTGCTTATGCAGTTTTTGGATCTGATTGCACAAACTTTGCATCGCAAATCCTTGAGGCGGGAGGTGTTAGCCAGTCTGTATTCACGGATGCCTCCAAAGGCTGGTGGCATAAAATTACTGTAACTCAATATGGGCAACTTATTCATACCAACTCGACTTCATGGAGCGTAGCAGATACGTTCGCTCGTTACATGGGGGTAGGGTATACCTCCAAATCACATTCTTCTTTTAGTTCAGCCATTGCTGCGGGCGATTTTATCGCTGCAGACTTTGAGGGTGATGGAGACTGGAACCATATTGGATTCGTTACAAGCAAGAGTAGTTCTTCAGGTTCCTATGGCGGAAAAACCTATTATGATTATAAAGTTGCACAACACACAAATAATTATCATGCCTGGACAAGCAGTTCGACAAATGGGTGGGAGACTATCGAAGATGATAACGGAACGTACGGAAGAGTCAGAAGATAAATCAATCTTTAAGCTAAATCTGCTAATCTTCTTATTAATTCTTGGTCATATCGTTTGTCTGGCTATTTCCTCATTAGAGTATTCTATTCTGAGAAGAAGCATTATTCCACATTTTACTCGAGATCTGTCAGGCGGACCTGATACAACTATGATATATCATCTTTATGAAGAGTTGCGGTGGCCTTTTATGATCGATTCATTAATTATAATATGTACGATTGTTTTAGCTTTTAGAAGCTATAAAGTTAGCCGGAAAAGTAGTGTGCTTTTTTTACTAGTCATTTTTTTATTATTTTGTATTGTACAAGTCGTGCCAGATGTCATTTTTGAATTTACTGGATTAACATCTGTGCTGACAGGAATTCGGTTCCTGTTAGGAACCAGTACGAGGATACCTAGTGTGCAATATCTGTTTTTTCCGTACTATACACTGCTATTTGCAGCAATGTTATGTTTTGTCTTTGGTTCTTTATTGAAGCTCGGGGGCAGGGACAGCATGCCTAAATGAATGTAAAAGAAGAAGACCCAGGCACTTAACGTGCCTGGGTCTTCTTCTTAAGAGTGCAGAACAGTTAGATCTTCAGCACGCCGCCCTTGCTTGCATTGGTAACAAGCGCGGAATAACGGGCCAGATAGCCTTTTTTGACCTTAGGCTCGAAGCCTTTCCAGCCGGTGCGGCGGGTAGCCAGGGTTTCCTCGTCAACCAGCAGCTCAATCTTGCGGTTGATCAGATCCAGCTCGATGATGTCGCCGTCTTCAACGAACGCGATCGGTCCGCCTTCAGCGGCTTCCGGCGAGATGTGCCCGATGCTGATCCCGCGGGATGCGCCGGAGAAACGTCCGTCGGTGATCAGGCCGACTTTGGCGCCCAGACCCATGCCGACGATTTGGGAGGTAGGAGCAAGCATTTCCGGCATGCCCGGTCCGCCCTTCGGACCTTCATAACGGATAACTACGACATGGCCTTCTTTTACCTTGCCGTTAGCGATGCCTTCCAGTGCCGTTTCCTGCGAATCGAAGCAGATGGCAGGACCTTTATGGTAGCCGCCTACGGAAGCGTCAACCGCACCGACTTTGATGATCGAGCCTTCCGGTGCCAGGTTGCCGTAAAGTACAGCGAGTCCGCCTACCTCGGAATAAGGGTTTTCCAGTTTATGAATAACGCTGGTATCCAGAATTTCGTGGCCGCGGACATTCTCGGCAATTGTCTTGCCGGTAACCGTCATACAGTCGCCGAAGATAGCGCCCGGTTTCTTGAGCAGCTCGTTCAGTACGGCACTTACGCCGCCTGCCCGGTCAACATCTTCGATAAAGATGTCGGAGGCTGGAGCGAGCTTGGCCAGGTAAGGTACGCGGTTAGCTACTTCATTGATACGTTCCAGCGGATAATCGATCTCAGCTTCCTGGGCCAAAGCCAGTGTGTGAAGCACAGTATTGGTAGAGCCGCCCATCGCCATATCAAGAGCAAAGGCGTTATCCAAGGATTCCTTGGTTACGATATCACGCGGCTTCAGATCCAGCTTGATCAGCTCCATCAGCTGGGTAGCTGATTTGCGTACGAAATCTCTGCGTTCTTCGGCTACGGCAAGGATGGTGCCGTTACCCGGAAGGGCAAGACCCATTGCTTCAGCCAGACAGTTCATGGAGTTCGCAGTAAACATACCGGAACAGGAACCGCAGGTAGGACAGCCGAATTGTTCAAGCTCAAGCAGCTCGGCATCATTGATCTTGCCGACCTGGTGAGCGCCAACGCCTTCAAATACGGAAGTCAGAGAAAGCTTATTGCCTTTGCTGTCCACGCCGGCCTTCATCGGTCCGCCGCTGACAAAGATGGTCGGGATGTTGACGCGCAGGGCGCCCATCATCATGCCTGGGGTGATTTTATCACAGTTGGGAATGCAGACCATACCATCGAACCAGTGCGCGGAAACAACGGTTTCCAGTGCGTCAGCGATGATCTCACGGCTTGGCAGCGAATAGCGCATACCGATGTGGCCCATTGCGATACCGTCGTCTACGCCGATTGTATTGAATTCAAAAGGAACGCCGCCGGCTTCGCGGATCGCTTCCTTAACGATTTTGCCGAACTCCTGCAGATGCACATGACCTGGAACAATATCAATGTAGGAGTTACAGACCGCGATGAACGGTTTGCCGAAATCCTCCTCTTTAACTCCGGCTGCACGCAGGAGACTGCGGTGCGGAGCACGGTCGAAGCCTTTTTTAATCATGTCTGAACGCATTTTCTTGGCTGCCATATTGACATTCCCTCCCGAAATTTGTTGAACAGATATAGTGTCGCATTAACGCATTGCAATCCCGAAAGCTGCGTGTCTGCGGATTATAGAAATAACGGGGTCCAGCTTCATGTTGCAGAAGGAGGGCGGAGCCGTTTCTATAAAAAATAATGCCGTATTAACAGGGCCAGACTATCCTGCCTAAGAGGTTAGCGTGCCATTGTTATTAGTGAGTCTATCATAAAAGGCCCGTTTTTTCTACCGGACAGTGTGAAGTTTGTCGGCTGGAAAGAATATGGTCGTTTTATGGAAGCTGCAGCCGCTGCTACTTTCCTCTGTCTTTGAAGACGGATCGTGTAGTCAGTATTTTATTGCAGGAAGCAGCTTAAACAGAATATTTATAATTAATTACAAAAATACTGTAATAAACAAGCGGGTTGCAGATTTAACAATAAATTTTGAAAGCGTTGACAGATTTGGTCCCCGGGATTATACTCTGAGTTGATTTACCGATATCCCGTTTAGGTAATCTCTTATTCATTTAATTGTTACATAAAATCAGTAATAATAAAATATAAAGTCGGGAGTGAAGCTCATTTTGAGTACACCAGCAGCAGAACCATCGATTCCCCGTCCGGAATATCCCAGACCCCAGTTTGTCCGCAAGGATTGGTTGAGCCTCAATGGACAGTGGGATTTTTGCTTTGATGACGGGCGCGCCGGTGAAGATGAACACTGGTACCGGGGAGATGCGGAAGCTTTTTCAGCCCGGGCAATTCAGATGCCGTTTGCGTTTCAGAGCAGGCTGAGCGGGATTGCCGACCCTTCTTTTCATGATGTGGTGTGGTACCGGAGAACATTTTGCATTCCTGCAGACTGGAGCGGCAAAAGGGTTGTGCTGCATTTCGGAGCTGTTGATTACCTGGCCAAGGTTTGGGTGAACGGGCAGCTTGCAGCGGTGCATGAAGGCGGTCATACTCCTTTTCAGGCTGATATTACGGCAGTACTGACTGAAGGAAATAATACGGTTGTGGTCCGGGCGGAGGATTTCAGCCGAGATGTCACCCTGCCGCGCGGGAAGCAGTACTGGCTGGAAAATTCCGCATCTATTTTTTACACCCGTACGACCGGAATCTGGCAGAGCGTGTGGCTTGAACCGCTGTCTGAAGTTCATCTGGCCAAAAGTATGCTCACCCCTGATATTGACCGCAACGAAGTCCGGATCCGCACGTTTCTTAAGGGATACGAGGCGTCAGATAAGCTTAAACTTCGTATTCTGATCTGTTTTGAGCAGGAGCGGATTGCCGAAGAGGAATATATAGTTAGCGGAGCTGAACAGCAACGGAGTATCGGGCTGGGTGATTTCAATGATCATGGACTTGGACGGCTGTGGAGTCCGGAGCATCCGAATTTATATGATATCCGGTTCCAGCTTGTCCGCAGTGAGACCGTTATAGATGAAGTCTCTGCTTATTTCGGGATGCGCAAGGTGTCGGTTGAGGACGGTAAACTCTGTCTTAATAACAGGCCTTACTATCAGCGGCTTGTGCTTGACCAGGGGTATTTTCCTGACGGCATTCTGACTGCTCCTGCTGACGGCGATTTGCAGCGTGATGTGGAGCTGGCCAAAGAACTTGGTTTCAACGGTGTGCGCAAGCACCAGAAGACGGAAGATCCTCGTTTCCTGTACTGGTGCGACAAGCTCGGCATGCTGGTCTGGAGTGAGGCGGCCAATGCTTATGAATTTTCGGAAGCTTATGTCCGGAGGTTCACGCAGGAGTGGCTGGAGATTATGGAACGTGACTATAACCATCCTTGCATTGTAGCCTGGGTTCCGCTTAATGAGAGCTGGGGGATTCCTAATGTGCAGATTGATGAGCGCCAGCAGCAGCACGGACTGGCCATGTATCATTTGACCAAATCCCTCGATGGGACCAGACCGGTGGTGTATAATGACGGCTGGGAGCATATGACAACGGACCTGGTAACCATTCACGATTATGAGAGCCGCCGGGAAGTATTGGAGCAGCGATATGCCACGGCAGAATCGGCTGTTAATGCCATGCCGGCGAACCGCAGGATTTTTGTCGGAGGCGCTTCTTACCAGGGGCAGCCGCTGCTTGTCTCGGAGTTCGGGGGCATTGCCTTCAAAAAAAGCGAGCAGGAGGGCTGGGGCTACTCCGGAGCAGAGAACGAAGCGGATTTTCTGAGCCGGCTGCAGGCGGTCGTCGGGCCTATGTTTACCTCACCGGTGATTCAGGGCTACTGCTATACGCAGCTGACGGATGTAGAGCAGGAGATCAACGGGATGCTGACCTATGACAGAAAACCGAAAGCGCCGCTGGCCGCTCTCCGGGCAATCATGACGAATGAACAGGTGTAGCAGATTGATTTTGTCGAAGGAGAGGGAATACTTTTGCTGGAGCTAAGCATTGAAGATCCGGACCGGCTGGTTGCGGTAACCCATGCCTTGTCAACACGTTCGAGGGTGGAGATGCTCCGGCTGCTTGATAAGGAGGATCTGAATATCATTGAAATAGCCGCCAGGCTGCAGCTTCCCGTATCAACGGTGGCGAGCAATGTCAAAGTGCTGGAGGCAGCCGGACTGATCCGTACATCCGCTGTTCCTGCCTCCCGCGGGGCAATGAAGCTGTGCAGCAGCAACTACAGCAATATCCAGATTAACCTGAATGAACAACGGGGACCGGAGTTAAAAAAGATTTATGTCTACGAGGTAGATATGCCGGTCGGCCATTACAGCGACTGTGAGGTGGAGCCCACCTGCGGAATGGCCAGCGCCGAGGGGCTTATTATTAAGGAAGACGAACCGTCGAGCTTCTATCATCCCAAGCATATTAACGCCCGGATTATCTGGCTTCGCCGCGGGTATCTTGAATATCTGCTGCCGGTGGATCTGCCTGAACAGGCCGAGATTACATCGCTTGAGCTGTCGATGGAGATGTGTTCGGAAGCACCCGGATATGAACAGGACTGGCCCTCGGATATTACTGTGCGGGTGAACGGTATGGAAATCGGCATGTGGACAAGTCCCGGGGATTTCGGTGACCGGCGCGGCCGGCTGAATCCGCAGTGGTGGCCGGACGGATCAACCCAATACGGATCCCTTAAAACATGGCATGTGAACCGTGAGCAGACTACGCTTGACCGGGAGAAGGTGTCGGATGTTAGCCTTAATGAGCTGAACATTACCAAGAGCCCCAAAATACGGCTGCAGATCGGTATTCATCCGGAAGCGGTTCATCAGGGCGGGCTTAACCTGTTCGGCCGCGGGTTTGGCGATTACGAGCAAAATATTATCATGAAAATTAATTATACTCTCAGGTCCGAATAAGCGCCACTGGTTTTGAGTGACGCATAAAAGCCCGGCTCTTGTGATGCGGATAACGCTCACAGTGCCGGGCTTTTATGGATCAGGAGATGCGCCCAGTGTGTATTAAGGAGTGCGCCGCAGCGCAGCGCGCTGCAGGCTGATCATCCAGTCTACCTGCGGTTCAACCAGCGGGTGGAGCCAGCGCTTGACAGCCGGCCGGGCAAGCAGCAGTGTGCAGAGGACGGCTGCGGACAGGAGCAGAACGGCTCCGGCCGTATTGCCGATGTAGCTGTAAATCCCGGAAGCAGCAGCCAGCCGGACAATGAAGCCGTGGAGCAGGAAGACATACAACGTGCGGCGTCCCCAGTCCGTCATCCGGCTTACACCATAAGGCACGAGTCCGAGAAACGCGAGCGAAGCTGCAATCTGCACAGCATACAGCGCCAGACGGTACATGCCCGCATACCATTCAGTTGCACCCAGCTGCATATAAGTCATATTGCCGTACAGCCAGCCGAGCGGAAGCCCCGGACTTGCCAGAACGAGCACGGCGAGGAGCAGTACGGAGACAGCGGCTGCGGCTGTTTTAATATTTTTGCGGTAGAGCTTAGTGAAGGTGCCGAAAGAGAGATGATAGCCGATTACGAAATAAGGCAGATACACAAAAGTGCGGCTGATGCTGAACCATACCCCGTCTACCTGTAAATAGCCGACGGCTACGCCGGCTGCTACAGCAAATGCTATTTGTGCTGGTGCGGACCACTTGCCCATTCCCAGCATCAGTAGACGCCAGCAGGCATGACTGGCCAGAAACCACAGGAGCAGATAGGGAGCGAATACGGAATGATGAATGCCGTCTACATGAAAAAGGGATACGTCAAGAGCTGAATACAGAGTCTGAAAAATCAGGTACTGCATACCGATCTGCAGGAGTACCTTGCGGCCTGCGCCTCCGGTAAGGCTCTTCCTGGCGAAATAACCGGTGACCAGCACAAACAGCGGCATATGGAAGCTGAAAATCCACATATAAAGCCCGTGCATGCCGTTCATTCTGCTGATTAACGGCTCGATTGCATTACCGGCGAATACAGTGACGATAAGCATGAATCGCAGGTTAAGAAAAAACGTTTCTCCGCGCGCCTCCAGCGTACTTTCCCTTTCCATGGTCTAACCCCCAAAAGTTGCACAATGCAAAAGTTTTTAATTTAATTTTAAAATACATCTTTTCGCGGTTGGTTATTGTGAATTCAATCACAATAGAAAGCGCTATCAGAGGGATTATTTGTGGCGATATGTTGAAGGTTGTTTGATTACCTTGATTCCTCTATAATTTTCTGTATGCAGTACACGGGAGTGAATCTAATTGAAAAAAACAATAAACAGACGCAGGATTCTCCTGTCGCTTGCAGTCCTTCTGATCGTTGCCGGATTGCTGCTGTGGAGATACCTGACACCGTATGAGCCGGAACAAAATGCCGAGACTGCAATGCTCTCCGCCGCAGGTGTGACAGTGGAACAGAACGACGGCTGGATTTCTTTTGAGCCGGCTGTGAGCAGCGGTACAGCTGTTATTTTTTATCCGGGTGCGCTAGTTGAAGCAGAGGCCTATGCGCCGCTCGCCAAAAGAATTGCCACCGCAGGACATCCGTTCTACATAGCCCAAATGCCGTTCAATCTGGCCGTCATTAAAGGGGATGCGGCGGAGGAAATTATCAGCGCTCATCCGGAGCAGTCCTTTGTGATCGGCGGCCACTCCCTGGGCGGTGTTATGGCATCGCGTTACGCGGCAGAGCATGAGGATCAGCTGGAGGGCGTCTTTTACCTCGCATCTTACCCGGATGAGAAAGGCAGCCTGAAGGACACGACGCTGTCTGTCTTGTCTGTGCTCGGAAGTGCGGATACCGTGGTCAACAGGGACAATTACAATGAAGGCCGTGCCTACTTGCCCGGCAATACTGTCTATTTGTCCATTGAGGGCGGAAATCATGCCCAGTTCGGAAGCTACGGGAAGCAGAAAGGCGACGGGGAAGCTTCCATCACAGAAGAAGAGCAGCAGATCCGCACCGCGCGGGCTATGCTGGATTGGCTGGGCAACCTGCGCTGATTATTTGAATTTCAGAGAGGAGGCGGAGAATGCCGCAGCTGCATGTTAATGATCTGGCCGTTCCCTGCCAGTGTATATTATTCGATAAGGACGGCACTCTGCTGGACCTGCTCGCCACCTGGGGAGCCTGGGCGGAGCTGGTGCTGCAGGGGCTGGACAATCAGCTGGCGCTCATAGGGGGCAGCAGCCTGCCTGATTTGTCCAGTGTTCTCGGGACCCGGCACGGCGCTGACGGCCGGCTGACCGGCTATGACCCTGCCGGGCCGCTGGCGATGGCGACAGCCGAAGAGAGCACTGGCATTCTGGCCTGGCATCTGTACAGTGCCGGTGTTCCCTGGAACGAAGCAGTTACCCGTGTTAATGCTATTGCCAAAGAGGCGATGAACAGGCTGCGGGCACAGCGCGCTGCAGTACCTCTGCCGGGCCTGCCGCCGTTTCTGCAGCAGTGTGCAGCTGCAGGGCTGAAGCTCGGAGTTGTTACTTCAGACGGAGCCGGGACGACTGGTGAACATCTGGAATGGATGGGCATTTCCGGTTATTTCCAAACGGTGGTGACAAGAGACCGGGTGCGGCACGGGAAGCCGGCGCCCGAAATGGCTGAGCTGGCCTGCCGTGAGCTGGAGGTTCTGCCGGAGAATACTGTCATTATCGGTGACAGCAATGCGGATATGCAGCTTGGCAAAGGGGCCGGCCTGCGGCTGTCTGTCGGAATCTCGCCGGAAGGCACTGCAGGCCACCTGCTGGATGCGGACACCATTGTTACCGGGTATCATCAGCTTCATATTACAGATTAATTCTGTTTGGAGAAAGGTGAGTGTGCAGAGTATGGATCAAGTGCAGACACTGGTTTCCTGGATTAAGGACAGCGGAAATATTGTGTTTTTCGGCGGAGCCGGAACGTCTACTGAAAGCGGAATTCCCGATTTCCGTTCTGCGGCCGGATTATATCAGTCTGAGCAAAATTCCCCATATCCGCCTGAGGTCATGCTCAGCCGCCGTTTTTTTATGTCCTCGCCGGACATTTTTTTTGATTTTTACCGAAGCAAAATGCTGCACCCGGAGGCCGTACCCAATGGCGCACATCTGCTGCTTGCCGAGCTTGAGGGCCAGGGCAAGCTGAAGGCGGTCATTACGCAGAATATCGACGGCCTGCATCAGAAGGCGGGCAGCCGGGCCGTGTTCGAGCTGCACGGCTCGGTTCACCGGAATCACTGTATGGGATGCGGCTGCTTTTATCCTTTGGAAACCGTTACAGGTTCAGCTGAGCGGGTTCCGCGCTGCGGAGACTGCGGCGGCATCATTAAGCCGGATGTAGTGCTGTATGAAGAAGAGCTTGATCATGATGTGCTGGTCGGATCTGTTGCAGCCATTGCTGCGGCCGATCTGCTGATTATCGGCGGTACCTCGCTGACGGTACAGCCGGCTGCCAGTCTCGTAACCTATTTTCACGGGCGCCATACTGTCCTGCTGAATGGAGAGCCTACTCCGTATGATCACCGGGCTGATCTGATTATTACGGACCGGATCGGCGAGGTTATGGGGAGAGTACTGGTCCAGCTGTGAAGCGCGATTCTGTGAGCGGCAGATTATAAACGCAGAGCCAGGTTTAAATTAGGGTAGTGAAGCAATTGAGGTTAGCGAGAGGCAGGGATCGGCAATGGTATATGTGGCTAGCGATGAACGGTATGAAGTGATGCAGTACAACCGCTCGGGCAGATCCGGCCTGAAGCTCCCGGCAATATCGCTGGGGCTGTGGCATAACTTCGGCGGGATTGACGCCTATGAGAACGGCCGGGAGATGATTACCCGCTCGTTTGATCTCGGCATTACCCATTTTGACCTGGCGAACAATTACGGTCCGCCTGCGGGCTCTGCAGAGGAGCTGTTCGGCAAGGTGCTTAAGCGTGATCTTTCCGCATACCGTGACGAAATGGTCATTTCGACCAAGGCGGGATATTATATGTGGCCGGGTCCTTATGGGGACTGGGGCTCACGGAAATATATGCTGGCAAGTCTGGACCAGAGTCTGAAGCGGCTCGGGCTGGACTATGTCGATATCTTTTACTCCCACCGCCCGGACCCGGAGACGCCGCTTGAAGAGACGATGAGGGCGCTGGATTATGCCGTCCGCTCAGGCAAAGCCCTGTACGTCGGGCTGTCCAACTATACGGCGGAGCAGACGGTGGAGGCGATCCGGATTCTGAAGGAGCTGGGTACACCGCTGCTGATCCATCAGCCGCGGTATTCGATGCTGGACCGCTGGATTGAAGGCGGACTGCAGCAGGTTCTGGAGGAGAACGGGGTCGGCAGCATTGCTTTTACACCGCTGGCTCAAGGTCTCCTGAGCAATAAATACCTTAACGGTATCCCTGAAGACTCAAGGGCGGCCGGCCCTTCGGCGGCACTGGACGAGAGCGGGATAACGCCGGAGGTGCAGCGCAAAATCCGTGCGCTTAATCAGCTGGCTGTCACACGCGGCCAGAGCCTGGCGCAGCTTGCGCTGCAATGGACCCTGCGCGACAGCAGGGTGACCTCGGCATTGATCGGCGCCAGCCGGATCAGCCAGATCGAGGAGAACATTGCCTGCCTGTCCCATCCGGAATTCTCGCAGGAGGAGCTGGACCGGATCGAAACGATCCTGAAGACCGAAAGTGAGGTTTAAGGAGCTGGCGGTGGAGTTAGTGCGTTCTTTCAAAGTTTAGCTGAGAAGCGGGGAGCCCGGCAGCTAGGTGGATTTTCGTCATTTAATTTCGCCATTATCCAACTTTTTTAAAGATTAGTTTGAAAATCGCAGCTTATTTTAGACTGCAACCGCTGTTTGGAGCGAAATGGGCATAATTAAGTAGCGTTTTTCCAACTGGATTCTTTGCGGCAGTGGTTTACCCGGAATTAGTTGTCGATTTTCCACTTAGCTTGTTTAGCGAGACCTGTATGGTTCATTTGTAAGATCCATAATCAAAAGATGCAGCAGAGAGCACCCCCGACAGCCCGTTTCCGGAAAGGAGACGGGCTGTTGCTTTACATAAAGATAAGGCTCGCGGATAAGCATAAGTAGCGGTATCGCATGAGATGCGCATCCCGCAAGCAATGATGCGGTTACTTCTCCCCGTGTCTGGCTGTTGTCAGACGGTAGGCGGTCGGGGACTGGGCGCAGAACCGCTTGAACTGGCGGGAGAAATACAACGCATCGGTCAGCCCCACGGAAGCAGCTACCTGCTCAACGGACAGCTCGGGGCGCTCACGCAGCAGCTGGCGTGACTTCTCAATGCGCAGCTTGAGCAGGTAAGTAACCGGCGAGAGGCCGGTTTCCTGCTTGAAAATCCGTGACAGGTAGGCCCGGTTGTAACCGAGGCTGCCGCACATCTGTTCAATCGATACCGGGTGGGCATACTGGGAGGCCATATAATGGATCATCTGCTTCACTGTTCGTTTGATCTGGGATTCCGCTCCCGGGAGCCGCGATGCCGAGAGATGCCGTTCCGTTGCTTCACCTAGGACCAGATACAAATAGCCGAGCGAGGTGAGATGGGCACTCTCCTTGTTGGCATAAAAGACCTGCATCATCCCAGAGAGAGCGCCGGGAATAACAGTGCCCTCCGCGGTGCCGAGCACGGGCTGCTGCGGAGCAAATCCGGCCTGCAGCACGAGTCCGTCTGCGTCAGCCCCGGTAAAAGCCGCCCAGCGGTACCGCCAGGGCTGCTGTCCGTCCGAGACGTAGCTGACAAGCTGGCCGGGATGGATCAGGAAACAATCTCCCGGACCAAGCGCATACTTGCGGTGCTCGGTTGTGAACAGCCCATAGCCGGATTCAATGAAGTGAAGCAGATAATAATCGTAGATTTTGGGTCCGGCCTGATGGACCGGCAGGGTCTGGCTCTCGCCGGCAAACAACACATGCAGATTCTGCTTATCGTAATATACAGGGTTCGATCCTACGGAATAGGTATGTTCCACGCTGACAGATCCTTTCCTTGAGTTAACGCTGTCAATGCCCTGCGCGCAGGGAGGCGACTTCAGAACCTGAAGCCCGGCCTGATCAAAGTATAACGTGCGAAGTCACATTTATCCATACATTACACACATGATTGCATTATCAGGGCAAGTCTGATTTTATTATAATGTAACCATAAAGAACATAAGCAACTGAACTTAAGAACAAAGAGTGAAACCAGCGAAAGGATGGAGTGGCATTAATGAGCATACAGGAACTTAACAGCAAATTTATCGAGCAATACGGGGAGAGCACGGAGGAGGCGCGTGTATTCTACGCTCCGGGCCGTGTGAATCTGATCGGCGAGCATCTGGACTACAACGGCGGTTATGTGTTCCCGGCAGCACTGGATTTCGGAACAACCCTGATCGTGCGCCCGCGCAGCGACAGCAAGGTGCAGTTCGCTTCCACGAACTTCCCTTACACAGCATCCATTGACTACAGTGAAATCGGCAAAGCCAAAACCGGCGAATGGGTCGACTACCCTGTCGGCGTTCTGGTTGAGCTGGCCAAGAAGGATCTTCCGCTCTCCGGCGGCTACGATCTGCTGTTCCACGGTGAAATCCCGAACGGCTCCGGCCTTTCATCCTCCGCTTCCATCGAAGTAGTTACAGGTTATGCTTTCCTGTCCCTGCTGGGCGGAGATACCGATACAGTGGAAATTGCCCTCCTGTCCCAGCGTGCCGAGAACCAGTACGTTGGCGTTAACTCCGGCATCATGGATCAGTTCGCTGTAGCCAACGGCAAGCGTGACCACGCAATCCTGCTGATGTGTGACACACTGGAATACAGCCTGGTTCCATTTGCAACCGGAGCCTACAAGCTGGTAATTGGTAATACGAACAAAAAGAGAGGTCTTGTAGACTCCAAATATAACGAGCGCCGCAGCCAATGTGAAGAAGCGCTGGCAATCCTGAAGCAGGAAGTGCCTTCCCTGTCGTATCTGGCAGAGATGAAGCCGGAGGAGTTCGAGCTTCATCAGCACAAAATCGCCGACGAGACTGTACGGCGCCGGGCCCGCCACGTTGTGGAAGAAAACCAGCGTGTGCTTGACTCTGTAGAAGTGCTGAAGAACAACGATCTGAAGCAGTTCGGGCTGTTCATGAACGACTCCCACGTGTCGCTGCGCGACCTGTACGAAGTAAGCTGCGAAGAGCTGGATGTAATGGTAGAGGAAGCACAGCGCATTCCAGGCACACTGGGCTCCCGGATGACCGGTGCGGGCTTTGGCGGATGTACAGTATCACTGGTTCATGAAGATGATGTCGAACGCTTCATCCGCGAGGTAGGCGAAGCTTATAAAGCAAGAACCGGCCTGACCGGCGAATTTTATGTATGCGGCATCGGCAATGGTGTAGAAGAACTGGAAGGAGTGAAGTAAGATGGCAATTTTAGTAACAGGCGGAGCAGGGTATATCGGATCCCACACGGTAGCGGAGCTGCTGGACCGGGGCGAAGAGGTTGTAGTGATCGACAATCTGCTGACAGGGCACCGTGAGGCGCTGCTGGGCGGCAAGCTTTATGAAGGCGATCTGCGTGACAAAGAGCTGCTGGCAAAGCTTTTCTCCGAAAATAAAATTGAAGCGGTCATCCATTTCGCAGCCAGCTCCCTTGTCGGCGAGAGCATGAAAGACCCTGTTAAATACTACGACAATAACGTGTACGGTACGCAGTGTCTTCTGGAAGCCATGCAGCATGCCGGTGTAGACAAAATCGTCTTCTCCTCCACAGCGGCAACCTACGGCGAACCTGAGAAGGTGCCGATTGAAGAAAGCGACCGCACCGAGCCGGCAAATGTCTACGGTGAAACCAAGCTGACCATGGAGCGCATGATGGCCTGGTTCGACAAGGTGCTGGGCATCAAGTATGTGGCCCTCCGCTACTTCAACGCAGCCGGCGCACATGCCAGCGGCAAGATCGGTGAAGACCACCGTCCGGAGAGCCATCTCGTTCCGCTGGTGCTGCAGACCGCCCTTGGACAGCGCGAAAGCATCGCCGTGTTCGGAGATGACTATCCGACAGAGGACGGAACCTGTGTCCGTGACTATATCCATGTCAGCGATCTGGCAGACGCCCATATCCGCGCGGTAACCTACCTGCGCAGCGGCAGTGCCAGCAATGTCTTCAACCTCGGCAACGGACTGGGCTTCTCGGTGAAACAGGTTATTGAATCGGCCCGCAAGGTGACCGGCCGGGACATTCCGGTTGTAATCCAGGAACGCCGCGCTGGTGACCCGGCAGTGCTGGTGGCTTCCTCGGCCAAAGCGCGGTCGGTGCTTGGCTGGAATCCGCAGAAGGCAGACATTGAAGAAATTATCCAGAGCGCCTGGAACTGGCATTCCGCCAATCCGCAAGGCTACGGAGAATAATACAGACAAGAGGCTACACCTGAATAAGGAGAATGGAGAGTTAACATGTCTAACGATAATACTGCCGCTCCCGCCGCAGAGGAGGCACTGTATGCCATCGAACAGCTTGTCCTGTTCGCACAGCACCAGCAGCTGATCCAGCCGGCGGATGTGGATTACAGCCGCAACGAGCTGCTGGACCAGTTTGGCTTCAGCGAGCCGTATGCCGGAGCATTCAGCGAAGCTCCGCTGGAAAGTCCGCAGGCTCCGCTTGATGCACTGATTGACTACGGGTTCACTATCGGCCTTATCCCTGAGAACACCGACACGTACCGCGACCTGCTGGATGCTAAAATCATGGGTCTGCTGATGGCCCGGCCGTCGGAGGTCAATGCCGAGTTCATGAGCCTTGCCGCCGAGCAGGGGATTGCAGCGGCTACTGACCGCTTCTACAAGCTCAGCATTGATTCCAACTATATCCGGATGGACCGCGTCGCCAAGAACGTCTACTGGCTGCAGGATTCGCCGTACGGCGATATCGAGATGACGATCAACCTGTCCAAGCCGGAGAAAAGTCCGAAGGAAATCGCGATGGCCCGGCTGCTTCCGCCGCCGGTCTATCCGAAATGCCAGCTATGCCGCGAGAATGTCGGCTATGCCGGCCGGGTCAACCACCCGCCGCGCCAGAACCTGCGTATCATTCCGCTTGAGCTGAACAAGGAAAAATGGTTCTTCCAGTACTCGCCTTACGTTTACTACAATGAGCACTGCATTGTGTTCCATCACGATCATGTGCCGATGAAGCTGACGAAGGATACGCTGAAGCGGCTGCTCTCTTTTGTAGAGTCGTTCCCGCATTACTTCATCGGCTCCAATGCCGATCTGCCGATTGTCGGCGGGTCCATTCTGACCCACGACCATTTCCAGGGCGGACGTCATACGTTCCCGATCCAGAAAGCGCCTAAAGAGGACAGCTACACTCATCCTGCTTATCCCGGCGTGAGCCTGAGCATCGTGAAATGGCCGATGTCTGTGCTGCGCCTCAGCGGCAATGATCCTGCTGTGCTGCTGGAATGCGGAAATGCACTGTACGAGGCCTGGAAGGGCTATAGCGATCCTGAAGCCGATGTACTGGCATTCAGCGATGTTGAAGGTGTGCAGACACCGCACAACACCGTTACGCCTATCGTGCGCCGGTCGGAAGACGGCGGCTTCGAGATGGATCTGGTGCTGCGCAACAACCGGACCAGCGAGGAGTATCCGGAAGGAATCTTCCATCCGCACCGCGAAATGCACCATATCAAGAAGGAGAACATCGGCCTGATTGAGGTTATGGGTCTGGCGATTCTTCCGGGACGCCTGAAAGAAGAGCTTGATGCTGTGGCCGGTATTCTGGCCGGTGATCAGGCGCTGCTTGAAGCGGTCAAGGCAGAGGAAGGGCATGCGCTCGCGCTTCATGCTTTCTGGATTGATGAGCTGGTGGAACGCTTCGGCACAGGGCTTGCCCGTGAAGAAGCAGTCAAGACCGTCCAGAATGAAGTGGGTATCAAGTTCACGCATATTTTGGAGCATGCCGGAGTGTACAAACGGACACCTGAAGGCCAGGCGGCTTTCCGCCGGTTTGTTCAGAGCTTTGGCGCACTATAAAAATAAGCTTACGGGAATGTCCCGGCCTCTTACGGCCCGGGGCATTTCTTTATCCTGCCCAGGGAGGGAAATGATCCCAGAACCGATTTGTATGCGGCCTGCCGGAGGTCTATAATATAATCCTGCATCCTATTTTTGAAATTTACGGAGGTTAAGACATATGCGCAAATTTGAATTTTATAATCCGACCAAATTGATTTTTGGACAAGGCACCCTGCAGGCACTGCGGACAGAAGTACCGAAGTACGGCAAGAATGTCCTGCTCATGTACGGGGGCGGCAGCATCAAGCGCAGCGGTCTTTATGATAATGTGCTCGCCGAGCTAAGCGCAGCCGGAGCTGTTGTGACAGAGCTGGCCGGTGTTGAGCCTAATCCGCGCTTGTCCACGGTACATAAAGGCGTGGAGCTGTGCCGCGAGCATAATATTGAACTTATTCTTGCTGTGGGCGGCGGAAGTGTGCTGGACTGTGCCAAAGCTGTAGCTGTCGGGGCAAAGTACGACGGGGATATGTGGGATTTCGTGGAGCGCAAGGCGGCTCCGCAGGGTGCACTTCCGCTGGGTACAGTGCTGACTATGGCAGCAACGGGCTCGGAAATGAACAACGGCTCGGTAATCACCAACGAAGTTACCAAGGAAAAAATGGGCTGGGGCAGCGTTCACGCCTATCCGGCATTCTCGATTCTTGATCCGGAGAACACATTCTCCCTGCCACGCGACCAGACAGTATACGGGATGGTGGACATCATGTCCCATACCCTTGAGCATTACTTCCACACCGACACCAACACGCCGCTGCAGGACGGCTTCTGCGAAGCGCTGCTCCGCACCGTTATCGAAGCGGCTCCGAAGCTGATCGAGGATCTGGAGAATTATGAGCTGCGTGAGACGATCATGTATTGTGGCACAATGGCGCTGAACGGCATGGTCAGCATGGGCTTCGCCGGAGACTGGGCCACACACAATATCGAGCATGCTGTATCCGCCGTTTATGACATCCCGCATGGCGGCGGTCTGGCGATCCTGTTCCCGCAGTGGATGAAATATAACCTCAGCACCAACCCTGCCCGCTTCCGCCAGCTAGCGGTGAATGTATTCGGAATTGATGCTTCCGGTAAAACCGACGAGGAAGCCGGACTCGAGGGAATCAAAGCGCTGCGCAGCTTCTGGGATTCCATCGGTGCTCCGAAGACGCTTGGCGATTACGATATCGATGACAGTGAAATCGGCAGCATGGCCGACAAGGCGGTCCGTTTCGGTCCGTTCGGCAACTTCCGCAAGCTGGAGCGTGAGGATGTTGTAGAAATTTATAAAATGTCGCTGTAAGAGACAGCCTTATTGCTCTCTTGCCTTTGTCTGTGAACAGGGGTGTCCCCGGCCGTATCAATGGCCGGGGACACCCCTGTTTTATTGCGGATGACATCAGATGCACATATGCATGATACATTAATGAGATAAAAATCCAAGTTTGTGAAACCAAGGACATGGTTTGTGCGTTTATACTGGTATGACAGTCCGTAACTACAAGACGGGAGGAGAAAATTATGCAAACGCTATACTTGGGCTGTTTGGCGCTGGGCGTAATTTTTGCGGTGGTTAGTGTGCTGGTGGGGGATCTGATCGGGAATGCCCTGGACGGTGTTTTTGATCTTGTATCGTTCGATTTTCTGAATCCTACAGTACTGGCGGGGGGCATCACCGTTTTTGGCGGGGCAGGGATTCTGCTCACCCGTTACAGCGGGCTGGAAGACGGCGCAATTCTTGCCTTGTCCCTGCTGATAGCGGCGTTTATGGCAGTGCTCCTGTTCCTTGCAGTGATTAAGCCTATGGATAAAAGCGAGGTGTCTACAGGCTTCTCGATGCAGGACCTGCCAGGCAGGATCGGGGAAATTACAGTTCCTGTCCCCTCGTCAGGCTACGGCGAGGTGATGGTGAAGTTTGGTGCAGGCAACAGTCTGCATACAGCAGCAAGCTTCGAACACCAGTCCCTGCCTGCCGGCAGCAAGGTGGTAGTGATCGAAGTAAGAGAAGGCGTTGCACTGGTATCTGAATTTGAAGAGAGAAAAGGAGCGGATGTGTAATGTTCGGTGTACCTGATTATTTGTTTATTCCTGCAGTAGTTGTAGCTGTGCTGTTTGTACTGGGGATTGCGTTCTGGGCCCGTTATAAGACAGTCGGACCCGATGAAGGCATGATCGTTACCGGTTCATTCCTCGGCAAAAACCACATTTCCGATGACGGCTCCGGCCGTAAGATCAAGATTGTCCGCGGCGGCGGTGCGTTTATTCTTCCGGTATTCCAGAAGGCTGAGTTCATGTCGCTGCTCTCCCATAAGCTTGATGTAACCACTCCTGAGGTATATACGGAGCAAGGGGTTCCGGTTATCGCCGACGGTGTAGCGATTATCAAGGTCGGCAGCTCGACCGAGGATGTGGCAACAGCCGCCGAGCAGTTCATGGGCAAGCCGATAGATGCACTAAAGAGTGAAGCCCAGGAAGTGCTGGAAGGCCATTTGCGGGCTATCCTCGGTTCGATGACTGTTGAAGAGGTGTACCGTAACCGTGACCGGTTTGCCCAGGAAGTGCAAGGGGTTGCGGCACGGGATCTGAAGAAAATGGGTCTGCAGATCGTTTCATTCACGATCAAGGATGTGCGCGACAAGCACGGATACCTGGAAGCGCTCGGTAAACCGCGGATTGCGGCAGTAAAACGCGATGCGGAAATTGCCGAAGCCGAAGCGATGCGGGATGCGCGGATTCAGAAGGCCAATGCCGAGGAGCAGGGGCAGAAGGCGGAATTGCTGCGTGATACGAACATTGCCGAAGCGTCCAAGGACAACCAGCTGAAGGTTGCTGCGTTCAAGCGCGATCAGGATACGGCTAAGGCGGAAGCTGACCAGGCGTATCACATTCAGGAAGCCCGGGCCAAGCAGACAGTGGTTGAGGAGCAGATGAAGGTAGAGCTGGTCCGCAAGGAGCGCGAGATTGATCTCCAGGCCAAAGAGATCCAGGTCCGCGAGAAGCAGTATGATGCAGAAGTCAAAAAGAAAGCGGAAGCCGACCGTTATGCTGTAGAGCAGGCGGCAGAAGCGGATAAGGCAAGACGTATGCGCGAGGCCGATGCCTTGCAGTACAGTATTGAGAAGCAGGCGCAGGCGACCTCGGAGCAGAAGCGGCTTGAAGGTCAGGCGATGGCTGATGCCGAGCTGGCCAAAGGTAAAGCGGAAGCCGAAGTCATCCGGGCGCGCGGTCTTGCCGAAGCGGAAGCGAAAGAGAAGCTGGCTGAAGCGTTCCAGAAGTTCGGCGAAGCGGCGGTACTCGACATCATCGTCAAGATGCTGCCTGAGCTGGCCGGCAAGATTGCGGAGCCGATCGCTTCCATCGACAAGCTCACTGTTGTCGATACCGGGAATGGTGAAGGAGCGGCACGGGTCAGCAATTATGTGACCCAGCTGATGGCTACCGCTCCGGAAATGCTCAAAAGTGTCTCCGGGATTGATGTGGAGTCGCTGATCAAGGGGCTGACCCAGAAAGCCGTTCCGGCATCCGGGGGGAGCGCGGTTCATATGGTACCAAGCAGTCCGGCGGCAGTGAAGGAGCATCAGGAATAGCCGGCACAGTCTGAACATGTGAGGGACTCATAATTAACCTTGTAAGCTTTTCACGCAGGACAGCATTTCAGAATCAGCACGTCTCTAAATTGGGAAGACGTGCTGATTTTTTTATATCAAAAAAACGGGATAGCGTACCGACTGGGGGAGAATGGAATGGAGCTCATACTGGACAACATCAGGAAAAGCTACAACGATAAGCAGGTGCTGAAGGGTGTCGATTTTACTTTTGAAAAAGGGAAAATATACGGCCTTCTCGGCCGCAACGGCGCCGGCAAAACCTCACTGTTCAACTGTCTGAGCGGCGAGGTCCGGATGGACAGCGGCGGCGCGTTCCTGCGGAGGAAGGAGGTCAGTCTGCCGCTGGGCGAGGATGAAATCGGCTATGTTTTTTCCCTGCCGATTCTGCCCGAGTTTCTTACCGGATATGAATTTGTGAAATTTTACATGGACATTAACCGGGACAAAATTCAGCCGGGCCTGACCATTGAAGACTATTTTAATATCATTTCATTTGAGGAAGAGGACCGCCATAGGCTGATTAAAGGGTACTCCCACGGGATGAAGAACAAAATCCAGATGCTCTGCTTTATCATCACCCGGCCTCCGCTGATTCTGCTGGACGAGCCGCTGACTTCGTTCGATGTCGTTGTAGCGCTGGAGATCAAGAAGCTGCTGCGGGAGATGAAGCAGGATCACATTATTATTTTCTCCACCCATATTCTGCAGCTTGCTGCTGATCTGTGTGACGAGCTGGTTATTCTGAACAACGGTGTGCTGCAGGAAATTCCGGCGGATACGCTGCACAGCCCGGGATTTGAGGAGCGGATCATCAGTCTGCTGAAGGACGGAACGGGCCATGCTTAAGACGCTGAACACCATTATGAACATCCGGGGTACATCCGGTGCCAACCGGATTATGTATTATTTTATGAGAATCCCCTGGCTGGGTACATTGATGAAAGAGAGGGTGTATGCTAATCGCGGGCTCAAAAAGGCTTTTACTGCCGTTGCGCTGATTCTGCGGATTCTCTTTGGCTTTCTGACTAAATTTGCTTATCTGGGTCTGATCATCTATTTGCCGGTCTCGCTGACTGCCGGTGATCTGCCGCAGCCGGAGCAATACAAGCTGTATCTGCATGTGCTGGTTCTGCTCAGCTTTGGAGCCAGTGCGGTATCAAGCGCAGTCATTCTGGAGCCGAAGCGCGACAAATATATCTGTGTCAAGCTGATGCGCATCCCTGCCGATAAGTACATGCATGCTGTAATGGGACTCAGAGGAGTGAGCTTTTTTATTTATTTTGTGCCGGCGATGATGGTGTTTGCTGGTATTCACGGTGCTCCGCTCTGGCATGGAATCCTGCTGGCCCTGCTGCTGACCCTTTGGCGTACAGCCGCTGAAGCGGTGCATCTGCGTATTTTTGACCGCAGGGAGATTGTGGTAGTCAAACAGAATGTGCTGGTCTGGTCGGTCATCGGAGCCGGATATTTGCTTGCTTTCCTCCCGCTCTATACAGGAAAATCCTTGCTGGACATGGATACTGTACTGTTCAGTCTGCCGGCTGTTCTGGCTGCGCTGCTGCTTGGAATTATTGGGGCCGTTTATATTGCCAGATACCCGAGGTACCGGGATGCCGTAGATGCCGTAACCAAAATAGATGATCCGCTGCTGGATATGGGCCGGATGATGAAAGAGGCCAACCTGAAGCAGGTCGAAACGAAGGAGCAGGATTTCTCGGCCGAGCAGCTGCGTCCTGGGCAGTTTGCCGGAAAGAGCGGCTATGCTTACTTGAATGCGATATTCTTTTCCCGGCACAGGCGGTTTCTGGTACAGCCGATACAGCGCCGTATGGTGATCATAGGTGCGCTGTTTGCTGTAGGAGTGCTGCTGCAGCTGGCTGCGCCGGAGCTGTATTCCCGGCTGGCCGGTTATCTGATCAGGGCGTTGCCTGTATTTGTCATTGTGATGAATTTTACGTCGATCGGGGAGCTGGTCTGCAAAGCGATGTTCTTCAACTGCGACCTTAGTCTGCTGCGCTACGGTTTTTACCGTGACCGCTCCGCTATTCTGAGCAATTTCCGCGTCCGGCTGCTCCGGATCAGCGGACTGAATCTGATTCCGGCTGCGGCGATCTGTGTAGCGGTGAATCTGTTGATTTTTCTGTCGGCTGAAAGCTGGAGTGCAGCGGATTCGCTTATTTACAGCGCAACTGTGCTGGGCCTCTCACTCTTTTTCTCGGTGCATCATTTGTTCATGTATTACATCTTTCAGCCCTACAGTACTGAACTGAACATGAGGAATCCGTTCTTCAGTATTGTCAACAGTATCATTATGGGCGTAGCGGTAATCAGCATGCAGTTTAAGGGAGCTCCAGGACAATTTGCCGTGCTGGTACTTTTGGCGGCTGCTGTCTACATGATGATTGCTCTTTTACTGGTCTATAAGTATTCATACAAAACCTTCCGGGTCAAATAAACGCTGCGCAGTGCGCTCTTCTAATAACCGTATGTTGATGTTATGATGGTACCTCAAGTATAATTTATGCATGCTGCTAGGATGGACAGTCTGCTTTGGAGCAAAAGGTATTCAGAATTAAAAGAGGTGTCGGAATTGGGCAGCATAACTGTAGCCAAGGTACTCAATAACAATGTCATTATCGCCCAGCACCCCCAGTATGCCGAGGTTGTTGTCATTGGCAAGGGGATCGGGTATAACCGTAAAAGCCGTGATCAGATCAACCTGTCCTCCGTGGAGAAGATGTTTATTCTGCGTAACCAGGAAGAGCAGGAACAATATAAACAGCTGGTTCCCCAGGTGGATGAGAAGCTGATAGAGGTTGTACAGGAAATCGTTCTGCATATTATGCAGAGCAGCAACCAGCCGCTGAACGAGCACATTCATATTGCCCTGACTGATCATATCTCTTTTGCCATCCGGCGTAACGAGCAGAATATTGCTATTCATAACCCCTTTTTGTATGAGACAAAAGAGATCTATCCCGAAGAATACCGGCTGGCCGACTACGCGGTTAAACGGATTAACGAGACGATGGCGGTCACGCTTCCTCCGGATGAGATCGGTTTCGTAGCCTTGCATATCGTCAGCGCGCTCAGCAACAGGCATATCTCTGAGGTGAGGGAGCATTCTTTGCTGATCGGCGATCTGGTGAGTATTGTGGAGGATAATCTGGATTACCGGATTCCGCGGGATTCGCTGGATTATTCGCGGCTCGTGACCCATTTGCGGTTCGTGCTGGAGCGGCTGCGCCGCGGAGAAACGGTGCGTGAGACCACCTCGCTGGACGGCCTGATGAAGCGGGAATATCCGGAGATGTATTCGCTGTCCTGGAAGCTGACCAAGATTATTGAGCAGCGGGTCCGTATACCGGTTTATCCGGCGGAGGTCAGCTATCTGACGATCCATCTGCAGCGTCTTGCCCAGAAGAAAGAGGATGAGGCGGATATGGGGCAGTAGCGGCAGTAATAACCAGGCATTTGTTAAAAGACGATGCATAATAATTCAGGTGTCAACAAATTGCGCTTGCTTTCCTTTTTCATCGGTGCTACAATGTTCCCTGTTAAGAATGACAAACAGAATACCAACGTGTAACTGATACGATCAGGCATGAGTGATTTACAGTATTTTTTGGTTGTAATCCCCTTAGTCGGGGCAATCTAACGCTAGCGTTAGAGTACAACCTGTATACTGTATTGCTCATGCCTTTTTTGGCGTTTTGTTTGCGAAAAATAATATGTAAGGAAGTGGCCCCTAATGTTTAAAAAGTTATTTGGCGTTCTACAGCGGGTCGGTAAAGCGCTTATGCTGCCAGTAGCCATTCTGCCTGCGGCAGGTCTGCTGCTCGGAATCGGCAACATGCTGGTCAACCCTGACTTCCTCCAATACGTGCCTGCGCTTGAAAATCATGTGGTTCAGGCGATTGCCAACGTACTGATGAACTCAGGACAAATTGTGTTTGATAACCTTGCGCTGCTCTTTGCCGTCGGGGTTGCCATCGGCCTTGCCGGAGGCGAGGGTGTCGCGGGCCTTGCTGCGATAATAGGTTTCTTGGTAATGAACGTTACGATGGGAACCGTTTTGGGTATCAATGACTATGTATTAAGCCTAAAAGACTTTGCTTATGCTCGTGTCCTGGGGATCCCAACCTTGCAAACAGGTGTCTTCGGCGGTATTCTAGTCGGGATACTGGCATCGTCCATGTACAAGCGGTTCTTCCGAATAGAACTGCCTTCTTATCTGGGATTCTTTGCGGGTAAACGGTTTGTGCCGATTATGACGGCTGTCACCTCGCTGATTCTCGGTCTTGCCCTGACGATTGTCTGGCCGCCGATCCAGCACGGACTGAATTATGTCTCGCAGAGTATGATCAATACGAATCTGACGCTGTCCGCCTTTATCTTCGGTACGATTGAACGTTCCCTGATTCCGTTTGGCCTGCATCACATTTTCTACTCGCCGTTCTGGTATGAGTTCGGAAGCTATATTGACAAAGCGGGCGAGCTGGTACGCGGAGACCAGCGGATCTTCATGCAGCAGTTACGTGACGGTGCGGAATTTACAGCCGGAACATTTACAACCGGTAAATATCCGTTTATGATGTTTGGACTGCCTGCAGCAGCACTGGCGATTTATCATGAAGCAAGACCGGAGAACAAAAAGATTGTCGGAAGTCTGATGGTTTCCGCAGCGCTCACCTCGTTCCTTACAGGGATTACTGAGCCGCTGGAGTTCTCGTTCCTGTTCGTAGCACCGCTGCTCTTCGCAGTACATGCGGTTTTCGCAGGTCTGTCTTTTATGACGATGCAAATCCTGAACGTTAAGATCGGGATGACCTTCTCCGGCGGTTTCATCGACTATGTATTGTTCGGTATTATTCCGAACCGTACCGCATGGTGGCTTGTTATCCCGGTAGGTCTGGTAATGGCTGTTATTTATTACTTCGGGTTCCGGTTTGTAATCCGCAAGTTTAACCTCAAGACTCCGGGCCGTGAAGACCCGTCCGATGAGACTGAGGAAACAAGCGGAGCAGCTGTTTCCACAAGCGGAGATGATCTTCCGCGGAACATTCTGGCCGCACTCGGCGGCAGAGAGAACATTACTCATCTGGACGCATGCATTACACGTCTTCGGGTTGAGGTTAAAGATAAAGCAGGCGTGGATAAAAACCGCCTGAAGAAGCTGGGTGCCTCCGGGGTGCTTGAAGTCGGAAATAACGTCCAGGCAATCTTTGGAACACGTTCCGACACCATCAAGTCGCAGATTCAGGATGTCATGAACGGCAGAACTCCTGCTGCTGCACCTGCAGCTCCGCAGCCTGAGCTTGAGAAGCAGGCCGGGGAAGAAGGTGCAGCGATCATGCCTGAGGATATCGTATCGCCGGTTAACGGTGAACTTCTGGATATCACCGAGGTACCGGATGCAGTCTTCTCGCAGAAGATGACAGGTGACGGCTTTGCCTTCCTGTCTGCTGACGGTAAAATTGCTTCACCGGTCTACGGCAAAGTATTCAATGTGTTCCCTAGCAAGCATGCTATCGGCATTATGTCCGACGGCGGCAAGGAAGTGCTTGTACACATCGGGGTCAATACAGTGAAGCTGAAGGGCCAGGGCTTTACGGTTCTTGTCGAGGAAGGCGATCTGGTTGCAGCTGGTCAGCCGATTATGGAAGTGGATCTGGAGTACGTGAAAGCCAATGCGCCTTCCGTCATTTCACCGGTCATCTTCTCCAATCTGCCTGAAGGCTCCACGGTCACCCTGAAAAAACCGGGCAAGGTTTCTATCGGTGATAAGGATATCATCACCATCCAGTAAAATGTGCAATGGCGCAGCGCATCCATTATAATTTAGTGGAGGCGCTGCCCTCACATATATATAGGCAATACACACAACCATACCAAATACACAGAAAGCGAGTTGGATTATTATGCAAAAAACTTTCAAAATTGTTGATGAAGACGGAATTCACGCACGTCCAGCAACTGCCCTGGTAAATACAGCAACTAAATTTAAAGGCACTGAGGCTTTTGCAGAAGCAAAAGGCAAAAAAGTAACTTTGAAATCGATTCTTGGCGTATTGTCCCTGGGTCTTGAAGCAGGCGACACACTGACCCTGATCACTGAAGGCAGCGAAGAAGCAGAAGCACTGAGCGCATTGCAGGATGTAATGATCAAAGAAGGGCTGGGAGAAATTAATGAGTAAAATTTCAGGAATCGCGGCTTCAGCAGGTATTGCCGTAGCCCGTGCATTTATCCTGGAACATCCGGATTATACCATTACCAAGACTGCAGTAAGCGATGTAGAAGCTGAGCTGGCTAAATTGCAGGCCGCCCTGGATAAATCCAAGGGTGAACTGCTGGCCATCAAGGAGCGTACGCTTGCTGAGCTGGGCGAGAAGAAAGCGGAGATCTTTGAATCTCATCTGCTGATTCTTGAAGATCCTGAGCTGATCAGCCCGGTAATGGATAAGATCCGGGAAGAAGCGGTTAATGCGGACTATGCTTTGAATGAAGTTGCAGCACAATTTGTTTCCATGTTCGAGAATATGAAAAGCGCCTACCTGCAGGAACGCGCTGCCGATATGCGTGATGTAACCAAGCGCGTACTGAATCACCTGCTGGGCATTCACTACATCAGCCCGGCTGAGATCAGTGAAGAAGTTATTGTTATTGCACAGGATCTGACACCGTCTGATACTGCGCAGCTGAACCGTAACTTTGTTAAAGGCTTCACCACCAACATCGGCGGACGTACTTCGCACTCGGCGATTATGGCCCGTTCCCTGGAAATTCCGGCGGTTGTCGGCACCAAAAATGTGCTGTCCCTGGTTAAAGCAGGCGATCTGGTAATCGTTGACGGTTTGAGCGGTGACGTGCTGATTAACCCTAGCGAGGCTGAAGTAGCTGAGTACAAAACCAAGCAGGAAGCTTACGATCTGCAAATCGCCGAGTGGAAAAAGCTTCGTGATGAAGCGACCGTATCTGCTGACGGCAAGCATGTCGAGCTGGCAGCCAACATTGGTACGCCTAACGATGTAGCCGGTGTAATTGAGAACGGCGGCGAGGGCGTAGGCCTGTACCGTACCGAATTCCTTTACATGGGCCGCGACAAGCTGCCTTCCGAGGAAGTACAGTACAACGCGTACCGCACCGTGCTTGAGAACATGAAAGGCAAGCCGGTTGTTGTCCGCACGCTGGATATCGGCGGCGACAAGGAGCTTCCTTATCTGGATCTGCCTAAGGAAATGAACCCGTTTCTCGGCTTCCGGGCCATCCGCCTTTGTCTGGACCGTCAGGATATTTTCCGTACCCAGCTGCGCGCCCTGCTCAGAGCAAGTGCACACGGCGACCTGCGGATCATGTTCCCGATGATTGCCACCCTTGGCGAATTCCGTGCAGCCCGTGACCTCCTGCTTGAGGAGAAAGCGAAGCTGCGTGAAGAAGGCAAAGAGGTATCCGACAATATCCAGCTCGGTATTATGGTAGAAATTCCTTCTACTGCGGTGCTGGCTGACCAGTTCGCGAAGGAAGTTGATTTCTTCAGTATTGGAACAAATGACCTTATTCAATATACAATGGCTGCTGACCGTATGAATGAGCAGGTATCCTACCTGTATCAGCCGTACAATCCGGCAATTCTGCGTCTGGTCAAAATCGTGATCGACGCGGCACACGCTGAAGGCAAATGGACCGGCATGTGCGGCGAGATGGCCGGTGACTCCACCGCGATTCCGCTTCTGCTCGGCCTGGGTCTTGATGAATTCAGCATGAGTGCCACTTCCATCCTGCCGGCACGCAGCCAGATTTCCAAGCTGTCTGCTGCTGAAATGAAGGAAATGGCTGCCAAAGCGCTGCAGCTCGGCACGGCTGAGGAAGTTGCTGCACTTGTGCAAAGCAGCGTGAAGTAATTTTTTTGAAGCTTAAGCAAGATCCGTTTTGGCAAGTTCACTTTTCCAACTACTTTATGCCGGTCTCCTGAGAAGGGGCCGGTTTTTTTGCTGTTTATAAAAGGAAAATCTGCAAAGGTCGCTGCTGTACCTCGGAGCATTCGGCAGATAACAGCAATTAACAGTAGCAGTATGCAGCATTATGGACTATACTTCCGGTAGATTAGCCTCCTTTGTTTTTTTTCTTAAATAAATGCCATAAAATGTCGATATATGTAGTGTAGACAGCAGAATAGGCCGCTGGACCCAAACCTGTGAACATAGTGTTACATATACTATTTTGAGCCAAGTTATTAGCTTGAACTCGGAGTAAGGGCACCGCTACACCCCGCTTGCAAAGCAGTGCAAGTATGTTTTCTAAATGTTGTGTTAATAGCTGAAATGAAGCAAGGTGATCCGTTCGCCGGTATAATCCACGGCGGGCATTAGGATGGTGAGGATGTTATGAACAGTAATTATATGAATACAGAGACAGAGCTCGAAACTTATGCAGGCACTGATCTTGGCCTTACCTATACCGCAGACTACAGCCAGTTCAAGGTGTGGGCGCCGACGGCTTTTACCGTATCGCTTGTACTCTATGAGACCGCAGGAACCGGTGCCAGCTCCCAGCTGATGTTCGGCAGGGACAGCGGTAGCATTGTTCCGATGCAGCGCGGCGATGGCGGGATCTGGCAGGTAAAGGTATCCGGAGATTTGAAGGGCAAGTATTATATGTACCGCACGATTTTTGAGAATGGAACGATAAATGAAGCCGCCGACCCTTATGCAACCGCTGTTTCGGCCAACGGGCTGCGTTCAGCCATAGTGGAGCTGCGGGATACAGATCCAGAGGGCTGGGAAGGGGATAAGTCACCGCAGCTCCCGCATCCGGCCGACGCTGTGATCTATGAGCTGCATGTGCGTGATTTCTCTGCTCATAATAGCTCGGAGATCGTGCATAAGGGCAAGTTTAAGGCTTTTACCGAAACCGGTCTGCGTGATGCTGCCGGAAATCCGCTGGGCATTGATCATCTGGCTGAGCTCGGCATCACCCATGTCCATCTGCTGCCAGTGTTCGATTATCAGACGGTTGATGAGCTGAACGGTGCAGGGGAGGGGCCTCTTCCGGACTATTATACGGAATACAACTGGGGCTATGACCCGCAGCACTATAATGTTCCGGAAGGCTCATACAGCACGGATCCGGCTGATCCGGGTACACGTATCCGCGAATTCAAGGAAATGGTGCAGGCGCTGCACAGCAAAGGGATTGCGGTGATTATGGATGTCGTCTATAACCATACGTATGCGTTTGAAAAGGGGCCTTTTGAACCGCTGGTACCGGATTATTTCTACCGCCGGGACTATCTGGGACGGTTATCGAACGGCTCGGGTGTCGGCAATGAGCTTGCTACAGAACGGCCGATGGTCCGCAAATTTATCAAGGATTCCCTGGCTTACTGGGCTTCCGAGTATCATATTGACGGTTTCCGTTTTGATTTGATGGGCCTTATGGATAGCGTGACGATCCGTGAGATCACAGAGGAGCTGCGGCTTGCCGTGAACCCGAATCTGCTGATTTACGGGGAGCCCTGGACGGGCGGAGATTCTCCGCTGGCAATGAAAACCCTCAAAGGCGTGCAGCGCGGCAAAGGGTATGCGGTCTTTAATGACAACTTCCGCTCAGCGATCAAAGGGGACAGTGACGGCTGGGGCAGAGGGTTTGTGACCGGCGAGTATGGGAAGGAAGGCGCGGTGGCATCCGGAATCAAAGGCGCCATCCATGATTTTACCGATTCGCCGGTTGAAACGGTTAACTATGTGACGGCTCACGATAATCTTAACCTGTGGGACAAAATACTGACTTCACAGGGTCTGCGGCAGGCAGCCGGACTGCCTGAGCTGGAGAATGGAAGTTTGAAGTACGGCGGAGATCTGGAGGCGGCTGTCAGGGAGGCAGATCCTTATTTTGCGGTCGATCCGCATAATGTACTCGGCAACGAGACCGTACGCCGCTCGCTGCTGGCTAACGGCCTGATCCTGACTTCGCAAGGCATACCGTTTATTCAGGCCGGTGATGAAATGCTGCGCAGCAAATACGGCGATCATAACAGCTACCGCAGCCCGGATGTTATTAATGCAATCCGCTGGGACCGGAAGCAGGCATTTATGCCGGTCTTCCAGTATTACAAAGGCCTGATTGAGCTGCGCCGCAAGCATCCTGCTTTCCGGCTGCATGGCCGCCAGGAAATTGAACGTTCCCTTGAATTCCTCCGCTGTGACGGCGGTGTAGTCTCCTATATGCTGAAGGATAATGCCGGCGGAGATGTCTGGAACAATATTGTTGTTATTTTCAATGCCAACACGCATAGCATTACACAGAGCCTGCCTTATACCGGCGGCTGCTGGAACATTGTAGCGGATCACAGCTACGCAGGTACGGAAGCCTTCCGGATCGCGGGGGATCAGGAGGTTCAGGTTGAAGGCCTGTCGATGATGGTGCTGTATGACAGCTATGGTGAACCCGCGCCGAGATCCAAGATTATTGAAGTTCATTATGACCGCCCGGACGGCGATTACCGCGGCTGGAATTTGTGGGTCTGGGGTACAGGTATCCAGGACGGCCAATGTGATTTCCGGCAGATGGAGAACGGCCGGGCTGTGGCGAGAATTGAAGCTGAACTGGGCACACAGTCTGTCGGCTATATTCTGCGGCTGAATGACTGGGAAGAAAAGGCGGCGGACGGCGACCGGTTCATTGACTGCTCCGGCAGCGAAAAGCTGATCAAGGTGCTGGTCCGCGAACGTAAGCAGTCCGGCCGCGGCAATGCGGATGATCCGCTGCAGCTGACCAGCTGACAGAACGCTTTCATGAGCGATCCCTAAGTATATACTTTCTGATACGTCAAAAAAGGCGTCCCTGCCGTTTCCGGCTTAAGGGGCGCCTTTTTGTCATTGGGCTAGTGCATTATTTGATCTGATCGGAAAATTCCTCGTCCACAACCTCATTATACAGGCTGGCTTTATTGCCGCCATGATTCTTGGAGCGGTACATCGCCAGATCGGCTGCACGAAGCAGCTCATTAATACCGGTACCGTGCTGCGGATACAGGGCTACTCCGATGCTGGCGGAAGTGTGGAAGCTGGAGCCGTTGTTCACAGACCAGGTCTTATTAAACAATTGCAGCAGCCGCTGCAGCATTTCATCCAGCATTTCCGGGCTGTTGAACCGGTGGAGAACAACGGCAAATTCATCGCCGCCGATGCGGAAGGCTTGCCCGGTCCCTTTGACTGTCTGCTGCAGTTCACGGGACAGCAGCTGCAGGAATTCATCGCCGGCCAGATGGCCGAGCGTGTCGTTCAGCTGTTTAAACCGGTCGCAGTCGAGCAGCGCCAGCGCAATTTCCTGCCTGCGCTCTTCCGGCTGGGTGATCAGGTTTTCCATGTACATTTTGAAATGCGCCCGGTTCGGAATCGCCGTCAGATGATCATAGAAGGCCAGCTTGTGCAGCCGCTCTTCATATTGCTTGCGCTGCGTGATTTCGCGGGAAATCAGCATGAACTGGGCCGGGAACACCTTACTGCCGCTAACCGGCGATACTTTGGTCTCCAGCCATACCCAGTGTCCTTCCGAGGCACGCATGCGCAGCTCAGAAATACGGGAGGAGCCCTGAATGGCGCTCTTCAGCTTGGCCCAGGAGACCTCTGCCTCACGGATATAATTGGTGAGCGGGGAACCTTTCTCCGGAATATAACCAAGCACGCCGGCATGTGAAGGCGAAGCATACAGGATCAGGCCGTTCGGATCGGTAAGAATAATAAAGTCAGACATGGTTTCACCGATCAGCTGGTACAGTGATTTCTCCTCCAGCATCTGGTTCTGCAGTGAGATCAGCCTGCGGCACAGATAGATGATGACCAGAATCAGGAGGGACAGGAACAGAGAGTAGACGGCAAAAAGGGCACTCTTTTTCTCACGGAATTCCAGGGTAATCTGCTGGGCGTAATTGTCGATCAGATTCTCTGCCTCGTCCAGGCTGCTGCGCGTCTCCATCAGCTGGTTATTTAAAAGAGCAGCTGAGTAGCTGTCTTGATTCCAACCGGTTTGCACCCGCCGGGAAATGAGGTCACGGCCTGTTTCCTTCCAGGTTTCAAAGGAGCTATCAAAGCTTTCCAGCTTATTTCTGAGATCATTTAGCAGCAGTTCGCTCTGCTTCATTCCGCTGTATGGACTGTCCAGGTTGTTAATATTATAGCTTGCCATGGTGAGACGCTGCCTGATTTGGGTATTATTGTCCTCGAAATTTTGGGCGAACAGGCTGCGCTGCTCACTTGTGATATTCGGACTAAGTGCCGCGTGCAGCGAGACGGCCCCCTGGTATAGATCCCGGTCAGCGTTCAGAATCAGCTCAGAGTTCTGGTACACGTCACTGTACAATGAGTCTGAAAGCCTATTCATAGTAGCATTTAAATACAGCAGCGAAGCGGTGCTGATAACGACCAGTAGCACTGAGATAGCGGCAAATACGATAATCAATCTGCGTGTGTTGTTGTTTTTCTTGGATAAGCCTGCCACTGTCATCCTCTCCCCGCATCAAACTTAAAGAACTTTCATTGCTGAGTACATAACATTGTGCTGATCCACTGCGGAGCTAGGTCCTTCAGGGACTGGAGGAGGGGTCATTCAAAAGTCACAGGAAAGCTCAGCTTCTGTACAATTAACGATTCTTCTCATCCGTCAGGATTTCCTGCCTGAACTGTTAACAAGCGGAACGGCTGCAGACAGCTTATGTACCACGATAACGCCTTACAACCGGAAATGTGCGGAATTCCGGAACCTCCGGATCTGCACACAACCGGCGAAGATGAACATATAAACAAATTTTACAACAAATTTTTAAATTATGTATTGAACCCTACAGACTATTTCTATTCCTGCCCTTGAATCCTATTACCCATCTTTTCTTTAAACGATACCCTCTTCAGGCAGATAAAAAAATCCGCCAAGCCCAAAAAGGAGGACTTGGCGGATTCCATATAGCTTGTGCCGGAAATTAATCGTTGCGGAGTGCATAAATCGGGCGCATTCTTGCCGCTTTGTTCGCCGGAATCATCCCGAACACTACTCCGATGATCAAAGAGAACGTAAAGGAGATGATGACCATGTTCCAGGATGTCGCGACATTCATTGATGTATAATTACCGACGGCCCAACTGGCGCCGAGGCCCAAGCCGACGCCAATCAGACCGCCGACACCGCTAAGCACCACAGACTCGATCATGAACTGCATCATAATGTTCATTTTCTTGGCTCCTATGGCTTTGCGGATGCCGATTTCTCTTGTGCGCTCATTCACGGAGACAATCATGATATTCATGATGCCTATGCCGCCGACGAACAAAGAAATGCCGGCTATTCCGCCTAGCGCCAGTGAGAGCGTATTACTGGTTTCATTTACAGTCTCAAGCATCTCCTGTGAGTCAAAGACGGAATAAGAATTTTCCGCACCGCTGAACTTGGCATCCAGGGCAGACTCCAGTTTTGTTTTGACATCCTCGACGTTTTCATTGGAGGTCGTAGTAATGGTAATGGAGCGGACGCCCTTACTCTGCAGGAAACGTTCTGCAGTTCCAATCGGAATCAGGATTTTCTCATCACTGGAGCCGCCGCTGGTGGTACCTTTGCTTTCCAGCAGTCCGACAATTTTGAAGCTGGTGCCGTTAAGCTGCACCTTTTCTCCGACAGGGCTGTCTGTACCAAAGAGGTCCTCTGCAGTGTCTGTACCGATCAGCGCAACCTTCTGACGGTATTCCGTATCAATGCTCAGCAGAAAACGTCCCGACTGCACATGGAAATCCTGAACGTCCTCATAAGCAGGAGTAATTCCTTCAACGGATACTGTAACATTCTCCGTCCCGTGCTTGGCGGTGACATTGCCGCTGATTACCGGAGAAACATTTTCTACGCCTTCAATTTCTCCCAGTGCCAGCGCTTCCTCATAGGTCAGGGAGGTTGTCGCCCCGCGTCCGGTAATGCTAACCGTTAACTGGTTGGTGCCCAGTGAGCTTAAGGATTCCGTGATTTGTGAAGTCGTCCCCTGGCCTACAGAGACAAGCGCGATTACAGAAGAAACACCGATAATGATCCCGAGCATGGTCAGGAATGCCCGGATTTTACTGCTGAGTATGCTCTTTAAGGCCATTTTCATACTTTGATAAAGCATCATTATCTGGCAATCCTCCGATCCTCGACAAGATTTCCGTCCTGTATGCGGATGACCCGTTTAGCCTGTTCGGCGATTTCGAGGTCATGCGTAATCAGAACAATGGTGTGTCCCTGTTCATTCAGTTCCTTGATCATCTGCAGAACCTCTCTTCCTGTTCTGGAATCAAGGGCGCCGGTAGGTTCATCGGCGAGCAGAATCGGCGGTGTACCGGCCAGCGCACGGGCAATGGCTACGCGCTGCTGCTGCCCTCCGGACAGCTCTGAGGGCCGGTGGTCGATTCTTTCTTCAAGACCGACCCGGATCAGCGCATTGCGGGCAACCTCTCTGCGTTCCCTGTGGGAAACCCCCCGGTAGATCAGGGGGAGTTCCACATTTTCTACCGCTGACAGCTTGGGCAGCAGATTGAAATTTTGAAAGATAAAGCCGATTTTCTCATTGCGGATTTGCGCCAGCTTATTGTCGGACAGCTTGCGGATTTCCTGGCCGTCCAGGAAATAATCGCCTTCATTCGCTACATCAAGGCATCCCAGCATGTTCATTAGTGTAGATTTACCGGAGCCCGAGGGGCCGATAATCGCCACGAACTCCCCATGCTCTATTGTAAAGCTGAGGCCTTTCAGGATAGTCATTGTATCCCCGGCCATTACATACCTGTGAACCATATTCTCAACTTTGATCAGCGGCTGCTGGCTGCTCATTGGCGACCACCGCCCATGCCGCCCCCGCCGCCGGAAGGAGGACCGCCGGTACCGCCGCTGAAGCCTCCGCTTCCTCCGCTAAAGCCGCCTGTACTAAAGCCGCCCATTCCTCCCATGCCGCCCATCTGGGTCTGCGCGGCACTGGAGGAGCTGCCAGTGCTGATAACGGTCGGGATAATCACTTCATCGCCTTCGGAAAGTCCGCTGACAATTTCAATGTTGCTCTCGTCGTGAATGCCGACGGTAACCTGGGCTCGCTTCTGGCCGGATGCCGTGCTGGAGCCGCCTCTGCCGCCAGACTGGCCGCCACCCGGGAAGCCTCCGCTCGGAGCGCCGCTCGGGAACGAGCCTCCGCGGCCTTCAGTGCCGCGGCCCTGCCAGCCGGACGCGCCGCCGGCTGCATCACCGGAAGGAGCTTCGCCGCCTGGAGCCTGCCCGCTGGCAGCATCGCGGGAAGGAGCTTCCCCGTCAGTACCGGTATCACTGGTGTCACTGGTGTCTCCGTCCGTTGATGGAACGTTGACGTAGTATTTTCCATTTACCTCTGTTACGGCTTCAATCGGTACTGTCAGTACATCGTTCTTTTCTTCAATCGTGATGGCTACCTCTGCCGACATGCCGACGAGCACACCTTCAGACTCATTCAGGCCTACAGTCACATCGAAGAGGGAGACACCATTGGAGGAGGTTCCTTCTTTGGCGATATCAATAACCTTACCTGCAAATTCCTGATCTTCCAGGGCATCCAGTGTGATGGTTGCAGCCTGGTCAAGCTTGATATTCGGAATGTCCAGTTCATCCACCTGAACAGTAACGCTCAGGTTTTCGTAGTCGGTCATTGTGAACAGCTCCGAGCCGTTCTGGGCCTGCTCGCCGTCCGTGATATTAACTGCTGTAATCGTACCGTCCATCGGGGCGGTCAGCGGATCGGGAGGAAGCATATCCTCTTCAATGTCGGCGATGGATTCCTGCTGGGTGACAATATCGCTTTCCGCTTTTTCGATCGCCTTTTTGGCTGAAGCCAGCTCTTCCTCGGTAGCATTATTCATCGCCAGCGTCTTATAATTTTCCTGCTTGTCCGTAAGCTCTGTCTTCAGGCTGGCCAAGGACTTCTCGGCATCCTTGATTTTGTCGCTCAGATCGCTGGCTACAAAGGTAATCAGCACATCGCCTTTTTTAACGACATCGCCCTTGGCCACCAGAACCTGGTCGACTTCCCCGGCTTCCTTTGTCCGGATGCTGTCCGTATTGATCGGTGACACCGAGCCGGAGCCTGACACTCCGTTAAGAATATTACCTTTTGACACAAGAGCGGTATTCAACGGGGCCGCACTGGCCTCCTTGCCGGAATCTGGCCACAGCACATAGGCTAAAACACCTGCGATTGCCACTACTAAGATACTTGAAGCGATAATCACTTTTTTCTTCTTCATTCAAGGTCCTCCATCTTGCTCAATATAAAATACAAAAATTGCAGGGCTGCCTAAATCTTAAGATGCACTATCTGCTGTAGTATCGCTGGTGTCAGTGCTTGTGCTGCTGCCGGTCCCGGCTTCCTTATCCGAAGCAGTATCCTTATCATCGTCTGCTGCTGCAGCCGGCTGGGTAACTGTAATGTCATAAACCTGGCTGCCCAGTTCAATCCGCTGACCCTGGAATTCATCATACAATGTCAGTCTGTAGTTACCGCCGTTAAGGGACTTGAACAGCGTACTGCTGATCGTCGTTGTATACAGGCTGTTGCTGCCGATAATCAGGTCGGTGCCGGGGGTCAGTGTCTTTTCATAAAATTGTCCATATGGATCAATAAAGTGCAGCACGAGCTTATGACCGTACGCGCCAGTCTGATAAGTGGAATCCTGGGTCAAGTTATAATTGAAGGACAAGGTAAGATTGGTGTTGCCTGCAATCAGGCTGCCCGCAGAATTGGTAATTGTAAGCGAGTAAGGGAACATGGACACGCCGTTGTTCAGGTTCGTCTGTGATGTTACCGTTGTGACATTGAGTGCCAGGGCAGCTGTATTCACATATCCTGTTGCTGCTGTACCTGCGGTAGTCAGCTTGCCGTCAGCAACCGCCTGTCCAATATAAAGCTGGAGGGAAGAGGTATCCACCGTAGATGGAACACTTGCCGAGAAAGTGACCAGTGTTTTTCCTGTAGCACCGGTTGCCAGCTCCGACTGATTAACTGTAGCTTCAAAATACTGCCCGTCCGTTGTCCGGAAGGAGGCATAAAGCCGGGCCAGGTTCGTCTGACGGGATTCCTCACTGTTCATCTCTACTTCGCTGTATATGGTTTTTGAGCTGCTGCCGGTATAAACCTTGGTCAGGCGCTCCTGGATGCTTGCTTTTTTGCCGGCTGCGGTAATCTTAACGGACGAACCTGCTGCCAGCGGGCTGAGGCTGGTTACTGCTCCGTCACTTGTACTCAAAGAAAGGAACTGTCCGGAGGCTTCCTGGAGAATGATCTTGGTCTGGCTGTAGTCCAGCGTGTATGGAACATGAGCCAAGACTGTAAGCTGTGCACTTTCACCAGGGGCAAGGATGGACACGTCATTATCGACAACAACCTGGGTTGAGCCGGTCAGATCATTCAGATCCGCCTTCAGCATTCCTGTCAGCTTAGGCAATGTAATTGTCTTGGAGGTGCTGTTCCGGATACTGAGCTTGGCCTGGATCAGGTCCTCATCGCCCCAAGGCAGACGCTGCAGAGACTGCAGGGTAACCCCAAATGTGCCGTAATTGTTGGTAACGCTGGCTTCGGATGTGATGTGAGTGTTGCTCTCCAGCTTGTAAGGGATTTTGAAATAGGCTACAGGCAGCATAATCTTGGTTGAATTGTCCGCAGCTGCCGGCGGAATAACCTGAAGCTGCAGGGTATCCTGGGCGAGCTCAAGCGGCACACTGGCAGTAAGCTCGATCAGCTTCTCTTCCAGCGGCTTCAGCGTAAGGCTGTTGAAAGCTGTTGTCGTAATAGGGAAGGAGTAGCCTTCGGCTGACTTGACCGACAACTCGTAGGCAGGCAAAGTAACTGCTGTGCTGCCTGTGTTTTTGACCCGGAACTGGTAGGTCCAGATTCCATTTTCGTTCTCGGCGTATACGGCTGAGGATTTCAGCTGCATATCCACAATGTTGCTGTTTATTGAGAGCTTTTTGATGGCCCCGGCAGCAACGGTGAAGTCGGCGGTAACCGCAGCAGGCAGCGAATAAGAGGCAACCGGCAGGTACAGCTTGAGGCCATCATCCAGCTTGGCAATCTGCAGCTCCATTTTGGAAGTGTTCATATACGCCGGGATTTCAGTCATGAAGTACAGTGTCTTCTTTTGCTGCGGCTGAAGCTTGTACTCTGAGCTGCTCTCATCCAGTGCCAGTGTAAATACGGAACCTCCGGAGGATTTCAGATACATGCTGTATCCCGGATCGCTCAGCACCTTGGTGCCCAGATTTGTCAGGCTGAGCCCGACTTTGGCGTATACCTTGCCGTTATATTTATAGATTTGCAGCGAGCTAGCCTGGCTGGTAACCGGAGTGCTGTTCAGCCCGATCTTTTTGCTCTCCCCCTGCAGCGCAGCGAGTGAGTAATTAGAAGGAACGGTAAACGTGCCGATCCGCTGCTCATAATTGGCTGCGCTGAAATTCCAGCCGTACATATTGATTTTGAGCCCTTTTACCGTAGCGGCTTTACCGATATTTGCGTAGTATGTAATGCTCTTAGTTTCTTTACCGGCGATTTTTTTGACCGTGCTGTCGGCCGAAACCGCCGTTCCCTTGATCACACTGCCTCCGGTTGTAACAACCTTGGAGAAGTAGTTGATCAGATTGACACTGGTGCTTGAGCTATTGGTGTAAGTAAGGGTATACGTTAAAATATTTCCGCTGTCCTGGGCGAACACGCTGACATCGCTGAGCTTTACGCTGAAGGACGCTCCCAAGTTCAGCTGACTCAGCTTGGCGAGCGTTGAGACTTCCGTTACGGCTGCAGCTGTTTTGACAGCTGTTGTGGCTGCGGCTGCCGCATAGGCTGTATGTCCGGTATAGCCCGGGAACTGACTTACGGCAAATGTGCTGAGCAGCAGCAGAACATAAGCTTTACTTCGTTTGTGCATGAATTTCCCTCCCTGTTTAAAAACCTGGACTTTCCATTTCACGAGGTAAAATAAGGATAGCCAGGCCTTCCTAATTAGGAAAAATATCAAGCGCCGCTGAACGTTAGCTGAAAAATTTCCGGCAAAAGCGTTTAGAAACTTAAAGGAAGATTAAAAACAGATAAAAATTAGCCTAAATTTCTATCCGCTTGTCAAACGTCCGTTTTTTGCTTATACTATTGATGCATATCTTTTAATGAAGATAAGATTTAATTAGCTTAAATGCAGTGATGGAGACAAGTACGCAGTGCCTGGCCAACAGGGAGGAAACGCCGGAGATTGAGAGCGTTTCTGGGAGAGCAGAGCTGCCGAATTTCACTCCGGAGCAGTTCCCTGAATTACATTCAGTAGGGGATACCGGCCGCAGACCGTTATTTCTGTTAAAGTGAGACATGTCTTTACCGTGCCGTAAGAGGGAATACCTCTCTTATAGGGATATGGTGCAGCTTGTCTAACAAGGGTGGTACCACGGTCTTTTCGTCCCTTACCGGGAGAAAAGGCCTTTTTTTGTCGTACAATACATCATCAAAGGGGGCAGTGCATGCCATGAAAGAAAAGCTGGAAGCATTGAAGGTCGAGGCCTTGGCTAAGCTGCAGGAGGTTACAGATCCGCAGGCGCTGAATGATCTGCGTGTCAAATATCTGGGCAAAAAAGGCGAGCTGACAGAGGTTCTGCGTGGAATGGGAGGACTGAGCGCCGAAGAGCGGCCGGTGATCGGCCAGGTGGCGAACCTGGTGCGCAGCGCCATTGAAGAGATTATTACAGCCAAGCAGGAGGCGTTCCAGCAGCAGGAGACCTTGAACCGTCTACAGGCCGAGAAAATCGACGTAACGCTGCCGGGCCGTGGCTTGCCGCAGGGAGGTATTCACCCGCTGAACCGGGTCGTTCAGGAGATTGAGGATATTTTCATCGGTATGGGCTACAAGGTAGCTGAAGGTCCTGAGGTGGAGACGGACTATTACAACTTCGAAGCGCTCAATCTGCCGAAGAACCACCCGGCGCGCGATATGCAGGATTCCTTCTATTTAACAGAGGATCTGCTCATGCGCACCCAGACCTCACCGGTACAGGTCCGCACCATGCAGGCCATGAAGGGTGAAACTCCGGTCAAAATCATCTGTCCCGGCAAGGTATACCGCCGCGATGATGACGATGCGACCCACTCCTTCCAGTTCCATCAGATCGAGGGTCTTGTGATCGGCAGCAAAATCCGCATGAGTGACCTTAAAGGAACGCTGAACCAGTTCGTGAAGGAAATGTTCGGACCGGCAACAGGCATCCGCCTGCGTCCAAGCTTCTTCCCGTTCACCGAGCCTAGTGTTGAGGTTGATGTCAGCTGCTTCAAATGCGGCGGCAAGGGCTGCCGCCTGTGCAAGCAGAGCGGCTGGCTGGAAATCCTCGGCGCAGGTATGGTACATCCGAACGTGCTTAGAATGGGCGGTTACGACCCTGAGAAGTACAGCGGCTTCGCTTTTGGTATGGGCGTGGAGCGGATCGCGATGCTGAAATACGGAATCGACGACATCCGCTATTTCTACACTAATGATATGGGCTTTGTGAAGCAGTTCAAGGGAATTTAGATTTTTGGCGGGATTGCGGGCTGGTGCATGGAGGCGGCAGCTTTGGTGGTTTGGCACCTGTCAGAAAACTGTTTAATAAGGAACGGAGAGGAATTTTGGAACTGGAGGAGCGGTAGCATCCGCCTTTGTCTGCGGATTTCTACCGCGTACAGCGGTTCAATCAGGAAATCTGCAGACAACAGCGGCCGGAAGTCCAAACATTCCTTGGAGCGACACTTTAACAGGAATTTTGAAGTGGGGGCAGAGCTCCATACGCAGTCTTTTATCATCAGCAAGCAAACCCGGCACGTAGATAAATACATCTGAAACAAAAGGAAGTGAGCGGACATGAAAGTATCAACCGGATGGCTGACCGATTATATATCGTTAGAGGGAGTAACCGCTGAAGAGCTGGCGGACAAAATCACGACCGCAGGCATTGAGATTGACGGCGTGGAGCGCCGCAACAAAGGACTGTCCGGCATTGTAACCGGATATGTCAAATCCAAAGAAAAGCACCCGGATGCCGACAAGCTGAACGTATGTATCGTTGATGCCGGCCAAGGCGAGGATCTGCAGATCGTCTGCGGAGCGAAAAATGTGGCCGCCGGCCAGAAGGTTCCGGTTGCCCTCGTTGGCGCCAAGCTGCCTGGCCTGGACATTAAAAAAGCGAAGCTGCGCGGCGTCCTGTCCCAGGGCATGATCTGCTCGGCTAAAGAGCTGGGCCTGAACGACAAGCTGCTGCCGAAAGAGCAGCAGGAAGGCATCCTTGTGCTGCCGGAGAACACGGAAGTAGGCCAGGATATCCTCAAAGTACTCGGACTGAACGACGAGATTCTCGAATTCGACCTCACACCGAACCGTTCCGACTGTCTCAGCATGATTGGTGCAGCGTATGAAGTAAGCGCCATTCTCGGACGCGACCTGAAGCTGCCTGATCCTGCTGCTGAACTGGTCGAAGCCGGGGGAAAAGCCTCCGACTCCATTTCTGTTCAAATCGAAAACGAGGAATTCTGCAGCCATTATGCGGTACGTTATATCTCCGGAGTGAAGCCTGCTCCATCGCCGCTGTGGATTCAGAACCGCCTGATGGCTGCTGGAGTGCGCCCGATCAACAACATCGTTGACATTACAAATTACGTAATGCTGGAATACGGCCAGCCGCTGCACGCCTTTGACGGAGATAAAGTGGAAGGCGGTGTGCTTGGAGTACGCTTCGCCCGTGAAGGCGAAGTACTGACAACACTTGACGGACAGGAGCGTAAGCTGGAGCCGCAAATGCTGGTTATCGCTGATGGCGCCAAATCGGTAGCGTTGGCAGGTGTAATGGGCGGACTGGACACTGAAGTTACGGACACGACCGTAAACATCGTACTGGAGTCGGCCAGATTCGAGGGCGGCACCGTACGCAAAACCTCACGCCAGCTCGGTCTGCGCTCGGAAGCCTCCCTGCGCTTCGAGAAGCAGGTTGATCCGAAGGCTGTCATTCCGGCATTAAACCGTGCCGCAGCCCTGATCGCCCGTTATGCAGGCGGCGCAGTGCATGAGGGCATTGTGCAGGCAGGCAGTGATTCCGCTGAAGAGAAGATTCTGATGCTTTCACTTGAGAAGCTGAATGACTATCTGGGCACTGAGCTTTCGCTGCTGGAAGTGAAGACACTGTTCGGACGCCTGAGCTTCAAGTGCGGCGATGCTGCGCAAGGGCTGATTGAAGTGCAGGTCCCTACCCGGCGCGGAGATATCAGCTACGATGTGGATCTGATTGAAGAAGTGGCCCGGTTATACGGCTACGATAACATCCCGACGACCTTGATCGAAGGCGTTACAACGCCGGGTGCGCTGACACACAAGCAATCCGTACGCCGTGAACTGCGCCGCATGCTTGCCCTTGGCGGCTATCAGGAAGTAATGGGTTATTCCTTCATCCAGCCGGAGCAGAGCAAGCTGTTCCCTGCATTCTCTGAAGGCAGCCTGTCCGTGAAGCTGGCAATGCCGATGAGCGAGGAGCGCAGTGTGCTGCGCACCAGCCTGCTGCCGCAGCTGCTGGATATTGCCCTCTATAATACAAACCGCCGGCAGAGTGATCTGGCACTGTTCGAAATCGGGAATGTATTCTTCACCGACGAGGAGCAGCTTACCCGCCAGCCGCGTGAGCTGCCGGTGCTGGGGCTGCTGCTGAGCGGAACCCGTGCAGCCAAACAGTGGAATATCCCTGCTGAACCTGTTGATTTCTTCGATCTTAAGGGAGCACTGGAAAGCGTAATTGCTTACCTTGGACTCACCGGACGTATTGTGTATGAAGGCGATGCACCGCAGGATTATCATCCGGGCCGTTCCGCTTCCATTTATCTGCTTGAAGGAACAGGCCGCACCCTGATCGGCACAATGGGCCAGCTTCATCCGGAGCTTCAGCGGAGGCTTGATCTTGAGGATACCTATGTGGCTGAACTGCTGCTGCAGCCGCTGTATGACAATGCACGGACTAATCTGCAGTACAGTGAACTGCAGCGCTTCCCGGGGATGGAGCGGGATATCGCAGTTGTCGTTGATGAGGCTGTTCCGGCAGGCTATCTGCTGGCAGCGATCCGCGAAAACGGAGGCACCCTGCTGCAGAATGTTCAGGTATTCGACGTCTATACCGGCGGCAAAATGGAGGCCGGCAAGAAGAGCGTGGCTATCTCGCTGCTCTACCGTCATACCGAGCATACACTGACGGATGAGGAAGTAACGGAAGTGCACGATAAGGTTGTTTCCGCGCTTCAGCAAACTTTTGGTGCAGAATTAAGAAAGTAGCAGGAATTGTGCAGAGCCGCAGCGAATCCAATTAGAAACCGGGATTCGCGCGGCTTTTCCTATACTGATCTATTAAAACAACAGTGCGGGGACCGGTAGAATCTATCCAGTAAGCCGTTTGTTTTGCCAAATGTTCAGGAATAACGATACAATAGGTGCAGGACAATCAGCTTAGAATCCGCACACATACAAAGGAGGGCACAACTGTGGCTATGGACCGGACCCGTGTCGCCGTGGAGATATATGGAACTTCCTATAAATTAGTCGGAAGCAGCAGCGAATATATGAAACAAGTGGCCCGTTATGTGGACGAGCACATGCATGCCATTTCTAAATCCCATTCCAGACTGGATACCCCGCGGATCGCGGTGCTTGCAGCCGTACATATGGCAGAGCAGGCCATCCAGGTTCAGGATTTCAAAAATGAACTCAATATGCTGACCGGTGAACGCTCGGAGCTGAGGGTGGAAGTCTCACGCCTCCTGGAAGTCCAGCGTGAACGGCAGGAAGAATATGAACGGCTCAGTGAATCAGCCAAGGCGGAAGCCGCCCGGCTGGTAGCGGAAGCTGAAGAGGAACGCAAGCGTCACCTGGATATCCAGGAGCAGGAGCGCAAGGCCCATGCGGAGCAGCTCCAGCAGGCTGAGCAGGCGGCGGCAGCTGCCCGGGAGGGTCTTGCCGGTGAACTGCAGGCCCGTGAAGCAGAGCTGCAGGAGCTGCGGAATGCCTATGAGCAGGAGCAGGCCGTGAACCGGGATACCCACAGGCAGGAGCTGGCGGCGCTTGATGAGGCACGCCTGCAGCAGCTGGATGAATTGAGGTCAGCGCATGCCGGCGAGCTGGAGAATCTCCGTGAGACACTGCTGCAGGAGAAAGCGGAAACGCTGTCTCTCTTGGAGCAGGAGCTGGCACAGACCCGGGAATCGCTTGGCGGTGAAGTGGTGGAAATCCGCACCGTGCTCAGCAAGGAGCTTGCAGATACCAAGGCAGCGCTTGAGAAAGAGCTGGGTGAGGAACGGGAAGCACTTCAGAAAGAACAAGCTAAGAACAAGGAGCTCCGGCAGTCCCAGGGTACGCAGGAGCAGCGTCACAAGCAGCAGCTTCAGGAGCTGGACAAGCAGCTTAATGAGCTGCGCGGAGGTACAGGACAGCTTCAGTCACGGCTGCGTGCAGCTGAAGCAGGGCTTAAGACTGAGCGCGATTCCCGGCAGAGTCTTCAGGCTGAGTATGAGGCAGCGAAGATCCGGGAAGAACAGCTTGCTGAGCAGCAGCGGGTATCCTCTGAGCAGATTGTGCTGCTGAACGGTCAGCTGGAAGAGTTACGCCAGCGTTACGATGAGACACAGAACGATGCCGCCGGACTCAGGGACGCCCTGCAGGAAGCGGAGGAACGTCTCAGCCGCACCGGGGAAGAACTGAAGTCGGCAGCGGAGCTTACTGAGCTGGTCAATGCAGAGCTCGAAGAGCTGCGTCAGCGTCATGAACAAGCTGAACAAGATTCGGCAGGGCTGCGTGAGCGCTATGAGCAGGCAGGCAAGGAAGCCGCTGAGCTGCGGAGTCTGCTGCAGGATAAGGAAGCGGAACTTAGTGAGGAACGCAGAGAGCTACAGTCGTCCGCAGAGCTTAACACGCTGCTGAATGACGAGCTGGAAGAGCAGCGCCAGCGCCATGAGCAGGCTGAACAAGAGCTGGCAGGGCTGCGTGAGCGCTATGAGCAGGCAGGTCAGGAAGCCGCTGAGCTGCGAAGTCTGCTGCAGGATAAGGAAGCGGAACTTAGTGAGGAACGCAGAGAGCTACAGTCGTCCGCAGAGCTTAACACGCTGCTGAATGACGAGCTTGAAGAGCTGCGTCAGCGTCATGAACAAGCTGAACAAGATTCGGCAGGGCTGCGTGAGCGCTATGAGCAGGCAGGCAAGGAAGCCGCTGAGCTGCGGAGTCTGCTGCAGGATAAGGAAGCGGAACTTAGTGAGGAACGCAGAGAGCTACAGTCGTCCGCAGAGCTTAACACGCTGCTGAATGACGAGCTGGAAGAGCAGCGCCAGCGCCATGAGCAGGCTGAACAAGAGCTGGCAGGGCTGCGTGAGCGCTATGAGCAGGCAGGTCAGGAAGCCGCTGAGCTGCGAAGTCTGCTGCAGGATAAGGAAGCGGAACTTAGTGAGGAACGCAGAGAGCTACAGTCGTCCGCAGAGCTTAACACGCTGCTGAATGACGAGCTTGAAGAGCTGCGTCAGCGTCATGAACAAGCTGAACAAGATTCGGCAGGGCTGCGTGAGCACTATGAGCAGGCAGGCAAGGAAGCCGCTGAGCTGCGGAGTCTGCTGCAGGAGAAGGAAGCAGAACTTAGTGAGGAACGCAGAAAGCTACAGTCGTCCGCAGAGCTTAACACGCTGCTGAATGACGAGCTTGAAGAGCAGCGCCAGCGCCATGAGCAGGCTGAACAAGAGCTGGCAGGGCTGCGTGAGCGCTATGAGCAGGCAGGTCAGGAAGCCGCTGAGCTGCGGAACGTGGTACAGCAAAAAGAAGCAGCGCTCAGTGCGCTGCAGAATGAGCTGCAGTCATCCACAGAGCTTAACACGCTGCTGAATGACGAGCTGGAAGAGCTGCACAAGCGTCACGAGCAGGCCGAACAAGAGCTGGCAGGGCTGCGTGAGCGCTATGAACAGGCAGGTAAAGAAGCCACCGAGCTGAGGAGTCTGCTGCAGGAGAAAGAAGCGGAACTCAGCGGTGAACGCAGAGAGCTGCAGTCTTCAACAGAGCTGAACACGCTGCTGAACGACGAGCTGGAAGAGCTGCACAAGCGTCACGAGCAGGCCGAACAAGAGCTGGCCGGACTGCGTGAACGCTATGAACAAGCGGCGAACGAATCGGCCGGACTGCGCAGCGGACTTGAGGAAGCAAGAGCAAGTCTCGGCAGCATAGAGGATGAGCTTACCCGGACGCAAGCCGAAGCCCGAAACTGGCAGGAGCTTGCCGGCAAGCATGCGGCAGATATCGGTGAGCTTGAAATGAGCCTGCTGGAAGCAGAAGATAAAGCAGATTCGCTGCAGCGCGAGATTGAAGCTCTGCGCAATCAAGCTGGAGAAATGCATCAGAAGCTGGAACGCGAATCTGGTCTGCGGGCTGAAGCCGAGCTTGAATCCGCTGCACAGCGTGAAGAGTCGGCGGAGGTGCGCAAGCAGCTGGAAGCACTGCGCAGCCGCTACGAGGATATGATCGCACAGTATGATGAGCTGCTGCAGGATAAGGAACAGCTGGAGGAAAGATACGGCCTGCTGGAGGCAGAAGCCGAGGAATCTGCACGGCGTCTGGAAGAGCTGTCCGAGGCAGCGCGTGAAGCTGCGGCGGCGGTAGCCGAGCAGCAGGAAATTATCCGTGAAGCCCGCGAGACTGAGGCTTCCTGGAAGCAGCGGTATGACGAGCTGCAGCAGCGGGAAGTGCAGTGGAGCGGTGCGGAAGCCGCGCTCCGAGAGGAGATTGAAATCTGGCAGCAGGAAGCCGGAGAAGCAGAGGCGCAGGCCAAAGCGTTAAGTGAAGCCCAGCGCGAAGTGCAGCAGCAGCTGAGCGAAATCGGTGAGAATTTCGAACTGGCCCAGGGCCAGCTGCGGCTGATGCAGGCCCAGTCCGAGGTTCGCGAAGGTGAACTTGAGAAAATAGCCAAGGAACACCGCGAGCTCCAGGCGGAATATGCCAAGCTGCAGAATGAATATAATGAATGGATTCAACTGATCGAACAGGATAGTTGAATAACGGATGCAAGGCAAAGCGGATGCTGTCCCTTACGGGCGGCATCCGCTTTTGTAGTGCGCCCGGCATGGGCGATAACTAGGCGGTGAAAGTCCGCTACAGGCTTGGCAGTAGGAACTGTTAGCCAAAGGCAAGGGTGTCCGCCGCGAGGCGGAATCTGAAGGAAGCCGGAGGCAAACCCTCGGTCTGACGAACAGAAATCACATAGAAGGCATACTGGGACGGACGAGCTTGCTACATAAAGCGAAGTCCAATACTGCCCGAATCCCAGCATGTAAATGTGGCAGATAGATGAGGGGAAGGTTATCGCTCTTACCCGGGGAGGTCTCACAGACGTCCGGTAGGAAAAAAAAAATCCGAACGACGGAGTAAAGCTTGCTGTGAGAAGTCAGCAGAAGCCATAGTACCGGGAAACTTTTTTTTTTTTTCTCGCGGGAAGGGCCGAACAATCGTAAGTCTCGAGTACAGACCGGAAGGAGAGCTGGCGCGATGAAAGCAGAATACCGAAAGGGCTGCCCGCAAAGGGATAGCGTGGAACGCGAAGAGTATGCGGGAGTGCGGAGTGCCGGCATTCGGGAACGTAGAGAAAGAGGCGGTGCAATGGACCTGCTCGAGCAGATTCTGGACAGAGATAATCTGAACAGAGCCTACAAGCAGGTCAGACGCAACCATGGCGCGCCAGGAATCGACGGAATGACCGTCGAAGAGGCGCTGCCCTGGCTGCAGGAACACAAGGACGAGCTTTTGCAAAGCATCCGGGAGGGCCGGTACAAGCCTAGCCCGGTACGGCGCAAAGAAATCCCCAAACCAGATGGAAGTGGAGTGCGGAAGCTTGGCATCCCTACGGTGATAGACCGCGTGATTCAACAGGCGATTGCCCAGCAGCTACAGCCCTTGTTTGAGCCGCTCTTCGCAGACGGAAGTTACGGCTACCGCCCCGGGCGGAGTGCGCAGCAAGCCATCCGCAAGGTGAAAGATTACGCACAGCAAGGCTATAGCCACGCAGTCGAAATCGACCTCTCTAAATATTTTGACACCCTGAACCATGAACTGCTAATGAATCTGCTACGTAAGCAAATCCCGGATCACCGTGTAACCGAGCTGATTAAGAAGTATCTGAAAAGTGGAGTTATGGAGAACGGGGTGCATAGCAAAACAGAGGAAGGTTCTCCGCAAGGAGGCCCCTTATCTCCACTGCTTGCGAATATTTACCTGAATGAATTCGACCAGGAAATGAACAGCCGTGGAGTGAACGTGATTCGGTATGCAGATGACATCGTGGTACTAGCGAAAAGCAAACGGGCAGCGACGCGGCTTCTGGAATCCTGCCGGAAGTACCTGGAGAACAAACTAAAACTCCAGATGAACACGGAGAAGAGTAAGGTCGTGAGCGTAGTGGCGCGGAAGCATTTCAAGTTTCTTGGCTTTGCCTTGGGGAAGAACAGGGATGGGGCATATATCCGGGCCCATAGTCAATCTCTCGCCAAAGCAAAGAAAAAATTGAAAGAACTGACGAGTCGCAGTCAGGGCAGGAAGGTCAGGGAAGTGATGGAGAAGGTGAAAGTCTACATTCGCGGCTGGATTGGCTACTTTTATGTAGCCGATATAAAGCGAATTTTGCAAAGCTGGAGTCAATGGCTGCGTAGAAGACTGCGGATGTATATCTGGAAGCAGTGGAAAAAGCCCAAAACAAAGGTACAAAACCTACGGAAACTGGGAATACCGGAGTGGCAGGCCTACCAATGGGGGAACTCCCGCCTGGGTTACTGGCGAGTAGCCGGAAGCCCGGTACTGTCCCGTACGATAACAAATGAAAAGCTCGCACAGGCCGGGTATTATGACTTCCCGGCACAGTACGAGCATTTACGAAAATTGCACTTAAGCGGTTGAACCGCCGTATACCGAACGGTACGTACGGTGGTGTGAGAGGTCGGCTGCTCAGTTAATGAGCAGCCTCCTACTCGATTACTTATGGTCCAACTTTATGCGGCAGCTCCCAATCATACATGTGAGCAGGCCAGTTCGGATTGATTCCAGGGGAATGTTGGAACTAGAGGGTATGCTAAGTGGAAATTCGTCATCTATTTGTAGTGGAACTAACTAGAAAATGAGATATAGGTGGAAAAACGACACTTAGTTTTACGGTTTTCACGCTTAGACGGATGACCGGCCAACATTAGATGTCGATTTTCCAAATAATCTTTATAAAGGATGAGATAAGACGGAAATAAGTGCCGAAAATCCAATTGTATTTATTTTCAAGAAAAGCATAATTCAGAGCCATAAGCTGTCTGCAGATTTCCACCGCATAGACTTCATCCGTTAACTCTATTACTCTACTATCACCTTAGCACTCATGCCGCTGTGGCCGGAGCCGCACATGATCGCACAGGTCATCTCATACGTACCCGCTTCTTCGGGGATAATGACCTGTGAGGAGGTTTTTGCGTCCAGGCGCAATTCCAGCTCAGGTACGAGTATACCATGGTTGCCGCTTTCATTTTTGAAAATGATTTTAACCGGCACTCCCTTCTTCAGATGATATTCTTCCTGGTCAAAGCTGTAGTTTGTTGCCGTAATCGTAATCTCTTCTTCCGCAGCAATAGCGTTGTCGGCTGATCCGCCGGAGGCGGAGGAGTTCTCCTTCCCGCTGGTGCAGGCGGATAGCAGGAGAAGGCAGAGAATGGACAGCAATAAGGCCTGTTTTTTGAACATGGACATCCTCCTCAGAGTATAATTCTTCCATAGCATAGCTTACTTTTTGCTGGAAGTCTTTCATAAACTTTGAAAAAATGTTGGGTGGCAGAGAAACGTCGTTGTTTGTCGAATTTTGCAAATAATTGGTGCAAAGATAATTTAAATTCATTATAATAAAAGCTATTATATATCGGTTAGAAGTAGGGGATCTACATTAATATCGCTATTGATAATGAGACTGCGGATTTGTGGCACCGCAGAATATTAAACGGGTACTGGGCCCTGGTGCTGGTGATGCTGGCAGCCCAGCTGGTGTTTGTGTTATCCAACCATATGCCTGAGGTAAAGTCGGCCATCCTGCCGGGCAAAGGACATTTATTCATTGCCTGCAATATTATGATTGTTATCGCGATGGTGCTGGCTGAAATGTGGCTGCGTACTGCCGTTCAATATCACAAACAGGTTGTAGTCGGCTGCGGGTTTATCGTCTCCTATTTAATGTATTTTGTGCTGGAGCCGTTTGTGGATGGTGCACAAATGACGCTGATGATGCCGATTATGATCGCACTGATCTACTTTCACCAGAAGCTTCTGCATTATCTGGGGCTGTTCAGTATTGTTTTCTATGCTGTTGTATACTTCGGACTGGAACGTATATTGCTGGATAAACCGCTGCTGGAATTTTTCATGGTGGAGTGTGTGTTTGTCGTCTTTGTGGTCATGGGCCGCATGGTTATTATCCGCGCGCGTGAGGTCCGTGACCATCTGGAGCAGCTGACCAAGTCGGAGCAGGAGCTGATGGTAGAACGGGCTATTTCGGACAAGCTGCTCAAAATTGATGCGCTGACCGGCCTGTATAATCATAAAACCTTTCACGAATACCTTGATTCACTGCTCGAGCAGTGTGAAAGCAACGGTCTGCAGCTGCAGCTGGCCTTATTTGATATCGATAATTTCAAGCGTGTAAATGATACTTACGGCCACTGGGTCGGTGATCTTGTGCTGAAGGAGGTCGCGGCTAAGGTGAAGGGAATGATCGGACTGAACGATTTTGCTGCCAGATATGGCGGGGAGGAGTTCGCGGTTATTTTCACCGACAAAAATTTTCACGAGGCGTATGCAGCTGTTGAGGAGATGCGTCTGGCGATCAGCCGGATGGAGCATCCGTATGCCGGAGGGAAGCCGATTACCGTCAGTATCGGATTGTGCGATTATCAGCTGGGCGACGGTAAAGAGCTGCTGTTCCGTAAAACGGATAACGCTTTGTACGCAGCCAAGCATGGCGGCAAAAACGCAGTCATCACAGCCTCCCATTCGACCAGGGAAGGTACAGTTTATGCCTGAAATCAATACAATTAACCCCCTGTATCCGGATTAAGCCGGAGATAGGGGGTTTCGTTGTCTGCATACCGCAGGCGGGCCGAGCTTATTTGCCGGCTTCGAACGGAGTGGATACGGGCAGGAACAAATCAATGATCCCGATGACCAGTGCTGCCAGCAGGGCGCCGAGAATAGTAACACTGACTCCGCTCACAATGAACTGGGCGATCCAGATGACCAGCGCGCTAACCAGAAAGCCGACGATCCCGCGGCCGAACGGGGTTGCTTTTTTGCCGAAAATCCCTTCAACCACCCAGCCGAGCAGTGCGATAACCAGAGCCAGAATCAGTGCGCTCCAGAACCCGCCAACCGTAAACTGCGGTACAATCCAGCCGACAACGAGCAGCACGAGGGCTGCCACCACGAAACGGACTACATGACCTAAAAATCTCACTGGATAAACCTCCTTTGGCCTTCGCATAAGGATATGTGCAGTTGTTATTGTAGCCTTGGACCGGCTTTTCTATGCCCCAAATAGCGCAAATGGGCCGAATTAGGTATAATGTAAACATCTATGAAGGGAGCTGTGACTGTAATTGGACGACAAAATTTTGCATACGCTTGAATATCGCAAGATTTTAAATAAATTGATGCAATATACGCAGACCCCGATGGGGAAGCATGCAGCAGAAGAGCTGAAGCCTTCCGGTGATTTTGAAGGGGTGAAAAATCTGCTTCAGGCCACGGACGAGGCGGTTAATGTGGACCGGCTCAAGGGGATTCCATCCTTCGGCGGAGTGAGTGATATCCGGCCTGCACTGAAGCGCGCATCAATTGGAGGAATGCTCGGAACGTCCGAGCTGCTCTCCGTAGGCAATACCATCGGCGGGGCACGCAGGGTCAAGCGGTTCCTGGCTGCCATGCACGAGGATGAGAAAATCAATATGCTCTTTGCCCTGAGCGATCTGCTCTCCGAGCAGAAGCATGTAGAGGATGCCATCCGTGCCTGCATCGATGAGGACGCGAATGTACTTGATTCGGCAAGCCCGGAGCTGGCTAATATCCGCCGGGAGCTGCGGGGCGGTGAAGCGCGGATCCGTGAGAAGCTCGATTCCATGATCCGTTCGTCTTCTGTAGCCAAGATGCTCCAGGACCAGCTTGTGACGATCCGCGGTGACCGGTTCGTCATTCCGGTCAAAGCGGAATACCGCTCGCATTTCGGCGGAATTGTGCATGACCAGTCCGGTTCAGGGGCTACGCTGTTCATCGAGCCGGAATCGATTGTAGCGATGAACAACAAGCTGCGTGAGACCCGGCTGCGCGAGGAGCGGGAAATTGAAATCATTCTCCACAGGCTGACTGATATGGTTGGCAGCATTGCCGAGGAGATGGCTTACGATATCGATATCCTCGGCCAGCTGGACTTTATTTTTGCCAAAGCGCGGATTGCCCGGGAAATGAAGGCAACCCAGCCGCGGATGAATGACCGTGGTTATATCAAGCTGCGCAAAGGCCGCCATCCGCTGATTCCTGCGGAGCACGTAGTGCCGCTCGATGTTGAGCTGGGCAATCAGTACAGCTCGATTATCGTGACCGGTCCCAATACCGGCGGTAAGACCGTTACCTTGAAGACAGTCGGGCTCCTCAGCCTGATGTCGATGTCAGGCTTGTTCATTCCGGCAGAGGAAGGCAGCCAGATGTGTGTCTTTGATGCCATCTATGCGGACATCGGGGATGAGCAGAGCATTGAGCAGAGCCTCAGTACCTTTTCCAGCCATATGACCAATATTGTCTCCATTCTGAAGCGGATGACTCCCAAGAGTCTTATTCTGTTGGATGAGGTTGGTGCCGGAACAGACCCGGCAGAAGGCTCTGCACTGGCCATCGCCATACTGGAGCATATTCACCGTACGGAATGCCGGATGATTGCTACAACGCACTACAGCGAGCTGAAGGCTTACGCTTATGAACGCAAAGGCGTCATTAACGCCAGTATGGAATTTGATGTACAGACCCTAAGCCCGACCTACCGGCTGCTGATCGGTGTGCCGGGACGAAGCAACGCTTTTGCAATTGCTGAACGGCTTGGCCTGCCTGGTGCTATTCTGGAGCATGCCCGCGGTGAAGTGAAGGAAGAGGATATGCGCGTCGAGCATATGATTGCTTCCCTGGAAGAGAACCGGCTTACAGCAGAACAGGAGCGCGAACGGGCTGAGATCAGCCGCCGCGAAGCCGAGGAATTCCGCAAGCGGCAGCAGCTTGAGCTGGAGAAGCTGGAAAGCCAGCGCGACAAGCGGCTGGAGAAGGCTGAGAAGGATGCCAGCGCGATTCTCGACAAGGCGCGCAAGGAAGCCGAAGAGATTATCAGCGACCTGCGCCGGCTGGCCATGGAGGAAGGGGCTTCCGTCAAGGAGCATAAGCTGATCGAAGCGCGCCGCCGCCTGGATGAAGCGGAGCCGGCACCGCGCAAGAAGGCGGTTACCCGCACCACCAAGGCACCGCGTCCGCTGCAGCCGGGTGATGAGGTAAAGCTGCCGAGCGTGAACCAGAAGGGTTATATCGTTGAGCTGAGCGGATCCAAAGAGGCGGTTGTCCAGTTCGGGATCATGAAAATGAAGGTCAATGTGAGTGATCTTGAGTTCCTGGCTTCTGCACCGGATCAGCCTGCACCTGCTCTGCGCAAGGCCACGACCGTCAAGCGTACACGTGATGAGAATATCCGCAGTGAGCTGGATCTGCGCGGTGCCAACCTTGAGGAAGCGATCATGGAGACAGACCGTTTTATTGATGAGGCCTTCCTGGGCAATCTTGGACAGATTTATATTATCCACGGTAAGGGGACCGGCGTACTGCGGACCGGTATCCAGGAGTATCTGCGCAAGCATAGACATGTCAAAAGCTACCGGCTTGGAAATTACAACGAAGGCGGCGCGGGTGTAACCGTAGCCGAGCTTGAGTAGCGGGGAAGCCCGGCAGAAAGAGGGGTATTATGCAAGGGAATATTGATCTTTTGCTGGATCATCCGCTGGGCGCGCTGCTCGGTTATTTCACTGTAGCCATTCTGGGTCTGGTAGTCTTCCTGTCCTTCTTTGAAATGGTGACCAAGTATAACTGCTGGGAAGAAATCCGCAAGGGGAATCTGGCAGTGGCGATGGCCACCGGCGGCAAAATATTCGGGATCTGTAACATTCTGCGCTTCAGCATTCAGGCGGGAGCCTCGATTTACGAGACGATGAAATGGTCGCTGGTCGGATTTTTACTGCTGCTGCTCGCTTATTTCCTGTTCGAGTTTCTGACTCCTGTATTTTCCATTGATGATGAAATTGCCGCGGATAACCGGGCTGTCGGGTTTACAGCATTGCTGATCTCGGTCTCGCTGTCCTATGTGATCGGCGCCGCGATATACTGACTTAGGAGTAGAACTGATGAAAATTCTGATCCGGGTGCTGTTTATCTCTGCTGCAGCTTTTTTAGCCGCCGGTATTCTATATCTGGTAATTAACTGATTTTTTATATGTGAGGTAAGAAGGAGATTGTGATGATGGAAACAACTGTATGCCCGTGGTGTCACACCGAAATTGTCTGGGATGAGGAGTTCGGCCCTGAAGAGACCTGTCCCCACTGTAATAATGAGCTTAGCGGCTACCGCACGATTACTGTAGGCGTGGATGATCTTGAGGATGAAGAGCCGGATGCCGTGGAAGAAGCGGAGCCGGAAGATGAGATCAGCAACGATAATCTGTGGGATGATGATGACAAAGAAAGCGTAGTTCCAATCTATAATACGCTTAGCCAGTTCGGTGAAGATTATGACCTGCAGCAATATGAGCAGAGTGTGGCTGCGGTTTTGGCTGCACAGCTGGAAGCACCGGAATGCCCGCAGTGTCATGAACTGCTGGTTCTGGCGGGCAAGCAGCAGGTAACCAGCTTTGAGCCTGCCGCTTCCGAAGCGTTGACAGGTTCTGTGCTAAAAGCACCATTTTCGCTGAATATGTATGTGTGTCCTTCGTGTTTCCATGTACAGCAGAGCCTGGCGCAGGAAGACCGGATTCAGTTTGTCCGCAACCTGAGCAGCGGTAAATAACAGGCGCGGTTCATAATCTGTCCTCCTTCCGGACAAGCTAAAACGGATTGGTTACAGAATCCAGATGGCAGGAGGGCGTTACATTGAAAAAAACACCGGAAAACCAGGCGGCTCTGCTGCTTGCGGTGAACGGATTGTATCTGCTGGCCAGTGTGCTGGCAGGTACTTTTTTGAATGTGTATTTGTGGAAAGCCCGGCAGGATTACAGCATGATCGGCTGGTTTGCGTTCAGTCAGCAGGTGGCGGTGGGCCTCAGCTTCTGGCTGGCCGGCAAATGGGTAAAAGAACATTACAAAATGAATGCCCTGCGGCTGGGAATTGCCGTTTCGGGCATTTTTTATTTGCTGGTGCTGTGGATCGGGGAAAATGCCGCAAGCTATATCTGGCCGCTCGGCCTGACGCTGGGCGTATCCATCGGTCTATTCTGGCTGGCCTATAATATTATCTATTTCGAAATTACAGATGCCCGGAACCGCGATCATTACAACGGCTGGATGGGACTGCTTGGTTCACTGACCGGGATTGTCGGCCCTTTTCTATCCGGCTGGCTGATCTCCAGACTGGAGGGCCAGCGCGGATACCGGGTGGTGTTCATTGTCTCGCTCAGTATCTATGCAGCTGCAGCTGTGCTGAGCTTCTTCCTGAAGAAACGCAAAAGCGAAGGAGCTTATTTGTGGCTGGAGCCGTGGAGGGAGCTGCGGCGCAGCGGCAGCGGCTGGCGTCCGGTTGCCGGGGCCTTGCTGTTTCAGGGCATACGGGAAGGCGTATTCTCCTTTCTCATTGGGCTGCTGGTGTACATTGCGGCGCAGACGGAGAGCAAGCTCGGACAGTTCGCTCTGATTACTTCAGCGGTATCGCTCGTCAGCTATTATGCAGCCGGAAAATGGTTTAAGCCTCGCTACCGTTCCTCAGGCATGCTGATAGGCGGAATTCTGCTGGTAGCTGTGATTATCCCGCTGCTCTGGAAGCTTAGCTACGGCACACTGCTGCTTATGGGGATCGGCACCTCCCTTTGCATTCCTCTATATATGCTGCCGATGACTTCAATCAGCTTTGATCTGATGGGTGAATCGGCGGAAAGTGCCAGTAAACGGGTTGAATGGGTCGTGCTTCGTGAGCTTAGCCTGATGAGCGGACGGCTGCTGGGTATGCTTGTCTTCATTGGCGTGCTGTCAGTCAGCAGCTCTACGCTGGTTATTATTATTCTAATGCTGGCGCTGGGAGCGGCTCCGCTGGGAAGCTGGCTTGTACTCCGCCGCAGGCTTCAGCGCAGAGAGGCCGGCAATATGCCATAATGGGAGCAGGACCTGCCGGAGAGGACTTATGATGATATGGCCAGAAAAAAAGGGATCGGTTTAAGAACCAAAGTTGCTGTTATGGTATCGGCGGTTGTGCTGCTCGTGCTGCTGGTGCTTTATTTTATTTTTCGGAATCAGATCATTCCGCAGACGAGGCATGCACTGGAGGACAAAGCATATGCGATCGCCCGCACCATTGCCCTGATCCCGCTTGTATCAGATGGTTTAAGCTCGGGCAGCAGCAAGGAGATCCAGGCCTATACCTCCAAAATCACCCGCCGCAATGATATTATGTTTGTAGTTGTTATCGATATGAACAGTATCCGTTATTCACACCCCGATGCTGCGCTAATTGGCAAACCGTTTGCCGGGGGCGGCCAGCAAGCCGCTCTGCGTGGTGAGGAGAGCATCTCGGAGGGGGAGGGTATGCTGGGGCGTTCCCTGCGTGCTTTTGTCCCTGTGTATGCAGGCCAGGGGCATCAGGTAGGCGTTATCGTTGTCGGGCTCTCGATGGAACGGGTGCAGAAGCTGGTGAGACAAAATGAATGGACACTCATTGCCATCCTGCTGTCCGGTGCGCTGCTTGGGGCTGGCGGAGCTTTCATTCTCGGGCTGAAGATTAAGCGTATGATCTTCGGCATGGAGCCAGCCGATATTACACAGCTGCTTCAGGAGCGCAGCGCCATGCTGCAATCCATACGCGAAGGCATTATTGCAGTGGACGAGAAGGGTATTATTACGATGGTTAATGTAGAAGCTGAAAGGCTGCTGTTTAGAGCGGGGATTGCCGGCAACGGCATGACCCGGAAGATCAGCGGGTACTGGCCGGAGCTCAGGCTGGAGCAGGTGCTGATAAGCGGGGAAGCCTGGCAGGATCAGGAGCTTGAGCTCAACGGCATCACATTGCTGGTCAGCCGGGTGCCGATCCGGGTGAACGGTGAGACGGCCGGGGCGATCGCTACCTTCCGCGACAAAACCGAGCTGGTTGTGCTGGCGGAACGCCTGTCAGGCATCGCGGTTTATGCGGATGCGCTGCGGGCAGGTGCACATGAGTTTATGAACAAGCTGCATGTCATTATGGGGATGACGCATATGGGCCTGTACGATGAGCTGCAGCAGTATATTTCAGGGACGGTCGGCAATTACCAGAACGAGATCGGCTCCATCGCCCGTCAGATCAAAGACCCGGTCATGGCCGGATTTCTGCTGGGCAAGCTCAGCAGGGCGCGGGAAACCGGAACGGAGCTTGTACTGGCCGGAGACAGCTACCTGCCGGAGGCTGCTGATCCGCAGACGATCCATGAGCTGATTACAATTGCCGGCAACCTGCTGGACAATGCGATGGATGCGCTGGAAGGACAGGCGGCCAGAAAGATTAAACTTGCTATTTATTATGAGCAGGGGACTCTGCGCTGCACGGTTCAGGATAACGGGCCAGGCATACCGGAGCGGCTGCAGCAGCAGATGTATGGCCAGGGCTTTTCCACTAAAGGGGAAGGGCGCGGATTCGGCCTTTATCTGGTGCGCAAAAGCGTAGAAAAGCTGGAAGGCAGGCTTACGGTCATTTCCCATGGAGTGGAGGAAACAGAGGGAACGGGAACTGCTTTTACCGTAGAAGTGCCGTATGCTGTAAAGGATGAGGAGATCTTATGAATATAAAAGTGCTGATTGTTGAGGATGACCCGATGGTGGCCAAATTCAACCGTCATTATCTGGAGCAGGTGGAGGGCTTTGAGTTTGCGGGCTGGGTAAGCACAGGCACAGAGGCGGCCGGAGTGCTGGCAGAGCAGGAGATTGATCTGGTGCTGCTTGACATCTATATGCCCGGAACGAACGGCTTGCAGCTGCTGTCCTCCTTGCGTGAACAAGGCAGCACAGCCGACATTATTATTATCTCTGCCGCCAGCGACAATGCCAGTATCCGCAAGGCGCTGCAGCATGGAGCCGTCGACTACCTGATCAAACCGTTCGAATTCGCCCGGTTCCATGCAGCGCTGACTGCGTATAAGGAAGATTATTATGCCCTGATGAAGCAGGAGGAGCCGCTGAGCCAGGAGCAGCTCGACAAGCTGCTGCGGCATTCCGGGGCGGGGGATGAGGACAAGGCGGCTGCCTTGCCGCTGCCCAAGGGTCTGACTGAAGCAACACTGGAGAGTATCTGGAGCATCATCCGGCAGCTGGACAGCCCCCTTTTCTCCACGGAGGATATCACTGCAGGTGCTCCCATATCGCGGATCTCAGTCCGCAAATATCTGGCTTTTCTCAAAGAGGCCGGGGTCCTGGGGATGGAGATCAGCTACGGCGCGGTAGGCCGACCGGTCTATATGTACACAGTCACCCCTGCGGGAGATGAAATCATAAGTAAATATGTCAGCGGCATCAGCGGCGGCAACCGGTAAAGGTGCTGTGAAAGCTATGAATACTGTGAAAGCCAAAAAGGACCCTTGGGGTCCTTTTTTAAACTCCAAAGTGGCTCGAACAGGCGCATTAGTGGGAAAAATCCCCCTAGCACCGCTTAGCTCCCCGGTACCGCGCCTGAGTAACCCCGCACAACTACTCAACCCGTCACTTGAGTCAGAGTGACCTTGATTTTGCGGATCCACCGCTGGCCTACCTCCTGAACGGCAAAGGTGTACCTGCCATAGACAAATTCCGGCTTCTCCTGGGAAGAAGGAATCCGGCCGATCTGGCCGATTACAAAGCCGCTGACCGTATCGTAGTGTTCCACCGGCAATTTGGCGGTTAGCACCTGCTGCACCTCACGGAGGCTCATGGTTCCGTTGAATAAGTAAGAGTGATCGTCAAGCTGTGTGTACTCCTCCTCGTGCTCGTCATATTCATCATAAATATTACCGACAATCTCCTCGAGCAGATCCTCCATCGTCACGATTCCGGCGGTCCCGCCATATTCATCCACCACTACGGCAAAATGCACCCGGTTCTGCTGCAGCTCCTCAAACAGCTCATGCGTCTTTTTCGAAGTTGGGACAAAGTACGGCCGGCGGGCCAATTCGCGCAGATTCCATGAACCGCCGCTGCCCCCGCTCACAAACCGGATCAGGTCCTTGCTGTGCAGAATGCCTACAATATTATCAATATGGCTGTCATACAGCGGAAAACGGCTGTAGCCTTCCTGCTCGGCAGTCCGGGCCACCTCTTCCGGTGTATCCAGAACAGAAAGCGCCACAATATCGGTACGGTGCGTCATAATATCGGACACCTGCTTATTGTCAAAATCAAAGATATTGTTTATCATCAGCTTCTCCGCCGCCTGAATCGTTCCCATTTGGGCCCCGCTGTCCAGCATCATCCGGATTTCTTCTTCGGACACTTCCTCGTCCTTTTCATTAGGATCCACGCCGAACAGCCGGACCAGAAGATTAGTTGAAGCGGTTAATAATTTCACAAAAGGAGCGGCCACTTTAGACAGCAGATTAAGCGGTGCAGCAACGAACATGGCGATGCCGTCAGCTTTTTTCATGGCTACCCGTTTTGGCACAAGCTCCCCCAGCACAAGTGTGACGTAAGAGAGAATCAGGGTGATAAAGATCAGGGAAATGGTATCCAGAATGTTAGCCGCGACCGGAACACCGAGTGATACGAGCAGGGAAGACAGGTCTCCGGCAAAATTTTCGGCAGCAAAGGCGCTGGCCATAAACCCGGCAAGGGTGATTCCGATCTGAATCGTTGCCAGAAAGCGGCTAGGTTCCTCAAGCAATTCTTTCAGCAGCTTCGCTTTTGCGTTGCCTTCCTGTGCCATCAGGCGGATTTTATTGTCGTTCAGTGAGATTAGAGCCATTTCTGAAGCTGCAAAAAAAGCGTTAACGAAGATCAGCAATAAAACAACGACTAGCTCAATCAAATTTCAAGCACCTCCCGGTATTGTGAAAAAAAGCCCCTGCGGACTTTATCTCATAATATATACTTAACCTGAATAGGCTCCGGACATTCCAAAAGGTTAATCCACTTACTTTAGTTACAAAACAGTTTCTTTAATTACGTAAGCTTCCAAAGACGCCCCCGCCCAGGCTATGATTATTGTGAAAATATGCACAAGGGGGCAAGTTACAGATGAAAAAGAAACCAGCAGCCGCACTACTTCTTATTCTCTCCGTTATTCTGGTGATCGCGGGATGCGGTAACGGAAACAACAGCACTAATGCGGGCAATAACACAAATGAGAGCAAGAGCACAAATAGCCCGGCAAGCGCAACGGAAGCGCCTAAGGCAACCGAAGCTGTATCCGGGGCATCAGTAGCGAGCTATACACCACTGGATCAGTTAAAAGAGAGCTACGACATTATCATTGTCGGTGCGGGCGGTGCCGGTATGACCGCTGCGCTTGAAGCGAAAGCCAAGGGGCTGAGCCCTGTTATTTTTGAAAAAATGCCCGTAGCCGGAGGTAACACAACAAAATCCTCTTCCGGGATGAACGCATCAGAGACCAAGTTCCAGAAGGAGCAGGGCATCGAGGACAACAACGATTTATTTTATGAGCAGACCCTGAAAGGCGGGCACGATACCAACGACACAGAAATGCTCCGTTTCTTCGTTGACAATTCTGCAGCAGCAATTGACTGGCTGGATTCAATCGGTATCCGGCTGAACAATATCACCATAACCGGCGGTATGAATGAGAAGCGTACACATCGTCCGGAAGACGGCTCGGCGATCGGGCAGTATCTGGTAAAAGGGCTTGTACAGAATGTTCAGGAGCAGGGAATTCCGTTATTCGTTAACGCTGATGTCAAAGAAATTACACAGCAGGACGGGAAGGCTAACGGCGTGAAAGTCCTATTTAACCAGGTTGATGAAAAAACAATTACAGGTAAAGCTGTCGTTGTTACCACCGGCGGTTTCGGCTCCAATATGGAGATGATTACTGAAGTCAGACCTGATCTGGAAGGGTATGTGACCACAAATCAGGTGGGCAGCACCGGTGACGGCATCAAAATGATTCTGGCGATGGGCGGGATGACTGTTGACATGGATCAGATCCAGGTTCACCCGACTGTACAGCAGGAAAAGTCTTACCTGATCGGCGAAGCGGTCCGCGGTGAAGGCGGTCTTCTAGTTTCAAATGAAGGCACACGGTTCACCAATGAACTGGACACCCGTGATAAAGTAACTGCAGCCATCAACGGCCTGCCTGAAAAAGCAGCCTATCTGATATTCGATTCCGGCGTGAAGTCCCGCGTCAAAGCCATTGAGCAGTATGAAAAAATGGGCTTTGTCATCCAGGGCGACTCGGTCCAGGCGTTGGCTGAAGCGATGGAGGTTCCTGCCGATAAGCTGCAGGCAACAGTAGACACCTGGAACACTGCGGTTGCTAATAAACAGGATGCCGGGTTCGGCAGAACAACCGGGATGGACAATGATCTGTCCGCAGGGCCTTTCTATGCGATAAAAATTGCACCGGGGATCCACTACACCATGGGCGGCGTAAAAATCAACACGAACACCGAAGTGCTGAATAAAGATGGCCAGCCGATCGCCGGCCTGTATGCTGCCGGTGAAGTGACAGGCGGACTGCACGGGCAGAACCGGATTGGCGGTAACTCCGTTGCCGAAATTATTATCTTCGGCCGTCAGGCCGGTATTAAGTCTGCCGAGTATGTGCAGGCGCAATAAGGTGTGCTATATACATCTGCCGGCTTAGAAGCGGCAGACAGCAAGCAGCAGCCCCGGCTCACATGAGCCGGGGCTGCTGTTGTTTCATACACTACACTGCTGTCCTCCAGCATCAGCTACGCCTCTACAGCAGGAGCCGGCACCGGCTTCGCGCTACGGGAGAGCGAGAACAGCTCCAGCTCCGGGCGGTTTCGGCCAGCAAGCGTATCAGCCAGCAGCTCAGCTGCAATCATGCTGTAGGCCGTTCCGTTGCCTCCGTAGCCTTCAATGAAATAGCAATGCGGATAATCCGGATGCGGGCCCATATAAGGCAGACCGTCCCGGGTAGTGCCGAATACAGCCCCCCAGCAATATTCTGCCCCGATACCTTTAACCTCCGGAAACAGTGCCTCGACCTCCTCAAGCAGCTGCTGGCACTGGGAAAGCACCCGGACCTCACGCCGCTCCGGATCGGTAAGCTGTTCGTCTCTACCGCCGGCAATAATACAGTTGTCACGAGTGGTGCGGAAGTACAGATAAGGCCTTGCTGTCTCCCACAGCAGGCTCCGCTCATGCCATTTAGGCAGCTTGGCCAGCGGCCGGGTTTTGATGGCATACGTGTTGATAAGCTCTGCCCCCCGGTCTTTTTTCATCTCCTGCGTCTCATAGCCCATAGCAAAGACTACATGCTTTGCAAAAATCCGGCCATGCTCGGTGTAACAGGTAACCCCGTCAGCATGGTACTCATAATGAGTGGCCCGGGTGTGCTCATATATACGGACACCGCCGGAATGCGCCTTGTCGATCAGACTATGGACCATCCGGAACGGGTTCGTTTCAGCATCCCCCTTGGAGTACAGAGCTGCCGGTTTGGAGAATGAATAATGGGCCCGGACCTTGTCCTCATCCCAAAATTCCGAGTGAAACCCGTGGGCGTTCAGCGTTTCGTGCTCTTGCCGGAGCAGCGCAACATCTTCCGGTGTGCTGGCATAGAGCAGGCTGCTGCGCGGGATGATCTGGGTATCAATATCGAGCTTTGTAGGCAGCTCCAGAATTTTGCCGAGAGCTTCTTGGCACAGCTTATAAAACAATACTCCGTTTGCTTCACCGAATGTATTAATGCATGAGGTCAGTGTTTTATCATTGGCGATTTGCAGCAGGCCGGTATTGGCGTGGGAGCTCCCTCCGGCGATGTCCCGTTTTTCGATCAGGACAGTTGAAGCACCGCTGAGCGATAAACGGTAGGCCATCGAGGCACCGCCCATGCCTCCGCCGACAATCAGGCAGTCGCAGGATATATCTCCCTCCAATGAAGGATATACCGGATGGCTGGTATAAGTGGCTTCCCATGGCATCTTTCCGCTGTTAAGTTTCATATGTCTCTCTCCTTAGTGAGATTCCGATAGGGTAGTATTGGCAGTCCTGCTTGTACTGATACACGGCAGCAGGACCATTTTATTCTGCAGGATATTGTTGTAACAGCTACATAAACGGTAAGCGGCGACGGCATAATAAGGACTGCTTGTACATCAAGAAGGAGGGAATTACGAAATGCACTCAACCCAAATGCAGGCACTAAGCGGCAAGGAACTGGAATACATCGCCGACTCCATCTCCAATGAAGATCTGCTCATCAAGCAGCTGGCTGCAACGGCAGGTACAACCCAGAACCAGACGGTACAGCAGATTTGCGTACAGCAGATCCAGAGTCACAGCCAGCACATGAATTCGCTGATCCAGCTGATGCAGCAGCATCAGCAATATGCACCGACACAGCCGCAATAATGATATGTGATTGCTTTTTTGCCGAGAATCTATAAACAAACAACAGGAGGTAATGCTAGTGTACGCACAAAACGGAACCGCATTTATGGCAGACGAGGATTTGCTCAATACTGTTCTGGCGGATTTAAAGCGCACGGTTCGTGAATATACGACCGCTGCAACGGAGTCGAATTGTCCGACAGTCCGCCGGGTCTTCAATGACCTGACCATGGATACGCTGCGGCTGCAGGGGGATTTGTATAACCAGATGTCACAGCTGAACATGTACACTGCACCGGGAAAAGCGCTGCGTCAGGATGTGGATAAGCAGATCCAGACCGCTCATCAGACGCAGGCCAAATGCCAGCAGTTTGTGCAGCAGAAAACTGGGGGCGCCGGAGCATACAATCAGGCTGCGGGAGTACCGGTGCATCAGCCGAATGTACAAAGTCATAACCCTTACTATATGTAAACCTGCCCAGCAGGAGATGAAGCACAGCATATGCTGCTGCTGATTCCGGGTAGTATCCAGTCCGTTCACACCGGGTTTCCCGGCTGAACGGGCTTTTTTGCTGCTGCGGATAATGGCTGAGCCTAAATATGAATAAGCTGTACAATCAGCGGTTGAGCTGCTGCGGGGTTATTTTGTTTGCAGAGCAGACATTTTCATGTAATATTAGTATTAAACTCTTTTCGCTGGTGCCGCGCTGAAGACGCAAGGCGGCACGCGAACTATCCGGGGGGAAGGCATGAAGGAAATGGACGAATTAAAGAGGAAAGTGCTGGAACTGCTCAAGGAGGACGCCCGGAGCTCTGCGGCGCTGATGGCGACCCTGCTTGGAGCGGAGGAAGAAGATGTCAAGACAGCGATTGAGCAGATGGAAAAGGATCACGTCATCGTCAAATATGCGACGGTCGTGAACTGGGATAAAGTGAGCGACGAGCGGGTAACCGCACTGATCGAAGTGCAGATTACACCTGAGCGCGGACGCGGCTTTGAAGGTATAGCTGAGCGTATTTATCTGTATCCGCAGGTTAAATCGGTCTATCTGATGTCAGGTGCGTATGATCTGCTGGTCGAAGTAGAGGGACGTAACCTCCGCGAGGTCGCCAATTTTGTATCCGAGAAGCTCTCGCCGATTGATTCGGTGCTTTCAACCAAAACCAACTTTACACTCAAAAAATACAAACAGGACGGTATCATCTTTGAAGAGCATGAAGAAGACAATCGCCTGCTGATATCTCCGTAAAGGAAGTAATCATATGATCACGAATAATCAGAAGCAGACCGGAGAATCAGATAAATCTATGAATTCCTATCTGGCGCCGCTGGTTCAGCAGATCCAGCCGTCAGGTATCCGCAAGTTTTTTGATCTGGCCGCAGGCAGCAAGGATATTATTTCACTTGGTGTCGGCGAACCCGATTTCAAGACTCCATGGCATGTCAGGGAAGCGTGCGTTTATTCCCTGGAGAGAGGCTTTACCGGTTATACCTCTAATGCCGGAATGCCGGAGCTGCGTGAAGGAATTGCGAATTACCTGCATTCCCGGTTTGCAGTAACCTATAATCCAGCTGACCAGATTATAGCAACGGTAGGCGGCAGTGAAGCAATCGATCTGGCGCTCCGCGCCCTGATTGCACCGGGAGATGAAATTCTGATTCCGGAGCCGTGCTACATTTCTTATTCACCGATTACCGCGATTGGCGGCGGAATACCGGTCGGAATTGAAACCTTCGGCGAGAATAACTTCAAGCTGACAGCTGCAGATCTTGAGGCCAAGATTACACCGCGCTCCAAGATTCTGATCCTCTGTTATCCGAGCAACCCGACAGGTGCAATTATGACCCGTGAGGACTGGGAACCGATTGCCAAGGTCGTCGAGAAGCATGATTTGATCGTTATTTCCGATGAGATCTATGCCGAACTGACCTATGGAAGCAATCACGTAAGCTTCCCGTCGCTGCCCGGCATGATGGACCGGACTATTCTGGTTAGCGGCTTCTCCAAAGCCTTCGCCATGACTGGCTGGCGGATGGGCTATGCCTGCGGTCATCCCGATCTGATCGCCGCGATGCTGAAGATCCATCAGTACACCGTGATGTGTGCACCATCCATGGGCCAGGTAGCTGCTCTGGAGGCGCTCACCAACGGGATGGAGGAGAAGGACCGGATGACCGACTCGTACAACCAGCGCCGCCGTTTGATCGTTAAGGGCCTGCGGGATGCCGGTCTGGATTGTCATGAGCCGCAAGGGGCGTTTTATGCTTTTCCAAGCATTCAGCGAACCGGTCTTACCTCCGATCAGTTTGCCCAGCGGCTGCTGATGGAGTACAAAGTAGCGGCAGTGCCGGGCAGCGTGTTCGGTCTCGGCGGGGAGGGCTATCTGCGCTGCTCGTACGCTACGTCTGTGGCCCAGCTGAATGAGGCGGTAGAACGGATTGGGGCATTTGTCCTGCAGCTTGAGAAAGAACGGACCGAATAACCTTCAAGCCGTTTAGCATAAGCAACAGGGCTATGGCACATCTTCTTATTGTATGGTATTATTTTACTTTAATCCATCTCATTAGGAGGAATGACTAATGCTCATGGGCGATTGTTACTTACCTTCCTATGGAGGGGAGTGCTGTCCTCAGAGTGGATATTCAGTTACAGATGCTGCCGCACACAAGCAGTCACTGGAGGATGAAATTCTGAGTCTCCGCAGCAGAATGGAGCAGATTTTTGTGCAGGAGAAATCCTTTACTTCTGAGCTTGTAATCGAGATCAGCTGTCTGCTGGATCTCAAAATCAATGAGTACATGAAAGGAATCTACCGCAGAATCTGACTTGTGTGGCGTTCCTTATGATGAAGGGCCTTCGGGCCCTTTTTTTATATCCAAAAATAATGCTGAATCATCCTGAAAACTTCCTTATAATGGAGAAGAGTTCCTTCTGCCGGGGTCGATGCTGCGTTTTAGGCGGAGAGAACGTTAAGCCATTTTATACATAAAGGTGGAATTGCCATGGTTAGCGTTTTTAAAAATGAAGCCGGCAAAGAAAACGTGCTCCGATCCTATAATGAGCTTCTGCAGGGCTGGCATACGGAGTTCCGAGAGTTGGATATGGAGACCCCTTACGGGATTACGCATTGTATTACGGCAGGAAATGCTGGCTTGCCTCCATTGCTGCTGTTTCACGGGGTGGGTGATAATTCGGCGGTGATGTGGCTGTTGAACATCCGGGAGCTATCTCAGCATTTTTATTGTGTAGCAATTGATACCTTGGGCGGACCCGGCAAAAGCATTCCTGACACCAGGTTCAATAAGCAAACCTTTGACCAGGTTCATTGGATTAACAGTGTTGCTGACGGGCTGGGACTTAAGCAGTTTTATGTTGCCGGTGTGTCGAACGGAGCTTATATGGCTTATAACTATACGGTTAACGAGCCGGGAAGAGTCCTGAGAGCCGTCTGTATGGAAGGGGGAATGGTCACTGCGCCGCTCAAATCCATGGTTCAGACGCTGCTGATGATGTTTCCGGAAATTTTGATGCCCACCCGCAAAAATCTGCTTAAGGTCGTTGCCAAGCTCAGCTCGCCGGAATCCCGTCTGACCGAGAAGCATCCGGAAGTTGCAGAACATCTGGTGCTTCTAATGAAGAATCATAATCAGCAGGCGATGTTTGTCCATAAGCTTCAGCTTTACGATCAGGAGAAAGCAACGGCAGTAAGAGAGAAGCTGTATTTTCTGCTGGGCGATTACAACTTGCACCGCAAGAAGGATTTTACAAGCGTGCTGGACGGCGGGAATTTCCGCTACAAGGTCATTCCAGGCTCGGGCCATGGCATCAATCATGAGCAGCCGGAGCGCGTGCACCGGGAGATCATTGATTTTCTGCTTCAGCCTGATATGACGGCAATGATCCGCTGACCCTTATTTTCTGCCGCTGCGCGCAGCTCTTCGTCTTCCGGTAAAAAAGGCTACTCCAGCACCTACAGTGGTGAGGATAAAGAACAGAACATAATAGATAAGCTCCCGTCCCGGGTTGTCATAGTAATTAAAAAGGTTAGCCCCGATAAAGAGCAGCAGCAGAAGCACATCATTCCTCCGCTGTCTGGGCCGGTATTTGCCGGAAATTTCCTCACTAAAGCTCTTATAGCCGATATAATCCTGATGGGGAGCACCGTCCGACCGTGCGGTGTTCTCTTCACTGTGCTTGTACAGAAGGGAATGCAGCAGCGTTACATTCTTAAACTGGTTGCCTATAGTTATTCTCGGATGCCCGGGACTGTAGATCAAAAAAGCCCCTTCAATCAGTTCAACATAAATCTGGTCCAGGTCAAGTGTAATGATTTTATGGTACTCGCGGTAGCGCATCGTTTCATTGTCGATTTCTACAAAAGAATTGCTGATCTGAAAAATATAAATCAGGCTGAGTACCAGAAACATTGTACCCAGGCCGGCCAGCATGAATAAAACGCCGGTGTCAGACTGGTATAATCCCGCTCCGATAAAAAACAGTGACATCAGAATGGTAAAGGCAGCTATCACATAATGCCATTTCGATATGCGGAAAACTAACGGATACTGCTGGTTCCCCGTATCGACTGATTCAATCTTGGGATTAAGTCTTGCATACATCGCCTTCAGCCTCCTCAAGAGCTCATTTACAGCTTTATTAACCAGAATATTCCTGATTAATCCAGCTAGTAGCTTAAGGTGGCAAAATTGGAATCAGCTGTGCCAGGCAGTTATTTACATGGCAGAAATGCAGGGTCTGATTTGCCTAATCTGCATAAATGCGATTAAACTGTAATTATGTCATTGTGTGCCGAGGGAGAGGAAAAATAATATGGCGATTTATACGCGTACGGGGGATCAAGGGGAAACCTCAGTCATCGGCGGCCGGGTAGGCAAGGATGATGTCCGGGTCGAGGCCTACGGGACGATTGATGAGCTGAACAGCTTTGTCGGCCAGGCCCGCAGCCTGATGGACGACGACAGATTCAGCGATGTGCGGGAGCAGCTGCTGGAGATTCAGCACGAGCTGTTCGACTGCGGTACGGATCTGGCTTTTGTACAGCTGAGCGAGAGTAAATATCATGTTAAAAGCGAAATGGCTATCCGCCTCGAAGGCTGGATTGATCAGCTGCAGGCGGAGAATCCGCTGCTGGAGCGGTTCATCCTGCCGGGCGGCAGCCAGCTGTCCTCGGTGCTGCATGTCTGCCGCACCGTCTGCCGGCGGGCAGAGCGCCGGGCAGTGACGCTTGGACGCAGCGCGGATATTAATCCGGAAGCGGTCATCTACCTGAACCGGCTGTCGGACTATTTCTTTGCGCTGGCTCGGACGGCAAATACAAGGCTGGGGGTTGCTGACGTGGAGTATGTACGCAGCAAAAAGGTATTCCGCAACTAATGAGCAGCTACTATCCGCCGATTACCTATATTGTGCCGCCGTCTGAGGACGGCTGGCTGCTCAAAACCATTCTGCAGAAGCGCATGGATGTTTCCCGTAAGCTTTTGTCAAGGCTGAAGATGACCGAGCAGGGTATTATGCTGAACGGGGAAAGGGTCTACATCAGCGTTAAAGTCAGCAGCGGGGACCGGGTGGAGATCCGGATGGAGCGGGAAACGTCGGAGGATATTCTGCCGCAGGATATCCCCTTTGACATTCTCTATGAAGACGAGCACCTGCTGGTAGTCAACAAAGCGGCAGGCATTATTGTTCATCCGACACACGGACACTATACCGATACGCTGGCCAACGGAGTGGTGCACTACTGGGCGGCCAAAGGAGAGCAGTACCGCTTCCGGCCGGTCCACCGGCTGGACCAGGAGACCTCCGGCGTGCTGGTCATTGCCAAAAATCCCTACAGCCACCAGCATATCTCCGAGCAGATGATCGCCGGCACGGTGGACAAGCGGTATGCTGCCTTCGTGCATGGAGTTCCTGCTGCGCCGGCCGGTGATATCGATGGTCCCATAGACCGGGACCCTGCAGAGCCGCACCGGCGGATTGTGACGCCGGACGGCTACCCATCCTTGACCCGGTATGAGGTCAAGGAAAGCTATAGCGGCCGTGCCGCCAGGGTCGAGCTGAAGCTGGAGACCGGCCGCACCCACCAGATCCGGGTGCACATGAGCTCGATCGGCTGTCCGCTGATCGGCGACGGCATGTACCGGCACCCGTTGTACCGGCATGTGCCGCCTGCAGCTGGCTGCGGGACACCTGATGCTGCCGGGCATGAGCTGCCGGCAGCATCAGGGCTGGCGCCGGAGCAAGCGGCGCAGCTCGCCGGCATAGCCGGGCTGGACGCAGCGATCCCGCGCCAGGCGCTGCATGCGGTGCGGCTGTCGTTCAAGCACCCGATCGGGCTCGCCGAACTGCTCTTTGAAGCGCCGCTGCCGCCGGATATGGCACTGCTGGAGCAGAAGCTGCGGCAAAAATAATACATTTCATAGTCACCAAAGGAGTAACACATGAGTCACTTAAAAGTCTATCAATACCCGAAATGCAGTACCTGCCGCAGCGCGGTTAAATGGCTGAAGGAACAGGGGCATGAGCTTGAGCTGCAGCATATTGCCGAACAGCCGCCTACAGTGGAGGAGCTTCGCGTGCTTGTGGCGAACAGCGGGCTGCCGCTGAAAAAGTTTTTTAATACGAGTGGTGAAGTGTACAAAGAGCTTGGTTTGAAGGACAAGCTGGCCGGACTGAGCGAAGACGAGCAGCTGGAATTGCTGTCACAGCACGGAATGCTGATCAAGCGTCCCATAGTTACGGACGGCAAGAAGGTTACAGTCGGCTATAAAGAAGCGCAATACGGCGAAGCCTGGAGCAACGCCTGATTATAAACGGAAATAAGGAGAGGTTACACATGAGTTCAGAAACAACGGGCCGGGTAATGATCGTCGATGGAATGGCTCTGCTGTTCCGGGCCTTTTATGCGACCTCTTATGGAGGCTATATCCGCAAAACCAAGGCCGGGCTTCCGACCAATGCGGTGTACGGGTTTTTGCAGTATTTTTTCGACGCGGTAAGCACGTTTGAGCCTTCCCATGTGGTCTGCTGCTGGGATATGGGCAAAGGGACCTTCCGTACTGAGAAATATGACGGATACAAATCGAACCGGATCGATGCCCCGCTGGAGCTGATCCCGCAGTTTGATCTGGTCAAAGAAGTGGTGGCTGAGCTTGGCGTACCGAATATCGGACTGGCCGGCTACGAGGCAGATGACTGCATCGGGACGCTGGCTGCCTGCTACGGCGATGAGTCCGAGGTTTATATTCTGACCGGTGACCACGATATGCTGCAGCTCGTCACGGATAACGTCAAGGTCATTATTATGAAAAAAGGCCGTTCCAACTATAAAGTTTACGATCCGGCTGAGCTGCTGGAGGAAAAGGGCCTTACGCCGCGACAGGTTATCGACCTTAAGGGCTTCATGGGCGATACGAGCGACAATTATCCTGGTGTAAAAGGTATCGGGGAAAAAACAGCCCTCAAGCTGCTGGCCGAATACGGCAGTGTAGAGGGCGTAATTGAGAATCTGGAAGCTCTGCCTAAGGGCGTCCGTTCCAAAATCGAAGCCGATCTCGATATGCTGCATCTCTCACGCGAGCTGGCAGAAATCCGCTGCGATGTACCGATCGTCTGCACATTAGCAGAATGCCTCTGGGAGCTGCAGCGCGACACGGCAGTCCGCAAATTTCAGGAGCTGGAGTTCGGCAGCCTGATGCATCTGATCGGCGGGATCGCCGAGGTGCGCGACGAACGCGGAATTGTGCAGATTGAGCTGGGGGATTTGGGTTAAGCAGATACACACCAAAAAGCGCCTTAGGACCGTTTCCGGTCTGCAGGCGCTTTTTGGTGTACCTAATTCAGACTAAATAATGATTCCCTCGCAGTGATCGACCTCATGCTGAATGATCTGCGCTGTGAAGTCGGTAAAGATCTGCTTGTGCTGCTTGAAGTTGCGGTCCAGGAATTCGACCTCAATGGACTCGTAACGCTTGGTTTGCCGTACGCCTTCAAGGGACAGGCAGCCTTCCTCTGTATCATAGGGGCGGTTACGTTTGGTAATGACCGGATTAATCATCCCAATGTTGACCGGCCCGATGCTGAAAGCAATAATCCGCTTGTTTACACCGATCATGTTCGCCGCCAGACCGACGCAACCGTCTGCATTGGCGCGCAGTGTATCCAGCAGGTCATCCAGCACCTGTACATCTTCCCTGGTAGCCGGAACGGACTTCCGGCTCAAAATGGCCATATCTTTGCAAATAGCTCTAATCATAATATTCTCCATGTCTGCTTTATTTGGCTGTAAGCCGTCACTGCTATAATAGCACTTCAAGATTAGCCAGAACAATCGGGCTTTGATTTAAAGATTGACGGAAGGAACTGGCAATGCTTATAATATTAATAAATCAGTTTAATAATTAATATTTATATTAACTATTGAGGGGTGGCTTGTTCATGGCTCAGCGTGCAGTACTGAATGCAGATATCCGCAAAAGCACAATTAACCGCAATATTTACGGACATTTTTCCGAGCATCTGGGACGTTGTATTTACGAAGGCATCTGGGTAGGCGAAGATTCGCCGATTCCCAATACGAAGGGCATCCGCAATGATGTTGTGGAAGCGCTTAAAGAAATCAGTATTCCGGTGCTGCGCTGGCCGGGGGGATGTTTTGCAGATGAGTATCACTGGAAGGACGGCATCGGTCCGCGTGAAGGCCGCAAACGGATGATTAACACGCATTGGGGCGGCACGGTGGAGAACAACCATTTTGGAACCCATGAATTTATGGAATTGTGCGCTATGCTGGAATGCGAGCCGTACATTAACGGTAATGTGGGCAGCGGCACTGTTCAGGAAATGTCCGAATGGGTGGAGTACCTGACATTCAACGGGGTATCACCGATGGCGGAGCTGCGTAAGGAGCACGGGCGTGAGGAGCCGTGGAGCGTATCTTATTTTGGCGTGGGAAATGAGAACTGGGGCTGCGGCGGCAACATGCGTCCGGAATATTATGCTGATCTGTACCGCCGTTACCAGACTTATGTACGCAATTACGGGGATAACAAAATCCACCGGATCGCCTGCGGGGCGAATGTGGATGACTATAACTGGACGGAAGTGCTTATGCGTGAAGCGACCCGCTTTATGGATTCACTGACCCTGCACTATTACACAATTCCGACTGGAGAATGGCACAACAAGGGGGCGGCTACCGGTTTTGAAGCCAAAGAGTGGTTCTCCACACTGAAAGCGGCGCTCCGCATGGATGAGCTGGTTGCCCGTCATAGCGTTATTATGGACAAATACGATCCGGAGAAGCGTGTCGGCCTGATCGTCGATGAATGGGGTACCTGGTATGATGTGGAGCCGGGCACGAATCCGGGCTTCCTGTATCAGCAGAATTCGATCCGCGATGCGCTGGTGGCCGGACTGACGCTGAATATTTTCCACAAGCACAGCGACCGGGTGCGGATGGCGAACATTGCCCAGACAATTAACGTGCTGCAGGCTGTCATTCTGACCGAAGGCGAGAAAATGGTTCTTACTCCTACGTACCATGTATTCAACATGTACAAAGTGCATCAGGACGCTCAGCTGCTGGATCTGGCTTTGGAGAGCGGAGCATACAGCTTCGAAGGCAGCGAAATTCCGGAAGTATCCGCGTCTGCTTCTGTCAATGCTGAGGGTGTCATTCATGTCAGCCTGTGCAACCTGAACCATGCTGCTGCTGCCAAGCTTCCGCTGGAGCTGCGCGGACTGGCCGGCCGGGAAGTTGATATTACCGGTACTACGCTGGCCGGAGCGTCTATTGATGCTCATAATACCTTCAGTAATCCTGAAGCGGTAGCACCGCAGGCATTCACTGCCTTCAGCCTGGAAGACGGCATAATCAGTCTGGAGCTGGCTCCGATGTCGGTTACCGTGCTGGCCATTAAGCCGAAAGCCTAAGAAGGAGAATCAGGATGAGCACAGCTTCCGCCTGCAAAGGCTGCCGGGATGAGTACAAGGTAACGGAAGCACAGATTGCCCGGATTCTGGCTTCCTCGATGTTTAATCCGGATAATACCGCTCCGGAGGAGGTATATGCTGCCCGTTATGCCCTGTGCTCAGGTTGTCCCAAGCTGCAGGATGGGGTGACCTGCACCGCCTGCGGCTGTATCATCCCGGTCGTCGCCCGCCTGAAAGCACGCGGCTGCCCGTTGCCGGGAGGCGGGCTGTGGCAGCCTATGCCAGCCTCTGCGGCGGAATAAGCTGCCCCGGGCGGTACACGGACTCACGGGCAAAGACCTGAACATGCGGGCCGGGAACCCGCATAATGCAAAACAGCGGCAGTCATGGACGAGGGTAATGTCCGTGGCTGCCGCTGTTTTTTCGTCAGTCCGGCTGCAGCCGGGCCGCAGCGGGTGTTACTCCGCCGGCTCCGCCGGAGCCGCGCCGTCCGTGTAGAACAGCTCAACAACGAGATCGTCGTTGTAGTTGCCGAAGCCCTTACCGAACAGGGTAAGCCCGCCGATATGCTCGGCGTCCTCCTCAACCGAGAGGCGGAAGGTCCATTGCTTGTCACGGATGCCGACTTGATCAAGTGTAATATCAGAGAGCTTGAGGCCGTCCATAAAGGTTCCCTTTGGCGTTATCCGCAGCTGCTTCAGCAGCCCGTACTGGTTAGTAAGCGCCGGCCACCAGGAAGGCGTATACTTGCCGCGGCTGTCACCGTAATCACCGGGACTCGTCCAGAAGCCGAGCGCAGTACCATTTAGGGTAAAGGTAATATCCGAAGGCCAGTTGTTGTTAATCGAAGGGGCTTCGGAGGCGATTTCCATTGTAATCACAAGCTCCTCCGGCTGCTGGCTGGATAGCAGGAAATTCGGAATCTTGTATTCGACAAACCCTTTGCCGAACCAGAGAATGCCGGCATTCATCCGCTCCATATCCCAGAAGTAGCGCGGATCGTCGAAGCTGCCGATCACCTGCGTGGTAGTGGCAAGGCCGCAGGTCGGCTCAATCTGGAAGTCGGAGTAATGCCCGACAGGGATTTCTTTGCGGTGGGCTTTGCGTTCTGCTTTGTCCGGGGCAGGGAAAATAATCTCCGCCCGCTCGGCGGCCAGGGAGCAAATTTTCTGCAGCCCGCTTTTGCCGGGAGCCATATGAGTGGTGATCAGTCCGGCCGCTTCCAGCTTCCGGACATGCATCGTCATAATGGCGCTGCTGAGATTCACGGCGCCGGCCAGCTCCTTGACGTTCATCGGCTGTACCGCCAGCAGCCGGAGCATATGCAGGCGGACAGTGCTTGATAATGCTTCATAGACCGGCAGAGAATCTTCAGTAAGATCTAATTTCATGGTGAGCCTCCGATACATATTAATTAATTAACAATTATATTAGTTAAAAAGGTTTTACACAAGCTAAATCCCGAAAAGCCGTCTTTTTACTTATAGCGCTGATTAAAATTATTGGTATATGTCAACCGCTTGTCATACTGCCGGCAGGCACGTATAATTATTTTAAGAGAGCGTTTTATTTTTATATCCGGATTATATACAGACCGGGCCGGAAGCCGGCTTGTGCTTATTTTAGAAGGGAGACTGCTGCTGTGAGAGTGCTTGGAGCAATTGAAGCCGGGGGAACCAAATTTGTATGCGGAATCGGACATGAGGACGGATCGGTAGTCGACCGGGTAAGCTTCCCGACGACAACGCCTGAGGAAACAATGGGACTGGTGCTGGACTATTTTTCCGATAAAAAGGTTGAAGCAATCGGAATCGGCTCATTCGGGCCGATCGACCCTGTATTGGGCAGTCCTACATACGGCCATATCACTACTACACCTAAGCCTCACTGGGGAGGATATAATGTGGTTGGTGCGGTTGCGGCGCAGTTTGATGTGCCGGTCCGCTTTGATACCGATGTTAACGGGGCTGCTCTTGGTGAATCTACCTGGGGAGCTGCCCAGGGTCTGGACAGCTGTCTGTATATTACTGTAGGTACAGGCATTGGAGCCGGTGCGGTTATCGGCGGTCAGCTGATTCACGGCCTGTCCCATCCGGAAATGGGGCATATTCTGGTGCCGCGCCATCCGGAGGACACCTACAGCGGATTCTGCCCGTACCATGGGGATTGCCTCGAAGGCCTGGCGGCGGGTCCTGCAATCGGCAGCCGCTGGGGCAAGCCTGCCGGCGAGCTGGCTGCAGATCATCCGGCCTGGGCGATGGAAGCCCACTACCTGGCTCATGCACTGATGAACTATGTGCTGGTGCTGTCGCCGCAGAAGATCGTTATGGGCGGCGGCGTTATGAAGCAGAGCCAGCTGTTCCCGCTAATTCAGTCCAAGCTGCAGGAGCTGCTCGGCGGCTATGTCCAGCATCCTGCGCTGAACCAGGAAATCGGCAGCTACATTGTTCCGCCGCAGCTTGGCGACAATGCCGGACTGGTGGGAGCACTCGGACTTGCTAAACTGGCGCTTGCCGGAGCCTGATTCAAAAAGAGATTGACTGTACGGAAATATATGGTATTGTAGTTTCTAACAGTATAGCATTTACGAGGAAGCACCTCTTTCACGATTTTCGTGGGGGAGGTGCTTTTTTTTGCGTTATGCGTTATGCGAATGCGTGCTGTATGACGACGAAAGTAGGGATTCCTATGCAGATTGTATTTTTAAACCGGTTATCGAGAATGTCCGGAGCGGATCAGGAGGTTTATGCCCAGCTCTGGATCGGCGAGGAGGAGGGGGTCTGGCGGATCGGATGGCGGGATTTCTCCGGCAGCCATGAAATTGACGAGCATATCTGGTATGAGGGCGGCTCGTGGACCGAAATGCTGTGCGTCTACAGGCATGAACTGGCAGTGAAGATGGGCGACGGCTACCGTCCGCTGATTGACGGGGCTTTTCATGAAGAGGAAACGCTGGCTGGGCGTAACCGGGAGCAGCTGAAGCTGCAGTATTACAGTGAACATCACGGAAATCAGGCTGTTTATGATGAGCTTTGCGCCTGGCGGCGGGGTAAAGCCTCCAGTGAGCGGAAGGCACCGTATATTCTCGCCAGCAACCGTCTGCTGCGCATGCTCAGCGCCTATCTGCCGCATACGGAAACGGAGCTGCTGCAGATACCGGGAATAGGGGAAGGCAAGGTTTCGCAGCATGGCAGCGACTGGCTCAGTATTACTGCCGCTATTCCGCGCGAGCACAGCTATCCGCTGAACTGGGTGCATGAGGCAGTGGAGGAGGAGGCATTCTCGTCCTGGCTTTACAAGCAGAAGGAAATCAAGTACAAGAAGCAGCTTGAACGGCTGCGGCTGCGCCGTATCCTGCTGCAGGGGATCGAGAACGGACTTGGCATGGAGCAATTGCAGGCCACCGGCGGAATCAGCCGGCGTGAAGTGCTGGAAGCTGTAGAAGAGCTGGAGAAGGAGGGGTATTCTGTTGAGAAGCTGATCGAGAATGAGCTGAAGGAGGTTTCAGCCGAGGAGCAGAACAGCATCTGGATGGCTTATGAGCTGATGGGTGATACCTTTTTGAAGCCGGCGCTGTACAAGGCGTATGGGGATAACTTCTCCCCGGCAGAGGGGCTGGATCTTTATTATGAACGCCTGCGGCTGATCCGCATCCGCTTCCGGCGGGACCGCCAGCTGCAGACAATCGGCGAAGCTGTGAGCTATTAGAAATACAAAAGGCGAAGGTTCCCCCATACTTTACAGTAGCGGTAGCCTTCGCCGTAGCGTATTCGTCCGTTATCGTTCATAGCCAATCCTTCTTGCGGAAGATCACCAGCATTCCGCAGCCGAGCGTAACCATCACAGCAATTACGCCGTAGTAGCCGTATTGCGAATGGGTTTCAGGTATATTGTCAAAGTTCATCCCGTAGATACCGGTAATGACGGTAAGTGGCATAAATATGGTAGTTATTGCAGTAAATACTCTCATAATTTCGTTGGCACGGTTAGCAATACTGGACTGGTAAGCTTCGCGTAAGTTGCCCATGAGGTCGCGGTAGGTCTCAAAGGTTTCAGAGATCTTGACCGCATTTTCATAAATATCGCTGAAATACTTCTGCAGTTGGTCATCGATCAGTCGCAGGTCCTTTTTGTTCAGGGTGTTGATAACTTCCTTCTGCGGCCCGAGCATCTTCTTCAGCCACAGAATTTCACTGCGCAGACCGATAATCTCGCTCAGATGCGATTTCTTGGTATGCATCAGGATATCTTCCTCAAGCTTCTCAATCCGCGCTTCAATCCGGTCACCGACAGAGAAGTAATTGTCTACAACGATGTCGATCAGGTGGTAGAGGAAGCGGTCAGGCTCGCTGACCTCCTGCTCCCACAGGATGGGCTTCAGGACGCGCAGCTCATGAATTTTTTGTTTGGTGACAGTAATAATGTAATGTCTGCCCAGGAATACGTTCAGTGCCCGGAGGAAAATTTCCTCGTCATCAAACCGGATGCTGTTAACTACAATAAAATAATGGCTCTCATAAATTTCAATCTTTGGCCGCTGCTCCTCTTCACTGAGGCAGTCCTCTACCGCCAGATCATGCAGATTGAACAGGGGCTGGAGCAGCTCCAGATCCTCATCATCAGCGTCGATCCAGTAGAATCCCTCTGCGGGGGCAGTCAGTGTTGCTTCAATATCATCGATCGGGGTAAAAACCCCTGCGTTTACCAGCCGGATTTTCATCTGATTCACTCCTTATGTCCCCGGTCTTCTCCAGGGTTATGCTAATTAAAGCACACGGAAAAAATCAGCTTGGCCAGCGGTACAATCAATGAACGGGCCAAAATGACGTTTCGAGAGCATGAAGAAATAGTGCTCCCGCCGCCGGCAAGCTGATGCTAATCCTGTGTGGTTGCTCACTTTGCACGCTTAACTGCGTACCCGGGTCGCCTTCCATTCTTCTCTCACCTCTGTTCTTCGTCACTTGTGCCTTGAAACACTTGTCTAGTATAACGCCGGGGTATGCCTCTTTCAAGCAAAATTCTTTACATTTTAAGGGCTCTTCAGCATTGTATGGACTTGACGAAAAGCAGGTTCATGATTTAAAGTGAATTTTAAGAAAAAAATTGAATACAGCTTAATCTTATCAAGAGCAGGTGGAGGGACTAGCCCTATGAAACCCGGCAACCGGCGTGTATACGCACGGTGCTAATTCTTGCGGAAGCTATGCAGGGCATGCAGCCCGGCACTGGCTCTGGCAGATGAGAGAGGCGCATATGACTGAACCTATATGACCTTTCTCGCGTGCGGGAAAGGTCATTTTTGCATAGAATTCAGTTCAAACTCAGGTACTAATTCGAATAAGGAGTGGACACAGCAATGCCAATCAAAATCCCTGACAGTTTACCGGCCAAAGAAGTATTATCCGGAGAAAATATCTTTGTAATGGATGAAAGCCAGGCTTTTCACCAGGATATCCGTCCGCTGCGGATCGCCATCCTGAATTTGATGCCTACCAAGGAAACGACCGAAACGCAGCTGCTGCGCCTGATCGGTAACTCTCCGCTCCAGGTCGATGTAGTCCTGCTTCATCCCAGCTCCCATACCTCCAAGAATACTTCTGCGGAGCATTTGAAGAGCTTCTATACAACCTTTGATGAAATCAGCCACCGCCGCTTTGACGGCCTGATTGTAACCGGAGCTCCGGTAGAGCAGCTTGAGTTCGAGGATGTGAATTACTGGGAAGAGCTGCAGCAGATTTTTGAATGGAGCAAACATAACGTTACATCGACTATGCACATCTGTTGGGCGGCCCAAGCTGGCCTGTACCACCACTTCGGAGTGCGCAAGGTAAGTCTTGACGAAAAATGCTTTGGAGTGTTCTCGCACACGGTGAGCCATAATAATGTTAAGCTGCTGCGCGGCTTTGACGAAGTGTTCCATGTTCCGCATTCCCGCCACACCGATGTATCGCGTGAGGATATTGAAGCTAATCCGGAGCTGCAGATTCTGGCTGAATCGGAGGAAGCCGGAGTATATCTTGTGGCGACCCATGACGGCAAGCAGATTTTTGTAACCGGGCATTCCGAATATGATCCGTTCTCGTTAAAATGGGAGTATGACCGTGACGTCGCCAAGGGTATGGAAGTTGCGCTGCCTAAGCACTATTACCCTAAGGATGACCCGCAGCGGACACCGCCGGCGATATGGCGGGCCCATGCCAACTTATTGTTTGCCAATTGGCTCAATTACTATGTATACCAGGAGACACCCTACGACATTGGCCCTATCATTTAATAAATAGAAGCAAACCAATTTTCACCACCACATTTAGGAGGCTCACCGATGGACGAGAAACTGAGGATTGAAAGCAGACTTGCGCAAATAGGCTCACAGGAAGATCCCGCTACCGGAGCAGTTAATTACCCGATTTATAATGCAACGGCATTCCGCCACCCGAGACTTGGACAAAGCACCGGCTTTGACTATATCCGTACCAAAAACCCGACCCGGTCCGTGCTGGAAACGGCTGCGGCTGAGCTGGAGTCCGGTGATGCCGGCTTTGCCTGCAGCTCCGGCATGGCTGCACTGACCACGGTGTTTGCCTTATTCGGACAGGGGGATCACCTGGTCGTTTCCCTTGACCTTTATGGCGGGACCTACCGTCTGCTGGAACGGATTTTGTCCAAGTACGGTATTACAGCCTCCTATGTGGATACCAATGACCTTGACGGACTGGAAGCAGCCCGCCGTCCGGAGACAAAGGCAGTGTTCATCGAGACGCCGACCAATCCGCTGATGATGATTACTGACATCCAGGCAGTGTGTACATGGGCAGGCCATCACGGGCTGCTGACGATTGTAGACAATACGCTGCTTACCCCGTTCTTCCAGCGCCCGCTGGAGCTGGGAGCGGATATCATTGTGCACAGCGCGACTAAATACCTGGGCGGCCACAATGATGTGCTTGCCGGCCTGATCATAACCAAAGGTGCTGAGCTGTCTGCTGAAATGGCCGTTCTGCATAACTCCCTTGGAGCCGTGCTTGCACCTAATGACAGCTACCAGCTGATGAAGGGCATGAAGACGCTGGCTCTGCGCATGGAACGTCATGAGAGCAATGCGCTGGCCCTTGCCCATTATCTGCTGGAGCATCCGGCCGTGGCAGAGGTGTTCCATCCGGGTCTGCCGGATCATCCGGGATATGAAATTCAGAATCGCCAATCCTCAGGCAACACAGGCATCTTCTCCTTTAAGGTAAAAGATGCCCGTTACGTGGAGCCGCTGCTCCGCCACATCCGGCTGATCGCTTTTGCCGAGAGTCTGGGCGGGGTTGAGTCCCTTATGACTTATCCGGCCGTACAGACTCATGCCGACATTCCGGTAGAGATTCGCGATGCTGTCGGGGTAGATGACCGGCTGCTGCGCTTCTCCGTCGGCATTGAGCACGTGAACGACCTGATTGCCGACCTCGGCCAGGCGCTGGAGGCAGCCCGTGTGGAGCTGGAGCAAGCAGTGACAGCTGAATAATTATACAAAGGAGACGGCAGCGCGTTTGATGCGCGGCCGTCTCTTTTTCACGGAGCCGGAATCCTGGCATCAAAAGATTTCTCAAGCCGCCGGGATTGTGTTACGATGAATGGATGAATGCTTTATGTATTTACTCTTTAAAATTTTATCAACCATAATGTATGGAAATATGAAGGAGGCTGCGAACGATGAGTGCGATAGATCTTATTCTGGATAAGACGCTGAAAGGCGAACGCCTCGGGCTGGAAGACACCATCCGGTTGTTCGAGAGCAACGAAATTGAAAAAATGGGCGCAGCTGCAGATGTGATCATGAAGCGCTGGCACCCCGATCCGCTGGCTACATTTGTCATTGGGCGCAATATTAACTATACCAACGTCTGTGATGTGTACTGCCGTTTTTGCGCATTTTACCGCAGACCCGGATCAGATGAAGGTTATGTGCTTCCTGATGAAACCATCTACCAGAAGATCGCTGAGACGATTGCTGTAAATGGTACGGAAATTCTGATGCAGGGCGGAACGAATCCGAACCTTCCGTTCAGCTATTATACGGATATTCTCCGCGGGATCAAACAGCGGTTCCCTGAGATCACGATGCATTCCTTTTCTCCGGCGGAGATTATGAAGATGGTCGAAGTATCCGGCTTGCCGCTGGAGCAGGTGATGCGCGATATTCATGCTGCCGGCCTTGACTCGCTGCCGGGCGGCGGGGCAGAGATCCTCGACGACCGTACCCGCCGCAAGATCAGCCGGCTCAAGGGCTCCTGGGTGGACTGGATGAATGTTATGAAGACCGCGCACAAAATTGGTATGAATACAACCGCTACGATGGTTATCGGTCTTGGCGAGAGTATGGAGGAACGCGCGCTGCATCTGCTGCGGGTTCGTGAAGCTCAGGATGAGTGCATTGCGAACAAATATGACTCTGAGGGCTTCCTGGCCTTCATCTCCTGGACGTTCCAGCCGGATAACACCAATCTCAAGCTGGACAGACAGACTCCGGAGGAATATCTGAAGACGGTAGCAATCAGCCGTCTGGTGCTCGACAACATCAAGAACTTCCAATCCTCATGGGTAACGATGGGGCCTGAGGTCGGCAAGCTGTCCCTGCAATACGGCTGTAATGACTTCGGCAGCACAATGATCGAAGAGAACGTAGTCTCCTCGGCAGGGGCGACTTACAAGGTTAACATTGAGTCGATTACCCAGCTGATCCGTGAAGCAGGCAAGATCCCGGCACAGCGCAACACGCGTTATGACATTTTGCGTACCTTCGAAGATGCGAATATGAAGATCGATAATGATTTTGTAATGCAGAACTAATTCTTTAGTAATCTATCTATAAAAAGAACCCGTCCGGCAGTTTACGCTGCTTGGCGGGTTCTTTTTCGTGCATAATGAAGCATGTCAGGATTTCTCTGATGAATGTTTTTGTATAAATATAGAAAAATATAGTTTTTATTAGGTTGATTGAGTTAACCCCTATATACAATTAAATATTTATATATATGTCACTTGTTTATGTGTCAAAAGCTTACATAGTTTTTCGTACTATATTTCGCATTATGTCAAGTTTTGGATTTTACATAAGGCATAATGACTAAATTTACGCTAATATATATGATATTTTACACAACTATTGACTCTATTTGATGTTTTTTGCTAGATTCAAATATTCGCTTGTGGTACAATTCTCCTCGGTCACTAATAGAGAAAAACTGGGAGGATTATTCACTTATGGGAGAAAGACGATGGAACAAGCCGGTAGCTTCAATTCTGGCAACCACAGTTCTGACTGCACAGGTTTTTGGGGGTGTGCTGGTAGGTTCGGTTCTCGGGGCTGATAAAGCTGAAGCCGCTCCGGCACCTGGAGTGACAGTAGATCTGCGTCTGATGAGCACTACTGATGTGCACACCAATGTCTACGGCTGGGATTATTTCAAGAATGCCGCCTCGGCGACAGTGGGTCTCGACAAAACAGCTACTTTGGTTAAAGAAGCCAGAGAGCAGAACGGCAACAATCTTTTGCTTGATAACGGTGATTTGATTCAAGGAACTCCGCTGGGAACGTACATGGCAACCAAGTCGGATATCAGAACCAACAATGACCGGATTCATCCTATGATCGCAGCAATGAACGTTATGGGCTATGACGCGGCCACCTTCGGCAACCATGAATTTAACTATGGTCTGGAGTATCTGGAGCGTACAGTTAACGGAAGTGCTAACAATAAAGAAAATACAGATGCTAACTTTAAGTATGTAAATGCTAACATTTACAACATTGACGGTGTAACAAATGCGTACAAGCCATATGAAATTATTGATAAACAGGTTAAAGGCTCCGACGGCCAGATGCATACAGTAAAAGTGGGCTTGCTGGGTCTTGTTACTCCGCAGATTATGGAGTGGGATAAGGTCAACCTCGAAGGCAAGTTTGTGGTAAAAGATATCAGCGAAACAGCTGCGAAATTTGTTCCTCTAATGGAAGCAGACGGGGCAGAGGTCATTGTCGCCATGGCTCATACCGGCTTTGATGCTGCTGCTGCCTCAGAGCTGTCAGGTGCAGAAAACGACATAAATCAACTGAGTAAGGTAGAAGGCATTGATGCCATCACATTCTCGCATACACATAAAGTATTCCCTACCAACGGTGTGGATTCATCGCTTGATGCTTCTTTCAAAGATCCGGCCACCAAAGCTCCATACAATAGCGATGTTGCCAAAATCGACAACGTAAACGGCCATATCAATGGCACGCCTGCGGTACAGGCTGGTTATGGCGGCGGCTACCTTGGTCTGGTCGATCTGAAGATCGTTCAGGACGGTAACGGCTGGAAGGTGGACAAAGCGGCTTCCAAATCATCCACCGTGTCCATTTCCGGTAAAGCGGCTGATCCGGCGGTAGATGCTGTAACCGGTGCTGCTCATGCGGCAACTATCGAATACACCGGCCAGAAGCTGGGCGAAACAACTGCCTCAATGAACAGCTTCTTCGCCATGGTGCAGGACGATCCGACGGTTCAGATCGTAACCTATGCCCAGCAGCGTTATGTATCGAATCTGATTAACACAGATCCGGCTCTGGCTGACTACAAGGAGCTCCCGATTCTTAGTGTGGGTGCACCGTTCAAAGCTGGACGTAACGGATTCGAAGAGTATACCGAGATCAGCAAAGGCGATCTGACGATCCGCAGCGCCAGCGACCTCTACCTGTATGACAATACGCTGAAAGCGATTGTTGTAAAGGGCTCTACTGTAAAAGAATGGATTGAAATGAGTGCGGGTGCATTCAACCGGATTAAAACGGGCATTTCGACAGCCCAGCCGCTGCTGAATTCCGCATTTGCAGTATACAACTTCGACGTCATTGACGGTGTTCAGTACACGATCGACGTTACCAAGAATGCTAAATACAAGCCGGACGGTTCGATTAACGATGCCTCCTCCAGCCGTGTAACCAGCGTTACTTACGGCGGCGCGCCGCTTGATCTGAATCAGGACTTCGTTGTAGTTACCAACAACTACCGTGCAAGCGGCGGCGGTAACTTCCCTGGCGTAAAAGCCGGCAAAATGATCATCGATTCCCAGATGGAGAACCGCCAGGTACTGATGGATTACATCAGTGAAGCCGGTGTGGTTGACCCGACTGCAGACGGCAACTGGTCCATTGCACCAATTAAAGGCAATGTAACAGTGACCTTCCCGTCTTCACCAAAAGCAGCTGAAGTGCTGCCGGCCAACATCAAGGACACGGAAACCAAAGATGTTAAAGGCTTCAGCATTTATACACTTGACCTGAAAGAAGAGGCAACTGCACCAACTGCAGATGTTGAAGTTCACCTGATCGGCATCAACGACTTCCACGGCCAGCTGGACACTACTTCTGTAGTAAGCGGCAAGAACGTGGGTACTGCTGCTGTTTTGGCAACTTACCTGAAGCAGGCCCGTGCGAAGTATGACAATTCCCTGCTCTTCCATAACGGGGACTCCGTAGGCGCATCTGCTCCGGTATCCTCACTTGAACGTGATGAGCCGACACATGAGTGGATGAATCTGATGAAATTCGACGTCGGAACACTGGGCAACCATGAGTTTGACCAGGGCGTTGCGGCACTCAAGACACAAATTTTTGGCGGTGTTGATCCGAAGAACAGCAGTGTAAACCATGCTGGTGCTGATTTTGATTACATCAACGCCAACGTAATTGACGTTGCAACCAATGAGCCAATCATTAACCCTTATGTAATTAAAGAAGTGGGCGGCGTAAAAATCGGATTTATCGGTGTTGTAACTAAAGCAACGCCTGATAAAGTAGCTCCTTCCGGACTTGTAGGCGTTAAATTCCTGTCTGCCACTGAAGAAGTAGCCGCTATCGAGAAGTATGCAAAAGAGCTTCAGGATAAAGGTGTAGAAACAATCATCGTGCTGGCACATGACCCTGCAACTACAAAGGGTGACGCGGCAAGCGGTTATGTTACTACAGGTGAAGCTGCAGATCTGGCAAAAGCCCTGCCGGCTAACTCGCCGGTTGACGTTATCGTTGCCGGGGATAACCACGGCTACGCGAACGACATCGTAAACGGCAAGCTCGTTGTTCAGGCTTACTCTTACGGTACTGCTTTTGAAGATATTAAGCTGGTCATTGACCATAAGACAGGCGATGTGAAAACAAAGTCTGCAACAGTAACATCGACGTTCCAGGAAGGGGTAACACCTGATCCTGAAACGGTTGCCCTGGTTAACAAGTATCTGGCTAAGCACCCTGAGTTGACTCAGCCGGTAGGTACTACTGACGGTACAATTACCCGTACAGATGTTTACAACAATGAAGCTCCGCTGGGTAACCTGATTGCCGATGCTATGCGTGCGGCTGATTTCGGTGACGGGGCAGCGGCTGATTTCGCCTTCATGAACCCGGGCGGTATCCGCGCTGACCTTCCTAAGGGCAATGTATCCTTCGGAGATCTGGCTAAGATCCAGCCGTTTGGCAATACGCTGGTGAAGCTGACCCTTACCGGTGAGCAGATCAAAACCCTGCTGCAGCAGCAATGGGCAGTAAAAGCTGACGGAACAGCTGATATCAAAACACTGCAGATTTCCGGCCTGAAGTACACGGCTGACATGTATCTGCCGGTTAAGGACCGTATCTCCAGCCTGACCAAAGCTGACGGTACGCCAATCGAAATGAACAAGAGCTATAATGCAGTGGTGAATAACTTTATGGCTGCAGGCGGCGACAACTACACTGTACTGACCAAAGCCAGCGCTTCTGTGCCTGGTCCGATCGATCTGGATGTATTCTATGATTACATCGTAGACACATTCAAAGGCGGGGCGATTACAGCCAAGGTTGAAGGCCGTATTATCAATAACGCTAAGGCTCCGGCAGCTATTCCGGGCGGAATTCCTGCTCCGGCAGTAACACCGGCACCTTCTGCAACACCAGTTCCATCGGCAACACCGGCACCATCCGCAACCCCTGCCCCTTCGGCAGCGCCGGGCACTTTCACTGATCTGGGTAATGTGGCCTGGGCTCAGGAAGCGATCACTTCCCTTGCAGAGAAAGGGATTGTGAAGGGTCTTGAGAACGGCCAGTTCGCACCAACCAAAACAGTAACCCGTGCTGAATTCGTAACGATGCTTGTGCGTGCATTGAACCTGAGTGCTCCTGCAACAGGCACGGCCTTCAATGATGTGAAGCAGGGCGTATGGTATACCGATTCGATCGCTGCTGCTGTTAACGCAGGTATTGTGAAAGGCTCGGGTAACGGCAAATTCGAACCGGGCCGCGAGATTACCCGCGAGGAAATGGCAATTATGATCGTGAATGCTCTTGCCGGCCAACTGGAGCCTGTTAATACTTCTGCAGCTCTCGGCGAATTTGCTGACAAAAACACCATTGCTCCTTACGCCCAGGAAGCTGTTGCACAGCTGACTCAGCTGGGAATCGTAAATGGGGTTGAAGGCGGCAAGTTTGCACCAAAAGCAATGGCAAACCGTGCTCAGGCTGCAGTAATCATTTACCGCATGCTTGAAAACAAAGCTTCTTAATTCGGATTCTATAAAAAAGATGCCCTCTGTCGTCTACGGATGACGGCGGGCATCTTTTCTTTTTGTTTATACATTTTATTCTTCATAAAAACAGGCCTATGCGTATTCTGCATGGGCCTGTCCAACTCAGTCTGGTCTTTATTTTACAGCAGCTTCCCACTTGCAGCGCACAGGGGACACAATGGCATTTTCCTTCTTCAGCTCAGTAAAAGCTTTGTCTACCGCCTTGCGTTCCAGTCCGGAGAGCTTCTCGACCTCACCAGCGCTGAGCGGTGTTGCCGATGCTTTGATAATGTCCAGCACTTGTTCTTTTACGCTCATGAATGCCACGTCCTTATTCAATATTTTAGTTGAAAGAATGACTTCTTAGATTTGTAGTATAGAAGAGGCGGGAGAGAAGTGCAGTGACTTTTATCGAATCAGGCGGTTATTTTTATATAAATAGATTTACAGTAGTATCCAAAAGTGATATCATAATTATATCAAATACATATCTTGTGGAGGTGCTTTTATGAAGGAGAAAATTTTGCGTCCGGTAAGCGGGTTTTGGGTCATTGCACTGATTGTGGTCTGTCTGGCAGGCGGGATCTACGGGGGAGCCCAGGAATATGTTGCAGTGCCGGTTCTTCTTTTCTTAGTTGCCGCTGTTCTGTGCACAAGCATCACGATCGTCCAGCCCAATAAGTCGGTTGTGGTTACTTTCTTTGGGCAATATGTCGGAACGATTGTAAAAAGCGGGATGTATGCGGTTATTCCGTTCAGTATCCGTAAAACCGTGTCGCTGCGGGTACGTAACTTCAACAGCGTCAAGCTAAAGGTAAATGATGTGGAAGGGAATCCGATCGAAATTGCGGCAGTAATTGTATTCAAGGTTATCAATTCTGCCAAGGCACTGTTTGATGTAGATAAATATATGGCGTTTGTGGAAATTCAGAGTGAGACGGCGCTCCGTCATGTAGCAAGCAAATACCCTTATGATAATTTTAATGAATCAGGGATGTCACTGCGGGCTAATGCCGACGAGATTGCCAAAGAGCTGGCTGTAGAGTTGCAGGAGCGACTGTCCTTGTCCGGGGTGGAAGTCATTGAGGCACGGCTGACCCATCTGGCGTATTCTACAGAGATTGCCAGCACAATGCTCCAGCGCCAGCAGGCTTCGGCGATTCTTTCAGCACGGCAGATCATTGTAGAAGGTGCTGTCGGCATGGTGGACATGGCGATCCGCCAGCTTAAAGAAAACGGCGTGGTTGAGCTTGATGAAGAACGCAAGGCGGCAATGATCAATAATCTGATGGTGGCCATTGTGTCGGAGCGCGGAGCGAGCCCGGTTATTAACGCCGGATCGTTGTACTAGGGGATGATAAATCATGGCGGCCAAAAAGAGCTTTCCGCTGCGGATTGATCCGGAGCTGTATGAAGCGCTGGAGCGTTGGGCGGGAGAGGAATTTCGCAGCGTAAACGGACACATTGAATATTTGCTGCGTGAGTCTTTGAAGCGCGCGGGCCGCTTGCCGGGAAAAAAACGCCGGGAAGAGGAGTAATCGGGCTGGAGGCTTGACTGAAGCAGCACACAGCTTTATAATTACTGCATAATTCACGTTAACAGCGTCGACAAAGATATGGATCGTTGATTCAGGACCGCTTCAGAGAGAGGGAACTCAGGCTGCAATTTCCTCCGGTATCCGGCTTCCGATTTACCCCTTTGTAGCTGCGGTTATGAACTCCCGGCCGGCTCTGCGCCAGTCACGGGATAGTAAGCACCGCCGGTTCATGGCCGTTATTCCCATGCTGATGAAGGATTCTTGTCTTAGAATCGAATTTGGGTGGAACCACGGGTGCAATCACTCGTCCCTATGCGGGACGGGTGTTTTTTGTATGCGTGAATGATTCCCGTCCGCCATTCAAACGCCCTGAGCGGGCCAGCTACCAACCAATAGGAGGAACAACAATGTCAGTTAGTATTAAGCTTCCGGACGGATCGGTCCGGGAATATGAGAATGGAAGCACGATCGACGATGTAGCGGCATCGATCAGCAGCGGCCTGCGCAAGAATGCAGCGGCAGGCAAGCTGAACGGGATTGTCGTTGACCTGTCGACAGCGCTTGAGGAAGGCGCACTCATCGAGATCGTTACGCTGGATTCGCCGGAAGGTCTGGAGGTTATGCGTCACAGTACAGCCCACCTGATGGCTCAGGCGACCAGACGTTTGTTCGGCGCCAAGGAAGTCAAGCTGGGTGTCGGTCCGGTTATTGAGGATGGCTTCTACTATGATATGGATCTGGAGCACCCGCTCAATCCCGAGGATCTGCTGAAGATCGAGAAGGAAATGGAACGTATCATTAATGAGAACCTGCCGATTGTCCGCAAGGAGGTCAGCCGCAAGGAAGCGCTGGATATTTTCGGTGAGCTCGGTGATCCGTACAAGCTGGAGCTGATCGAGGCTCTGCCGGAAGACAGCGTGATTTCGATCTATGAACAGGGAGAATTCTTTGACCTGTGCCGTGGTCCGCATGTGCCGTCCACTTCCAAGATCAAAGTATTCAAGCTGATGAATGTTGCCGGCGCTTACTGGCGCGGTGACAGCAAGAACAAGATGCTGCAGCGCGTATACGGTACTGCCTGGATCAAGAAGGCCCAGCTGGACGAACATCTCCGTCTCCTGGAGGAAGCGAAGAAGCGCGATCACCGGAAGCTTGGGAAAGAGCTGGAAATCTTCACCTTCAATCAGCTGGTTGGACAAGGCCTGCCGATCTGGCTGCCTAAGGGAGCCAAGCTGCGCAGCATTCTGGAGCGTTATATTGTCGATCTGGAAGCCAGCCTCGGCTACCAGCATGTATACACTCCTGTGCTTGGTAACGTAGAGCTGTACAAAACCTCGGGTCACTGGGAGCACTATCAGGAAGACATGTTCCCTAAGATGGTTATCGATACTGAAGAATTCGTATTGCGCCCGATGAACTGTCCGCATCACATGATGATCTATAAGAGCTCGATGCACAGCTACCGCGACCTGCCGATCCGTATTGCCGAGCTCGGCACCATGCACCGCTATGAAATGTCCGGCGCATTGACCGGTCTGCACCGTGTGCGTTCCATGACGCTGAATGATTCTCATATCTTCTGCCGTCTGGACCAGATCAAGAGCGAATTCAAACGCGTGCTAGAGCTGATCAAGCAGGTGTACAGCGACTTCGGAATTCATGATTACCGTTTCCGACTGTCCTACCGTGATCCGCAGGATACTGAAAAATACTTCCAGAACGATGAAATGTGGGAGACTGCACAGCGTATGCTGCGCGAGGTAGCGGAAGAAGCCGGTCTGCCGTTCTTTGAAGCGGAGGGCGAAGCAGCATTCTACGGACCTAAGCTGGATGTGCAGATCCGTACCGCGCTTGGCAAAGAAGAAACGCTGTCCACTGTACAGATCGACTTCCTGCTGCCTGAACGCTTCGAGCTGGAGTATGTCGGAGACGATGGAAACAAGCACCGTCCGGTTGTACTACACCGCGGTATTCTGGGTACGATGGAACGTTTCGTAGCGTTCCTGCTGGAGAACTTTGCCGGCTCCCTTCCACTGTGGCTGTCGCCGCAGCAGGTTAAGATTATTCCTGTATCGTCCGCTTTTGATGATTATGCCAAGGATGTTGAAGCGAAGCTGCAGAGAAGCGGAATCCGCGCTGAAGTCGATCTGCGTAACGAGAAGCTCGGCTATAAGATCCGTGAAGCCCAGCTGGAGAAGCTTCCGTATATGTTTGTAGTCGGCGAGAATGAGATGAATGCCGGCACCGTATCGGTCCGCAAACGCGGAGAAGGCGATATTGGTGCTAAGCCGCTCGAAGAAGTAGTAGAGCTGCTCAGCAAGGAAATTTCCGGCCGCGTTATTTAATGTAAAGCCTGACCTGATAGCCTCTGACATATGCCGCGTGAAGCTGTACACCAACACTTCATGTATAAAATTTTGTGAAACGGGAAACCTTCGCTAATAGGGGGAGGTTTATCAAATGAACAAAATGGGCTTATGCCAGAGGTTTTGGTGTCTTATGGTAACGGTAGTGCTTGTATCGACAGTAGCGGGTATCTATCCGGACAACCGGACCGGGTCCGCCCGGGCCAGCGGAATTATGGACATTGCAGGCCAGCTAAACAACGGCACAATAAAGGCAGATGAATTTCAAAATAAACAAGGCGCGTCCTTTTTTACAGGCATCAGCGGAAATACTCAGCCGGAGGTGCAGACCACCGGACGGGCCATCGTATATTCCCAGGAAGCTTACTTTACAGGAGCGTCCCAGCTCGGAGGTACTTCCCGGTCGAAGCAGCCGGTGAAAGCGCCAGTGCCGCAGGCCACGGCTGCACCACAGGCAACAGAAGCACCGGCCGCCAAGAAACCGGACACAGCTGTTAAGCAGACAGCCTCGGTTCCTGTCGCAGCACCGGCGCCGGAGCAGATCATCACTTCAATGAAGGTTACAGCGACCGGCTATACGGCAGGTTACGAATCGACAGGCAAGACAGCCAAGCATCCGCAATACGGCATTACTTACTCAGGCGTTAAAGTGCGCAGGGACAAAAATGCGGTATCCACCATTGCCGCAGACCCGAAGGTTCTGCCGCTGGGCAGCATACTCTACATTCCTGGTTACGGTTATGCGGTCGTTGCTGACACAGGCTCTGCCATCAAAGGACGTAAAATTGACTTGTATTTTGCCACCACCAAGCAGGTGTACAAGGAGTGGGGTAAAAAGACGGTTACGGTTCAGCTGATCAAACGCGGTAACGGAAAATGTACGGAGAGCATGCTGAAGGATTTGGGCAAGGCGATTCAGACCTACAAGACGGTTCCGCAGGACCTGCTGGAGGAAATAATCTAAGGCCGGCTTCAGCCGGCATGAATGTTTGAAATGTTTTTCACTTGCAGATGCATAATACAGTCCCTCACCTGCCATAATATCGACTGGGGTACATCGAGTGCCCTTAACGATAACATTCAGGAGGTGACATCCAGTGGCTAAAAAACCAAAGGTAGTAGAAAACTACAAAACACCGAATGAAAAATACAATGCTGAGTTTGCTGTTGAAAATGACGGCGCAGCAAAGCAGGGTACGGTTGTAAAACCGGTACAGAAACCGCAGCAGTAATGCTGTGAATATTCAGGAAACACCGATATGCTAACAAACTGGACTGTTCCGATTTGCCCGGATAATGGGCGCCGGAGCAGTCCTTTTTCTTTTTTACCTTAAATGGATCATTCGGACTTTAATTCCTTATAATTCCAGAAGGCTCGGTCCAGAGACTGAGATCACTTTCCTTCCCGCGCCGCTGTCCTGCGTCTCTTCAATACTGTAGACTGAGTCTATAAGCTATACATGAAGGCGACTACGACAACATAAAGGGGAAATGAATCATGAAAAGAAGGTTCACCAGCCAGGTTTTAGGCGGACTGATCCTGATCGGGCTCGGGGGAATGTTCCTGCTTAGGCAGATGGGGTATACCGATTTCAGTATAGGCTCGCTTATTTCAGATTATTGGCCGGTTGTTCTGATCTGGATGGGGCTGCAAAATTTTCTGACGACTAATGACAACAGTTCAAAAGGTTCGTCAGCGTTCTGGGGATTTTTCTTCCTGGCGCTTGGCACGTATTTCCTGGGACGGAATCTGGATTGGTTCGATGTATCGCCAGGCGACTTTTTCAAGCTGCTCTTTCCTGTAATGCTGATCGGCGGCGGACTGTATGTTATCTTCCGGCCGCGCGGCCGCAATATCCCGCCTGTTCCTCCGGCACCCTCCTCACCGCCTGACTTTTATCCGCCCGGACCAGGCACACACGAGCCTGTAGCTCCGCCTAAGCCGCTGGAATCCACTCTGGATGAACAGTTTGAGCAAAAGTTCGGCAAGCCTGCCGGGGAGCGCAGCTGGGATGACTATCTTTCCAAAAACGATGAGGGTACCCAGGAGCAGCATGATCCATCTCGTCATGAGCGCCGGCGCCAGGAGCGCAAGGAACGTCATGCCCACAGACACGGAGAGTGGCATGAGGAATTCCATGAGACGCATAATCATAAGGAAACGACCCAACGTTCGGCGTTTATCGGCGACGTGCATATGGGCAAGGAGCATTTTCAGCTGAAGCACACCAATGTTTCACAGTTCATCGGAGATACGGTGCTTGATCTGACCAATGCGCAGATTCCTTACGGCGAAACCAAGATTAACATTTCTGCTTTTGTCGGCGACATCAAAGTATATATCCCGGATGATATGGATCTGGGGGTTTCGGTCAACAGCAGCTCCTTTATCGGTGATATGCAGGTGCTGGAGCAGACGCGCAGCGGATTTATGAGCAGTGTGCAATGCAAAACGCCTTATTACAAGGAAGCGGGCAAAAAAGTCCGGATTAACGTCAGTGCTTTTATCGGCGATATCAAGGTTAAAACGGTAGGTTAAGGATGGGGACGATCTTCAGCAATACCAAATGGCTGCTGCTGTTGTATTTTCTTCTAAGCGGAGGCGTCGCTGCCGGACTCGTCTACGCAGGGACATGCCTGGGCTACATTGAGATTGTGGATTACCGGATGTGGCTGTATCTTATTCTGGGGATTGTATTGTTTAACGTGGTGGTCGGTTACATATCCGGACAGCGTATCCAGCGGCGGATCGACCATCTGGATCTGAACATGCTTCAGGTGGCCAAAGGCAATCTTTCTGTGCGGATGCCGGAGAGTGACGACCAGTCTTTTGCGAGAGTGTACCACGAGTTCAATATAATGATGGATACGGTTGAAAATAAAATGCAGATTCTGCAGCGGCTCGGCGAGCAGGAAGTGATTGAGAAGGAAAAGGCAGCGGAGAGTGCGGTACTGGAGGAACGGCGAAGGATGGCCCGTGATTTGCATGACACGGTGAGCCAGCAGCTGTTCGCGATCCATATGTCCGCCTCTTCGCTGCCTAAAGTGCTGGAACGCAATGAGCAGCAGGGAATAACCGTTATGCACCAGCTCATTACGATGTCGCAGATGGCGCAGAAGCAGATGAGGGCACTGATTGCCCAGCTGCGTCCGGTTGAGCTGGAAGGCCGCAATCTGTTTGAGGCGCTGGAAAAGTGGTTCCCGGATTACTGCCGGCAGAACGGGCTTAAGGGTGTCAAGGAGATGGAGCAGCAGGGAGAGCTGTCTGAGGCGATTGAGCACCAGCTGTTCCTGATCATCCAGGAATCCATGGCCAATATCGTCAAGCATGCCGGAGCGCGTGTCGTCAGCCTGTCGCTGCGTGAAGGCCCGAGACAGGTCGTGCTGAGTATCAGCGACGATGGTCAGGGATTTGAGAATGTCCAGCATAAGCAGGGATCGTATGGATTGACCACAATGCGTGAGCGTGCGGAGAAGCTGGGCGGCCAGGTGGAGATCATCAGCCGCAAAGGAGCGGGGACAACAATCCGCGTACATATACCAAAGTTTGTTCAAGGCAATTAGGAACAGGAGGAATAGACATGAGTGTCATAAAAATATTGCTGGTTGATGATCATGACATGGTACGGATGGGCCTCAAAACGTATCTGATGCTGGACCCGATGTTCGAGGTCATCGGCGAAGCCGGAAACGGTGAAGAAGCCCTTAATATGTTGCGTGACTGGGGGCAGGAGCATCTGCCCGATCTGGTGCTGATGGATCTGATGATGCCGGTGATGAACGGCGCGGAAACGACAAAGGCGGTGCTGGCCGAGTTCCCGGGCCTTAAGATCGTGATCCTGACCAGCTTTCTCGAGGATGATCTGGTCGTTGATGCCATAGAGGCCGGAGCGGTTAGCTATGTGCTTAAGACCGTTTCTGCCGAGGAGCTGATATATGCCCTGCAAGGCGCTTACCGCGGTATGCCGGTCATGACCGGAGATGTCTCGCAGGCTTTAACCCGCGGCATCCGCCAGCGGACGGTTCAAGGTGATTCGTCCGGTCTTACCGAACGGGAGAAGGAGGTGCTGCTCCTGATTGCTGAAGGCAAGACCAACAAGGATATCGGCGAGGAGCTGCACATCAGCATCAAGACGGTCAAGACGCATGTCAGCAACCTGCTGATGAAATGCGAGCTGGATGACCGCACCCAGCTGGCCATATACGCCCACCGCAAGGGCTGGGCCCAGGGGTAGGCCGTAGAGCTTGCTAATCATATAAAAATCCAAATTTGGCCCCAGTGCATCTGTGCACCGGGGATTTTTTTATTTTATAGAGTAATTTCTATCATCTTTTATCTCTGATTAAATTGTTTTTAATGTAGTGTTAAGGTTTAAAGTACAAAATAAGAACAAGAAGAAAACACAATACTCCTTGTCAGACAGACAAGGCACGGGAGGAAAGCAAACATGGAAGACAACAAAAACAACTTCAATAACTTTAATCGTGATAACGACCCTGCTAACAGCACTAATAATGATAATGCAGAGAACGCCAGCCAAGCCCAATCTTCAGAATCCGGTTCATCCTATTACTACTCGTACGGACCTTTTAAATCGATCAACAACGAAGAAGCTAATCAGGATAACGGAGAGCATTACAACCGCCGCGAGCCTGAGCGTGTAGAGGTTACCGCTCCGCAGCCGGTCAAGCAGCTTCCTTACAGCACATCGCTCCGCACCAACGGTTATGACGGGAACGGCGGACGCGGGAATAGCGGCGGAAACGGTTCGGACGGCGGAAACGGCTGGCAGTACAACAGCAAGCCTAAGAAGCCTGTCAAAGCAGTACTGGTTTCCTTCCTCGCCGGGATGATCGTATTATCCGGTTCGATGTTCGCGGCTGACCGGGGCAACTGGTTCACTGGCGGCCAGGCAACAACGGCATCGGTGGCAAGTACAACAGCCAAAACGGCTGTCGGCAGCGCAAGTGTAACACCTTCAACTTCCACAACCTCATTGCTCACTGGTACAACGGATGTATCCAATGTAGTTGACTCGGTTGGACCGGCTGTAGTGAAAATTGAAACACTGGTGAAAAGCTCCAGCAGAAGCTCATCATCCACAAATCCGAATATGAGTGACCCGTTCTCGCAATTCTTTTTCGGTGACCAGTTCGGGGGCAGCGGTTCTTCCGGAACAGACCGTAACTCGCAGTCGGAGTCAGACAGCAGTTCAGATTCCCAGCTCACTCCTTATGGAATCGGAACAGGCTTTATTTATGAATCCTCCGGTTATATTTTAACTAACCAGCACGTTATCGACGGTGCAGACGTGATTCAGGTTACCGTTGACGGAACTACCAAGCCATACGAAGCAAAGCTGCTGGGCTCCAGCAAAGATCTGGATCTTGCCGTTCTGAAAATTGAAGGTGCTGACTTCCCTACAGTAGCACTGGGCGATTCCGACAGCATCAAGGTCGGCTCTGAAGTTGTAGCGATCGGTAACCCGCAGGGCTTTGATCACACGGTTACTGCTGGTGTACTGAGTGCGAAGGACCGCAGCATTGACATTAACGAAGAAGACGGCAGCGGCACACGCAATTACAAAAACCTGCTGCAGACCGATGCTTCAATCAATCCGGGGAACTCCGGCGGCCCGCTGCTTAACCTGAACGGTGAAGTAATCGGGATGAATGTGGCGGTAAGCACGGATTCACAGGGTATCGGCTTTGCGATCGCAGTGAACACCATTAAAGAGGTTGTAGACAAACTGGAAGCCAACCAGGAAATTCCTAAGGAGCCGGTTCCGTTCATTGGCGCATCGCTGATGACGATTACTGACCAGGTTGCACAGCAGATGGGTACTGATATTAAAGAAGGCTCCGTAGTTGCAGAGATTGTCTTCAAATCTCCAGCTTACACAGCAGACCTGCGCCCTTACGATATCATTACAGGTGTGAACGGCACGAAGTATGCGACCAGCCAGGAGCTGATCACTTATATCCAATCTCTGAAGGTCGGTGACCAGGCTACCCTGAATGTTGTCCGCGACGGCAAAACACTGGACCTGCCAGTGACAATCGGTAACAAAAATGATTTTGATACTACCCAAACCCAAAAGCAATAATCACACCGGACGGTAAGAGCAGACGGAAGGGGCAACCCTTCCGTTTGTGCTGCCGCTGGACGTGAAACCGTACATTCATGCTACAATAGAGAGAAAATGATCTGGACAATGGGGGCTGTTTGATGCGACCGAATATTTTAATTATTGATGATGATGAGAAGATTACTTCCATGCTGCGGCGCGGACTTGCCTTTGAAGGCTATGACGTAAAAACGGCATCCAATGGTGCGGACGGGCTGCGCGCGATTTTGAACAGTGATCCCGATGTCGTTGTTCTGGATGTGATGATGCCCCAGGTGGACGGCTTTGAGGTGTGCCGGCGTCTGCGTGAGGGTGGCAGTACAGTTCCGGTTCTAATGCTGACGGCTAAGGATGAAATTGAGCACCGTGTCAAAGGGCTTGATCTCGGAGCGGACGATTATCTCGTGAAGCCGTTTGCGCTGGAAGAGCTGCTTGCACGTGTGCGGGCGCTGCTGCGCCGTAAGAGCGAGCAGGGCGGAACACCGGATCAGACAGTAAACTATGAGGATATCACACTGGATGTGGACTCGCGCGAGGTGACCCGTGCCGGCAAACGGCTGGAGCTGACTGCGAAGGAGTTCGAGCTGCTGCACCTGTTCATGCAGAATCCGAAGCGCGTCCTGTCCCGTGACCTGATTATGGATAAAATCTGGGGTTATGACTACAGCGGGGAATCCAATGTGCTTGAGGTATATATTGCCATGCTGCGCCAGAAGACGGAGGAGCACGGCGGCAAACGGTTAATTCAGACGATCCGGGGAGCCGGTTACATTCTAAGAGGTGACTAACATGTCTATCAAATTGCGGCTGACAGCCTGGTATTCAGGGATTTTGGCCGTTATGCTGCTGGCCTTATCAGCCGCAATTTACGGTTTTGTCTATTTTAATACGTTTGGGGATCTGAAGGACCGGTTAGTAAAACAGGCATCGCAGGTTGAACCGAAGGTTGGCTTGACCAATGATGGTACTCTTCAGCAGATCCTGGGAGGTCCGGCAGGGCAGAGCCTGTTCGGCCAGCTCTATATTTATGATCTGAATAAGATGATTCCCAGTCCAAATATGACGGAGATTCAGCTTCAATTTAAAATACCGCCAAAGGGCAGTATGGAGAATCAGAAGCAGGAGTTTCTGCAGGCAGAATACAACGGCAACCCTTTTCTGATTTTTCAACAGGGAGTAAATGTGGCTACAAATAACGGTAATTTAGCTGGAGTACTGCAAGTAGCAGTGTATACAGGTGAACAGGTCACGATGCTGAACCGGCTCAAAAACATTCTGCTCGTCGGCTCCTTTGCGACGCTGATTGCCGCGTTTACGTTCGGGCTCTTCCTGGCACGCAAATCGATGAGTCCGATCGGGATGGTTATTGAGGCAGCCAACGGGATTCAGACCGGTAATGACCTTAGTTCACGGATTGAATATAATGGGCCTCCGGATGAAATAGGACGGCTAATCGAGACGGTGAACAGTATGCTTGGGCGGATGGAAGGCTTTTATAAAGACCTTGAGGACTCCTATGCCACCCAGCGGCGGTTCGTTTCAGATGCTTCGCACGAGCTGCGGACACCGCTTACAACGATCCGCGGCAATATTGATCTGCTGCAGAAGGTCTGGGAAATGGACCCTGGCCAGAGCCGGATGAGTGAGGCGGAAATCCGCCAGCTGTCGATTGAGTCAGTCAAGGATATTGCTGATGAGTCGAAGCGGATGAGCCGGCTTGTGGGCGACATGCTCTCCCTGGCGCGTGCCGATACCGGACGCACCTTTGACAAGGAGCCGGTCGCGCTTGAGCCGCTGATGACCGAGGTTGCCCGCAGGGCTTCATTCCTGCCGCGCCAGTCGGAGTGGTCTATAGGTGATTTGAGCCAGATGAACGGCAAATATATCGTCGGCAACAAGGATTACCTGCAGCAGATGCTGTTTATTTTCATCGACAATGCTTTTAAATACACGCCTGCCGGTGAAGTTACAATGGATGCTGTATTCTATCAGAATCAGGTCGGTATCCGGATCAAGGATACGGGGATCGGGATGGACAAGGACGAGGTTCCGCACATCTTTGACCGTTTCTACCGGGCGGATGAATCACGCGGAATGACCGAAGGAATCGGTCTTGGACTGTCGATTGCCAAATGGATTATCGATGAGCACGGAGGCTCCGTCGAGGTGGTTACCCGCCAGGGCGAGGGAACGACGTTTATCATCTGGCTGCCGCTTCTCTTTGCGCCGCCGCTGGAATAGGGTATAATAGACTGGTCCTATTACAGCCGTCATTGACAGCAGAAAGCCGGTGAACATATATGGAAGTCATCAAAATTTCTCCCCGGGGCTATTGCTATGGTGTCGTAGATGCCATGGTAATGGCGCGGCAGGCCGCCCAGAATCTCGACCTGCCCCGGCCGATTTATATACTTGGCATGATTGTACATAACAGTCATGTTACGAATTCTTTTGAGGACGATGGAATCATTACGCTTGACGGGCATAACCGTCTGGATATTCTTGATAAGGTCGACAGCGGCACGGTTATCTTTACCGCACACGGGGTTTCGCCTGAGGTCCGCAAGCTGGCCCGCGCCAAGGGGCTGACTACAGTCGATGCTACCTGCCCGGATGTGACGAAGACGCATGACCTGATTAAAGAGAAGGTAGAGGAAGGCTGCGAGATTATTTATATCGGCAAAAAAGGCCATCCGGAGCCGGAAGGCGCCGTCGGTATTGCGCCGGAGCATGTCCATCTGATCGAGAAGGAAGAGGAGATTGCCAGCCTGAATGTGCCGCCCGGCCGGATCGTTATTACGAATCAGACCACGATGAGCCAATGGGATATCAAGCACATTATGAAAAAGCTGCTGGCAACCTATCCCGGAGCAGAAGTGCATAATGAGATCTGTATGGCTACTCAGGTGCGGCAAGAGGCTGTGGCGGAGCAGGCCGGCCAATGCGACCTGGTCATTGTCGTCGGCGATCCGCGCAGCAATAACTCCAACCGTCTGGCACAGGTATCAGAAGAGATTGCCGGTACGCCGGCCCACCGGATTGCGGATGTGTCTGAGCTGAACATAGAATGGCTGCAAGGGGTTAACAAGGTAGGGGTAACCTCAGGGGCATCCACGCCTACCCCAATTACCAAAGAGCTTATTAACTATCTGGAGCAGTACGATCCGGCAAATCCCGAGACCTGGGAAATCAAGCGTACGGTGAACATGGCGAAGCTGCTGCCGCCGGTCAAGAATAAGACTATCAGCGCTACCTGACGGAAAATGTAGACCTGATCTTATTCGTTATCTATTTCACATGCCTGTGCAGGCACCTGTTTTCCCGTTTTCCGGGGAACAGGTGCCTTTTTATTTGGAAGCATCATCCTTATTTTCCCTTGGCAAGGCCTTTGGCGAATAATACCAGTCTGGTAATTAATGGGGTAATCGGCGTTTTCAACCGGAATAATAAGTTGACGGATGCTGATATATGCGGTAAAATCACTTTAGCGCTTAAAAGCACACACGCGTCGTAGCGTAATAGTATTTGCAGCTGATGACAAAAATATAACCAGGAATATCCTACAAAGGGGAGCTATAATATGATCGTTATTACGTCTAATCAGACACCGCAGGAACAGGTAAATGATATTATTGCCGTTATTGAGAAAGAGGGCCTGCAGGTTCATCTGTCACGCGGTGCGGATCATACCGTAATCGGCCTGATCGGCGGCGTTACACCGAGCCTTGCCGAGCATCTGCGGCAGATGAAGGGCGTGCAGAATGTTGTGAAGATTACCAAATCCTACAAGCTGGCCAGCCGTGATTTCCATCCGGAGGACACCATCATCGATATCCGCGGCGTGAAGATCGGCGGGGAAAATCTCGTTGTTATGGGCGGTCCATGTGCGGTGGAATCCCCTGAGCAGATTGATGAAATCGCCCGGCTTGTCAAAACCTCAGGCGGGCAGGTACTGCGCGGCGGCGCTTTTAAGCCGCGTACAGGTCCGTACAGCTTCCAGGGTGTTGGCGTTGAAGGCCTGACCATGATGGCTGAAGCCGGCAAGAAGCATGGCCTGCTGACCATTACCGAGGTTATGACTCCGGAGTACGTGGATATTTGTGCAGAGCATGCGGACATTCTGCAGGTAGGTACACGTAATATGCAGAACTTCGATCTGCTGCGCAAGCTAGGCACCTGCGGCCGCCCTGTGCTGCTTAAGCGCGGCTTCAGTGCAACCTATGATGAGCTTCTGAACGCGGCCGAGTACATCCTGGCCGGCGGCAACCGTGATGTTATGCTGTGCGAGCGCGGCATCCGTACCTTTGAGACCTACACCCGCAATACACTCGACCTGTCGGCAATTCCTGTACTGCAGAGCCTGAGCCATCTGCCGGTTATTTCTGACCCTAGCCACGGCACCGGCCGCCGCGAGCTGGTAGAACCGATGGCTAAAGCATCTGTTGCAGCCGGAGCTAACGGCCTGATTATTGAAATGCATACAGATCCTGACAATTCTATGACGGGTGACGGGGTACAATCCCTGTTCCCGGATCAGTTCGATAAGCTGCTGAGAGATCTGGAGAAGCTTGCTCCGCTGGTAGGACGCAAATTCTCTGAATCACTTGAAGCTGCACCCATTGCCTGATCAACCTGAAAGAACCTGCTAACCATAGCCTTCTTTCCCGCTGCTGGCCGGGGGAGGGGGCTGTTTTCTATTTTGGCGCTATTCACGAAAGCGTCAGAATATCTTACATTGTAATTAAAAATACCTGACATAAGCATTGACGATGTTAGGTATGAGTTTTATAATGACGACAGTAAAAAAAATAAAAACAAGAACATTTGATACTGAGAGCGGGTTAATGTTCGGAACTTGGGGAGGAATTATTCATGTCGGTTGAAAAAGTGTTGCAAACGATCAAGGAAAACAATATCGAGTGGGTGGATTTTCGCTTTGTAGATTTAGGTGGGCGTGCTCATCATATCTCATTGCCTGCATCTGCAGTTGAGGAAGAAACATTTGAAAATGGTGTGGCGTTTGACGGTTCTTCCATCAAGGGGTTCCGCGGTATTGAAGAATCGGACATGGTTATGATGCCTGATCCGAGCACTATTTACATTGATCCTTTTACAGCTCATCCGACGCTGAATATCATGTGTGACATCTTCACTCCTGATGGCGAACGTTACGAGCGTGACCCGCGTGGTATCGCAGTAAAAGCTGAAGAGTTCCTGCAGGCAAGCGGTGTAGGTACAGCAGCATTCTTCGCCCCTGAGTCCGAATTCTTCATCTTTGACGATGTTCGTTACGAAACTACAATGCACAGCTCTTCCTTCTCCGTAGATTCCGAAGAAGCAGCATGGAACACAAACCGCAAGGAAGAAGGCGGTAACCTGGGCTTCAAAATTGGCGTAAAGGGCGGATATGTTCCGGTAGCGCCAGTGGATTCCCAACAGGATATCCGCAGTGAAATGTGCCGTCTGCTCGGCGAAGCAGGTCTTGAAATCGAACGTCACCACCATGAAGTGGCGACTGCGGGACAAGCGGAAATCAACTTCCGTTTCGATACCCTGAAGAAAACAGCTGACAATCTCCTGACTTACAAATATATTGTGCAGAACACTGCACGCCAGTACGGCAAGGTTGCAACCTTCATGCCAAAACCGCTGTTCGGTGACAATGGTAGCGGGATGCACGTTCACCAGTCGATCTTCAACGGCAGCGAGCCTTTGTTCTACGAAAAAGGCGCTTATGCCAACCTGAGTGAAATGGCTCTGCACTACATCGGCGGTATCCTGTACCATGCTCCGGCACTGATCGCGCTGACTAACCCAAGCACCAACTCGTTCAAACGTCTGGTACCTGGTTACGAAGCACCGGTTAACCTGGTTTACTCCAAAGGTAACCGTTCCGCTGCTGTCCGCATCCCGGTAGCTGCTGTAACACCTAAGGGCTGTCGTATTGAATTCCGTACACCTGACTCCACTGCTAACCCTTATCTGGCATTCTCGGCTATGCTGATGGCTGGTCTGGACGGAATCAAGAAGAAGATCAACCCTGAAGAAATGGGTTACGGCCCGCTGGACAAGAACATCTACGAATTGTCCGATGCCGACAAAGAAAAAATCCGCAGCGTACCAGGCAGCCTGAACGAAGCGCTTGACGCTCTGGAAGCTGACTACGAGTTCCTTACAGAAGGCGGCGTATTCACTAAGGACTTCATCGATAACTACATCGCTCTCAAACGCGGTGAAGCACAAGAGGTTGCCATTCGCGTTCATCCGCACGAATATGCCCTGTACTTCGACGTATAGGATCAGCTGAATATCCTTTAAGCTTTGCTCTGAAGCCCCCGGGTTAATCCCCGGGGGCTTTTTTGCGGTCTTTTTGGAAGAAAATTTAGGACGATAATGTTTTCGTGAATTTTCGTAAATGTATTAAAAAAACAAGAATATTCTATTATTAATAGAAAAGAATGTGCTTACTTTAATTGATGAGACTACAATTCTAGCCCTTTTTTAGTTAATCTGAAGGTATTTTAAATAAAAAAGAGGTCGCATTTTCGGACTGGTTTTCGTCAGGTTCTGGTTCGCATATGTGCTTGAAAAGTGTAGGATACCTCAGGAGAAGCTTGTTATTATAAGAATTTAACTGGCATATCTGACTTGGTTTATACATATTCAGGAAAGGATTTAAAAATCTCTTTACAATATTTTTTGACAGTGCAATAATAAAACCGAAATCGGTTTCGTAAATTGGTTCTGGAAGGATGAATCTATTGAAGCATAAAAGAATAGCAAACTGGCAGTTTACCGGGCAGAATGGCGAGTTCCGCCTGGAACAGCCTGACCGGAGCAGCTTTTTGTATTTCCCGCTGGTTAATGAAGGCGGTATGATGTCGTCGGTCACTCCGCAGCTTCACGGGCAGGTAACCTCGGGACATAATACCTTTCTGACACCGCCGCTCTCTGTAGAGGATCTGCATACTTCACGGGCATCGCGCAATTTCTGGGTCTACATAGACGGTAAAGGTGCCTGGTCGGCAGCCGGGAATTCAGCCCGCCAGCATGCAGAGGCTTATTCGGAGACTGCAGATAATTCTATGCTGGAAGCAGGGCTGTTATGGCATAAGGTCACAAGGGAAAACCGGCAGCTGGGTATTAAGGCCGAAGTGACCAGCCTCGTTCCTGCGGGGAATGACAAGGCAGAGCTGATGAAGGTAGTACTGACGAATACGGGAGCAGAGGGTATCAAAATAACACCGACTGCAGCTATTCCGCTGTATGCGCGTTCAGCAGACGATCTGCGGGATCACCGGCATGTCACTTCGCTGCTGAACCGCATTTACACTTCCGCTTATGGTGTTGAGGTTCAGCCGGCGCTGTCTTTTGACGAACGGGGCCACCGGGTGAATCATACTGCTTACGGTGTATTCGGCGTGGATGGAGAGGGGGGGCAGCCTGTTGGTTTCTTCCCTGTGCAAGAAGAGTTTACCGGCGAAGGCGGCAATCTCGACTGGCCTGAAGCAGTAGTACTAAATGCTGAGCCGCAGCCTGGACAGAACGGAGCTGTGCATAGTGAAGGTTATGAAGCGCTGGGAGGATTAAGGTTCGCAACAGCTGAGGTGCTGCCCGGTGAGAGCCGTTCGTATGTAGTCGTGATGGCCATCGGGAATGAGCGGATGGATGTTACCGGGCTGATGGCGAAGTACGGCTCTGCCGCTGCCTTTGATGCCCGGCTGGAAGCAAACAAGCAGTTCTGGGCGGACAAGGTAAATACCGTATCCTTCCGCACCGGGGATGAGCGCGTAGACCAGTGGATGAAGTGGGTTACCCTGCAGCCTGTGCTGCGCAGACTGTACGGGAACTCATTCCTGCCCTATCACGATTATGGCCGCGGCGGACGGGGCTGGCGTGATTTATGGCAGGATTGTCTGGCTCTGCTGATCATGGAGCCGGATGATGTACGCAGCCTGCTGCTGAACAATTATGCGGGGGTGAGAATAGACGGCAGCAATGCGACCATCATCGGACAACAGCCCGGAGAATTCATCGCTGACCGCAATAACATCCCGCGGGTATGGATGGATCATGGGGCCTGGCCGTTTATGACTACATTGCTGTATCTGAATCAGAGCGGTGACCTGGATTTCCTGCTGCAGGAGCAGACGTATTTCCGGGATTCCTTCATGGGCCGCTGCCGTGAACGCGACAGCTCCTGGGAGCCTGCAGCAGGAAACAGCCTGCGCACCCGTACTGGAGAGGTTTATACAGGAACGATTCTGGAGCATATTTTGCTGCAGAATCTGGTTCCCTTCTTCAATGTAGGCGAGCACAATAATATTCTGCTGGAGGGTGCGGACTGGAATGACGGGCTGGATATGGCGGCCCAGCGGGGGGAGAGTGTGACCTTTACCGCCTTCTATGGTGATAATCTCTACGAGCTTTCCGGTCTGCTGCGCACTTTGAAAGAGCGGACCGGAAACAATAAACTGGAGCTGGCGGAAGAGCTGGTGCTGCTGCTGGACTCTTTGGGTGAAAGTGTGGATTATGCTTCGGTATCCGCGAAACAGGAGCGGCTAAGCCGGTATTACGCCGCTGCACCGAACGCGGTGAGCGGAATCCGCGCAGAGCTGGAGCTTGAGCAGGTGGCGGATGATCTGACCCTTAAGGCAGAGTGGATTTTCAACCACCTGCGCAGCAATGAATGGGTGGAAAGTACTCACGGCGGAGGCTGGTTTAACGGCTATTACAATAACGACGGTGAACAGGTTGAAGGAGAGACGGCCGGCGGTGCCCGCATGACCCTCACGGGACAGGTGTTTTCGCTGCTTGGCCACGCTGCAGCCGATGAGCAGATTCCGCACATGATTGCATCCGTGGAAAGAAACCTGTTCGATGCCAAAATCGGCTACCGGCTGAACTCGGATTTTGGCGGCATCCAGCAGAATCTGGGCCGTGCCTTCGGGTTTGCTTTTGGCCATAAAGAGAACGGGGCAATGTTCAGCCATATGACCGTAATGTACGGGAATGCGCTGTATAAACGGGGATTTGTCCGTGAAGGCTACAAGGTGCTTGAATCGCTGTACAGCCTGAGTGAGAATTTTGAGCTGAGCCGGATGTATCCGGGGATTCCGGAGTATATCAATGAAAAAGGCCGGGGAATGTATACGTATCTGACCGGCTCGGCCAGCTGGCTGCTGCTGACGATGGTTACGGAAGTGTTCGGTGTTAAGGGGCGGCTGGGCGACCTGCTGCTGGCGCCGAAGCTGGTCAAGGAGCAGTTTGATGCCGAGGGAAAAGCTTCGGTTAAGACGATTTTTGCCGGACGTGAGCTGGAGGTGGCCTATTCGTCCACAGGAAGCGCCGGGTACGGGGAGTACCAAATACACGGAATCACGCTGAACGGCGCTGTGGTGACGCTTCAGCGCGTCTCAGAGGGTGTGCTGATCCCGCGGGACGTACTGGAGGCATTGCCGGAAGGCCGGGTTCATGAATTGAAGGTTGAGCTTGCCTGATTTATATGAATAATGAAGGATTGCCTGCGCTGCCTGTTTAGGTGCCGCAGGCGTTTTTTTGATAAACTCAGGAGTATAAAGAATCAGCTGTACTGAAAGGATGGGGGATAATGGCACACCAGCTCTCAAATGGAATTCTCACTGTAGATATTGCAGAGCCCGGCGACTACAAGGGCACCAGGTTCGACTGGACCGGATTTATTACACAGGTCACACTGGAGGAAGGAATGCACACCTTTTGTGTTCCGGAGAGTCTGCAGGCAGGACACGGCAGCGGCGGAATCGGGCTGTGCAACGAATTTGGCATTTCCCGGCCAATCGGCTATGCGGAAGCGGCTGCCGGAGAATGGTTTCCGAAGCCTGGAGTAGGACTGCTGCAGAAGCTTGCAGAGGTTCCCTATGATTTTTTCGGAACCTATCCGCTAATCTCCTCTCAGATTACGGTGGACAGCAGCAGGGAGGAAATAGTCTATAAGGTAGAGTCTGCAGAATGCCGGGGATATAGCTTTCTTTTGACCAAACGAATTTCACTAGACGGGGACCGGCTCACAATTGCCTATTCGCTGGAGAATACCGGGACCAAACCGCTGCATACTGAAGAATACAATCATAATTTCATTGGAATCAACCGGGCGCCAGCCGGGGAAGAATACGAGTTGAGACTGCCGGGAGAAGCCGTAATCCATGAGCCTGAATCCTCCTATACTTCTGGACTGCTGCGCGTATCCGGAGACCGGATCAGCTGGAATGCGCGGCCTGACCGCCCATTCTACTGCCGGCTGGGCGGCTCTAAGAAGGAGAATGCGCAGTGGTATTGGGAACTGGTCCATAAGCCGAGCGGAGCCGGGATGCGTGAGAGCGGAAGCTTCACTCCGGAGCGGATGGCTCTATGGGGGGAGCGGCACGTTATTTCTGCCGAGGTTTTTGCGGACATCAGCATTTTACCGCGTCACAGCAAGGATTGGAGCCGCAGCTATCAGTTTTTCACCTTCTGACGCCTGATCATCTTACGCCACATGTGAATAATTATACTTGCTGGCGTGTTGGAATGCTGCTATCATAGCGATATCCATATTCGTAGGAGAGAAAGGATGGGGGCAATTTTGAGCAAGAGAGCATACAATTTCAATGCAGGACCGGCGGCGCTGCCGCTTGAAGTACTGGAACGCGCACAGGCGGAGTTTGTTGAATTCCGGGAGAGCGGAATGTCTATTATGGAGATGTCGCACCGCGGGGCAATATACGAATCCGTGCATAACGAAGCGCAGGAGCGTCTGCTTTCCCTGCTCGGTAATCCTGAGGGCTACAAAGTATTGTTTGTACAGGGCGGAGCCAGCACGCAGTTCGCCATGATCCCGATGAACCTCATCTCCAGCGGCCAGGCCGGCAGCTATGTAATGACAGGAAGCTGGGCGGACAAGGCACTCAAGGAAGCGAAGCTGGTTGGAGAAGCGCATGTTGCCGCATCCTCAGAGGACAAGAAGTTCCTGGCTATTCCTGAGCTGAGCAGCATCAAACCGGCTGACAATGCAGCGTACCTGCATATTACTTCCAATGAGACGATTGAAGGTACACAATATGCAGAATATCCGGATACAGGCTCGCTGCCGCTGATTGCCGATATGTCCAGTGACATTCTGAGCCGCTCGATTGATGTCAATAAATTCGGACTGATCTACGCCGGCGCGCAGAAGAATCTTGGACCTTCCGGGGTGACTGTGGTCATTGCCAAGGAAGAGCTGATTGCCAAATCACCTGCGAACATTCCGACGATCCTGCGCTACGATACACATTATAAGAACAACTCTCTATATAATACGCCGCCATCCTTCTCTGTATATATGGTCAATGAAGTGTTAAAATGGATTGAGGAGCAAGGCGGGCTTGCCGGCATCGAATCCAAAAACCGCGACAAAGCCGGTCTGCTGTATGATCACATCGATGGCAGCGACGGTTTCTACCGCGGAGTAGCGGAAACAGGCAGCCGTTCCATTATGAACGTTACCTTCCGGATGCAGTCCGAGGAACTGGAGAAGCAGTTCGTCAAGGCAGCCGAGCAGGAAGGCTTCATCGGCCTCAAAGGACACCGCAGCGTCGGAGGCCTGCGTGCCTCCATCTATAACGCCGTTCCTTATGAGAGCGTTAAGGCGCTTACTGATTTCATGAATCATTTCCGGCAGACTCAAGGCTAATGAATGAAATTTCCGGACCTTCCGCTATTCAGGCGGAAGGTCTTCTGCTTGTATTGAACCGGCCCGTCTGTCATCCCAGAGCTTTATGTTTACTCACAACACAGGGCTAATGCAGCCTACAGAGAGGAAGTTTATCATTATGGCATTACACATTGTGCTCGTTGAACCGGAAATTCCGGCGAATACCGGCAATATTGCCCGTACCTGTGCAGCAACAGGTACCCATCTCCATCTGGTCCGGCCGCTGGGCTTCCGCACCGATGATGCGACGCTGAAGCGGGCGGGGCTGGATTACTGGCATGCTGTCACGATTGAATATCACGATTCGTTCGCTGAGGTGCTGGAAAAATACAGCGATGGACGTTTTTTCTACGCTACCACCAAAGCAGAGAAGCGTTATACCGACTTTACGTTCCAGGACGGGGATTTCTTTGTCTTCGGTAAAGAAACCAAGGGCCTGTCGCCTGAGATTCTGGAGGCAGGTAAGGAAACCGCGATGCGCATGCCGATGGGACAGGCGGTCAGATCGCTGAATTTGTCCAATTCGGCAGCAATTATCGTGTATGAAGCACTCCGTCAGCTGGACTTTCCGGAACTTTTTTAAAAGTAGTCACTTTTTTTATTTTTTTCAGCAGGATTCGACAATAAGAATCACGAAATAGAAGAATACTGCCGAAAAAAGTAGTAACTACTATTAATAGTTGAACAGGAGAGGTGTACGTAAGATATGAAACCTGCTGGCGTAGTTCGTAAAGTAGATCAGCTGGGTAGAATTGTTCTGCCTAAGTCTCTGCGTAAAAGGTACCAAATGAATGAAGGAGACCCGGTAGAAATTCTTGTGCAGGGAGACCACATCATTTTGGAGCGCTATCGTCCCAAATGTGTATTTTGCGGATCGATGGAAGGCGTAAGCGAGTATAAAGAGCGTTATATCTGTGCGGATTGTCTTACAGAAATGACACAATTGCCTAGACACGCTTAGTTATCTCCCCTTCCTTTCGGGAAAGTGGTAAGCAGTATTCTTACATAGTACGGTACTGCGGTGTACCCCGCAGGCCAACGCTAAAAAAACGCCGCACATTGTGCGGCGTTTTTTTGGGCTTGGAGCAGCAGCAGCAGCAGCAGTTCAGCTTCCGTCCGTTATAAGCCCTTGGTCTTATCGTCGTTGTAGGCAGCGGTTAATATACCGGCCAGGAACAGCAGGAGCACAAGAGTGACAATCCAAAAGGTTAAGGAGAACGACATAATGGACACCTCCACAAAGGATTGTAAACGTTATCCTGATTATAACCTGCCGCAGTCTTAAATTAAAAGCAAAAAAGAGAGAAAAGACGTTGACGGATTAAGGTATTGAGTCAACTATTTAAAGAACAGGAAGTTAGTAGGTACCTGCCGGAGATTTCCGTCAGACGGTTTGTTGATGACTTTACCCCGGAATATCAGCGATGAGGAGCCTCCGCCATCCAGGTTGTAAGCATCAACGACACCCATACCCCACAGCTTGCTCTGTAATTCCATCAGAGTTGCTCCGGAAGTACCGCTCTCATTATAACCATCGGCAACCAGCACAAGCAGCTGATCATCTTTATACTTGCCGATGATGGTACGGGGAGCACGCTTGGGACTGATCTGCCACTTTAACGGAATCGGCTGCAGCATGCCGTTTTTGATTAATACAGGCACAAAGGTCGCGCCGAATGCCGGCTCGAGCTGGTCCAGCTGTGCTTTGCTGCTGAATTTGCCGCCGATCAGCCTGCCGGATTTGCTGAGGCCGACGAAGCTGAGATCCTTGTAGGTCGGTTCAAAGCCGTACAGATAGCTGCCGTTCACAATGGTAGTGGAGAGCGGATACCGTTTGCCGTTCTGGTCGGCAAAGCCGCCGGCGTTGATGCCGGCCACTGCACCACTACGCATAACGGCCTGCATTGTTGTTTCGGACTGGCCTGTGCCGTCACCGGCCAGGCTCATTTTCATCGCTGCGGCATCCTTCAGCCTGATCTTTAAGGCATATGCTTTATAGTTTCCGGGGTTCAGCCGGTACAATTCAATAGTAATCCGGTCACTGCTGATGACATCCGCAGGGATGCCAAGCTTCGCTGTGATCCGTCTGTTGTAGATCAGCTCCGGCCGGGATACCTGGGCTGCAGCTGTCGTAACCAGCGAGTTCATGGCATTCGTGGTCTGGTTATACAGGTGTGCGGTAGCCCCGATGGCGTCAATGGTATAGGACGCGGAATCCTGGGCCGCAAGCAGCTCCTGCTTCAGCAAGGCGGTCTGTTCAAGCGGTCCGGGAGCGGCAGCAAACTGGCCGGTATCCAGATCGAGTATCAGCTTAGGCTGATGTGCCCACAGGACAATCAACAGTCCGATAAGAGGCGCCGTCAGAAGCATAAAAAAGCGGTTGATTCTTTTGACAGGCGTCATCATTTTAACAGATCCATCTCTTTCTTAAGGGCATCCAGCTGCTGTTTGACTTCACTAAGCTGGGTGTAGAGCTTGTTGCTGTTGTCTGTTTTGTTGCTTGCATTGTCTTTGGTAAACGTCAGCAATTCGTTAAAGGTCTGCACCGTGCTCTGCAGCTCCTTCACTTCTTCGGAGAGAACGGCGATTCGTGCTTCGTAATCGTTTTGCAAAACGGTAAGCTGCTGCCGGCTCTGGTTGCCAAGCTCCGTCAGCACCTGCTGCTTCAGATGGTTGGTGTAGCTGTACACCGCATAGGCACCTACTCCAATCATAACAATCCAGAACAGTAAAAACCATTTTACGGAAGGGCCGTTTCTCGCTGCCGTGCGCCGCGAGTGTACAGGGGTCGATTCCGCTAGCGGTTGCATTTTAACATCACCTCAAGCTATTTTTTTCAAGTTCCCATTCTATCAGACTTTTATAAGTTTCGCAAAAGTGAAAGAGAGAAATGTAAACGTGAAAAAGTAATTGCATCCTATTAAAGTACTGCGATACAATTTCTATAGATTGGAATATCTGAGGGGCGTATTCAAGGAAAAAGAAGGAAAAAACTTACATACACCAACAACCATCCTTGCTTGCGTATCAGCAAGACACGCTTAAAGCGCTTTCCACTCGGGGTAAATATATAGACAGCAGGAGGTTTGGGGGATTAATGATGAAGGTCTGGCGGGTGGTCATCGTGGGATGTCATCCCACAAGTATGCTAGGTACTAAACTGATTTTGGAGGAAGGAGGAGAGCTTACCGTTCTTGGTATGCATAACAGCTGGAGCGATGGACTGAGCAGTGTGCAGGAGCATCAGCCGGATTTGGTGCTTGCCGATTATCAGATGCCGGAAGGCAATGTAGAGCAAATACTTCCGGAGCTGAAAAGCTGCTGTGAGGAAGCGCATTTTATTATTATGACAGAAGAGGAAGACAGCGAGCTGTTTCAGCCGCTGCTTGAGCTCGGGGCTAGCGGAGTGTTATCCAAGGGGGCATCCTCCCGGCAGCTGCTCTTGATGATCGGAGGGCTTAGGGAAGGGTTTTTGTCGCTTCCGCTGAACTGGATTCAAAAGGGCTACCGGCCGGCAACTTCAACGCGCGGGCTCGATAGCGTGCTGCAGCTGACGCAGACCGAGATGTTTATTATGGAGAGGATTGTGCAAGGAATCACGTATGACAAAATTGCCCTTGAAATCGAAGTGAGCCGGCGTTCCATCGATAATTATCTCCGCAAAATTTATGTGAAGCTGGATGTATCGACGAGAGCACAGGCGATTGAGAAATTTGCACTCTTTTCGCGGCAAAATAAGCAAATCTACGCGTAAGCCGGTTCAGGCGACATATTGCCGTCCAGGCTGGAATATTCTTGGTACGAGGGAAGGGGGGAACATATGAAGTATGAGTTTTCTGCCCGTGCGCATACGCTGGTGTCTTCACCGCAGCTTAGCATCCGTACCCAGTCGCGGCGCGGCACGTTAATCTCTTTGGCAGAGGAGTTGCCGGCGGAAGAGTTGTTCCCGTTATCACTGCTTGCAGAAGCAGCTTCGACCGTAATCTCGGCTGATGCGGGTGCACTGCAGTATGGTGACCCTGAAGGTTATGCGCCGCTGCGGGAGTGGCTGACCGGTGACTGGCTGAAAGGCAAAGGAGTACACGCTGCTGAAGGCGGAGTTCTTCTGACAACGGGAAGTCAACAAGCTATTGACTTGCTGTCCCGGGTCTACATTGATCCCGGAGACCGGGTGCTGGTGGAAAATCCGACTTCACCGGGAATTTTGCAGGCGCTGCGGATGCAGGGGGCAGTCATTATTCCTGTGCAGGGAGACCGTGACGGTCTGCTGCCGGATCATCTGCGCACCCGGATTCATCAGCACCGGCCCAAGATGCTGTTTGCAACGCCAAGCTACACCAATCCGAGCGGTATTCTCTGGAGCCTTGAACGGCGCAGGGAGGTGCTTGAGCTGTGTACCGCCCATAATCTGCTGATCGTTGAGGATGATTCCTACGGGGATCTGCATTTTAAGCGGAGCGGCAGCGGTGTACTTCCGGCAGCGCAATATCCTTCTCTCTACGCACTGGAAAATGTCAGCAAAGGCGGCCACGTACTCTACATAGGCTCATTTAGCAAAACGGTCGCACCTGCCCTGCGGACGGGCTGGGCTGCAGGCAGCCGCGAACTGATCTCCATGATGGCTGCGGCCAAGCAGATGGCGGACTGGCAGTCCAGCTCGCTGAATCAGCGGCTGCTGCATTATCTGCTGGATGTAACGGCTTTTAATCTGCGGGAGCACATCACTGTGCTGAACCGTGAATATCATACCCGGCTGAAGCTGATGACCGAGCTGCTGAAGCGTCCGGCGTGGAAAAACAGTGAATATGACCTGCCGGAGGGCGGCATGTTCCTGTGGGTCTCGCTGCCGGAAGGGCTGGATGACATGACACTTCTCAAGGTGTCACTGGCCAAAGGCGTCGCCTTCCTGCCTGGCCAGCTCTGCAGTGTTGACGGCGGCAGCAACCGCATCCGCCTCAATTTCAGCCATCCCGGCCGGGATGAGCTGCTGCTTGGCATGAACCTGATGAGCGAGGCAGTGACAGAGTTTACGGCCCGCAGCTGAGGGGAAGGGACAGACTAAAGGTAAATATGAAGCAGATAGGCAGGCTCCATCCGGGATGGAGCTTGCTTTTTTGCGTCCGGAGATGAAGGGGGAGGAAGGCAATTTCTTTTCAAGGAGCGCTGGAGCTACTTAGAACGAAGGTAAAGGAATCGTCAAATGTGTAAATTCAGTGATGCTTCAGGGATTTTATGGAAGAGCTGCTCTAACGGTCAGAGGTTGCTGAAGCAGTAAAGCTGGTGCAGGCTCAAACAGAAAGGATGGCAGGAAGAGGATGGCTGTGGAAAACATACTGGAATGCAAGGGCCTAAGCAAAAGCTATGGCCGCAAGAATGCTCTGAACGGACTGGAGCTGAAGATCCGGCGGGAGAAAGCCAGTGATATGATCGGCGCACTTGGCTTGAATCTTAAAAGACAAGGTAAAGTCGCTGTCAAAAGGGATGAAGGAGCAGCTGAGTCTCTCGCTCGCTTTTGCCAGGGAGGCCAGTCTGTATGTGCTCGATGAGCCGCTGGCTGCGGAGGATCCCTCGACCCGGGATAAACCGGATAATTTTGTCTTTCCTCCGGGCTTCGGGAGTTGCTCGGATGTGGGAGCTCAGCAGGAGGGAAGTTTAGTTGCAGTTTGTACACTTAAAATCAGAAAATTCTTCTGCTAACAACATATAAGTGTACTTTGTACAGTTAAAATCGGCTAAAAAGACTAAATCAGGCGATTTGGCACATTTTAGCTGCACGGAAGAGTCAATTTCATAATTCAGTTTGCTGGATAGCAAGACTGGGCCAAAATCTGAGTTTGTTTTTTAAAAAAGTTAGGCCACTTGCTGGGAGTTACTCAACTGCTTGTTCAACTTGTCTAGCGCAAACTTACTCAAATTGTAGGCCAATGTGCTGAGCTGGAAATCGACACTTGCCCGGACGCCGCGGTGACGTGTGCGCTTCATCCCAAAATACTCTTTGAGGTAGGCAAAAACACGTTCTACAGCCGTTCGTTTGTTATACAGTTGCCTAAAGCTCTCGCTCCCTCTTGCTGGGTAAGCGTGCTTCCGCAAATCGGTTTGGATTCGAATCTTAAACACTTTTTGGCAGCCGGATGCAGAAAACGGACAGTCTTTGCAATGGTTGGGCCTGGTGTAACGCAGCGTTTCGTATTTGGTATCGAAACTGTCGTAACGGTAGGCGTGTCCCTGCGAGCACACAGGGGTGTAATCCTGGTTCATCCCCTCGGGCGGTTTTTTGTGGTGAATCATTTTAATAATAGGAAAAGCGCCTAAGGAATGAATCAACTGGTAAATGGCCGAACTGTCATACCCTTTGTCGCCCAAGACATGCTTCACCTTCAGCCCAGGAAACTTCAGGTGTAGCCCCTTTAGAAGCAGGACGGCCATCCGCTGGTCATTCAGATTCGCCGAACTAAAAACACCGCTTAGCACATACTGAGAATCCGCATCGACCAGTACGTTCGCCTTAAATCCGTAATAACTGGTGAGTCTGCCCTTCGTATTTTTCTTGTCAAAGCGTGCAGCGTGCCGGGGGATCGTGTTCAGGAGCTCGTCATAGGTGTAAGGCAGCATCGCTTCAATCGTTTTCTCAAAGGGTGCTAGAGTCTTTTCATAAGCTTCCCGTTCTAGACGCCGGCGCTCTTTTTCTTCCGCAGAAGCCCGCCCACGTCGGTAGACTGGTTTTTTAAGCGGTTCGTTCGCTGGCTGAGGCTCTGGCTCGACATTCTCGAACTCCAGTTGCTGAATTTCTGGCGTTTCACTTGGCTTTTTGGTACGGCGGGCCGCTCGGCGTTTCGACGCAGATTCACTGAATTGGCAATCCCAAGCCTCAACAATGGAGGAATCAACGGCAAGGTGCGTGCCCGTAATAAAGCCTTCTTCCATGGCAGACAGCACCAAGCTATCCTGCAGTTGCTCAAGCATTCCCGTTTGCTCAAGCGCAGAAATTAGACGGGAGTATGAAGCCTTGCTCGGAATAGGGTTTGAGCCGGTAAACCGGCACTGCACCCGAAATTCCTCGCTGTGCTTAAGGCGTCTAACCAGAGAAGAAACAAACTCAATGCCCTCCATTTTTGAGATGAGCAGCGAGTAGATCATGGCAGGGAGGTTTAGCTCCTGTGGCCGTCCACGATGGTTCTTTTTCCGGAGTACGTGAAGGACCGGAGCCAGGTTTAAGTGTTCAAAGATTTGACTATATTTATCTTCCGGGCGCATTTGGAGCAATTCCTCGAAGGAAAACAGCTCTTCTTGTCGAATAGAGTAGATAGGGATTACCTCCTTTTTTTGTTCTCGGGTGTCGGTTTGGTCGCCTATAACTTCGAGAACTTGGGGAGGTACTCCTTTTTCTATACTCAAAAAAACCAGGCGTAGCAAGGGTTTTGAATTATGAAATTGTCTCCGGAATACATCTATTTTACATTTTCGAAGAAAAACAGGCATTTTAGTTGTATGGTGTGCAGTTAAAGTTGCGTTGGGTGGCTGGGGGGAGGGTGTGAGGGATGGTGGTGGCTAGGAGCAGAGAGTAAAGAGTGCGCTCGGGCTGGTGGGATGTTGAATGGAGAGCAAAGAGTGTGTCCGGGCTGGCAGTACGCCGGAAGGCACGACTACTGCACTGCAGACACGCGCATACGCAGGGTGCCGCATGGAGGCACCCGCGTAAAAGCAGCGGGCATGCTATCCTGCGCCTGCTGCTTTTACGCGCAGCAGCCCGCTGCGGCGCTACCCCCTGCCCGCGCTGATCTCAGCGATCGCGGCGTATTCCACCAGCGCAGCCGTGCCGGCTGGCGTCAGCTGGTAGCGGCCGCGGTTCACTCGTGTGAACCAGCGGTAGTAATTGCGCTGCAGGATCGCTGCAGCGCCAGGCACCCCGCTCCGCCTGCGCAGCTCGGCGGGCGTGATCCCCGCCCGGCCCGGCGCAGCGGCCGGGTCCCCGGCAGGCGCATCCGCGCCTGCTCCGCGCGCGCGGCTGCGCCCGCCGCGCCCCGCAGCGAGGCCGAGCGCAGCCTCGGCCTCAAGGGCCTGCAGCGCGAGTGCCACGCGCAGCGCCTTCTCGCGGTAGGCAGTCACGAGCTTGACGCGCGTGCTGCCGCCGGTGTTGTAGTCCCCGCTGCGCTCGCGGAACTCGAGAAGCAGCTTCTCGCGCCGCCGGGCACCGCTGCGTACCTGAGGCGGCGCGTCACCCGGCTCCGCGAGCACCTCGACGAGCGGATCCTTCGTCTTGTAGAAGACGACGGTGATCAGCCCGAGGCCGAGCCGGCGGCACAGCCCGGTGAGCTCGCCCCAGCGCTGGTTCACCGCGCCTTTTTTGTCGCGGACGCGTTCTACGGCGAGGTAGACGTTGGGGCTGAGGCGCAGACGTTCAACCCCCTGCAGCAGCAGGGCGAGGTTGAACGTTTTTTTCATCTCGACGATCAGCGGCTGATCCTCACCCTCGCGCAGGCCAACCAGGTCACAGGTGCGCACCTCACCTTTGATCGAGTAGCCATACTGCTCGAAATATGCCTTAAGAGGAGCATACAGCTCCGTTTCATTTTTAATCGCCATCGTAGTCACTCCCCGCAGATTTCCTGTTCGAACACCGCTTTTTCCCATTATATAGCGTCTAGGGTTTAACCCGTACAGTTAACGTGATTATGTGAAGTTCTATTGTTCACAATGATTCTCTATTATAGCACAGCAAAAAAGAGGTCAATTATCCCGGGCTGCCGCATAGGTATGTAATACACTTTTAAAGCCAATAGAGCAAGTAGGAGCGCAAGAGGAGGCAGCGAGCAATGGACATTTTTGAGCGTATAGCTTCGTATCGGGCTGAGAATGACCGTTTGGCGTGGAGCGGCACCTTTAAGGATTATATAGGACTGCTGAGAAAAGACCCCTCTCCCGCTAAAACGGCTCACTCCAGAGTATACGACATGATCAAATCACACGGCGTGGAGGACATTAACGGACGCAAGCGGTATAAGTTTTTTGAGCAGGAGATCTTTGGTCTTGACCGTGCAGTAGAAAAGCTGGTGGAGGAGTATTTCCATTCCGCTGCCCGCCGGCTCGATGTCCGTAAACGGATTCTGTTGTTAATGGGTCCGGTCAGCGGCGGTAAATCAACACTGGTTACACTTTTAAAACGCGGCCTGGAGCAGTATTCACGTACCGATGCCGGCGCCGTATATGCAATTGATGGCTGCCCGATGCATGAGGAGCCGCTGCACCTGATTCCGCTGGAGCTTCGTCCGGAGATTGAGCGCGAGCTCGGTGTACGCATTGAAGGCAACCTGTGCCCGTCCTGCCAGATGCGGCTGAAAAATGAATACAACGGCGACATCGAGCAGGTCAGGGTTACCCGTGTTATTTTATCGGAAGAAGAACGTATCGGCATCGGGACCTTCAGCCCGTCCGATCCGAAATCGCAGGATATTGCCGACTTGACCGGCAGCATCGACTTCTCGACCATCACAGAATTCGGCTCGGAATCCGATCCGCGTGCTTACCGGTTTGACGGGGAGCTGAACAAGGCCAACCGCGGCCTTATGGAGTTCCAGGAAATGCTGAAATGCGATGAGAAGTTCCTGTGGAACCTGCTGTCCCTGACCCAGGAAGGCAATTTCAAGGCCGGGCGGTTCGCACTGATCAGTGCAGATGAGCTCATCGTGGCCCACACCAATGAAACAGAATACAAGTCCTTTATTTCTAATAAAAAGAATGAAGCGCTGCAGTCCCGCATGATCGTTATGCCGGTGCCTTACAACCTGAGAGTATCGGAAGAGGAAAAAATCTACGCCAAGCTGATCGGCCAAAGCGATATGAAGCATGTGCATATTGCGCCGCATGCCCTGCGGGCCGCTGCGATCTTCTCCATCCTGACCCGGCTGAAGGACAGCAAGAAGCAGGGCATGGACCTGATTAAAAAGCTGCGGATGTACGACGGCGAAGAGGTGGAAGGCTACAAGGAAGCCGACCTCAAGGAAATGCAGACCGAGTATCTGGATGAAGGCATGTCCGGGATTGATCCGCGGTATGTCATTAACCGGATTTCCAGTGCCCTGATCAAGGGCGACCTGCAGTGCATGAATGCGCTGGATGTGCTGCGGGCGATCAAGGACGGACTGGATTCCCACCCTTCGATCACCAAAGAAGAGCGCGAGCGTTACCTGAACTTTATTTCCATTGCCCGTAAGGAATACGACATTCTCGCCAAAAGCGAAGTGCAAAAGGCATTCGTTTACTCTTTTGAAGAATCAGCCAAAACACTGTTTGAGAACTACCTCGACAATATCGAGGCGTACTGCAACTGGACCAAAATCCGTGATCCGCTTACGGATGAAGAGATGGAGCCGGATGAGCGGCTGATGCGTTCGATTGAAGAGCAGATCGGTATCTCCGAAAATGCCAAAAAGGCCTTCCGCGAAGAAATCCTGATCCGCATCTCGGCTTATTCCCGCAAAGGCAAGAAGTTTGAATACAACAATCATGACCGGCTGCGCGAGGCGATTGAGAAAAAGCTGTTCACCGATCTGAAGGATATCGTGAAGATTACCACCTCGTCCAAGACGCCGGATGAAAGCCAGCTGAAACGGATCAACGAGGTATCCAGACGCCTGATGGAGGATCATAACTACTGCCCGATCTGCGCCAACGAGCTGCTGAAATATGTCGGCAGCCTGTTAAACCGGTAAGCTTATAAATGAACAAAAAGCCATGTCAGTGCTTCGGCGCTGGTATGGCTTTTTTTGTTTACCACTTTCTTCAATCTGAATTTCAGTAAGTTGTTAACAAATGAAACGATTTGATTTTTATTTTTTCGAAAAGTGCCTATAATTGATAAAAGTGTTACAAAAAGAAACGAATAGACCTTTTGATTTTCTTAATTGAGCATTTTGCATTAATCTAAGCCCTTGCTATACAAAGGGATTTTGGATATAAAAAAGGACTTCACCCCAACTTGGAGAAGTTTTTTGGTGACGAAACCAAAACACTCAAGAGGAGGAAGCCCCTTTTGTATATTCTCCAAGAAAGTCTATTTTCCTTTGAGGAGCTTCAAAAAATCGAATCGAAAGAACGACTGCCTATCTTTTTTAGTGCACTGGACTTACGACCGTATGCGAGGCAATTGAGAAACCCTTCACCCCGAGGAGCGGATGGGCACTGCCGTCAAGGCATTCTTCGCGCATTACTCGCGGCTCCCTTAGAGAACATCGATACGTTCACCGGCCTAGCGCGTAGACTGGAGTTTGACCTTCGTTTCCGTTACCAATGTGGACTTCGGCTGGACATCTTCGCCCCTTCGATCTCTACGTTAAGCCGGGTTTTTGCCGACTTGACTCGCAAAAACCTCGCCCAGCAGTTGTTTGAGGATCTTGTCGCTCAGTGCCAAGAAGCTGGAATCCTAGGCGGCACTCATGTCGCCATCGACAGCGCAGCCATTCACGCTTACGAGAAAAAAGAACCTAAGCGAAAAAGCGAACTCACCGGCAATGCCAATTGGGGAGTAAAACTCGATGCGTTTGGCAACAAAGTTAAGTGGTTTGGCTATAAGCTGCATCTGGCCGTCGATACGAAGAGTGAACTTCCGATTGCCCTAAACGTTACACCTGCTCATGTGAATGATGGCGATGAGGGACCTACACTCATGAAGCGAACCGTCGAACGATTCAAGCCTCGTTTTTTCATGCTGGATGCAGGATATGACCAAATGAAAAACTACGAAACGGCTCGCAGCGTCAAGGCCCAAGCGATTATTCCAATGAATCCGCGGAATGAAAAGGAACCCCCTGCAGGTATGACAAGCAAAGGGACACCTTGCTGTTCGATGGGGTTTCCGATGACGTATTGGGGACAGGAAAAGGAACGTTTGAAGTTTCGTTGTCCACACGCTACGGGGAAAGTGGATTGTCCTTTAGGCATGACGGCTTGCTCCACTTCCAATTATGGGATGGTGGTCAAGGTCGACACTCAGCAAGACCTTCGCCGCTATGCAATGCCGCACCGAGAAAGTCGGGGCTGGAAGGAACTCTACAACAAGCGAACCAGTGTAGAACGCTGTAATTCTCGAATGAAGACCTATCTAACCGCAGACCAATTGCATGTTTGGGGTATTCAAAAAGTTACGACTCACCAATATTTGAATGCCATTGTGCTGCTTGCTTCTGCGCTCGCTGTATCGAGACAAAGAGTCGTAACTGCCGCTTAAATTTAGCCTTTCCGCAAATTCTGCCCGTCTGTCCATTTTTGCTCTTCTTTTCTCAAAACCTAAATTTATCATGCAGTATAGCCTTATCTTTTTCCTGGAAATGAATTATGCAAAATGCTCAATTAATAACATAAAAGAGATTATTATTTTACATGTGAAGCGCTTTCAAACATACCCATTATTCAATCCAATAAAGAGAGGATAAACAACAATGACAATGGAAATGATTCTCGCCTTGGGTATTTTGATCCTGATGATTGTAATGATCATGTCAGACAAATTTGCTTTCGGTGCACCCCCGATCATAGCTTGTCTGTTACTGGTAGTCACCGGCCTGTCCACTGTTCCGGAGGCTTTTGCCGGATTTATAAATCCCAGCGTGATTATGATTGCCGGTTTCATGGTCGTTATGGCAGGACTGATGAAAACGGATTTTATCGGCAAGGTCCAGTCCGCAATGGTCGCTCTCGTCAATAAGGGCGGCTACAAGAGCTATGTTCTTCTGGTTGTGGTCGTTATGCTGGGCGCCAGCCTGGCAGGCTCCGGTTCCACCGGTTATTATGTACTCATTCTGTCCATCGTTTCTGCCATCCCTTACAATAAAAAAATGCCCACCTCCAAGCTGATGATGCCTTTGGGCTTTGCTACTAATCATCCTTTGGTGCCTTTCAATGTAGCGCTTTTCTATGGTGTTACTGTCAGTGTACTGGAGACGGCCGGTTATGCCGGCGGCCTGTCCATGGCAAAGTTTGCTGTGGTAAATCTGGTTCTCTCCCTTGGTTTCCTGGCGTGGACCTTGATTGCTTACCGTCTGCTGCCAGATCATCCGGTCAGCGGAGTTTCGGGAGATGACCAGGAGGTAATGGAGGCGAGTACTTCGTCATTGCCTGCATGGAAGGAAAACAGCACGATCGCTGCCTTTATCATCAGTGTGATCGGTATGATGCTTATGAGCCAGATTGGTAATGCTGCTTATGTCATTCCCGGACTTGCCGGAGCCTTCCTGTTGATTATCAATGTGCTTGATTTTAAAGAAGTCCGTAACAATATGGGTGCGCCAGTAATCCTTATGATGGCCGGTGTAATCGGTGTGGCTGATGCTCTGGCAAACTCCGGTTTTACAACAATGATTGGGGAAGCGGTTGCAGCCGGGCTAGGCTCAAGCATCAGCCCGTTCATTCTGATCCTAATGTTCGCCCTGCTAACCAGCACCTGCTCTACGTTTACCGGATCAAATATGGGGTCTGTATTCATCTTTGCACCGATTGCAATTACAACCAGCCTGAGCCTGGGACTTAATCCTGTCGCTGCCGCAGCTGCAGTTGCCATATCCGGATGGAACGGCGGATACATGCCAATCGACGGGATGCCGGCAATGATTCTGGGGATGGGTAAATATAAGCTGTCCCAGTTTTGGATGTTCTCCGTACCGATGTATCTAATCCGCATTCTTGCGATCTGTATCGGCGCTATGCTTATGTTTCCTGTAAACGGTTAATCCGTAGGAAGGTGCTGCCGGCAATGGTTTGACACACAAATCTCAACGATTAAAAAACACCCGGACCAGGTAATTTTTACCTGCCGGGTGTTTTTCTTTGCTCCTTGATTGTCATTCTATTCTGAGGTAACGCCACAGGGTTGTTCTGCTTATCCCGAGCTGCTTGGCTGTTTTCGTCTGATTGCCTTTGTTCTGCTCAAGAACAGCGATGACAATTTCTCTTGAATAGTCAAAAAGCGTCTTGTCTTCAACCAGATGCTGGGCCAGATTAGAATCAATATTTACGGACGGCGATTCTGTTCGTTCATGCTTTAACAGCTCAAGCACCTGATACTCAGAAATATAGTAGGAGTTGGAATACAGCACCAGCTTTTTAACCGTCTGCTCCAGTTGATTCAGATTTCCCGGCCAGCTGAAGCTGAGCAATTCCCTTAACGCTTTAGGATCAAAGCCGATCACTTCCTTGTTGCATTCAATGTTGATTTTGTTGAGCAGAAGGGTGATAATCCCGGACAGTTCATTTTTTCTTTCTTCAATGGAAGGCGAGTAAATACTGCCGCAATCCACCTCTGTCATAATCCGGTTGAAAATCTGTTTGTCCTTATCCGCACTCTTTGTACTGTAGGTGAACAAAATATTGTTTTTCTGCAGCAGCCTGGTGTTGCTGATGATGGTCAGCAATCGTTCTACATCCTGAATGCTCATCTGCTCCACATTTTTAAACAGGAGCGTATTTCCCGTTTCGACCAAAGGGCCGTTGGAGGAATTGAGCAGGTATTTCCAGGTCCGTTCATTAACCAGCTCGGAATGAATCACAATCAGATTGCTCGTATGATTTTTTTGCTTAAGATAGGCTGTGTAGGCCAGGCTTGTCTTGGCAGTGCCGCTTTCTCCAAAAATCAGCATGGCATTATAATGGGAGCCCAATTTGTCCAGCTGATGTTTAGAGGATTCCTGAATATAAGAGGTAAATAAAAGCTTTTTATTGATAATCTCCTCGACCTCAGCTTTATTCATGTAGCTTACACCAAAGCTGTTGTTTATGAGCGGCGGGGTTGAATTTTTAACCTCGCACAGAAAGTAGCCGTCCTCCAGGTCCAGCCGCTTTATTTTCAACTGATAAACCTGTGTGTTATGGGTGTGATAAAACTGCTGTTCACCCTCTAAGTTGTTTTTCGTAGCGAGAAAATGACGGATCGATTTCTCCAGCTTAGGATCGATATTCGTAAAAACCGTTTGCAGCTCCTGATCGAAAATGGTGACCTTCTGGGACTGGGTATGGAAGCAGGCGGTCAGCAGCTCATTTTTTTGCCTGATTTGTTTGAGGTCATTAACCAGTGAGATGGCTTGCCGGTAGGCATGCTTGATGCTCTCAATTCCGGAGGTAATCAGGATGGTATTAATGGACTTGCTGAGGGCCATCTTGTGAGTAACGGCGTCACATAGCACCATCTCATACTGCTCCGCTTTTAACTGGTCTAACAGGTAATCGGCACTTACGGGATTATCCAGGGTAATGATCTTAATGTTGTATTGCAAAATATCGCAGATCAGATGAGCCGTTTCGGTAATGCTGGGATAGCCTATAATGGCAAAATTGCTGGTGTAGTTATTGGCGAGCTTAATTGCACCCAAAATGTCATACACGGAAATAGATACATCTATAACAGGGATGGAGACCGACTGGTGAATTAAGCTGGCAGTACCGCCTCTGGAAATAATCGCATCGTAGTTTTCTTCAGATAATTCTGATACCAGCTGCTGTCCTTCTTCCAGGTCGGCGGTATAGATATGAATATCGATTTCCCCGAATTGCTCTCCGATAACCGTCATGGAATGATTCAATTCTTCATAAGGCGCAATGCCGAGCAGTTTAATTTTGTTGGCCATCCTGATTGCCCTCCTCTGAGAAGTGTTTCATTTATAAACGATTATAATGCAGATTTAAAAATAATAATAGAAATAAATGATATGTGTTTCAAAAAGAAACAATTCATTTACTGTTGAGGTTACATCCTTTTTAGCGCAGCTATAAAATAAAGGTGTGAACAAGAGGGGGTGAGCTGATGCTGAAATTGCTGGTGATCGCTGATGATTTTACCGGTGCCTTAGATACGGGAGTACAATTTGCGAACCTGGGTGTGAAGACCATGGTTACAGCAGAACCGGTTATTGATTACGGATTGCTGGAGGATGATCTGGAGGTTCTGGTTATTGATACGGAAAGCCGGTATCTGTCCTTTGCTGATTCTTACAACATTGTCAGTCAGATAATCGAACAGTCCAAGCAGGTTCAAGTACCGTTTATCTATAAAAAAGTGGACTCTGCCTTGAGGGGAAATATCAGCAGTGAAATCAAAGCCGTCCTGGATCATTTCCCGGATAAGAAGATTCCGTTTATTCCTGCCTTTCCGGAGATCAACCGGATTGTCAATAACGGTAATCTTTATATAGACGGACAATTGGTTTCGGAAAGTGTGTTTGGACAGGACCCCTATGAACCGGTTACGGAAAGCAATATCCCGAAAAGGCTGCAGGATGAGGCTAATCTGGATAGTCAGTTGATCCGTGATGCTCAGATCGGTCAAGCCGGAGCGGGCCTGCTGCTGTTTGACAGTGAAACAGACGGGGACCTGCTGCAAATTATGACGATAATAAAGGAGCATCACCTTTCAGACATTACCATAGGCTGTGCCGGGTTTGCCAAAATCTTGGCAGATGCCGTTTTTTCAGACAGAATGACTCAAAAGGCTGTTATCAATGCACCGTTAATGGTCATTTGCGGATCTGTTAATCCTATTACAAAGCAGCAAATTGAGTATGCTGAACAGAAAAAATGTAAGCGTTATTCTCTAAGCCCCCGTCAGCTTCTGGAGCCTGACTATTGGGAGAGCCCGGAGGGGCAGGAATGTCTGGAGGCCTATCTTGAGGCCGTTATTGAAAGCGAATTAATAATCTTTGAAACGCTCGGTGATTATACGATGAACAGCTTGTCTGCATACGGAGCATCCCGCAACATTCTGCCTACCGAATTTCGTTTCAGGATAGCGCAGTCCCTGGGGAATTTGTCCAGACAGCTGCTGGACAGAAAGGTTAACCGGACGTTACTATTTACCGGCGGCGATACACTGTTTCAGTCGATGCAGGTCTTAAAGATCAGCCGGATCAAACCGCTGTATGAAATAAGCCAGGGTGTCGTATTATCCGAGATGATCTGGAAGGATCAGCCGGTTCAAGTGATTACCAAGTCCGGCGGTTTCGGGAATAAAGAGCTGTTTATAGAGCTGAATCAGAACATTATAGAGCAGGAGGAAAAGAAATGTTAACAGATTACAGTTTGAAAATGCCTAAAAATGTTTTCGCAGGCCAGCATGCACTGGAGCAGCTGGGAGCCATCCTGACAGCGGATATTAAGAAAGCCGTTATTTTTACAGACAAGGGTGTACTGAATGCCGGCTTAACAGGGATTCCGGAGCAGATTCTTGCAGACAAAGGGATTGCATACAGCATCATTTCTGAAATTCCTGCAGAGCCAAGCTATCTTCAGGCACAAGAGATCGTAGACCGGTTCAAAAACGAGCATGCTGATTTCATTATTGCAGTCGGCGGCGGCAGTGTAATGGATGTAGCCAAGCTCGCTTCCATTTTGGCAACAGATGCCTACACCGTGAAGGATCTGCTGGATAACCCGCTGCTTGCCCAAAAGCAGGTGCTGTCCCTGATGATTCCGACCACTGCCGGAACCGGTTCCGAAGCAACTCCAAACAGCATTGTGGCTGTACCGGAGCAAGAGCTGAAGGTCGGGATTGTCAATCCTGCAATGATTGCTGATTATGTCATTCTGGACGGCCGTTTAATTAAAAAATTGCCTAAGCACATCGCAGCAGCAACCGGAGTAGACGCCTTATGCCATGCTATTGAATGCTTTACCTCAGCTAAGGCTAACCCTTTTAGCGATACCTTTGCTCTGGAAGCCCTTGATTTGATTATGAATAATGTTATTGAAGCCTGTACCAATCCGGAAGCGCTTGAAGCGAAAAATAAGATGCTGCTTGGCTCATTCTATGCAGGTGTAGCAATTACTTCTTCAGGTACAACAGCCGTTCATGCGCTCTCTTATCCGCTCGGCGGCAAATATCACATTCCGCACGGGGTTTCAAATGCCATCCTGCTGACACCTGTAATGCGTTTTAATGAGCCGGCTATTCAGGAACAATTAGCACGAGCATATGACCGTGTAGTAAGAGGCGGTAACCATGAGCTGTCTACAGCTGAAAAATCCAGATTTATCATTTCTGAGCTTGAGAGGATTGTGGATGTTCTGGAGATTCCAACCAGCCTGAAGTCATTTAATGTACCGGAAAGTGATCTGGAGGGACTGGTTGAAGCCGGGATGCAGGTGACACGTCTCCTTGTTAACAATATGCGCGAAGTGACACCGGATGATGCAAGAAACATTTACAGGGAAGTACTATAGAGGGAGGAAATGAATATGGCAGAAGTTAAGGGCATTATCACACCTATTATTACACCAATGAATCCGGATGAAAGCGTTAATCATGAGGAGCTGCGAGTTCAGATTGACCGCTTGATTGATAACGGTGTACACGGGGTCTTTGTATTTGGAACTAACGGTGAAGGCTATATCCTGTCCGAAGAAGAAAAATGTGAAATTATGAAAACGACAGTGGAACAAGTGGCCGGCCGGATTCCTGTGTATGCTTCTACCGGGGTTAACAGTACACTCGATACCATCCGCCTGTCCAATAAAGCAAAAGAAATTGGAGTAGATATTCTGTCCATTATCACGCCCGGCTTCGCAGCAGCTTCCCAGGATGAGCTGTATACCCATTTCAAAACCGTTGCTGAACAAGTGGACCTGCCGATCGTGCTTTATAATATACCGGCACGTACCGGTAATGCGATTGCCCCTGCAACCGTGGGCAAGCTGAGTAAAATTAGCAATATTATCGGTGTGAAGGATTCCAGCGGCAACTTTGATAACATTCTTCAGTACATTGAGCAGACGCGGGACCGGGAAGGCTTTGCCGTCTTGTCCGGCAATGATTCGCTTATCCTGTGGACCCTGCTCGCCGGCGGTAACGGCGGGGTAGCCGGCTGCTCTAATGTGTATCCCTTCACCATGGCCCAGATTTATGAACAATTTCTTGCAGGTGACATTCCGGCGTCCCGCCAATATCAGGACTCCATCCGTTCCTTCAGAGATTGCTTCAAGTATGGTAATCCGAACACGATCGTGAAATATGCAGTTGCTGAATTGGGCTTCCCGGTCGGTAAGTGCCGTGCACCGTTCAATCAGCTTTCAGAGCAGGGTTTTGAAGCTCTTCGTCACGTTATTGCTGCAAACCAAGCCAACGGCATGAAATAAAGGAGACGGACAATGAAAAAAATCATCGGTATTACTATGGGAGATCCGGCCGGCATCGGTCCTGAAATATCCATCAAAAGTTTTCAGAAGCCTGAACTGTACGACCGTTGTCAGCCGCTGCTTGTAGGGGATAAATCGGTTATCGAATTCTATCTTGCCAAGCATCCCGAGCTGGATTTAAAGGTGAATGTAGTGGAGAACCCCAAGGATGGCGTCTATGAATACGGCACGATCGATATGGTTGATCTGGGACTGGTCAATATGGAAGGATTTCAAATCGGCGAGGTTTCAGTAACCGGCGGTGACGCTGCTTTCCAGTATGTCAAGAAAGTGATTGAGCTGGCACTGGCCAAGGAAGTTGATGCTACGGTAACGAACCCGCTAAATAAAGAAGCAATGAATGCGGCAGGGCATCACTATGCGGGCCATACCGAAATTTATGGGGATCTGACGAATACTGAGAAATATACGATGATGCTGGCTGACGGCAACCTGCGTGTAGTTCACGTTTCCACACATGTTTCTTTACGTGAAGCCTGTGACAGAGCCACTAAACAGCGTGTGCTGGATGTGATCCGGATTGCTGACACTGCCTGCCGAAATTTAGGGATTACCAATCCGCGGATTGCCGTTGCCGGGCTTAACCCTCACTGTGGTGAAAATGGCCTGTTCGGTACCGAAGAAATCGAGCATATTAATCCGGCAGTAGAAGCAGCTAAAGCGGAAGGTATTAATGTGTATGGCTCATTGCCGGCGGATACGCTGTTTTCCAAAGCGCATGGCGGAATGTTCGACATCGTTGTTGCCATGTATCACGACCAGGGTCATATCCCGCTGAAGCTGCTCGGATTTGTCTATGATCAGGAGACGAGCTCCTGGAAAGCTGTTCAGGGAGTGAATATTACCCTCGGCCTGCCGATTATCCGCACCTCAGTGGACCACGGCACAGCCTTTGACCAGGCGGGCAAATGGACTGCAAGTGAGCTGAGCCTGGAAAATGCAATTGATTATGCCATTAGGCTAGCCGAAAATACACAGGTAGAAAGCTTGTCCAGGGATGATTATTGAACGTATTGACCGTCTGGCAAATTACCAGCCTATCCTTCCTAATATCGATAAAGCACTTGCTGCTATGCAGGCTATTGAGATGCGGGAAGCCGGAGTGCATTATCCGTTTGAAGGAGGCTATCTCTTCTTTCAGACAGGCACAACCAAACCTTTAGCCGAAGCGCAGTTTGAAGCACACCGGAAATATATTGATGTGCAGGTTGTACTGGAGGGCAGTGAGTATGCTGCATTAGAGGATTTGGCTAATCTTACAGTTGCCATTCCTTACAGCGGCGAACGGGATGTTGAAAAGTATGAAGGCGAGACGCGGCATTTTATGAAGATTACAGAAGGTATGGCCTATGTGTGCTTTCCCTGGGACGGGCATAAAGCCGTATTTCATATCGGTCAGCCGCTGGAATTTACAAAAGCAGTCATCAAACTGGAAGTAGAATAACTTACGATTTGGAGGAGATTGTACAATGGCAAACTTACCAAGGGTTAGAGCTTCTGAACCGAACGGCATTGTGTATCATGATGAATTCCTGAATGTTGATTTCGGGTTAATCCCGACAGGCGGCAATAAAACAGCACATGCACCTGCCCTAATCGAAACCGTAGACGGAGGCCTGCTCTGCGCCTGGTTTGCCGGCAGCTTTGAAGGCAGCGGAGATATTTCGATTGTCGTGTCCAAGCTTGATCCGGATACCCAAGTGTGGTCTGTTCCTGTAACGGTATCAAAGGGTGAGGACCGCAGTGAGCAAAACCCGGCGTTCTTCCGGTCACCTGAAGGCTCCATCTGGTTAATTTACACCTCGCAGCTGAGCCGCCAGGAAGGTAAAGACAACATGCAGTTTACTTCCATTATTATGGTTCAGAAATCGGACGATGAAGGTCAGACCTGGGGCGGGCCGGAAGTCCTCTTCGCAGAGGAAGGCACATTCTCACGCCAGGCTATTCAGGTTCTGAGCAACGGCCGCTGGCTGTTCGCAACCTG